>CAWBRJ010000051.1:0-667435 GCA_963790935.1 uncultured Acidobacteriaceae bacterium | reverse complement strand
GCTTCCTCGTCATAGAGCGCCAACAAATCGGAAAGAAAATCACTCATAGCGCGATCTCTCCCGCCGCCAGACTGGCAGCCCCGGCGCGGCTTATCGATCTTTCCCACGCAGATACGCTGCCATGCCGGAAAGCAGCAACACCAGGGTCATGGCGATGATCTTGAACAGGGCCGTTCCTGGATTGCGCTCGTCCTCCGCAGGAAACATCGAAAGGACGATGGCCGCGGTGGTAGAAAAAAATCCCACGCAGGCCAGCGGGATGGCCACGCGCTTGCCGCCAGGCAAGCGGAGCGACCCGGGAGCATACGGAACCGATTGCAGCCGGATCATGGCAGCAAACACAAACAGATAAGGAATGAAGTAGGCGATCAGGCTCATAGTCACCAGCAGCTCGTAGGTCGCCTTGACGCTGGTCCCTGCCTGGCTCAGCACTCCAAACAGAATCCCGGCAAGGCCATACGAACAATCGCTACATAGGGAGTTTTCCAACGCGCGTGGATGCGAGCAAAAACTGCCGGCAGATAATGATTGATGCCCACCACAAAGGCAACCGCGCAGTCGATGAGAGATACGCGGCGGCCGCGCCAACATTGCTGATGCCGACCAGTACCGCCACGGGCGCAATCAAGGCCGCGATACCCAGCCGGCGGCAAAGGAAATCAATCGCGGTCATAAACCCGCCCAGACCGCTGATGCTGTTCGAGGGCAATGCGACCAGCATGGAGACCGTACCGGCAAGGTAACCGATGGTGATCACTACACCAGCCAACAGCAAGGCCCGCGGCACCACACGGCGCGCGTCTTTGATCTCATCGCCCATAAATGAAGCGCATTCGCAGCCGGTAAACGCAAAAAAAATTGTCGACCAAAGATGAGGTCGCGCACCTGAACCCGGGGAACGGCGCCCGCCCAGCTGAAATGGGTGGCTCACCCGAAGCGAAAGAATGACAATGCGCCGAGCGAGATAATAATGATTACGGCAGAGCCATGCCGATGGGCCCAAGATTATAGAGCCACTTACCGACGCCCAGCCCGATGACGTTGAGCACGGTAATAGCACCAGCATGCCGGTGGTGAATAGCAGGAAATAGATATTTGCATCGGCGAGGTGGCTGGCGCGAGGAGTGAGGAAGAGCAAACTGCTGGCGGCAAAATAGAGCGCCGCTCCAAAGTAAGGCAGGTTGCTCATCCAATAAGTCCAGGCTGCCATAAAGCCGGAAAATTAAGAAGGCTTCCGGGTCCAGATGTAGAGGCCGCCTTCGTGGGGATAACGCGACGAAAGCTCGAGCACAGTGCCCGGCAAGGGGTAGAAAGAAGCCGAAAAATGCCAGCACCCAAACCGTAATGGCGGACTGTGAAGCGGCCGCCGCGGTTGCGATCCAGCGCAGGCTCAGGCCGCTGACAATGTAGAACAGAAAAACATCACGCAGACCGAGTGTCCGTTTAAGCTTTTCCGCCATTTCTACCTCAGGTCTTTAAGCGCGGCCATGGCGGCGTTGCGGCCGTTCATGGCGATGACACTTCCTCCGGGATGGGTACAGGCTCCACAAAGATACACTCCGGGCATCGAGGTTCGCGCTGCAAAACGGTGGCTCCACATGTTGCCCGGCAAGCACTCCCCTTGAAAAATATGTCCCCCGGTGAGGCCGACCTTCTCCTCAATATCCGGCGGCCCCATTACCTGGGCCTCAAGCACGGCATCGGGTAGGTTTGAACAGAAGCGGCCAATGGAATCGAAAGCCAGCTTACGTACCCTCTCCCGATGGTCATCCCACGAGCCGGCAGCAAAGGTGTGTGGCACGTACTGCGCAAACACGCTCATGGTGTGTTGGCCGGCGGGGACCACACTTGCGTCGTGCACGCTCTGGAAGTAAACCTCGCACCAGAGCTGCTCCGGCAATTCTCCCTTGCGGCTGGCGGCGAAGCCGGCTTTCCATTCTGCCGGGGTCAGCGGAGCGTTGATCTGTCCATAGTGGTGAGGCTGTAACTGGCCCGGACGGGAAACAAAGTCCGGCAGCTCGCTTAGCAAAACATTTAGTTTGACGGTGCAGCCTTCGATTGCCAGACTCTCCACTTTTGACCGGAAGTCAGAAGCAGCCGATTTGCCCAGCAGCCGAAGCGTAACCACCGGGTCGGCATTCGAGATCACCACAGGAGCGGAGATGCGTTCGCCGCCTTCCAGCCGAACGCCCTCTCCAGGCAGGATCTCTGCCACGGCTACCCCGGCGGCCACCACCGCTCCCGCTTCCCGCGCTGCGTCGCAGAAGTAGAACGAGACCATGCCCATTCCCCCCCTGAACGTAGCCCCACATTCCGGGAATGCCGCCCAGCCGCCCGGAAGAATGGTGATAACGGATGGAGGCTGTGCCAGGGTCGAAAGGGCTGGCGTTGGTACCGATCACCCCTTGGCCCAGGTAGGCATATTGCAGCCGCTCATCCTCGAGGTAATGCTCGACGAACTCTGCCATCGACCAATCGAACAGCACCCGGCGAGCCTCCTCATCCTTGCCCAAGCGAGCGTCCAGCTCTTCCGGGGTGGGAGCGTCGCCAATCCAAAGGTCACCATCGCCGGCGGGCCGCAAAGCATCCCGCAGACGCCGAATCACTGCCGTCATGGCCATCCAGCCATTCACATCGCCAGGAGCGAAGCGCCGAATCTCAGCCTCGCACGCGTCGTCGTCATCCCACAGTTGAACACTGCTGCCATCAAGAAAAGGCACAAAGAGGCCATTCGTAGCAGGCGTCCAATGAAACCCTCGTTCCACCAGTCCCAGCTCATCCACCACCAGCGGGTGCAGCAACCCTGCAAGATAAGCGCACGGCGACATCCGCACCCCTGGGAAAGGCTCCTCGATGGTACAGGCGCCCCCCACACGTGCCCGGCTCTCCAGCACCAGGACGCGTTTGCCTGCCCTGGCCAGGTAGGCCGCGCAGGCGAGGCCATTATGGCCGGCGCCGACGATGATGGCGTCCCACGGCTGCGAAGCCAGTTGAGAGACAGGCGCCGGGAGGCCGATCTCGCCCAATACTGAGGCTGTGGGAGAACTCATTACACTCGCCCCCGAATCCGATTGAGTTCCCGGCGATTGCGTTTCGAGGGTCTCCCCGCGGGCAGAGTTTCAAAGCGCGGCATCGCCTTGCGCGCTTCTGCCAGTTGCAGACGCAACGCGCGGCTCGCTTCCGTCTCCCGGTACAACGTCTGCGCCACTGCTGCCGGACCCCGCACGTCGCTCAGAAGCAGCACCTCCACCTGGAATTCACCGCCGTCGTTCTTCACTTGTAACAGATCCCCAACCCGAACCGGGCGGGCACTTTTCGCCGGCTGTCCGTTCGAGGTAATCCTTCCCAGCTCACAAGCCCGTGCCGCCAGGGCGCGTGTCTTGAAGAATCGCGCCGCCCAGAGCCACTTGTCCATCCGCACATCCTGATTCAATCTGCTATTCTCCTAGGCGAAGTTGGCATGTTACACAATTTTCGCATTCCGCTTGAGGGGATCTGGGGAGTGAAATGACGTTGGCGAGGGTCGCCGTCGATCTTGGGGCGGAAAGTTGCCGGGTTTCCTTGCTGCGGTGGAACGAAGGCACTCCGCACATTACCCTGGTGCACAGAATCCCCAACGGTCCGGTAGCCCACGGTGATCAACTGCGATGGGATCTGCATGCGATCTGGAGCGGAGTCGAGGAAGGTCTGCGCCGTTGCGCCTCGATCGCCGCGGAAGGCATAGCCTCGATTGCAGTCGACGGATGGGCCACCGACTACGTTCGCCTGAAGAGCGACGGCCTGGCAATGGCCGATCCGTTTTGCTATCGCGATCTGCGTAACATAGCCGCTGAGCATGCAGTGCATGAGCGTATCAGCCTTCGCCGGCTGTATGAGCTCACTGGACTGCAGCGGTTACGTTTCAATACCCTCTACCAGCTGTATGCGGATCAGATGGCCGGCATTCCTCCCGCCGTACCCTGGCTTAATCTTCCTGAGTATCTGCTTTCGTTCATGGGCGGAAGGCGGGTGGCCGAATACACCATGGCCACGCACACCGGCCTGGTGAGCGTAGCTACTGGAAACTGGTGTCCCGAGGTGTTCGCTGCGGTGGGGCTTGACCTGGCGGCTGCGCCGGAGTTGGTGGCGCCGGGAACCGATGTCGGGGTCTTAAGGGGACCATTGGCTGAGCTGCCCGCATTTCGGGGAACGCGGTTGATCGCTCCGGCCTGCCACGACACGGCCTCGGCCATTGCGGGCATTCCCGAAACCACGGATGACTGCGCCTACATCAGCTCAGGTACCTGGTCTCTGGTGGGCGCGCTCCTCGATCGGCCATGCAACACCGAGCAAGCCTTTGAGAAAGACTTCACCAACCAGGGCGCGGTCGGCGGACAGGTGTCCTTTCACAAGAACGTGAACGGCATGTGGCTGCTGCGGCAATCGATCGAGCATTGGAATCAGGGTTTCACCGTGCCCGATCTGATCGCGCGGGCCGACGGTCTTCCGCCGCCGGACCATCTTTTTGAGGTGGATCAGGAGGACCTGATGCTGCCCGGCAATGTGCCGGCGCGCATCAACGAGCAGCGACGGCGGGCGGGTTTCCATCCACTCGATGAAGGTCCGGAGAATGCGCCGGCCTTCACCAGCCTCATCCTGCACAGTCTGGCTGCTCGTTACGCGGAGGTATTTCGCGATCTGACTGAGGTTACTGGGAAGCAATTGCGCCAGCTCTACATTGTGGGTGGGGGCAGCCGCAACATGCTGCTCAACCGGCTCACCCGGCAGGCCACGGGGCTCGACGTCCATTGTGGGTACGTCGAGAGCGCTACCATCGGCAATTTCGCCATCCAATTGGCGGCTGGGGAAAAAGGGAATCCGAGCAAACACGAAATAGCCAAGTGGGCCGCAACGCTGGAGGGCGCCCTCGAGACTTAAGCCCGGCGAAATCCAGCGCGCATCTCTCAAAGTCTTAGAGCTTCACGGAATCTCGCTGATTGGCGCCGCGACAGCTCAACGCTGACTCCGGCGCGCATCCTGACAACGAGATTGCCACCGACGCCCGTTTCCATACTTTCTACCCACTTCAGGTTGAGGATGCATCTACGCCCTGCGCGGAAGAAGACTGCAGGATCCAGCCGCTCCTCGATAGTTGCCAAGGATCGGCAAACGAGCGGCCGCTCATTGGCGAAGTGCAGCCGGGTGTAATTTCCCTCGGATTCGAGGAGGAAGATATCTGAGACCCGTACTAACCAGCAGCGCTCGCCCTCCTTTACGAAGACCCGCTCCGGACGCATCCGGTCCACCCGTGGGCGGAGCTTAGTGACAGCGCCGGCAAGCCGCGCTGGCGCGACGGGTTTCACCAGATAATCGAGCGCGCTCACTTCAAAAGCCTTCAGTGCATACTCATCGTAGGCTGTGGTAAAGATCACCTGCGGCACGTCGTCCAAACGTTCAAGGAGCTCGAAACCGGTCATCCCCGGCATCTGCACATCCAGAAAAATGACATCCGGGGCGAGCCGCGGGATCAACTGCAGAGCCTGTTCCCCGGTGTTTGCCTCGCCCACTATTTCGATCTCCGGGTGGGCGGAGAGGAGCCGCTTCAGTTCCTGCCGGGCCATTCGCTCGTCGTCGATAATCAGCGCATTCATGAGATTCGGGGGATCAAGACAGTGGCGGCTACGCGTCCGTTTGGGCTGGGGGCGAGTTGCAATGCTGCGCGCTCACCGTACAGAATGCGAAGACGTTCCCGCGCATTGACGAGCCCGATCCGGGGGGAGCTTGTCTGCGGTTCGGTCAACACGCCTGCGTTCTCCACCGCAATCCGCAAGGAGCTGTTCTCGAGGGAGGCTCGAATGGAGATTTCCGAGCCGGACGGCAGATCTTCGACGCCATGTTTGATCGCGTTTTCGACGAGCGTCTGCAGCAGCATGGGGGGCACAGGGACTTCGCGAGCCGCCTCGTCAATGTCGATCCGTACCCGCAGTCTGCTTTCGAAACGAATCGACTCAAGGGCCAGGTAATCGGAAACGATTTCCACTTCGGACGCCAGGGGCACGGTATGATGCCGATCCCGCTGCAGGTTGTAACGGAGAATGTTGGCCAGACGGGTGATCATGTCCTGGGCTTGTGGCGGATCTTCGCTGACCATGCCTCTGATCGAGTTCAGGCAGTTGAAGAGAAAATGGGGATTCAGTTGCGACTCGAGGGCGCGTAACTCGGCTTCGCTGAGGGCAAGCTTCATCTGGGTTTCATTGCGCCGCACCTCCCGCGTGTGGCGAAGCGATGTTATGGAAAAGTAGAGAATGACCCAAATATTGCCGACCACCGACAACCACACAAACATGTAGATAATCGAAGACGGTTGGCGCCAGACACCGAGGCTTCCTTCGATTGCACTGTAGATCCCAACAACTAGCCCAGTCTGAATTATGGCGATGAGGATGGCGCCCACCGACAAACGCGCAAACGCCCTGGCTGGGGCCAGGTTCGTCCAGCCTAGCCGGAGAGACATTAGCCGGAGCAGATGTGTGAAGCCCACGCTATAGATAAAAAATAAGAAGTAGCCGATGACGAGGCTTGGCCGCCAGCCGTTCTCCATCGCCCCGGTTGTGAGACCAAGAGCGCTAAATGCGCTCCATCCACCAATCTGACATGCCCAGTACGGTGCGTTTCCTGTTTTCATGGATCGATTCTTCGCTATCAATTCATTCAATGGGTGGAGTTTCTGATGAACGGCACATCTGTCTGATGAGTGGCTCCGGGGAAACCCCGATTGTCTTGCATCCTACCTCAGAGGGCTACCATCCCGAATCTAGTCTGTTGCTCGCTTGACCACCAGCTGACCTTTCGAGATTGGCCCACGAAGGGGCCGTAAAGGCGTGCGCACCTTTGTGTCTACGCACCTCTTACTTCGTGACTACCTCATACGGCCGCATCATCTCGTTGTCCTCGTGCTCCAGGATGTGGCAATGCCACACGTAGCGGCCGGTAAAGCCTTCGAATGGGATGATGATGCGCGTGATCACTCCGGGATCGGCGCGTACAGTATCTTTCCAGCCGCTCTCGCTCGCGGCCGGCGGAATCGCGGGCCCGGTAAAGCGGACTGGTCCCCTTGTCCTGGAACTCAAAGGTATCGAAGGGCCGGCGGTCGAGGATTTGAAACCTGACCAGGTGCAGGTGAATTGGGTGCGCATCCTCCGTCAGGTTGACCAGCTCCCAAATTTCCGTCGTGTTGAGCACCGGCTTCTCCGTAACCGGCATGTGCCACCCCGTATTGTTCAACAGCATGCCCATCGACTGCTGCACCGGATCCATGCGCTCATCGAGGGTAAGCCGTCGCGTCCTGACCGCCTGGCTCTCAGGGATCCTGGAAAACGACCGCAGCACTGGCGGCAGAGAAGCGGTATCCGCGGTCCCCTTGGCCGCGACCCGGAACTGCATGATCTCGAACGCATCGCTGCGCAGCAAAATGTTTTCCCCCGCATGCGGGGCAAAATCGAAGACCAAATCAACTCGTTCCGCTGGCGCCATCACTACCCTCTGCCCGGCCGCAGGCGCAGGAAGAAATCCTTGCTCGGTGCCGATCTGCTGAAAGGCAAGTAGCTTGCCGAACGAAAAGCGGTAGAAACGGCCATTGGAACCGTTCATCAGCCGGAAACGATACTTGCGCGGTTCCACTTCAAGGTACGGGAACAGCTTGCCATTCACCAGGATGGCATTGCCAAACACCTCAGGAACCCACGGCGCATCTTTCTTGGGAGAAACGGGATATTCAAGCTGGCCGTCGGGCAGAAGAAACCGGTCGTATACCAGCAACGGTATCTCGTATTTTCCCCGGGGAAGCTGGAGTGCATCTTCCGCCTCGTCACGGATGAAATACATGCCCTGCAGCCCGGCATAGATATTCAGCCGATTAATTCCCATGGTGTGGTCGTGGTAAAAGAGCGTCGCCGCATCCTGGCGGTTGGGATAATGGAAGGTCGCAGACTTGCCCGGGACATACCAGTGTTCGGGATAGCCATCGCTGGAAGGCGGGGTTTTGCCGCCATGCAGGTGAATGACACTGCGTACCTCAGGCAGGTTCGCTTCTGCGCCGTGCAGTGTGTGATCGATAGGAAGAAAGTGGCGCTGTGGCAGTTCGTTCACCCATTCCACAATCAATCCATGGTTGCTACGGGTCTCGAAGGTGGGTCCCGGAGAGCAGGAGCCAAATCCCCACATGCGTGTCGCTGGCAAATCTCGGTGGATCTTGCATTCCATCTCCCTCATCGCCACGCGGTAGTAGGGAAGTTTGAGCGCTGGATCGTCCGGGCTGGGGCGCATTCCGCTGGGTTGGGCGATCGGGGGAACAGGCAGTGGATCGACGTAAGGAGTCAGTGTGTCAGGGTCGAGCGTAGTCAGCGGGGTTTGCGTAGACGGTAATTTGCTGACGGATATCCCGGCAGCGAAAAGTCCGGTTCGCTCCAGGAACCTGCGGCGGGTAATCAATGAAAAGCCTCACTCAAGCAACATAAATCAAGAGGGCAAAGGGACGAAGCCCTTTGCCCTGTCAAACAAAAACCCAGATGCGATCGTTATTTCGTGACTAACCCGGTCGAAGTGTCAAGGATGTAGGGCGTGGTGTCGGGGCTCTTCCAATCGAACATGGAGTTCAGCCGCCCGGCAAGCGTGTCGAACGATCCCACGATCCGTTGGCTGCTCAGCCAGTTGTCCTCAATGAACCGCAAAATCGAGGTCTGGTCGGTCACCACGTGATCGACGTAGTTCTGCTTGGCGTACGGCGAAATCACCAACAAGGGAAGACGGGGACCATAGCCGCAGCGTCCCTGGGCATGCTGGATGGTGACGCCGGCAAGCGCGCCGTCTCCAGTTCCGCACTGACCGGTACCGGTGAGGGCATCGGCGGCGGTGGCGGATTGGTTCACGATCGGACCCATCTGGTGGTCGTACCAGCCGTCAGAGTCGTCGTAGGCGATGACCACAGCAGTATTTGCCCAGTCCTTCTGCTGCTGCAGGAAATTGATGACAGTGACCACGAACGTCTGCTCGTCCAACGGATCGGAGTAGCCTGCGTGGCCGTCCTGGTAGCCAGGCGCCTTGAGGTAGCTGACCGCGGGAAAGTTGCCGGCGTTGATTGCGTCGAAGAAATCGTGCGTGTCGTACTGATGATTTCCCGGGTCGCCGTTGGTGCCCACCGTGCTGGCCGAAGTCGGCCGGGTGTGCTTCAGGTTCTGGGTGCTGGTGTAGTACTGGAAAGGCTGATGGTGCGGAATGTAATCCGCTTTATCCGTTGCCGTCACCGTAGACGTGTGGCTACGGCTGCAACCGGTGGTTCCATTTGGATTCTTGACCGTCAGGTCGAATCCGCCTTCGAAGAAGCCCCAGCTGACGCCGGCCGCAGTAAGCAGGTCGCCAACGTTCGTTCCGCCCATGGCCACTTGCGCGCCGGTGGTGGTGGAGCAAACATCTCCGATCGGATCAGCGTCGCTGATCAGGGTGTATCCGCCGCCGCCGTCGGAGATGACATCCCCGGTGGCGTTCACCTGGTCACTCACCCCGTTGAGCTGGCCGGAGATCAGGTTGAGGGCGCCGTCGGTCGAGGGACCAAAGTTGGTGCCGAAGGAGTTGTCACTCATGGCAAACCGCTGGGCGTAGTTCCAGTATGCGGTGACGGTGTTGCCGTCGTAGTAGCCCATCACCAGTCCATTCGTCGTCTGCCCATTGGGAGGCGGACCGGGTGTGCCGGTGTATTTCGGAAACAAGTCCATCAAGCCGCCGTGAAACGCCTGTTGTTCCGGGGTATAGTCGTGGTCCTGATCCGCGGTTGCGGCTTCGGAACGATCAAGTCGGAATGGGCTGGTTGCGCCGGTTCCATTGGCGGTGTTCAATGCGTTTGGATTGTTGTAGAGCAGCCCGTCGGTATAGCCATTCACAGACGGCGTTCCAGGCTTGGCTACAAAGCGCGGCTCCCCGCCAGGGTTCAGGGCCTTGGGGTAGGCGCCGAAGTAATGATCGAACGAGATGTTTTCCTGGAAGATGACGACGAGGTGCTTGATCGGTGTGGTAGTGCCGGATTGCGCTGCCGCGACGGTTGGATTGGCGAGTGTACCGGCAAACATCAACGAGGCTAACGAAGTGGCTACGAGCTTCTGCATCAGGGCTCCTTCAAATTGACACGGAGTCCAGCATTAATTCTGCTTTGTTAAAAATTAGTGATCAGGGAATAACAAGATGTTAAATTCGGACACGTCGCCCCGTATCGAGTAAGTTACTGTGCCGCGAAAAGTTCAGGATAGAAGAGAGGGCGAAGGAGCGCCGAGACGCGCTTCGCACATACTAGTAAATACCGTGGTTACTATTGGGGTTCTCCGAGGGCGTGGATTGGAAAAATTACTGGCACCCGGTTCGATACGCGACGGTCTCCGGGATCATCCGTGCGATCCGCGCAACATGGAACAATTCCAAATTTCGTGAAGCGGACGCACTTAAGCGATTCACGCAGCCGCATTTCCTCGTGATCGATGAGGTTGGCCGCCAGTTTGGCACTGACGAGGAAAAAATGCAGATCGAGGAATTGTTGGACATGCGATACCAAGAAAAACTGCCGACACTCGTTTGCACCAATGTCGACAAATCGCAACTAGCGAACTTCCTGGGCGAGCGGGGTTTGACCGGCTGCGCGAAAACGGCGGAATCATGGCCGTATGCGATTGGACGAGTCACCGGGGAGCGCAAGCGAACTGATCACTTAGACATAAATCTGATCTGTGGCTCGCTGACGCGTCGTTAGGCCCCCGCATGTGCTTACCCTTCACCCGGGGGCTACAGACGCGTAATCACCGCGTAGAAATGGCAAAGCGGGGGCGGGTGGCGAACGGGTGCATTTGAATCGCGGAAATCCGAATGGATCTCTGGGACTGCTTCGGTCTCAGCTGAAGGAGTGGCGCTCGAGAAGATCGGTATCGAGCCCAGCTACTTCATGCCCTGCCTGCGATAACATTGGCACCAAAGCCGGCCCGATTTAACCCGCGTGGCAAGTTACTAACACTCGCATTCGCTTCCTCCCAAGTTTGCCATGGTGCGTTTCCGCTTTCCCAGTAAGTCTCCAGGATCTTCTTCTCGCGTATGGTGTCCATGCACTGCCAGAATCCTGAGTGAGGATACGCCATCAGCTGGCCTTCGCGCGCCAGCCGCTCTAACGGCTCCCTCTCGAAGTGAGTGCTGTCGCCATCAATGAAGTCAAACACTTCCGGTTCGAGTACAAAAAACGCCCCGTTGATCCAACCTTCTTTGGTTTGTGGCTTCTCAGAAAATTCCGTGACCAGGTTGCCATCCATTTCCAGGTGTCCAAAGCGCGCCGTCGGCCTGACAGCAGTCAGCGTGGCCAGCTTGCCGTGGGAACGATGAAACCTGAGCAAGTCGTGCAGGTCGATGTCCGACACGCCGTCTCCCCAGGTAAGCATGAAAGTCTCGTTGCCCGTGTAGGGGGCCAACCGCTTGATGCGGCCACCGGTCTGCGTTTTAATGCCGGTGTCAACCAGATTCACGGTCCAATCGGGAACGGCTCCCCAGCCCATTTTGACTTTGCCGGTTTTGAGTGAGACGCTCAAATCGCGATTCAATGAGCAATAGTCAAGCATGTACTTCTTAATGATTTCACCCTTATAGCCCAGGGCAATCGCGAAGTCATTGAAGCCGTAATGCGCGTAGTGCATCATGATGTGCCAGAGAATTGGCTTACCGCCAATCTCGACCATCGGCTTCGGTTTTACTTCAGTTTCTTCGGCTAGTCGGGAGCCAAGGCCCCCGGCAAGAATTGCCACCTTCATACTAATTTTCCTCCCCTTGTATTCAGATCGACGGAGACAATCGTTGGAGAAGTCTCCGTAATTTACGGGGGCCTGATCGTGACCCCTGTCCCGCGATAACGCGACCACTGCGCATTGACGCCCGGCGAAGGCCCGTTCCTATTTGTGAGAGGACGTCGTCGGAATTAGCAACCGGCTTTCCTCGCACCATAGCCTCGTAGATGATCCAGACACCGTCCAGGACCTGTCCCAAGTCATGAAATAGAGCGGATACTTGTAATGACCACATCCTTCTGCGATGGTGACACAGCAGCTCCAGATCTTTGCCGGGGGCTTCTGATTGAACCAGACTCATCCTTCTACTTAGCATTTTCGTGGATGCGGCGCCGTGGCCATTCGGGCTCTCGGGTGGGGGTCCAGCAATGATCTGCCGGGTCGGAGTCATCTTTTACAATCCTTTCGAACTCGATCGGGCAATGGAACCGATCTCAATGCAAGGTGTAGTTACCTTCTGAAGCATGGCACCCTCGATTGAAATGTACCGCCAAGCGACCTTACCGGAATTGATAAAAACAGCTAGCGCCAAACAGCTATGCCTGTACCGACTGTGATGCCTGGTTCAATCCCACGCAATCCAATCTGTTTACTCAAACTGTTGGGAATATACAGCCTGAAGAGTCTCGCTTTCAAAGAAAGAATGCGGATACAACAGGCTGCTCGTACATCTAGTTTCACGACATTTTTCTCGAATGTGAAATCAATTGCTTGATCCAACTTTGTCCAACTACAAGATTGGTCGCGAATTCAAAAAATCGGTATGGAAAGTAAATCGAAAGTCTCCAAAACCACACGTGCCTGGCGGTTGTCCCGGAGATGTGCGCCATGTACCGGTCGTAGTGTTGCCGCTGATTAGGATCTCTGTTCAGACGGGCATAAATATAGTTCGCGAAGGCAATATAGCTATTCCCGTCAAGCGACTGAAACTCATGTCCCAAGTCGGGGTCGATGGTCACCAGAAAGCGCCTTTGAGCTCTCCAGAGGACCTCGCAATAATCTAACTCGCGCTTAAACGAGGCCGCGGACACACGTGACGGACCGTAGCTATTTTCACCGTGTAAACGATACTCAGATAAGGCCTCGTCTTCGCGAGTGACCTTAGTGAGCAGCGGAGCCAACCTCGTAATGAGCTGATCCGGGCAGCCTACCAGTATGGGCTCGATGGAAAGCGGGAATATCCGCTCCGCCACGTCGCGATGAAGGCTCAGGCCCGACGTCGGAGGCATGTAAGGCAATATGCCGCCGTCTTGCAAAAGAGTGGGACCATACCACCCGCACGGTTGAGGGGCGGACATCGGCCATACTCCCTGCCGACGGCGATCCGCCCTCATACGGATCACTCGATGGAAACCAAAACCAGCGTCCGAGTGCGCCTGAAAATTAGCCACGACTTTCTCAATCTTGTGCGGCAGGAAGCAATCATCGGAGTCGAGCAAGGCGATAAGTTCACCTCGGCTGGCCGAGAATGCGGCATTGAACCCTGAAGCCTGTCCCCCGTTTGCTTTGCGGATCAATTGCAAGCGCGGATCCTTGCGTTGATACCCCTCGATGATGTCGACCGAGTTATCGGTGGAACCATCGTCGCAAATGATCAATTCGATGTTGGAATAGGTCTGGCTGAGTGCGCTTTCAATTGCTTCGCCAATGTAACGGGCATAGTTGTAATTAGAGACCAGGATGGAAACCAACGGCTTCGCCGATAAGGCGCGCAGCTCCATGGGATGCAGTGCGACGATGGTATCAGCTCCACAGTTGGGCATAAACAGATTGCGCTTCTCCGAGAACTAAGCGGCTCAGTCCCTTGGGACTCGATAGGCCCCAACACCCTTCACTGCCTGGACCGGTGTCGCCAGGATGATTTTGATGTCCAGCAACAGCGACCATTCTTGGATGTACTGCAGATCGAGTCGCACCATCTCTTCAAACGGGAGTTCACTGCGGCCATTCACTTGCCACAGTCCCGTGATCCCGGGATACACGGCAGACCGGCCCTCCGACCAATCGGCGTATTCGCGGCTCATGCCGTCTGGTCCCAAATCGCCGGCCGGCAAAGGTCGAGGCCCTACCAGACTCATCTCCCCACGCAGAACATTGATCAACTGCGGCAACTCGTCCAGGCTGTAGCGGCGGATAAACCTGCCCACCGGCGTCACGCGCGGATCCCGCTTGATTTTGAAAATGTGCCCATGCTTTTCGTTGGCGTGGGCCACGTGGGTTCTATCCATCGCGGTGTACATTGAGCGGAACTTGAGGAACATGAAGTGACGGCCGCCCCTGCCCACACGCGGTGCCTTGTACAGAACCGGACCTTTCGAAGTGGCCTTTACCAGGATCGCAATCGCCAACATCGTGGGAGCGAGAAAAATGAGAGCAATGATCGACGCTGAGATGTCAAAGGCCCGCTTGACGAACTCCTGACCTTTGGTAAACGACAAGGGCCGCAACTCAACCAGAGGCAACCCACATTGGTTCACCAGGTTGATGTGCCCCGGTTCAGGCGCGAAATCGACGGTGCAGTTGACGATTACGCTCATCCGCTTGAATATTTTGTTGCACTCGTCCAGCTCCTCGCGCGAAATCGAACCGTTCAGAAGAATCACGCGATTGAGGTGCTCACGATTGATGACTTCGGCCAATTCCCCCGTCGTTCCCAGAATCGGCACTGGGATCGACAGGCCATCGGTGGTGTGGCCCGCGGGGATGATCAGCCCTTTGATTACATTGGACACACCAGCCGAGTTCATGAGCCGGATCAGGTGGACGGCATGGAAACCGTCTCCCAGCAATGCTGCCCGGATGGGTGAGGGCCAGTGCCGCTCAGCCAGTCCCGTCGTGACTAAACTGACGCAGCGCGCCAAGCCCAGGCTGAAAAAGCTGAGGGGCGCGAAAAGCAAAAAGAACGAGCGAGATACGTCGGTGCCCAACTGGCGGGAAAAAAAGGTAACGATGACGATGATGCAGCTCGCCAACAGCGCACCTTCGGCGGCGTTGACGGTGCACGTCCACAGCCGGACACGACCTTCTACGCGATAAAACCGGAGACGCCAGGACATAATGATCCACAAGATCAGGACCATCATCAATGAGGGCGCCCAAATCGAAGCATAATTCCAGCTCACTCGCCGGGCGGCCAAAGGATTCAACAGCACGCGCATCTGGATGGTCGAGCTCCAGGCTATGGTTACAGCCAGAAGATCCAGAACGAATTGCATCGTTTGATAGAGGCGTAAATTCCGGACATGCATGAAAGCTGTTCTCCCCGAATGTTCCCCCGCGCGTGCAGGGAAGCGTTCCATTTAACGAAAGCAGTCAAGCTCTCTCCTGGGGGGGTGTCAGAGGCTAACAGCGTTGGCTGCAAGCTTTTCAGGAGAAGCACAGCAAAGAAGAAAAAGTTCAAAGATACTCAGTTGAAGTCGGTCCTTACAGGTTTTGCTCGCGGCGGGGGTCCGCGAGAGTTCCTCAAAACTCCTGATCGGTATATCTTTTAGTCTCGAGCGTAAACCTCCTCAAACCCGTTCATGGCGGCATAGTCCTGGTGCTCATTGTCTAAAGATGGCGTTGTTTGCCGTAGCGGGTGAACGGCGACGGAGAGTGACGGCGCAACCAGCAACCCGATGATAAGGTAAAGCGGAATAGCGCCGCTTGGGGTCTCAAGCACATTGCCAAAGAATGCTGCGAACAGCGTGGCACTCCAGGACGCTAGCCCAAAGGCCTGGCCCGTCACCCGGTAGACACGCCACAGTAGCATAAAGCAGCAAGTCTGCAGGCTCATGAAGATGCAAACCCCGACCCAGCCGCTATAACCCAAAGCAAAGTAAAAGATGTTGTGCGGTGTTCGCAGGTCCATAAGCTTTAAATAGGAAACCAGATTTCTTAACAGAAACCCATAACCGGGCCCAATAATGAAGTTCGTTGGACTTTCCTGGGAATTAACCCAGATCGCGTGCCACCAGTTTTCTCTCCACGATATCGTTCCCGCATACATGCCGGTCTCTTCCGAGCCCGTGATGTCTTTCGCCATCTGAGGGTCAACCGCTGACAGGCCGCGGGCCATAATTTCTCGCGTGGATATGGCTCCTCCCCGGGACGCCGGTGAAGGAATATTCACATCGAGCACGGCGCCAATAAGCAGCAGCGTACCAAGGCCGAGAAAGAACATGATGACGGGCTTCATCTTTCTTTCCAGGACGCCCCACGTCATAAACGACAAGGCCGCACCGAACCAATCGGAGCGGACTTGTCCTGCAAGGAAAATCATGGCGCTCACGGTAATCGGGAGCCAGTAGCGGCCGAGTCTCGATTCGAAACACAGCAATCCGAGAATAACGAATGCACCGCCACCAGGCTGACCAAACACCGATACGCTATCCGATCCAGGCATCGTGACAGTGATTTTATGCAGAAACAAGAAATAGAGCGGGCCATAAATGCAGAGGCCCCAGGCATAAATCTGGATCAGCCTTCGCATGAGGTCTGGCCTGCGAGCACCCACCCACAGGCCCAGGAAAAAGAACATCGGATAGATATTGAAGACCAGGTTTTGAAAAGCAATAAGAGGCGAAAACCCAGCTAGAACTCCGCGGACGGTCTCGAACACGCCATAAGCGATGGATATCAGCAAGACCCAACTGAATGGTGCCAACGGACCGCCCCTGGTCAGAGCCAGAAACCAGCGATCAAAGAGTTCCCGCGGGCGCAGAAGGATGAACGCGGCCAAAGTCAGATCACCGATGAAGAGCTTTGCGGGAGGAATACCTAGGTAGGAAAAGCTGCGGCCCGTCAGGCAAAAGCCAACCAGGAATAGCAACAGGTACTTGGACCATGCATCCCAGGGACGAACACCAGTCATCTGAGTCTCGGCTTCGATAACGCTCATCCGTATCCTCCGGTGCCGGCTGCACGTCAGGGTGCGCCGGCGTTTTCACACAAGACTATTTCCGTCGATTATCTGAAACTCGCGACGGCATCGAGCCGAGTTTGGATGTAATTTACGTTGTCCGAAATCGAGCGCGAATTGTTGTATTCAAATGTCCTGCGGGGGGTACAGGGGTATCTATGGCCGTTGATAGGCTTGATCGTTCTTACAGACCTCCAAACCGGTAGTATAACGATGTTTCTTCTTCGTCTGGCAGAACGACCCCGTTCTTCTTAACGAGGTTGGCGTCTGCCCCAGCTGCTGCTACCAGCGGCGCGTTAGGGGCTGAGATTTCCGCCCGCGCCTGGCGCGAAAAATGGTTACGACTGATTCCCACCAAACGCGCTAGTTTAATCGTGATTCCACAGCGTATACCGCGATAATCAACAGTTTGGTGAGCATCCGACGGACTCAGAGCAGGAGCGTTCAGCTTTTCAGGGGCCACTTTGATCTCCATCGAGTGGAATTGTCACAACCTGTCATAAGGCAAGAATCTTCAGCAATCTCTTTCATTTTCCGTTACGGACTGGACAGTGAATTTTCAAGCACTGTGACCGCAAGAGCCGTAGAATCAGGACTAGGCCACGTGGGCGGGGGCGATGCGCCCCAGAAAACCATGCTGTGCCGATTGACAAAGGCCGCTAGCTCAAGACGATCCTTCACCTCAAGCTTGTCAAATACAGAAGTGAAGTGGTGCCACAACGTTGATTCGGCGATGCCAAGTCGCCGGGCAATCTCTTTGTTCCTCAGACCTTCGCAAACAAGCGGTAAAAGACGACGCTCTTTATAAGTTAGTCTCTTCAGCCGTCGCTCTGCGTTCGTTCCGGATGGCATCCGCCACCGATCAGTGCGATGCAACGCGCCTCCCCCCAGAGACTCAGCATCACGGTAGGCCTTGAGAACTGCTGACCGGAGTTTCTGAGCAGAACTCCACTTGCTTACAAAAGCGGCGGCCCCAAACTCACCCGTCTCCCGTCGCTCCGGTGGATTCCCTGGTACTGTCATGAAAATAGTAGATGTTGTATGTTGATTGGACCGCAGCAACCTTGCGGTACTCGCGAGGTCCTGCGATGCCATGAACCAATCGACCAGCGCAATGTCGGGCCGCATCGCTATGACCCTCTTTTGCAGGCACGCCAGGGTTGAAGCCTCCGCCACTACTTGTATTTGCGGATCGTCTTCCAGAAACGCTCTAACCCCACGCACGATAAGGGGGTAGGGGTCGGCGACAATCACGCTGACACACCGGCCGATGGAATCCATCGAGAACTCTGAGCTTTGCTGGCCCATGCCTTATCCGATCAAAAGTGCAGGAATTCGTCGGGCGTTTCGCCCTGGGGCCTGGGTTTACGAGATGCAGACAGTAGAAACTAGTTAACAAAAGTACAAATTTAGTAATCGGCTGAGGGCCGTAGGTCGCAGTCAAACAGGCTCACAACAGAAAGCACAAGAGACTTTGAGCTTTGCGGTTCACATTGACTCAATTTCCGTCTAGTTTTGGTTCCGGTCAATGGCCTACACACTCAGAAATGTACTCCGTTTTCGGTTTTGCGGGTAAAGTTTTTTTAATAATTTCTACGTTGCCGCGAAAAGGTCTGTTGCCTTAGCTAACCGAAGCCTGCGGCTGGGGCTTTCAGGCGACAGAGCTTCGAACGGGAAGCTTGCGAGCCTTGAATTTGCGTACCAGTGCGAAGCAGCCGATCGCCAACATGCAACGAAACTGGAAGCCGTAATTGCCACAACCCGCTGCAGCTGGCGTGCTATTCGCGCCTGCTTCAGTTCACGTGGAGCGTAGCCACCACAACGTGGTAAACCTTGCTGATGCTACTCTAACTACAGCAGCTGAAATCAATTAAACCCTACCGTCATCGCTTTCTCAGCAGCCTGTTAGTCCAGACCCGCATGGCATTTACACGAGCACCGATATAGCAGAATTCTGCCGACGTCGGCGGATAGGTACGACCGGACATGTGATGACTCGCGTTACCTTGGCTTCGACCGCCACCGACGCTGGGAACCACCCTTTAGCATTGCCGAGGCCCGCATCTGGTGGCGTGCTATTCTCACCTGCTTTAGTTTCCGCGGCGCTTAGCCACCACAACGTCGTAGAGCTTGCCAAGGCAACTTTGCTACAGCAGCTAAAATTACTCACACCCCTTACTGTCAACGCTTTCCCCACCGCCTCTTAATCCAGACTCGCATAGTATTCACACAGTCACGAGCACCTACATAGCAGAATTCTGCCGACGTCGCCAAAATTAATCAGACCTCTACAGTCACCGCTTTCTTCACAATCTATTAACCTGGATTCGCAGGGTAAGGAACAATCACGAGCACCCGATATAGCAGAATTCTGCTGCTGTCTCCCCGAAAGGCGGAAACCTCTCTTCAGCTGCCTGCGCAGCTACTTACGCAGGTTTATCCGCTATTACCAACTGTAAAATCAATTACGCTTCTACAGCCCCCTATCTCAGCAGTCTATTAGCCCAGACTCGCGGGGTAAACGAACAGTCACGAGCACCGATATAGCAGAATTCTGCTTGTGTCTCTCCGAAAGATAGGAACCACTCTACAGCTGGCTGCACAACTACTACACAGGTGTAGCGCTGTTACCAACTGCTTAGTCGCAACACTCCTTGGGAGGCGCATTTACTAACCTGTTTAGACACGCTATCAACTGTGACTGTCACGCTACTGCACAAAATTGGTCATGCAAAACTTGACATTCGGTTTCGCTATGCGCTATATCTGTGGCTCTTCACTTCTTCGCAGCATTTTCGGTTAAGCACCGATAGGCTGAGGCTCACGCAGTTTGATACGCATCCCCAGGAAGCTATGTCAAAGCCTCCACGTGTTGCGTTCCGGGACTTTGCTAATCGAATTTGGTTTCTATTTTTCGAAAAGACAATTCTTCTAAAGGCTAAGTGACGGTCAACACCGACGCCAGTGCTGAATACGCGATCGCGTGCGGATTGTCATGGCAATTTGGACTAGGTGCGTTTCGGCTGAGGAGCAAATACTCTATGAAGGTTCTTATAGTCGGCCATGCGTGCGGTCCAGGGTTAGGCTCTGAACCTGGGTTCACCTGGAATTGGGCGTGGTACTTGTCCCGCACCAATGAAGTCTGGGTCATCGCTCACCCCGAATACAAGGATCGGGTAGATAAATTTCTCGCGTATCAGCCAAACGAACGCCTCCACTTCATTTGGACTACTCCCCAAAGCCGGTTTGACTATTGGACCCCGGGCCGGGGTCAGGAACGGGGCATTCGCCTCCACTATTGGCTCTGGGTAAAAGAGGCCTACCGGCAGGCAGCTCTTCTTTCCCAATGCGTCCATTTGGATATTGTTCATCATGTCAGCTGGTCAACGATTGCTATTCCGCCGCCTTTCTGGAAAGTGGCTGCGGTCGCCATTTGGGGTCCCATCGGCGGGGGACAGTCGTTCCCCCTCGCCTGCGTCTCGCATCTCCGCGAAAAGCGAATCAAAGAAGCTTTGCGGAGCCTCAATTTGATGTTGTTGCCGTTTTCACCGAAGTTGCACCAAAGCTTAGGTAAAGCCAAGCTGGTGTTAGCGACCAACCATGAGACGAAGGATCTGCTTGAGCGGGCCGGAGCGAAACGCGTTGATTTGTTTCTAGATTGCGGCATCGATCGCAGCCTCACTGTGCCCAACCCAAGACCCCCAGAAAAGCAAATCACTTTGCTTTGGGCAGGCCGGTTTGAGCCTCAGAAGGGGTTGGCCATCACTCTGCGCGCACTGGCCGCGTGCAAATACCGCGAAATTCTCTTGCTGGTGGCCGGCTCCGGAACAGAGCAGACGCAAATGAAAGACCTCGCGGCGTCTCTTCAGTTGGCCAACCGCGTAGAGTTCCTGGGTCGTGTTCCCCACGAAACCATGACAGCCCTTTTCCAGAGTAGTGACGCATTGGTATTCAGTTCTCTCCGCGACAGCTTCGGGTCTGTGGTTTTGGAGGCCATGGCGAGCGGTCTTCCGATCATCGCGCTTGATCACCAGGGAATTAAAGCGTTTGTTCCGGATGAGGCTTCCATCAAGGTGCCCGTAAATTCTCCCCGACAGGTAATCGCTGATTTGGCGCGCGCGTTTGAGGTTTTTGCAATTTATCCAGAACGGCGGCTCGCGATGTCGCGTGCGGCGCTCGCCTTTGCCGAGGAGCAAACATGGACCCGTCGCGCTGAGAAGATGAACAAGCTGTATGCCGAGATGACAAACGTGCGGGTAGATCGCCTGCCCGAGGTTATTCCGGATATTCCTCAGCATCTGACGGCCTGACTCCAACGCGGATAGCCAATTTACAACCTGTAAAGGATGCGTGTTTCGCGGCTCTCGCACAGTCCCTGGTGTGCGAATACAGGTCTCAGCAAAGCTGTGAAAATAGGTATGGGTACGGAATCGTAGAAAGCATGGCCTAAGGCCAAGTGCTCGAGCGGCGGAAGCGTCTACATCCCTACCGCCCTTCCGTTCAGATTACGAGAGAACTCCTGGTTTTCAGTGCGAGAGAGTTCAGAGAGCAAGTCACTTCCTGTTGAAGTCCAACCTCATCACCATCGGAGCACAGCATGAGGCCAGATAGTTTCGACATAAGGACTCGGATGGGCGGAGTTTGTCAGGCTCACTTGCGGATCCGTACGTCGTTCACGCTCCCAAGTATCGCCTCGTGCGTCCAACCATGCCGACCGGGTCGAGTGTCGCTCCCACTGCCAGGTGAGCTGCTCCAGCGATGTAACGACCGTCCAAGAACCTTTGACCGGCAGTCCGCATACTCAGCCTTGCTATATTCATCCGGCGTTTGGCAAGGTCTGACCAAAAGCCATTGGGTTGGGAAGACATAAACTCTTCAAATGTCAGCTCCCGGATTGATCGAGCTCGTCTTTCATAAGAGTCGATGGCCCAACTGCACTTGTCTGGGACATTAGTGAACACTGACTCTCGATAGGTGTTTGCACCTTCGTGAAGGCGGTAAGCTACCAATGGCTCTTGCAGAACCATAACCTTGCCAGCTTGGGCCAAACGAAGCTCCAAGTCGAAATCATCTGCAGGGTAGTAAGGTCGCCGAAAACCTCCAATGGATTTCAGCACTGAAGCCCTTGCAAACATGGTTGAACACAGCAAGCACCCATCCTTGGCAGGCTCATACTCTCTCAAGTGGGCTCCCGTCATTGAGAGTTTATCTGCGTTGGACCACGTGTGCCTGGAACCGACCTTTGAGTTGTAAGAAAACAGCCCGACTGCATCTGGATTTTCTGACATTACTTCCAACTGACGCTCCAACCTTTGAGGCGCACTGACGTCATCCTGGTCGCTGCGAGCGATGAACTCCGACCTTGCCTCCCCAATGCCGAGGTTTAACGTGTCGCAGAGGCCGCTGTTCTCTTTTCTAATGAGGCGTATTCGATCATCTTTGAATGACTGAACGACCTCGCTCGAAGCATCCGTGCTTCCATCGTCGATCGCAAGGAGTTCGAATTTCCCGAAACTCTGTGACAAAAATGAATCAATGGTCTCGCGCAGGTGGCGTTCGCCATTGTATATAGGCACGATTATGGTGACTTCAGGGGATGTCAGAATGCTTTGACCTCCTAATCTGATTCTTCATTTCGCTTGGCGGATGCAGGAGATCACCCGAAAACTATGGAATACCTGGGTCTACCTCTGCTCGCGTAAGGCCAACCTTCGCCAATCATTATGACCCGGCTTCTCCATCTTGTATACTGTTTTCCCAGGCGCTATTGCTCCTGAGACGCATTCTAAGGCCAACTCTTGTCCAACAGAAGATGAGCCGAAAGGGTCGGCCATATGCGGCCTGTGTTGCCCCCTGCCCTCGACAAAAAGCCTACCCCGGATTTAATAGCGAGACCGGCGCGAGACTTTGATCCGCGTTTTCACAATCTTGAGTAGCGCACCTCGCCGACAACTTGGATTCAGCCGCCTCGGGTTCCCCGGCATGCTTTGCCTGTCGGGGAACCGGGCTGCTTCGACAGCAACGATCAACTTGCGCGACTCGAAGGATGCTCTCCTCGTCCGCTTCTCCTTTCATGTGGCTGATTAAAAACTAGGACCTACGGCGATGCCGGCCGAGGCCATCTTGTTCAGCCACACTTGGTACTCATTGTTCTCCATGTCAAACGTGATCTGTCGCGCTGTGACGACAGAGTTGGTGGAATAGTCTGCGGGCGCAGCAGGGAAGAATTGATCGTTGCGGTAGCCCTGCTGTGCGCACGAGGATTGCCAGCAGGCCCAACCGATGAGGTTGTCGCGCATGGTGTTGTTGTACATGCTGCCACTGGCGACCGCCGTGCCGGTTGCATCGCCATTGGCCATGCCTACGAACTGCGCTGCGATTTTGCTTCCATCGCCCAGCAAACCGCTCGAAATAACACGATTGTTGGCTGCGACGTTGTCGTGGCCAGCGGCGAACTGAATGCCATAGTTCACCGTTCCCACCACTTGGTTATCGTGAATGCTGTTGAAGGCAGGAACCTCTTGTGCGTTGTCACCGGCTTTGGCATCGGTCTTGATCCCGCCACCGGTATAAGCATCCTGTGCGGCCTTGTAGGGATAGGCGCCCTGGATATAGGTGTCATGGATGTCGAGCGGCTGGTTGGGCGTTCCACCTGAACGGTATAGGTCGATGTTATCGTCGACAAGGCTCTGGCCGGGATAATTGATGACTTCATTCCATCCGACGTCGATGCCGGGTACAGATTGCACGCTATCGAACTGGACAAAGCGGGCCTGGCTGCGGTTCGCACCTTCTCCTGGCAGATAGCCACCGTTGCCGTCGCTGAGTAGACCATTCATGTTGCGTGCCCGGTTGGCACGGATGACGATGGTTTGCCCTCCGTCCCGGTTGCCCGCATACCCATGCACGATGACGCCGCCTTGCGCATTCTCAATGTAATTATTCTCTACATCAAGACGCGTGGGAGAGGAGACCTCCAGGAAGACCCCGTTCGGCTGACGTTTGACGGCGGCATTTACCGCGACACCCAGACTATTCCGCACGGTCAAATTACTGCCCGCGACGGTGGTCTTGATCAGGCCTCCCACGCTGCGAATGTGTGCATTCTCAATGGTTACTGGCGCGGTCGTCTCTATCGTGACCGCTGGGGTTTTGGCATTTGTGCTCTGCCAGTTTCCAGAGTAAGTGCCACCTTCGGTGATGACGATCGGATCGCTCCACACGACTTCGCCGATGGTGCTGTTAGCCGACACCGAGGCCTGGATTCCCCCGTAGCTACCCGAGATGGTCGTCTTTCCGCTGGCGACTCCCGCTAGCGTGCCGGCCCCATTAGCCGTCATGGTGCGCACATCCGACGACTGCCAGCCAAAGTCCGCGGTGACGTCTTTGACTGAACCATCGTCAAAGGTCGCAATCGCCTTCAGCTGGGTTGTGCTCCCGATGGCCACAACAGGCTGCGACGGATTGATCGCTACCGATTCCAACGCCGCGCTCGCAGCTCCCCCCGGCCATTCGGCTGCCGCACCGACAGCGGTGGCCACTTTTCCGATTGGGCTATTGGAAGTGCTAGCCCCACCTGCAGGCCGCTCAATCCCTCCACTGACAGAGGAGTAGGCTGCCGTTACTGCGCTGGAGGGCACGAAACCATAGCCCGCCGAATAGCTGGAAGGCTGGTTCGGAGCTCCCCACATGCCAACTGCCTTTACTGTTGCAGGAGCGGTTAAGACAAAACTGCCACCACTGGCAAGATATTGAGCTGTCCCCGATCCTGGAACTGGCGTAGAGCCGTCCGTGGTGTACCAGATACCCGTATTGGCTAGAGGTTGAGGACCCGAAGTATAGCCTGGATCGGTGAGTGTGACGGTAAGAGGAAACGATTGTGCTCCAGCCGACGGAGATATGGAAGGCGCAACCGAGGTGACTGCGGAGCAAGTCGTGCTGTTACTCGATTGCGCGGGAGGATTTGAGTTACCGAACTCATTAGTTATGTAACCAGTACTCGCCCAATTTGACCCGCACATCGTGTTATTGCTAATACTCCAGGAACCCCCACCGTAACCCCCAGGTAACGGGGCCAGCCGAAAAGTTGCCCGATTGTGTTAAGTTGTTGGCATAACTCGCGCTATAGCCCCACGCCTCTATAATATAACCATACCTGGGACTACCTATAGGAGGATTTGGAGCTGTGTTAAACATGATAACGTTGTTGGAGTCATTCAAGTAAGGTGCGCCCGCAGTCCATTGCCTGAGCCCGAACCATCACAGCAGGCGAACGACTGGCCAAAGGTACCAAAGTAGGGGTTGTAAAAATCGTGGATGCTGTTGTACTGGACAACTATACCCTGCGTGATCTCCGGCTGTTCTTCCCAGGCCATGCGGTGAATTTGGTTGAAGTCATTGAATTGCAGTGACCCAATGAGTCTCCACTCCTGATCCTGGAGACTCACTTCCTCCGCTTCCCGGCTCGCAGGGTTCACTAGAATTCGCAAGAGTGGGGCAGCCAAAATGAATGGCTTCTCCTAAATGGAAAAAGTTGTTATTTAAAATCTTTAGACCGTAAGAAGACCACTGCCGCTGGCTCCGTAACCTATCGTAGAGCTGATAGACATGCCACCACAATTGCCGGCATATTGGTCTATGAGCCCACCATTTACAAGTGTGCCCGTATAGCTCATGCCATTCGTTGGCGAGGTACAGGAGGTAGAATCCCCAATCGTGTTCCACTGTATGGTGGTGTTGGTTAAGTTTTGCGCGGTGTTATTAGATGATTCAGCACCGTCAATGCCATGGCCGAATCCGGCGGACCACCGTTGCAGCAGGGGATATTCGTGAATTGGTTGTACTCGATGGTTAGATTCGTGAACGAAGTCCGTACGTAGATGCCACCGGCATTCTTAAAGTTCAGGTATTCAATGGTCGTAGGCGAGGTACGAGGGTGGCGTATCCGTGCCCGGAATAGAGGTTGAAGATGTTCCCGCTCTGGGGGGTGAATGTGGCATTCAAGATAGCAGACGCTGGGTTCGCGACTGGCCCGCATAAGTCACGCCGCATCGCAACGTGATGGGCGATGTGATGTTGTAAGTGCCTGCGGCAAAGACAATGAGCGCGCAGCTCGGAGCGCTGTTAATCGTGCTCTGGAGAGCGCTGGTACTCATGGCACTGTTTACGTTGATGGTGGGACCACCGCAACCAACCGGAGCGGCGGGCGCGGATCGGCCCACTAACGGGGCCGCTGGGGGTTGATCCTACCGTCTCAGCGTGGTATGCGCAGTGGCGGAAGCATAGTCGGTGGTGTCGGTGGGTGAGAACACGGCCGTCAATTGTTGGCTACCTGCAGCCAGCACGGCGCCTGCCGCCGGATTATACATGAAGGTGCCCGGTACATTTGCTGTGGCATCCAATTGCGTGGCGCTTAAAGCAGTTCCGATCGGAATGGCGGCGGGTGCCGGCCCATTGATTACTGGGGTGGCCTGGTTAACGGTCAGCTGCACCGACGCTGTCGCGGCAGAGTAAGTCTTTGTAGTCTGTCGGTGTGAAGACCGCGGAAAGCGTCTGCGTTCCTGCTTTGAGCACGGTTCCGGCTGCCGGAGTAAAGGCGAATGTTCCAGGCACGTTTGCGGTCGCACTGAATTGAGTCCCGCTTAATGCTGTTCCGTATGTGATCGCTGCAGGTGCGCTCCAGGTGATGGTAGGAACGTTGCTTGTACCCGCTGCGGTAATGGTGATCTGCGCGATGCGCTTAGGTTCTGTGGGGTAACCGTCGCGGACGCCGGCGATGTGCCGGCCGGGGTAGTTTCCACATAAGCTGCTTGGACTGTCAGCGCGCCGACCGCTTTTGCAGTCACTGTGCCGCCGCTTATGGCTGCCAGGGCGGGATTGGACAATGTCCATTTTGTGCCTGCAGTTACGTCCTGGGTCGTCCCGTCGCTAAGATGAGCGACCGCTTTAAGGATCGCTGCTCCGCCTACGCTTAAAGTCGAAGGGGTTGCCGTAACCGTCAGCGAGTCAAGATTCTGGGACGAGGGGCTACCACATCCGGCTAACCAAACCAATAAACCGCACAGGAGCCCGGAGCACACCTGTGACATGGGTGTAATACGCATTCATTGCCTCGTGAAGATCCAAAATTCGAAGCATCGCGGCCTGGGGAAGGGGCCATTTCAAAGGCGCGAACGGGCTTTCGCATCTTTGAGATACGTGGGTGCCGCCGGCTAAAAATTGCTGTCCTGTTAGTGCTACTATCACGTGGATCCGGGGGTCGCAGCAATCACACCGATTAGGCATTACGTTAGTTCTAAGCTATTGATTGCAAATGGCTTGTGAGTGAACTTTTTGCTCGGCCGGCGAGTATTAAAGGCCGTTATAGTGTGAAAATTTCGTGGGCTTTGGACGAGCGGACGTCTCGTGATTGCAAATGGCTTGTAAGTGAACTTTTTGCTCGGCAGGCGAGCATTTAAGGCCGTTATAGTGTGAAAATTTTGTGGGCTTTGGACGAGCGGACGTCTGGTGAGGGGTTAGTTGGGGCAATAGACAGGACATAAGCGTTGGTTTTCTGGCCGGGGGCATTGTCAATCTTGATTCGACCGATCTTAAGGATGGATGGTCTCTTTATTCAGTTGTGTCCCCCTTGGAGATCGGTTCGCTGTTTCATCGTTTCGGGCGTCCTCCTTCATAAAGTCATAAAGTCGACAAGCTCATTCCATAAGCGGGGTGAACGCAAGGGGTCCTGAGAGATGGGGGAGTGACCTGGATCCGCCGCCGGTACAAACAGAGAAAAACCGCCGAGGCAAAGTGATATTAGCGTCTTTTGCGGTCCCGACAACGGTGATGGTTGTCCCGCCCAACAAAAAGCCCAGGGCTTCGGGTTGCTGATTCCCAGACGCGGCGCGTTGCTAAGCCCTGAAGTTGTCGGGTAGCGTTCGATTTTCCCAAAGACCGCGGCATTCCCCGTTGTTATGCTTCGCTGATCGCAGGCGCCTGCTCCAGATCGGCCGAGTCAAGATGCTCCGATTGTTCGGATACCTTCCTGATCGAAACATGCTCGACACGGGCCCAATTAGTCCAATAGCTCAGTTCTGCGCGGGCCACTGACAGTCTAAAAGTCACCTGCTCTGAGGGCTCCATATCTTGGAGAGACGCTATCCACTCCCTAAGCGCCCGAATCTTGTGCAGTCGGCGGGGTTTGTTCCGTGCCATCACTCCCCCTTCTCTCCGCACTCTTCGCAGTGCAGCAAAAGAGAGGTGCTGGGTCGAGAATTCGTATCATCGACGTTCTCAGCATATAGCCGAACTGACTTTTGAGCAATTTATGGCGGCTCAGCCAGAAAGCGGCTGGTCACGACTAGTTCGCTATCGCATGGATGCAGCCAAGTTGCAGATGCGTGTCGCGGGTCTAAGTTATTTGGACGGCCGTTACTTAAGCGCGGCCGTTCACTTATCTGCACCATTCGCACTCAATCCCGGAGATTTATTCAGACGCACTGGACGGGCATCGAGTCATTCTGATTGCGAAGTCACTTCGTCGCATGCACCAGAAATCTCAAGGAGAGCACAGGCAACTGATGGAGGAAGTTTAGCTTCTGGGGTCGAGAAGCATTTGCTATTTTCTCATCTCCGGGTGGTGGAGTCTGGTGCACAGATCCAACTCACCAGACCGCGCATGTTCAAACTGATAGCCCGCCATCGCCCGAAAGAATATGTCCCGACACGCATCCCCGTGCAACTCGATGCATATGTTACGCACGCGAGGCAGCCAGGTCGATACTCCTGCGGAAAAGATTTCTGCCTCGGCTCCCTCAATGTCGATCTTCAGCAAATCAACATGATCGAAGCCGCTCATCTCGATCAGGCTAGCGAGGTCCCAGGCTTCCAGCTGAATCTCGCTAGGATCGCCTATCCCAGCCTCCTGCACCGAGTTGTCAGCGGCGGAACGCTCGCGGCGCAGCTTCACTAACGCGCGGCGGGACCATGCCGCGCCGTGCAGCACACGCACCCGGCTGCCGTACACCGTCACGTTCTCGCAGCAGAGCGCATAGTTGTCCGCATCGGCTTCGACAGCGAATACCGCCGATTGAGGGAAGCAGCTCAGAAACCATGCGCTGGCCAGTCCGATGTTCGCTCCCAGATCGAGAATCGTTGCCACCCTAAGACCCTTGAGCGGGAGATACTCATCCTCGATCATGATCTGTTGGAATATGAAGGGATCGCTGGTGCGCGCGCGCAGTTTCACTGGATGTTTGAGAAACCGTGGCTGCACATTGAGAAACCTCGGCGCGCCGATTCGCAAGGCTTTTTGAAGACGGCCGAAGGTCCATTGACACGTGGGAACCATTCCCACTTTGCTGATGGCACTGGGCCAGAGTTCCAGGATGTGAATTAGGTCCTCAATCTTATTCATGCACCCTCTTTCTGCGCCCTTAAGAAAGCTTTTGTACCGTGCTTCGATGATTCCCTGGTACAGATTTATCTCCAATGATTATAGGTCCAAATGCTTCTAAATAGCGTGTTTCTCGTTGAGGCTAAGGCTTATGCGCATCTACAACGGGCACCACAAATCTATGTCAGGCGACGCCCTGAGCAACGGAGTAAAGCAGTGTGTCATGAGGAACGGGATCGGGCATCTCAGCGGGCGGTACGTTGCCGCATACGATGCACTTGCCGCCCTGTTTCTTCGGGGCGCGGCGTTGTCCGTTCTGCTCTTCGTTCTGTGCCTTCAGAGCCACGGCGTAAGCGACCGCAGGCTCAGCATTACGGTAGTCTCGCTGATACGGGCGGTTGGCAGGATCGGTTGAAAGGGTGTTGCAGAGTCAAACCGATGTCTCCGAAGAGTCCGCCATCATTGAGAATCATCTGTTATTTACGATAGCCGCGAACATCAGGAGAGCCATGCTCGCACCGGTTATGAGCCATGCCATCGGCCTTGCAATAATTGAGAGTGAAAGGAAGACCTGTCCATTTCGTTCGAGCCCGTGCCTTCAGCATCTGGCGTATCTCATTCTTGATTCAATGCCTATCTTGAATAACCAGAGAGACTGAAATGATCAGGTGTTCCTTCAAGGTTTTCCCCCGGTAAATCTCTCTGCGATATGTTCACCGAGGCGAATCGCGAGGGCACTGATTGTAAGAGTTGGGTTAGCATGACCACCCGTGGGGAAAACGGAACTCCCTGTGACATAAAGATTGTGGATGCCAAACACTTTCGAGTTTGCATCAACCACACCTTGTTTCGCTGAGACTGCCATACGCGTCGTGCCGATGTGATGACCTGCAGAATTGAATTTCTGAAAGCGGCCGCGCACGTATTCGATCAGGCCCTGCTCGTCGTACACGATCTCCCCTGCCCCAGCCGCGCGATAACGATCGACGAAGAGTTTGTGCGCCTCGACAACGGTATGAATGTCCTGCTCGGTAAATCTCAGATCTACCTTGGCGCGCGGCATACCGTGTGCATCAACCTGATCGCCTGACAGAGTAATGCGACTATCGGGATTCGGTGTTTGCTCCGCTTGAAAGTAAAGGCCTAAAAAGCGCGAGTGCACCGAGGGAAGAATGGAAGGAAGCCTCCTTCTCTTCATGCGTGCTCGCATAAGTTTCGCGAACCGCGGAATTGAAGCTGCACCATCTTTCGCGACCACTGCCAAATGTGGGGGGATCGCAGGCAGCACGGTTCGGAGTTTTGACCACTTCTGGGGGAGACCGCGCGTTCGCGCAACGCTGAGAGCGGCTTTGGCGACGAAGACTGCAGAGAACGCTACATCGCGATGACCGTCTGCAGCGTTGGTTCGATCGAGGAAAAAGACGATGTTATTAATGCCTAGCCGAGCCTGCGCTGACTCCGAAATCCACCATCGACGGCGACAGTAGACTTCTTCAGAATCCTGTTCATATTCATACTGAATACCTTTTCGATTGGTTGGAGATAAAAGCGCGTAAGTACCGTGAGGGTGAACCTGGTAGAACCGACCTACGATGTCATTGTCGTTACCTACTCCGGCCGGATGTAGTTCGCTTTGCGATGCCAGAAGAATGCGGGCATTCTCGATGCCTCCCGTTGCGAGAACAAAGAACTTTGCATCTACATGGAAACGCGTTCCATGGGAAATCGCTTCAACAGTATTAATCGTCTGCTTGTCGTTGGTTGAATGCAGGCGCAAAGCATGAGTGTTCAGTAGGACCGTTATGTTTGGATGATTGCTGAGCTGAGGCCGAAATTCCTCCGCAAAGTTAATTGGAGGACTCCATCGCTCCAGGTGCCACGCTTCAAGATCTTCGTTTCCCATTCCTGAAATAATTTCAGCGTCATTTGATGGAAAGACGGTCCGACTGTCAAACTCGAAATTTCCCGCGCGACAAAGGGTGAGAGCGCGACGATAAAATGGTTCGAGGGTCTCGTAAGAAAATGGCCACCCACAACCCGGTACCCAAGGACGAGCCTTGAAGTCAACTGGATCAAACGGGATGCACCGACCTCCCCATGCTGAGGATGCACCTCCGAAGACCCTGCGACGATTCTCCTCAAGCCCTTCGTGTGATTCAGGCCGAGCGACGACGCCGCGGTTTAAGTCTTGGTCGGACGAAGACTCTCGGATTGGTCCCCCTCCTACTAAAAGGAGAACCCTGGCAGAACTCTTGAGCAATTCAAGCGCCGCACTGATGGCAGCTGGCCCTCCACCAATGATGCAAACGTCCGACCGAAGCTTCTCCCCGGATGCATTTCCATCTAAAATCATCGAAAAGTTTCCTTCATTTCTTCAAAGAGTCCCCTCATGTTTTCTCTGTAATTGAGGGCCTGTATGTTCTCCATAAGATGCTCGGGCGACTTACTTCCAATGATCACCGAGCTGACACCTTGATGGGCCGATGCATAAGCAATCAAGAGAAGAATGGTGCTGACCTCCTTTACCCCATGTCGCGAGCGCATCTGATCCCACACCGCGGCTCGCTCAAGTAAAATCCCTCTCGGTTTGAGACACTCGTTGGCCACCAGCTGTACATCATGCGAAGCGCAAAGCCGTCCAATTTCCTCTGCGTGCGGAGCGCTGAGAGAGATTGGCGTCTCCACAATAGAGACCTCTCCGGACAAAATTCCTTGCCGAACAACCTCAGGATCGCTGGTTGAAACACCGGTAAGCCGACTGAGACCCTGGTTCCGGATCTCTTTCAGCGCCTCCCAACTTTCCGTGCTTGGTTCCCCGGCTGTTGCCCCATGCAATAAAAAGGCATCCACATAGTTCGTGCCGAGCCGTCTCAAACTTAACTGTGCACAACGTACCAAGTAACTTTTGGAAAAGTTCTTGCCGACCGAAGTGAATTGCAGAAGCTTTTTACCCACCTGGTTCAAAGGAGATAATGCAGCAGGTAATGCCACATGCGCCAAGCCGGCCTTCGTGATAAGGATGTAGTCCTCGCGCGGTCGACCTTTCAGAGCAACTCCGATCGCTCTTTCACTATCTCCTGAACCGTAAGCGTCTGCGGTATCAATGACGCGTATACCGTGGTCGAGAGCTGTGTGAATCAAAAGTGTGGATTCGCGGCGGCTAAGCCGTGAGCCGAGTGACGCCAAGCGCCCGGTGCCTAAGCCAAGACGTGAGAGCGGAGGAATAGTCGTCATCGATCGCTCCACGCTGTTGAAAGACCGCTGCCCAAACCACCAGAACGGTCTGAATCTCGTGGCCTAGCCCCCTCAGCTCGGCGGGTGTAAGCTCTAAATTTATTTTATCGAATTCCTGCCGAACCTGCTGGTCCAGTTAAGAGGTGGCCGTATGCACTCCCATGATCAGAGGCTCGTGAGAGCCAGGCCTTCGACGAGCGCGCTATGAACGAAGATCACGATGACAAAACCTGCGCCACCGATCAGCGAAAGCCAAAGGGGACAGATCAAGACTTTTGCGGTCGAGAGCATCGTGGCTGCAATCACACCGAGAATGATCATGACCGGTGGAATGGCGCCCAGGAAAACGGTGCTACGCGACGTGGCGGCCTGAGCTCCGAGGTGCGAAGCAACGACGTTTGGCAGGCGAAGTAGGCCGGGTTCGTGGCGCCGGACGTGGGCCGCGCCGTTGGAGCAGGGCGCAAAGCCGGCACCGAGTTGTGACTAGGTGAGCGGCGGGACGGTGATCTGCTGGCCGAACTGGATCTTGTTCGGCTCGGAGATGTTGCTCGCAGCGGCAATGTTGGAATAGTGGTTGGGCGAACCGTAGGAGCGGTTGCTTATCTTGGACAGATTGTGCCTGCCTTTGACAGTGAAGCTTCGATTCGGGCCGCCGGCGGCGATGAATTCGTGGTGCAGGTCAGAGTATTGCGGGTCGACAGCTTGATTACATCCCAGGCCGATTCGTCACCACCTGTGAGGGTACGGAGCCCTTCAGGTACAGTTTGGCCCATCTAGACTGACCAAGTCCAGTTTCGCCCCTACGTCTTCTGAAACCCCAAATCGCTGGCTACGGGGGAATTTTTCTGCTTCAACTGTTCAAGATTTCAAAGGGCGCCGGCCCGGAAGGCCCACTAGACTGCGAGACCCAATTGCCGTTGCGATGTTTACTCGCTCGATGTACATTTTAAATTCATGACAAAGGGACTCGCCTTGCTCCTGCTCGCGTGCTGCCCAGCGGGTGCAGCTACATATACCGTTTACCCGAGGCAGAGTACTTCAACGATTCAAAGAATAATCACCAGGGCGTTATCGGGAGATACGATTTCGTTTGCCGCAGGCACTTACAACATCACATCGCCCGTCACGCTGCAATGCGGCGTGACTTATACAGGGCCAGTTGCGAACCCAGCGTCTGCTATCTTGAATGCTACATTCACCCCCCAGAGCGCGAACATCTTCAACCTTTATTCTGGGAACGGATACGCTAACCCTTGTACCTCGCCTACGACCATTGAATACCTGAACTTTAAGAATACCGGTGGCATCTACGTACAGACTTCGTTTACGAATCTAACCATCCAGTACAATCAATTCACGAACATCCCCTGCTGCAACGGCTCTGCAGCGAACGTGGCGGTCGCCTTTGAGGGTGCTGGATCATCTAATAACACCGCGCAAAACTTAACCAACACCACCGTACAGTGGAACACGATTGGGGATTTTACCTCCTGTACCTCGCCAACTAATGGCATGAGCTATACGGGCACACTTATAAATGGTGGGCTTCAAGACCAATATGCCGGCAATTGTGGTGGCATAACTATTAGCTCTACGATAGGTTACGGAACCAGCGGCAGTGGTCTTTCTTACGGTCTAAAGATTTTAAATAACAACTTTTTTCATTTAGGAGAAGCCATTCATTTTGGCTGCCCCAATCCTCCGGGCAGTACATCGAATGGCAACTGCGAGCCGGGAAGCGTGAATGGCGTTCCAACCATACGATCTCCAGGATCAGGAGTGGAGACTCATTGGGTTACTGCAGAGTTCAATGACTTCAACCAGATTCACCGCATGGCCTGGGAAGAACAGCCGGAGATCACGCAGGGTATAGTTGTCCAGTACAACAGCATCCACGATTTTTACAACCCCTACTTTGGTACCTTTGGCCAGTCGTTCGCCTGTTGCGATGGTCTCGGCGCTGCTGCTCTTCCATATTCACCATATCTGCTTGACTCCAGCAACGTTGTCATCTTTAACACGGTTCCAAATCCTCCTATAGGTAATCCCAGGTATGGTTATATTATAGAGGCGTGGGGCTATAGCGCTAATTATCTCAACAACTTAGCACAAGCTGGCAACGTTTCGGCTAGTGCCGTTACCTGGGGGTACGGTGGGGGTTCCTGGAGCATTAGCAATAACACGATGTGCGGGTCAAATTGGGCGAGTACTGGTTACGTAACTAATGAGTTCGGTAACTCAAATCCTCCCACGCAATCGAATAACCGTGCCAGCGCGACTTGCTCTGCAGTCGCCTCGGTTGCGCCTTCCATATCTCCGTCGGCTGGAGCGCGATCGTTTCCTCTTACCGTCACACTCACCGATCCAGGCTATACTTCGGGTCCTCAACCTCTAGCCAATACGGGTATCTGGTACACCACGGACGGCTCTACGCCAGTTCCAGGATCGGGGACAGCTCAATATCTTGCCAGTGGTGGCAGTTTTGTCTTAACCGCTCCTGCAACAGTAAAGGCAGTTGGCATGTGGGGAGCTCCGAACCAGCCTTCCAGCTATCCGGCTGGCTATGGTTTCGTGCCCAGCGCGGTAAAGAGCGCGCGCTACACCAGTGGGGTGGCGAGTCAACAACGGTAATTCCCAACATACTCCGGATCTCCAAGTCCTCCTCGGAGGTCCTGTCGTCGTCCGGTATTTCCAGTAGTGGCGGTTTCAGGATGCTTCCATGCTAAAAGCATTCATACTCGCTTGGCGGTTTATTTGCCGACACGCCGGGGCGATCCAAGTCTCAGAGGCGGATAACAACTCTCTCCGGCCTTGATGGTCAGGAGTGGTCGGGCAGAAGATGGCTAACTAATGCGGAAGCCTTTGAGTCCAGTTAACTGCAGGAATGTGAGCCAGGTGAACCTCGGATTGTTCAGCAGGTAGCGGCGCCATAAGCGGCCTGGTTCCTTCATCAACCGATAAAACCACTGCAATCCAGCGTTCTTCATCCAATCCGGCGCTTCACTCAGATTCCCGCTGAGCAGGTCGAAGGCCGCACCGACACCGACCATCAGCTTCACAGGCATGCGTTGGCAATACGCAGCCATAAACCGCTCTTGCTTAGGCGTGCTCAGCCCGCACCAGAGAACATCCGCCTGGCTGGCCTCCAACTGGAACCGGAGATCGTTCTCTTCCTCGGTGCTAAGCGGACGGAATGGGGGGGTGTATGTACCGACTATTTGCAATCCCGGGAACTTCCGGGTCAGCGCAGTCCGCAATTCCTCGGCCACGCCCGGCTTCCCGCCATAGAGAAAGTGCCTGTATCCCCGGGTCACCGAACGTTCGCAGACACCAAGCATGTAGTCGGGCCCGTATACACGGCTCATATGTTTGAAACCCTGCATGCGCCCAAGCCAAACTGTCGGCATACCATCCGGCGTGGTCAGAAAGGAACGATTAAGAATATCGCGAAACCCCTCGTCCGACTGCGCTTCCATGATCCCGTGTACGCCTGTTACGCAGATATAGCCTTGTTGCCCCCGATCGAGAAGTTGCTCAGTTTCGCGCAGAGCTGTCTCCATGTTCAGAGCACTCACGCCCACCCCGAGAATATTCACCCGCGCGCTTTCAGGAGACGTCGGCGACAAGATGGGACGCAAATACTGATTTGCTGCTGAACTCACGGGAGGGCCCTCCAATTGCTTCGATTGAACTCAAAGTATAAGGTTCACTGTACAAACGGCGCCGTTTGCAGCCAAAAACAAGTAGTTTCGGTAATCTTCTAGAGAGTGCCCAAGGTAATAAAGCAATTACAACAAATGAATCAGTGAAAGGATTTAACGCCTACCGTTGATTGGATCGTCGGCGTTACCGGCGATATCAAAATCCTGCTTTGCAGGGTCAACGTTTGGACTGACCGGGCCGGCGGGACCCACCCCGCTGTTGGTTGAAACACTCTGCTTGCCGGATACCGCCAACACCCCAACTGCGTCAACAACTGTCGCCGTGACCGTGTGCGAGCCGCTCGATAAGCCTGCGGCTCCATAACGCAGGATATAGGGCCCTGCGCCCATGACAGCAGACACATATCGACCGTCCACGGCAAACAATACCGCCTGCGTTCCAAATTCGACCGTTTCCACGGTGGCCGTGGCGGTCAAAACGCCAACTGTATCGATCACTGGCCCCAACGAAATTGCCAACGACTGCAGCCCCTGGGCACAATTGCCGTCGATTCGGTTACGCAGATAGGCAGTGGTGCTCTTGCCATTGGAATCGCCGAAATACGCAGTTTTTGCCCGCGACGGAGTCATGAGGCAGGCGTAATTATCCTGCATCGAGCCACCCACCGTACCCCCGAACGCGTATCCTGCCGTTGGCCATTGCGACATCACCGTGTTGTTGTAAATCTTCATATCGCGGGCGCCGGCTTCTATGCCGATTCCCACGTATTCGTTATTATTTAACACCCCTTTAAGTAGATTGTTGTGCCAAATCACGCCACTCATAGGAATTGATGTATAGACGCTGCTTCCTGGTTGTTTGGCTTGTGCAAAAGGTGCGGATAGGCCGAACGTATTCGCCTCCGGATAGGGACCACCGGCGTTGACATCGTAGTTGTCATAGACCTGAAAGTTGTCAATACCGGCGTTGTAGGTAGGGTTGCCACATCCGTTCCCGGTATTGATCTCCATGAACATGCGATGATGCGAATCGGAGAAGTTGTGGTGAATCAATATGTTCTCCGCCTGAAACTGCTGCCCCTCGCAGGCTTTGATGTTCTGGTAATCGTGCAGGAAAGTGTTGTGATCAATGGAGTAATTCGAGCCTCCATAGAACCAGATGGCGGCCCGGGCCGAATCGCCGTCCGGGTCATATTGCTCCAGGTAGGACTTGCCCGCCGCGTTATACCCGTTATCGTAGGGAATAATGTTGGAAAAGGTACTGTGACTGATTACCACATGGTTCGAACCGCCTCCAATGAAGATCCCTCCGTTGGAACGAAAGTTGTTCGGGCCATAGGTCATATTTTCAAAGGTGTTGTAGGTGAAGGTCAGGTTGAAAATAGTCTGGTCGAGGGTCTGCCCACCGTCACCGCCCCTTCCGTAAGCCTGAATCCCACCGCCCCTGAAGATGCATCCCGTCGTGGCTGAACCGCCGATAGCCGTATTCGACTGAAGATTCGCGAAAATGTCTGTGCCCCTGTTTGGTCCCACAAGCGCAGTGCCGGGCTCACATTTAACCCTTACTCCAGGCGCTCTAAAGTTGACAGTCGAGGCTACGAAATAAGTCCCTGGTGCGGGAAACACCACGGCGTCTCCCGACCGCATTGCGGTCACGCCCCGCTGGATAGCAGGGGAGTCGTCCGTTTTCCCATCACCGATGACCCGCCAGTCCGTTTTCGCATTCCAGTTCCGGGCCCCGGCAGGTATCGTGACAGCAACCAGCAGAAGTAAAAGACAGTGTTTCAGCATGTGTCCTTGAAACTATTTTGCGAACTGTGGGACCAACCCACGCGGCCTTCCACCTGACCATCAACAACTGTAACTGTCGGCGTGCCCCTTTGTGCGGCTTTTTCCCAAGACCAATCTGATACCAAGAATTGCATATTCCAGACTCAAACCAGTACGAAAGTTTGAAAATGTAGCCTGGTCACCCTATCGTAGCCCCAAAAGCAAGCGCGGCTTTCCCTTTTTGGGGAAGCCGCGCCGGTTGTAACGCCCTTTGTTAAGAAATCTTTAGAAAGATGGACCGACCGCAATACCGGCGGCGGCCATCTTGTTTATCCAGACCTGGTATTCACCGTTTTCCGTGTCCAGGGTGATCTGTCCGGTTGGCAAGACAGAGTTGGAGGAATAGTCGGCGGGCGAGGCAGGGAAGTATTGATCCTTGCGGTAGCCTTCCGCAGCACATGAGGCGCTCCAGCATGTCCAACCGATGAGGTTGTCGTGCATGGTGTTGTTGTACATGCTGCCGCTGGCGCCTTCGCCACCGGCACCATCGCTGTTTGCCATGCCGACGTGTTGGCCAGCAATCCTGGTCCCATCGGCCAGCAGGCCGCTGGAGACGACACGATTGTTGGCAGCTACGTTATCGTGGCCGGCGGTGAACGCAATACCGTAGTTCACTGTTCCCACCACCTGGTTATCGTGGATGTTGTTGAAAGCAGGAACCTCTTGCGCGTTGTCGCCGGCTTTGGCATCGGTTTTGATTCCGCCACCGGTGTAAGCATCCTGCGCGGCCCTGTACGGGTACGCGCCCTGGATATAGGTGTCGTGAATCTCTAGCGGCCGGTTGGGCGTTCCGCCTGAGCGGTAGACGTCGATATTGTCTTCCACCAGGCTGCGGCCGGGATAATTGATGACTTCATTCCAGCCGACGTCGATACCAGGCACAGACTGCACGCTGTCCAGTTGGATAAAGCGCGCCGCGCTGCGGTTAGCGCCTTCACCCGGCAAATAACCTCCATTGCCGTCGCTGAGCAGGCCGTTGAGGTTGCGCGCCCGGTTGGAGCGGATCACGATGGTCTGTTCTCCATCACGATTGCCCGAGTATCCGTGGACGATCACTCCACCCTGAGCGTTCTCAATGTAGTTGTTTTCTACGTCGAGCTTCATGGGCGAGCTGACCTCGAGGAAGACGCCGTTGGGCTGGCCCTTGACCGCCGCATTTGCGGCCACACCGACACTGTTGCGCACGGTCAGATTGCTGCCCGCGACGCCTGTCGTGATCAAACTCCCCACACTGCGAACGTGTGAGTTCTCGATCACGACAGGATCTTTGGTTGTTACCATCACCGCCGGAGTCCTGGCGTCGGTGCTCTGCCAGTTCCCGGAGTAAGTGCCGCCTTCGGAGATGATGATCGGACCGCTCCACTCCACTTGGCCGATGGAGCTGGTTGCCGAGGCGGTGGCTTGTAGCCCCTGGTAGCTGCCGGTGATAACCGCTTTACCCGAGGCCAAGCCTGAAAGCGACCCGGAAGAAGTAGCTGCGATTGTGCGGGTGTCCGAAGAAGTCCACGCAAGCTCTGTGGTGACGTCTTTGGTCGAACCGTCATTAAAGGTTGCGATCGCCTTCAATTGCGCCGTGCTCCCAATCGCAACGACTGCTTGCGCGGGAACGATGGCTACGGAAGTGGCCGTTGCCGCTGGAGCAGAGGTTGGATTGCCTGCCACGATGGTTTCTGCTGCATGGGCTGTTTGCGGAACATTGAGCGCAGAACGGACTTTCGCACTGGGCTGCTTGACCACCGAGCCGGAAGTGTAGTTTGCCGTGACGACCGCGCTGGGCACGTAGCCATAGCCTGCTGGATAGGAGGTGGGCTGGTTCTGCGCCCCCCACATGCCGACTGCTTTGACCGTGTTGGTTGTCACGGTAACTGAGCCGCCGCTTTGAATGTATTGCGCGGTTCCAGAGCCCGGGACGGGCGTGCTTCCATCCGTGGTGTACCAAATGCCGGTGTTGGTGTCCCGGTTGGAACCAGAGGTGGTGAAAGTCACCGTTTGCGATCCAGTGAAGCTGCCACTGGCGGGCGAAATAGTGGGCGCTACGCTGGTCTGCGCGCAGGTGGGCGAGTTTGAAAAGGTATTTCCTGTAGCTACAGGCGTGTACTCTTGAGGATTTTCATTTTCGTCTTGAAAGTAGCCCCCATTTCCCGGTGCTGTTGTGCTTCCTCCGGCTGCCATGCAGAAGGTATTGTTGTCCTCGACAAACTGACCGTCAGAACTGGTATCGAGGCCGTTGGCCCAGTACCCCTGAACCAGGTTGTAATTATCCGTGGTGCCGTCCGATCCCCAAATCTCGATCGCACCTGGGGTATATTGGCCGCCGTTGACGGCCTGCAGGTTGTTGATGAGCACGTTGTAGTCGGTGTTGGTGACGCAGCCTGAATTGCAGCCATTGGCTGCTGAGAAGCCCCAGGCGCCGTAATTGGTATCGTACTGGTCGTGAATCGAGTTGTAGCGGATAAACATCGAGGTCGGCTGACTGCCACCGATATTTGCCTGAGTTTCGAAGTTAATGCGGTGGATATTGTTGAAGTCGTTGTACTCGATAGAGCAATTGACGCACTGACCCTGACCTTCGAACACCTTCATGCCCTGTTCCATATAGCTGAAGATGTTGTTGTTGGCAACCAGATTGGACATGCCGTCGTGAATTCCCAGGCCATTGCAGAAGCCTCCATTACCACTGAGTCCGCTGTACGAGTAATTTGACATGAGGTTGGAACAGTCGCCTGATTGTCCAAACTGATTCCATGTGACAGTGTCGTTGCTGTCGACGGTTGCCCCAGAGTTGCCGTCGAAATACAGCAGACTATCTTCCATATAGTTGCCGCCACCGGTATTTCCCTGGTTTCCATAGAGGTAATTCTCAGTAACGGTCAAGTTGCTGACCCCGGCAGCGATATAAATGCAACCGCCACCGTCCGGGGATGGTCTTCCTCCGTAACAGCTCAGATATTGAACGCTCGCCGCGGTCGTGCAGGTAGAAAAGTTGAGAGGATAGCTTCCAGCGGAGACCGCCGAAGTAATTTTCGCCGTATAGACATCTCCCCGGGCCCAGCCTACGGGTGGCCCACCCAGCGATACGCTGCATGGCACATAAATCGGCGCCGTGATGGTATAGGAGCCGGCGGCAAAGAGAACGAATGCACAGTGCGGAGCATTCTGGATCGTGCTTTCGAGCGTGCTCTGACTCATGCTGCTGTTCACGTTGACGGTCGGGCCTCCACACCCGGTGAGCGTCGGGCGTGTCGGAGGTCCTAAGGGACCCGTTGAACCTCCGCCCGATCCAGAGGATGGTGCATTAACGACCAACGAGGCGTGCGCCGTGGCGGATGCATAGTCGGTAGTGTCGGTAGGCGAAAACACGGCCGTCAGTTGCTGGGTGCCGGCCGTCAGAACAGTTCCGGCCGCGGGACTGTACTTGAAGCTGCCGGGCACATTCGCGGTAGCATCCAGTTGGATCGCACTGAGGGCGGTCCCTGCCGAGACAGGAGCAGGCGTGGCCCAGGTGACCACGGGCGTTGCCTGGGTAACGCTAAGCTGCACCGAGGCGGTAGCTGTGGAGTAAGTTTTTGTGTCTGTGGGCGTGAAGACGGCGGAAAGCGTCTGCGCTCCCGCTTTGAGTACGGCCCCCGCAGACGGAGTGTAGGCGAAGGTACCCGGTACGTTCGACGTCGCGTTCAATTGCGCGCTGCTCAAGGCTGTACCGTATGAGATTGCAGCGGGCGTTTTCCATGTGATGGTAGGAGCAGTGTCTGTTCCTGTACCCACCACCAGCGAGGTGTGCGCGGTCGCCGGCGTATAGTCTGTCGTGTCCGTGGGGGAAAACACGGTCGTCAATTGTTGCGTGCCTGCCGGCAGGACAGTACCCGCCGCGGGGCTGTACTTGAAGCTGCCAGGCACATTTGCTGTGGCATCCAATTGTGCCGTAGTGAGTGCGGTCCCTGTCCTAATGGGTGCCGGCGTGGCCCAGGTGATTGCTGGAGTGGCCTGGGTAACGGAAAGCAGGACAGAATCTGTCACCGCGGAATAAGTTTTTGTATCTGCAGGAGTGAAGGTAACAAGCAGAGTCTGCGATCCCACTTTCAGCACGGTCCCAGCCGCCGGTGAATAAGCGAAGGTGCCCGGTGCGTTCGCGGTTGCGTTCAATTGCGTACTGCTCAGCGCCGTACCGTAGGGAATCGCCGCCGGGGCATTCCAGGTAATGGTAGGCACGATAACACCTGTCGGATTTGAAGGTTGTGCACTGACGATGATCGAGGCATGCGCGGTCGCCGGCGAATAGTCGATCGTGTCGGTCGGAGAAAACACGGCGGTCAGATGTTGCGTGCCGGTGGCCAGGACGGTCCCCGCAGCCGGGCTGTACATAAACGTGCCGGGCGCATTCGCGCTCGCATCCAACTGGGTGGCACTGAGGGTCGTTCCTGCCGAAATTGGGGCCGGCTGAGCCCAGGTGATCACTGGAGCCGCTTGAGTCACCGTCAGTTGAACAGAAGCTACCGCGGCGGTATAGGTTTTTGTGTCTGTCGGCGTGAAAGTTACCGAAAGCGTCTGGGAACCCGCCTTCAGCACGGTTCCAGGCGCGGGTGTGTAAGTGAAGGTTCCGGGCACGTTCGCTGTTGCGCTCAACTGCGTACTGCTCAATGCCGTGCCGTAGGAGATCGTCGCCGGCGGGTTCCAGGTGATGATGGGAACGTTGATCGCACCTGGTCCGCTGGCTGGGGTGATGGTGACTTGGGTCGATGCGGTCAGATTTTGCGGTGCAACGGTTGCTGAGGCTGGGGATGAACCCGCTGGTGCAGTTTCCACGTAAGCAGCCTGCACCGTAACTGTGCCGGGCGCTTTTGCAGTAAGTGCTCCGCTGGCCATGGTGGCTAAGGCGCTATTGGACAATGTCCATTGGGTACCCGCGGTTACGTCCTGAACCGTACCATCGCTAAGATGCGCCACTGCTTTTAGAACTGCAGCGCCCCCTACAGTTACGGTCGCGGGGGTTGCTGTGACCGTTAGCGACACGAGGTTCTGGGGCAAGGGGTTGCCACAACCGGCAATCAAAAACAGGAAACTGCACAGCAGCCCGGAACACACCCGTGGCGTGGGGGAAATACGCATGTAATGCCTCGTCGATTAGGGAAGGTCAAATCAACGCGTTCTGGGGACAAAGGGCGTTTCGGAGGCGTGAACAGGCGTTCGCATCTATGCGATACGCCGGCCCGCCGATAAAGTTTTAGTGTCCTATTAGTGGTACTATCTGGGTCGGTTCGGGCCAGCCGCAATCACACTGAAGAACTATTACGTAAGTGTGTTAGTTGCTTATTAGAAAGGGTGTTGTTGTGGAATTTCTGCTCGGCGAGTGGGTAGTTAGGGGATGACGTGTGGAATTTTCGCTTCCTGAAGTGAGGCGCCGTGTGTGTCACGGACGGAAGCACCGTTCATCACTCGTATTGGCCACTGGATCTCTTCTGCCGCAGAGCAAAAAGCGCGGCTTTCCTTGGGGGAAAGCCGCGCCGGTTTTAGTGCACTTAGCTAATCGAGGAAAAGGATTAGAAAGATGGACCGACCGCAATACCGGCGGCGGCCATCTTATTCATCCAGACTTGGTATTCATTGTTTTCCGTGTTCAGGGTGATCTGTCCAGTCGCCAGGACAGAGTTAGTGGAGTAGTCGGCGGGCGAAGCAGGGAAGTATTGATCCTTGCGGTAGCCCTCCGCTGCACATGAGGCACTCCAGCACGTCCAGCCAATGAGGTTGTCGCGCATGGTGTTGTTGTACATGCTGCCGCTGGCGCCAGAGCTAGCATCGCTGTTTGCCATGCCGACGTGTTGGGCAGCAATCCTGGTCCCATCGGCCAGCAGGCCGCTGGAGACGACACGATTGTTGGCAGCTACGTTATCGTGGCCGGCAGTGAACGCAATACCGTAGTTCACTGTTCCCACCACCTGGTTATCGTGGATGTTGTTGAAAGCAGGAACCTCTTGCGCGTTGTCGCCTGCTTTGGCATCGGTTTTGATTCCGCCACCGGTGTAAGCATCCTGCGCGGCCCTGTACGGGTACGCGCCCTGGATATAGGTGTCGTGAATCTCCAGCGGCCGGTTGGGCGTTCCGCCTGAGCGGTAGACGTCGATATTGTCTTCCACCAGGCTGCGGCCGGGATAATTGATGACTTCATTCCAGCCGACGTCGATACCAGGCACAGACTGCACACTATCGAGTTGGATAAAGCGCGCCGCGCTGCGATTGGCGCCTTCACCCGGCAAATAACCTCCATTGCCGTCGCTGAGCAGGCCGTTGAGGTTGCGCGCCCGGTTGGAGCGGATCACGATGGTCTGTTCTCCATCCCGATTGCCCGAATATCCGTGCACAATCACCCCACCTTGCGCATTCTCAATGTAGTTATTTTCTACGTCGAGTTTGGTAGGTGAGCTGACCTCGAGGAAGACGCCGTTGGGCTGGCCCTTGACCGCCGCGTTTGCGGCCACACCGACACTATTGCGCACCGTCAGATTGCTGCCCGCGACGCCTGTCTTGATCAAACTCCCCACACTGCGAACGTGTGAGTTCTCGATTACGACAGGATCTTTGGTTGTTACCATCACCGCCGGAGTCCTGGCGTCGGTACTTTGCCAGTTCCCGGAGTAGGTGCCTCCCTCGGAGATGACGATCGGGCCGCTCCACTCCACCTCGCCGATGGAGCTGGTTGCCGAGGCTGAGGCTTGTAGCCCCTGGTAGCTGCCGGTGATGGCCGCTTTACCCGAGGCCAGGCCCGAAAGCGACCCGGAAGAAGTAGCTGCAATGGTGCGGGTGTCGGAAGACGTCCACGCAAACTCCGTAGTGACGTCTTTGGTCGAACCGTCATTGAGAGTTGCGATCGCTTTCAACTGGGTTGTGCTCCCAATCGCAACCGCTGCTTGCGCAGGAACGATGGCTACGGAAGTGGCCGTTGCCGCTGCCGTAGGCGTAGCCGTAGCATTGGCTGCCACGGTCGTTTCTGCTGCCGGGGCTGTTTGCGGAACGTTGAGCGCAGAACGGTTTTTCGCGCTGGGCTGCTTGACCACCGAGCCGGAAGTGTAGTTTGCCGTGACGACCGCGCTGGCCACGTAGCCATAGCCTGCTGGGTAGGCGGTGGGCTGATTCTGTGCCCCCCACATGCCGACTGCTTTGACCGTGTTGGTTGTCACGGTAGCTGTACCGCCGCTTGGAACGTATTGCGCTGTCCCGGAGCCCGGGACCGGAGTGCTTCCGTCCGTGGTATACCAAATGCCGGTGTTGGTGTCCCGGTTGGAACCAGAGGTGGTGAAGGTTACCGTTTGCGATCCAGTGAAGCTGCCACTGGCGGGCGAAATAGTGGGCGCTACGCTGGTTTGCGCGCAGGTGGGCGAGTTGGAAAAGGTATTTCCTGTGGCTGTAGGCGTGTACGCTTGAGGATTTTCATTTTCATCTTGAAAGTAGCCTCCATTTCCCGGGGGCGCGGTGCTTCCCCCGGCAGCCATGCAGAACGTATTGTTGTTCTCCACAAACTGACCGTCGGAACTGGTATCGAGGCCGTTGGCCCAGTAGCCCTGAACCAGGTTGTAACTATCCGTGGTGCCGTTCGATCCCCAAATCTCGATGGCACCCGGCGTATATTGCCCGCCATTGGCGGCCTGCACATTGTTGATGAGCACGTTGTAGTCAGTGTTGGTGACGCAGCCAGAGTTGCAACCATTGGCTGCTGAGAAGCCCCAGGCGCCGTAATTTGTATCGTACTGGTCGTGAATCGAGTTGTAGCGGATAAACATCGAGGTCGGCTGACTGCCACCGATGTTTGCCTGAGTTTCGAAGTTAATGCGGTGGATGTTGTTGTAATCGTTGTACTCGATATAGCAATTGACACACTCACCCTGATTTTCGAAAACCTTCATCCCCTGTTCCTGGTAGCTGAAGATGTTGTAGTCGGCGGTCAAATTGGACATGCCGTCGTGAATCCCCAGGCCATTGCAAAATCCCCCATTACCGCTGAGGCCGCTATACGAGTAATTAGACATGAGGTTGGAACAGTCGCCTGATTGTCCAAACTGATTCCATGTGACTGTGTCGTTGCTGTCGACGGTTGCGGACTTGCTGCCGTCGAAATACAACAGGCTGTCTTCCATATAGTTGCCGCCACCCGCATTTCCCTGGTTTCCATAAAGGTAGTTTTCAGTGACGGTAATGTTGCTGACCCCCGCAGCGATATAAATGCAACCGCCGCCGTCCGGCGACGGCCGTCCTCCGTTGCAGCTCAGATACTGAATGCTTGTCGCGGTCGTGCAGGCAGGAAAGTTGAGAGGATAGTTCCCAGCGGAGACCGCCGAATTAATCTTTGCCGTATAGATATCTCCCCGGGCCCAGCCCACCGGCGGTCCACCCAACGATACGCTGCATGGAACAGTGATCGGCGCCGTGATGGTATAAGTGCCGGCGGCAAAGAGGACGAATGCACAGTGCGGTGCACTCTGGATGGTGCTTTGCAGCGTGCTCTGACTCATGCTGCTGTTCACGTTGACGGTCGGGCCTCCACACCCCGTGAGGGTCGGGCGTGACGGTGTTATGGGGCCGCCGGTAGGTGCGCTTGGTCCTGAGGACGATCCATTGACGACCAGCGAGGCATGCGCCGTGGCGGATGCATAGTCGGTGGTGTCGGTGGGCGAAAAGACTGCCGTCAGTTGCTGGGTACCGGCTGCCAGAACGGTACCGGCCGCGGGACTGTACATAAAGCTGCCGGGCACGTTCGCGGTGGCATCCAGTTGAGTCGCGCTGAGCGTCGCGCCAGCCGCAACCGGCGCCGGCTGAGGCCAGGTGATTGTTGGAGCGGCCTGGCTCACTGTCAGCTGCACCGACGCAGTTGCCGCGGAATAGGTTTTTGTGTCTGTGGGCGTGAAGACTGCCGAAAGCGTCTGCGTTCCCGCTTTGAGCACCGTACCCGCTGCTGGACTATAGGCGAAGGTTCCAGCAACGTTGGCGGTCGCACTTAGTTGGGTCGTGCTTAATGCAGTTCCATAGGGAATGGCCGCAGGCGCATTCCAGGTGATGGTCGGAACATTGCTTGAACCCGCTGCGGTAATGGTGATTTGGGTTGATGCGCTTAAGCTCTGTGGTGTAACCGTCGCTGATGCCGGTGATGTGCCGGCCGGAGTGGCTTCAACATAAGCTGCCTGCACCGTCAGAGAGCCGGCCGCTTTCGCAGTCAGTGCGCTGCTGCTCATGGTTGCCAGAGCGGGGTTCGACAATGTCCACGTCGTGCCCGCAGTTACATCCTGTGTCGTCCCATCGCTAAGATGGGCTACCGCTTTAAGGATTGCCGCTCCGCCTACGCTTAGAGTAGTCGGTGTCGCCGTAACTGTCAGCGAGTCGAGCGTCTGGGACGAGGGGCTACCACATCCTGCTAACAAAACCAATAGACCGCACAGCAGACCGGAAACCTGCGGTGGCTTGGGGGAAATACGCATGGGTCGCCTCGTTAATTCGCAAAAATCGAATCAACGCGGTCTGGGGACAAAGGGCGTTTCTAGGCCGTGAACAGTCATTCGCGTCTATGCGACACGTCGTTCGGCCGGTTGAATGTTGGTGTCCTATTTAGTGCTACTATCTGCGCGATTGCTGGCTGGCGCTATCACACCGATTAGGCATTACGTAAGTTTGTAAACCATTGATTGCAAAGGGATTGCGGAGTGAAGTTTTTGCTCGGAGCGGGAGTATTTAGGGGATTTGCTGTGTGGATTTTTCGTGGTTTTCTTCTGTCGCGCATGAGTCTCAGGCTTGGGTCCCCGGGACTATGACATCAAGGGGGGACAGGCTTCAACGGAGCGGCGTCCTCTAACCATCGGTTTGCGCCGCCTGGTTGCGACATGAACTGAATCCGACGCTTTGCGGTGCGGACGCCGGCCCATGGGCGTGAAGAAGGCACCGTGCCCTTGAGCGGGAACACAGGTGGCAAATTGGATGGAGTAGAAGGGAAGGGATTATTGCGCCGGCTGTGCGCCCCCGAGGACGCACAGCCGGCCACGCGTTCTTGCTAGCTCTTAAGCACGGGGACGGTGATCTGCTGCCCGACCTGAATTTTATTCGGATCGGAGATATTGCTCGCAGCGGCAATGTTCGAATAATGATTGGGCGACCCATAAAAGCGGTTGCTTATCTTCGATAAATTGTCTCCGCTCTTGACGCTGTAGGCCTGGTTCGGTCCGCCAGTGGTCGCGATTTCGTGGTGCAGGTCGGAGTACACAGGGTCCACCTGCTTGATCACATCCCATACCCGATTGGCGACTACCTCTGAGGGCACCGAACCCTTCAGATATAGTTTTTCTCCATCCAGGCTTATCGAATCCACCGTCGCGCCCAGGTCGCTGAATCCCTGGAGCGTCTCGATGACCGGCGAATACTTCTGTTTCAGTTGATCCAGATCTGCCATACATTCTCCTTTTTTTGAAAGTGGTGATTACGTCTACAAAACATTCACTGCTCAGGCGGCATGCTGGTCCGCGATCTTCTTCATGGCGATGGTCAGAGCCGCCGCACCCAAACTCTTGATCAGGACTGGATGTTCGGCGTAGATCGCGCTGACACGATCGATAATCGACGGGTCTTGAGTTTGAGCGTGTGAGGTAAGAGCTTCGACATCGGCGGGGCTAACGCTTGCCGCCTGTGCAGGAGTCACCGAGCCGGACTGAAGCATGGCCGCGAGCGGCGAGTTGGGTGCGCTGCCCGCAAATTTGGCGATCACTCCCGGCCCAAGTGTGGCCATGAGGCCGTTTAATACCCCCGCCTGCTGCTGGCTATTGCCGTTAGCAAATAATTGTGCGGCCATCTGCGGAAAGGATGCAGTTTGTCCGGAGCGAAAGGCTTCGGCTAGCCCGCTGGCGAGAGTGGAGGAGGGCACCGCCTGCGCTACCTGGTCAAAGTGCTGTTCCACACCGGGAACATTGCCGCTTCCGCCGCCAGAATATTGTTTGAGCAAATCGCCTATTCCTGGGAGAAAGCTCATACTTCTCCTTCGTTCGCATCGTAAGGTCGTGGTTGATTGTGGAGCAAAAGGCTTGAAATGGTTGAACGCCAATCAAGTCTGTCCCCGTGGGCAGATGGCCCGCGCTTCGAGTGGTTTGGCGCCACGAATGTAATACGACGCCAGTCCTTACAGCTGTTCAGTGCGATGAATGTCTCACGAGGCTGTCGCGGATGTCTATGGCAGCCAGAATAAAAGGCTTCCAGGGTCCCACGATTTTTTGATTGTGTCGATTAATTTGCATCGCGCCGGGGCATTTTCGGTACCCATGAGTACTGTGAGCAGGTAACCGTCATTGACGCACATTGGCGTACCCCGGCCGGCCGAATTTGTTGACACCGGGGGAGGCGACCGCTAGATTACGGGATGTAGGCACCGCGAGACACGGGATGGATGAGGCGTCGGCCGCCCAGACATCGAATCGCCCTGTACCCCCCCACAGTGGCATTCCCTACATCGATTTGGCTTCAGTTTTTTGCAGTCCATGTGACTGAGATGGCGAAGCTGGGTCCAGAGTCTCTTCGGTAGATCACCAGTCGAACCCGTTCCCACGTTTTTATTTAAGCTGCGGCATAGACGTAGGCCGTCCTATGTTCCGCTGCCGTCGGTCGAGTTCGCTGGGCAATGAAGATCAATGGATGCGGCTCAATCGCGCTGCTGGGATTGGAGAATTGGGAATGTACTACACCGAAACGGAACCGCAAAGCCTGCCAATTCGCAAGTGGGACGCCTGGTCCAAATGGGTTCTGTTCCTGCTGGTTGGTTTTTCCCTTACCGGGCGCAGCTTCTCTTATCTTGGGATTCCGCCCGCCAAGCTGTTCATTGGCGACCTGACGCTGGCAGCATTTATATTCCTGCGTCCGCGTAAACTGTTCGATCCCTGGCTTAAGGCGCTGACCAGTGGGGGTCCCCTCGGTCCGGTCTCCTGGATGCTGCTGATTTCGATCAGCTACGGGATCTTCGAAGTGATCCGTGGGGTGCTGCTGGGCTTTTCTCCCCTCACCGCCATCGAAAATGTGGTCTTCAATGTTTATCCCCTGTTCCTGTTCCTTGGGATCTGGGTAGGGTCGCGCCGGCCGGAACTTCTGCTCAAATACATCCAGATCTTTGCCATCTGCTTTTTCTTCTACGCGCCGCTTTATCTGCTGGTGCTGCATAGCGTGAAACTGCAGATGCCTGGGTCGGACGGAATCACGGTATTCGGTCAGGCGGGTGGTGGAGGGTACATCATTCTGTCGCTGCTCTGCTTTGATCCCAAGCCGGCCCGCTGGTGGCCGGTGATGACCATGGGCGCGATTTCGTTTCTGGCCGCCCAGGTCCGCGCCGAGTGGTTGGCCATGGCTGTGGCCACCGTGATCTGGGGCGTGCTATCGCGCAAATTGAATCGCGTCATGATGATCGGGGTAGGCATTTTTGGTGTGCTCCTGATCGGCTTCCTGTTAGACGTCAATCTGCCGTCACCCGGAGAGCGCGGCGGCGCCATCTCATCCACTGAAATTGTTGCCCGCGGCTTGGCTGCGGTCAGTCCTGATCTGGCTCGCGATGTCACCGGCTCCGACAACGTCGGCTTCTATCGGGGAACCATTACCTGGAGGCAGAATTGGTGGAAGGCCATCTGGCAGAATTCCCAGGAGAACTACACCAACCTGCTCATTGGTCCTGGCTACGGCTTCCTGCTCAGAAACCTGGTGAGCTACCTCAAGGAGGTGGGTGAACTGCGTACTCCCCACAACGTTTTCTACTACGCGCTCGGTTACAGCGGATGGATCGGTGTGTCCATCTTCTTTGCCCTGCAGACCGCCTGCGGATTCTTGCTGTGGCGAGCTTATACCGTGACCGGCCAGGCCTGGGGGCTCGCTGTCTGGGCGTCAGGATTGGTGGCCGCGTTCTTCGGTAACGTGATGGAGACGCCTTCCGGCGCCATTCCGTTCTACCTGACCATAGGTCTGGTTGTCGGGCCTGCGCTGGCCGCCCTCAAGGCGCCGGCGCGCCAGGGAGTGCCTCGCCCTGCCTCGGTTCCCTATCCGCAACAAGAGGTCTACGTTTCAGAAGGCGCTTACAGCTCTGAGGCAATCTGAACCGGATAAATGGCGCGGTCGATTTTTCAGTGGGTGGCCAGGTCTCGTTTTGAGCCCTGGGCCACCAATCGACGGCTGGGACAGTTGCAGCTGTATTTCGCTCGAGCGTGACTATCGGCGTGCCGTGTCGGCCGAGGCGTAGTTTTCAAGGTTTTCCACAAGTGGAAACTTGTTCGTCTCAACGCGGACTGAAGCGTAAAGGCGTTGCGCAGAACGAAGGTGTCCCAGTTCGGAAAGCAAGTTAAAATTTTCGCGATACCGAAAAATTTCTCCAGCAGTAACACCCGGCGGCGTTATCCACAAGCACGGGAACTGTTGACACCTGTACCCAGTACCGCTAGATTACGGGTTGTAGGTACTCGAAGACCAGCAACGGCCAAGTAACCCAAAACCGTTGCAAACCGCTAATCCCCCTACCGGCGGTCTTCAAAGTTCGACAACGGACAATTGAGTTCAATGTATCGGTTTGGTCCATGTGACTGACACGGCGAAGCTTTGGAAAAGGGTTACCTCAGGTGACCTCAATGCAGAGCAGAGGTTACCAGAATCCGCTTTTGGTAACGATTAAGTCGTGTCGCAAGTTGGCGTTGGCTGCAGACGCGGATTTTATTGACACTGGTGCGGGTCTATAGCACCATTTGATTGAGCGAGCTGCCCTTTCGATACAAGTATTTGGTTGTTTGTGTTTGGATTGGCAGCAATTTGAAATTGAGCAATGTAACCCAGATGGCGGAAGCTCGTCTGGCCGGGCAAAAATTAGATTTAACATTCAAAGTTCGCATCGTCCCCCCTCGAAGCGAAGTGAGATCCCACCGGGATTTGCAGTAAGCAAGCTCACTCTTGTAACGGAGATACTCATGTATCGCGATCCAGGGTCTAGCGAGTCGAATGAATGGTTTGCGTTCCGCGTTCGCCCCAGGCACGAAAAGCAGGTCTCACTCGCTCTGCGGGAAAAGGGCTTTACCGAATTCCTGCCTCTTTATAAATCAAAACGGCAATGGGCGGATCGCACCAAAGTGGTAGAGATGCCGCTCTTTCCTGGTTACATTTTCTGCTCCACCAACCGGTCGCTGATTGTGCCAGTTCTCATGACCAGCGGCGTCATCGATGTAGTCCGGGCAGGAACCAACCCGCTGCCTGCTGACAAGGCGGAGATTGAGGCGCTGCAGCAGACCGTCAGTGTCGATGTGCCGGTAGAAGCCTGGCCGTACACCGAGGTCGGTGCGGCAGGTTCGTTCTCAATTTTGCGCGGCCCCTTGGCGGGCTTGACCGGCATCCTGGTCGAGGTTCGTCGTTCACAACGGCTCATACTTTCAGTAAATCTTTTACGCCGATCTGTTTTGGTCGAAGTACATCCTGACTGGGTCTCACCGTATGCTCCGGCCGTTGCGGAGCGGATGATGGCCTAGCTGTAGCATCTAGAAAAACTTTGCTTCAACTTCTGTCTATCCCGTTTTTTGGTTCTCCCGAAGTAACGTGCGTTTTTGGCTTCGTACGTCCCCCAAGCCGGCTTCCCTGGTTGGCACCTTAAGTTTTCAACTCGATCCCTGTCTCCAGCGCTCTTCACCGAGCACTTTCCCCGCCGGAGGTATTTCTCGGGCGAGATTCCAAATACCCAATGGTGAGTGAAATATGCACAAGTCTCCAGTCAAACTGATTCTTCTTTCTCTTTGCTTCCCGGGCCTGATGTTGGCTCCGGTTCTGGCTCAGAGTGTAGTCGCTGCGGATGGCCGCGTCGGCACTCCGATGAACGCTCCTTTGGCCTCGACTGTTACTCCAGTGCCCACTGCGCCAACGGCGGACACCCCAAACATGACCAGCTACATTCTGGGACCCGAAGATCTGATCACCGTTCGCGTCTTTGCCGCGGATGATATCCCCGACAAACCGGCGCAGATCGACAACAACGGCAGTGTGACCCTGCCCATGATTGGGTCGGTGCATGCTGCGGGTTTGACCGTGGAGCAGTTCCAGGCCAATCTGGTCACCGCTTACAAAAAGTATTTCAAAGACCCGCAGGTCACCGTTCAGGTCAATGAGTTTCACTCGCAGCCGGTTTCTGTTGCCGGCAACGTGAACACTCCGGGCGTCGTTCAGCTGAAGGGCAATCGCAACCTGATGGAAGTCATCGGCCAGGCCGGCGGTTTGCGCGCCGATGCCGGTGACACGGTGCTGATCACTCGTAACTTGAGCGAGGGGCCCATTCCGGTTCAGGGCGCGTTCACCGATCCCACCGGCAAGTACTCCATCGCCCACATTAATATTCGCTCCGTCATGAGTGGCAAAGATCCGGAAGGCAATATTCTGATCAAGCCGCACGATGTCATCACTGTGAATCGCGCGCGCATGGTGTACGTGTTAGGCAACGTGACCAGGCCTGGCGGCTATGTGATGTCCGAAAACGAAACCATGTCGGTTACTCAGGCGGTTGCCCTGGCCGGCGGATGGGACAAGACCGCGGCCCTCAGCGCAGCCAGAATTCTTCGCGCCGATGGTGGCGCCCAGCGGGAACAGATTCCCCTCAATGTAAAGAAGATCATGGAAAACAAGTCTCCTGATCTTGAAGTTGAGACCTGACGATATTGTTTATGTCCCCAATAGTTTGGGTAAGCAGATGGGAGCACGCGGTCTGGAAGCGGCCATTGGCCTCGGAACCGGCGTTCTGATCTGGCGGTAAGCACGTGACGTTGAATTCTTTCTAGGGATGGCCCCAGGCGAGACCCCCGACTTGATGGGGGGCCGTACTTTTGTCCAAATCGAACTGCACTTGTTTGCGATCGGCTCTGGAGAGCGGTCTCGCAACAATCATTGTGAAACCGCTCTAACCAACTCGATCAATTCCGAAAGGATTACACAAAGATGACTCCGACCCAGCAGATCATTCCTGGACCTCGCTTGCCCGAAGGCCGGAACGCAGGACGCCCCAATGCAATAGAACTGTCGCGTCCGATGGGGGTAAATCGCCCCCAGCCTGAACCTTCGGTGAACTACTCTGCTTTGCTTCGCCGCCATCGTGCCGCCATCGCCGTCATCATCGGCGGCACTCTTCTGCTGAGCGTGTTGTACACGCTCGTCGCGCACAAGGTTTACAAGTCGGAAGTGATTCTGGAAGTCACCGGAATCAACCAGGACTTCATGGATAGCAAACAAGTCGACCCGAACTCCAACACGATTACGGGCGACCAATACATCGAAACCCAGACCAAGCTCCTGAAGAGCCCGCCGGTTGTCCAAAGGACAGCGCAGATCCTGGGTCCCAAGGTCCCTGGCGCCATCGCCGCCAATCAGGGGATCGTGGGCACGGTTCGCTCGTGGGTGGGCTCTCCTGCCGCCGCGACGACGGCCGAGGGCGAAGCCGTTGTCCTCGACATGCTTGGGGACGCCAAGATCAAGGTCGATGGAACTTCTGATCTGATCTCGCTGACAGTGCTCGGCCCCGAGCCGCAACTGACCGCCGACACCGCCAATACCCTGACCCAGCAGTTTATCGAGCAGGCTCAGGATGCACGCGGCTATTCGGCCGGGAACACCAACAAGTTCCTCGAGTCTCAGATGGCCGACGCACGCAAGAAATTGCAGGACTCTGAAAACGACTTGCAGGAATACGCGCGCAAGACCGGCATCGTCATTCCCAACGAGTCCCAGGAGAGCGTCGCGGCCGATAAGCTGCGCCAGATCCAAAACGATCTGGCCAAGGCAGAAGCGGACGAGGCGGATACAAAGTCGCAGGTTGAGACTTCGAAGAGTGCTCCTGCTGAATCGATGCCCCAGGTTCTGGATGACCCGACGCTGCGTGATAACCGGGCCCGGCTTGCTGACCTTCGCCGTCAGCGCGCTGATTTGAGCGTGACCCTGACCCCGGCCAACTATAAGATCCAGCAGTTGGACGCCGCCATCGCCGATCTGGAAGCGCAATCTGCCCACCAGCGCAGCAACATCATTCGCCGCCTGGGAGTGCAGAACTCTGAAACCGCGCGCCGCAAGGCGTTGTTAGCATCTGCTTATCAGCAGCAGTTGGGCGTGGTTTCCGACCAGTCTGCCAAAGAGGTTCGTTACAACATCCTGAAGAAGGAAGTGGATGCCAACCGCGACATTTATCAATCCATGTTGCAGCGCGTGAAGCAGGCGAGCATCGTGGCCGCGCTGAAGTCCAGCGACGTCCGCGTGGTCAGCCCGGCAACGCCGAGCTCGTCACCCTACCGGCCGAGTTTGCCTCTGAACCTTTCCTTAGGCCTGCTGTTTGGTATCGCCTTCACCGGTTGCTACATCCTGCTGCGCGAGCGCAACGATGCCAGCCTGCGGGCGCCTGGCCAGAGCGTCAAGCACCTCAACGTGCCTGAACTGGCTGTGATTCCTTCAGCACGCATCGGCAACAGCGAGCGCATCCCGCTCACGCTGCGTAACCTGAATGGCGCCGGCGGCTCCGCACTCGAATCCAAGAACGGCCTGCTGTCTTCCAGCTCCGCAGCGGTCGACAAGGAGATGGTGCAGTGGTGCCAGGATGAAACCATGATGGCGGATGCTTATCGGTCCGCAATCACATCGATTCTCCTTAGCCGTGTGAACGGAGTAAGTCCCCGGGTCATCCTGGTGACCAGCCCGCGTCCCAAGGCAGGGAAAACCACCACGGTAGCAAATCTTGGCATCAGCCTGGCGGAAATCGGACGCCGCGTGTTGCTGATCGACGGCGATCTGAGAAGGCCTCGCCTGGGTAAGCTGTTCGGCTTGCAATTTGCGACCGGCTTGAGCGATGCGCTGCTCGACGAAGGCCGCGGAACCACCACCCTTGATTCGGTGATTCGCCCCAGCACTGTCCCCGGACTGTACGTGTTGCCCGGTGGATCGGAGCCGGCGAATATCTCCAGGCTGCTCCATTCCACGCATCTGGATAGCCTGATCGAGATGGCGAGAGCAGAGTATGACTTTGTACTCATCGACTCTCCGCCGATGATGGGTATGGCCGATGCCCGGCTGCTCAGCCGCAACGCCGATGGTGTGATTCTCATCAGCCGCGCCGGCGAGACCAGCCCGGAACAATTGGGAGAAGCCCGCGAACGGCTTGCCGACGATGGCACCCCGGTGATTGGAACGATCCTTAACGGCTGCGATCTTCGTATCGAAGATCCGGCATACGTCAACCACTACAACAGCTATGCAGGTGCAGCACGCGGTTAGGTAAACGAGCAACTTAAAGTTGGATTACGATCATCTAATTCGTAAGCAGACGGTGTGCGCGGGATCCCCCGCCGCGATTCATTGCTGCAAGAACCAACTGCTAATGACAGGGAACAAGACACCAGGGGAAAGATCGCAGCAAGTGGATCTTCCATGATTTAAAAGAGTGTCTGGAGTACGACGTTCCCTTTTCTATTGCCCTTCTCCGAAGACAGTGGCGGTAAAAGCCGCCGTTGATCTCGATGACCTGGAAAAGGGCTGTGACTGCTTTCTTAAATGGAACGCTTCCTTGGCTTCTGCCCAGGGGCGTACGGGGAGAACCGCTCTCATGCACGTCCGAAATCTACGCTTTTATCAAACAATGCAATTCGTGCTGGATCTGCTCGCGGTGACCGTTGCCTGGAGCTGTACCATCCAGATGAGGGTTCTGTTGAACCCATTAACCAGCGAACGAGTTAGTTGGACCTACGCATCCATTTGGGCCCCATCGCTGATGATGGTCCTGGTGTTGTGGATTATCATGGCGTGGCGCCTCAAGTTCTATCGTGTCGAAGGCAGGATCCGGCTCTGGACCTGCGGTATGAACGCAGCGGAAGGCGCACTGCTGTCCAGCTGCATTATCGTCATCGTCACCTTCTTTTCCCGTCAACTTGGAACCGGCGTCTCACGCTCGTTCTTCATGATTTTTGCCCCGTTAAGTTTCTTCAGCTTGGGCTTGTCCCGCTGCGTCGCCGTTGTCGCTACCGCGTTGGCGGAACGGCATTGGCCGTCACCTATCCGGGCAGCACTCTTGGGCGACGGAGCCCATGCCAGCCGCCTGGTTGCACTCATGAACTCGGCCAACGTCGGCAATGTAATCAAGGGCCTGATCATTCCCGAGGGCCACAGCACCGAGGGCTTGTTGCTCCCCATGCCGATCCTGGGAACCACCGGGCAATTGGCTGAATTAATCAATCGCGAACATCTCAATCGCATCATTCTTCTGAATGGCTCCATCTCACGTGGCGAGCTGGACGAATGCAACAAGATCTTCAAGAGGATGGGGGTCATCGTCAATTGCACAGTTGACTTTGCTCCCGAACCAGGCCGGATCAATGTCGTTAATCAGTATGGATTGCCTCTGGTCGAGCTTCGGCCTTTGTCCTTCACCAAGGGTCAGGAGTTCGTCAAGCGGGCCTTTGACATCGTAGCGTCGTCGCTTGCTCTCCTCTTTCTCGCTCCCACCATGCTGGTCATCGCCCTGCTGGTGAAATTCACCTCGACGGGACCAGTGCTTTACAAGGCGCCGCGCGTAGGCAGAGGCGGCCGTCACTTCATGTTCCTCAAGTTCCGCTCCATGTACACCACGATGGATCGGTCCCACGTGGCCCACGCGAATGAAAAGCAGGGTCACATCTTCAAAATCAAACAGGATCCGCGTGTGACCCCAATTGGACGGTTCATTCGCCGCTACAGCCTTGACGAGCTTCCACAGTTGATCAATGTGCTGCGCGGGGAGATGAGCCTGGTAGGACCGCAGGCCTTTACCTGCCGGCGATCTGGGACCGGATGGTATGAGCCGCGAATTCGCCGATTGGTCTGAGGGACGTTCTGCCGTATACCCCGGCATCACTGGTCTATGGCAGGTGAACGGCCGCAGCGAACTACCATTCGAAGAAATGGTGCGGCTCGACCTGCAATACATCCGCGAATGGTCTCTGCTGCTGGACATCAAAATCATCCTGGCCACGCCCGGCCAGGCAATGAAAGGTGTCGGCGCCTACTAATTGGCTGTAGGAAGGGTACGGGCTTTACAGGCTGCGTGAGAACTGGGCCCGGAAGTGCACGGCTTCAGCCGTGCGCTGATAAAAAGATGCCCTCAGGGGCTAAAGCGTCTGCGTGGGAACTGCGTCTCCCGGAAGGGCACGGCTTCAGCCGTGCCGTAGATGAAACCGCCATGCCCGGCTTTGAGCCGCTGGGGTACGGTTTTTCCATCTTCCAAATTCTTTTATCCGCTGATAAAAGATACCCTCAGGCTCTAAAAGCCCGCCCCTTCACAAAATCCACTGGAGGTTTGCAAACGTCTTTGGACAGGTCTCGCTGAAAACTAACCTGGGACCCAAGTCCCAGCTACCGTGGTTGCAGCAGTGAAAGCAATTCTTGCCGGGGCGGCTGCACAACCGTCTCCTCAACAAAACAAAATTCGGACAAATATTTCAATTACTGATCCTTTTTATTAGCGAACGACACCCAACCTTCCTATGCCCACCATTGCGGACTGCGAAACCATAACCGGACTGCATCCTATAGAGCTACGGCCTCTACCGGAGCAGCCTTTGGTCTCGATTCTGGTCTCAAATTACAATTATGCCCGCTACATTGGGGCTGCGATTGAAAGCGCACTTGACCAGACCTACTCCAACATCGAACTTATCATCTGCGATGACGGGTCAACTGATAATTCGGTTAGCGTCATAGAGGAATATCAGCGCAAAGATTCACGCTTGCAGTTTCTCCCAAAAGCAAATGGGGGACAGGGTTCTGGTTTTAATGCCGCGTTCGCCGCCAGCCGAGGTGAAATTATCACTCTGCTCGACTCCGACGACCTCTTTCTGCCCCACAAGGTGGAGCGGATTGTGGCTGATTTTCAAGCTCATGCCGACGCTGGCTTTGGCGTGCATCGCGTCATGCGCATGAGCGCCGACCTGCGCCGGCAGGGAGTGTGGCCCATGTCTGCCCCGTTACCAAAGGGTGGTATGGCTCCCGCATGCTTGAAGATGGCGGCATACTGCCCTATATGCCTCCGACTTCGGGGTTAAGCCTCCGTCGCGACGTCGCCGAACGGATCTTTCCGCTGCCGCTCGAAGCCCCGCTTGTAAGTGTCCCGATCAACTCATTACCCGCCTGGCTCCGTTGCTTACCAAGGTGACCCGGGAAGACGAAGCCTTATCCCAGTATCGTCTGCACGGCGAAAATAACTACGGACCGGATCGCGTGACGGCGGCTTCTTTTAAGCGTGAATTGGAATATTGTGAGGTCCTGTGGGAGCGCAGAAACGCTTTCTCGCAACCATCAATCCCGGCCTGGCGCAAGATCTTCAGCCAGTTAGCCTGAATGCCTATATCGCCTTTACAACAGTTATCCTCTACGCTCGTCTGGCCAGGGATCCCGGACGTACGGCGTCACTACGACCGCTTCATCGCTTCCCTTGCCCCGCGGCCCAGCATGGCAAGCATGTGTGGTTTTGGAAGATCTCGCTATACCTGCCATACCCGGTATTCGATTTCGCCATCAATCTGCTGATTCGGCAAAGTTGGCTGAAACAATTAGTGTCTCGCTTGAAAAGAATGTCTTGAAAGCCTGTCATCTAACCAAGCTGCAATCCTGCACTTCTTCCGTGTTCGCCGCCCGCAAAGGCTGCCATTCCAGATCGGAGTAATCACTTCATGAGTACCAGGCCCCTCGTCAGCATCGGGCTTTTTCTTTATAACGGAGATCGCTTCCTTGAAGCAGCTATCGAGTCCTTCTTGAATCAGACGTTTAAGGATTTCGAACTCATCATTTCTGACAACTGCTCCACCGATCGTAGCGATGAAATCTGCCGCCGCTATGCGGCCCAGGATTCTCGCATCCGCTATTACCGCAACGAGCGCAATATGGGCGCCGGCTGGAACATCCGCCGGGTCTACGAACTGGCGACCGGTAAATACTTCAAACAAGCCGCCCATGATGACATGATTCAGCCCGACTACCTTCGCCAGTGCGTCGATGCACTGGAGGCGGATGAATCGCTTGTCCTTGCCCATAGCCTGACCCGCGTAATCGACGAAAACGGCCAGTTCATCGAGAACTACGATGATGGCGCGCGCACCAGTTCACTCGATCCAGTGGTCCGCGCGCGCGATCTGTTGCTCACAGGCCATCGCTGTTATCCCATCTTCGGCCTCATCCGTCTCGACGCTCTGCATAAGCTACCCCCGCAGGGCAGCTATGCGCACAGTGATCGTGTCCTATTGCTGCAGCTGGGCTTGCTCGGCCGCTACTACGAAGTTCCGGAGTACCTGTTTATCAGCACCAAGCATTCATGCACCAGTCGGTCTGGACTATGCCCGGAAAGAACCAAGGCCAAAGGTTTTCGCCTGACCAAGCGCGCCGGTACCTTGCCGGCGATGGAATGGTGGGATCCTACCAAGGCCCGTAAGATTGTTTTCCCGGAGTGGAATGTAGCCAAAGAATTTTGGCTCTCCGTAGCTCACTCGCCCCTGAGCCAATGGCAAAAGGTGCGCTGCTACGGCCTGGTAATACGCTGGATGTGGAAGTATCATCGCCGGATGGCCAAGGATCTATTGGTCGCCGCCGACCAGGTCCTGTTTAATTTCCAAAACAGACACACCATAGCTACACAAGCCCCCCCGAGGCCACGGAGACTTCCTCCAAGATCGTCTCCCTCGATTTGAATACCAGTGGAGGTGAATCACTATGAAAGTGGCAATTCTTGCCGGGGGCCTCGGCTCGCGACTAGCCGAAGAAACTGAAGTCAAGCCGAAGCCCATGGTCGAGATTGGCGGAAAGCCAATTCTCTGGCACATCATGATGCACTATGCGCACTATGGCCTCAATGAATTCGCGATCGCCCTGGGCTATAAGGGTGAAGTCATTAAGAAGTACATGCTTGACTATTGCTCGCTGAATCGCGATTTGAGCGTCTCGCTCAAAACCGGCAAAGTCAAAATGAATGGCGGAATCGTTCCCGACTGGACCGTGGACCTGGTCGATACCGGGATGAAGACACAGACCGGCGGCCGCATCAAGCGGTTGGCTCCGTATATGGGCAACGAGACTTTCATGCTCACCTGGGGCGACGGCGTCTCCGACATCAACCTGAACGATTTGCTGGCGTTTCATCGGTCCCACGGCAAGCTGGCGACGCTGACTGCGGTCAGGCCGACGGCACGCTTTGGACACCTGGAAATGGATGGCAATCAGATCACCGAATTTTCTGAGAAGCCACAAACCAAAGAAGGCTGGATCAACGGCGCGTTTTTTGTACTCGAACCGGAGATCTTTGACTTTATCGATGGCGACGATACTCACTTTGAAAAGGAGCCGCTCGAGCGGTTGGCCGGCGAAGGCCAGCTAATGGCATATCGCCACACAGGCTTCTGGCAGTGCATGGACACCATACGCGAGAAGAAGATCCTGGAGACTTACTGGGAAAGCGGAAACGCACCATGGCAAACTTGGGAGGAAACGAATGCGAGTATTAGTAACCGGCCACGCGGGGTACATCGGGACGGTTTTGGTGCCAATGCTTTTGCAGGCAGGGCATGAAGTAGTTGGGCTCGACACTGATCTTTTCGAGCGCAGCACATTCTCAGAAGGAATCGCACCGATCCCTGAGATCCGTAAAGACGTTCGCGATGCAACTCTGGAAGATGTGGAAGGCTTTGACGCCATTCTGCATCTGGCCGGGCTTTCCAACGATCCGCTGGGCGACCTGAACCCGGGCCTCACCTTCGAGATCAACCACCAGGCGTCGGTAAAGCTGGCCAAGCTGGCCAAGCAGGCCGGCGTCCAGCGATTTATCTTTTCCTCTTCCTGCAGCAATTACGGCGCCGGTGGCGACGATCTGCTGAACGAGCACTCGGCTTTTAACCCCGTTACCCCGTATGGCAGCTCGAAAGTGATGGTGGAGCAGGACGTAGCCAAGCTGGCCGACAACCGCTTCAGCCCCACTTTTCTGCGCAATGCGACCGCCTTCGGTGTTTCGCCCAGGTTGCGTTTTGACCTGGTGCTGAACAACCTGGTGGCCTGGGCCTATACCACGGGCCGGGTCTACATCAAGAGCGATGGAACTCCGTGGAGACCCATCGTGCACATCGCCGACATCTCGCGTGCCTTCATTGCTGCCATGCATGCACCGATTGACCTGGTGCACAACGAAGCCTTCAACGTTGGCCGCAACGAAGACAATTACCGGATCTACGAGTTGGCCGACATCGTCAAGGAGACGGTGCCCAACACGGTGATCGAGTATGCAGCCGATGCTGGCCCCGACAAGCGCTGCTACCGCGTGGATTGCAGCAAAATCCGCAAGGTTCTGCCCGAATTCCAACCCGTCTGGGATGCCCGCAAGGGCGCGGTCGAACTGCACGAAACCTATAAGAAGATCGGTTTGGTGCTCGACGACTTCGAGGGACCGCGTTTCAAGCGGATTGCCCACATTCGGAAGCTCATCGAGGATGGTCTTCTTGACTCTTCTCTCCGTTGGACCAAGAAGGAAGCCTCCGCTCCCGTCTTCGCAGGGGCCGCCAGGGCATGACCAACGCAACTTTCCACTGCCGGGCGTGCAATTTTGCGCCGTGCGTTCCGATCCTTTCTTTCGGAACCACTCCGCTTGCCGATGCATTGCTCTCAGCCGACCAGCTTGGGTCGCCGGAAGTCACGGCGCCCCTTGACCTGGTCTTCTGCCCCGGGTGCTCCCTGGTGCAGATCACCGAAACGGTTCCGCCGGAAATTCTCTTTTGCCGGAATTATCCTTACTTTTCTTCCGTGTCGAAGAGCTTGCTGGAGCATTTCGCCAGGAGTGCTGAAGCCATCGTTCATTCGCGCGGTCTCAATGCCGGCAGCCTGGTCATCGAAGCAGCGTCCAATGACGGTTACATGTTGCGCAACTTCGTAAACCACGGCATCCCGGTCCTGGGTATCGATCCTGCCGAAGAGCAGGTACGCACCGCCAATGAGCGTGGCGTGACCAGTATCAACACTTTTTTCACCAAGGACCTGGCTGAGAAGCTGGCCTCCGAGGGCAAGAAGGCCGACGTCTTCCTGGCCAACAATGTGCTCGCTCACGTGGCCGACCTCAACGGCTTCGTCGACGGCATCGCCGCATTATTGAAACCCACCGGCGTCGCAGTGATCGAGGCGCCTTACATTGTCGACCTGATCCAGAAGTGCGAATTCGACACCATCTACCACCAGCATCTCTGCTACTTCTCGGTGACGGCGCTGTCCAGGCTGTTCCGTGATCATGGCCTTTACCTGAACGACGTGGAGAGGACGAAAATCCACGGCGGGTCACTTCGATTATTTGTCGAGCCGGTGGAAACTCCCACCGCACGCTTGAGAGCGATCCTCGCGGACGAAAAGAACGCGGGTGTCTCAACCATCGAGTACTACAAGGGCTTTGCTGATCGGGTGCATGCCGTGCGCGACCAGCTCACCAGCCTGTTGAAGGATTTGAAGGGCAAAGGCAAGTCGATCGCCGGCTATGCAGCAGCGGCCAAGGCAACCACTCTGCTCGCTTTCTGTAATATCGATAAAAAATTGCTCGATTACGTAGTCGACCTGAATGAGTTCAAGCAGGGCCGGTTTATGCCCGGCAATCACCTGCCGATTCTTTCCCCGCAGAAACTGCTGGATACAAACCCCGATTACGTCCTCGTGCTGGCATGGAATTTTGCCGGCGAAATTATGGAACAACAACATGCCTATAAGGCGCGTGGCGGAAAATTCATCATTCCGATCCCAACGCCCGCAGTTGTCTAAAGGAGATTCCCTCTTGAATAGCATTTATGTAGATTCCAGGTTTAACGACGAGAAGCGCCGTCAGCTCTTGTATGAGGGGCAGCTTTTTGTTTACTCGCCCCGGCCCACGGCTCTGGCCTTCACCGATTTCGCTGCTGAAATGATCAAGGATGCTTTCGGCAAAGACGACCCGACCACAGCCCAGTACGACATGCCGGTGGAAGAGTTTGTTCGTATCTTCGCTCCTCTCAAGCCCGCTTTTATTCATCACCCGGAGACCAAGCGGCTGATCCAGGCCATGCTCAAGGACTTCGGTTGCGACATGGAGACGACTTACCTCGATGTGCCGCGGCTGCGCGCCGTGACCTCCGATGCCTATTTGACCTCGGGTGTGGGATACGCACACCATCTCCACCGCGACACCTGGTATTCCGCTCCGATGTGCCAGCTCAACTGGTGGCTGCCCATCTTTGAGATGTCTTCAGAGAGCTCGATGGCCTTTCATCCGCGGTATTGGAATGAGGCGGTCAAGAACGGCTCCAGCAAGTTCAACTACTACGCTTGGAACAGCACCGGCCGGGCGGACGCAGCCAAACATATCAAGTCCGATACCCGCGAGCAGCCAAAGCCCGAGCAGCCCATGGAACTGGACCCCCAGGTCCGGGTCATCTCTGAGCCCGGTGGAGCACTGGTCTTTTCCGCAGCCAACATGCACTCGACAGTGCCCAACACCTCCGGCAGAACCCGCTTCAGCATCGACTTCCGCACCGTCAGCCTGATCGATGTGAAGGCGAAGAATGGAGCACCCAATCTCGATTCACATCCGGTTGGAACCTCCCTGCGTGACTTCATGAAGGGATCCGATCTGAGCCCCATGCCGGAAGAAATCGCCGCCGCCTATGACAGCCCCGAAGCAACGGACGGAGTCAAAGTATTCCGGCCGGAAGTGGTAGGAGCCCGCTAGGCAGGTATCTTCACCTCTCTATCCCCACCACCAATGTTTCGGGTGGTAGGGGCCCGCTAGCTATGACATGAGTGGGTGGCCCAGGTCTCGCTTTTGAGACCTGGGTTTTCCCTGAGAAAAACTTTGACGGAGAAACCGCGCAGTTGTGTCGACGGGCCCGAGTAAGCATTGATCGCGATGAGCCGTAGAGCTCGAGCGAAAAAATTGAAAGATTTCTGCCGCTATCTGAGTTTCGTCGATACCTCGACTATTCCTGCTTGCACCAGCCCACTCTGTGAGTGGGGCTGGCAGGAATCTGCCGTCACCAATTTTATGGGGATCAAGAAATGCCTGAGATTAAAACCTGCCCAAACTGTTTGAAGGGCGACATGAGTGTCTTCTACCAGGTTCCACGGGTGCCGGTGCACAGCGTGCTGCTGATGCCGACGCGCGAAGTTGCCGTGAACTTTCCCAAAGGGGACATCGCGCTGGGTCATTGCTCCCACTGCGGCTTTATTGCCAACACGGTCTTCGATCCAACTGTTCACAACTACTCCGCGCAGTACGAGGAAACGCAGGGTTTTTCCGGGACCTTCCAGGCCTTCCATCGCCGCCTGGCGGCCGAAATGATCGAAAAATATGACCTGCACAACAAGAAGATGATCGAGATTGGTTGCGGTAAAGGCGAGTTTCTCTCGCTGCTATGCGAGATGGGCAACAACAGCGGTGTGGGTTTCGATCCTGCCTTTGTCAGCGAACGGAACCCTTCTGCTGGAGACGCCAAAGTTGAATTCGTGGCTGACTTCTACGGCGAAAAATATGCCCACGTGCAAGGCGACTTCGTGTGCTGCAAAATGACCCTGGAGCATATACCCGATACGGCAAACTTCGTGAAGACCGTGCGCCGCTCGGTGGGTGATCGCTACGACACCGTGATTTTCTTCCAGGTGCCCGACATGAGCCGCGTGCTGCGTGACCTGGCCTTCTGGGATATTTACTACGAGCATTGTTCCTACTTCAGCGCAGAATCGCTCTCTCTGTTATTCCGTGAGTCGGGATTCGACGTGCTCGATGTCTGGACCGACTACGACGACCAATATCTGATGATTACGGCGAAGCCCTCGCGCACCGCCGGATCCCTGGTCGAGAAACCCGATCCGGCCCGGCTGAACAAGGATATTCAGTTCTTTACCGAGCACCAGGCGGCAAGAATGGCTTCCTGGAGGAGCAAGCTCGAGGAAACCCGGAACAGCGGTAAAAAAGCAGTCGTGTGGGGCTCCGGATCAAAGGGCGTTGCCTTCCTCACGGCGCTCAACCTGCATACCCCCGATTGCGAAATCGAATACGTGGTCGACATCAACCCCTTCCGCGAAGGCAAGTACATGGCCGGCACCGGGCAGGAGATTGTCTCGCCGGCCTTTCTCAAGCGGTACAAACCAGACCTGGCCATTGCCATGAACCCGATCTACCAACCAGAGATCAAGGCAGATCTCGAGAAAATGGGCCTGTCTACTGAGGTTGTCTCCGTTTGACTTCAAATCCAGCCTTGCTTACGTGCAGAGGCTATTAAAAGGCAATCTATGTATGATTTCGCAATAATTGGTGGAGGAATTGTCGGGTTGGCGACCGGGGCTGCTCTCGGCCGTCGTTATCCCTTTGCTCGTATTCTGCTGGTGGAAAAGGAAGTAGGCTTTGCCCAGCATCAGACCGGCCGCAACAGCGGCGTCATTCATTCCGGTATCTACTACAAGCCAGGCAGTCTGAAAGCCGAAATGGCCCAGGCAGGGAACCAGTCCCTGCGCGCCTTTTGCTACGAGTACGGTGTCCCTTTCGATATTTGCGGCAAGCTGATTGTCGCGACCAAAGCGGAAGAACTGCCGCAACTGGAAAGTATCTATGAACGTGCTTTACAGAACGGCGTGCCGGCCATGCGGCTTCGCCCGGAAGAAGCACACGAAGTGGAACCGCACGTTTCCTGTATTGCCGCCATTCGCGTGCCCACCACCGGGATTGTCGACTATCGTCAGGTATGCCATGCACTGGTGCATGAGATTCAGCAGCAGGGAGGGGAACTCAAGGTTGGCACCGAGGTTCTGCACGTGGTGCCTACCCCGCTCGGTCATTTGCTTGAAACATCCTGGGGCTCGCTCGAAACCCGCTTCCTGATCAACTGCGCCGGTTTGCAAAGTGATCGCGTGGCCAAGCTGGGTGGTGTGGACCCCAAAGCCATGATTGTGCCGTTCCGGGGAGAATACTTTGAGTTAAAGCCTGAGCGCCGCCACCTGGTGCGTCATCTCGTCTACCCTGTTCCCAATCCGGCTTTTCCTTTCCTCGGAGTGCACTTCACCCGCATGATGGACGGAAGCATTCACGCCGGCCCCAACGCTGTTCTGAGCATGAAGCGCGAGGGTTACAACAAATCCGACTTCAGTTGGCGCGACCTCTCCGAAGTCCTGCTCTACCCTGGTTTCTGGAAGCTTTCTTCCAAATATTTTCGCGAAGGCGCCCAGGAGATGTATCGCTCCCTGAGCAAAGCCGCCTTTACCCGAAGCCTGCAGCGCCTGGTGCCCGAGGTGCAAGCAGACGATCTGATTCCCAGCAAGAGCGGCGTGCGCGCCCAGGCGCTTCTGCGTGATGGAAGCATGGTCGACGACTTCCTCATGCTGGAAGGCAAGAACTCGCTTCACGTCTGCAACGCTCCCTCGCCTGCAGCCACCGCCTCGCTCGAGATCGCCAAGAGGATCGTCAGCAAGGTGCCCCGTCCCGGTCGCCTCTCTCTGGTCAAAATGGCGTAAACGGAAAACCAAGAACCTCCCTCGACACCCAATGGATGGAACGCTGGCCGGTAGAATCCTGCCTATGAACATTGAGTGGGTGGCCCAGGTCTCGCTTTTGAGACCTGGGAGTTCCGGGCTAGGACAGTTTCGCTATTGGTGTAGACCGAAGCGACAGACCTTGTCGTGGTTTTCTCTCAAGGAAAACCACTCCTCGCGATCTTTGCCGGACCACAGTAATTGCGAAACTGCTCTAGGACCCATTTGCGAGGAGAAACGCTCGTTTGCGCATCGCCATCTTTGACTACAAGATCACTCGCAACAACCCCATTGGAAGCTGTCATCTGGCGATGTTGCGCGCGCTGGCTGCGGAGCACGAGTTCACCGTTTTCGCGGTTGAGTTCGACAATCCCTGTCCGGAGAAAATCCGCTTCATCCGTGTGCCCTCGCCCACGCGCCCCCTCGCCCTGCTGTTCGTGGTTTACCACTTCATGGCCCCCCTCTGTTATTGGCTTTACCGGCTACGCGGTGGCGCAAAACCGGATCTTGTTCAGGCACTGGAAAGCAATCTCGCCTTCGGCGATCTCCTCTACTCCCACTTTTGCCATGGCATGTACCTCAAGCATCACTGGAGCAAATCCGGGGCCAAAGGCCTGCGCGGGTGGTTCCGCTGGGTCGATCATCAACTGCACGCCTGGATGGAAAGTTTTACCTATCCCCGTGCCAAACAGGTCGTGGTGCCATCCCGAGGCTTGGCCAGGGAGTTGAGAGAGGAATTCCCGTACATCGAAAACAAGCTTACCGTTCTGCCGAATCCCATCAGCCTTGATCGCCTGCAAATGCCGGCTGCATTCGATCGCCAGGCATTTCGTCACAGCCTGGGTATCGATGACCAGGACCTGGTGGGTCTCTTCGTGGCGTTAGGCCAATTCGAGCGCAAAGGGTTGCCCCTGCTCATGCAGGCCCTGGGAACCCCAGGCATGGAGTGCTTCAAGCTCATCGTCGTGGGTGGTGAATCTGATCTGATCGCGCGCTTCGGTGCAAACTATCAGCTCGGTGATCGGGTCAAATTTGTCGGTATGCAGTCCGATGTCCGCCCGTACCTCTGGAGTTCGGACGTCTTCGTCTTTCCATCCCTCTACGAGACTTTTTCTTTAGTCACTTACGAAGCCGCGGCCTCCGGTCTTCCCATCGTGGTCTCCCAGCTGTATGGAGTGGAAGACCTTCTGGTGGATGGGGATAACGGCTTCCTGATTGAAACCAGCGTTGCTGGGGTCAGGACGGGTCTGGGGCGCATTCTTAGCCTCAGCCCGACCGCACGCCATGCCATGGGTCAACGAGCCCGCCTGGCGGCCTCTGCCTGCTCTGAGGAGCATTTCGTCGACGCCTGGCGTTCCTTTTATCTTGGTTTGTCATCTCAGAGTATTTGAGCGCAGGAAAGCGATCTGAGACGATGTATCGTTGGGGGGTGAGTTGAAAGCATGAGAGTCGAATCGGCAGCGAGTAAGTTCACTCCAATCGCATTGAGGAGTCTTGCGTCCAAGCCGACTGTTTCCGTACTGATCACCTGCTTCAACTATGGCGCCTACGTAGGCCAGGCTATCGACAGTGCGCTTGAGCAAACCTACCCGCCGACGGAGATTATCGTCAGCGACGATGCCTCTCAGGACAACTCCTGCGAGGTGGTCGAATCCTATATCCGCCGGAATCCGGGCATTCGCCTGCTTCGCAATCCTCATGGAGGCATGGCGGCAAACCTGAACTCCGCCTATCGCAACTGCTCCGGCGACATAATCTGCCTGCTCGATGCCGACGACACCTTCCTGCCGGGAAAAATCGAAGCGCTGGTGAACGCCTTTCAGTCCCACCCGCAAGCCGGCTTTGGCATTCATCGCGCCAGCCTGGTCGACAATCAGAAGCGTCAACGTGGTATGTATCCGTTGTTGAGCGCTCTTCCTAGCGGAGACTGCGCCCAGTGCACTTACGATAACGCCGGTGTCCTGATGGGCCTGCCGCCCACGACCAATCTGGCCCTGCGCCGTGAAATCGCCGACGAGATATTCCCCATTCCCGTGGAATACACCGGTTACGCCGAGCAGATGATTCACCGTCTGGCTCCGCTGATGACAGAACTGTGCGCGGTGGACGAACCCCTGGCCCGTTGGCGATTGCACGGGCACAATGACCAGAACTCCACCCGCATTACCGCCCGCCGCCTCGAGCGCGAGCTCAAAATTATGGACTCGCTCTGGCTGGAGCAGAAGCGCTACCTCGAAGGGATCGATTCCGCGCTGGCCCGCTCCTTCCCCAACGTCGAGCACAACGCGCTCTACCTCAAAATGAACTACATACGCCACCGCCTGAACAACGATCCGGCCACGCGCCAGGCCTATGACGATCTCTGCCGCTACGGACTGCGGAAGAATTCGAAAATGGATCGATTCTGGCGCTTCTCCAACCATCTTCCCCGTCCCCTCTTCCAGCGAGCCGTCGATCTGCTGCTCACCCAAAGTGTATGGAAGCAAATGGTTTCACGCGCCATCCGCGGTGAGCGCGCCGGCTGAGTCCAGATGAAGATTCTGTTAGTTCACAATTCATACCAGTTGCCCGGCGGAGAAGACCAGGTCTTTGCCCAGGAGACCGAACTGCTTCGCAGCCGGGGTCACCAGGTGCTTGTCTATCAGGCCAGCAATGACCAGGTGAAGGGCCAGAATCCACTGGTCACGGTCGCCAACACCATCTGGAATCAACGGGTCCACCGCGAGCTGCGCGAGCTGATGCATCGCGAAAAGCCGGACATTGTCCACGTCCACAACACTTTTCAGGTGATCTCTCCTGCCATCTACTACGCGGCCAACGAAGAAGGCATTCCGGTCGTACAAACTCTGCATAACTACCGCTTGCTTTGTCCCGCGAGCACTTTCTTTCGCGATGGAAATGTATGTGAGGACTGCCTCGGCAAGCCGATACCGTGGCCCGGCGTCCTGCATAGCTGCTATCGCGAGAGCAAGCTGGCCTCGGCCGCGGTGACTGTGATGCTCGCCACCCACAACTATAAGCAGACCTGGAACCAAACCGTCTCGGCTTATATTGCCCTCACCGATTTCGCTCGCAACAAGTTCATCGAAGGCGGCTTTCCCGCGGAGAAGATCTTCGTTAAGCCCAACTATCTGCAAACCGACCCCGGACCGGGCGACGGCAAGGGAAATTACGCCTTGTTTGTGGGCCGCCTGACACCAGAGAAGGGAATCAGCACGCTGCTGGAAGCGTGGCGGCAAATAGGAAACGATTTTCCTCTCCAGATCGCCGGCGATGGTCCCCTGGCGTCCGACGTCGAGAAGGCCAGCAGCGAAATGGAAAGCGTAACCTGGCTCAAATGGCTCCCGCGCGCGGAGATATTGCAGCGCATGAAGGATGCCTCGGTGTTGATTTTGCCCTCTACCTGGTATGAGGGCTTCCCCATGATCATTTCGGAAGCCTTTGCCGTGGGCCTGCCAGTGATCGCCAGCAACCTGGGCAGCATGTCCTCCATCGTCGATCATCAGCGGACCGGATTGCACTTTGAACCTGGCCGCGCCGCCGCCCTGGTGGAAGCGGTGCGATGGTGGAGCGCACACCCGGCGGAAGCCGCCTTTATGCGAACCGAGGCCCGCCTTGAGTATGAGACGAAATACACCGCGGAGGAGAATTACGCGCAGATGATGAACATTTATGACTCTGTGCTGGTCCCCGCGAAGGTGTCCTAGCTGGCGAAGCTGCCAACCATGTTGATTTTCTTCTCGTCCTTCAGCCCAGCAGTCGTGTCTCTGAAAACAACCAGAATTCCTGCGCTCAGAGAAGCGAAATGCACGTCCATTCGGTAGAGCGCCGCCATTACCTGCACCACCTGGTTCCTCAACACCAGGGCTCTTCCACGCTCTACCACGATCCGATGCTTCCTGCTCAGTATCTGTCGCAAAGACGGTTGCACAGCAATCTCGGAAAGGTCGATGCCGGCATGAGCATCGTCTGAAAGCTTGAACACCTGCTGTGCCGCCCTATTCCAGAGCTTGACTTTGCCCGCATGATCTGCCAGCAATGCCGGGTAAGGAACATGGTCGAGTGTATATACATAACTATCTCTCAGCTGGAACAGTTCATGGCTGAGCAACTCGACTTCCAGGTGCATCGTGTCCACCAGGGTGGTCAGCGAGTGTAATTCCCGTTGCGTGATCAGCAGCGCCTCGTTGGCCACGCGCATTTGTTCGATGGCCTTTTCCAATTGCTCATTGACTGACTCGAGAGCCTCCTGCTTGCCTGGGCTGATCTCAACTGTGGGCACCGATTGCATGGTTCGCTCCATCACTCCCATCAACACAATATTCATCCGATAGTTGCGCCGCTTCAAGAGCGGAACGTCAGCATAGCGCCGCGCCCGGGAGGCGGCCGGACGGGTGTGTGTGTGCTCGACGTGCCTCTTTTGCGCGAGACCTCAAGCGACCTCCTGACTTGTTTCAGCAGCGCTCGTGTCTGCGATGCGACTTCTGAGGTGTGCCAGGCCAGGCGATTCACGTTGTTCTTCACCCGTGCCAGCATCTCGTGATTTTCCCCGTCGCTCATACGCGAAATCCAACGATCCAATTCATCTGAAAATGCAACCACCGCGCTTCTATCTTTCTGGGCGGGCCGGTGCACTGGCATGCCCAGCAGCGCCTCCCATCTTTGCGCTGTACGTACCCCACGCTCAATATGATTGGAAATCTCTTTCCAGCCATTGAGAATTTGTCGACTCAATCCAACCCCCGGGCACAGTAATTTCTTAGGATTAGATGCATAAAGGAGAGAACACGTTAAGATTGAAAAATTGACATGGGGCTGATCGAATTTACATGCGCGGTGCTGCTCACCTCGGCCCTTGCCGGATTGCTTGGGGCGCTCACCGGGTTGGGCGGGGGAGTGGTCATTGTTCCTGTGCTCGCCCTGATTTTTCATGTTGATCTTCGCTACGCCGTTGGAGCCTCGTTAATCTCGGTAATTGCCACTTCTTCCGGCGCTGCCGTTTCCTACGTGCGCGAAGGTTTTTCCAACGTGCGCATTGGAATGTTTCTTGAGGTGGCAACCACCCTGGGCGCTGTGGCGGGCGCCTATCTCGCCGCGCGCATTTCGACCCGCGCAATCGGCATCATTTTTGGCATCACCCTTCTGTATTCCGCCTGGAGTTCCTTCCGCAACAAGCAGGATGTGCCATCGCACCCGCCAAATGCTCTGGCGGAAAGATTGAAGTTGACGGGTGATTACCCCGTCGGGGCTGCCCGCCAAACCTACATAGCGCAGAATGTTCCGGCCGGTTTTGGCATTATGGCGATCGCGGGCATCCTGTCAGGCCTCCTCGGCATCGGCTCCGGTGCGGTCAAGGTCCTGGCCATGGATTCCGCGATGAAACTTCCCTTCAAAGTGTCCACCACCACCAGCAATTTCATGATTGGTGTGACGGCTGCGGCGAGTGCGGGTGTTTATCTGCGCCGAGGTTACATCGCACCCGGCCTGGCGGCGCCCGTCATGTTGGGAGTCCTGGCCGGTTCCATTGCCGGGGCGCGTCTGCTGGTCAGGATCCGCGTACCGATTCTCAGGGTGATCTTCGCTGTGGTCATCGTCGCGCTGGGCGTGGAGATGATCTACAGCGGAGCCACGGGAAGGTTGTGACCGGGTGCCCTCTGAAGCTGACTTAAAAATGGAAATCACGATCAGCCGCATGTTGCGTGCAGGCGTCAGCCTGGCGGCTTTTGTGGTCCTGGTTGGAGAGATTCTGTATCTGTGGCAGGCACATGGGATTAGAACGGATTACGGCTATTTTCACGGTGTTCCGACGCCCATTGACCACATCGGCGCTGGTCCTTGAAGGTATTCGTCACCTTGATAGTCGCAGCGTCATCCGCCTCGGCATTCTGCTCCTGATCGCGACCCCGATCGTACGTGTCGCTTTCTGTCTTTATAGTTTCGCAATGCAGAAAGACAAGCTCTACATCCCGATCAGCGGCACAGTCTTAGCCGTCCTGCTCTATAGCCTCTTGCACCGCTAGAAGTGTCCGGTAGAAAACATTCCACAAAGAGCTTCCACAGCGAAGCGCCGGCCGAGATGTCGAAGCGAAGTGCCGTTTTCGCCGGCCATCCTGTCAGCAACTTCTCTCCGGAACGTATCGCTTCCTTTGTCATCCCGACCGAGTCGCAGCGCAGTGGAGAGAATCTGCAGTTCTCGCGGTGCCTTTCTGAACTGCGTCTCCGCAGGAGCGTGACCGGATGCAGCCCTCTCTTTTCTCCCGAACGATCTCGCAGACTAAGCGGCGCTTTCCGCACCAACACCCAAAACAAACCGTCAGCATCGTGACAGTGCAGCCCGCATGACGAGGCTGTTGACATCGAGCCCATGGGTATAGGTCCTGACCATAGTCCGCCGAACAAACGGTAGCCGCATCGCCCGAAACCCACGCTCAGGATTCCTATAAAAAGCCGCCGCAGCCCGAGCAGAAAAACGCAGCGTCTGCCGGTACCCGCGCACGCTCCCGGCAAATACCTCCGCCGCAGCCCCATCACCCCGCAACTCAGCGAGGACCGCACCCGCAGCCGCCTGTCCGCTCAGCAACGCCCCATAAATGCCCTCACCGGTCAGCGGATCGGCAAAACCGCCAGCATCTCCGACCAGCAACACCCTATCCCGCAAACCCGCCCGCACATACTCCACTCCGCAAGCCTCTGCCCCCATGCCCAGGTATTGCCCCGTCACATGATCCGTCGCGTCCACTCCCAGCCGTTGCTTCACGTAGTGCAGCAGCCCACTGCGTGTAACGGCGGCACACGATTGCGAGTAAACCCCTACATTCAGATGATCTCCCTTCGGGAAAACCCACGCGTATCCCTGGGGAACGGAGCCGAAGTCAAAAGTCAGATCCACCTCGTCCTTAGGGTATCGCTGTCTGCACCTCGAGCGCAAAGCCCGCAGAAAACCACGCCCCCTCGCCGCATAACCGCCGGACCTGCCCGCTCGCTCCATCAGCCCCAATCAAGAAGCGCGCGAGATAGGTGCTATCGGCAGTGGTCACCTGCACCCCATTCTCAGAGCGCGTAATCTCTCGCACCGCGGAAATCCTTCTGAAGTCCGCGCCCGCCGCAATCGTTTTGCCCAGGCAGTACGCATCGAACTCTGCCCGAACTGTCATCACGCAAATCGGCTCGCGGCTCCTTAACGAAGTCGATAAGCCTTCACTCTCTAACTGAACACGACGAACCGCCGCCCGCACCAGCGGATCAATGGAATACCTCAGTGTCTTGACTGCCTTGGCCGTAAGACCGCCAGCACAAGCCTTGGATCGCGGGAAATCGCTTTTATCCAGCAGAAGAACCGACTGGCCGGCAACCGCGAGATCATAAGCGGCCGCGCAGCCGGCTGGTCCCGCACCTACGACAATCGCGTCCCAAACATCCATGCTAGGTAGGATTTGTCAGCCACTCATCGGAGTGCTTTTCCAGCGCAATGCGCACCAGTTGGCTGCGCGTGCGCACGCCGGTCTTTTCGAAAAGCTGTTGCAGCACAGCCTTGACCGAACTCTCAGAAATTGAGAGCCGGGCTCCTATCTCTTTATTCGTCAGCCCTTCGAATACACCTTTCAGCACGGCCTGCTCGCGCTGGGTCAAACCGCCGCCTCGCCGCGGAGCAGCGGCATTCCCGGTAGCCGCGGCAATAATCGAGCGCGTCACTGCCGGGTCGAGCCAGACCTCTCCGGCGACCACCTTTCTGATCGCCTCGCTCAACCGGCTGGGGGGACTATGCTTCAGGAAAACCCCCGACGAACCGTTCTCCAGCGCGCGCAGCATCACCGCATCGTTCATGCCCGCGGTGACCATGAGAATGCGGCCAACGAACCCGGCGCTTCGCGCTCGCTCGAGAAAGAGCGTTCCCTGCTCATGCCCGAGATCGTAATCCAGCAGAACCACGTCGACTTTATCCAGCTGCGGCAGTGCCAGCGCTTCACTTGCCGAAGCGCAGGTGCCCGCAATCTGGAAGTCAGACTCGGTCTGTAGAAGCCGGCTGAGGCTCTCGCGGAAGAGGCTGTGGTCGTCGATCAGCAATATCCGAATTTCGCTGCTCATAGTCTTCATTCTTGCTCTCTCGTGGAGCGGATGACAACTCCACCACGAACGTTGAGCCCCCGGTCTCAGGCTCATAGTGCAGGTCGCCTTTGAAACTGCGCATAAGCGCGCGCGACAAATAGAGACCCAGCCCGGTTGACTGCGCGTCCATCTGGAAGGGATGAAAGAGACGTTCCGGGTAAGCCACTCCGCCTCCGCTATCGCGAAAGCGAATCACCACCCCTGCCGCTTCCTGGCAAGCTTTCACCGTCAGTTCCTTTCGCTCCTGTTCCTCCATGGCGCGTTCACTATTCTTGGTCAGGTTCAGGAATACCTGCATCAGGCTCTGCCTGTCCGCCCACACTGCAGGCAAATCTTCTTCAATCTCCCACCGGCTGGTGATCCCCGCATCCCGCAGCGAAGACTCGATCACGATGCGCAGCTCGTCCAGCAGCGGCTGAACCTCCACGCCGGAGGCGTGGCTGGCGCTTTGCCGCAAGTCCATCGCGGCAATACGTTCGAGCGCCAGAACCAGCGTTCCAAGGGCCTCAAAGTCTTTATTATCTTTCAGTTGGCCGCTTCGGGACAAGTTTTCATGAACCAGCGCAATGGCCCCGCACACGTTGCGGACTTCGTGCGAAACAGCCGCCACCATGATGCGTGAGCCCGCCAGCATCTGATGGAAACTTGATTCCTCGTGCGTCCGCAGGTCTTCTGAAGTATCGAGCACCATGGCCGCCAGGCGCGGCCCGGCACCGGTGCGGTAGGTCGAAAACCATACATCGGCCTGAAAAACCTCTCCGTCTTCTCTGCGTCCGCGACACTGCATTGCCGTCCGAAACACCTGCTGATTGCTGTCCAGAGCGGGAACATTGATCAGCGACGGCAAGTAGTTTCGGATCGACCGTCCCGGGAGTGTGCCCGGCGGCAGCCCGAAAAGCCGATCTGCCGCATCGTTAGCCAGCAACACGCAGCCGTCGGAACTGGTGGTAATAATCGCCGCCGGGCTGCTGGCCACCAACACTTTCAGCTGCTCTTCGGCATCCCGCCGGGCAGTCATCTCGGATTCGATCTGGCGCAAATGCCGGGCAGAAACCTTGCGGCTGCGCGTCACTTGATGCATGAAAAGCCCCATGCAGCAAAACGCGGCAAAGTAGAGCAGGTCGCGCGGCAAGCCCGTATTTGGTCCCCAGGGAAACTCATCGAAGGCCTCCGCCAACCAGGCGCAGATCGCGGCGACGGCGGCGATTTCCCACCGGCTCAGAGAGGCGCCGGCCACCAGCATAGGAGCGAGGTACAAGAAGCCAAGTGGGATCTGAGCCGCGACGCGGGCATCGACCCACGCAATCAACCCGATCATCAGCGCCGCGACCAGCAATGACGTGCTGCGCTTGCCCCACATGAACATGGAAAAAAGTGGCATCTATGAGCTTCCCCGCGTTTGTCCCATTGCCATTCTACCGGCTCGAAATCTACTCCCGGTCGCCTGCATGGAACTGTACTCCGGCTCGGCGTGACACTCTATTGAAAAACCGGCCCTTGGGCAAGCCAGGGACTCCGGACCGGGAATCTATCTCGGTTACGAGTAAGGGTGTAAACACATGTTCGTGCTCATAAATTCCTCACGAAAGTTTCATGTCAGTTTTGCCACTAAACAGGTAGTCTCAGGATCAAAAGATACTTGGAATTGGCCAATCGTGGCCGCTTAGCCTCAAGTAACATGGAATCTGGCGGTTCCGAACACCGTCCGGTCCAAATAGGCTGGTTGGCGTTCTGATGGTCGGTAATCGTGACAAGGTAGTTCTGGCGATCAGCAACGCGAGGCTTCGCTGAATGGTGAGTGGCCGAATTCTGTCCTCTGCTCCGTCCAATCGCTTTCAACAATATGAGTAGCAACCAATCCTGTAGAGATGCTCCCCGGGAAAGATCGGAAATCTGCGTTGGGTCGAGAGGTCAACGAATGAAGCAAACGGTGGTCATCGCAGCCGCCCTCAGTCTCGGTATGTTGACTGGTTGCGGTGGCGAGAAGCATAATCCGGCCGCCGAGGCGCCGCCGGCGGCGCAGGTGGAGAGCGAGGGCGGGGTCAGCGTCATCACTGTCGATCACCCAAACCGTTTTCCCGTTGTCGCGGCCACGAACTATCAGTCGACTTCTACACTCAACGTCACCGGCACCGTCAATCCCGATATCTCCCGGCAGATCCCGGTGATCTCGATCGCTTCCGGGCGAGTGGTTGCGATTCACACCATGATCGGGGCTTTCGTTCAGAAGGGCCAATTGCTGATGGAGGTGCAGAGCACCGACATATCCAACGCCTTTGATCAATACCTCAAGGCGGTGAACGATGAACGCCTGGCGCGAACCCAGTACGAGCGAGCGAAGATCCTTTATGAAAAGGGAGCGATTGCCAAAAGCCAGCTGGAAATCGCGGAAGACGCCGAGCAGGATGCCAAAGCCGATCTGACGGCGTCCGAGCAGCAGTTAATTGTTCTCGGTGTCGACAAGGACCATCCATCCTTGACGGTCAAGGTCTATTCCCCGGCCACCGGGGTGGTGATCGCGCAAAACGTAACCCAGGCCGCAGCCGCCGGCGTTACCTATTCGGGATCGTCCACGGCCTTCACCATTGCCGACCTCTCCCACGTCTGGATCATCTGCGATGTGTACGAGAACGATCTACCCATGGTCCACCTTGGCCAAACTGCGGATATTCGACTGAATGCCTATCCTGATCGGGTGATCCAGGGCACTATTGGCGAGATTGACGCCGTTCTTGACCCTTCTATCCGCACCGCAAAAGTCCGCATTCAGGTTCCCAATACTGACCACATCATGCGCCTGGGTATGTTCGCCACCGCCACTTTCCACGGCCGCAGGCTGCAGGATCACGCAGCGGTGCCGGCTTCGGCCATCCTCCACCTGCACGACCGTGACTGGGTCTATGTCCCGGCGGGAGACGGAAAATTCAAGCGCGTGGGCGTAGTCGCCGGCGACATGATCCCTGACGGAAAGCAGGAAGTAATCTCCGGCCTCGCTACAGGCCAACAGGTGGTGGCCAACGCGCTTGAGCTGCAGAATTCGGCGGAGCAGTAAATGATCCGGAATCTGGTTGATTTTGCACTTAACAACAGATTCATGGTCCTGGCCGCGGCCATCCTGCTGTTTGTCTGGGGAGCCATCTCGTTCCACAATCTGCCCGTCGAAGCCTATCCCGATGTAGCCAATAACTACGTCGACGTGATTACGCAATGGCCTGGGCGCGCGGCCGAAGAGGTCGAGCAGCAGGTCACCATCCCCATCGAAATCCAGATGGCCGGCATCCCCCACATGGAGCACCTGCGCTCCTTTTCACTGGCCGGCCTTTCCGACGTGAAGATGATCTTCGACGATGATTCGGTCAATGACTGGAACCGCGAGAAGGTCCTGGAACGGCTCTCCCAGGTTACGTTGCCCGCGGGCTTGACGCCGGTGATGGGCACCGACTGGAGCCCGGTGGGCCAAATCTACTGGTACACGCTGCATAGCACCAATCCTGCCTACGACAACATGGAGCTGAAATCCATCGAGGACTGGACGATGGAGAAGCAGTTCAAGTCAGTCCATGGCGTCGTGGATGTCGCCAGTTTCGGCGGCATGACTCGCGAGTACCAGGTGCGCGTCGATCCCAGTAAGCTCATCGCCTATGGATTGAGCATCGGCCAGGTGGAACAGCAGCTGGCCAACAACAACACCAACGCCGGCGGCAGCTTCATCGAGGAGGGTCAGCAGCAGATAAATGTCCGTGAAGTGGGTCTCTATACCAATGTCCATGATATTGAGGAGACCCAGCTCAAGACCGCCAATGGGACCGCCCTGCGGGTGAAGGACATTGCCACGGTCCAGCAGGGGCCGAAAATCCGCCTGGGTCAGATCGGCAAGGCCATTCATCGCGAAGACGGTAAGATCATCGACGACGACGATACGGTGGAGGGCATCGTCCTGCTACAGAAGGGCGACGACTCCGATTCGACGCTCGTCGGCATTCACGACAAGGTCAACGAGCTCAACAATCAGGTGCTGCCACAGGGCGTCAAGGTTGTTCCTTTCCTGGACCGTAGCGATTTGTTGCATTACACCACGCACACGGTTCTGCATAACCTGACCGAGGGCATCATCCTGGTAGTGATCATTCTCTTTCTCTTCCTGGGAAATGTTCGCGGTGCTCTGATCGTCTCTCTCACCATCCCGTTCTCGCTGCTGTTCGCCTCCATTTGTCTCGATCTTCGTCATATTCCTGCCAATCTGCTATCGCTGGGCGCACTCGATTTCGGCATGGTGGTGGACGGTACCGTGGTCATGGTGGAGAACATCGTTCGCCATCTTGGCCGCCGGCGCGCTGATAGCAGCAGCCCCAGTGAGCAGATTCGCGAGGCCGCCCATGAAGTGCAGCGTCCCGTCTTTTACGCCATCGGCATCATCATCACTGCCTATCTGCCTATCTTTACCTTGCAGGCGGTCGAGGGACGGCTCTTCAAACCCATGGCGTGGACGGTAGCGTTTGCGTTGCTCGGCGCGTTGATCTTTTCCATGGTCGTGGCGCCGGTGCTGTCCAGCTTTCTTTTCTGGAAAGGCGCCCGCGAATGGCATAACCCCGTGATGGTCTGGATCACGGACCGCTACCGCCATACTGCGACCTGGGCCATCGAGCACCGGTATGTGACCGTAGGTCTCGCGGTGTGCGCGCTGCTTCTGGCAGGCTTCCTCGGCTTGAGCGGCGTCATTGGTTCGGAGTTCCTGCCCCATCTGGACGAAGGCGCAATCTGGGTCAGAGGCACGCTGGCGCCAAGCACCGGTCCAACAGCAGGCGTGGACACCATGAATAAGGCGCGAGTCATCCTGGCCGCCTTTCCCGAAGTAACCGACGTTGTCTCTCAGGTAGGCCGCCCCGACGACGGCACCGATACGACCGGCTTTTTCAATACGGAATATTTTGTCGATCTGTTGCCCAAGGAAAAGTGGCGCGGCGTCTTCCACCAGAACAAGGATGAATTGATTGGCGCCATGAATCGCGAACTGGAGAAGATGCCGGGCGTGATCTGGAACTTCTCTCAGCCCATCTCAGACAACGTTGAGGAGGCGGTCAGCGGCGTCAAGGGCGAGCTGGCAGTCAAGCTCTACGGCGACGATCTGAAGTTGCTGGAGACCAAAGCCGATCAGATTGTCGGCATTATGGGCGGTGTGCAGGGTGTACAGGATCTTGGGGTCTTCCGCGTCATCGGCCAGCCTAACCTCAATTACACGGTCGACCGGCAAGCCGCTGCTCGTTTCGGTATCAATGTTGCCGATGTGCAGGATGCCATTCAAACCGCGGTGGGCGGCGGCGCCGTCAGTCAGGTGTTGCGCGGGGAAGCGCGCTATGACCTGGTGGTCCGCTACCTCAAGCCCTACCGCGACACCAGGGAAGCGATCGAAGACATCCGCCTGCTTTCGCCCTCGGGAGAGCGAGTTTCTCTGGCTCAATTGACCAGTGTGAAGACGGAAGATGGCGCCGAGGAAATCTACCGCGAGCAGAACCAGCGTTACGTTGCCATCAAATACAGCGTTCGCGGACGGGATCTGGGCAGCACGGTGGAGGAATCCATTGACAAGGTCAACAAGCAGGTTAAGCTTCCTCCCGGCTACCACATCGATTGGGCGGGTGAATACCAGAGTCAGAAGCGGGCTGACAAGCGCTTGATGCTGGTGTTGCCCATCACCATCGTCCTCATCTACATCATCCTTTACACCATGTTCCGTTCGGGTAAATGGGCGTTGCTGATCATGTGCAATGTCATCATGGCGCCGGTAGGTGGCTTGCTGGCGCTGCTCGTCACGCACACCAATTTCAGCGTTTCCTCTGGTGTAGGCTTCCTTGCGCTGTTCGGCGTATCGGTGCAGACCGGCGTCATCATGCTCGAGTACATCAACCAGCTGCGGGTGCGTGGGCATTCCATCGAGGAGTCCGCCGTCGAAGGCGCCGTGCTCAGGCTGCGTCCCATCATGATGACGATGCTGGTCGCCACGCTGGGGCTGTTGCCGGCGGCCACCTCGCACGGTATCGGCTCCGATTCGCAGCGGCCTTTTGCCATCGTCATTGTCGGCGGCCTGATCGGCGCGCTGGTGATCAGCGTCTTCCTGTTGCCGACCTTATACGTGTGGATCGCGGGCGAGCACGACGTGCTCCCGACACCGGAAACGGAGTTTGAGAATTGAACTCCATTAAAAAGTATTGGCTCTGCCTCTGCCTGGCATTCGCTGTTGGCCAGACCGGCTTTGCGCAGGCTCCGCCACCGCCGAATCCTCCTCCTCCACCGTCGGCTCCATTCACCATGCAGCAGGTAGTGGAGCAGGCGCTGGCCCATAATCCCGTTCTGCTCTCCTCCTTGGAGAACCTGCTCTCCATGAAAGGGCAGGAGGTGCAGGCAGGTGTCCGCCAAAATCCAAATCTGTACGTAGCCGGCAGCGACATCACGCTTTCTGCCAACAACTCCGCCAGTCCGTATGCTTACGATGTGGGCATTAACCGCTTGTTTGAGCGCGGACAAAAGAGGCGCTGGCGCCTGGATATTGCCAGGAACACGACCGCGCAGACGGATGCGCAATATCACGATCAGATCCGCCAAATCACTCTGCAGGTAAAGCAAAGCTTCACTACCCTGGTGTTAGCCAAGGCGACCTTGAAGCTGGCACAGGATAATCTGCGGGACTATCGCCATGTGCTGCAGATCAACCACGACCGTTACGATAACGGCGACATTGGCAAGTTGGACTACGAGCGGCTCGATCTGCAACTGGCACAGTTTGAGTCAGACGAAAGCAGTGCGGAGATGAACCTGGTGCAGGCCAGTGACCAGCTGCAATTGTTGATGGGCTATCAGAAACCGAGCCGCACGTTCGACATTACGGGGGATATCGTCCCCCCGGGGGTACCAGGCACTCTGACTGACCTGGAACAAAAAGCCTTGGCCGCCAGGCCGGATTATCGCGCAGCCCAGGCAGCCGTGCGTGTGGCCGATGCGAACGTCAAGCTGACCTACGCCAATGGAACCGCGGATCCCACGATCGAGGGGGATTACCAGCGAGCCGCAACGTACAACTCCGCTGGCTTCAGCGTTTCCATCCCGATACGCATTTTCGATCGTAACCAGGGCAACAAAGACACGAGCAAGTATCAGGCCATCGCAAGCCGGTTCGGCGAAGTCGCGGCTCAGAACCAGGTCTATTCTGACGTCGACCAGGCCTGGATTGGCTATACCACGTCCAAAGTGCTTTCCGACCGCTACAACGGCCACTATCTTGCGGAAGCGAAAGATGTCTTATCCATTGCGGAATTTGCCTACCAACGCGGTGGAATAGCCCTCCTCGACTATCTAAGTGCTCTCCAGGACGACCGCACAACCAGTTTGAACGCGCTGAATTCCTACGCCCAGACATGGATGGCAATTCACCAATTGAGCGCCGCCACTGCTACTGAGGTTGTCCCCTAATTCCTATCCCCTAACCAATTGCCGGGTGCCCCATATCTCGCTCGTTTTTGGCGAGATGTGGGATACCGCAGGCCTCCCCCTCAAGCCTGTCGCGGGGTGACAGATCCGTAGGGGTGCCCCACGTTCGCCCCAGCGTACGTGGGCCGAAGACGATGGGCGAAGCCCTTACGAACGCTTTTCTAGCTTACGTCCAGAGCCCAAGCTGCTGATTCCTGCTCGTGTTCGGAACCCGTCAAAAGTGGGCCAAAGCGCTGGGCTCAAGTGTCTACGAGCCGGATCGGTCCAGTGCTATCGCTCTGTTGATCCACGGCACGGAGTGCCTCGAAAGCAGTCAAATTTTTCGCCGGCTGACGACTTATCGGACAGTGCAATCGGATCACAGGGAAACGCAGGAGAAGGACATGAAGCCTACTCGATACGCTTCGCGTGGTGGTCTCCGCCCTGGTGAAGGATCAGTTCGGTCGCGCGGCCCTGGGCATCGGTCACGAAGGTGATCTGCGCGTCCACGACTTTCAGAAAGAAGTCGCGGTCGCCTTCAGGAAAGATCTGCACGATCGATTGGCCGGTCGCTTGCGAGAAAAGATGGTTGCCTTCTCGTGTGATCGTCAAAATGAATCCGGGGGCGAGTTGATATTTGCCGACGTATCCATCGAATAGCTTCGGATCTACCGCGAGTTCCTTATGATCTTTCGGAGGGGGAGGAGCAAGCACTGGGTTCACCATCTGGGCGATCTTTTGCCCTATCAACCCTGGTCTTGCTCCGGCCAGGTTACTGAGCACAACCACCGTCAGGTTGTCATCGACATATCGCCGGATGTCGCATGTGAAGCCCTGCCACGCGCCTCCGTGTTCGATCAGCTTATGCCCATTGACCGTAGAGATTGCCCAGGCGAAGCCGTAGTTTGCCGGATTGGGGCTGCCGTCATTGAGCGCAAACACGGTCCAGATCCGGTCGAGGCTGGATTGCTTCAGCAGGTCAGCGCCGTAGAGAGCCTCGTCCCACTTGGCAAGATCGAGCACGTTGAAGTAAAGCGTGCCGTCCGCCGTTGAGTTGAATGTGGGCGAGACCCACTCCTGGTTCTGAAGCTTAGGGCCGCGCATCTCGTAGCCCGACGAGCGATTCGGAATGATGTCACGATCGCTGATGATCCGTGTCGAAGTCATGTACCACGGTTTGAAGATTCTCTCCTGCAGGTAATCGCCGTAGAACTTGCCCGTAACTCGATGGATCATGATGCCGAGGAGCACGTAGTTTGTGTTGCGGTAATCCCACCGGTCGCCGGGAGCGAACTCTATTGGGAGCGCCTCAATCTTTTGCACGAGTTCGTCCTCAGTGAAGTCCAGCCGCAGATAGAAGGCGCCTTTCGGCCCGATGCGCTCACCGGACTCATACTCCGCCAGCCCCGATGTGTGGGAGAGGAGATTCTTGATCAGGATAGGCTTCCAGGTTGCAGGCGCGTCAGGGAAGTACTTCACAATGCTGTCGTCTAGTCCGACCTTGCCTTCCTCCACCAGCATCATTACAGCCGCCGAGACGAACTGCTTTCCCACCGAGCCCGACTGGAAAAGTGTCTCCGGCTTCACTGGGACATCGAGCTCGACGTTGGCCAGTCCATAGCCTTTGGCGAGCAGAATTTGTCCTCGATTGTAGATACCGACTTCGACGCCGGGGACGTGCTCGCGTGCCATCTCGTCCATAACGTAGCGATCGATGTTGCTGATCAGCTCAGGCTTCAGCTCCGGCGTGTGGGGCGTGACAGATGTGCGTGCCATGTTCGGAACAGGCGTTCGCTCTGCGCTTTCGACGACGATCGCATCTTTCGGGCGGTCCTGTTTCTCGAGGGACAAGCCGAGCCGCGCAACTGCGTCGAAGATAGATACAGCCAGCGGATCTTTGGGAGCGCCTGCGGCCGCGCTTGCTTGGGCGGCGTCGTATAGGCGCCTGGCCATCCAATCGATCTGGAAGTCGTACACCCCCTTCAATCCTGTCTCATCGAGAACCGGCAGCGTTATATAGCCGCCCGCCATCTGAGGGAGGAGGTCTGCGAGGGCCGGCATACCGTAAGAGCGGCACAGGACATGGATTTGTTTGGGATCGCCGGTAGTCGGCGCGCAGTCGGAGGCGCCCGGGTTGGAGGCGGCTTGGAGCTTTGATCCACTCTTGCCGACTGTCAACACGTAGACAGCATTGGCTTTTTTATTGCCAAGGATGGCGAGCTTGAAGCGTGCTGCGAGGAGCGATTGGAGCATCAGGAGTCGGCCTGACTGCGATGATCCGGGGGCGGCGTGAGCTTCGATGTCGAAGCGGTCGGTGTCCAGCCAATCCGGGCCGCCGGTCACGAGTTCTGCGTCGACGTTGTAGGCCGCCGCGGCGATCTTCCTCAAAGTCGTGTTGCGGAATTGAATGTGGCCGTCAGGGAGTATGCCTTGCGTGACAATCTGGTCTCCCGGCCGAGACGGTTCGAGATCAACTGTAGCGAACGAAAGCGCAGATGGGGTGGACTGGCAGAACGTCATGCCCGCGAAGAGCGACATACAAGCAAGCGACCGCAGGATCTTGGTGCCGGACACAGCAAGATTCATGAACATTCAACCTTTCGCTGCCGAAGAAGCGGCTTTGCAGCTACTCATCGAAATGACTGCCGATCGCTGATCGATCGTGGGGCGAAGGGGCACCGATCTTCCGCCGGAACGATCATCGAATGATACATCTCTAAGGCTTTCCGGACGCATAGGACGTTATCGGTGAACGATACGGAACCTTCCTCTGCGCGCAGCACTTCGTCGGAAGTATTGGCGATGGAAAACCTGAAACTGGGCGACACTTTCAGCCTTCTTCGGCTACTTCATCCCCGGTGTTTTGGCTACGATCGAGCAATTGTTATTGCCGGCGGCAGCCTTCTTGCATCTGTCCAGCGCATCTGCGTCGGCAAGATCCTGATTGAATCTCGCTTGCGCAAACCCCCATGCTCCGCGTCCATTGCTCGCAAACGCCTTGAAAGGAGCAGCCAGCAAGAAGTGTGTCCATGCCTCAACTCCGTTATTAAGTAATCCGGCCGGAGGAGGAACATCCGGCGCCACCGGTCCCGGGTACACCTGGTCTCCCAGTGGGAGCAGATCATGTGCTTTTAGGAACGACTGCACGGTATCAGACCAAGCCTCCACATGGCTGTAGAGATGGTGTCCATCATCTCCATCCGGAGGAGCCAGTACGAATTGCGTCATGCCGCCGCTGCGGGTGTAGGCAGCTTCAAATTGCCGTGCCATTACCGGCGGAAAATAGTGATCATTTTCCGCGTAGATCCACAGCATAGGCAGATCTCCATGCTTGTGCGCTCTCCTGCCGAACGCGCCAAAGGCGCCGGCTACGCCACTAAGATCGCAGTCGTGCTCGTGGCCATCGCTGCCTCTGCCACCCGCGAAACTGATGGCAACCTTGAGACCTTTTGGTGGATCAGCGATCAACGCCACCTGCGCAAACCCTCCGGTCGAGACACCGGCACTCAGAACCGTGTCCCCGTCCACTTCAGGTAGGCTATCTGCGTAACGAATGGCGGCTCGTAGGTCGTCGGCACTGGCTTCCCCGGCCGCCTCGAAACCGCCTCCACGCCTGCAGTTCCCTTGCTGGCTATCCATCTGTCCACCCGACCGCCCATAACCTCTTCTCACCACCACAATAGCCACAAAACCGCGCCGTGCGAACCACAGCGCCTGCTCAAGTTGCGACCATGGGGTCGTGCGCATGCGCACTTCTGGATCATTCGATGTTCCATGCGTCAACACTGCGAGAGGATGTCGCCCCGGCCGGTCCGCATACACTTCGAGTGAATCCAGTCCATGCGGAAACGACTGGGGCGCAGGTATCCACATTTCCCGTTCGACGAATCGAATCGGTGCCGGCAGGGGCTGCGCAGGTTGATCCTGCGCTGCGCCGCTCGGAAGCACAACAGCCAAGAAACCCAAAGTCAAAGCTACGCGCATGTCCAGCAGTACAAACTATGCTCGTTTTCTGGTCAATATTTTAGGCGCTTTGAGTATTCTGCATAGCTCGCAGAACCTACCCCGGCGACCGTACACCCGGCCCCTCACTTGAAGACGTGACACCCTATTTCACAGCGGGTCGCGTAGCTATCGGGAGCTGCATTTGCCGAACCGCTGCCTTGCCGCTTACCATGCCAGTCAAGCCAGACCTGCGGGAGGATCACATGCAAACTGAGACGAGGGTGCAGCCCGACCAGCAGAGTAGGAGAGATGTTTTCCTGTGGATTAGCCTTGGCGCAATTTTGTTCGCAGCCTTGATCAGCATGGCTCGTTTTGCGCAAGCTTACCATCACCGCTCCTTAACATGGTTATGCATGGCGCTTCTCACCGGGGCATCAATTATCTTCTTCGTCAAGGCCATACGAACCCCCACCGACATCAACAAGCAGGCATCGATGATTAGCAGCCTGAGTGCAATGATCTACTCCGTTGCGCCATTCCTTCATCTACTGGGCCGCTGATAGGACCTGGAACGGGCTGTCAGTTGACCGCGCCTGCATGACTTACACGGGGCACTACCCGGGCAAGTCCCCGGGCGGCGGCTGGATGGGAGCATTGTCGTCCCTAGGGACCTGGCGTGATTGCCAGGTTTGAGCGAAAGCGGGACAGATGCTGGGGTGAAGTTACCGATAATCCCCCGTTTTTCAGGAACTTCGTTGTGCGGGCCTGCTTCTTAACGATGTCATTAGTTCCCTATTGGCGACCTGCGCCCACAACGGCTTTATGCGATAATCGCTCCCACTTGAAAATTTGGGAATTGGGTGCCATGCTTCCAGCTATAACTGCTGCGCGTCTTGCTGCCGTTCTACTCGGAGTCCTCGCCACAGCTCTCAGTGCTCAAAACACATCAACAGGCCAAGTTGTTATTACGGTCGTTGATCAATCTGGAGCGGTCATTCCGGGTGCGAGTATTGGGATTATTCAGTTGCCAGTTGCTAACCCTCCAATCCCTAACAACTTTGACTGGGTCCATTACTCGCTTCATGCGTCTGAGCAGATATCGACCCGCGCCAATACTTCGGGAGAAGGAACCTTCAGTCTCGCGAAAGGGAGCTATGCCGTTTCAATCGCTGCCGCGGGGTTCGCACGCTTGTTCGAAAGAGTAGAAATTCGAGATGAGTCGAATCAGTCCCTTAAGGCTACGCTCGTTCTTGCTGACGGCGGGTGCGGGGTGTGCGTCGTTAAAGGAATTGATATTCCGCTGGAACACGCGATTCTCAGCATCCTCATTCCTCTCGAATCGTTACAGACGATCACTCTGAACGCAACGCGGGTCCGGCGACGGTGACATCATTGACCTCTGATGACTGCGAATCCTCACTTCCAGCGATTGAGTCGATAGTTCCCGGATGACGGGCAATCAGGAAGTGATCCCGCGAACCTCCTGAAAAGTCGTTTTCGGTAACTTGCCCCATCACGTCTGGGGAGCAGACCAAATACCGTGAATCACGTTTTTAAGGCATTTCGGCATACGAGCTTAGAGCATGTGACACTGGTAAACGGGTCAAGTTACTCAAAACCGCTTTCACGGGAACTTCGATCCTATGGACGGGAGTCTAAGCAGCGCGGAGACCAGTGCTGCTATCAGCCAGCCGTCCCGCAGCTTCTCGCGTTGGTGTCACCTTTCAATCGTCTAGCCTGTGTGCTATCTTGATGCGCAAATGCAGACCTCAGAGAAGCAGGAAACGCCAAGCGACCCGGTTGCTCGACTTGACCCGTTCACGGTCGGCGCGATAGGGATTCTCGCCTATATGCTGGGGAATGTCTTACACGAAGGGTTGGGCCACGGCGGCGCTTGCCTCCTGGTTGCGGGCAAGCCCCTTGCGCTTTCGTCAGTCTATTTTGAGTGTAGCGCGGACAGCCGATTTGTGATGGCTGCTGGCACGCTGATGAACCTGCTTGCCGGAGCGTTGTTCTTTGCCCTCGGACGCTGTACCGGCCGCAGCCATCCGCGATTAAAGTATTTCTTCTGGATCGCAATGACCGTGAATCTGTTCACCGGCACCGGATATTTTCTTTTCTCCGGCATCAGCGGCATTGGCGATTGGGGAGCATTTATTCAGGGGCTCGGTCCCCAGTGGCTCTGGCGAATCGGCCTGACACTCCTGGGTGCCGCGACTTATCTGCTCGCGGCGCGCATCAGTCTGCTTGAGTTGCGCCCGCTCATTGGCAGCGATACGCAGCAGCGCTACCAACGCGCGGTTCGTCTCTCGGTGATCCCATATTTTGCTGGGGGAATCCTGATGTGCCTGGCCGGCGCGCTAAATCCCCATGGCATGATCCTCATTCTGATCTCCGCTGCGGCATCGACCTTCGGCGGCACGTCGGGATTGATGTGGACCACCGACTGGCTCAAGCGCGGAACGCTGATTCCGTTCGGGCCACCCGCAGACCCGATGCCGATTCAGAGGAACTGGCCGCTGATCTTCGCTGCTTGCGCCGTAGCGATTGCATTCATCTGCATCCTGGGTCCCAGCGTCCGCTGGGCGACCTAATCGAGCGAAGCCGCAAGGAGATTCGTGGTCGGGACTGGAACTTTTAGAATGCTGCTTTCTCAAGGTACCAGTCCTGTCTGGCGGCTAATTCTCGCGCGCCTGGAGTCCGTCCCGATCAGGCTGAAAGAAGATTCGCACCTGCAGTTGTGTTTTAAAGGGTGGGCACGGCCCTTTTCGCGGGCTGGACGTGCCCCCTCGCGCTAGCAAAAATCTAACTTTGGCTTCGTCAAGGTGTCAATTTCTCCGCACCGGCAACAAGGAGGTGTTAACTGCGTGCACGCAGCAGTAGAGACGACTTATATCTCTCCCTTCTTCGCCTGGTTCAGCAGGTAGTCGGATGCTCTCCATGAGAGTGCCATAATACTGAGTGTAGGGTTCTTGTCGGGGTTACTCACAAAACATGCAGCGTCGGTGACGAATAGGTTGCTGACGTCGTGTGCCTGGCAATGTTCATTCAAAACAGAGGTCTTCGGATCATTTCCCATGCGCGCCGTCCCAAGCTCGTGGATGATCCTTCCACCTTCGGCGATTCCGTAGGGTAAATTTCCCGACGGCATAGCATCGCTTGAGAAGGTTCCTCCCACAGCCTCAACGATCGCACGAAAGGTTTCCTGCATGTCTTTAAACAGGGATAAACAGGACCAGACCGGAAGTGACCCTAATGGATAACGCGCACGAGGAAAGCACTCAGTCGCGGTTTTCACTAGGGTCACTTCCGTCTGTCCTACACTCGCCCGGAAGATGACGTACTTTCGTGGCGCCGCAATGGTTACTTGGGTTACTTCGGTTGTCAATCTCAGTTTCGCGATTTCTCCCGGATTCGGTTCTCCAAGTCGATGCCTCAGCTGCACACAATGAACACGAGATGGACACAAGCATCATGCGTTGGCAAAATCATTGGCCGCTCGCACTTCCACAATTCTGAGCCGCACTACTAGTTTCCTGAACCGCATACAACACTGAAGTATTTAGCCAGTATCACAAATAGAACACTGGTAACAATTGACACCCGGTTACCCATGGTTACCACAAAAAGCTTGCATTTGTGCCTAATTGGCCTAGGCTCACAGTAATCCACAGAGGCTGGAGCAGCGGTTCGATTCTCGGGCTACACAAAGTACCGAGAATGAACAACTACTACTTCGAGTGCAATACCGAACGTGCTAGACGACGAACTGGAATAGGTCAGACTACGTTTTGGATTCGGCCAGGAGTAAGACAACTGTGGCCCGCTACGACAACAAACACCCGTTTCACTTCGCTGAGCGCTCAGAGAGTAGTCTCGCGCACCCGTAGACAATCCGTAAGTTGGGCCACCATCACAACAAGCTGAGTAGTCGTGTCAGAACCCTCTGGAACTGCCGAAGGCGAAGCTCTGTCTCCCTGCTGAGTGGGACTGCCATTGCGAAGCTCTGTCTCGCTACTGAGTGGGACTGCCATTGCGAAGCTCTGTCTCGCTACTGAGTGGGACTGCCTGCGCGAAGCTGTGTCCATCCGGAAAGGTTAGTCGATGGCTCGATTCATCGCACATTGGTTCGATCGTTCGATTCACCCCACATTGTAACCACTGAATGTCTCCCCCGAGAGGTACATGTGAAACAGCTTCTTATTGTTCTAATCACTGCAAGCCCAACGACGCGGTCCTTAGCTCGATCAGTCCTGGAGGAAGAGGGACACAGAGTCATCGAGACGTCAGGATATTCGGATGCCAATTCACTTCTGAGCGAGGGGCTCACGCCTGACCTTCTTTTACTCGAGTCCCACTCGTCACACTCGTCTGAAATGTTGAATGTCCGGCAGTTGATGACGAAACTTTCCCGGGACCGCATTTGCCTCATTATGGGAATCGGTGATGAGAAACTTCGGCAGGAGGCGCGGGAACTCGGAATTAGACATTTCCTAACAAGACCCATAACGCGCAGGGACTTGGAATCCATAGCTGACTGCCTTGCCCAAGTCGATGAATCCGAAGTCAGCGTGACATCGCGGGAAACTATACCCTGGTGGGCTCTTTACACTCGCCATCAGTGCGAGAAGATGGTAGCCGAGACGCTGACCAGCAAACGATTTGAAGTCTTTCTGCCGCTCTATGCGTCAGTACGGCGATGGACAGACAGGCAGAAGACGCTGTTTCTACCCATATTCCCCGGTTACGTGTTCGTCCGGGGTGGACTCGACCGTCGTTTGGAAGTTGTCATGACTCCTGGGGTCCAATCTATTCTGTTCTATGGTGAGCAGGTAGCGGCTATTCCTGAAACCGAGATTCATAACGTCCGAAGGATGGTTGAAGGACCTTATCGCGTGGAACCATACCCTTGTCTGAAGTGCGGCGAAAAGGTTCGAATCACGCGTGGCAGCCTGAAAGGCATCGAAGGCGTGTTGGTCCGCAAGAAGAACTTGTATCGGATAGTTCTATGCATGGATCTACTGCAGCAATGCGTTGCAGTGGAGATCGATGCCAGCGACGTAGAGCCTGTGAATCTGTGGAGTTCTACTCCAGGAATCCCAAGTCGAACAACCGCACTCCTGGACTATCGGACTTAGTGGCACTGTTTTCGCCCCCAGACGGCGATTTATTACTTACTCATAGTTCGAGTACCCTCTTCCAACACACACCCTTTCGTGAGTTTCGTCAGTTCGTGTCTCAATTGCAAGCCGGCGCACGTGCCTTGCAATGCAGGTATGAGGTGAATAATTTTCACGATAGTGCACGTACTAAGCTGATGTCGCTCGCTATTTGTTGGGATGAATGTGATTCGTCCGCGTGGTCGCGCTGGGCAACGGCTTTGTGATTCACAGAGATGTGTTAACGCCTGTTCCATACGGCTCCCATTCAATCGTGGAGGATGTGGAATATCATCTTGCTCTGATTCGGGCCGGGATTCGCGTGCGGTTTATCGACACGGCAGGAGTACGCGGCGAGATGCCTGCAACCAGTAAGAGCTCACGAGCACAACGTGCCCGCTGGGAAGGGGCCGCATTCACTTAATGCAGCGATGGGCTCCGAAGTTGCTTGTCAACTTACTTCGAGGGCGCGTGAGCCTGCTTGAGCCTCTTTTCGACCTTCTGGCACCGCCCATGGCCTCGGAAGTGATTCTTCTGCTCCTTATGGCCTGTCTCACTTTTCTGTGGATCAGGGTCTATGTGTTAGCTGGGTTCGCGGTCCTGATCCTTCACGTGACGGCTGTCGCTATTGAAGGTCCCGGATTATCGGACTCAATGAAGGCGCTGTCCACTGTTCCTGCTTACTTTCTCTGGAAGCTATGGATACTTCCAGAAACATGGCGCACATCTCGAGCGGATGCGAAGTGGGTACGTACGGATCGAGAACCCGTGGCAGATAGTAAATAATCGGGGATCCAATTCCGGCTCTATATCACATCTTTCGCGGGCCCATATTCTCGCCACATGGCGGGCATGGGTAGCGTGATCCACTAACTTCAAAGGATTACATATGTTGAATTCGGCGTCTGACAGCTCGACACATGAACAGTCCACGAGTCTGCGGTCCTTTCCGCGGCGACAGTCTTTCCCCACGGTACAAGAGCGAAAACTCAACGTGATCGCCAGTGTCCGGCGTCACTGGGCGGCAGCGCTGACTGTGTTCGTCGTGATTCTTGGCGCAGGCATTTTCATCCTGTGGAAGAAGGCAAGACCAGTCTACAACTCGCATAGCGTAGTCTATATTTCGCCCAAGTTCCCAACCGTACTTAACAACAATAGCGAAGTCGAGCTGCCCTATGACTCATATTTTCAGGAGCAGGTACAAACAGTCACCCGATACGACATCCTCCACGATGCCATTGCATCGCTTCCCCTTTCCGCGCGCCAACGTAGCGGTCCGGTTGTACCTTCTGAGATTGACGGCCTGCTGAAGGATTTGATCGTCAAGAGGGTGGGCACTTCCTATGAGATGTCCGTCGGACTGAGTGGCCCGGCGCCACACGGCCTTGCCGAGATAGTAAACGCGGTCACCAACACCTACATCGAGAGGGCTAAAAACCCGCAATTTTACGGAGTGAACGATCGTTTAAAGACGCTAAACCAGGAAAAGCAACGGCTGCAGACCCAAATAGATAAGAGCCTCGCCGAGAAAGCGCACCTGATGGAGCAGTTGGGCGTAGCCACGACTACGACCCAAGTGGGCACGACCAATCCTTATGACGCAACATCCACCGCAGTACGAACGGAGCTGGCGGCGGCGCGCATGGAGCGCGAGAGGGCAGAGGCAGAACTGGACGCTTTGCTGCGAAGAAACGCTCCTGGAAACTCGAACGCACTGGATGTCGCAGGGAAAGAGGCGATCGCCGCCGACCCCGGATTAGCTGCAATGTGGAGCGCGCTGAACAGCCGCCGAGCGGCGCTGCTCCAGGAAATGACCGGCCTCCGGCCGGACCATCCCGTTTATCAGAAAGACAAAGACAACCTTGCGTCGACAGATACGATCATGAGCGATTTGAAGCAGCAGGCCGTGCAAGAAGTTCAGAACAAGTTGCGTCAGGACGTAGAGCGGGCGCGCATGGTTGAACTCAAGCTCACACGGGAATTGGAAGAGAAAACAAGCAGTGCCACGTCGGCTGCACCTAAGTACCTGAGAGCGACCGAGCTGGGACCGGAGATCGACAGTTTGCAAAAGTCCCTTGAGGCGATTGATAACCGTATTCGCGATCTCGACCTGGAAAGCAGCTCACCCGGGTCAATTCACGTCTCCACCAAGGCGCTCACTCCTACAAGTCCGGAACGAAGCAAACTGCCGATATTCGCGCTGGCCGTCCTAATGATCTCTTTGACAATCGCCACAGCTGTTCCTGCAGGAATGGACCTTCTGGACCACCGAATCTACACGCCGCACGACGTCGAACACGTGGTTGGGTTCCACCCAATCGGTGTCCTGGTGGATGAAGACCAGTTCCCCGGGGAAGTTGCAGGAGAATACTATTTTCGACTTGCGGCGGGCATCGATCATGCTGTTCGCACTTCGGGAGCAAGAATCTTTCTATTTACATCTGCGGCGCATGGAGCTGGAACGACCACGGTAGTAAGAAAGTTGAGCGAACAGTTGCGTGGTCTTAATCTGAGGACTCGGACGATGACCGCAGCGACATCCAGCGAGTTGGGCCTGCTTTTAACCCAAGATTCCCCACTGACACACAACAAATGGAGTAGACCCGACGACGTTCTGCACAGCCCGTCTACGCCGATCGCTTACAACCATCCCCGACATCAATTAGAACGAGACGTTCCTCCTCCCAATTGGGTCGAGCAAACCCTGAATCGTGCAGCCATGGATTACGACGTCGTGCTAATCGATGCACAACCAATGCCAGTGTCTGCACAGACCGAGTACCTGGCGAGATTAGCCGATGCAACTGTGCTCGTAGTTAAGGCCAGAGGAACGACCAGGCAGGATCTGGAATCCACAGCCCGGGTTCTTGAGCAACTCGAGGTTGCCGGAGTCGCGGTGATTCTGAACAAGATCCGTGTGGATCGGGCAGATGGAGCTCTGAAAAAAGCGCTCCGGAGCTACGAAAAGTCATTTACTGAACCCTCGGGGATCCCAAAAGCCGGGCCCGAGCGCATCGTGACCACCGCTTGAGGAATGCCATGGATCAGTCTTAGGTTAAGTCACACCAGTCGTATGCCTGCAGCCAACATTAGGTTGCAGCTTCGCCACTGACACGGAACCGGTAGTCCATCAGTTCTCAACCCACCACCCTTCTATGCGCCAAGAAAATACTGTTTGCCAAAGATCAACGAAACACATCACTGCGCTTGATTGCAGGCCGCGAGCCAAGATCGCCCGGACCGTGGGTGTGGTGTTGGCCGGAACTGGTTGCTAGCCCCGGGTTACGGCCCCCAACACTGTGAATGACTTGAAAGAAATCGTCTTCTGAAATCCGGACCGGGCCACCAGACTAAGGGTCGAACTGGACTGGTCTCACTTCTTTGGGAATCAGTTTAAGATCGATCTTCTATGAATGGAGAGTTGAGTTATGCGAGTCATACATTTGTCACGCAGGACATTCACCGAGGAGTTCAAATTGGCAGCTGTGCACCGCCTGCAAGCCGGGATTCCTATAAGGGAGCTGTCCGGGGAACTGGAGGTGAGCCGGAACATGTTGTATCGGTGGGCGCGTGAGTTCCGCAAGGCTCCGGGAGAAACCTTTCCGGGCAACGGTGAGCCGCACAGTCCGGAAGGTCGGGTTGCGGACCTGGAGCGCAAGATCGGTCAACAGGCCCTGGAGATCGAGTTCTTAAAGAAGTGCTTGCAGCGCATCGAGGACACGCGGACGCACGCAATCAAGAGAAATCAACGGTCTCCAGAAACGCTCGTGAGGAAACCAGCATCAGCAGAAGCTGACGCCGAATGGAACGTTTAACGGATTGCACCCTGCACTGCGCGACTAACGGTTCAAGGACCACTGCACCGGGGCTTGACCCTTCACCCAAGATAAAACGCAACTCCACCACATCTGTCGAGGACAGGAGGAAGACAATTTCGGAAGCGCTCACCACAGAAGCGGTCGTAGAAAATCAGGCCAAAGTGGAAGGGCCTGCCCGGCATGTCCTCGAATCGCTTGTTGAGTATTTCGGGAGATGGCACCCCACAACTTGAGATCATCTTCGACACTGTGCCGTCCTCCCCGGAAATACCCCAACCTGATTGCTCGGTCCGTTTGCTCCTTTTAAGACACCCTTCTCTCCCAGTCGCCGTCGCCCGGAACCAGCCCGCAATGTCCTCGATCACTTTCAATAGCACCCTCCAACTCAATCAACTCCCGAGATGCGCCCCTACGCGCCAGCAAAAATCTAACTTTGGCTTCGTCAAGGTGTCAATCTCTCCGCAGCCGGCAACAAGGAGGTGTTAACTGCGTGCACGCAGCAGTAGCGACGACTTATATCTCTCCCTTCTTCGCCTGGTTCAGCAGGTAGTCGGATGCTCTCCATGAGAGTGCCATAATACTGAGCGTAGGGTTCTTGTCGGGATTACTCACAAAACATGCAGCGTCGGTGACGAATAGGTTGCTGACGTCGTGTGCCTGGCAATGTTCATTCAAAACAGAGGTCTTCGGATCATTTCCCATGCGCGCCGTCCCAAGCTCGTGGATGATCCTTCCACCTTCGGCGATTCCGTAGGGTAAATTTCCCGACGGCATAGCATCGCTTGAGAAGGTTCCTCCCACAGCCTCAACGATCGCACGAAAGGTTTCCTGCATGTCTTTCGCCATCTTGATCTCATTGTCGCCCCATGCGAAATGGAAGCGCAGTACCGGAATGCCCCATTTGTCGCATACCTTCGGATCGATCTCGCAGTAGCTATCTGGATTAGGAATCATCTCTCCACGACCAGAAAATCCGATGTACGTGCCATAATTGCTGCGACACTTCTGCTTCAAAGACGAACCGTAACCTTCGTGTTCTTCGCAGACGCCAGCGAACTCGCCTACGCCCGGCATGTCCCGGCCCCCGCCGAACTCGATGTGATAACCGCGTAAGAAGTCATTCTTGCGATCGAATTTCCACCAGGGCACATACATGTGCATCCCGCCCGTACCGTCATGGTTGTGGGGCGGCATATTTTCCAATTGAGGGAAATATCCGTATGCGTCGCTGCCTACGGAATCAGTCAGGTAGCGGCCGACCGCTCCCGATGAATTTGCCAGGCCATGGGGAAAAAGAGTGGAACGCGAATTGAGCAATAGGCGGGCGGATTCACAGGCGCTCGCTGCCACGACGAACGATTTGGCATGGAGGCGCATTTCCTTGCGGGTGGTCTTGTCAATATAGGAGACTGCCTGTGCGCGACCATCTTTGCCGGCAACGATCTCCCGTGCCATCGCGTTCGGAATCAGGGTGAAACGTCCGGTTGCCTGTGCCGGCGGAATCATCACCTGGCTGGAACTGAAATTGGATGCACTGATGCATCCCCGTCCGCATTGACCACAATAGTGGCAGGGTGCGCGCCCATTTACCGATTTTGTCAATATGGCCATGCGCGAAGGAATGCAGGTTATGTTCAACTGATCGCAGGCCTTCTTAACCAGTGTTTCGGTGCAGCGTGGGCGCGGCGCCGGCAGAAACATTCCGTCCGGGGCGCTGGGGATGTTCTCTTTCGTTCCGAAGACGCCGATATACGACTCGACCTTGTCATAGTAGGGCGCTAGATCTTCGTAGGTGATCGGCCAGTCGTCGCCCATGCCGTCTGTGGAGCGCGACTTAAAGTCTACGGGGGCGAAGCGTAATGCGATCCGGCCCCAATGATTTGTGCGGCCGCCTTCTATTCGGGAACGAAACCAACGAAAGCTCGAGCCCGGAGCCGTAGTATATGGCTCTCCCTCGATTTCCCAAAAACCATTGGGCGCCATGAATTCATCGCCTGTTCCTCCGACGCCTGCTCCCCGATGTTGCAGCTGGTAGGGCCACACATGCTCTTTGAAATCCTGCTTGGGGTTCAGCGGCGGACCTGCCTCTAACATGGCAACGTTCAGTCCGCCCTCGGTCAGTACTTTGGCGGCAGTCCCGCCCCCGGCACCGGATCCTATGATGCAAACGTCGTACTCTTTCGGCGAGCGGACCACCTGCGACATCGAAACCTCTTTCCCAAGCCACGCCCGTGGGACTACATGCACGGGAGCCAGTAGACCCTCGCACAGGCTCGCTTACTGGCGTAGCACGTAAACGCATTGTAGTTCCTAATCTCCGGAAATGAATTAGGGTCACATCATTCCACAGGTACAAAATTCGCCGCGTCGTTGGGATCTCCCGTGCCTTTGTATTTGGCATGGAGCGGATAGGGATAGACCGGCCTGCTGAAGGAACCCGAAGTGGCCGGGTCGAGCGGCATCTTGAGCGGTGCCCGCGAGGACTCACGGCGATGCGTCCCGATCATCACATCTGGTGCCTGCCCCCGTTCAACCCACGCCTCCAGATAGCTCAGATAGTCGAAGCTAGATACGCCCTCGCCGCCTCCGCAATGGTTCATGCCGGGAATCGCGAATAGCCGGTAGAACTCCTGCGTGGCCTTAGGGCCACCCATCGTTTTTTCCACGGTTTCATAGTAGTCAAAAGCCGCGCCGGGCATCTCCGTCATATCGGTGTCGCCCTGGAAGCTGAGCAGTTTTCCGCCGGCATCTCGAAACCTGCGTAAATCAGGGTCGGTATCCGCATAGAGCACACCGATCCCGCTGCGCTTGTAATCGCTGTCGAAATCGAAGTCGGTGTACTTCCACTCCTTTCCCGCTGTGGAGAGGAGGGCCGTGTCTTTGAAGAATTCGTCGCCCCAGGTATCGGAGAACGCATCCTTCCATTGCAGCTCGGCGCCGGGAAAGATACCTCGCGGCGAGATAGCGTGGCCTTTCGAATCATGGGGCCGGCTATAGATATCCTTCACAGCCTGGACCTGACGCGCGCTCAAGCAATCGGCCTGATTGCCGGCCTTGCACTGCACTTCCGATGGATCGAACTCGCAGTGCTGGGGCGCGCTGACGATGCCGTCCTTGACGCCGTCATCCATATCGCATTTGGCGAGCACGGCATTGTGCAGAAGTTGAATGTCGGCATCACTCAGAACGGGTTTTCCATCGTCACCTAGAAAACTCCGTTTGGCCCAGATGCCGCGCACCGCCAGATCACTCTCATCCATATCGGGGGCGCCGGCAATGATGCCGTCAAAGTCCCAGGGAAAACGCTGGGCTTCGATCATGGCCTGATAACCGCCTGTGGAGCATCCCATGAAATAGGACCTGCTCGGCGGGGTCGCGTAAAAACGTTGCAGGATGGCCTTTGCGGCAAGAGTTACGACGTGCGTGGCGCGATACTCAAAATCGGTTTGACCCTGAAGATTGTTACGCGACCATAGACCACCTTCGCCCGTATGGCCCATATCTGTGCCGACGCAGGCATAACCGGCGTGCTGCGCGCACGACCCCGGCACATAATCTGTGGTGCCGCACCAACCTCCGCAGCCAACATGCAGCAGCTTACCGTTCCACTGCGATACCGGCAGCAGTAGGACGAAGCCGGCATTGGGTGCGACGTAACCGGAAACGCGGCACGTAGGCTGAACCTGGCCGATCGCTTTTAAGTCGTCTTCGCTCACTTGCCGTTTGCCCGTAAGTCCCTGGACATCCCTTACCAGAGTGGCTCCCGAGATTCGGGTAGGAGCATCGGGGACCGTGGAGAAGTCCGTCGTCGCCAGGGCTCGGCACCGGGACTCCTCAACAGACACGGATTGTGCCCGGCCGACTGCGCTGCCGAGCACCATGAGGATGATAAGTACGGGCAGCGTGCATGCACAGCTTGCTCTCCGCTTTGCGATTCGGACCGGCGACAGTTTCGTCTTCACTTTCATGCCTGCGACCTCGGTATGGCACAACTCGCCGGAGCGTTTATCAGGATCGAGCAAAACGGTGCAATGGAGCCATCGTCCTGGCCGGCTGATCTTTGCATTCTCGGCCATAAGAGTATAGATCGGCGTTGTCGCGCTGCGGTGTTGGCACACCACCCTTGATGGCCAGAATTTAGTCGTCAGTCGGCGCCTGCGCGTGAAAAGTTCACCACGAAGTGTGGCGATGTTTGTGTGGACTAAGCGTTGAGAAATTCCACGAGTTTCGGGATGACTTGATCGGGCGCTTCTTCCATCAGCCAGTGTCCTGATTTGCGAACCACTAATCCTTCAACATTCTTTGCAACCAGCTTGCCCTGTTCAATCAGGAACTCGCCGGAGGCCTTTTCACCGGTCAGCACAAGCATTGGCATCAGCAGCGGCTTTCTCGCAAAGTTGGCGAAGTCCCTCGCGTCTTGCTCGAATGTGCGAAAGTACTCGAAGCCGCTGCGCATGCCGCCATGCCGGGCATAGGCTTTGGTATAAATTCGGCGGTCGCGTTCTGGCACCGTATGTTTAGCATCGGCTGCGAAATCGTTCCAGAAATGCTCGAGGTAGATTCTCTCGCGGCCACGCACCAGCGCGAGTGCAGTCTTTCCGTAGAAATGGAAATGCCAAAGGTCCCGCATCAACCAGACGTCACGCCAGTTCCCTATACCTGGTAAGAATGCATCCATTAACGCGATCCGTTCTACTTCGCTCGGATACTGCGCCGCATAGGCGTATGCGACCATTAAGCCGATGTCGTGTCCGACGATCTGAACGCGTTGGTATCCAAGTTTGCTCGTCAAAGCGTGGATGTCTTGCGCCATGGCAGCTTTGGTATAGCCATCAGCAGGGGTCGAAGACTGGCCGGCTCCGCGCAGGTCAGGGGCTATGACGGTGCGGGTATCGGCGAGTTTCCCCATCAGTGGCCGCCACATATGGCTGGTCTCCGCATAACCATGCAGCAGCACTACTGGATCGCCCCTCCCAGCGACCAGGTAGTGCAGCCGCACACCGTTGACGTTTGCGAAGCGGCTTTCCGTCGCCGGTGCGGACTTTAGAGAACGCGATGTTTTACGCGGAGGCATAAGGCAGTCTACGTCATGAATCGACGAGATTGACCACCTTTGCACTTGCTGCGCCCGGAAGTTCAAGCGTCGTTGACTGGAAACTTTGCGAGTCCCGGCTCCGGATTACCCCTGGCTTGCCGATTCGACCGCTTAAAGTCAGCCCATCCATGGGAACTACTGAACCATGTGTCTTATTCGGCGCGATGCAAATCACGGCTCGCTGATGTTTGCTTCTTGTCTCTGGTCTGGGCGGAAGCACACAAAAAGGTCGGTGTTCCCGTAAGTGAAATGTAGTTCCTTAACAGCGCGCCGCACGGATGGACTCGGGCATCTCTCAACCCCATCACCAAGCGATATCGCGAGGTTGCTCTTCCCTGGAGGGATGTCGGACGCTACGCTCTTCAGTTCGACGCTTCCCAGGTATTGCTGGCTACTCCTGGCATCGTTCCATTCTCCATCCTGCCTGGCAACGGCAAGTCTCCACCCATCGGGAGATTTGGAAGGAATAAGCTTGTACATTCCTGCAGGCAATCTGAGGCTTTCCATCCAGACTGAGTTTGTGCTGTAGAACGTAACCGCGGTGTGCTGCGAATCCTTTAGGGCGTCAGAGGTTCCGTCAAGAAGGTCGCTTCCGTCTTTTGTTCTGGAGCTGAATCCAGCCGCCCAGGCATCGCCTGCATTAACTTCCCCAAACGACGCGCAGTAGCTGAGCGGCGTACCAGAGAACTGTTCTACGGATTGGCCGCATTTAAAGACCGAGCCCCAGCCTCCCAACCCCCCTTCTTGGATACCCGAACAGAAATGAGCGGGGTCGAGCCTGCGTAAGTCGCCGTCGTCGGGCGTTCGTAAGAAGGGTACCGTTGCTTTCATCCATTTCATGCATTGGTACGCCTCGCTGCTGGAAGGGACTGTTGCATCTTGTGCCCTAAGGCTGGAGAAAGCGCCGGAACCGGCGAACGCCAAGGATAGGGTCAGAATTGTCACAGAGCCCAACTTCATAGCTGCCTCCGATATGCGCAATTATGCGCCCAGTGACTCTGGCCGCACAGACGAAATTCGGCTGAAATCGCTCATGTCAACGCCAAAGGCAAGCATCTTGGGCGTATCAAGGGCAACTCGTAAAAATCCTCCTGGTGCCTGCAAAGTCTGATTTTCGGTAACTTCCCAAGCAGGAGGCATTGGGGCCTGAGTATCATTGCTTTAAACAGGAGATGAAGCATGAGAACCGTTTTGATCATCGTTATCGCCTGTGTTTCTTCGACTTTCCTTCATGGTTGCTCCGCGGCACCGAAGCCCAATACGACAAACACAATCTCGTCGGCTGAGGCGAAACCCAATACGACGGACATAATCTCCGTGGACCAGAGGGCTGGCACGTTCGTGGCCCTCTCTCGCCGAGATCACACGACGGCCCGGATACTTGCGAGGTGTGGAACCGTGTGTCCCAGCCCCGGCAAGAACTTCGCAGGGTTTTGGTCTCTCCCTGCTTCGCAGGTCGCATTTGATGTGATTAAAGAAACGGAAACAGAGGGATTGCAAACGCAGTGATATGTGCAAACGGATTCGGCCCAAGTGCCAATCCGATCTCCGTAGCCTAAATAGTGTCTTCATAGGGAAAACCAGGGAAAAACCGTGAGCGCTACACGAACCACAGGTTGGATGCGAGCTTAGCGAGCAGGTAGTCGCGCTGCTTGTCTTATCTTCCACTGATCGGGTAGCCAGGCGGCGAGTTCACTCATTTGCACTGCCGGCAAGTTGATCAACAGCTGTGTGAGGTAGAGTTGCGGGTCCACATCATGCCTACGGCAGGTGCTGGTCAGGCTGGCCAGTATGGCAGCCGTTCGCCCGCCACGCGGGTTGCCGACGAACAAAGAGTTCTTGCGGTTGAGCACCACACGCTTCATTTCCCGCTCACTGATATTGTTGTCGATGGGCACAGCGCCGTCGGAGCAGAAGGTGTTCAGCTCCGTCCATTGTCCCAGAGCGTAGTTCACTGCCTCGGCCATAGGGTGCTTGGGCAAAAACTGCTCCTTCCAGCTCAGAAGCTTCTCCCGCAATTGGGCCAACACCGGCGCTGACTGCTGCTGGCGCAAGTCGAGCCGCTCTGCACGGAAAGCACCGCAGCCTGCTTCTCCACCGCATAAAGCGCGCGCACCATCTCGATGGCTTGCTGTGCGATCTCGGGGGCAGCCTTCTCCGCCTCGATGATCTTTCGCCTGGTGTGCGCCCAACATCCAGCGCGCGTGATCTCATTGCCCGCCACCACGCCGTTATATCCTCCGTAGGCATCGGCCAGCAGAACCTGCCGGTAATCCTTGAGGAAATACTTCGGTCCGTCCCGGCCCCGGTCAGCGTGAAGTCGAAGACGTTGTAGGGATGGGCATCGTCGCCCACATAGACCCACATCCGCGCATTGGCGGTCTTACCGGCTCTAGCATGGGCATGATGGTGTCGTCGGTGGCCACCACATGCGAGGCCCGCACCGTTCCGCCATAAGTTCATAGAGCGGCTCGACCAGATCGGCCACATCGCCGCACCAGACCGACTGCGTGGCGCGGGAGATCTCAAAGCCCTGCCGCGGAAAGATGTCTTCCAGACGGTACAGCGGCAAATAGTCAGCGAACTTGCTGGTCACGATGTAAGCCAGCAGCCCCGGTCCAGCCATACCCTTGTCGATGGCCGCCTCCGGCTTGGCCGCTGCTTCCATCCGCGGGTTGCTCGCCCTTGTGCTCGCAACCCGCACAGGCATACTTCTTGCGGACATGATGGATGCGCTCGAAGTGGCCGGGAAGATATTCCACCTGCCAGCTCTCATCGGCGCCGATCTCCTTACGCTCTCGCCGCAGCACGGGCATGCCCGCTCGTTGCCGCTCAGCTCGTGGACGCGCGTGGTGACGGGAAGATTTTCGAAGTTGGCAAGATGGCGCCGCCCTTTGCGCCGCTTGACCCGTCGCTGTTCTTCTGCTGACTCGGCTGGGGCGGAACATCGTCCGGATGAATCGGCTTTTGCCTCCAGCTCCTCGGCGAAGTTCAGCAGCAACTGTGCCAGTTCGCCTGTGGACTGAAGACGATCCGCACGCGGACCGTAGTACCACTTCTTGAATCGCTCCAGCTCCAGTTGCAGCCGCAGCAGCTCCACCTGTAACTCTTCCGCCCGCTGTGCTTGTGCTTGGGCACGCTGCTTCTGTTCTTCAGCATGCCGCTTCTGTTCTTCAGCATGCCGCTTCTGTTCTTCGGCACGATGCTTCTCATGGTCGCGCTCCGCCAGCAACGTGCGCACCATCACCGCCAGCAGCTCACTGTCTTCGGGTAGTGGACTAACTCGGATTCCTCTGCGGGCACATCTCAGTATATAATTTCTAACTCAGTGCGCAGCTGTCTACTCACAACTCGCTCTCGCTTGTTGTCTCGATTGGTTCCTGCTCCGCGCTCGTATCGCCGCACGCGCTTTAGCTTCGACACATCGATCCCGTCCAGGATCATCGCCAGCTCACTGGCCGCGCATCTCGATCGAGCGCGATCCCGCGCTCATCCGTGGCAACTTGAATACACCCGTCTCCAGTCGCTTGTACCACAGAACAAATCCATCGCGGTCCCAAAGAAGAATCTTCAATCTGTCGCCGCGGCGCGAGCGGAACAAGAACAGATGCCCTCCCAGAGGATCCTGACCAATGACCACGCGCACTCGCTCCGCCAAGCGATCGAAGCCGCAACGCATGTCGGTCGCCTCAACGGCCAGCCATATCCGCGCTGCCTGCGATCCATCCAGCGCACGCAAGCTCGGAAGACCAATCATCCCTCGCTCTCCAACACCGCCAGCAATGCGCGTAAGTGACCCCCATCAAATCCAGGCTCAACCACAAGACTGCGACCTCTCCGCAGACGAATCTCAATCGCCTTATCGCCTGGCACCGACGATGACACCGCAAACCCGGCCGGCTTCACTTCCACTGAAACAAACTTCGCCACTTCGCCTTCGACCAGGCGCTTCTTCCAGTCGTAGAACTGCCATACCGGTAAACCGCGTTCACGACAAAACTTCGCCGCACTCTGACCGCTCTGCGTCTGCTCGGAAACCAATCCACGCCACTTCGTCCATACTTCCGGTTCCAGCTCTCTCATCCATACAAAATGGCTCATCCAGCGCCATAGGCAAGATGCCGTTCACATAGCGCTCACGAAAAACCAGAAAACCAGGACAGGAAGATGTGAAAAATATGATTTAGAAACGTGGAGCAATTTCGGCCTTGAAAAAACTCGCGCCAGGGTGCCTTATAAGCGACCGCTGGACCTTCGGCATACATTTCGGTTCAGACGAAATTTTAGCGAAATCGATTTTTTCACATCTTCCAGACCGGAAGTGACCCAAAAGCGAGCGCGTCTGTCTGAGGAAATAGTGACCAAGGAAATAGTGACCGACCAAGGAAATAGTGACCAGACGGGACGTTCACCTGCGCTGAGCCTGGCTATTGTGGGTTACGTTCCCGTCTCGCCACTATTTTCCCCTGGCCACTATTCTCCCCACCTGAACTCCACACATCCCAATCGCAGCTGTCAAGGTAAGCCACCACCCTCCCCTTGTCATCCCGACCGGAGCTCCGAAGGAGCGCAGTGGAGGGATCTGCAGTTTCCACTGCAACCGATCTTCAGGAATAGCAGCCACTACTTGTTCCCGTCTGTCCTACATTAGTCCAGGAAGGATTAACTCACCCAATCAAACCACATGATGTCGCCACCGAAAAAGTCGGCGAACGAGTATTCCATTGTGTCTTCCAGACGCCTGACGCGGAGCCGGCGCATCTCCCGCATTAGCCCCGACGGTGTTCTCTCGGAAAAACTGGCGCCGCTGACGTAGGCCACAAACCGCGAATCGGGGGACCAGGAAAGGCCGGTCTCAGCATCAGCCTTAAAAAAGAATTTTGGTTCACCAGTGGAGACACGAATCCCGTAATACTTGCAGCCTCGAAGCGACGGCGGGCACTCAAGGAACGCAATCCATTTGCCATCGGGAGACCATGTGGCATAGCCTCCGCTAGCGAGATCTTTCGACTTCTTTGCTTTTACGTCATAGCGACGCACGGTTTGGACTCCAAGAGGCTTGTTAACCGTGTAGACAATCTGTTTGTCATCGGGTGACCAACACTGAGAATCGACAAAGGCTGTGGATCCGTCGCTTATTACTTCCGTCCGTCCGCTCTTAAGGTCGACAATCTGCAAATAATCTGAGGAGTCCAGGGCCTGTCGCCCGTCGTTCATGGTCAGCACCAATTTGGACATGTCATGAGACCAGCAAATACCTGGCCCCGGATTTGCGAAATCTCGATACTCGCGAAGGTCGCTGCCGTCAGGGTCTACGATCGCGAGAACGAAGCCGCTTGGGCACTCTGATCGATACGCGTCCAGGTTTACGATTCCAGGGTCTAAGCATAGTGAAAGTGCCACTCTTTTTCCGTCGGGCGAGACCGTGCCAGTGTTCGCGGTTCCTTTGGCGATAAAGGGTTTCGATTGGTCTAGCGTGCGTTCTGCAAAAGAGAGTGTAAACACCTTGTTGTCACGAACTGAAACCAGCCGGTAGCCACGGTTTTGTTGAAGGCGGGCCAGCTCTGGACGCACCGACTCCCTACACGACATCAATGGAGTAAGCAGGAGCAGCGTCGCACATGCAAACAGACGCAGGCCTATTCGCAAAGGACAAATCTGCAATGAACCGTTGAATAGGAATCGACGCATTGGCGCGTCCATTGTAACCCTACTTATTCTCGCATTGACACTCTATTCAACAACGAGTGGACGCGTTGTGGGTCGGTATCTTCAGGCTTAGTTTGGAATCCTCGATCATGTCGTTTCCGAGGACTAAGGAAGCTGCGCAATGATGCACATCAGCGGATGAATCTGCTTGTAGGTTTCGTTAAGTGCTTTTCACGTTACTGGCCGAGGCCGCACGAAATGGATCCGAAGCGTCCACAGCGGCGCTACGGTTTCGCGCACAGGCGGATTTGCTTTAGGGTCACTTCCGTCTTTCCTGCTTTCTCAAAAGGAGTTTATCGGTGGCTTTAACCTCATCTGCATTCAGAGCATTGCATGTGCGGTAGGTCATGATCAAGCCAATCGTCACGGGATCGGATACAGGGCTCTTGCCGCAATTTGCCTGGTGAAGATAGTCCACGGCGGTTCTGCCCTTACGGTCCTTCAGTGTCACGTTCGCACCCGCCTTCAGCGCTTGCCGAAGCTCATCAGCCGCAGCCCGCGCGGCCAGGAACATCAAGGCTGTCTGCCCTTCTTCGTTCTGCCAATTTACTTTGGCCCCTGCTCGCACCAGGTCAGCGTCCCACCATCCCTGGCTGGCTGATGCGATCAAAGGAGTGTCGCCCCGAATCGATACGTGGTTTGGTTTGGCACCTGCATGGAGCAGCAGCTGAACAGGTTCTGAATGGTCGCCCGCTGCTGCATACATCAAAGCGCTCCACCCGCTGGCATCCGTCTCGTTCACATTCACTCTAGTGCCGATCAGCCTGGTCAATTCCACGACGTCCGCCCGGGAGGCAGCCCGGATGAGCGGAGTGATTCCAGGCTTCGGCAGATAGGCGTCGCTCGAGATCCGACTGATCGGCTCGCCGGCAGGATCGCCATGTCTCCAGAAATGGGAGTTGGAGATTTCGTCGATGAGAAGCTCTCGCTTCTGTTCTGCGAGTGGAGCGGAATCCGCATAGTCAGAGACAACTCGAGTACGACCGGCAATGGTTACGGCTACCGTTACGGTTGCACTGTCGGTGACAGGGCGGCTGTATTCACGGCAGAGTGACCAGAATTCCCGCGTTCGAAAATGTTCGATGAGGCCACGGGCTGCGGACGGATCGATGCGGCCTGTCCGGTGTCCCAGTGCCACGACGAATCTGGAGCCATCCCACACAACTGTGCCATCTGCATTCACCCTGACAGAGTAGCTGGGGCACGAACCGTAGCAACCCGACCTGGAAAGCTCCACAAAATCAGCGTGTGTTATCTCCCCGGGAACATTCTCATCTTCTGGCGAAGGACACTTCGACGCCCCTGGGTCTCCAGCGACAGCGGAGACCTCAAAACTCCGGTAGGAGTCATTGGTGATGGTTACGGAGGAACCGTCTCGCGGGTCGTCAACTCCGTCAACAAGCTTGAATCGGATTGTCGTACGGTACGAGGCAGCGGGGCTTCCCGATTCAAATCGCCAGGTCTTTACGAAGGATTCCGCTGCTTTTGCGAGCAGCGGATTGCCCCGCAACGTCGACACCGAGAAAACGTTGCCCTGCTCGTCCAGAGAAAATTCAAGTGTCGCTGACCCTTCCATTCCGACCGCTTTCGCGATCGGCGGATAGACAGGTTGCCCGTAAGACTTGAGGACGGGCGTATTCCCGGCGTTGGCCGCCGAGAGAAGCATAGCCCATAGAACGAGACCACAAACCACTCGAAATTTCATCCCGTGAAATTGTAGCCCGGTCCCTGCCTGATACTCAGGGCAGACGGAACGTCATCCTCGCGCCGAGAATCACCTCCGGTCCCCAGGTTTGTCGTCCGGCGTCTTGGCTCGCGTTATCCTTAGCGGAACGTCCCGAAGTCCCAGAACGCGAACGAAACAGTTCCTGCGAAGTCTCAGTAACTTGAGCCTTCCCCCCGCTTGGCGCCGGGCAACTTACCGAAAATCAGACTTCTCAGGAACGCTAGAATGTCGGTGATGCCAGAGGCCTAAAAAGACCCGGTGAAAACGACTGGCTGCCGACGGTAGCGACGGTCATTGCATGCGAACAAACACGCCAGGAGGGCTTCTCTGAGGAGGGCTATACACCTTCTTAATACCGAATCATTTTTATCTTATGTCGCGGATGGGCGAGTGTTGGAAGGCAGCTACCGAGCGACCCTCCCCCAGGAGTGCGGACACAGCTTTGAGATTCTTTACGAGAACCTCGCCTTAGTGAAACAGCAGCTAGGCCACAAATCCATCGGATCTACAATTCGCTACGTCGCCATGAGCGACCGGCAGGCTTCGAAGGCCACCACGAGCGCCCTGATGAAGATCTATTGACCGTGCTCCGTGGGATGCGCGCCGTCTCGAAAAATCACCTACCATATTGGGGGGAATCGCCTGCGTCACCTGAAGGCGGTTGCCCTGCTGAACGAGTGGACGTAGCATTTCGGTATCGGCGTGACGCTACTTTGCCGTCGGCGAATTGAGAACAACTATTGACCATCACGAGAGAGCAAACGGAACCTGGCAATCCTTCGCTGTCCTCAAGCGAAGCATCCACGTTGCCGTCTGTAACCATGGCGTCAAGCCACGAACTGACCACCACGCTTTCTTCCAACACCTCCCCGACATCGCCAACGTCAGCTGATCGGGCCACGATTAGCAAGAGCCTGCAGATCAAGGGCGAGGTAATTTGTTCCGAGTCGTTGTACGTCGAAGGCACGGTCGAGGGTGCCATCTGTTTACCTGACAGACGGGTCACTGTTGGCCGGGGTGCACAGGTGTCGGCCAATATCACTGCCGGGGAAGTCGTGGTTCTTGGAAAAGTGCGGGGCAATATCTATGCCAGCGACCGAGTGGACATCCGTAGTGAAGGTTCCTTAACCGGGGATGTAACTGCACAGCGCATCACTATCGGGGATGGAGCGTTCTTCAAGGGCGGCATCGACATCAGTAAACCGGGCCAACAAAAAGACAGGATCGTGGGTGCCGAAATCTCCGCCAATGGCGCACAGACCGCTGCGTAGAAGGTGAGCCTTTTTTGCGTGTATGGCGGTTACCTCAACTACCCTGAAGCGCGATTCTCCCAAGGACGGCCAGAAGCTGTCGGCTCCGGCTGCTTTGGCGTATCGAAGAACTCGAGTAAAAGCTTTCGCTTTCCACGGTCGGCAGCCTCGATGGTGCCAGCCTTGAGACGACCGTTGGGCCAGTCGCTGGCGCAATTTCTGATTCCTTGTAAAGCACTGAAGCTCTCGATTCGAGGGCTCGCCCAGGTGGGCGGTACTTCCACAATAAGTACACAATTTCCACAACACGAAATGTTTTGGGACCCGCGGTTTCCGGGGAACGATGGACTACTATCACTTCATCGGAAGAGCAATCTTCCAGCAGGAGAGAGTAGCCCACGACCTTCATGAGAATCGGCGACGAGGATTGTGAATTGTATCGGGGAGACTTTTACAACGAGTAGAACTGAAAGAGCGAAGAGAAACGCGGGCCTAGCCCGCGGATCACGAACGATTTCGGAATGACTTAGTTGTGGTTTGGAAGCCGGACCAGACCTTCAAAAAATCGGAGAGAGGGCGATCATCTCGCAAGAGAAGTCGCCCTTTTGCTTTGTCCGGTGATCGTTTGCTCCTGTCTATTTTTTATTCTTCGCCTATCGGGTCGAACACAAGGCAGCGCTGGCGCGTGAGTTCAATGTGGGCGCGAGACTCTGTATCAGGCTCTGCGACCCGGTTACGCTGTTTGATTGAGTCTGGTTTGAGGGTAGGGTTCGGTTCGTACAACCCGGCTGAGAGGCGGCCAAAAAGAGTCAGCCTCCGCTTAATTACGGTAATGAGTCATCTTTTTTGCAATTGATTTGCAATCGTCTCAGGTTCCCAAAAGAACCCGAAAGTGTGTTTCCATCCGTGAGAGGTCAGTAAAGCCGAATTTCGAATGGGCACGGAAGCATCATCCACGTACAGTTCAGGGAATCGGGAATCCCTGGTCATACCTATGAGAAGGCAATGCATTCGAAAGTGGTTTCGGATCAAACGTTTTTTATACCCTTACACTGGAGTGCCTAATTTGAAGGCGAAACAGGACATGGAAGACTCAGCCAAGAAACCAAATACGATACCATCGTCGGAAATTACAAAAAATGGAATCCGGATCAGAAACACAACGGGCAAGGGAAGTTTCATAATGCCCTGGAAAGGGCCATTACCGACTGTTCCGGGAAACTATGCCCATTCCGATGGATATTGACAGTCACCAGTGATTATCCTTCGGCGAATGTTAGGTCCTTTTCCAGGGTCAAGCGCATGCGCATGGTGTCCGGCCCGGCAGCAATTTCCGTTCGCTTACCAATTCCGGGTAAAGGCGGCGCTACCAGCCCTGGAAGCGTACCGCTGCATCGATAGCAATGTCCTGCTTCGTCCCGTCGCAGGATCCCGGCTCGTAAATCCAGGTCTTCACCAGCTCTACCGCTTGGGAATCCAAATCATCCCGCACCGGCTTCAGAACCTCGGCTTTGCCCACAGTGCCATCGGGACGCACGTGTACGCGGACCCCAACCGTAATGACCGGCGCATCGACTCCACCTCTCGCTGCAGGCTGAGGAGCAGACCGCAGCACCGGCATTGAAAAGGACTTGCAGTAGAATGCGTGATGCCAATCTGCCGGCACAACGAAGGCATCGTCGGGTCTGGCATCAAGGAGCGTCCAACGTACGTTCGCGTCAATGGCAAGCTTTTCGCCTTCACGATAAATGAAATGAGATGGCAAAAAAGCACCCTGGACGACGCGGTATTCGAGCGCCTCGAAAGAATGACCGCGATCATGCCACTCAATCACAGTCGAATTTTCTTTAGCGAGACATACATCGCCGGGGTTGTGGTCTTCGCCCTGAACAGTGACAAATTGAATGCAAACGGCGGCCTTCCCGTTCATCTTTGTCTCGTTGATGCTGGTGATAATGTCTGCCGAGTCGAACCGAATCGGCAAGTATGGGACAAATTCCGTGAGTTTGCGCAACGGATAGGGAACGTCTACCCACTGCCCACGCGTCGCTACCCGTCCCTGTTTCTGAATACGCGACATCTGATAGTCGCCGAGAACGAAGTCCTCCCGGAGAGCATTATCGACACTTCGGACCCGGACGTAGCTGCCCGCTGTCGCGATGCCATCATCTCCAGTCGCAGAGAATAATACGTCCGTGCGTATATTTATTGGCGTTGTGAGCCTGCTGGCAAGAAGGGCTCGATTCATGAACTGCTCGGCGCGATTGCGCAAGTCCATGTCTTCACCCGTAGCAGCACCGGCCACGAGAAAAGAAAGCGCCAAACCAAGCATCAGCCTCATATCGCAGACATCTTACGCCAAATTAAGGACCTTGCGGCACTCGAGCCGATTTGGTGGATTGTGGTCAGCGTGCGAGTCGGGCCGAGGAACTATTACACCGATCCAACTTACCGAAAATGCGACTTTGCAGGCAGTTCGCGGGATTACAATTCCGGTCGGCCGCATAATGCGGCTTAATCGCTCAAATCGATTAGTCCCACATCGGCTCTCTTACAATCTGGGCACCATCGGCGGTGGAGATACAGCAGATCCGTGGCTTTCGTCAGTTTGGTCAGCAGCTCAAGCTTGAGTTGAGGTGAGTTTTGCCGCGCGACGGTCTCAGGATCGGTCAGCAATTCTGTCCACAGGCGGACAGCAGCCTCATACTGTTGCTCCAGTCGCTCATAGTCAGAGCACGCCATCACAATGTGAGATGCAGTGAAATAGGGGGGCAACGGAAGGAACGTCTCTTGTGGGCAGAACAGAAAAGGTAGGCGAAACGTAGGTGTATTCAACACGCGATCCAACCCTCCTAAGCGGGCTGCGAAGGGAAGGGACAATCTGCTTGCGGCCTACTTTTACCCTTCAGTATGCGCTTCATACCCGCCATTCTAGGCAAGTTGCGTATCACTTCTTAACAACCGTCTTGGTTCCTGGCGCAAAATGTCGCATGTCATTTCGCGCGGGGTTATAGCTTGCCCGATTACCCCTCCCTGGGAAGCAATTTACCGAAAACCCGACTTTTCGGGCGTGTACCAAACGCGAGAACATGACCGCTGATCTACAATTTTGTTGTGGACGATGATGATATCGAACGCGAGACGGTGCAGAGGGCACTCTGCGCCGAAATGAAAGTTGATTTCAGAGCCTCCCGTCCGATTGGATCTCCGGATTTGCCTTGAAGACCAAAGGGCAGGAACCCCTTAATGGGCTGAGGCATCCGACTACTCCGGGAACAACTGGTTGGTATCTATGGTGCGGAGAAGAGAGTTCTGAAGCTGAGGACTTCTACCAGCCCACACATACTAAGCATCTCTACGAATATTTCCCTCTCGCTGCTAAGCTCCTGGGCTTGCCCCCGGGCTATCGTTTTCTGCTTGCGGGCGAGTACCTGGACGTCTGGTTCGATCCGAAGCTGATGGAAGAGGAGCGCGATGTACCGAATAGTTCTCGCCTGTGAGGGTATCCCGCCTGAACTCGGTCCAACTGCAGCAATCGACGTCAGCGAGGAGTTCTCTCATAGACAATGGCATCAGAACGTGCGTTGCGAGTGGGACCGAACCCGATTGCTTCTCTATGCAGAGAACGATTGGGATGGGATGCTAAAGCTCTCCTCGATGAGTTTTCAGATGCGATTTCTGCCTGCATCGAAGGAACTTTCGGATATGGCATCGAGATCGTATCCATTGCCACTACGCCTTGACCGAAGTAGCTCCACAAAAACGGGGTTTTCGGTAAGTTGCCCCGGTCTCTGATCTCCATTGGGTTGGAGGAACCACCTGTCCGGCAATTCGCGTCATTACAAATGACGAAACACTGCCAAACGAGGAGGAGCAGCGACAACGGATCGACGGACCGGGATGGTTTGATGGCCAGGCCGGCGCTGGCAGGACTGGGTACAACAAATTCGGCCGTCTGGTTTTGAATTGAGGTGACGGGAAGCCCCGCCTATCTGGCGTAGCTGAGTTCAACGTAGCCGATCGTTCCGGGCTGTTGCTGGACGTTGCGGAGCACGTTTTGGCTGCCAACGGCACCGATCCCCGTCGGCCAGTTAACCGCAAGATCGTGACCGGCCTGTGCCGCCCAGCTTGCGCTAACACTGCTGAGATAAGCAGCGTCAATGTTAGAATTTCAGCTCTTAAGCAGACTTAGAGAAATGGGGCTGGAATGCATTCGCTGACTGGTTATGCTGGTCGATCGACCGCACGCGCCTTATCGCTTTTGGTAGCACTCATTTCTTTGGCTGGCTGCGGGCCGAACCGCCCGGACTCTTCGGGTCTAAAAGACTTCACAAATCGCGCGCTCGTCCAACAGAAAGATGGCGTCACGGTGTGGACGAGCGTTTTGACGGATGAGGAGTGTCGCCGCTATTTTGGCGGATCGACTGCGGATGTCGATGTGCAGCCGGTTTGGATACAGATTCAAAACGACAACGATAAACCGCTACGTTATTTGCCTATTTTCACAGATCCTGAGTACTTTGCTCCGCAGGAAGTGGCGCAACGCCTTCATGGTTGGTTCTCGATTGGAAGAAACGCGACGATTGACGAGCTATTCGAGAGCAGGGCGGTGGGAAATTATGTTCCGGCCAACCAGACCATTTCAGGATTTCTGTACACGCACGAGGATGGAGGGCTGAAGTTCCTGACTGTCGGACTGATTGGAATCGAGCGGCACTGGCTTTTCCGGTTCATTGTGCCGGTCACTGGCGTTCAATACGCCGTGCAGAGTGTGGACTTCAGCAAGCTATACCCTGCTGGAACAATCGAAGATTTGAGCCTTGATCAACTTCGAAAACAGCTGCAAAACCTGCAGTGTTGTGTCACCAGCAAAACTGGAAAGGCTAATGGTGATCCGCTTAACCTGGTCGTCGTGGGCTACGGCGTGGACGCGATCTTTCCTTTTGTTAGGCGGGGATGGCGTCTGAACGAGCCCGTCGACAAGGCTAGCTCATATCGAATGGCCAAGGCGTTTCTTACCGGCCGGAAATATGACACTGCTCCCGTGAGTCCCCTGTACCTCTTCAATCGGTACCAGGACATTGCTTTGCAAAAAGCACGTAGTTCGATAAGTCAGCGTAACCATCTGAGGCTTTGGCAAGCCCCCTTCACCCTCGAAGGAAAGAAGGTCTGGATCGGACAGATCAGCCGTGACATTGGTATTAAGTTGACCACCAAGTCCTGGTCACTCACAACACATCGCGTGAGTGCCTACGTCGATCAGGAACGTGACTACCTTTTGCAGGACCTGCTGCTGACGGGCTTTGTTGACCGCTTTGGTTACGTCACAGGCGTCGGAGAGTCAACCCCAGAACACGCGCGCATGAATCTTACTGACGATCCCTACTACACGGATGGATTGCGGTTGGTCATCTTTCTAGGGTCCGAGCCTCATGCGCCAGTTCAAATCCAGCCTCTCGATTGGGAGCGTCCTGTCCTCGCGAAATGAGCGAGCGATCGGGACATGTCGCCAAAGATCGACCAAGGATCGGCCCTTCGGATTGGCCAACAGTGAGGGCAACCCTGGAGAGGATGCGAAGGAGTACTACTTCTACCTCGACAGCACCCCGACTCACTCCTACATGAAAAATATCCGTAGGCGGCCTATCCCTATACAGATCTGGTGGAGACCAAACCGCCGCCCCGCCGCCGCGTCGGTAAATCAGATCGGGAAGGGTTCCAGCTACGAGTAAAACGAGTCTCGGATAGACTGCGCGAACTTTAATTTGAACTTCCCGGAAAACGGAATTACGGTAACTTGCTCGTGCCTGAGCCCTCCGGCTGGGCAACTTACCGAAAATGCGACTTTGCAGGCAGTGTACGGGATCGGCTTAGCGATGCCCGAAATCCGGGAGGAACTGGTAAGGCGGAACCGCTGTGCTATAAGCGGTGGTCCGTCACCTCGGCTACGATCGATTGAGCTTCGATCCGCTGACGCAAACGCAGACGCTCGGTAGCTGTCAGATAAGGTCGCAGGCCGATCGCTATGACCGCTTGACCGTGAGATGGCGTCAGTCGCGCGAAGCTCGCGATTCCGGCTTTCAAATTTTGCCCACGGGCCGTTCTCGGTTCGTTCACTTCCTCGTCCACAAGCCGATCGTCTCTGTTTCAGTCGTTCCTGACCGGAAGTAGACATAAAGACCAGCGCCATTCAGCGGCAATAGGGAAACGACTCGTTCATGCTTCCAAGGCACGCGATCCAAGTGATAAAGCGCGGCAGTCGCGATCAGAAACGATGCATAAAGCCAAGCGGCAGAAAGCATTGTCGCAAGTCCAAACCTGCGAGTTCCAGCCGAGAAAAGAAACAGGAGGCCGATTAAGCCCAAAATACAAGTGAACAGCAAAGCGCCGGCTGCGGCATACGCAGCGGCAAATCCTGCCGGAGCTTCTACCCATGAGTAGACCATCCAGCCGCTCACGCTGCTGCTGATTACAAGCAGAGTCACTGCGACCCCGCAGCGATTCCCAGACAGCAAATTAGATTTCTGCCCAGATGATTGCATAATCCTCACCAGTGCTGATGTGAGTTTAATCGAGGGTTGAACCGAGTCGCACCTAAACAGGGTTTCCGGTAACTTGGGGGACCCTGGGTCTCTGGATCTGGGGAAGTTACCGAAAACCCCGACTTTTCAAGCACTACGACAATTGCTGCAGAAGACAGTCATGTTTCCAGGTAAGCCGGGCGCCCCAGATGGCCGCTCCAACCTTGGACAGAGATCGTCGATCGTGGATTGGCGAATGTCTTGGCCAATCCTCAATGTCATGCTCAGATGGTAGAGTAGGAGCGCGAATGCCAAAGCAGTTGGGCGTAAATTGCAAAGCAATTGTGGTGCCGTTCGGAACTATGACCATCGAGTACGCGCTGACGCGGGTCGAAATCGTTCGGGGGTTTTTTCGTAGCTTGGGAAGTTCTCCGAGGTATCTAGTTACAGTCCTCTGCTACGCACTGGTAATGAGCGGCATCGTCCTGGTAGGCACAGGTGCCTTCTCTCGATCGCTCACACTGAGGGATGCCGTCACCGCAGTCTTAACGGCAGGGGGTTTCATGCTTTTCTTGCCGGTCATGCTCTTCATTCGTGGAAAGACATCGAACCGATCACTCACGGTATCAGCCGAGGGCATTTCCACGGAGATAGGGTCACTCAAAGCGCAAATTCCTTGGCGGAAAGTCAAGGTCATCTTGGAGACGGATCGTTACGTTCTTGTTTCTCGCGCGAGTGGAAACGCATTTTTCATACCAAGTCGAGCATTCTCGGGTCCTGAGCAAAAAGCCGCGTTTGTCACGAAAATCAAACACTGGGCTCGTGCAGGTGGCTTGGCCATTTAGGTTGATCAGGGGCAGTGGACGGTCCCCCGACAAGTGATTCCTGCCCAAACCTCCCGTGAAACGGGGTTTTCGGTATGTATGGTCCGCCGCTTTGTCGCAAGCGAAAAGTGAGAATAGCAGGTGTGGTCTGCGCGTATGTATACGGCCTTGTTGGGGTGTTTAACGACCCCGGGCCTGGATGGAATGCGCTTCGCTCTGTTCCTATTTAACTTGTCGGTCTTCAAAGACCCTTACCGAAAGCAGGTTTCCAGAACGACGGTTAGACCGTGGTGCCATCTCTTTCTTCGCCAGCAGACCTGGCAGGGAAATTTGAACTCCGCAGCCGTCGCCGGTCTGCGGATGTGGGAATCGCGCTAGCGATTTCCAAGCCTGGTGTTCTTCCAGGCGTCATCTGCAGACCGGTCAGATGGTATCGCTCGCTAGTATCGGTGGCTTGTAGACCTCATTTTTGGCCAGCACTGCCCAGGCCATCCGTGCCAGCTTATTGGCCAGCGCAACGATGGCGATGTTCTGGTGCGTTCGTGCCGTGAGCTGCGCCAGCCATGCACTTAAACCAGACGACTGCTTGGTCCGGTGCTGCATAACAGCTCTGGCTCCTTGCACGAAGAGCCTTCGCAGGTACTGGTTCCCACGCTGAGGAATCTTCCACAGTGTTTGTTTGCCTCCGGTCGAGTGTTCCTCGGGAACCACTCCCAACCAGGCGGCAAAATCCCGGCCCTTGCGAAATGCCGCGCCGCTGCCGATCGTCGCGATGATCGCCGTTGCCGTTACGGGACCGACCCCCGGCATCGCGACCAGCCTTCGACAAGATTCGTTCTCCCGAGCAATCTTCTCAATCGACTTGTCAGCACGATCGATTTTTTCCGCTAGTTGCTCCAGTTCCTGCTTTAGTTCTGCCAGCAATACAAGCACCGCCCCCGACAGCTTGGAAGAACCCCCTGCGACTATGCCCGGCAGTGCTTCATCCACGTAGCGCCGGCCCTTGCGCAGTGTCGTGCCACGCTCAAGCAAAAGCCCACGAATTTGGTTGACCACCGCCGTTCTTCGCATCACCCAGCGTTCACGGACCCGATGCAGCGACTGGAGGTCCAGTTGGTCATCGCTCTTGACCGGCACAAAACGCATGGTCGGTCTTCCCACCGCTTCGGCGATCGCTTCCGCGTCGATGTAGTCGCTCTTGTTCGTCTTGACGTAGGGCTTCACATATTGCGCAGGAATCAGGCGCACCTCATGCCCCTGCTCTCGCAATGCTCGCCCCAGAAAATGTGACCCTCCGCATGCTTCCATACCGATCAGCTCCACCTTCAGGTTCGCGGTAAAGTGCAACAGCTGCGTTCGAGAGAATCGTTTCCGCAATACCACTTCTCCGCGCTGGTTCATTCCTACCAGATGAAACGTCGTCTTGCCCAAATCAATACCCAATGTGAATAGCTCCATGGCACTCCTCCTCTTGCGCAGCTTATAGCCCCACCTCACTGTCCGTAGAAGCGGCGGACCATTCCATTAACTTGACCTGTTTAACAGGCGGTCACAGGGAACTTACCGAAAACCGTTTCACGGGAAGGTTCCCGGCTTGGATAGCAGGATAAAGGTCCTCCGGTGCTTCAGCAGCCGCAACTATCTGCAATGGTGGCCACCGGCACGTCACCTCATTTGTTGTACGCCCGAATGCATGAATCCCCATCCACTTTCCGCCATTGAAACGATAGAGAGGCATTTCCTCCTTCCCGTCCCCCCATCAAACGGTCGCCCTCCTTAGATAACTTGACAACGAACGCCGGCGGACCGGCAGCAGCCGTATACGGACTCGCTCCAACCTGTAGGACCTCGTGTCCAGGCTCGCTCACAGTTGCCAGCTCGCCGTAGTACTCAGAGGTCCATGGTAGTGGTACTATCCCGGGAGCATATCGATCTGACCCGGGGAGGGATAGCGTGTCGTACCACCCAGCCAGCCCACCATCGGATTGCTGAGCAACATGTAGGCACTCTCGCGCAGGCTCACCCAAACGCCACGTACCGACGAGTCGACTCTTGGTAATGCCCGGTTTTGCACGGGGACGGCTGAGTACCACTCGCCGTGCGAAAGTACGGCGATGGAACCACCCATTCCAAGTCCGGTTTTGAATGTCATAACTCAAGTCCACGTCAATCGAAAGATCAGGCATTTTTGCAACCAGGCGCGTGCCGTCAAAGTGGACGCCACTCAAGTTGTCCATGATCCAGTTCGCATCCCCAACATTCTGCTCACTACCGTGACGCTGATAAACTCCGATTTGCAGGCTGTCCCAATACTGGGACCAACCCGCAAAGATCTTCGGCTGACCTTTGATTGTTGTGATTAGTCGAAGGTTGATTCCTACGGCTCCTCCAGAACCATCGTCAGATTCCCATAGTCCCGTCATTTGTTCGGGGTGAGTGACGACTGTTCCCTTCACCGACGGGGTCGGGCCGGAGCGAGATTGCGCGTGCAGGAGCGCCAGAGAAACAATAACGAAAGGCGCATATCTTCTACGGAACATTGACGCCAACGCGGGTTGGTTCACGAGCAACGACCCCTACTGCAATAGACACCGGAGGAACAATTTGCGGAACGCCCGACCGGATGCATTCCGTCACCGGCGGAATTCGTAGCGGCGCAACTTTAGGGTTCAACTTCCTGGAAAGTCGGGTCGGTAACTTCCTCGCCCAGAGTTGGTGAGTTGGAAAATAAGAAGGCAGGTGAAGCCCACCTCGGGTAAATTTCTCAACTGCCCGAGGCACGGATCTGATGGTGCAGTAGTTCTAACTTGCTATCGGCGTTCCCAGTGGCAAGACTCTCTCACTTCCAGTGATGTACGGGAGATGCCTGCGCAGCCAAACAGCCGCTATACGGAAACTTTAATGGGCAGCTTGCAAACCGGACGTCGTGTGGCTGCAAAGATCGCGTTCGCGATAGCCGGCGCGATCGGTGGCACGCTCGCCTCACCTACACCGCCGGGTGCTTCGCTGCTGCGCACAATGTGCACATCGATCTTCGGCATTTCGCCAATGCGCAGCATGTCGTAGGTATTGAAATTCCCTTGTTGAGCGCGTCCCCTGTCGATAGTGATGGCGCCCTTCAGTGCCGCCGTAAGACCATAGGCGATCCCGCCTTCTACCTGTTGCTTGACGATGGCAGGATTCACCACCTGGCCGCAATCGATGGCGCACACCACGCGATGCACTTTTACCTTGCCGCCTTCGAGGGAGACCTCTGCAACCTCTGCGGTGAAACTGCCCAGATTGTTTACCAATGCGACGCCCTGGTAACGGCCCGGTGCGGGCTTGCCCCAATTAGCCTTTTCTGCAACCAGGTTGAGTACCGCGAACATTCGCGGCGAATGCGCCAGCAGGCGCCGGCGCACTTCTACGGGATCTTTTCCGCCTGCCGCTGCCAGTTCGTCCAGAAAACATTCCGCAAAGAAAGTGTTCTGCGAGTAGCCAACGGAGCGCCAATACGAGGTTGGAACCGCGCCGTCGGCTCGATGAAACTCAATTGCGCAGTGTGGGAACCGATACTCCAGGTCATTGATGCCTTCCACTGCGGTGCGATCGAGTTCCTCGCCCCCGCGACCGCCGCCGAAAGAAGGGCAGACCACCCTCGCCATAAATGCTTCTGGCCAGCCTTGCGCATCAAGTGATCCGGCGAATTTGACGTAGGCCGCAGGCCGATATGGCCCTGTTTGAATATCGTCTTCACGCATCCACGTCAGCTTCACCGGAGCGCTTATCGCCTTCGAGATTTCCACGGCTTCGGAGATGAAATCGGTGCCGCCGCGGCGTCCGAACCCGCCGCCCATGTACATGCTGTGCACTTCGATGCGCGCAGGATCTAAACCGGTAATGCGGGCAGCCGCCTGCCGCGCGCCCGATTGCATTTGCGTGGACGCCCAAATTTCGCAACCGTCAGGGCGAACGCTAGCCGTGCAGTTCAGCGGCTCCATGCAGGCGTGCGCCAGATAAGGCGCTTCATATACCGCTTCTACGCGCTTCGCAGCGCGTGCCAAAGTACCCGCCGCGTCACCCTCGGTTCTGCCGGCAACACCCGTCTTTTCCGCCAGCTCTGCCATGCGTGAGCGAATGATGGCGCTGGACAGCGTGGCATTCGGACCTTCGTCCCAGGTGATGTTAAGAGCCTTGCGGCCTTGTATCGCCGCCCACGTGTTGTCAGCCACCACAGCGACGCCTTTTGACACTTGCACAACTTGGCGAACGCCTGACAACGCCTTTGCTTTGTCTGCATCGTAGCTTGCCACCTTGCCGCCAAAGACCGGGCAGCGCGCGAGCGTAGCGTAAAGCATTCCCGGAACTTCTGCATCGATGCCGAATTTCGTTGCACCGCTAATCTTGTCACGCGTATCCAGCCGTTTCGCAGGCGTGCCGATCAGCTTGAAATCCTTCGCGTCTTTGAGCTGAATGTCTGCAGGGACTGCCAACTTCGCCGCGGCTTCTGCCACGCTGCCATAGCTGATGCGCTTCCCGTTCGCCAGCAGAAAGCCTTGCCCGGTGCGCACTTGCGTCACATCGATATTCCACTTTTGCGCCGCGGCTTCCATCAGCATTTGGCGCGTCGCCGCGCCGGCCTTGCGCAGCGGCATCCACTGCGTACGGATACTCGTGCTGCCGAAAACGCCCTGCATCGGGCCATAGCACGAGGGATCCACTGGAGCGAACTCGGTGCGAACGCAATTCCAGTCGCAATCGAGTTCATCCGCCAGAATCTGGGACAGCGACGTTACTGTGCCTTGCCCCATCTCAACCTTCGTAATCACAAAGGTCACGACATTGTCGGAATCGATATGAATGTATGCGTTTGGCTTCACCGGAAGCGGAGCACCATAGCGCTGTGCTTCTACATTCCGCCCACCCGGCAGCACAAAGCCGACCAGCAACCCGCCGAGCCCGCGCAGCACATCGCGGCGATTGAGCAAGTCGATTCTCAGTATCGTTTCACCGCTCATGCGATTTCTCCGCTTTGTTTGTAAGTGACTGGCGCTTCCGTTACCTCTCGCTGTAGGTTGGCGGCGCGGTGGATCGCCGCGCGGATCTGATTGTAAGTGCCACAGCGGCAGATGTTGCCGTTGAGTGCTTCATCGATATCAGCATCTGTCGGTTGCGCGGTGCGCGCCAGCAGGGAGACCGCGGTCAGAATTTGGCCCGACTGGCAGTAGCCGCACTGCGGGACGTCTTCCTCTAACCATGCCTGTTGCACGGGATGGCTAACGTCGATCGAGAGACCTTCAATCGTGGTGATACCCTTTCCTGCCAGAGTTGCCGCCGGAGTCACGCAGGACCGAATTGGATGCCCATCCACCAGGACTGTACACGCTCCGCACATGGCGATACCGCAGCCGAACTTCGTACCCGTCAGATGGAGAACGTCGCGCAGTACCCAGAGCAGCGGAATGTCCGGTGCGGCGTTGATCACGTGCGCTTTGCCGTTTACTTGAAGCGAAATGCTTGCCATATTTGCCCTCGCCGGCTTTCTATTCATTCCCGGTTTTTTGAGCCGAGACATATGGGACGCGCAGTTCCGTGCCCCAACTGACGCCGTCGACGACCAGCACGTCAACCTGGCCCAAGATAACGTCAACGGAATTTTACTCGTATTTCCTGGATGGGTCCGGCAAATGCCCCGCATCAGTGGCCTGAAAAGCCGGGTTATCGGTAACTTGCCTATGACGCCCTGGTAGACGGGTCGAGTTACCGGAAACCGTTTTCGTGCGCTTGGATTTTGCTAGTGCTGGTAAAAAGAATGAATGCCTAATCTTTACAAGGTTCGCGACAAGCGACGATTCCTGGCTGCCGCGCTGGCGGAACTTGCTGGAGTTGCCCAAGTCTCATTCGAGGGTGATTTGAGTAGCACCTCCCTGTTCGATGTGGCCGGTGCATCCAGCGATGAAACTCAGGTTCTCAAGAGAAACACGCTGTGGCCGAAGCAGGACTTTGTTGTTCTTCCGCTAGAAGCGGAGATGGTAGGGCCAATCATGGCAGCAGTGGGTGGAACCGTGCCCAGGGGTATCATCCACATACAGGTCCAAAAAGACGGTCGGCTCGAACTTGGCCTATACGACAACTTCGCTCCCAAATCTATGTTCTTGGGACCCAGCCTGACAGCTTCATTCATTGCGACATTGCAAGAAGCTGGAGTTCTGGTGAACTGGACCGAACGATAGCGCCTGCAAAGTCGCGTTTTCGGTAAGTTCCCTGTGACCGCCTGTTAAACAGGTCAAGTTAACCGATAATCCCGTTTTTCAGGCACTTCGTTATGTAGGCCGACTTCTCAACGATGTGATTACTTCCGCATTGGCAACCAGTCGCTAAGTGACGGTCGAATGCGTATACGTTAGGCGGGATCCGGATCCGCGTTCACATTTATCTATCAAGACGCGATATGGCTACTGGGGCGATGGGAGCTTCCTTCTAGGTGAAGGTTGTTCGTTGGAGTTCGTCGCTCCCTGGATTGAGCCTGGCGCAGGGTTGGCGCCTGCGTTCGACATCGAGGTCAGTTCAGACTGGCTGTACTTCGGCGCGCTCGCGTATCCGTGGATGTGATCCTTGCTGATGTCGTTAATCACCACCTCGACGGGCTGAGGACTGTCGGGCGTGTAGAACATAACCGGCTGGTAGAGATTGACGTGCTTCTGCGACAGGTTTCGATCGTCCACCATCAGCTCCAGGTCGGCATACTGGTGCTTGCTATTCGCTTTTTTCAAGCGGATCCCAAACGGTCCCTCGTGCTGGAACTGGTTCGATTTCCGGATGTCAAACTCGTAGTAGTTTCGCTCCCCCTTCTTCTGTAACAGCACGAGTTCGTCATGGGTGCGCGCAATAGAGCCCGTCAGCTCGGTGCGCGTATTGGCGAGATCGCCTTGCGTGCTTGCTATGTCGTTGCGGGTTTCCTCGATCAAATTTCCCTGTGCGTCGATTTGCGATTGCAGCTTTTTGAGGCGCGGATCCTCGCCGTGCGGGCGATGTGTCACGGGGCCACGGGCGGTTATGACCTGGCTGGAAGGGGCTGACGGAGCGGACTGTGTTTCGCTGCGCGACGCCAGCGTATTCACCTTTGCCGTGAGATCGCTAAGCTCACTCCGGTTCGCGTTGAGCGCGGCGGTCATCTGCTCATTCTGCGCCGTCAGATTCTTCGCAGTGTGGTGTTCATGAATCGCGTAGCCACCCAGAGCTCCACCGAGCGCTACGATAGCGACATAGGCGGCCACGCGCTTTGGTGCCGGTGCCTGCTGCAGGGAAGAGAAGTCCACTTTAGACCTCCGGAGACAACGAGGTAACGCCACTTTTACTGTGGGGAAGGCACGCCAGGTTCCAAAATGTCTCGAACCGAAAGTTACTGAATCGCCTCATGTTGCGGTTGATGCGGCAACGGACGGTTGGGATTACACGGGATGCAGAACGCGCTGCGAGCTGAGCGGGACAAGCTGCACCAGTTTGAAATTTACATCCCACGCGTTTGTTTATAGTTGGAGGACTCAGACCAGGCAATCACCTTCAAGTGGGATATGGATCTGGTCCGCTCTTTGTCGGCATGTGGGACCTTTTAGCGCTCCCCTCTCGAGGACGCCTCAAAAGTCACGTTTGCGGTAATTTCACCACGTCCGGTGGGACCAAGGCAGTCAAGTTACTCAAAATCCCGTTTTCAAGGAACTTGTCTTCTACTTCGGCTGAGGGATGAAGTCTTGCCATCTGTCAGATTCCGCAACTTGTTTCAAAATTTCATTCCGATGCCTGAGGAAACTGTCCATATAACGTTTGAGAAATAGTTGCTCTGCGATGTTCCGAAGCACCGAAAGTGGGGCTGCAAATGTGAACCTATCTCTCATCTCCGTCCGGCTTTCAGCGATGGCGGTGAAGAAGTGATCGTGCTGCATGAACTTGAAGGCTCCCTCGATCATTGTGTCTTGAAAGTGGCGGGGGGAATCAAAAGCCGTAATCTTGCTGGTAAGGTGCTGACAGACGCCAAGGTGTTTGGCTCGCCACCTCACAAATTCGCCCGGACCGATGAGCCCGGTCGTAACTCCGTCCACTGCCCGCTCACCCGTCCGCTCGGTTCCTAGCAGATGCACTTCAATACTGCGGGAGAGGTCGAAGCATCTCTGAATGGGCGCGGCAATCTGCATGCGCTGTTCAATGGAAACCATAAGGCGGCTGATTTCTATCCAAGTAGAGGCTATCAAACGCGCGCGAAGTCGGGTTTCGGTGAGTTGCCCGATGGGTACCAAGGCAAGTTACTCAAAATCCCGTTTTGCAGGCACTCCGCTTCAGGTCGGAGCTTCGTAGGTTCGCAACAGCTGAAATGGCCCCGCTTGCAGAAACGTCCGTGATGAGCGGGCTCAGTTCTTGGGGTCTTCCTCCCCTCGTTCCTTATAGACAACATGCCCCTGACGATCACATTCGTTCTCCTCTGCTTGCGAAATGGGTTTTGGCTTTTCATTCGTCGGCACCGATTCGCATCGCAAATGATCCTCAAATCCGGGTGCGGAAAAGATTGCCACATCGCTCTCGGTTTCGGTGCCGGTGTTCGTCGCACCCACCCAAGTATTCGCCGGAATGAACACCATCCCTCCCGCATGCAGATCGCGTTCCTGATCCCCCAGATGAACGTGAAGGGTTCCTTTCTGGATCAGCAGAACTTCATCCTGAACAAGGTGTTTATGCGTTGGTATTACCCCTCCTGGAGCAGTCTCTCCGGTGAATACAACGAGATGCTGAGAGCCATTGCCTTTCGGGCTGACCTTTAGGATGAATCCCCCCAAGTCTCCCTCGCCCGGCTCAGGGCGCCACAGTCGCTCCTCGCCCTCATTCTTTTCCAGCAGAAGTGGCTTTGGGCCAGCTTCTCTAGCCGATTTCGAACCAGTTTGAGTTGATAGCGTCTGGGTAATGCAAACCGCAACTATCGTTCCTAGGATGCCCAGCTTCATACGCCACCTCGCGCAAATTCTGCTCTCCGCCATTCCGCGAGTCAATGCCAGCGGTGATCATCAGTGTGCGCTTTTGGCAGTGAAAAAATCGGGCGCAGAAAGTTTTGGCAAAACAAATCCTACATGGCGGTCAAGTCATTACCCGCGTTCAGGTGTAACCCACGGCGCCTGGGGTGGGGCGCCTCGAGAGCTGGGATCGCAAGCACGCACCTACGGAGAAGTAGCGCGCTCATCCAGATTCGCTGTGAACTGATCGGCATTCGGGGTCCCTCCGACCCCGCCTCCGTCTAGGTCCTCTCTGTTTGCGCTATCCTGATCCGGTTCGGTTCCGAGGTCTCTGCATGGGCGAGAGAATTCGACGGCATTGGGTGTTGGTTGTCCTTGGTTGCCTAGCCATTATGGCTCATGGACAGATCGCACCCAGCCCAGATGTGGAGAAACATATCCGGCATGTCGAAGCGGGTCTGCTGCCAAGCATGGTGGTGGTGAAGGGCGGCGGTTCCAGGAGTGCTCCGCAAACGCACACATTGCATGAACGAATGGCGGCGCTACATGTACCAGCAGTCAGTATCGCAGTAGTCCATCATGGGCAGATCTAATGGGCGCGCGGGTTTGCGGGTGAAGGCGGTGCCCCAGTGAACGCTGAGACGCTCTTCCAGGCTGGCTCTATCAGCAAGCCACTGGCTGCGATGGCGGCGTTGAGGCTGGTGCAGCAAGGAAGATTATCGCTCGACGCGGATGTGAACCAGACGTTAATTTCTTGGAAGGTCCCTCAATCGACGTCTGCGGCAGGTAAGCCCGTAACTCTGCGCGAACTCCTGACGCACACGGCCGGAACTACCGTCCACGGGTTCCCGGGCTATGCGAACGGAGAGGCAGTGCCGACGCTGGTGCAGGTGCTGAATGGCGAGAAACCGGCAAATACGCCGGCGATTGTGGTGGAGACAGAACCTGGCTCAACGTGGAACTACTCGGGTGGTGGGTACACGATCATGCAGCAGATGTTGGTGGATGTGACGAAGGAGCCATTCCCGAAGTTACTCCATGACACGGTCCTGGCGCCGATCGGAATGACGCATAGCACTTATCAGCAACCGCTGCCGGAGCAGATGAAGAACGCGATAGCGACTCCGTTCGACGCAGAGGGAAAGCCGGTTGTCGGCGGCCCGCACACGTACCCGGAGATGGCAGCGGCGGGGCTTTGGACGACGCCAAGTGATCTTGCGCGGTACATCCTGGAGGTTCAAACTTCGCTCGAAGGAAAATCAAACCATGTGCTGACTCAGGCGATGACGAAGCAGATGGTGACTCCGGGACAGGGAACGTGGGGACTGGGGCTGCGGATAGACGGTTCGGGCCAGAACCCTTATTTCAGTCACAACGGGTCAAATGATGGGTATGAGAGCGTGTTTGTCGGCTACGAGTCGAGCCGGGAAGGTGCGGTGGTCATGACCAACGCGCAGGGTGGTGGCGTGATCGCAGATGAGGTTATCCGGTGCATTGCCGCAGAGTATGGTTGGCCTGACTGGAAGCCAGCAGTTCGGACGGCGATAGATGTTGATGCGAAGACCCTGAGCAGCTATGTGGGGAGCTACGCGTTGAATCCGAAGTTCATCCTGGTTATTACGATGGACGGGGGGAACCTGGAAGCACAAGCTACCGGCCAGTCGAAGTTCAAGCTGGACGTAGAGTCGAGTACGGTCTTCTTTCCGGAGGTTTTCGAGGCGAAAATCGAGTTCGTGAAGGACGAGGCGGGAAAAGTGACGGGGCTGGTGCTGCATCAGGGCGGTCACGACGTGAAGGCCGCAAAACAGTAGGTTTGCAAACCTCATCAGGAGCGATCCTCCCGTGATCCCACAGTTTTTTGAGGAAGTCGTATGCCAAACAACGACGAATTTCGGTGGACCCTTTGGATGGCCGCGCTCGGAATCTTTATCTACATCCTCCTGTTCGCGTTATCGAGTATGCGCACCGGGCAATTCTTACCAGTACCGAATTGAGCAAATCACAAGCCTGATTTGCACTGGCGCTCGAATCGAGCCGAGTTTATCGGCAATCGGAAGTATTTTCGTGAGTGCCTGGTCGGGTTATCGGCAACTTGCCTCCCCCGCCAAGAGAAGCTTTTAGAAAGCCGGACGATATAATCCGGCGATGGCAAGAGAGTCCGTACTCCAGCCTAAAATCTATCCTGTGCCCGCCTTCCGCAGGCGGTGGTTCAAGAACAAAATAATCTGTGAAGAGGGTTGGTCCGTCGCTTTTTCTGGCAGTTCATGGCGTGTAGACAGATACGACTATTTCGAGGGAAGCAAACACCTCATCCTAGGCGGCGAGGGTGCGGCAGGTCAGATGGACATTTTCTTAGACCGTACTCTCACTTGGGACGATCCTCCCGGTGTTGTTCTGGATGAGAAGGCACGGGAAAGAGTGGTTCGCAACATCACTGTTGCCCTCCAGTGGGCTGGCTTTAGCGTCGGGTTTTTTCTACTGGAAGAACCTCAGCCTCCCGCCAAGTAAAAACCAAGCGCCTCGAAAGTCGCATTTTCGGTAAGTTCCCTCGGCGGAAGGGCCACGGCCCGGTGAAATACCGAAAATCCCGTTTCACGGGAACTCCGTTGGGTGCACCCATAGGGGAGCTACTTTGTGCACCGTCGTTGCCATCGAGCTTTGCTCGGTTGATCCATGAACTAAACGAACTCTTCAGGGTCAACAAGGGTGCGACGCCCGTTGCAATAACATCCATTCCGCGGTCATCGTACATGTGCAGAAGGACCTCGGCTCCGGGATCAAGAATGTGGACGCGGCCCCTGACTGATGGTGTGCGTCCGTGGTCCTGGTTTGCTATCGCTTCGAAAAGTCGCTCGGTCGAGAGGTCGGACGATCGTATGATCGCCCAACGCACGGTATATATCTCATCCTCAGAGAGCTTGGTTTCATACGAGCGAACCGTCGGCTTCTCCGATGAGCGGAGCAGCCCGGGTAAGGAAAATAGTTCGTACCAGCGAGTGGGATCAGCCTCCCACGATGAATCCTCGTCAAGCAATACGATGGCTTCAGCATCCCGAAAGATTGCGTTGAATATCAAGACGGCCCGATCGATTTCAGCGAGTCCGATGTTGAAGCGAACGCCGATAGGCGACTGGTGGTAAAGGTTACCTCCGAGCGACAAACCGGGAAATAACCTGTCGAGGCTGCTTTTTAGATCGAGCTCGTCCCAAAACTTCATTTCAAAACGATAGCAGTGTTCTGGCTTCGGCGAGCGAATCGGCAAGCGCAAGGTCTCGGCTTGAAAAAGCGAGCGGGAATGGGGAGGCTACGACTGCCTGAAAAGTCTCGGATTTTCGGTAAGTTGCCGGCGGCTTCGGTCGGGAGAGTCGAAGTATTCAGAATCAAGTGAACTTCCGGGGTACGAACGGAAACGCGACGGCGCTGAATTCCATCGGAAGTATCCAACAAAACTCACTTTAAGCCTAGAATGTCTCCCGAGGTGAATTCATGCGGTCATTTGTGGTGATAGCGGCGTTGGCCGGGTGTTCCGGCATCTTGTTTGCCCAGGCCGCACCGGTCAAGATGGGGTTGTGGGAGAAGACGATGACGATGGATATGGGGAATGGCACGACCAGGAAGATAGCGGCCAAAAGCTGTATCACCCCCGAGACCTGGCAGGAAATGGTCGGGAATATGTCCAAGCAAAGGGAAGGCTGCACCGTCGACAACTTGAAGAACGCTCGCGGCTATACCTTTACCGCCACCTGCAAGACCTCCGACGGCGGGACGATGGTGACGAGCGGGAGCGAGACGATCCAGGACTCTGAGCACATTATCTCCCAATCCCATACCAACATGACGACGCACGGTCAGAAGCGGGAGATGGAGTCGAAATCCACGAGCACGTTCTTGGGCGTTGACTGCGGCAAGATAAAGCCAGGTGTGCCTGAAAAAGACAACTAACAAGGATCAGGTCAGGTGACTACATCAGCGCTCTTGGGGAATCCCCCGCAATTACCAGGCACAGCCTCGAGCTTGTCACACCCGCACCATGGGATTGGATCAAGCGACCGCAAACCTTCCCGCCGTGTCAGTCGTTCTGACAAGCGTAGCTGTTCTGGCTTGTTATATCCCGCGCGCTGTGCATTCAATGGCGGCGGGTCGACATTGTCCGGGCGACCGAACCTCCCGTGAAGTCGCATTTTCGGTATGTATGGTCCGCCGCTTTGTCGCAAGCGAAAAGTGAGAATAGCAGGTATGGTCTGCGCGTATGTATACGGCCTTGTTGGGGTGTTTAACGACCCCGGGCCTGGATGGAATGCGCTTCGCTCTGTTCCTATTTAACTTGTCGGTCTTCAAAGACCCTTACCGAAAGCAGGTTTCCAGAACGACGGTTAGACCGTGGTGCCATCTCTTTCTTCGCCAGCAGACCTGGCAGGGAAATTTGAACTCCGCAGCCGTCGCCGGTCTGCGGATGTGGGAATCGCGCTAGCGATTTCCAAGCCTGGTGTTCTTCCAGGCGTCATCTGCAGACCGGTCAGATGGTATCGCTCGCTAGTATCGGTGGCTTGTAGACCTCATTTTTGGCCAGCACTGCCCAGGCCATCCGTGCCAGCTTATTGGCCAGCGCAACGATGGCGATGTTCTGGTGCGTTCGTGCCGTGAGCTGCGCCAGCCATGCACTTAAACCAGACGACTGCTTGGTCCGGTGCTGCATAACAGCTCTGGCTCCTTGCACGAAGAGCCTTCGCAGGTACTGGTTTCCACGCTGAGGAATCTTCCACAGTGTTTGTTTGCCTCCGGTCGAGTGTTCCTCGGGAACCACTCCCAACCAGGCGGCAAAATCCCGGCCCTTTGCGAAATGCCGCGCCGTTGCCGATCGTCGCGATGATCGCCGTTGCCGTTACGGGACCGACCCCCGGCATCGCGACCAGCCTTCGACAAGATTCGTTCTCCCGAGCAATCTTCTCAATCGACTTGTCAGCACGATCGATTTTTTCCGCTAGTTGCTCCAGTTCCTGCTTTAGTTCTGCCAGCAATACAAGCACCGCCCCCGACAGCTTGGAAGAACCCCCTGCGACTATGCCCGGCAGTGCTTCATCCACGTAGCGCCGGCCCTTGCGCAGTGTCGTGCCACGCTCAAGCAAAAGCCCACGAATTTGGTTGACCACCGCCGTTCTTCGCATCACCCAGCGTTCACGGACCCGATGCAGCGACTGGAGGTCCAGTTGGTCATCGCTCTTGACCGGCACAAAACGCATGGTCGGTCTTCCCACCGCTTCGGCGATCGCTTCCGCGTCGATGTAGTCGCTCTTGTTCGTCTTGACGTAGGGCTTCACATATTGCGCAGGAATCAGGCGCACCTCATGCCCCTGCTCTCGCAATGCTCGCCCCAGAAAATGTGACCCTCCGCATGCTTCCATACCGATCAGCTCCACCTTCAGGTTCGCGGTAAAGTGCAACAGCTGCGTTCGAGAGAATCGTTTCCGCAATACCACTTCTCCGCGCTGGTTCATTCCTACCAGATGAAACGTCGTCTTGCCCAAATCAATACCCAATGTGAATAGCTCCATGGCACTCCTCCTCTTACGCAGCTTATAGCCCCACCTCACTGTCCGTAGAAGCGGCGGACCATTCCATTAACTTCCCCAGCCGGAGGGGTCAGGCACGAGCAATTTACCGATAATCCCGTTTCAAGGAAACTCCACCGGGATTGGCGACCCAATCGCCAATGATGCAAAATGAGTGGAAAGGCGCCAGAAAAGTCGAGCGGTCAACGGTGAGGAAACGTCTGCCAGTCAAGGTATTCATTGAGAGGACTAGACGGATGGAGCCCAGACGTATGAATCAACTTGTGCTCGCGATAATAGCCGACCTAGCGATCTCGCATTACCCTCTATTGGTATTGGCTCAAACTGCGGCCACACGGGCTGGCTCTCCTACATTCGAAGTTGCCAGCATCCGACAAAATGCGAACCCCAACCCGCGCTGGAAGATGTACTTCACTGCCGATGGAGTGCACGCGACGGACGTGACGCTCTTGTGGGTTCTGCATGAGGCGTACGGAATCGGCGACAACGATCTTTGGTCGGGCGGCCCGGCTTGGCTGGATAAGGCACGGTTTGACATCGAGGCGAAATACGATGTGTCGCAATACCCCAGCCTCACTCGTGGACAGCGCCAAGCCTTGCTACAGCAGCTCCTGGCAGATCGCTTCAAGGTGGTGGTGCATCACGAGGCCAAGGAGTTTCCGCTTTACGCGCTTGCCATCGCAAAGGGCGGACCGAGGGTCGAGGAGACGAGACAGGAGGACCTTCGGAAAAACCCGGTGTCTGGTGTGATGTGCATGAACAAGCGTGTCGGCGAAGGAGTGATCGAGATGCAGGGGTGCACAATGATGCAATTTGCTTCAAACCTGGGCGGCGATGCGCGAAACGATCTCGGACGAAAAGTTGTGGATCAGACGGGGCTCACTGGCTACTACACTATCGCGCTGCATTGGACTCCGGTGGAGACGACGAATCCGTCCACTACAGGGACGAGTGCGCCGGAGGTGAGCGGACCGTCGGTCTTCACCGCCGTCAAAGATCAGCTCGGGTTAGAGCTGAAGCCAATCAAAGGCCCGCTCGACACCATCGTGATCGACCACGCGGAGATGCCATCGGAAAACTGATTGGAAAGAAATTCCGGTGCTAATTCGGTCGATTCGTGCCTGCCATCGTCCTTCGCTATTTCTAAGAATAGGCCGCGAAAAGCGACTGGAATGAGTAGCACCAGGCGATGCGCTGTCGGCTCAGCTGTGCGCTTCTTGAGTGATTCGTAATTGACCGGCAACACGGAAGTAATCTCGAAATGCCTGCAATCCCGTTTTTCTGGAACGGCAATTGCCGTTAGTTTTCCGACGGCTTCTCGATGTGTTCGATAACGAGGGTGTCGATCGGGACTTTGATCGGCCTAAGATGCAGGCCGAGCGCGTCGATATCCCAGTGGGAGAGCGGTTCGGAATCATCGAAGGACACGATGTCGGCGGCCACATTCGAGTCGGGATCGTCCATCCAGTTCACAGTGAAGTCGTAGCGACCAGTAAGGCCGGTGTGGTCCTGAACTTTGCCTTGGGAGAGAGTCCGTGCCAATGCGGCCATGGTGGCGCCGTAGAATCTCATGCGCCGCGCCTCTCCACGCCTCCAGGGTAAAACCACGCCGCCGTCGACGAGCGGCACTCCCTCGGGAAGAACCTCGCCCGGCTTGGTCTCAGTAAGGTGCGGGCCGTGCTTTCCGAGCTCGAGCGAGTAGCCCGGTTGCTCCGCTCCGGGCACGTGGCGCACGACCAGGTGGCAACGGTCGGCGAGCATGGCCTGCAACATTCGCTGCAGTATCGGCTTCTTGTCAAGCGTGGCACCCTGCTTTCGCCACTCGGCGAGATCGGCCTCGGAGACCTTGGCGTTGATGTCATAGAGGTCATCAAGCCATGGCGGAGAGCCGGAGAGCCGCTCCCTGGACCAGAAGGCCGTCCCCTCTGGGAAGTAAGCAATCATGATTGTCGATCTGATCGACTGGCCCGTCACGCGGTAGCCGTCGGGTGTGGTCATCCAGCCGATCATCCAGTTGCTGCCGGGCTTGCTGGGGCGGATAGAGACAACCTCGAAGGCGAGAGGCTTGGCGGGTAGGGTTCGTGCCGCATCCTGCGCGACGGCGAGCGGCATCAAAGCGAAGAGCGCCGGCACGATTGCTCTGTAGTAGTTCGATCCGTCGTTTAGGTCCGCAATTTTCATCGCGGGATTTTACATCGCGCTGGGCAAGCACATCGGTGGAAACTCCCGATAACCCGTTTTTCAGGAACTTCGAATTCAGAGAGCAAACCTCCACTCTCGACCCGCTTCCGAGTAACCGACACGGGGGTTCGGAGGGAGTGATTGCAATCTTAGGTGAATTTGCAAAGATCAATCTTCACTCTGTAAATCGCCTGCTACAACAGCCTTGCTTGTTGCGTGATGGAAACGGCGCACAGGAAAGAGTAGCGCGAAGGGTGTGTCTCCGATGGCTTTTGATTGCGAGCGGTGCGGACCTATGCGGGTTGAGGCGATCGCAACCGGCCTTAGATACACAAGGGGTTATACTTGCCCCACCTCAGCCTCCTCCGCCGCGAATTGGCAGAAGGAAACATCATGCACAAACGCCCCATCTTGGCCCTTCTTCTCGGCGTTGTCAGCCTCTCCGCCCTCGCCCAGAGAATCGCACCACCTCCAGATGCAGCGAGTCAGGTGCAGAAAATCTTCGCGCCCTTCAACCATACAGATACTCCAGGATGCGCAGTGGGTGCGTCGATCGACGGCGCGACGGTGCTCAGCGCTGCTTACGGCATGGCGGACCTGGAACATAACATCTCGTTGAGCCCGGATTCAGTCTTTGAGCCCGGCTCGGTGACCAAGCAGTTCACAGCCGCTGCGGTGCTGTTGCTGGAGCAGGAGGGGAAGCTGTCGCTGGACGATCCAGTGAGGAAATACATCCCCGAGCTTCCCGATTACGGCAGCACGATCACCATCCGTCATCTGCTCAATCACACCAGCGGTTTGCGAGATTGGGGCAGCGTCGCCGCGATCGGAGGATGGCCACGCACGACGCGCGCCAATTCCAACATCAACGTTCTCGACATCGCGATCCGGCAGAAGGCGCTCAATTATCCGCCAGGCGCAGAATGGTCTTACACCAACACTGGCTTTAATCTTTTGGCGATTCTGGTCGGACGCGTGGCGGGAAAATCGCTCGCCGAGTTTACGCGGGAGAGAATCTTCGTTCCTCTCGGTATGACGTCCACCGAATGGCGCGATGATTTTCAGCGCATCGTCCACAATCGCGCGATCGCGTATACGCAGACAGGCGGAACCACTCGCCAGGAGATGCCTTTCGAGAATGCATACGGTAATGGGGGCTTGCTGACCACGGTCGGCGATCTGCTCCGCTGGAATCGCAACTTTACGGAGATGAAAGTCGGCGGACCGGCGTTTGTGAAAGCACAGCATCAGCAGGGACGTCTGAACGACGGCCGCACGGTCGCCTTTGCCGCGGGATTGGAGGTGCTGTCCTACAAAGGCCTTCGCGAAGTGAGCCACCCCGGGAGTACAGCCGGATATCGCGGATGGCTGGACCGTTATCCGGATCAGGGACTTTCCGTTGCTCTGCTCTGCAACACCGGCGCCGCGGATCCGATACAGCTCGCGCATGCGGTCGCCGACGTTTACCTCGCCAGCGTCCTCCCAAAGCGTGCCGCTCAGGCTCCCGTTCAAGTTGATTCGGCATCTTTGCAGGCAAAGGCCGGACTATATCGCAGTCTTCGGGATCACCGCCCGAATTTGATCGAGTTGAAGGACGGCCACCTGGTCGCCGTGAGGCCGGGGAGTGACGTGCCGCCCTACATCATGAAACCTGTTTCAGCGAAATCGTTCATGGTCGGTGAAGACGGGCCAATCGCCGAGTTCGAGGCGGACTCATCGGGCAAAGTGGTCCGACTGCGCATCGCATACGAGGACGACGAGGGCAACCCCTACTACTATGAAAAGGTAGAGTGGTGGAATCCGAGCCGCGCCGATCTCGACGCGATGACCGGCGAGTATGCGAGCGACGAAGCCGAGGTAACCCTGAGGGTCGCGCTCGAACAGGACAGGTTGGTGATCCGTCGCCGTCCCGACGCCATTATCCCACTGACGCCATCCTATCGTGACGGGTTCAGCTCCTCACTGGGTAGTGTTCGGTTCATCCGGGATTCTGGCGGCCATGTGATCGAGATGAGCATCGGCGAGGAACGTGTGTGGGATCTCCGGCTGCGACGCATTCAATAAATGAGTCGTTCGGATCGCGATCCGCGCTCAGAACCAGATTCGCGAAGGGGTCGCTCTGTCGTTCGCAGAAGGGAACTCTCCGTAGTGCCCGCAAAGTCGCATTTCCGGTAAGTTCACCCGGAGGGAAATGGGCCGAGCAAGTTGCCGCAATGCTGTTTTGGGAGAACCTGGTTTATTGCTGTCGGATACTACCGAAGGCCACTTCAGACGCGCGATCTACCATCTGGCATAAACGGATTAGGAGCCATCTATCCTCCGAAGGGCTGCGGTATTCCATCGCAGACGCCAAGGCGCAAACCATTCTCCTGAACCGAATGGACTGTGGCTAGCAAAGTCCGGGACAGGCGGCAAATGACCGCTCTGAACGACTGAGGTCTCGTGAATCCAACCCGAAGCGTACTGGACGCGCTGCCCCACTTCAGACCAGCGACATGAGAGATTTCCTGTGTTCTTTTGCCATGATGATTTCATCGCAGCTAGCCCCCGGTATTTTGACTGAGCTGAAGTCCATTCTACGCCCAGGGCGTAATAGCAATCCTTCGAGTGCCTGTAAAGTCGTTTTTCAGGCACTCCGTTATGCAAGCTGGCTTCAACGATATGATTTACTTCCGAGTAGAAAGCCGAGAACTAGTGGCGACTCTCCCGGTTCCACTTCATCGAGTCCCTCCCCCGAAAGAATCGATGAAAAGTTCTATGAAGAGTCGCCGTTAAGGAGACGGAATTGAACCTAACAAAGCCTCCGCAGGTTCTCGTGGCTGCCTGGGTTAACGCCGTCCATCAAACATCAAGATAGTGATGGCGATACTCTAAACGTTACAGCTGCCGTAAATTCCCCTGAAGTCTTGATTCGGCAAATCCCCCGGTCAGATGGTTCAGGCCGGGCAAGTACCTATAATCCCGTTTTTCAGGCACGAAGGCTCGGCAGTTGGGATTGCTGCTGCGGCACAATGAGAAGGTAGGCATAATCGGAGGCGTCGCCGGTAGCTTGTTCTTACGGGCTACTCGGAAAATATCCAGCTGCACGCACCAGCCTTCCCAACCATGAGAACGGCACCGCCGCTAATGCCGTAGGTCAGAAGAGCTTATCTCGGCTCAAGGACGGCAAAGTGATCGGCGTGGTCGATGAAGACGCGCCGGAAAAGCCCGGTAGGCAGGACACCGTCGAATCCCTTTACGCGGGCATCCTTCTGGATGCCCGCGAGGCTGAAGAAGGGCACGCGGGACAATTCGAGTGAGCCGATCTTCACGTGCTGCGGAAAGCTAAGATCGTTGTTTTGATCGGAGCTACGGTCGAACTTGGCAATAATAGACCCCCTGGGAGGCGTGTTGGTTCTGCGTACATCGGGAATCGACGCAGTCAATTGTCGTGCCAATCCAGCGAGTATATTTCTTCAGTGCCGGTGTCCCGGAGAATGATCGGGACGCCGTCCGGAGTGAGCCCGAAGGCAACGCCCGCCAGGAAGCCGGCCAAGCGAACGCTATTCAGGGGGGCAATCCGTTCGACCTTGCGGTCGCTCATGCGGGCACGCACTACCGCCGGTCCGTTTTCGTTACTCAGGTGGTACAGAAATCTGCTATCGGGCGACCATCGCAAGACGCCCGTACCGCTATCCAAGTTGGTCCATTTCCCGGTCGCGAAATCGAAGAGGACGATGGTCTGAGAGTCAATCGCATTGGCAGCAATGTAGCGGCCATCTGGGGACCAGGCGGGACCGAAGTATCCTTCCGAGCCTGGAATCTTCCGCTTTTCGTGCGTGGTCAGGTTCAGCATGAATACGCCGACGGTCTCCGAAGTTCTTTCGCTCCACGGCGCGTAGCTGAAAACCACCGATCGTCCGTCCGGCGACCAGGATGGCGAGAGTTCGGAATGCTCGGCATTGGTGAGCGGCTCGGGCGCGCCGCCGTCGGAAGAGATTTCATAGTTGGTTTGGGTACCCCGGCCAAAACCTGTAAAGGCGATATGTTTGCCATCCGGGGACCAGGATTGATTGAGCACGATAAGCGGAGCGAAGGTCAGTTGCTGGCGTTCGCTGCCGTCGGCGCGGCTTTTCCAAAGCGTGCCTTCGGGGAACAGAACATAGGATATCCATCGGCCATCGGGCGAAGGATCGACCATCTCCGCCGAGAGACCGCCGAATGCTTCCACCCATTGCTGCGATTTCTCGCCCCACCGCTGGGCCTCGCCGCGCTGCTGCTGCCCAAGGACGTAGAGCTTCTTGCCGTCGGGACTCAACACCGGAGAGTGGGAACTGAGTTGCCCGGAGGTCAGTTGAAAAGGCTTATTGGAAGAGCGATGCAAGAAGTCCAGAAGCGGACGTCTATCACGAATTGCCCAAATCTCCGCCTTGTCGTTGCTGGTGGATTCGAAGACATAATACTTGCCGTCGGGAGTCCAGTTTCCGCAGCAATTCGCCGATGACGTGTTCCATCCAGGCAAGAGAGGGTGAAGTCCGGTTCCATCTGCGGAGACCTCCCATAGCGATGGGAAAGATGTCTTCCTGTCTAGCAGGGTCAGTCTGACGGTCTTCCCATCCGGAGACCATCGCGGCCGCCATCCTGGTCCCGGCAAGTGGACGAGCCTCCTTATGTTCGTGCCGTCGCTTCTCGCGCTGTAGAGGTCCCCGACGTCGACATAGGCGATCTCGCCACCGTCGGGAGACCAGGTCGCATCGTATGCGGTAAGGCCTGCCAGAGGGCGTGGCGTGCCAGCCGGAACCGGCACATACCATAGCGACGCTGAACCTCCAGGATGGGTTAAGTAGTCGGCCACAAGCAGCGTGGAGCGGTCCGGGGAGATGTCCAGAATCTGCCAGGTGCCGATCGGCGTTGGAATGATAGCGGTGTCGCCTCCGGCCGATGATACTTGAGCAAGAGTGGATGACCTTCCCGTGCCTTCGGTGAAGTACACGCGAGTACCGTCGGTGACCAACGGGGCGTTGGTTGCCGCTATTGTGGCAATAATGCCATGTTTCCTGAGCCCATCGTGAGTTATCTGGAAGTATCCGTATACGGTGGGCTGCGCGGGTTGTCGCAGGAAGTAATAAGCCAGCACGGCTAGAGCGGCGACGGTGATGCCTAGCGCGATGGCCAGCAGTCGTCGGGTTTTCTTAGCGGGCACGGGTGGCGACGTTGTGCCGCTGCTTGCCTTTGGCATCTCTGTTTGGCCGGAATCGAGATCGTGTTTCAGGTTCTCGAGATCACGATGGATTTCGGCGGCGTGTTGGTAGCGCTGGCTCCGCTCTTTCTGCAATGCTTTGGTGATGATTTCATCGAGACGGGCAGGAAGATCGGGACGCAAGAGCGAGGCTTGCGATGGGCTCCCGTGCAAGATCGCGTCGAAGATCATCACGGTTGTCTGGCCGCCGAATGCCCGGCGTCCGGTCGCCATCTCATAGAGCACCGCGCCGAAGCTGAAGAGGTCGGTGCGCGAATCGATTTCTTCACCCGACGCCTGTTCGGGAGACATGTAGGCCACGGTCCCCATCGTCGTACCGGGAAGAGTGGCGTTATCCCTTGTATCGTCAGTGACGGGGAGTTGCGGCGAATATATTTTGGCGACGCCGAAGTCGAGGACCTTGGCGTGATTCCTGGGAGTAATGAAAATATTGGCGGGCTTGATGTCGCGGTGCACGATGCCCTTGGCATGGGCTGTCTCCAAGGCGTCACTAATCTCGATGCTCAGCGTCAGCAATAGGCTGAGCGGCAACAGACCCTGGGAGAGGCGCTGCTTGAGGGTCGCGCCCTCGAGGTATTCCATTGCGATGAAGGCCTGGCCCTGTTCTTCACCGATGTCGTAGACGGTGCAGATGTTTGGATGATTCAAGGCGGAAGCGGCGCGAGCTTCGCGTTGAAACCTGCCTGACGCCTGTTTATCATGGATGACTTCTTCGGGTAGAAATTTGAGCGCGACGGAACGATGCAGGCGAGTGTCTTCGGCCTTGTAAACGACTCCCATGCCGCCGCTGCCGATCTTTTCCTCGATGCGGTAGTGGGAGATGGCTTGCCCTGCTTGGAGGCCTCCTGCAGGAACTTCCGCCGCCGTCATTGAATTTGCGAAGGTGAGACCGGCCGCGTCAATTGCGGGCTTTTCGAGAAAGCTCCCGGCATTCCTGCGGGCGCTCATCAAGGACGCTACTTCCTCTTGCAACAGTTGATCGTCGCCGCAGGCCTGACGCAGAAAAGTGGTGCGCTGCTCTTCCGGCAACTCGAGCGTTGCCTCCAGCAGATCACCGATCTGTTTCCAGCGTTCAGGATTCATGGGCAGGCGCCGCAGTCAACTCACGATACAGCCATGCTTTAGCCGTGTTCCAGTCTCTTATGATGGTGATCGGCGAGACCTTCAGCACGACCGCGGTCTCCTCCACGCTGAGCCCGTCTGCGTCAGCGAAGTTCTTCCATTAGGCCGCCAACTCATGAGCTATTATGCCGCCGGGCTAGCGTTGCCAGCGGGTAAACTTGCCTTTCCTATGCCGACGAGCCAATGGCAATCCCAGATTTGACCCTCCGTAGTTGCCTGAAAGCACTCGTTTTCGGTAAGTTGCTCTGCCCGGGCGAGCAAGTTACTCAAAATCCCGTTTTGCAGGCGATGAGAAGGGCGACGTTCTGGACAGCCGGTATAGGATCAAGCGTGCATGCGGGACAGTACAAAAGTGATCATCGGTTTCGGCTCCATCTGGGGCCTTTATGCCTTTGGTGGCATGCTCTTCAGTTCGTTCACCATCGGAACAAATGACTCTGCGCCGGAAGTCGTGGCAATGCTCCTGAACGGACTCACGGTTCTCCCCTCTTGTGTCCTTGCGATTTGGTTTATGAGGTACGCAGCCATATGGCTCATGGCCCTCTTCCCAATAACAGCGTTCGGAGTTATTTATCAGGTGATTCATTCAAGGAATCCAGCGCGAGGCCACTGGACAGTGGTGGGTGACATGGCGTGGGGACTCATAGTGGCCGCTATTCCCGGGGCGATCGGGATAATTCTCTTTCGACGTCAGGGCGAGGCACAGCCGATCGCTCGCCAGAAGACGTCGGGTATTCGGTAGACTCCCCCCAGCCGGAGGGGTAACGGCGGTCAAGTTACCGAGAACCCCGTTTTTCGGGAACTTCCCATCAGCGCTGAATGACCACCCTGTCCGCGTAGCCGACTTTTCGGTCCGGTGACAAGAAGAGCACTTCTCAATCGGGTTCGTGGGCGCTGTCGTGCCTTCCTAGATCTGGATCGATGATACCGCCAGGGCCGCTACAATGGTGGCCACAGGAGATTCAGATGGAAAAAGATGACGCTATCGATTCACAGATTAAACGCCTGGAAGATTACCTCTTAGGGAATAAGCAGATCGTGAACGCACATGAGATCACTATCGAGCAAGCCTTAGCGCTGGCGTACATCGCCAGGGAACTTCGTGGCCGGAAGGCTTGATTGTGTGGGGCACCTCGCCCGTTCAAGCATTTGTCGCTGATATTCAAACGAGTCCGCCCGGGTGAACATACCGAAAACCCCGTTTTTCAGGCCGCACTTTCAGCGCGTGAAATTAGCCTGGCTTTTTCTCGCGGCGCATTAAGGCATTTCCCAACCATTGCAATTCCTGCGAATACAAGAACAAGGAAAACAGCGCCGCCAACGTGAGGATGTAGCGAGACACCGGCATTTCAGACGCCAGTTTCTGCGAGATGAATACGTAAGAGAACACACCAGTCGCCAAGACGAAGACCAGACGCGACAAGAACACCACGATGTGGCCGAGTGCACTGCTAGCCAAGCGCGGCAGAACCGGGCCAATGTGGTATCGAACCCAATACCCAACTTGAATCAGTGCGATGGCTAAGAGCGACCAGAGTCGCGTCTCCTCGTGCGTCCTATAGACCGTCGGATCAGCCGAGAGTTGCCGGTAGAGCGGCACGCCCTTCCAGTAGAAGATGACCGTCCCGACGGTTTCCATCGCGAACAAAGAGAGATGCAGCCAGCGGCTAGTGGTCGGTGCCGAATTCTCTGCGTATATTTCAGAGTGCGTCACTGAACTCCACCCAACCTACGCTACAGAATCATGCCTCCGTTGGGACTGATTGTTTGGCCGACCAGGTAGTGCCCTTCGGAAGCCAGATAGACGGCGAGCGAGGCATACTCCTCCGGTAACCCTTGGCGGCCCAGCGGAATCAGTTGATGGATGCTGTTGCGGCCTTCCTCCGACAGGTTGGCTAGATAAGCTTCCATCGGCGGGGTGAGCACGCCACCGCAGGCGATTGCGTTCACAAAGATATTCGCCCCGGCCACTTCGACGGCGACGGAGCGGGTAAACGCGAGGACAGCGCCCTTGGTGGCACAGTAAGCTGGATTGAAGGCACTATAGCCGCCAATGCCGGCGATCGAGGCAATGTTGATGATCTTTCCGGACTTCTTCGGCTCCATGATCCTCAACGCTTCGCGGGTACAGTAGAAGACGCCATGCACGTTGACGCCCCAATATTTGTGCCACTCCTCGTCGGGAAAGTCCTTGGTGACGCCGAGGGATTCTTTGGCGATCGGAGTCGTCATCATCGCGTAAAGCTTGGTACGCATCTCCTCGTTCTTCGCCCCGGTCTGTACCAGGCCCGCATTGTTCACAAGTATGTCGAGTGTGCCGAAGGCAGCGACGGTCTCGCGGAACAGCTCGGCGACGCTCTCGACTGAGGAAACGTCGCACTTGACGCCGAGACAGCGTGCTCCCGTGGCCTCGATCTCGACCCCGCGCTTCGGGAAGAGTTTTCGGGTTGATGTCCCAGATGACCACCTTGGCCCCTTCGTGGCCATAGCCAGTGCGATCGCTTTGCCAAGGCCCTGGGCGCCGAGGTATCCGGAGGGAAACGGGGTTCTTTTTGGGCAAACACGTGAGCGCTACCCATAGATATGGTTGCGAGCAGGATGGCGAGCGAGAGGATGCTGGCACATTTCATAGCTGCCTCGACGTAAACACAGTACTCTCGTCAAATTATCCCTGCAAGGGCTGGGCTGAAAGCCGATCAGTGCCCTGAGAGCCGGAAATTATGGATATGATGGGCACCGTATGAGAAAGATGAAAGGGAGGAAATCATGAACGCAAAACGCAATCTGTCTGGAGTGGCGGCCGCGCTCCTCGTCTTCTCAAGCGTCGCACTCGCCCAGGACGAAGGCCCTCAATATACCCTTTCCAGTCTATGCGGAGACTACGGAGCGGTAGTGACCTACGGAGCCAACGTCGCCGCCGGCTTCGGGCATGAGAAATATGACGGACAGGGAAACGCGACCGGCAGCGCTCTGGCAAACCAGCCCGGCGCGAACGGCACGCGGACGATCACCAGCTTCGGCATCAGCGGAACCTACACCGTGAACAAGGATGGCTCCGGTATCCGGACCCTTACCATCGCATTGCCGGGCGGCAGCACTGCGCAAGTTATTGAGGACTTTGTCATCACCAAGGCGGAGGTGCTCAACGGCATCGCCCTGGCGACGGAAATTGCCGATGCACAGAGGGAACCAAGCGCAGTGATTGATGACCAGAGCCTAGTGCGACACATACTCACCCTGCGGTCAAAGCCAAGTGTTTGTGGCCGGTGAGCAAGATCTCTGCGTCGATGTCCTGCACGATCGCGTCGAGGTCCATGGGGGAGATTTATCATACCGATGAACCGGACCAAACCCTATGGTGCCGCTGTTCCAAAACCATTTGATTTTCGAATTGCCTGCGAAGTCGCATTTTCGGTATGTTCCCTGTGACCGCCTGTTAAACAGGTCAAGTTAACCGAAAACCCCTTTCACGGGAACTCCGCATCTGGAGGCCCAGCGCCACTTGTCCGGAAGGCCGACTAATTGGCTATTGGAACAAACGACTAACTAGCGAAGTTTAACTTGTTCTCTAAAGCCACCGGGTTTTGAGGATACCCAGAGCGCAGATTGGCAGAAAGCTCAGGCGTATTGGGAATCAAAATTTGCTCATCAACGAAGAGCAACCCAGAAACATTACTGTCGAGGAGTTCGGCAGCAAGCAGACCCAGGAGAGCATAAAGCTTGTCCCGTTCCTTTCCGGCGGGGATCCCGCCAGGACACTTATACGACAGGGAAGCGTGAGCAGAATGCTCCGCCCAATGCGGCAACTCTTTGGCGCCTAGTTCGTCTGAACCAACGCGACGGTCCGAAAACAGCAGCGTGATGAACATCTTTCCAAGCTTGAGTACGGCACCTTCGTCGTCCAGGTTGGTTGCGAAGAATGACACTGGATGATGCTTTCTCCTCCAGCCACGCTCCATTGCGGCTTGTAGTCGTTCGGTTGAGAAAGATTCCATTTGCCGTTGGAGCAAGATGATTGTGATGCCGGTCGCAGCGGGTGTGCGCTTCCCGAAAAAACGTTCAAGGCTTTTGAAGTAGCGCATTCGATGATTGTAGTCTGGCTGACTGTCTCAACTGACCATGTAACCGAATCTCGGATAGGTCGCGTCGCCTTCCGGTGAAGTGCCCGCAAAGTCGCATTATCGGTTCACCTGTGTCAGCCCGGTGGAAAAGTCGAATTGACTCAAAACCCCGCTTTGCGGGCACTTCGCAAGACTCTTCAACCGACGTTTTGATCGCTCTCTCGATCACCCGGGAGGCGCCTCAATAAGCCTTCGCTTTTTTTTCTGCCAAATGAGTACATCTTGTATCAATGAGATTATGAACGCCACACTCGAAGCGAACCCCAAAAGTGCGAGCGCTTTGTCCAGCCAAGCCATAGCGTGCCAGAGAATACACGGCACGAAGGTGACAGCGAAGCTGCCATCCGGCTGTTGAACGGGCGCGGGTTCCGCCTGACCTGCAACATGATTGTGCTTCCATTCCCGACATGGACGCTCTTGCTCCCAGGTCCTATATCGAAGAACGCTAAAGCAAGCCATCGCGATCAAGAAAAAAATAGTTGTACGACGCGAGATCATACGGCCCCTGAATTACGCAAGTATCGCATCCCGCTCATGCTGGACCCCAGCAAGCTGCCTATATAGTTGGGTTTTCGGTATGTTCCCAGCCGGAGCGGCAGGCAAAAGAAACAGGGCGAGCAATTTACCTATAATCGCGTTTCAAGAGCACTTGTAGAATGGGCCACGATACGGTCGCCACTAGGAGGTTGCAGATGCAGAATCCTGTTCCACTTGGGGACGTGATAGCCGAACGGCATTTCACGCTGAAGGATGCGGGTGGAGTGCCGAGGCAGATTACAGTGCGGCTGGGGAGACCGGTGAGTTGGCCATTAAATGGTATTCCCCTCTATCGCTGCCCTCTGCAAATTATTGGGATTGGGCGGGACGAGGCCATAGCTGCTCCAGCGGGTAACGATGCGTTCATGGCGCTCCAGTGGGCCATGAACCTTGCGGGAGACTTTATTGATGGTGCAGTGCAAAGGGAAGGACTTGTAAACCACCACAGGAGCGAGCCAGACGAGAAATCATGGATTTTGCGATACGCCTCAGAGGATTAGCACCAGAAAAGTCGGGTTGCGTGGCCGAAGAGAAACGGCGTTCGTTACCCTGTACTAAGACTTCTAAGGAACCTCATCACCGTATTCAAGCAAACGCCAGCAGGTTGAGATTTGTATTAGGCAGCGCCAACTATAGGAGCCACCGCGCTAAAGAAAATATGCGGCAGGCGCGTTTTGTTCCCGGGTCGAGTCAGCCTGGGAGACGATTACACTAGGCTGGAGGGCACTCTGCCATGTTACTCGCTTCGGACATCCGCTATAGCCTGCGCATGCTCGCGAAGAGCCCCGGCTTCACCGTCGATCGCAATTCTTTCCCTGGCGCTCGGTGTGGGAGCAAACACGGCCATCTTTACTTTGATCAACCAGCTCATGCTCCAGGAACTTCCTGTTCGTCAACCGGACCAATTGGTATCGTTCGGCGAAGCCTCCGGTGGCGGCGTATCCGGCACAGTAGCAGTGGGAACGGGCGGCCTGTTTTCTTACGACTTCTATCGCCAGATCGAGAAGCGGCACGAGTTTTTTCAGGACATCAGTGCCTCTGCCAGTTTCACTCTCCCTGCTGGTGTGCGGCTCCCGGAAAGTTCAACGGCACCCGCAAGCGTTGCCTTCTTCCAGATGGTGTCGGGAAACTACTTCGGTGTCCTCGGCATTCAACCGGCCCTGGGCAGGTCGATCCTCCCCAGCGACGAAGAGGCTCCCGGCCGCAACCCTGTTGCGGTTCTTAGTTACCACTACTGGCAGTCGACCTTGGCGAGTGATCCATCTGTGGTTGGCAGGACCATCACAGTCGACAAAATTCCATTCACGGTCATCGGCGTGGCGCCGCCGAGGTTCTTTGGCCTAAATGCGGACGCGCAGCCTCCAGACCTTTGGCTGCCGCTCACCATGCAGAAAGAACTGATGGAGTCTTCCTCTTTGCTGGACGCCCCCGACTTGTACTGGCTTCATTTGATGGGCAGGCAGAATGCGGGCGTAAACATGGAGCAGGCGCAGGAGTGGTTCACCGCCCAGGTTGTGCGTTACATGCGCGACCTGGAAGGGCCCCACCTCTCGCCGGCCCGCATGCAGCAGATACAGCAGATAAAATTGATGCCTGGCGGCCGAGGCGGTTCTGATCTGCGAGGGCAATACAAGGAACCGCTGCAAGTGCTTATGGGTGTCGTCGTCCTGGTTCTGCTGATCGCATGCGCCAACCTGGCGAATTTTCTGCTTGCCAAGACAATCTCTCGCGCGCGTGAGATATCGACCCGCCTGGCACTCGGGTCGACTCGAGCGCGCATCGTTGGCCAGGTCCTCATCGAGACACTTCTTCTTTCCTTCAGCGGAGGAGTGCTGGGGCTGCTGCTGGCTTTTTGGGGAACCCGAGCGCTTATCAATTTCGTGGTGGGAGGGGCCACTTATACCATCTTCAATCCCAGACCCGACGCGCGCGTTTTGGCCTTCACCTTCGGTATCTGTTTGCTGACAGGGTTGCTCTTCGGTATTGCGCCCGCCGTGCGTGTCTCACGTACAACCGTGGCTCCCGCCCTTAAGGCGAACGCCCACACGGCTGCGGGTGGGGGTGGAGCTTCCGGCCGTGTAATCGCAAAGATGCTTGTGGTCGTTCAAGTCATGCTATCTCTGATCCTCCTGGTGGGCGCGGGCCTGTTTCTGCGGACCTTGCGCAACTTAGAGAAGGAAAATTTGGGATTCGAAAGCAGCAAGCTGCTCCTGGTCCAGTTCATACCTGAGGCGGCTGGTTACCTGCCCCCGCAGCTCAGTGGTCTCTATGACAATATCCTGGAACGTGTCGGTGCTCTACCCGGAGTGCGTTCCGCAACGCTCTCTAGCGTGCCCGTCATGAATCCGGGACAGTGGGGCTCCCCTATATCCATTTTGGGCTACGCCGCCAAACAAGACGAAACCGTTGATACCGTGGGCAACTTTGTTGCTCCCCGCTACTTCGAGACCGTAGGCATACCTCTGCTGCTCGGCCGTCCGATCGGGCCACAGGATACGGCTACGTCATCTAAGGTGGTGGTCGTCAATCAAACTTTCGCCAACGACTATTTTCCTGATGGCGACGCGATTGGGCGCAGCTTCACGATTGCCGATCCCAGGGTTCCAGGTACGTGGCAGATCGTGGGTGTTGTGCGGGATGCGAAATACGGCAGCGCGCGGGAGGCGCCGCAACGCATGATCTACCTCCCCTTGGTCCAGATCGCTGGTCCCCACGCCTATGCTCACTCCTTGCAGGTTCTGACGGTTGGCGATCCGGTCCGCGTCAGCGAAGAAGTCAGGCGGGCGCTGGCACAGGTCGATCCTAACCTGGCGGTCCTCAAAATAGAGACGATCAGCGAGCAGGTGAACCATCTGATGGATCGGGAGCAATTGATCTCTCAACTCTGCACCTGGTTCGCGGTCCTGGCTTTGCTGCTCACCTCCATCGGACTCTACGGGGTCATGACTTATAACGTCGCCCGCCGCACCCATGAGATCGGCGTCCGCATGGCGCTCGGCGCTCAGAAAAGGAACGTGCAGCGGATGATTCTCAGGGAGTCTTTGTTGCTTCTTGGTATTGGCGTGCTCCTCGGAGTGCCGGCGACGATGGCAGCGACTCGCCTGGTTGGGGCGCAGCTCTTCGGTCTGAGCCCATCGGACCCACCCACGTTTATCATCGCCATTCTTGCCATCTCTACGGTGGCGCTACTGGCCGCACACTTTCCCGCACGGCGCGCAAGCAGAGTGGATCCCATGGTCGCTCTGCGCGACGAATGAGCGTTCGCGAAGGCTCGGGTAGTTCAGCTCTATTTCTGAACTTAGCCGGGGGGTGCGGGTGGTCTGGCGTATTCTCAAAACTCATGATCCACGCATTGCTTGAAGCAATGCGTGGGCAAAAACATATTCAAAGTCACCATCACGCTGACCGTTACCAGCAACAGCACTTGAAAACATCCTTGCAGTAACATCGGCAGAAACTTTAGAGTTCAACCAACTTAGTTGGAACGAACATCTAATCCCCCCTTGAACACAAGTAAAAGCCATACTACCTTTCAATCATGATAAGAAATCTGAAGGTGGGCATAACTCGCCAACCGTATTCTGACTTCGCGGAGTTAAAGCGTCGAAGAGGCGAACTACTCCGACAACCCGCCTGAGCCGGAGCCCGAACCCCCGTCCCGGCTGCGGCCGACCCCACTGCAGTCGCCCGCGAAGTTCCATCTGCGCTCTCTCCCAACCTCACAACTCCCCGACAAACGGAGCCACCTATGCCCAAAAATCAAGTCAGCGACCTCATCACCGATCAGGAAATAGCCTTTGCCCACCTGGTCCTCTCTGGAACCATGACCGACCGCCGCGCCGCCGAAGCCGTCGGTCTTAACCCCGACACCGCCGCCTACACCAAAGCCAAACCCCGTGTCCGCGCCTACATGCTCGAGCACCGGGCCGCCATGCACGAACAGCTCGTGCAGCAAGAGACCGAGGCACTGCGCCGGCTGAACCTGGGCCGCGAGCGGGTCCTGGCCAGGCTCTGGGAAATCGCCAACCTGGACCCCGAAATGACTCGAAACAGCGCTTCCGCCCAGATCAAGGCCCTCTCCATGATCGTCGCCATCGAAGGCCTGATCCCCTCTGGAACCAACGACCGCCGCGCCGGCTCTTCAGAGAGGAAATCCGCCTCGCCGCCCGCCGTTCCGCAAATCGATACCGCCGCCTGGCTTCGCGAGCAGCAGGGGAAAACCACCGGCCCCGACCCTGTCCGAGACGAAGATGGGCCTGGCGTTCCCGATTTCCCGCCCGCCGCGGCGGCAGATGCGCCTTCGGACCCTGGCCCTACCCCCGGCACTGACTTTGACTCCAGCGAGTTCGTCTTCGCCCGCCCCTTTAGCCCCACGGAAACGACCCCGCCGGCGCCTCATGCCCCCGTGTCCGCTTCTGCTGCAGACAACCGGGCCCCTTCCTCTATAGAAAAGAACCCCTCTACCTGGCGCCTGAGACTCTAAAGGAAACGCACGCGCTGCCAATTGCTCTAAAAGAGCAAAAAGGATCGAATTTTATCGAACTTTACAAAAATCGAGGACACACGGTCAGCTCTGAGAACCGCAATCCACTTTCGTGGCTAGACCAAAGCAGCCAAAAAGATCGATGGACTTCCAGCTTGTCAGTGGCTGTTCGGAAGGGATGCCGGGCTACGGCCGGGGCAGATCCAGCAGCACCAGGTCGGAGCGCTCCTGCAGTCGTTCGAAGACGACTTCGCGGCCGTCCGGGGAGAGGTCGAAGTCGCGCACGTCGAAGTCGGGCGGACTGTCCCCGGTGGGCAAAATCCCGAGTCATTGGCAATCAGGAAGTGATCCCGCGAACTGCCTGTAAATTCGGATTTTCGGAAAATTGCCGGTGGCGCGGGCCGGGAGACTGGAACTTACTCAAAATCCCGTTTTGCAGGGACTTGACAATGAGGAATGATCGCCCGCCCCAAGATCGCTTCCAAGTCACCAGGACCATCAGTGGGCTACTTAGCTTTGCTACGAGCGCTGAGCATTGAGATCGCTAAGCGTTAGGGTGGTTTCACGAGAGCGCAGCAGTATATGAAAACACCCGGCCCCACACAAATTCCACCGCATTATTTTAGTGGAAAGCTCTAGCGAAAGGCGGGTTTGCCAGACTTTGCCGGGGCTTTCAGTTTTTGGGATCTTCCTCTCCTCGCTCCTTGTAGACAACATGCCCCAGGCGATCACACAGGTTCTCTTCTTCTCGGGAAATAGATTTTGGTCTTTCGTTTATTGGCACCGATTCGCAGCGTAAATGATCCTCAAATCCGGGTGCCGAAAATATGGCCACATCGCTCTCGGTCTCGGTGCCGATGTTCTTCGCACCCACCCAGGTATTCGCCGGAATGAACACCATCCCTCCCGCATGCAGAACGCGTTCCTGGTCCCCCAGATGAACACGAAGGGTTCCTCTTTCTATCAGCAGAATTTCGTCCTGACCAAGGTGCTTGTGCGTTGGTATTACGCCTCCTGGAGCCGTGTCTCCTGAGAACACGACGAGATGCTGAGAGCCATTGCCTTTCGGGGTGACCTTCAGGATGAATCCCCCCAGGTTAACCTCGCCTGGCTCAGGGCGCCATAATCGCTGCTCGCCCTCGTTTTTTTCCAATAGTAGCGGTTTTGGACTGGAGCCCTCAGCAGACGTCGAACCAGTTTGAGTTGATCGTGTCTGGGTCATGCAAACCGCAACCATCATCGTACCTATTGCTCCAACGATGCCCAGCTTCATATGCCACCTCGCGCCGGTTTTTGAGGGTAAGTCTGCTCTCCGCCATCCCGAGAGTCAATGCCAGCAGTAACCGGGTAGAGCGATATCAGCAGTGTTTGGGACCATTCCATTGCGCGGCGGCAAGAAGGAACGCGTTTTGCCGAACATGATTTGATAGCGATCTTCGGAAGGGATGCCAGGCTACGGCCGGGGCAGATCCAGCAGCACCAGGTCGGAGCGCTCCTGCAGTCGTTCGAAGACGACTTCGCGGCCGTCCGGGGAGAGGTCGAAGTCGAGCACGTCGAAGTCGGGCGGAACGTTGGTCAGCTGCCGTTCGGCCCCCGTATCGAGATCGATGAGCCACAGATCCTTATGTTGAATCTCTCCACGGAGGAAAACGAGGGATCGCCCTGCAGGCAGGAAGGCCAGATGCCGAGCCCCGTTAGTGAGGGTCAGGGGGGTTAGGGGACGCGGAGACGCCTCGGCCGTCACTGCTTTCACGGGAAAAGTGGTGCCGATCTCGGGGCCGGAGTAGACAACCAGGCGGCCGTCGGGCGACCACACGGGATCGCGCGAGTACTCGTGGACGAAGGAAGCCGGCGGGCGGCCATCTATCGGAACGCGGAAGAGGTGTGGGATGCCGTGATCGTCGGCCGCTGAGACAATGGATCGACCGTCGGGCGACCAGGCAGGAGCGCCCTGCAGATCGAGCGAGTTGGCCAGGATGTGCGCTTTCGTGCCGTCCGCCTGCATGACATACAAGAGAGCTTTCCCATTTTGCCGCACCGAGAATGCAACCGATTGGCCATCGGGCGAGATGGCCGGCCCGCCGAAGACTCTCGCTCCGTCACCCCGCCACAGCTCGGTGCTTGCCCCGTTGGCAAGCTTCCAGATCCTCTCCCCCGTGCCGGTCGCGGAGATGTAGAGAAGGTAGTCAGGTCCGAGCCGCGGGGAGAAGCCCGAGCTGGTGGTCAGAGGAATGCGATCCGCGGCGGATACCGGGGCAGGGGAGTCACCGATCCGGACCCGAAACAGCGTTCCATGAGGGGTAGTCTGCGTAACCACGAGGCGGTGTCCGTCCGGGGTGGCGGCCAGCGATGTGTATCGGTCAGTGCCTGAAGTCAGCCGGTGCGGAATCCGGCGCTCGACATCGATGCTGTAAAGCGACGACCCTGAACCATCGGGATCGCCTGTGAGGTACATCAGGGTGCGCCGGTCCAGCAGGACCGGGTAAGTGATTTTGCCATCCTGCGACGTGATCCGTTCCGGCGCTCCGCCGGTGGGAGCAATGCGCCAGATGTCCAGTTTGTCCGGCAGTTCGCCCTGGACGAAGTAGAGGAAGGCCGCGTCGGGCGCCCATAGCGGAAAATGACTGTGCAGCCCGGGAGGAGCGGTGAATATGGGAGCGATCCCTGGTTGTACACCGCCATCGGTCACGAACAGGGGGTCTCCCGGACCGGGTGTGTGGTAAGCAAGCTTGGAGCCGTCGTGCGACCAGTCGAACTCGGCCGCGCCTTCCAGATATGGCCTGGGTTCGCCGCCCAGCGTAGGCACGGCCCACGTATCGATGGTGGTGCCGCCGGGACCGCCCGGTTTGCGAACCCAAAACGTAACCATCGATCCGTCGGGTGTGAACCCGAGCGTTCGGATCGATGGATTCACCAGTTCGCGAACGCTCCCATGTGTCAGGTTGTGGAACTGGCCCGAATCGACCTGGGTGACCCAGACGTCCATGGGTCCGTCGCGGTTCGACAGAAACGCGACCAGATGGCCGTCGCGTGAGATCGCTGCGGCCTGCTCCAGTCCATCGAAGTCCGTGACCGTTTGAAAGCGTGCGTCGGCGATGGGATTTCGCCAGGAGCGCTCCGTCCGCTGCAGCCGGAGATGATAGAGCGCGCTCCCGGCTGCGATGGTCAGGACAAGCGCGACAATGGCGGTGACGGCAAGGACGCGGGAACGAGGCTTGGATCGCAGTTTTTCGGTTACCGGCGTCCCTGCGCTGAGTCCGAAAAGCAGATCCGAGGCATCGCGAAGCATCTCGGAGGCGGCTTGATAGCGGGCGGCTGGATCCTTCTGAAGCGTCTGAGAGACGATCTTCTCGGCAAGCGATGGTGCGTTGGGACGCAACTGATGCAGGGGCGCGGGCGGATCCTTGATGATGGCGTGCAGGGTGGCGATGTTGCTGTCGGCCTGGAATGGGGTACGTCCGGCGAGGGTCTCGTAGTAGATGATGCCCAGGCTCCAAAGATCGGTCCGGGCATCGACTGTCCGTCCCAGGGCCTGCTCGGGAGACATGTAAACCGGGGTGCCGATCAGCACACCGTTCTCGATGGAGGTCGTCGCCTCGATCGAGGTTGGGGCGAGCAGCTTGGCAATGCCGAAGTCGAGGACCTTGACCTGTCCTTTAGGTGTGATCATGACGTTGGCGGGTTTGAGGTCGCGATGGATAACGCCGTGTTCATGGGCTTCGTCGAGCGCTTCGGCGATCTGCATGACGATCGAGGTGGCGTCCTTGATGCTGAGCGGGCCGGATCTCAGCGCTGCGGCGAGGGTCTGCCCCGGCACGCATTCCATCACGATGTAGTCGACACCATCCTGCTCGCCCACGTCGTAGACGGCGGCGATCCTCGCATGGTTGAGTTTAGCCAGGGCAAGTGCTTCTTTGCGGAAGCGGCGCCGTGACTCGTCCCCCGTTAGCACGCCCGGGGAGAGTATCTTGAGGGCGACGACGCGCTCCAGCTTTTCATCGCGCGCGCGGTAGACCGCGCCCATTCCGCCGGAGCCGAGGGGCTCGATGACGGTATAGCGGCCGAGTTTGGCGCCGGCGGTGAGGATGTGGCCGACAGTAGTCTTTACAGGTTCCACGACAGGCTCGTCGAGAAAGCTGCCCATGCGCTGGTAGTCGGAGAGCAACTCTTCCACCAGGCTGCGCAACTCCGGCGATTCGCGGCAGACCCGCGTCAGATACGCCGATCGCTGGTCTGGCGGAAGGTCAAGGGCTGCTTCGAAGACCTCGCCGGCTGACTGCTCATGGTTGGCCATAGACGTGTCCGAAGTAGGGCCGGTTCGAGCAAAGAACACCTCATTCTTACATGAAACGTTGGGGTGAACTTGGGGCCTTGTGACGGAAGATTAGAAGTGGCCAGGAAAACATTTTCGAGGTGAACCGATGGATATCACAGTCCGCATGACTCGCTGGGTGACGTTTCGGTTTCACGTCATGGCCGTATGTTTCGTTGTGGGGATACTCGGCGGGTGCTCGGGGAGACGGAGTGAAACGGCTGTCCTGGCTCCGGTGCAAGCCATGTTCGACGGCATGGCGCATCGGGATGCGGCGGCCATCAAGGCTTCCTGGGTGCCGGGTAGTGTTCTTGTGGTGGCGGTGGAGGGCAACCTCAGGCAGATGACGGTAGAGAACTTCGCCAACCGCGTGGCGACGGGAACCACGCACATTGAGGAACGGATCCACGATCCGCAGGTCCGGATCGACCACGATCTGGCGGAAGTCTGGGCTCCCTTCAACTTCTTCCTCGATGGCAAGCTCGATCATTGCGGCAGAGATCTCTTCGGCCTCAACCAAAAGAACGGCAGATGGCAGATCGTCGCGCTCACTGCCACCACCCGTAAGGACTGCGCCGCGAACTAGCAGATCGGCCATTCCGTCCGTGGAGGATCGTTGAGATGCTTCCAAACCCAACCTGGGCCGCTTTGAACTCGAGTTCTTTCACGGTCGCGTGCGTCACTGCAATCGCACTGGTGACCGGCAGTGCTTGTCTCGCACAAGTCGCCGGAGGGACTATTTCTGGGAGTGTGAGAGACAGCTCCGGACGTGCGATTGCAGGAGCACAGGTTGCTGTTAAGAACTCCGAAACGGCTATCCTCCGGTCCATAGACGCAGACAACGACGGGATCTACACGGCTCCGAACCTGGTGGCTGGTACATATCAGATCAGTGCGTCCAAGGAAGGATTTGCAACGCTTGTGAGATCGGGTGTTCTTGTCACGGTAGGCTCCGAGGAGGTAATCGATTTCAAGCTAAACCCCGGCGAGGTTAAAACGAAAATCGAAGTTTCAGGCACACCGCCCGCTATCCAATTGGCCAGTTCGACCTTGGAGGCAACGGAGAACTCGACCACAGTTCGCGAATTGCCTCTGAACGGGCGCGACTGGACGACTCTCGCACAGCTGCAAGCGGGAGTCACTGGCGTGTATCAATACCCGCTCGCTCTGAGTAATCAACGGGCAAACCGCGGTCTCGGGACGCAGTTAAGCATCGGCGGAGCGCGCCCACAAGGGAACAACTACCGGCTCGATGGAATCAGCATAAACGACTACTCCAACGGAGGGCCCGGCAGCGTTCTCGGTGTCTTGCTCGGCGTGGAGGCGATTCAGGAATTTTCTGTCGTAACAAACAGCGCGCCGGCTAGCTATGGCAGGACGTCGGGAGGGGTGATTAATTCTATTACGCGCTCCGGCACGAATGAGCTACACGGCTCTGCTTATGAGTTTCTTCGCAATAGCGCGCTCGACGCCCGCAACTTCTTCGACACAACTTCGTCTCCGCCCCCATTCCGGCGCAATCAGTTCGGAGCCGATGCTGGAGGGCCGATTATCAAAAGCAAGTTGTTTGTTTTTGGCGATTACGAAGGAATTCGTCAGCTGCTTTCAACGACCACGGTGGACATTGTGCCTTCTGCCGCGGCACGCAACGGAAAGCTAACCTCGGGTACTGTTAGTGTGGATCCAAGTGTAGAGCCGTACCTGGCGCTCTATCCCCTTCCGAACGGTCCGGTCGAGGGCGATACCGGCAATTTCACCCTTCCCACTCCGCAAAACACCAACGAGGACTTCTTCACCTCACGCTCGGACTTCACCATTGGGAAGGTTGATAGCCTGTTCGGAACCTACATGTTCGACAATGGAAAAACGGAGGGACCAGATTCCTTCAATAACAACATCATCGGGACTCTGTCTCGCCGTCAAGCCGCAGTTCTCGAGGAAACGCACTTATTCGGTGCCCACATGGCCAATACGGCACGATTGGGTTTCAGCCGTGTAGTCTCGCAAGCGGCAAAGAGTTTAAAGGCGATTAACCCTGTGGCAACAGACACGTCGCTCGGCTTTTTGCCTGGCCAACCCTTGGGAGTTATATCGAACTCGGAACTCTCGACGTTTCCAGGGGGCTTTGGCGCCGTCGGCGAATTCGATTTTCATTACAACTCGTATCAGTTCTACGATGATGCGTTCGCGACGTTCGGAACTCACTCCCTAAAGTTTGGTTTTGCTTTTGAGAACATCCGGGACAACGAATTGGGCAAAACCAGCCCGCTAGGCCAGTTCCTATTCGGATCACTTTCCGGTTTCCTGCAGGACCAGCCAACGTCGTTTAACGCGCCAATCGGAAGTGGAATCACACCGCGCGCCCTCCGCCAGTCTATTTGTGCGGGATACGTTATGGATGACTGGAGAGCGCGGCCCAACTTGACCCTCAATCTGGGGCTGCGTTATGAAGCAGCAACCGTCCCGAGCGAAGCACACGGGAAACTCTCGAATCTGCCATCGTTGACTTCAACCACCCCACACCTCGGAGATCCTTTCTTCTCGAATCCGACGAAGCTCGATTTTGAACCGAGGATAGGCTTTGCGTGGGATCCGCTAGGTAACGGTAAGACATCCATCCGCAGTGGATTCGGAATATTCGATAATTTACCTCTCCCATATTTGTTTGCGGCGACGAGCCTGCTGTCGGCTCCGTTTTTTGAGTTAGGCGATCTCACGACGCTGCCGCAGGGGTCGTTTCCGAAGGGAGCATTTCCGCTATTGACCACGCCTACACTTCGTTATGCGTATATTCAGCCGAATCCGCCACGCAGCTACGACATGCAGTGGAACTTCAACATTCAGCAGAATATTGCTCGGGATACGATGCTGCAGGCGGGTTACACGGGATCGCGCGGAGTTCATCTTCCCTACTTCACAAACAATTTCGACATGGTGCTTCCAGCGTTGACGCCGCAGGGCTACGTATGGCCCGTGAATGGGACTACTCTCAACCCGAACGTAGGCCAGATCTCTGGCACTCTGTGGAACTCCGATTCTATTTTCCATGCCCTCGAGGTCGAGGTAACTCGCCGGCTCAGCAGAGGGCTGCAAGCCGGAGTGTCATACGCGTGGGGCAAAATTATTGACGCGGGTTCTGAATCGGCGAACAGCAACCCAGGTACCTTCGCGAACAGCACCCCTACGCTTTGGTTCGATGAAAGAAATGGGCGTGGACTCGCCGACTTCGACATACGTCAAAACCTCTCGGTCAACTACATCTGGGAAGTCCCGAGTCTCAAAGCCGAGCCAAGAGCGCTGCAATGGGTATTAAACGGTTGGCAATCGGGTGGGATTCTACATATCGCCTCCGGCGAACCGTTTACACCGATCATCACCGGAGACCCGTTAGGAATGAAGGGCGATCAGTTCGACCGGCCGGATGTACTGGCTGGACCGGGATGCAGCGGCTCTCGTGTGAATCCAGGAAATCCGCTTCACTACATCAAAACGCAGTGTTTTGCTTTTCCCAACCCGAGCACGCGGTTTGGGGACGCGGGGCGCAATATTCTTATCGGTCCAGGCATTCTCAACCTGGATACCTCGCTAGTTCGCAACATAGGCGGCTCAGAGAAGTTTCATGCGCAATTCCGAGCTGAGTTCTTCAACGTGTTGAATCACACGAATTTTGCGTCGCCGGTAGTAACGACCAACAATACCAGCCTGTTCGGAGCCAACGGAGCCCCAATTTCTTCGGCGGGCGTCCTCACCTCCACGACGACCACATCACGCCAGATACAGTTCGGACTGAAGCTGATCTGGTAGACATGCGCTCAAAAAAGCGAGGGCCGATGTTTGGCTCATTGCATCAGTTTTGCGTCGGATAGTATGAGCGTATCAGAGGGCCGGCTGTTGGGTTGAGACCTGCGCCGGGCGCGATTTTGCACACAGTTCACGGCAAATTGACGGGCGCGATGTTGGCCTTCATGCTGACAGCCGGAACCTGTGCGTTCGCGCTGAACCCGGCGCTAGACGTCAGCCAGTACGCGCACACGGCCTGGAAGATTCGGGATGGCTTTGCCAAAGGCTCTATTCTCTCAATCGCCCAGACACCCGACGGGTACCTCTGGCTTGGGACAGCGTTCGGCTTGTATCGCTTCGATGGCGTCCGAAACGTCCTCTGGCAGCCACCGCCAGATCAGCAACTCCCCTCCACCACCATCTCGACACTGGTCGCGGCGCGCGACGGGGCTCTTTGGATCGGCACATGGAGTGGGCTCGCAAGCTGGAAGAACGGCAAGCTCACGCAGTACGCGGAACTGGCTGGATTGCATATCTTTGCTCTGGTTGAAGACGATGAGGGCTCGATATGGGCCGGCACAAGTGGGCCCCCCGATAGAAAACTCTGCGAAATTCGCAACGGCGGTGTCCGGTGCCACCCGGAGATGGGCGGTGTTGGCCGCGGCGATTTCGGGTTGCATAAGGACGGCAAGGGGAACCTCTGGGTCGAATTGGAGACGGGGGTGTGGCGATGGAGACCCGGACCGCCGCAATTCTATGCGGTGCCAGGACTGCTGAACGGAAGAAGGCAGGGCATGGCGGACGGCGACGATGGTGCTCTCTTGATTGCAACAACGGGCGCGGTCACGCGGCTGGCTGATGGGAAAGCCGAGGCAGTCTATCGGTTCCCCACTGCGAGGCGCGGGTTCCGTCGCCTGGAAATGCTCCGCGACCGCGACGGCGGTCTATGGGTGTGTCCTGCGGGCCGGGGTATCGTGCATATATATCAGGGACGGACCGACGTGTTTTCAGAATCGGACGGCCTATCCGGCGACGACATTTACGATTTATTTGAGGATCGTGAGGGAAATATTTGGGTCGCCACTATCAATGGGCTCGACCGTTTTCACCAGCTTCCCGTGGTCACGTATACCAAGAAACAAGGTTTATCGGATATTCCCTGGGGAGGCGTGTTAGCGGCGAGGGACGGAAGCGTTTGGTTCGCTACCCTGAATGGGTTGAACCGCCTGAGTCACGGCCAGGTAGTGGTGTACCGCCAGCACCGGACGGCGCGCGGACAAGAGGTTGTCGGCAGTGGACTACCGGATGAGGGGGTCGGATCCCTCTTTCAGGACTCTCGCGGGCGAATCTGGGTCTCCACACTGACGGGCATCGGCTACCTGGAGACTGATCGTTTTGTTCCTACGTCTGCTCCTGGTGGATTGGTGGGTTCCATCACCATGGACGCGTCGGGAAATCTGTGGATCGCCAACCGCGAACTCGGCCTCCTACGATGGTCGCAGGGTAATGTGTTCCCACCTATTCCATGGGCCACATTTGGACGCAAGGATCCTGCAGTTGTTCTGGCTACGGACCCTGTGCATGGCGGCCTGTGGCTCGGATTTTCGCGGGGTGGCATCGTCTGGTTTCGAGATGGCCATATCCGCTCGTCCTACTCGGCCACCGATGGGCTAGGCGAGGGGCCAATCAATCAGCTCCGATTCGACAGCGAAGGTGCTCTCTGGATCGCCAGTCAGGGCGGACTCACCCGATTGAAAGATGGCCACATCGCGACGTTAACGCGCAATAGCGCATTGCCTTGCGATGCGGTCCAGTGGACGATGGAAGACGACGCGCAATCGGTCTGGGTCATGATGTCCTGCGGTTTGGTGCGAGTTGCGCGCTCTGAGTTGGACACGTGGGCTAGCGCTCCGAACAAGACCAACCACACGATTCACACCACAGTTTTCGATAATTCGGACGGGCTAAGGAATCTCGCTGTGGTTGGCGACTATACGCCGCGCGTCTCGAAATCAGGAGATGGGAAACTCTGGTTCATAAGTCCCGACGGCATCAGCGTCGTCGATCCGCACCAGATTCCCTTCAACAAGCTCCCACCACCGGTGCATATCGAGAAGGTCGCCGCCGACCGCAAGGAGTATAGGGATAATTTGTCGGGCGAGGCGCAATCGAAGCCGCACCTGCCCCCGCTGGTGCGCGAGCTGGAGATCGACTACACAGCCCTCAGCCTCGTTGCGCCGGAGAAAATATCATTTCGCTACAAGCTTGAAGGCTGGGATCAAGATTGGCGGGACGCTGGCACTCGCCGGCAAGCGTTCTACAGCAACCTTCCTCCGCGCAATTACACCTTCCGCGTGAAGGCGTGCAATAACAGCGGCGTATGGAACGAAGCGGGCACGTCCCTCGATTTCTCCATCGCTCCGGCTTACTATCAAACTTACTGGTTCCGGTTGTCGTGCTTTGCAGCCTTCGTTGCGTTGCTCTGGGCACTCCATCGATGGCGCATTCGTCAGCTCAAGGGTCAGGAAAAGCGTCTGCTGGACGTTGTGGAAACAATTCCGGCGATGACTTTCACGACCTTGTCTGACTGCTCCATCACATTTGTAAATAAACGATGGACCGAATACACCGGGCTTTCTGTCGAGCAGAGTTCGGGCGCAGGTTGGCAGCGTGCGATCCATCCCGAAGATCTTGTGCGCCATTCCGAGAAGTGGCGCATCTCCTCTGCAACCGGACAGCTTTTCGAAGATGAGGAGCGGTTCCGTCGCGCCGCTGACGGGGAATATCGGTGGTTTCTGGTGCGTGGTGTCCCACTTCGGGACCAGCATGGAACCATTCTTGAATGGTATGGAACCCTCACGGACATTGAAGACCAGAAACACGTCGAACAGCTCCAGGCCGATCTTACCCATGCGAGCCGGGTCAGCACGATGGGAGAAATGGTTGCCTCCATCTCGCACGAACTCGCACAGCCCATTCAGATCACTACCGCTCATGCCAAGGCATCTTTGCGATGGCTTCAGCGCGACCCGCCCCAAGTGACTGAAGCTCGGAAAGGGACGGAGAAAATCATCGAAGCCGGCGCCCTTGCGTCGGAAATCATCAATCGTCTGCGATCGTTGTACAAGAAGGCCTCTCCCAAACGGGAGTTAGTCGCGATCAATGAGGTCGTCGGCGAAATGGCCGGGATGATGGAAGGTGAGGCCAGAGGGCATGGAGTATCGATCCGCACCGATCTGAAAGACGATCTTCCAATGACCGTGGCAGATCGAGTGCAACTGCAGCAGGTACTGATGAACCTCATGCTCAATGGCATCGAGGCGATGAAGGATACGGGCGGCGTGCTTACGGTGAAGTCGCAATTGGGTGAGGACGGCCAGATCCAAATTTCTATTAATGACACCGGGCCCGGGCTGCCCCTGGGCAAGGTCGACCAGATATTCGACGCATTCTTTACGACGAAGCCGCAAGGCAGCGGCATGGGCTTGGCAATCAGCAAGTCGATCGTCGAATCGCAAGGCGGCCGGATTTGGGCCAACGGCGACGGCGGCCGCGGCGCGACGTTCCACTTCACCTTGTCAGGGGCTCCCGCGGAAACAAACCCTCCCGTGGATGCCGCGTGATTTTCAGGCCGGAGCTAGACATCGTTCTTGGTGCGCAGGCCGTGAATGAGTAGGGGCATGATAAACAGGATTGCCAGCACAGTGGTGAACATGCCTCCGACGACGACGCGGGCCAGGGGTTGTTGCGCCTGGGCGCCAATACCATTGGCCAGGGCAGCGGGACAGAGGCCCAGGCCGGCGGCCATGCAGGCCATGACTACGGGTCGCATTTCGTCGCTGCAACCTTTCTTTAGCCCCGCGTCAAAGCCGTCTTCAGCCTGGGCACGGCGGATGCCTGAGAGGAAGACTACCGCGCCCAAAGTCGCAACTCCGGTCAGCGATGTGAAGCCGACCGCGGCAGAAATACTGAATGGGGTACGGGTGAGGAACAGAGTCAATACGCCACCGATGGCTCCAAAAGGCAGCGTGCCGAGCACGATGAGCGCGTCTTTCCAGGTGCGGAATTGGATGTAGAGCAGGATCAGAATCGCGACCAGGCTGATGGGAATGACGAAGGCGAGACGGCGCTGCTCCTTGCGTAAGCTGTCGAACTCCCCGGCCCAGGTGTAGTTGTAGCCGGACGGTAGTTTTATCTTGTCGGTCAATTGACGCTGCAGGTCCTGAATGGTCGTGGCCAGATCGCGGCCGCGCACGCTGAACTTGATGGGGATATAACGGCGGCCATTTTCGCGATAGATCATAAAGGCGCCGTCGCGGGTCTCTACATCCGCTATCTGGCCAATGGGCACCCGGCCTCCGTCAGGCGTCGGCAGCAGAATGCCTTGAACGGCGTCGGGACCGTTGCGATATCGCTCCGGAAAACGGACGGTCAGATCGAACCTGCGGTCGCCTTCAATGATCTGGGTGACGGCTGCACCACCCACCGCCGCCTGAATGGTGGCATTCACATCAGCAGCGGCGAGACCATAACGCGCAGCCTTCGCGCGATCGATGCGGATCAGCAGGCTGGGCTGGCCACCAACGCGAAAGACGCCCACATCGGCAACGCCTCTTACGGATTGCATCACCTGCGCGATCTGGTTGGCGAGACGCGACAGGGTGTCAAAGTCATCGCCAAACAGCTTGAGCGAATTTTCCCCCTTTACGCCGGACATCGCTTCCTCAACGTTGTCCTGAATATTCTGCGAGAAATTCAGGTCCATACCGGGTATTTGCGAGAGACGATGGTTCATCTCATCGATCAACTGGTTCTTGCTCAGCCCGCGGCCGCCATTGGTCGGGCGGCTTGAGAGAGACCGACAGCTCAACGTCATTAAATGTGACCACGTCGGTTCCATCATCGGGCCGGCCCATTTGCGACACGGCCTGGATGACCTCGGGGGACTTGGCAATCTGCTCCCGCAGTTTGTCGGCAATATTTGCGGCGGCGTCAAAGGAAATATCCTGCGGAAGCGTGGCGCGGATCCACAGGTTACCTTCTTCGAGAGGAGGCATGAACTCTCCGCCCACGAAGGTGAAGAGTACGCCCGAACCAACAAGGCATACGATTGCTACTACCCAGGTGAACCGGCGATGGGCGAGGACACGGGGAAGGCCGTTGTCATAGCGGCGGCGGAGAAAGCTCCCCAGGAACGTTTCGTGCTTCTCCTGCTTGATTTGGGTGGGAACTACCAGTTTCGCCAGCACGGGAGCAAAGATGAGCGAAAAAATGAGCGCACCTGATAGCGCAAACCCATAGGTTACCGACATGGGCGCGAAGATCTTGCCGGGAACTCCCTGCATGGTGAAAAGAGGGATGAAGGCCACGAGAATGATCACGGTGGCAAAAAGCACGGGCTTCGAGGCGTTGCTTGCGCCTTCGATGATGAGATCGACGTTGTTTTCGTCCTCTGTGCGGCGTGAAAGCTTGCGATAGATGCTTTCCAGTACGACGATCGAGGCATCTACGAGAATGCCAAAATCTATGGCGCCAATCGATATCAAATTGGCAGACTGCCCGGTGAGCACCATCATGGAAAAGGCGAAGAGCACCGCGAACGGGATGGTGATGGCGGCGAGGAAGCTGATGCGCAAGTCGCCGAGCATGGAGATCAACACCAGGGTCACGAGAAACAGGCCGGAGAAGACAACGTGGCGGACAGTGCGGGTGGTGGTGTTGATGAGGTTGGTGCGGTCATAGATGGTGCTGATGTGCATGCCCGGAGGCAGCAGACTGCCATTGTTCAATTCATGAATTTTCTTTTTCAGGCCCTCAAGTGCGGGAAGGGACTTCTCTTGTTTCTGCAGCAAGACGATGCCCAGCACGACGTCTGGGTCGCCATTGCGGCCGACCTTTCCCAGTCGAGGCTGGATGCCTTCTTTCACCTCGCCCACGTCGCGCACCAGCACGGGAGCGCCGTTCCGTTCGGCGACGACGACGGAGCCGATGTCATCGGTATTCTTCAATAGACCCAGTGCGCGCACGTTTATGTTTTGATCGCCAAGGGTGAGATAGTTGCCTCCGGCGTTGGCATTGCTGTTCTGAATGGCATTGAGGACCTGGGGCAGGGTCACATTCATGGCCAGCAACTTGTTGGGGTCCGCTTCGATCTGATATTGACGGGTTGTGCCACCAAAGGTGGTGATGTCGATGATGCCCGGAACCTGTTTTAGCTCGCGGCGAACGAGCCAGTCTTGCGTGGCCTTCAGCTCATTGAGCGAATAGCCGCCGCCGGTGAGCTGATAGCGATAGATCTCTCCGATCGGCGACCAGGGCGAGAGCTGAGGCTGCAAGCCGTTGGGTAGGGAAAGCGTCTGCAGACGGTTCAGGACTTCTTGCTTGTCGCGGAAATATTCGCTGTCGAAATTGAAATAGAGCTTTACATCGCTGAGGCCGAAGATGCTGATGGAGCGCACCTGATCGAGGTGTGGGGTGCCGTTCAACGTGGCTTCCACAGGAACGGTCACCTGCTGTTCCATTTCTTCGGCAGACCAGGAGGGGTTTTGGGTGATGATCTCGACCAGGGGTGGTGAGGGATCCGGATACGCTTCGATGTCCAGCTTCGAAAAGGCGTAGACGCCGACCTCGAGGGAGACGACGAATACGATGAGCACGATGGAGCTGTAATCCAACAACGTTCGAATCAGTGCCTTCATGCTCAGTCTCCGGTGGGGGCGCGCAGCAGCGCCGCTCCCGCAGTGACGACCTGGTCGCCGTCTTTCAATCCGGACGTCACTACCACTGTTTTGCCGCTCAATGCTCCCGTACTCACCTCGTGCCGCTCATACTTTCCGGGAGAAGTCTGGAGGAAGACATAGCTGGAGGTACCTTCATGAACGACTGCGGTGGTCGGCAGAACAAATTCGGGCGCCGTGGTGCGAGCAATGGAGAGATTGGCGAACATTTCGGGCTTGAGGCGATGCCTGGGGTTGGGCAGGACCACGCGCACCTTGAGGGTTCGACTGGTGGGGTCCATGGCATCGGAGATATTGGAAATTTTGCCGCGCCACGTCTCGCCCGGATAAGCAGGAAGAGTCACTTCGACGGACTGCGCGGCGCGGACCGTATTAAGGTCGCTGCTCAAAGACATCGCCGAGAATCCAGACTGAATCGAGGTTAGCGACGGTAGCGATAGGGTTGGCGTTATCGAGAGAACGCTGCATTTCACCGCTGGCCGATCCGATGTCGAGCACGGCGCCGCTGATGGGTGCGCGCAGCTCCGCGGAGTCCGATGATCCTTCGGGCGAGAAGCCCAGCATGTGAATTCGCTGTATGGTGCGGGTAAGCTCCGCATGCGCCGCCTGGTCCGCGGCTTCCAGGTCATCGTAATCGCGTTGCGCCATCACTTCGTGCTGCAGCAGGAGCTTAGCGCGATCCAGTTGGCGGTCGGAACGTGCTACCTCGATTTTCGCCTTATCGTAATCGGCTCGTGCCGCGGCAATCTCGCTGCTTTGAATAAGGCCGATGGTTTGGCCCTTGGTCACCTCCTGCCCAGGCCGAACATACAATTCGACCAGGCGACCGGTGATCTGAGAGTAGATATGAACCACCCGGGTTGGGTCCGGCACAACACGGGCGGCGAGCACCAGGCGATCCGTAACTGACTGCGGATGGACGGTAGCAACCTCGATCGGTGCTTTCTGGGGCGCATCTTGGGCCGCGGTGGTGGCCTGGTCATGGCAGCCGAGGCAGGCGAGCAGCGAAAGGGCCGCGAGCCAACGGCAGGGGGCATAGGTCATCGCATGCTTCATGGGAGCATCTCCGATGCGGCGACGTAGCTGAGTTGGTGGAGACCAAGCCAGACCTGAACATTGGCGTTCAAGGCGTCGAGATTGGTTTGACGGTAATCACGAAGAGCGTCGAGGTAGTCGAGCAGAGTGCTGCCTCCGTGGCGATAGCTGAACTCGAGGTTGTCGCGAACACGTGAAGCTTGCGCAAGATAGTGGCCGTTGTAGCGCCGCGACTGTGCGATTGCCGTCTGATAGGCGGCCCAGGCCTGGTCTACGTCATTGATCACCTGGTTGCGTGCCGCGATCTCCGCGAAGCGGCTGGACTGCGCCTCGTAGCGGGTCCGTTCCTTTTCCCCTTGATTACGATCGAAGATCCGTAAGGGGAGGTTTACCTGGAAACCGCCCGAGTTGTCATTCCCCGAGCGGTCATATTCGCCGCCCAGAGTAGGGTCGGTGGTGCCATAAGCTTCTGCCAGCTTGACGTTGGCCTCAGCCAGACGAAGAGACTGCTGCGCGGCGCGATAGTCAGGACGTTCCGCAAGCGCGCGCTGTTCCACTTCCGGCAGGCCCAGAATGACTTGCGGGGGATCGAGAGTGCCGGTGATTTCAAACGTTGGGGTCGGCGTGTCGATACCCAGCAGCATTTTTAGCTGATCGCCGGACTGCACAAGATTCAAGTTCGCGTCGTCGTAATCGGCCTCAAATTCGGCAAGCTGCAACTCAATGCGATCGAAGTCGGTGGCACTGATGTCGCCGGCATCGAGGCGCTGCTTGCTCAACTCGACCGTCTTGCGATAGCCCTGCAGATTGTCGTCCGCTATCTTCAATCCGGCTTTCGCGCCCAGCATCTGGGTAAAGGCCTGTTTCACGGCAAGGATGGTCTGCCGTTCCGTGTCCCGGTATTGACTTTCGGTAACGTCGGTGGTGCTGTGGGCAAGGTCAAGACGCCAGCGTCGCTTCTGCCCTCGTTCGAAGAGGCGGGAGACGTTGGCTGCATAAGAGTAAGGGTTGCCGGGATTGTTAGCGGCTAGCGTCACATCGGTGCCGCTCAGGGTCAGGTTCGGATTCTGACGCAGACCGGCGGTGACTTCGCTGGCCTTGGTGGCGATGACGTGCTGCTGTCCGGAAAGAAGAGTCGGATTCTTTTGGCGGGCCAGCGCGATGGCCTGTTGCAGGGTCAGCGGCGCCGCAGCTGTCTGCGCAGGCAAAAAGGAACTCGCGGAAAACAAGACCATGAGCAAGGCCAGCGGTAACAGACGGATTGGTATCATTCGCCCCCGGAGGGTCATCCGAGGCAAAGACCAAGCCCCGCATAGACGAGCGTTGGATGGAACCTGAGAAGATGCGCCGGGCGACGGGTATTCACGCCTCGATGACTGGTTACGCACCGCGAACCGGGGCACCGTAAGCTTTCGAGAGAGCAGGGGGCAGGCGAGCTTGGTCAGAGTCAATGCTTGGAGCCTTCTCCTCTATCGTTTGGGCGGCGAAAGCATCCCGGTGCGACTTTTGCCGCCAAGAGAAGCATATAGCAGTAGTAGAGCAGTTCTGTCGAGTTGTAAAGGAGGGGTAAACGATTTTGCTATGAGAGTCTTGCGTAATGTGAAACTTCAATCTTCAGGGCTCACCCAACATTCTTGGCTTCGAGTTCAGCCCATCTTGCATATAGGTCATCGAGCAGGCTCTGGGCCTGTTCCATGGCTTGCAAGGCTTCCTGTAACCGCACTGCGTCGGTAGCGACTGCGGGATCTTCAACCACGCTGCGCTCGCGCGCAAGCTGCTCCTCGGCAGCGGTCACACGATCCTCGATACCGGCAAACTCGCGCGCTTCCAGGTAAGACAGCTTCTTCTTCCCGGATGGCACGCGCTTTTCCTGCTGGGCAGCCGCCTTAGCCTCTGGCTGTGGCTGACGTTGCCACGCATCCCATTGCGAATAGTCGGCAAAGGTTTCCGCATTGCCGCGCCCATCCAATCCCAAGACACTGGTGCTGACACGATCCAACATGTAACGGTCGTGTGTCACCAGCACCAGAACCCCGCGAAACTCCAGCAGACTTTCTTCCAGAATCTCGAGAGTCGGGATATCGAGGTCGTTGGTGGGCTCATCCAGGAGAAGCAAATCAGCCGGCTCCAGCATCAGCCTGGCGATCAGGACGCGAGCCCGTTCACCCCCAGAGAGTCGACCTATCGGCTGATTCAACTGATCGCCGCTAAACAAAAATCGGGAAGCCCAGGAAGCCACGTGGATCACTCGGTCCTGATAAATCACTGAATCGCTATCGGGGGCCAAGGCCCGCCGCAGAGTGACGTCCGGCTCCAAAATGCGATTCTGATCGAAGTAAACGGTGCGCAGCGCAGTCGCCCGTTTGATGGAACCTTCGCTGGGTTCGATCTCGCCCCGCAGTAGCCGCAGCAGCGTTGTCTTACCGCTGCCATTGGGGCCCACCAGGCCGATGCGCGTTCCGGCGGTAAAAGCAAAATTAAGGCCGGCGAAAAGCTTGCGCCCAGCGAAGCCATACTCCAGGTCTTCCAGTTCAACCAATCGTTTGGTCTGCCGGTCGGTGGCAGAAAATTCAATAGACGCTGTCGCGGTGCGATTCGCGCCGATACCTCCGCCAATTCACCAATCAACTCGTGCGCCTTGTCGATCCTGGCCTTGGACTTGGTGGTGCGTGCTTTCGGCCCGCGGCGTAGCCAGTCAATCTCCGTGCGTACGCGATTGCTCAGAGCATCCTGCCGCTTGGCCTGGGCTTCGAGAAACGCTTCTTTCTTGATCAGAAATTCGCTGTAATTCCCGTTCACCCGCAGCAGCCCATCCGGGTAGGCGCGGTTCAGTTCCACCGTTTCCGTGCACACGTTTTCCAGAAAGTACCGGTCGTGGCTAACCACCACGCAGGCAAACGAGGCGGTGTTGAGCAGGCCTTCCAGCCACTCGATCCCGCTCAAATCCAGATGATTGGTGGGCTCGTCCAGCAGCAGAACATCGGGCGCCTGTACCAGGGCCTCGGCAATCGCCAACCGCTTACGCCAGCCGCCGGAAAGCGTGGAAGCATCCACGGCAAAATCCACAAAGCCCGTCCGCCCGAGGGTTTCCCCGATGCGTCCTTCCCACTCTGCCGCCGGAGCAGCAATGCGCTCGAGCGAAGCTTCGAGCACTGCGCGGACCGTGGTTCCGGGCGTAAATTCCGATTGTTGCGCGACATAGCTGAGTCGTGTCCGCTTACGCACGGTCACTTCACCGCTATCCGGATCGATGTCCCCACCGAGAATGCCGAGCAGCGTCGACTTGCCCGAACCATTTGGTCCGATCAGCCCAATGCGCGCGCGTTCTTCCACGGTGAACGCAATGTTGCGCAAAAGCGGATCAGCGCCAAATGACTTGGAGACTTCCTGGGCATTGAGGATCGGGGGCATTTATTCCGTCTTAGAGAACTGTGGGTGGGGACTTCTCAGCGCCGTGCCGCCGCCGCCGCTGTTGCCGTCATGTATTCCTCGTATGGCCCCTTGAAATCTTCGATCGTGCCCTGATCGAAATGCCAGATCCGGGTCGCCACCTCGTCGATCAAATCATGATCGTGGGTTACCAGCAGCACCGTCCCCTCATAGCGCTGGATGGCGACATTGAGCGCGTTGATGGCTTCAAGATCCAGGTGGTTCGTCGGTTCGTCGAGTATCAGAATGTTCGGCTTCTGCAGCATCAACCGGCAAAAAATCAATCGTGCTGCCTCTCCGCCCGATAAGGCTTCGGTCTTCTTCAATCCCTCTTCGCCGCTGAACAACATCTGTCCCAGCAAGCCGCGAATATCCTCCTTGGTTACTCGGGGATCGAACTGGTGCAGCCAATCGGAAACCGTCATCCCTTTCTCGATGGACCCGGTATGGTCCTGAGGGAAGTAGCCGATCTGTGGCTCGTGACCCCACTTGACCGTACCTCCGTCCAGCTCGAAACCTGGCTCCGCCTGATCCATCTTGACCAGCAAGGACTTGAGCAGGGTTGTCTTGCCCAGTCCGTTCCGGCCCATCAGGCAAACCTTCTCCCCACGCATGACCGCGGCGCCGAAATCGCGGATGACCTGCTGGTCACCGTAGGACTTGCTCACGTGTTCGAACTCCAGGATGTGCTTGCCGGAAGGCCGCAACAGGTCGAACCGGATGTATGGCCGTTGGATATTCGACCGAGCCAGCTCAGTGGTTTGCAGCCGCTCCACTTCTTTCTTGCGTGACGTCACCTGGCTCGAACGGGTGCCGGCAGAGAACCGCGCAATGAACTCGTTCAGCTGCGCAATTTTCTTCTCTCGCTGGGCATTCTGCGACTCCAGACGAGAGCGGATCTGGGTCTTCGCCAGCACCATATCGTCATAGCCGCCGCTGTAGGTAATGATGGTTTCGTAATCAATATCCGCGATGTGGGTGCATACGCTGTTCAGAAAATGCCGGTCGTGCGAGATGGTGATCAGCGTGCCTTCAAACTCCATCAGGAAGTTCTGCAGCCAATGCACCGAATCAAGATCCAGCGAGTTCGTCGGTTCGTCCAGCAGCAGGGCCTGGGGCTTGCCAAACAGGGCCTGGGCCAACAACACACGGACCTTTTGCCCACCCTGCAACTCGCTCATTTTCCGTTCGTGAAATTCATCTGGTATGTCCAGGCCCTGCAGCAGAATGGCGGCGTCGCTCTCGGCCGTATAGCCGTCTTCTTCGCCTACGATGCCTTCCAGTTCGCCCAGCCGCATGCCGTCCTCATCGGTCAGCTCGGCCTTTTCATAAATCGCATCTCGTTCTGCGAGCGCCTTCCACAATCCTTTGTTGCCCATGACCACGGTATCGATCACGCGAAAGGCATCGAAAGCGTACTGGTCCTGGCGCAACACGCCGATCTTCTTGGGCCGCACTACGGTACCCTTCTGCGGCTCCAGTTCTCCCGACAGGATCTTCATAAAGGTGGATTTGCCGGCCCCGTTCGGCCCCGTCAAACCAAACCGCCGGCCCGCAATAAACTGCACCGAAACCTCTTCGAATAGCAGTTTGGACCCATAACGCATAGTTACATCGCTGACAGAAATCATGTTCTAGTCTCTTGTTTTCTTAGATTCACTTCTATTTTCGCAGATAATCCGCGCCAACCAGGACCAAACCCCGTCCCAGGGTGCGCCATAGGCGGAAGCACACCAGCGCTTTCAACTACTTCGATGCTTCACGGGGCTAAAGCCCGGTTAAAACTTACATTTCTAGAAGATACGGGACAAAATCTGGTTGGTTGCCAACGCGGCTACGTAGGCCAGTCCCGTCATATAGAGGAACTGGACCGCAGGCCATTTCCAGCTGTTGGTTTCCCGCCGGACCACAGCCAACGTCGAGGTGCACTGCATCGCAAACGCGAAAAACACCACCAACGCAATCGCGCCGCCGATCGTCATGTCATGCCGCAGCGCCGCCTGCAGGCCCACCGACTGGGTAGCAGGATCAGCCCCATAAAGCGTCCCCAGCGTGCCCACGATTACTTCCCGCGCGATCACTGAACTGAGCAGTCCGATACCAATCTTCCAGTTGAACCCCAGGGGATGCAGTACCGGTTCAATAAAGTGGCCCAGCTTACCGATCACACTTTCTGTAAGCGGAGCGACCGCACCCGCATGGAAGGGCACAATACTCAGCAGCCACAAGGTAAACGTAACCGCCAGAATTACGGTACCGGTCTGCTTGACGAAAACCGTGCCGCGGTCCATCAGCCGCAGGCCAATCGAGCGCAGCGTCGGCCACCGGTATTGTGGCAATTCCAAGATGAAAGGCGCGGAATTGGCCTTAAGAATAGACGACTTAAGCAACCGTGCTGTCATCAGTGCCGCCAAAAAACCCAGCACGTAGAGGCTCAACATCACCGCCGCCCGCAACCCAAAAAAGCTACCCAGAATGGGATGGTTAGGAATAAATGCGGCAATAATCAGGGTGTAAATCGGCAGCCGCGCAGCGCAGGTCATGAACGGCGCCACCAGGATCGTCGCCAGCCGGTCACGCTTGTTTTCAATCGTCCGCGTGGCCATGATGGCCGGTACCGCACAGGCATACGCTGAGAGCAGTGGAATGAAGGCTTTGCCATTCAACCCAATCGAGCGCATGACGCGGTCCGCGATCAGAGCCGCCCGCGCCAGGTAGCCCGAATCCTCCAGCACCCCAATCACCAGGAAAAGCAGCAGGATCTGAGGCAGGAAAACCAAAACCGCCTGCACTCCATTCCAAAGCCCGTCGCGCAGCAGAACCTGCAACCACGTCCAGGGCAGAACATGAACCGCCGCGGCGCCTGCCTTGGTAAAGATCTCGGTCAGCCAGTCACTCAATGGAAGGCCGGCAGCAAACACCACCTGGAACACGCCGATCACCACCGCCAGAAATATGACCGGTCCCCAGAACTTATGCAGCAGCACCGCATCGAGCCTGCGCGTCCAGCCGGGCGAGACCGGCGCCTTATATTTAGTCCGCGAGCTAACCTGCGTTGCCCACTGGTGACAGGAGGCGGCAGTTTGCAGGACCGGCAATTGCATGGGCTCGTGGCGCGCTTCGGCTGGTTCGGAGAGCCGGGTCAGGAAACGATCGATGGCATCGAAGCCGGTGCCTTTGGTAGCACTAATCAGGGCCACGGGCGCGCCCAGCTCCCGGGCCAATCCCAGCGGATCGATTTCGCCCCCTCGCGCGGTCATCAGGTCAGACATGTTCAACAGGACCAGGGTCGGCAGACCCATAGCGAGAACCGGCGCGGCCAGCATCAGCTGCCGGTTCAACTGCAAAGCATCCAGCACCAGCAGCACTGCATCCGGAACCGCCGTTCCCGGCATATTCCCCTGCAGCACATCTACCGCCACCCGGGCGTCTTCTGAGTAGGATTGGAGGCTATAGATTCCGGGCAGATCGATCAGCGTCAGGTTGCGGTGGCCTATGCCGCTCATCCGTCCGGAGTGCTGTTCCACCGTCACCCCGGGATAGTTCGCCACCTTTTGACGCAGCCCGGTCAAACGATTGAACAGAGTGGACTTACCGGAATTCGGCGGACCGATCAGGGCCACGGTGCTTATTTTGCCGTCTAAGCGCGGGCCGCCCGCTGCGACGGCGACTGCGCCTCCGGGTTCGCAATGGCTCATTGCGCGGCCTTTCTCACGGCCAGGCAAACACTATGGACGTTGATGAATTTGGCCGTCTCCCTGCGCAGGGCAACTTCTGTGCCGTCAATGCAATAAACGGTGGGATCTCCAGCCGGTGCACGGCGAAGCGCGAGCACCCGGTTTTCCGGGACAAACCCAAGATGCATAAGCTGTCCCTGAATCTCCTCCGGGAGGTCCAGAGAGGCCAGCGTAGCGCAGGATCCAATAGCGAGCTCGCTGAGAGCAGTGGATGGAAGCATGCGTGGCATGGCGGTCGGGGTCGTCCTCGCGATCCGGGGGGAAGGCTCAATTGCGACCGGCAAGGTCGTATATCAACTATACGACCCTAGCCAACGAATGACAATGCCTGTGGAACCTCTCAGAAGTGGCTCGTCTGACCTTCTTTAGAGCGGGCGTAAAATGCGGCTATGACGATCGAAGAGTTCCGTGCCTCTCTGCGCGAATCAGTTCCCCCGGCGGGCCTGTCGGACTTGCTCAAGGCTCTCTGGTGGGATGCCAGGGGAAACTTCGATCGCGCCCATGATATCGCCCAGGACGACGAGTCCGGGCAGGAAGCGGCCTGGGTTCATGCCTACCTCCATCGCAGGGAAGGCGACCAGGAAAACGCGGGCTACTGGTACAAGCGCGCTCACCAGCCTCATCCGGAAACATCGCTCGACGACGAATGGCGTCAGATCACCACCGTTTTACTGCACCGCCACGGAAGCTGACACGCGAGTAAGTAAAGATACCAACATTCCACTCCGAGCAAGCGCCCGGGTGTTATTGCGGTAAGCCCATCTTCTGCAACAATGCAGAAAACCGCGGGTCGCTGCGCAGATGCTTGTAAGGCAGGATCTAATTTCAACAAAGTGATCACTTGCCCCTCCCGCTCCTCGTAGGCCTTCTCCAGCCAAAAAAAGGCCTTGTCCGTTTGCCCGGCAGAAGCGTACGACGCTCGCTCGTTCGCCGGGCGAATGATAAGTGCCGGCCTGCAGCTGAAGCTCTAGTTGCTCCTGCCAAAATCCCTTTTCCCCTCCCTTCTTGAATGCTCTTTCCATCACCGTCGCTCTGGCCGCCGCTTCCTCGGGACTGGAGCCGCTAAGCACCTCGCTCTTTTCCTGCTCTTTGATCGCTTCCTCGTATCTTCCGATCGACGCCAGGAACTCGGAGAAATATTCGTGCGCCAGTGGAAAGCTGGGATCCATGGCGATGGTGCGCTGGAATTGCCGGTACGCACTTCCGTCGTCCCCGGCAAACACGTATGTCATAGCCATGAAATTGTTTATCGGTAACGAGAGGGGATCAATTTCCACTGCCCTCTTGTTTTCCGCAATGGCTTGCGCCTTTCGGCCCATGGGCACGAGGAAACAATTGGAATAGAACAAGTGCGCATAGGGCGAGTTGGGATTGAGCTCAATCGCTTTCAAAAATTCTTTTTCCGCTCCTGGGAAGTCGAACTCGTAATGCGACTTCTCCACACCGAGGGCGGCGTGCGCCTCGGCGAGGGAAGGATCTAACATAATCGCCCTCGTCGCTGCTGTTCTTGCCTGCGGAGAGCTTTCCTTGGACGAATACAGGCCAAGAATATTACTGATGTTGTAGGCGTCGGCTAGTCCGGCCCAGGCCAAGGCGAAGTTAGCGTCTTCGGCGGTAGCTTGCTGAAAGTACTGAATACTTTTCTTGATCGCATCGGGTGTTCTTTGGTTCCAGTAAAAGCGGCCCTTCAAGTAGAGGTCGTAGGCCTCGGGGTTCACACGGTGCTTCCTTGATAACTCAACCTCCCGGTGCGGCGTGAGATTAGCACTCACCTGCTCCGCGATCGACCTTCCCAGATCGTTCTGCACGTCGAGCATGTCCTCGAGCTCGCGATCGTAGTTCTGAGCCCAAAGGTGGGTCTGATCACTGACACGAATCAACTGAGCGCTGACGCGGGCTTTTCCGCCGTCCCGTCGCACACTGCCTTCCAGGATGTAGTCGACGCCGAGATCACGGCCGATCTGGCTCACGGATTTGTCGGTGTGTTTATATGCCATGGCCGTGGTTCGAGCGATCACGCCAAGATTTTCTGGGCTGAGCTGGCCCAGGTCTGTAATCGTCTCCTCCGTCAGGCCATCGCTGAAGTACTCCTGCTTCGGGTCATTGCTCAGATTCTGGAAGGGTAAGATCGCAAGCATCGCGCGTTTAGCGGGAGCAGAACCCGAGGAACGATGGGTACGCATGATGTATGCAATGGCTGTGAAAACCAAAACCAGAGCAGCTGTCAGGAGAACCACCGCCCTCCATCGCCACCTGCCAACGTCCGGAGCAAATGGATGGTGATCGGCTGTAGTTACTGCGTGCCCCACCTGCTGTGGAGGACCAGAATCGAGGACCGCACCCTGGCCCTCCATCCCTGCCAAATCCACGCTCACGGGCACGCCATTTGCGGTCGCGGTTTCGGTCACCGGAGCAATGAACCGATACCCTCGCCGGGGCAGAGTCTCGATGAATCTCGGGTTGGCGGCTGAATCGCCGAAGGCTGTTCGCAGCTTGCGGATCGCAGTGTTCAGGCCCTCGTCGAATCCGACATAGGTGTCCGCCGGCCAGAGCCTTGCCTGCAACTGCTGGCGGGTGACCACCTCTCCGGGGCATTCGAGCAACATGGCCAAAACACGAAAAGGCTGTTCTTGCAGGGGCAATCTCCGCCCGTTCTTGTGCAATTGGCCCGAGGCCAGATCGATCTCGAAAAGGCCGGCCCGAACTTTTCGGCTGGAACTGGCTGGAGGGTTCATTGGCTCACCCTGACCCGCTGCCATGTTATCCCAGTTGCACGGTTCAGGAAATCACACAACTCCTTTGGCAGCATTTTCTTAGCAAGTCAGAAGCGGAACAGGTGCGGTCAATTGACTGGATAGTTGGGGGCTCACTACAAGAAGGATCGCGGGCAACTGCGGAGGAGGGATTATGAACAGGAAGCTATTCACAAATGCGGCAGCGTTGGTTCTACTTACACTCGGTACTGTGGGGTCCGGACACGCGCTAAGTGACGTCGAAGGCTGCAACAACAAACTTCTTTACGGTCATTATGGATTCACACTTCAAGGCACCAAATATCCCATCCCGGGCGTCTTGGGGCCGACGGGTCTCCAGGTGGGGGTTGCGATGGCTGATTTTGACGGCAACGGTACTTTTGAACAGATCGATGCGGTAACGATCGCCGGTACAGCCGTCTCCGACTTCACGCACACACCGGCCCACGGTACGTACACGGTAAACCCGGATTGCACCGGTACCTTTACTATCGACTTCACCGATGGCAGGCCACCTGTGGTCACGAACTTCGTAGTCGTGGGAAACGGCTCCGAGATTGACACCGTAGTCACTAGCGTCGCCGGCAAGGAAGGCATCCTTTCCTTAGGGAGCATTGGCAAAAAAGTCCGCACTTGGTAGCCCTTTGAATCGCGAAACCTGGGTGGCCCCCGGTCTCGATTCTGTGACCGGGGATCCTCGCCGAAAGAGATGAAGCGATGGTATGCAGGCCGCCACTAGGAGGACGAAAAGATGGAGCGGTATGCGAAAAATCTGGTTTCTGATTTGCGTTCTGACCGCGACCTACACTTCGTCGGCTCAAAGCGGCCCGGCATCCTGGCAAAACCTGAACTCTCTTCACGAAGGGGAAAGGATTCAGGTGCTGGAAAAGAACTCCAGGAAAGTTTCCGGGACATTTCTGAATCGTTTCCGAAGCGGCGATCTCGGTGCAAGACCAAACGGGCTCGCAGGCGCTCCAGAGGCAAGACATCGTTCGCGTGAGACTCATGAAAAACAAGCATCGTTTGCGCAACGCGTTCATTGGCGCCGGAGTCGGCGCGGGCGTGGGAGCCGTGACTGGTGCGGGGTGGAACACCGGCATTTTTAGCAGACAGCGGGTCGCCGGGGTTTTGGCGGTGGCCTTCCTTGTGCCCGGCGCGGTCGTCGGAGCTTTGGTGCCGGACCACAGTACGATTTACAACGTGGGTTCGCACTAGTTACTTCGATCTTGCCGGCAATGTTATCTCAGTTGTCTTGAATACCCGGGCTATGTTTCAATGCTTCACGACTCGGAGGAGCCCATGCGACCAGCTCTGCAACTTATCAATCCTATGCAGGTCACCGATACAACGACTGCTCCAGCGCGCCAGCCGCGCCGACTCCTTTGCCTCTTCTCAGCGCTCTTCTTCACGTTTACCGCTGTCCTCGCGCATGCCCAGGATTACACCTCCATCGTCATTTTTGGAGACTCCCTTTCCGATACAGGCAATGTCGCGTATCTCGCGCAGCATAAGTACGGAGTGCGGATTCCAGGGCCCTCCGCCGACTACACCGACGGCCGCTTCACCGATGGCGACGACACGATCCCGGCTGCCCGCGAGTACTTCGGCGTATGGATTGAACAATTTGCCGCCACGCTTCCAGCGAAGCCGATCATCCTGGACTCCCTCGACGGCGGAACCAATTATGCTTACGGCTTCGCCTTCACCGGCAACGGAACTTCGGTGCTGACTCTCGGGTCCGCCTCAGTCTTCGTCAATGTCAACAACATAGGACAGCAGATCACCGATTATCTCGCCACGCATCCCGTCATCAATGACAGGACTTTGTTCGTCGTATGGGGCGGCGCCAACGATCTTCTCAACGCAACGTCAGCGGACGACGTCTTCAAGGCAGGTGTCAATCAGGTCACAAACATCCAGCGTCTCATCGATGCTGGAGCCACCCAGTTCGTGATCCCTAACCTTCCTCCGCTTGGATCAATACCCCGGCTTAACGGCAGTCCCACGGATTCAGTTGCCGCGACCGCCGCAAGTGTCCTCTTCAACCGGATATTGAGCACAGGTGTCGATGTTCTGCACGACTTCAACTTTGGCAGACATCTCCATTTTGTCCAGCTGAACGTCTTTGCTCTTTTCAATCAAATCATCGCCTCGCCCTCCAGCTTTTCCCTGGCAGACGTGACTACCAGCTCTCAGGACATGCCCACGGTCGATCCGGATACCTATTTGTTCTGGGATGACCTGCATCCCACCACGCGGGGCCACAATATCCTCGCCACGACGCTTGCGGGAATGATCGCGGGGAAGACTGCGGACCAGCTTGCTAGTCTGACGGTAAAGTGACGGATAGGTAGTCGGGATGATGATGATGCTTTTGCGCCCGCAAGAGCTTACGCAAGTGAGTGTGTGGCCCAGGTCTTTTGAGACTTGGGTTTCTCCCGCAAATGGGTCTTGGCCGGACACCCGGTCTCAAAAGCGAGACCTGGGCCACACACTCAAAGTCTGGCGGTTACAGCTTTATCTCACGCAGACTCGGAAGGGAGGGCTGGGCCAGGATTCCTCTTGTCTAAATAGACAAGCTCAACATACGGTTCAGCCGCTGCACAAACACTGCCGGATCCTGCAGCGGCACGCCTTCCATCAGCATAGCCTGGTCAAACAGCAGCCACGCCGCATCTTCGGCGACCGCGTCATCAGAACGTGCCAGCAGCTTCTTGACGATCTCGTGGTCAGGATTGATCTCGAGCGTCGGTTTCAGCGCCGGCATGTCTTTCTGCCCCATAGCACGCAGCATCTGTTGCATCTTCATCGAGGGCTCGTCTTCATCGGAGACGATACAAGACGGGCTGTCTGCCAGCCGCACCGAGGCGCGCACATCTTTCACCCGGTCGCCCAGCGTGGCCTTCAGCTTTTCGATCAGCGGCTTCAGCGTGTCCGCCTTCTCCGGCTCCTTCTCATCTTTCAGATCTTCGCTGGTCGCAGCCTTATTCACCGACTTTAGATCGATATCACCGTACTTCTCAACGCCCGAGAAGACAATCTCATCGATCTCGTCGTCCAGCAGCAGAACCTCGAGATTCTTCTTCTTGTAGATCTCGAGCAGAGGCGATTTGCGGAGCAGGGAATCGCTCGCCCCGGTAATGTAATAGATACTTTTTTGTTCCGGGTTCATGCGCGACTTCACTTCGGCCAGGCTGGTGAGGCCTTCCACCTTAGTCGACTTGAAGCGAATCAAATCGAGCAGCGTCTCGCGATTCGCATAGTCGCTGTACAGACCTTCTTTGAGCGGCCGGTTGTACTCGGTGATGAACTTCAAATACAGCTCCGGTTGATTGGCCGCGATGTTCTTCAGCTCCGAGAGGATCTTCTTCACGCTCGCCGTCCGGATATTCGTCAGAATGCGATTCTGCTGCAGGATCTCGCGGCTCACATTCAGGGGAAGATCCTCGCTGTCGATAATGCCGCGCACGAAGCGTAGGTATTGCGGCAGAAGCTCCCTGGCATCGTCCATGATGAAGACGCGCTTCACATAAAGCTTTACGCCCGTCTTGTACTCCGCCTGGTAGAGATCCAGCGGCGCCTTCGCCGGCACGTAGAAAAGCGTGGTGTACTCCAGGCTCCCTTCTGCCTTGGTGTGGAACCAGAACAGTGGATCTTCCCATTCTCCGGTGAGCGACTTGTAGAGCTCTTTGTAGTCTTCGTCTTTGAGCTCGCTCTTGGGACGGCGCCACAGTGCACTCGCGGCATTGATCTGTTCGGTGGTGCGGGTCTTGATCGATTTCTTCTCCTCCTCATTCCACTCGCTCTTGTCGTAGGTGAGAAAGATAGGAAACGCAATGTGGTTGGAATATTTCTTGACAATCTCCCTCAGCCGCCAGCTGTTGGCATATTGCTGGCCCTCTTCATTGAGGTGCAGCAGGACGGTTGTACCGGCGACTGCGCGCTCGGCGGGCTCAATATCGAAGCCGGTCTTGCCATCGCTGGTCCAGCGCCAGGCCTGGTCTTCGCCCGCCTTGCGCGAGACCACTTCCACCCGGTCAGCCACCATGAAGGCGCTGTAGAAACCCACGCCAAATTGGCCGATCAGGTTGGTATCTTTTTTAGCGTCCCCAGAGAGCTGGGAAAGAAAATTTTTCGTGCCCGAGCGAGCGATGGTGCCCAGGTTCGAGGCCAATTCTTCCTCGTTCATGCCAATACCTGTGTCGGCGATGGTGAGTGTCTTCTTCTCCTCATCGAGTTCCAGGTCAATTCGAGGATCAAAGGGAAGAGCTTTGTACGCTTCTTCAGTAAGGGTCAGATGGCGCAGCTTGTCCAGGGCATCGGAGGAGTTGGAAATCAACTCACGCAGAAAAATCTCGGGGTGAGAGTAAAGCGAATGTACGATCAGCTGGAGCAGTTGGCTGACTTCGGTCTGGAATTCACGTTTTGACATAGACCTTCATTATCAACAAAAACCAGCGGCACACAAAAGCGCCTGTCTGGCCTTCTCTCAGGTCTACTCCATGTTCGCCTCTAATTTCTGTTCCAGTTCCTTCAAGCTTTCCACCGCATCCTTCACCGCATAGCCCGCCGGCGGCCGGAACAAGGCCGGATCCGGGTCAACCCGGGCCACGGGTCCCCACAGGAAATCCGGGGGGACTACTTTCCAGGCCGGGGTTGCCGTCTCTTTTTGGAAGGCAGAAGAGAGGGTACCTTTGCTGCTGGCAATCGGCAGCAGCGTTGGATAAAACTGAACAAACGTTGTGTCTACCGCGGCGTGAGCCGCGTGGCAGCTATAGCAGTCCGCCGATTGCGGAAAAAGCCTGCCTGCCTTGCCGTCTCCGAATCCAAAAAAAGCCCATTTACCAGGAAATCGAGCTTCGTCTTTGACGTGCACCTCCAGCCCTCTCAGGGCGCCCTGGTAATTGCCGCTTTGATTAATCGAGCCTTTGCCCCGCCCTTCGCGTTCTTCAAGCACCAAAATAGTGTGGTCCGGCCAGGTGCCTGTCTTCAAAAACGCCTGATAGGCCGCCGGATTGACAAAGACATTATCAAACATATGATGGCCCTCCATCTGCATGGGAGGGTTGTAACTCATATCGAAGCCCGACGTGAGGTAAACCCATTCCCGATAGTGCTCCGGACGCTGAAGCTCGCCGGCGCTGGTATATTGAGGAACCTCTGCATCGGGCACGACCCAAAACAGAAAAGCCGCCAGCAAAAGCGTGGTCTTGACTAAGGTGAGCATGAAGGCAGTATGCGCTGCGAACGGAGTCAGGGGAAAGACCGTTGACTGCATATCGCCGTTGATTCACTGCATTCCGGCACAGCCGTAAATGCCACTGGACTACGATCGTTACCATGGATACGAGCCAGCTCCGATTGCAGCACCAACAGCGCTGGGTATGGATCGCATCCATCTGGCTTGGTTTCGGCCTGGTGGATGCAACCCAGACCGTTTTCGTGATGCGCTCTGAAGGGATGCACCATGCCTGGGTCCGTCTGTTTGTGGTCATCACTTTGTGGTTTCTTCCCTGGGCTCTGGCGACCGGACCGGTGATGCGCCTCGGGCGTCGATTTCCCCCGCTGAAGTTAAGCTCTGCGGCGACCTGGTTGGTGCATCTGGCATGCTGCACCATCATCGGGCTGCTCTATGCCGCCTGGGCCACGTTGCTGGACCTCCTGCTGAATCCATATGGGAGTCCATCTTCTCCACTTCCATTTGGGCACCTTTGGCTCGACAGGTTCTACAATGGAATGGTCTTCACCGCAGTTTTGTACTGCGTCATTCTGGCGATCGGTTATGTGATCGATTCCAACTCCAGGCTCGCTTACCAGCAGACGGAGACTGCGAAGCTGAACGAGCAGCTCTCCCGGGCGCAACTGGACGCGCTCCGCCGGCAAATCGAGCCGCACTTCCTGTTCAATACCCTCAATGCCATTGCCGGCCTGGTGCGTGAAAAAAGGAATGACGATGCAGTCACGATGATTGCCGGGCTGAGCGACTTTCTCCGCCGCCTTTTCGTAGACTCGACCAGCCAGCAAGCCTCTCTGGGAGAGGAAGTGGAGTTTGCACAAAAATATCTTGACATCCAGAAGGTGCGCTTTGTGGAGCGCCTTCAGTTCAGTGTGGATGTTCCCACCGAACTCATGCTTGCCCGGGTGCCGACCCTCATCCTGCAGCTCATGGTAGAAAATGCGATCAAGCATGGCATTGCCCAGCGGGCCCAGGGTGGGGAGATCCGGATCGCGGCCTCCCGCTCCCAGGACCGGCTCACGCTCAGTGTGTACAACGACGGTCCAGCCGCGCGATGGGAGAAGATCGATGATGGGATTGGCCTGTCGAATATGCGAACCCGCCTGCAGAGTTTGTATGGAAACGGCTTCGAGCTCAAAATGCAAAATCAGGCTCCTGGCGGAGTGGAAGTAAGCGTCTCTGTACCCTTTAAGGAGTGAATCGTGGCCATCCGCACCGCCATAGTGGACGACGAGCCACTCGCGCGCAGCAATCTGTCGCTGCTGTTGCGACTTGATCCGGAAATCGAAATCGTCAGTGAGTGCGGCTCAGGCGCAGATGCGCCCAACGAAATCCGCAGGACAAAACCAGACCTGCTTTTTCTGGATGTCCAGATGCCCGAATACGACGGCTTTGACGTACTGGAGTTGCTGGGCAAAGACGTGCCACCTGCACTGGTCTTTGTAACTGCGTACGATCAGTACGCCTTGCGGGCATTCGACGCAGGCGCGCTCGACTACCTCCTGAAGCCCTTTGACAACGCTCGCTTTGAACGCACGCTGGCCCGGGCCAAACAAAAGATCGACCGCGACAAGACTCAGCCGCAAAGGCTTGAGTTCCTGACCGTCAAAAACGCGGCACAGGTAACCTTCGTCAGGTTGCCGGAGATCGACTGGATCGAGGCTGCTGACTACTACGCGGGACTGCATGTGGGCGAGAAGGTCCACCTGCTGCGCCGGAGTATCTCTGAACTGGAGCAAGACCTGGATCCAGCCCTGTTTTGCCGCATTCACCGTTCGTCTATCGTGAATCTGGATCGCGTCTGCGGTCTCAAGCTCAACCATGAGGGAGAATACGACGTGTTGCTGGAAGGTGGAGTCGCCCTTCGATTGAGTCGCCGTTACCGCAAGCAACTGCAGTCTCGCCTTGCTGGGCGTTCCCTTCCCCGTCCGTAACACCCCATAAGTAACCCTTGATCGGCCAGGGTGGGATTGTGGTCGGCCGGGCCAGACGGTAACGTTCGCTCATGAACGACAAGGCCCGTCTCTTTCCCAGCTCAAAGAAGTGCGCGCTGCTCGCTCTTGCCGTGCTGAGCGCTCAGGCAGCTTTCGCGGTCACCGGCAAAATGGATTGCAAGGTATACGAGCAACAGGAACAAGCCAATATCGAAGCGCAAAAGCGGACCGACACCTCCATCCATGGCGAGAGGTTCGATACTGTTTTCTTTAGCCCTAAGCGGAACTCCTGCATGGCCTCTGTCTTCTTCACCAAGGGAGAATCCACCTACGCGGCGATCATTGATATTCCAGCGGGGCGCATGCTCTGGGCGAAAAGCTATAGGGGGATAAGTCCAACTCCCGCCCGCATCGTGGAAATGGACCAGGATATGGATGATGAAATCAAAGCTCTGGAGTTCGGGCCCGAGACCGCCGAAAATTCCGGACCCCGTGATTTCCTGCCCCTGCTCCTGGACCGCACCATGAATACACTGCCTGCGATTAAGAACGCCCTTACGGAAGAGCGCTAGAGAGCCCTCCCCATCCGTGCGAAGAAATAATAAAGCTGCAACCTGCAGACTTTGAGTGGGTGGCCCATCTCGCTTTTGAGACCTGGGTGTTCCGGCTAAGACCATTGCAAGGAGAACCCAGGTCTAAAAGCGAGACCTGGGCCACCCACTTAAAGTCGACCGCCTACTTAACCCCTTTATCCGGATCCCACGCGCCCTGGAGCTTGCGCACATAAACCATTTGTCCAATATGGTAGGCATTATGCGTACCGACATGCGCAATCCTCGATGCCCACAAGGCAATCTTCGCATCATCTGCACTCTCGACTGCGTGTTCCCAATCCGTCATCACCTGGTCAAGTTGCTGGACGGTATCATTCCAGCTCTTGGCGTCGAAGCTGTTGAAGGTCTCATCGTTGTTCCCATCAAACTTCGCCGGCTTTTCGCCCTTGAATTTCGCCAGCGACTCCCGATCCCAAAACACGAGGTGATTTGCCAGCTGACCGACGGAATGATTGCCGCTCTTGTCGGTCCAGCTCGCCTGCTCCGGTGTCAGACCAGCGACCGCAGTGTTCGCCGGCACGAACCATTCTGCCTTGTTATGTGTCGACCGCAACTGTTCCAGCAAAACGGCCTTGAGTGTCATCGGCTTCTCTTGCTGGGCAACAGCAACGGTCGATAACGACAGCAGCACGCTCAAACAAATTAATCTCATATCGATCTCCTCACCAGCACAGCTGGAAACTTGTCAACGGTTGGCCCTTCCAAAGATAAACCGTCTGCAAACTGTGCAAGGGTGAGAGGGAAAAGATTAAGCAAGATTGGCCCAATTAAAAGGCCCGCTGGGAGCGGGCCTTTTCGTGGGTTTAGCGGTGACCGCCCCCACCACTGGGGTGTCCTCCACCGCCGGGATGTCCTCCTCCCGAAAATCCGGGGCTGTGTTCGCCGCCCCCGTCATGTGGAGGAGTACCCGGGTTGCCATGCTCATCGTGCGCCGCGTTCGCCTGGAAGCCGTTGAACGGGTGCTCCCCGCGTTCCGGCAGCGGTCCATGGTAGCCGTGGCGAGGATCGTAGCGCTGGTCGACATGGCCATAAAACCCATGAGGTCCGTGGAACCAGGGGCCGGCCCCGATGAATATCCCTCCAGTGAACCAATCCGGACCATAGTAGCCATACGGTGCACAGTCATACGGAGCATAAGGGAAGTAGCCGTAGGGGCAAATTGGAGCCACCCCGATGTTGACCGACACCTGTGCCGGTGCACTTGAAACGCCGCTGAGCATGGCTGAAGCAAAAATAAACGAACCCAAATACCGCAAAACCCGCATATCGTTCCTCCTCTGACCACCACCTTAGATGGTTGAGTGAGAGTGCGAGTTGCGTGGCAAATGAGAAAGTTCAACCTAAGCGGTCTGAGACATCAAGACCCTCCTCATGACAATCCCTTGTTATCCTTAGCAGGTTCATTTATTGGAAAGGAAACCATGGCCGCACTCATCGACGCCATCGACGTAAAGCGGAAGATGTTCGTCGAATTAGAAAACGTTCCCTTCTACTGCCTGGAGGTGGAAATCTCCACCCCCACGGCCCGGGGCGGACAGACCTTAGTCCGCCTCAAGCTGCGCAACATGCTTACCCGAGCCGTCTTTGACAGGACCTTCAAAGCCAGTGACAAGTTCAAAGAGCCCGACCTCCAGACAGTCGAAGCTTCCTATCTCTACAGCGATGCAGACGGCTCTTACTTCCTCGATCAGGAAACCTTTGAGACCCTCAATCTGAGCCAGCAGATGATAGGCGATGCGCTGGACTTGCTGCTGGAAGGAACCATCATCCGCATAGACAAGTACAACGGCAATCCCATCGGGTTACAGCTTCCCGCCCAGGTGGAACTTGCTGTGACCTACACCGAGCCCGGTGTCCGCGGCGACACCGCAAGTGGAAGCGTGACCAAACCCGCCCGGCTGGAGACCGGCATTGAGGTTCGCGTTCCCTTCTTTATCAAGGAGGGCGAGAAGATCAAGGTGGACACAGAAACAAGGCAATTCTCCGGCCGGGCGTGACGTAGTAATATCCGAGCGAACACACTTTGGGCCACATTCGTGGAGGTTTCCATGTCCGATGCGGTCGCCAACGCCGAAGCAGCCAAACCACTGAGTCAGGTAGAGCGGGTGGTTGACACCTTCATTGCTCCAACGAAAACCTTCCATGACATCCTGAGGGACCCCAGCTGGTGGTTGCCTTGGCTTCTCGGGGTTTTGCTCACCCTGGGTTTTGGCCTTGCAGTGCAGCAAAAAATTGGCTGGGACAAGACTTACAACAACATCCTGTTACAGAGCCCGCAGTCACAGCAGGACAGGCTGGCGCAGCTTCCGCCGGCCGAGCAAGCGAGGCAGAAAGCGATCGGCGCCGCATTTGTAAAGTACATATTTTGGACGACGCCCATTCTCGGCCTGCTGTTTGCCGCGATAGCGACACTCGTGCTCACTGGGACGTTGAATTTTGTGCTGGGTGGCCACGCAAAATTCGGCCAGATGTTCGCCGTTTGGATGTACGCCGCTCTGCCTTTCACCATTCAGGCCGTTCTCGTGATCATCACGATTTATGCCGGCCTCGATGCCGATGCGTTCAATCTGAAGAACCCGGTAGGCACCAACATAGGCTATTTCCTTCCCCAGGACTCACCCAAATGGCTGCTGGCGTTCGGGACTGCGATCGACATCCTGACCATCTGGGTGCTGATACTGCTCACCATCGGTTCTGCCATCGTGGCAAAAATAAAGCGAAGCACCGCCGCAGTGGCAGTATTCGGCTGGTGGATCCTCATCACCATGGTGAAAGTAATTTCGGCGGGGATGTTCTAAAGCAGGCGTTGAGTGGGTGTTCCGGCTAGGACCACTCGCAAGGAGAAACCCAGGTCTCAAAAGCGAGACCTGGGCCACCCACTCAAGTTTTCCCGTCGATCTAACGCAGTTCGACCTCTTGCGCGCTGCCATCCGCATTGACAGTAACTCCCCACCGTCCGTTGACTTCTGCAAACGTTAAGCTACGGCCGTTCAGCAGCAGCGCGTCTCTGTTTAGGGATCCATCCCACCACTTCAATTCGGTAAGCCTTCCACCACGGCTTCCACGTACCTTCCTGCTTCCCGATGTTCACGCTCATCGAACCGTCTGCAGCCACCGCGCACGTAAACTGAATCCGCGCATACGCCCCTTGCCGAAAAGCAAACGTGTGCCCATCGTCGCTATAAACCTCGCCCGAGCAACCTTCGCCGGCCTGCTTCAGGGCCGGCGGATAAATGCGCAGCGTAAGCGGCCCGTTGGGGACTTCCGCCGTGCTTTGCGTAAGTGGCGCGATGGGAAGAATACTCCCGCCGCGCACATACACCGGCAACTCTTTCAGCCTGGGCGTGACCTTCAGTTGCTTCTCCGCAAGCACCAGGTCGCGTTGTTCCGCATCCAGCGCACTCAGCGGGAATGGCACGCACAAATTGCTGCCCGGTCCAGTAGTCATACCAGGTCCCCGGAGGAAGCCCGACCACATAAGGAGCCACCTCCTCAGGAGAAGGATTTGGCGCAACCAGAAGCCGGCTCCCGACAAGAAACTCGCCCCCACCCGTCGTCAAATCAAATGGAGTTCCATCAGCCACAGCGTGCGGAAATTCCAGAAACAGCGGCCTATTGATAGGCAGCCCGTTGCGGGACGTCTCCTCGGCTACGGTGTAGAGGTAGGGCATCAACCGATATCGTTCCTCAAGGTAGTGCCGCCGAATCGCCTCCTGCTCCGGACCATCGACCCACACCTCATGCATGCGTGTGCCCTTGGCGGAATGATCCCGATCAATGGGCTGAAAGGCTGACACTTCAATCCATTTGGTAAGCAGGTCTGCTGGTGGAGATCCAGCAAACCCACCCACATCTGCGCCAGACAAAGAAAAACCACTAAGTCCAAGATTGACGATCTGGGTTACCGTCATGCGCAGATGGTTCCAGGTGGAGCTATTGTCGCCGGTCCAAGTGGTGGTGTAACGCTGGGCGCCCGCGTAGCCGGCACGAGACATCACGAACGGGCGCTCATCGGGCCGGAGCGCAAGTTGGCCTTCATAAGTGCCGCGCGCGTTCTGCATTCCATAAACGTTATGTATTTCCAAATGAGTCGCGGTCCGCTTCTTGAATCCGGGCTCGTCGATACGATGTTGAATATCGTCCGGCATGGTTTTGGTCGGTGTCTCGAACACCGACGGCTCGTTCATATCGTTCCAGAATCCCGCCACACCTTCGCTCACAAACGTTTTATACAGCCCACCCCACCACTGCCGCGTTTGCTCTTGAGTAAAGTCCGGGAAGACCGCGGGACCAGGCCAAACCGGGCCGACAAAAACCGACCCATCAGGATTCTTCACAAAATGGTCACCCGCCATTCCCGTATCGTACGGCGCGTAGCCAACGTTGGGCTGCCTGGCAATGTGCAGGTCAGTAATGACCACCAGCTTGAACTGTTCCCGTGCCAGATCTTTTACCAGTCCACGAAAATCAGGAAACGCCTTCTCGTCCACGGTGAAGGGCCAGTTCTTATGCTGAAAGTCGATATCCAGCCAAAGAACGTCGGATGGAATGCGATCCTTACGCAATCTGGCCGCAACCTCCCGCAACTGCGATTCCGGAAAATACGTGTAGCGCGACTGTTGGAAACCGAGCACCCACATTGGTGGCAGCGGAGTAGGCCCCGTAAGCCACGCCCAATCAGAAACGACACTCTTCGGCTCTGGCCCGTAGATCAGGTAGTAATCGAGTGGTCCGTTCATTGCTCCGAACGTATAGCGGTTGGGATCGGACCGGCCAAAGTCAAAATTTGTTCGCCACGTGTTATCCAGAAACACGCCCAGTGCACGGCCTTGCTTCATATCAATAAAGAGCGGCACACTCTTATAAATAGGATCAGTAGACTCCTGGTAACCAAAGGCGTCTGTATTCCACAAAGTGAACGCCTCGCCCTTTCGATCGAGTGGGCCTGGCTTATCGCCGAGTCCAAAGAAGTGGTCGCTCCATGAGCCCTGCTTGATCACCGTGAATTTATCGCCTTCCCACAGCACCGGCGCCGCATCCTTCACCAGTACATTGCCCCCAAGATCTTCAACCGTCACTCGTAGTTGGTCATCCACCGTCACTCGTAGCGCTTTGGTAGAGAAGCCGTGCGGCTCTGCGGCCACCGCAACACTGCTGGTGCGCGCCGCAGGCAGAACCGCCCACGAAGCATCTTCTGGCACGCCATCCCCTTTCCACATTCGTACCCGAAGCACGTCATCCCGTAATGCAGTCACCTCCAGGGTCACTCCATTGGAGGTCGTCCTGATTCCCGCAGGCAAAGGCGTTACCTGCTGAGCTCCTCGCGGCCAACAAAGCCGCAAAACTTATCAAAGCAGCAAGCGGCCATCGACCTCTGGATGTTGGCATCGTCTTTCCCCGCGAAGTTCTAATTTGATCGGCAGCCAGTATACCTTTCGGACGCATGCCCCGGCCGATACTCCATCGGAAGCAACGAGTGAGTGGGTGGCCCAGGTCTCAAAAGCGAGACCTGGGCCACCCACTCAAAGTCCGGATGTTGCAGCTTGATTTTCGACACAGCGTAGTGGATGACCTGCGGCTGCGACCGGGAAAACCCACTTAACGCGATTGGACTTCGACCGTCCGGGTCAATTTGTCATTGGCACGCACCTCGACCTGTACGCTCTTCTTAAGGAAGGCGTTTAAAACATCGCGATTCGCCCACTCCAGTTCCCATCCCCGTTCGACTGCCAACAACCGGTAATGTCCGGGAACGACGGTTCCCAGGGTGAAGGATCCGTCGGAGTCACTCTGATCGCGGCGGAAGAGGAACGGGTTATCATCCGGCGCGAGCAGCACCATAACCCCGCTGGCCGGTTGGTCGCCGCGCTTGGCGACGCCATCGATCTTGGCCGAAGCCCCTACTTGCCAGCAACTCCAGTTTCGGCGCGCTGCCGGCTTTGACCGTCAACACGCGGTTTTTCACTTCCCCGTCCTGGGCCGTCAGCCGCGCCAGGTACATTTGCGGAATCTGGCCCAGGATCTTGTAGTCACCCGGGGGAACCTTCACGTTGAACTCGCCGGCCTTGTCGAGCATGGCCGAGTAAGCGTGGCCCTGATGGGCCGGCAGCAACGTAATTCCGCCAGAAGGTACTTTGCCGTCAACTGAGGTCACCTTTCCGGCCACGGTGACTTCGCTCTCCTCGTCCACTGGAGTCAATTCAGTCGTGCTATCAGTGACATCCCCGGAAAAGTGGGTTGACTCAGTCGCTGGACCGTCCGGGCTATGGTGCGAGAGGGTGAAGTCATAGCGCCCGGGGAGAATCCCTGAGGTTTCCATCACCCCATTCTGTATCGTTACGCGAAGGGGAACCCACCGGTTCGACCTGGCCGAAGATCAGACTGCGACGCATGAGGCTGAAACCGCCTTCCTGATCCTTGACCGGCAGGCGGATGTGAATGTGAAGCGCCTGCTGGGCATTCAACGTTACGTCCGCCTGGATGCGCTCGCCACCTCGAATAGGAATCGGCGTGGCATCGTCCGAATCAGTTGCCTGGGGATAGAACGTCGTGGGATAGGCGACGTCCAGCGGGGAAGCAGGTTCCTCCTCCTGGTTCTCATTGGGCTGACGATGACTCACGGTTTGCGCGTACCATGGACGGCCGGAGACGGCGAGGTAGTAGTTGCCCGGATCGATGCGAGCCAGCTCGTAAACTCCCCGGTCATCCGTCATTGCCGTCTGCCGCGGTACAGTGGAGCGTATCCCCCCCCGGTCCTCGTCCTTGAACAGTCGCACCTGCGCCCGCCGCACTGGCTCGCCGCGTTCATCCGTGACCACGCCGGTGATGACTGCCTGGGGAACCACCTTAAAGATGAGCCCTTCCGATTGCAGCTCTGGCCCTACGACTATCGCGGTGGAAAAATTATCGTGCTGCTCGTAAGCCTGCGGGAGGTATCCGCGTTTGCTCGCCAAGAGCCGGTATTTTCCTTCCTCCACGCCGTCAAACGCGAATAATCCATCACTCCCTGTTTCCACTGAGCGAGATGTCCCACCGTTCTCCGTTGGCTCGATCTCCACCGAGCATCGGGTAAGGGGTGCACCGCTCAGCGCATCGACTACTTTGCCACTGATGCGCGAGGTAGCGGGCCCGGACTGGCCGGCCTGCTGCGCCTTCGCCCCCGGAAACAGCGCAAGCAGGAATAAGACCGCGAGCAAGACCACGCGGCCGGCCAATTTCCCATGCTTGTCTCTATATCGCAGCAACTATGGCTCTCCAGCAATCACGTCCAGTTGGACTTCCGACTTACCATTCGCCGTAAGGGTAACTTCCTTACCCTCGGACAAGTACCGCTGAATGAGATCGGGCTCTCGGTAGGGCAATTCCTCTGTGTGGTCGAGCGCCATCACCAGGTAGCGGCCGGGGGCCAGACCCTCGAGGGATCCTCCCGCAACATCGCCTGCTCCTTGTTGCTGCGCGCTGACCATCGATATGGATTGGACGAAATTATCCAGTGGCATGGCGTAGACGAATATCTGTTTTCCCTGGCTACCCTGGCTGTTCGAATTGATTGACCAATTCAGCGTGGCGGAATCATTTCGCAGCACGGCATGAATACTGCATCCGGCAGCGGCTGCCTGCAATACTCATCGGATCTTTCTTCAGGTCGAGGCTCCCGCAAACCGCCGAAGCCAGGTACCACGGCGGCGCGGGTCTGCTTACCAGTCGATATTCGCCCGGTTCCAAATCCCGGATGGCCAGTGAATCGCTCGCCGGATCTGAGGGTTGCGGTGGTTGCGCATTGAACGTCCTGCCCAAACCGGACGGGTCCGATTCTTCGAGCCCAACGTTGGCAAAAAAAGGTGGCGGAGGTTGAGCCTCTTGCGAGGAAGTATTGCTGCCCTGGTATTCGATTTCGACCGGCACCGTTGCCAGCGGCGCGAGCGTGATCGAAAGATTCTTCAACGGAGCCTCGCCGATGGAAATCTCTCGCGTGGCAAAAAATTGTTCGCGTTGGACAAACGCATGCAATTTGAGGTGATACGAACCGCTGGGGAGCATGAGCCGGAAGTCGCCGGTAAATCGATTGAAGCGAACCACCGGGCTGATCGTTCCGCCGGTGCTCCGCTCTGCCTCAAATCTGGCTCCCTGCGCTGCCGGCCCTTCAATGTGGCCGGTCACCGGATAGAGGCTCTGGCTCGGTGGATTCAGGTTTGCTTCCACGTGATCGCCCGGCGAAAGGTTCAGCGAAGATTCCTCATTTCCGCTCAACGGTGGATACACCACCGGCGCGAACGCCACCGCGGATTGCGCGTCCGGCGAACCGTCTATCTGAAAGGCCGTGGAAAGGGAGTACTTACCCGCCTGAAGTTCGAAAAAGCGGAATTCGCCCTCCACATTCGTCATCGTGGAATCTCGCTGTTCCCAATGCCTGAGTCCGTCGCGTATCTGCAGCATCTTGAGCTGAACGCGCAGACCCTGCAACGGCTGGCCGTTCTGATCGAGCACTTTGCCGAAAACGATCGCTTCAGGAACAAGCTTCAGGATGATGGGCTGGTTTCCCTGACCCCTTCCGGCGAAGTCGACGAATCCATAATGTTCAGGAAAGTATCCCGGCTTGGTCACCTGGTCTCCGCTGAAGGAGGTATCGACGCCGGGAAATTCAAATTGTCCTTCACGATCGGTCAGTACCGCGTGCTCAGCGCCAACCTGTACCAACGCCCCGGCAATCGGCTGACCGGTAACACTGTTGACCACCTGCCCGCTGACGGTGTGCTTTTCCGCCTGGGAAAGCATCTCCGATCTGGCTCACGCTGATGGCAGGAAGCAGCAACAGCGCCAGGAGGATAGGTAAGCGCGAGATGGCGTCCCTGAGGCCCATGCAGGTCTGTTGGGGCCAATGTATCAAACTCCGCCACTTGACACAGATAACTAAACCGTTCAGTATAGTTTTATCTCGGGGAAGCGGGAGCAGAGCATGATTTCCGTCAGCCATCTGGTCAAAACCTTCGGAGATTTCACCGCCGTCAGCGACATCAGTTTCGACGTCGCCCAGGGAGAGATATTTGCCTTCCTGGGACCCAACGGAGCCGGCAAGACCACCACCATCAAGATGCTCACCACCTTGCTGCGGCCCTCGAGCGGCCACATCGAGTTAGATGGCCTCGATCCCACGGTCAAGCAGAAGCAGGCCCGCCAGCGCTTCGGCATCGTCTTTCAGGACCCGAGCCTGGACAACGAACAGACTGCGTGGGAAAACATGGATCTCCATGGCGTCCTCTACCACGTACCGCGCAAACTGCGGGCGCAGCGCACCGAAGAGCTGCTCAAGCTCTTCGAACTTTGGGAACGCAAAGACGCCTACGTAAAGACTTTCTCCGGCGGCATGAAGCGGCGGCTGGAAATTGCCCGCGGCTTTCTGCACACTCCCAAAATTCTGTTTCTTGACGAGCCCACGCTCGGTCTCGATCCGCAGAGCCGCAACCAACTCTGGACCCACGTCAAGCGGCTCAATGAAACCGAAAACACAACCGTCTTTCTCACCACCCACTACATGGATGAAGCCGACCGGGTAGCCCACCGTATTGCCATCATGGACCATGGAAAGATCGTGGCCCAGGGCACCTCGGGAGAGCTGAAAGAGCAGACCAAAACCGAATCGCTTGAAGCCGCGTTTCTAGCGCTCACCGGCTCCTCGCTGCGCGATGAAGGTGCCGATTCAAAGGCTGGCCTGCGCCAGATGGCGCAGATGTTCCGACGCTAGCGAAAAGAGGAAACGAAAATGGGTGCGATTTATATCTTGTGGTTACGTGAACTAAAACGCTACGTGCGCTCGCGGGTACAAATTGTCGTGTCCCTCGGTCAGCCCTGTCTTTACCTGCTCGCGCTAGGATTCGGTCTCGGCCCAGTCTTCCAACAGGCCGGCCACGGAAGCTATCTGCAATTCATGGCGCCAGGTGTGGTCGGCATGACCGTCCTGTTCAGCTCTGTCTTTTCCGGTATCGCGATGCTTTGGGATCGGCAATTCGGCTTCCTTAAGGAGACGTTGGTGGCCCCTGTATCGCGCATGCAAATCATGATCGGACGCACGCTGGGAGGCGCAACCGTCGCCATCATTCAAGGTACGCTGATCCTGGTCATCTGCCTCATTGCCGGCTTCCGCCCGCACAGCTGGTTTGCCATCCCTCTGGCCTTTCTTTTCGTGGCCATGATCGCTATTGTCTTCGCCGCCCTGGGCACCGCCATCGGCTCGGTCATCAAAGACATGCAGGGATTTCAATTAGTGATGAACTTCCTCGTCATGCCCATCTTCTTTCTCTCCGGCGCGCTTTTCCCCTTGGCAAATCTGCCGCTGGCGATGAGCATCATCACTAAACTTGACCCGCTGGCCTATGGAGTCGACGGCCTGCGCGGCGTCCTGATCAACACCTGGCATTTCAGCCTGGCATTCGACGTGGCATTGCTGGCGGGAATCGCCGTGCTGTTTCTAAGCGCCGGAGCGTATCTTTTCACCAGAATCGAAGCCTAGTACGATGGCAAGACCCAGAAGCGTAAAAGCCCATAAGCAAGTGCTGGAAGCGGCTGTGCAGCTATTTTCAGAACGCGGCATTGATGCCACGAGTATGGATGCCATCGCCGAGCTCTCGGGCGTAAGCAAGGCCACCATCTACAAACACTGGCAGGACAAAGACGCTCTGTGTCTGGAAGTACTGGGCTATCTGCATGGCCTCGATGAGGAACGGCCGGTCTTCGACTCCGGCGACTTCCGCGCCGACCTGATCGCTGAGTTGATGTATCAGCCGGCTGCCGACCGCCAGGCCCTGCGTGAAAAAATGACTCCGCACATGATCGCCTACGCTTCACGCAACCGGGCAATGGGTTCCGTCTGGCGTGCGCGCGTAGTCGAGCCCGCCCGTGTCGCGTTGGCCGATATGATCAAGCGCGGAGAGAAGCGAGGTATCCTCCGCCGCGGCATCGATCCTGAAATCGGCATCGCCCTCCTGCTCGGCCCCATGATCTACCGCCATGTGTTCGTCAACAAGATGGGCGCCAAGGGTCCTAAAGACCTTGAAATGCACGTCGCCGACGCCTTCCTCGCTGCCTTCAGTCAAACAGCCGATGCCGGCAAATCCCGGTCGCGCACTCCAATCAAGTAGAGCAGGCTATCTAACCCGAGAAACGAAACCGCATGGCTGGCGGTCTGCCGCACCAGCGGCTTGGCCCGGAACGCGATGCCCATCCCTGCGATCCCCAGCATGGGTAGATCGTTCGCGCCATCCCCGACTGCGACCACCTGGTCGAGCGAAATATTCTCTTGCTCTACAATCTCGCGCAACAGCTCAGCCTTCCGTGCGCCGTCGACGATCGGCGTCCGCACCATTCCGCTCACCACCCCATCGGCAATGTCTAGATCATTGGCAAACACATAATCGATTCCCAGGCGCGTCTGCAGATGCCGGGCAAAGAAATTAAACCCTCCTGAGAGGATCGCCGTCTTGTAGCCCAGCATCTTCAGTGTTGCGATCAGCTGCTCCGCCCCTTGGACCAGGGGGATGGTGTGAAGCAATTCGCGAACCTGGATTTCCGGAAGCCCGCGGAGGAGCGCCACCCGCCGCCGAAAGCTTTCCTGAAACTCGATCTCTCCGCGCATGACAGATTCCGTGACCTTCACCACCTGGTCGCCAACGCCGGCCAACTTTGCCAGCTCGTCGATCACCTCGCCCTCGATCAACGTGGAATCCATATCGAAGGCAAAGAGCCGCCGGTTTCTGCGGAAGATACTTTCCCGTTGGAAAGCGATATCGATTTTCAGATCATGCGCAGTCTCGAGAAACGCTGCGCGCATCGACTGCTCGGAGGATGCATCTCCGCTCACGATCAATTCGACGCACGCATTCGCATCGGGGGTATGCACGGCCAGCGACAACCGTCCGGAGAGCCGCTCAATCCGGTCCACATTCAAACCATGCTGCGCGATAATGCCGCTTACGCGAGCAAGGTGGTTTGCCGAAATGGCCCGTCCAAGGATCGTGACAATGAATTGATCCTTACCCTGCGAGGAGATCCACTCATCCAGATCCGTTTTGGCTATTGGAGTGAAGTTGATCTGCAAGCTCAGCTCTTTGGATCGTGCAACCAGCGTCTCCTGGAGCCCGCGAGAGCTCTCACCTCGCGGAATATCGACCAGCAAACCGAGCGACAGCGTTTCATGCACCACTGCCTGACCAATATCCAGCACGCAGGTGTCATAACTAGCCAGGATCGCGGTCAACTCAGCAGTAAGCCCCGGCCGGTCCCGGCCGGAAAAGTGAATCAGAATCGTCTCATTCATTCCTCCCTAGCCTAACAGCCAGCCTCAAGGAGCAAGATCAATCGATCCAACCTCGCGAGAGCCGCGGTCGAGTTACCTCCACACCGCGAGCAACGCGCCGATGATCAGCAAACCCACCAACCAGTAGCCGTTATTAATAGCGAACAGCCGAGGCGGACGGCTCTCATAAATGCCTTGAGGAAACTGGGTCGCTGCGATAAACCCGAGCCAGCACAGAAAGCCGATGAACGCGCCAGTCCCGAAGGTCGCAGCGCCCGACCATAAAACGAAGTGAAGCAGGACAAACGCGACCAACAAATCCCCCAGGAAGGAAGCGATCATGCCGGCGGCAAGTCCCTTCTTGGGACCACTTGGGACAATGCCCAGCGCGGCCATCCACGGTTTGGCGAACAGTGCTGGCGAGTACCACACCGCGCCCAGGATCCATAGGATCAAGGCCGATACCAGCACGGCCCAAAGGTTGAAATGATTGAGGTGGTGGAAGGCCGAAACGTGCACGGTTTTCTCCTGCCGGCTGATGGGAACTGCGGATGACTTTGCCGCAAAATCAGAGTCGTGTCAACTGAACGATACAATGCATGTGATGTTTCACCAGGAGAAGCTGTTTGGATTCTGTTTTTGGGGCCACGACTTTGGACGGGACGTAAACGACCTAAAAAAATAGGCTTTAGAGGGTTGTGTGAGTGCTCGAGGAAAAGGAACCGCAGGTCCCTCCACTGCGCTGCGCTCCGGTCGGGATGACAATTCTTTCGCGGGGGCAAGTATTTCTCGCTGAAGCTCTTGCGGGCACAACAGAATTGTCATCCCGACCGGAGCGAAGCGTAGTGGAGGGACCTGCGGTTCTCTTTCCCGGCACTTCCCACACGGAATGTTCGTGGGCAGCCAATTCCAGGCGGTTCAACAAGGTGAAACCCTGAAACCGGAAATCATGGAAATGCCCTATTGGTACCGGCGAGTTTTCCTGCTGGCGATTCCGCTCATTCTTTCCAATCTCACCCAGCCGCTGCTCTCCATGGTGGACACCATTCTCTCCGGTCATTTGCCCGGCCCCGCCGCACTGGGCGGCGTTGCCGTGGGCGGCATCTTTTTCAACTCCATCTACTGGACCTTTGGCTTCTTACGTATGGCAACCACCGGGCTGGTCGCACAGTCGCACGGGGCCGCGGATCAGGATCAGGTGATGCACCACTTCGGCCGCGCGCTGCTCACCGCCATGCTGATCGGGGGTCTGCTCCTCGCCATACAGCGGCCGCTGATCGCAGGCGCATTGGCGCTGCTCGGCGCCAGCCCCGAGGTGCAAGGGAACGCGCTTCTTTATTGCAGCATTCGCATATGGTCGGCGCCGGCAGCGCTGGCCAACTACACCATCCTGGGTTACATGCTAGGAAAGCAGCATGCCCGAACAGCCTTGCTGCTCCAGGCCACGATCAACGTTGTCAATGTGGTGGTCGCGCTGACCCTGGTCCTGTGGCGGCACTGGGGCGTCGCGGGCATCGCCACCGCCACCATGACTGCGGAATGGATTGGATGCTTTCTCGGCCTCGGCCTCATGCTGGCCAGTGGCGCTCGTCCCGGCCACGTCCGCTGGAGCGAGCTGATCGACGCGAAGAGTCTGCGCCGGCTCTTCGCCCTCAACCGCGACATCCTTCTGCGCACCCTGAGCCTGGTTGCGGCCTACGTTTGGTTCACCCGCACCGGAGCCCGCTCGGGCAATGCGATCCTGGCCGCCAACGCGGTGCTGATCAACTTTCTTTGGATTGCCGGCTACGGCCTCGACGGGTTCGCGAACGCCACCGAGGCGCTGGTTGGCGAGGCGATCGGTGCGCAACGCCTGGCAGACTACCGTGCTGTGCTCAAGGCCAGCTCGGTTTCCGCGTTCACCGTCGCCGCCGGCCTCTCGCTCCTGTACCTTCTGTTCGGCAAAGGCATCATCGCCATCTTCACCAACCAGGAAGCGATTCGTTTGCTCGCCGGGCAGTATCTCCCCTGGTTAATCGTTCTGCCGTTAGTCGCCGTCTGGAGCTTCTTGCTTGATGGAGTCTTTATTGGCGCCACTCGTGCAGCTGAGCTGCGCGACAGCATGCTGATCGCTCTGCTTGGATATCTCGGCCTCGCAATCCTGCTCCGTGCGCGCTTCGGCAATCACGGCCTATGGTGCGCCATGCTGGCCTTCATGGCTTTGCGCGCCGTCACCCTCGCCCTACGGCTGCCCGCAATCGAACGAAAATCCTTTGCCATCAAGCAAGCTCCGGTCGAGGCCTGATCAGTCTCAGCTTTTCAAAACAGGAAAGGCAGTGACCCGTAGTTTCGCTGCCGCATACGGGACCAGGGTGACGATTTCCTGAGGTTCCTCGCTGGTGACCGGGCTTTGCGGAACGGGATCCGCGGCGCCATCAATCGCTCGCCACGACGGCAGTCGACGCGCCTCCACCCGCAACGTCACCGGCGCTTCCTTTAATGAGAACGGAGATGGACCGACGGGCCGCTCGGTCACAGGGGCTTCCCCAATTGTCTTCTCGTTTACGGCCAGAGCATAATTCCATTGCGAACTGGGGAACACCTGCCAATCGGCCGTCATCCCGCGGTCTCGTAGCTTTACCCAGTCCTCGCCAATTGGATAGGAGAAGACAAGTGGACCGCGGTCGATCGATACCGAATCGTTGTACCCGCGCGTAAGCCCGGGCCGCAAAGGAAACTGCAATTGAACCAGATCGCCCGCTTTCCATCGGCGTTCGATTTTTGCGAATCCCTCGTTGCCGGCTATGGTGATTCGATCTCCGTTGACACGGACCTCCGCACTATCAGCCCACGAGGGAATTCTCAATCGAAGAGGAAAGCGAATCTCGGTTGCCGGATTTACGGTGATGCGGACCAGGCCTCGGAACGGATACTCCGTCGCTTCGGACACATGAACCGGCGTTGAGCCGACCACTGTGCGCACTTCACAAGGGGAGTAAGCGACCGCTGCCAAGCCGCCATCGTGAGAGGCCATCCACAGGCTGGCAGCAAACTTCGGCCATCCTTGGTGGAAGTTTGCCGTGCAGCAGCCGAAGTTCGGCTCCAGCCCGTAGAGGTTAGATTCGGGCCCGTTGGTTGTCCAGGGCTTGCGATGCAAGCTCACCTCAACCTGGTTCGGCTCCTGGTCGTATTGGTGTGCCCACATGTCGTCGGTGAATGTTCCGGGCAGCGCGTTGAAGGCGATCCGTTCCAGCCGATCGCCTATTCTGGCGTCCCCCAGGATCGCCAGCGACTGTTCCAGCGAATACATGGTTTCGACGACCGTACAAAGTTCGCTTCCCTGCGAAGGATTGCGTCCGGCGAGATGCTCATCGCACGAGAACATGCCGTTGGGAAGACCATGATATTTGTCCAGTGCATCCAGCATTTGCTGAAATCCGCGCCGATCCACGTCACTGCCGGAAACCATCGACCATACCGCCGCGGCCTTCAGCGCTTGTCCGTTGTTGACCCCGTGCGTGGCAAGCGAATAATCCGTTAGACCCTGATCCTGATCGAGCTTGATCATCTGTGCCGTCACCGGCGTCGTGTATTTGAAGTCTGTAAACTGTGCCTGCCAGTCATAACCCTGTTGGTGTAGTAATCGGACAAGCTGTATCAGTCGTGGATCGCCGGTGCGGTTGTACAGCCACAATGCGATGAGGGCATTATCCTGCCAGCGGAATTTACCCCAGTCCCGCAAGGGTCGATTCGGTAGTTCCTTTAGTTGATAACTGAAGTAGCGGGTGAGCACAGGGACCACTCGCCCATCGCCAGTCGCCTCCTGGTACTGTGCCAGCGCCTTGAGCATAACCATGCGCGGCCACCAGTCGGTATTCGTGGTGGGCCCGATCATCCCGTCGGGCGACTGGTGGTTAAGGGTCCAGTCAAGGTACTTTTGCGCCTTTGCTTTGAGCCGCTGGTCGTCAAGCAGATAAGCAAGCGGGACCAAGCCATCGAGGAAATAAGGACCACGTTCCCACGCCTCTCCCGTACCGCCTAGCCAGCCGCTATTACTCCCAACATCGGCCCAGGTTTCGTCCAGATGGCCGCCCAGGCCCTTCGATTGAATCTGTAGTTGATCCCGCAGCCATCCCGTGGGCCGAACCGACCCGAGAGGAAGCAGATAGAAAGCGTTCGGCGCCAGAGGAGCAGCGTTCCTGATAACCGGCGAGGGCGACCCGGGCGGGTTCGCAAAAGCGCCCGCGGCAAAAAGCATAGGAGAGCCCAACGGCAGGGAAGCAATAGCCGTGGAACCTGCCTGCTTCAGAAAGCGGCGGCGGCTTGCACAGAAAGGGTCATCTTGGTTCTTCGAATCCATGGGTCATGTTCCTAAGTGACACTAAGCTCTATATGCGATTTGCCTGCCAGCGAACCTTTACTTAGAACGACGCTCTGTTTGGTCACCGTGCCGATCGTCGAACTGCGAAGGGGCGCGCCGTCTATGGGATGAATATGAACCACCAGGTCTCCCGTGAAGCCTTTTGAGATGTCGACGGTGACCTTCCACTCGCGGTCTGAAATGGCATTCATCGTCCAACTAAGAGTACCGAAGCGCGTGGGACATCCAGAAACTGCAATCGTATTTCCGCGGCCAAACCAATGCTTCGGCGCCGCTTTTTGCAAGTGGCAGACGTCGCTATCTGATTCCTCGTAGCAGAGAAGCCAGCGAAGGCCCAACGCCGGTTGCAGCGCACTGTTGACCACCGACGCCCAGCCGTATCTGTCTCCCTCGCCGGCGAAGCTGCCGGGGATGAAGGCATCCTCCGGCGAGTATCGATTACCACAGTCGGCGGCGTAGCAGACCAATGCGTATAGATTAAGCAGAAAGGGCCGATAATCGTCCTGCCGAATTTTTACTGCCAGGCTGCCGTGATCCATGAAATTCGAGGTACGCGCTTGTGCCCCATCCGTATGCAGGCCAACAATTTGCATACCCGCCAATTCGCGATGTTTCAGGTGACCAAGGTCAAGCGCTTCATCCCCCCAGTCGGCGAGAAACCAATCCTGCATAAAGCGATGGTTTTCATAACTGGAAAGATCTTGAGGACGGCGATCGATGTCCTCTGGAGTAAACGGGGAAATGCCGGCCGCTTTCATATCCGGCGCGCGCAATGCAAGCGTAGCTTCGAGAGAAGCCTGGATGTTGGCCCGCATTTCCTTCGCGATGGCACACAATTTAGACGCCTCGCCCTTGAAAGTGTCGTCGCTTTGGGCAGCCAGGCCAAGACAGCGTGCGTGCTCTCGAAGCCCGCGCCAGATCCATGCAGAGTTTTGATAATAGAGAGGATGCGATTGCGGGAAATCATTGTGGGGATCGCCCAGGTCGGCTTCGGGAGAACCATAGATGAGCCCGCGTCTGCGATCGCCCACAGGGAACCGCTGCTTGCTAAACTCGTAGCGCGCCAGCACAAAGGCGATCATGCGCTCCAGTACAGGTAAACGCTTGCGTAGATTTTCGATATTTCGGTTGTAATCGAAAGAACGCGCAGAATTCGCCAAAAACACTCCAACATTCAAAGGTGCTTCTACCTGGTCTTGCGTGTTGTAGAGAAAGTCTCCGTTCGGCAGGATGTATTTGTCGAGATAATGCTGGAAGTAGACATCCGCATCATCGGTTAGGTTCCAAAGCTGCTGGGCCCAAACGAATTCGTAGTGAGCGACGGGGAAGAGCGCATGGCTGCGTTCCGGGATTTTCGTGTAAGCACCCTCGCCTATCTGGTACGTGGGCTCCAGGCCGCGATAGCTGCAACGGGACAGGGTAATGCCTGCGCGGGCCGCGTTGAGAAGCCATTCGTCGGGGATATCCACTCGCATCGACGTCTCGTAGAGAGAAGACCAGCGACTCCAGATGCGCGCCAATTCTGCGTAGAAGGTGTGTGGCGAGCAATTCCAATATCGGTCCAGAGAAACTCGCCCATCAGCAATCGAACGCACTCGTCCGATCGGTTTCGCATCTGCTCCAGGAGGGAGCAGTAGCATCGCCTCGTACCCGCAATCGTATTGCGGGTTCCATACTCCAACGTCCGCGACCGGAAGATAGCCACCCAGCAACGTGCGTTTGCTGTACCCATCCCTATATTCGTAAACTTGCGGGTTGTCTGATGGAAGAAGAGAAGTGGGGTCGAAGCGGTTTCCCATCTCGTCGGGTTTCCAGGAGCCGTCACTATCCGCAAGCTCACGAGATTTTCCATCCGGCTCCAGGTAGAGTGACGTCTTTGGCCCCCCCTGCTCATTTGCGACCAAAGTCCAACCGATGTACTCGGCGCCAAGTGCGGCAACGGTTTCGTAGGAAGGGTCTTCCCGCGATTTCAAAAGATACTGACCCGCGATATCTGGTCCGGGCACAAAGTGGGCTGCTCGTTCCAGCCGGACGCCATCGGGCGTATTGGTAGGCCGTGGACGGATTCGGGAAAGATCGCCAATGTATTTTGGGATATAGGCGATCGTGCCTCTGTCTTCGGTAATATATGCAATTGCTCCCCGATGGGTGACATGCTTTTCGAAGACCGCGGTTTTAACTCCATTGATCTCTGTGATCGTCAGAAGCTGCCAGCCTTCCAGCGACTCCCCGATTCTCAGATGCGCTGTTGTCTTACCGATTCGTGCGGTGAGTTCTTCGCCGCGCACGTCGCTGACCGCCGGGGTGGTCTCGAGCGTCTCCCTTTCATTGGGTAGCCAGAGCGTGTATTCATTCGGAATGCGTCCAGGCGAATAGTTGCCTTGAGGGAGTGATGTCGCAAAGGCAAAAGTTGGCCTCAATGCGGCATCAGCGCCGATCGCAGCAAGAAGCTTCAAGAATTCGCGACGTTCCAGCAATAAGGAGTGCCTCCATCCGGCTCTATGCGGACGCGATCCGCTCAGGTAGTTTCACTCCTCTGCTGTCGCCGGTCTATAGTCCATGTAGGCTATTTCGATACTTTAGCTGCAGCTTTTTTCCCGACACAGACACTAGTCTTCGACCGTGATCAACCCTCTTTGAATTGCTGTCGTCGCAGCCTCCGTACGATCGGAGACTTCCAGCTTCTCGATTATGCTGTTCACGTGGTTTTTCACCGTATTATCGCTGATGCCGAGTGCATGGCCGATTTGCTTGTTGGTGAGGCCCTTGGAAAGCATCTTCAGGATCTCCAATTCTCGTGCCGTAAGATCGGAACGCATCATGCGCTCTGCCAGCCGCGAAGCAATTTCGCGTGGGATGTAACGCTTTGCCGAGTGGACCGTCTGAATGGCTTCGACCATCTCTTTGAGCGACGTGTCTTTCAGCAGATATCCTTGCGCCCCGGCCTGCACCGCCCGGTAAATGTCCTCGTCCGTTTCAAAGCTGGTCAGAATAATTACCCGGGCCCGGTAACCCGCGCGCTTGATTGCCAGCAGGGTCTCAACCCCACTCATTCCCGGCATACGGAGATCCAGCAATACCACATCGACATCGTGCTGCTGAAGAATGACCATCGCCGCCTCTCCACTGGGCGCCGACCCAATGATAGACAGCTGTGCCTGGGTGCCGAGCATACTCGTTAGCCCGGCCCGAACGACGGGATGGTCATCCACGATAAGGATGCGGATGAGGTTTGCCTGTGGCATCGCGTGTGCGCTCCATGAGAATTTTCCACAAAAGTAAAGGCCACGAGAAGAATGTCACCGGAGGCGGCAGAAAAGCAGTCACAGAAACCAGAGTTCCCCGGTCCTGGTTTTCCCGATCCTGGTTTTCCCGATCCTGGTTACGTTGGATCTCCAGCTTCGCCGAAATACTGCTGGCACGTTTGCGCATCGCGAGAACGCCAAGTCCGGCCTGGTTCTCGCCTTCGACAAAACCGGAACCGTCGTCACCAATCAGCAATCGCACCGTATCTCTGGCATAGTCGAGGTGAATCGTAAGCCTGCTGGGGTGCGCGTGTCGCACCGCATTGGCCAGTGCTTCCTGGCCAATGCGATAAAGCGTGTCTGCGGTACGCAAACTCAGCGGGCGCACATCCCCACTCGAGCTTGCCACTACCTCCACGGATCCGCCGGCCACCAATCGATGACCGCAGTTCGCAAGCGCCCCCAGCAATCCTTCCGACGCCAGCTGCCGTGGCCGCAGCATATCGACGCTCCGTCTCGCCTCAACGTGACTGTGCCGCACCAGTTCGCTTGCGAGATCAAGTTGTTCATGCACTCTGACCAGGTCCGGTGGCGTTCCAATACGAATCGCCTCCAGCTGGAAACCTATTCCCGCGACGCTTTGCGCTAACGTGTCGTGCATCTCATAGGCCAGCCGTTCCCGTTCTTCCACCACTGCGCGTAACCGCCAGTTCTCAACCCGGTGGTAAAGAAAATTGGCAATCAGTCCAAGAATCAGCAAGCTGATCGCAATCGCAACCAGGTGGCCCGCACTCCACCACGGGGGACCTGCTAACACCTGCACGTCGTCGGTAGAGCGTAACAACACCGCGAACGGCGTCATATTCGCCGTGAAGGCGGGATCGACAACTCCTACCCCACGAAGCCGCACCAGGCTATTGGCCTTTAGCATCCCATATAGAGAAGCACCTCGACTTCGATTGATGATGGCGCGGAAAGATTGTGGTCCCGCATCGAAATTGAGGACGACGGTATCGTCCGGCCCATACTCCTTGGAGCGAAGCCGTCCCTCTACTTCGATGAAGGTGGCATCGAAGTTACCCGCTGCTGCTTGAGAGGCGGTGACGGAAACCGCGGGCATCGGCGTGCCTTCCCACAAAACGCTCACCACTGCATTCTCAACTGCAAGGCTTAAAGCAGAGGCGTGCACGTCTCCCGTGACCTCTACCTCGTCGCCGACTTTCAGCGCCTTCGATGCGGACTGATGAACAGCGACTCCCCCGGTCGGATCCTGTACGAAAAGAGCAGGCGAGGTTAACACGACGATTCCTCGAATCGTCGCTTTGATTGGCGCTGCCAGTGCCAATAGCTTCAGGTTGCTGATCGACTGGGTGTCTGGGCTGGATGGCAACGATTGCGGTTGGCTACCGGGCCCCGGTGCCAGTGAAACGCCGAGCGCGGGCAGTTCACTGAGCGGATGCTCTATGGAAGAATCAGGGCCGCCATGCCCCTGCGCCAGCATTTGAATAACGTCCATCTGCGTGGCTTTACGAACAACAACGTTGCGCCATACGCCGCCCGCCGAATACGATCTCAAGCCAACGCGCCCATTGCGGATACAATCTTCGTCTGTGATAGACGCCACCGTGGAAGATGGGTCAGAAGGCGTGCCGGCAGTCGCAACCAATCTACATCCGTAAGCCAGAAGTTTAAGGTGATACCAACGTGAAACCTGCACCCCCTCCTTCCGGGGCTTCAAAGGGAAGTTGACATCGATCCACCCGTAGCCAGCCCGGCCCAGCACTAACGAATTGTCCAGCGTGCGCAGGCCGGCATAGTAGCCACGATAGGCATCCACTCCTTCCTCTTCGTCGCTCGAGCGAACCAGAAAACCGGCGTCGCCCAGACCCAGCAGCATCACGTCGCCTTCGATCGAGTAGTCTTGCCAGTGAGTCGAACCAGTCAGCAACTTGGCTCCGCGCTCATCGGAGTCATTCCGCATGGAGCCGTTTACCACTCCCCACGTGCCCCCGAACGCTTGCCACTCCTGAACTTCACCCCGAGCAAAGGAATCTTTGTAAGGAAGACCTCGCGTCGGGCTTCGCCAGTAGGCAAACAACCCGGCGGCGAGCAATCCCAGCAACGCAGCCAGCAGAATGCCAAACAGGGCGCGCTTTCGTGCGAGGGAACGAGTCATCATGGGCCAACGCTCCACTTCCATCGCATAGGAGCGGGCCGCCAGTCCATGGACGTCATCTCGCTTATCTCTGAGGAGGACGCGTTGTCGCGCGTGACCAGGGTTGGTTCAAAGAGCATGACCGCTGGCATGCCCTTGCCCTGAATGGCCGCCAATACAGTGAGGACGGCCTGAGCTCCCATCTTTCTCGTATCTTGCAGGACCAGTGAGTCAATGTTGGGCGAATCAAAAATCATCGCGTCGGGATCGAAGCAGATGACGCGCACACGGCTCAAGTGGCGCTCGCTGATCGCTGAGAGAACTCCGCGGCAGGAAGTCGCGGTCAGGGCGACGATTGTATCCAGGGCCGGATTCGCTTTGAGCGTCTCCTCCGCGACCTGTTGTTCATGGGGCGCATTAAACGAACCTGTGCGCTTGACCACCACATAAATATTTGGAAATTGGGCGCTGAGATGCTGTTCCAGGCTGCGAGCCCGAGTCACGACTCCAAGAATGTCTGGGTTGAGACCCAACAACGCGACCGTTCCTTGACCGTTCAACAGGGCGCCGATCCGTTGGGCTACGATTCCACCCGCCGCCTCTTCGTCATTCAGTACGTAGGAGAGTCCATTGCCTGGTGGAATAGCCAGGGGTGAACCCACGATCACCGTCGGTAGACCACGTGCCATGGCTCGCCGAACCGGCGTGATCAATGCCAGAGCGTGATCGGGAGACAAAACCAGTCCTTGATAATTACCCGCGACGACCTTGTCCACTAGAGCAATCTGGTTGGCGATATCGTCTTCGCGGGTGGGCGCGTTCCAGTAAATTTGGACCCCCGACTTCAGTGCAACCGTCTGGGCGCCCCCGTGTTCCGGCTCCCAAAGCATGGTGCCCGATGTTCGCGGGATCACCGCAATCGTCGTCGCAGCCCGGTGACAACCGGCCAGCAATGGCAGCACGAAACACGCCGGCAACGCCCATTTCGAAAGCAGCCGGCAACGCCGGCGACCAACGCTTCTAGAACCAGGGAATCGCATTCGGCACCGTCGGCTGGAGTTTATCCTGCATATCCGCGATCGGCAACACAAGTAGTCCATACGGACTATTGAGGCCTGACCGATCTAGCTCATGCGCATCTCCATCTCCGATCGTTAGTCTCGCCACGATCAGATAGCAGGGGTAACAGACCCTTGCAAACAGTGGTTTCGGCATGCTTTTGGAGGGGTTAATGACAAATTCGAACCGGGCAGTCCCGCAGACTACCCAGAACGTCCATGGAAGCCCAGCAACAGCGATCAAGCTGTTCTCACGAGCCATTCTGAAAAGTGTGTTGCTTTTCGGGTTCTCGATGACCACAGCGACCGCACTGGCGCAATTCACTGCCGGTGTTCAAGGCAATGTCCAGGATTCCGGCGGCGCTTCGGTTCCGAATGCAACCATCACCCTGACGAATGATGACAATCAAGTCAGCCAGACGACCACCACTGACTCCAGTGGTGTTTTCCGCTTTGCCAGCCTGGGTCCCGGGAACTATACCGTCTCTGCTGCGGCGCCAGGCTTCTCTCAGGCCAAGACACAATTTCCGCTCACCGCCGGTGAGACCCGTAACGTGCCTCTCACCGTCTCAGTGGGATCCGTGTCAGCCAGTGTTACGGTAACCACGCGAGCGCCCTTGCTCGACACCTCGGATAGCCGGAATCAGCAGACGCTGGATCAGACCGCGCTGGAGAATCTGCCGCTTGCGGCGCGCAATCCCACTGCGCTGTTGACGCTAACCCCGGGGGTTACCGGCCTGGGCGCAGGAACTGCTACCAACTTCAATCCTGAAAACTATGTGGATGCCAGCGCAAACGGACGCGGCCAGAACGGCAACATGTATATCGTCGACGGCCTCGACGTCACCAGCAGCATTCGACCCGGAGTTGTCAACCTGACTCCCAATGTCGACTCACTTTCTGAGACCACCGTACAGGCCAACACCTACAGCGTCGACTACGGACGCGCCAGTTCGCTGCAGACGGTTATGTCCACAAGGTCAGGCACCGATCAGTATCACGGTTTTGCCAGCGAGTACTACACCTACCAGGGTTTACAGGCAAGGGGAGAATTCGGTGTGCCCCAGCCGAACAAATTGGCGCCCTACCACACCAACAATCTTTCCTTTGGCGTGGGTGGCCCCGTTATCCCACATCGCAAATTCTTCTTCTTCGTAAGCTACGAACCGTATCTTTCGCTTACCTCCAACGGATCCTCGCTGCAAACCTACGAGGACCCGGCTTTCGTCACCTTTGCCCAGGCCGCGCAGCCAGGCAGCCCGGAGGTGCAGTTGTTGACGAAATACCCAGCCAGCAATGCAACCTTCAGGAATGTATTTCAAACCGCGCAGCAGGCATTTGGAGCGCAAAACATTGCCGCAAACACCGGTTGTGGGACGCCGAGCACCGACAATATCCCTTGCGGGACTGCGGTATTCGACCAGGGAAACTTCAACTCGTCCAGCTACAACAATTCGAAACAGTACAACATCCGCATCGACAAATATTTCGAAAAGGACCGCCTTTACGGCTTGTTTTATCGAGACACCATCAGCACAGGTGGCCCCTCCGTAAGACCAGCGTTCAATACGACGAATCACTACTACACCTTTTCTCTGCAAGGGAACGAGACCCACGATTTTTCTCCCAACACCCTGAACGAAGCATTTTTTGGATACAACCGCATTGAGGGATTTTCCCCATCGTCAGGTCTCTTCACCGTTCCCATCGTGAATGTGACCGGCTTAGGCGTTAATTTCGGAGATGGCTTTGCGCTGGGCGATTACATTCAGCACAGCTATCACTGGCGTGATGTCTTAACCCACATTAAAGGCGCCCATACCTTCAAGGTGGGGTACGAGGGATGGCATGGCGACGACATTGCCCTATTTGCGCCTGCATACGGGCAACCGACGCTCAATTATACGAACATGATCGACCTCATCAACAACACTCCCTATAGTGAGAGCGGCTTGGCGTACAACCCTGTGAGTGGAGCGCCGGGCAACGAAAATTATGGGTTCCAGGAAACCACCGGGGGCGTCTTCTTCCAGGACACCTGGAAAACTACCCAGAAACTCACTCTGAACTATGGCATTCGCTACGACAACTTCGGCAATCCCTATGTGAAACTACCCGGCACCGTTCTGGCTAACTTCCACCTGGGTAATGGCGCGACTTTTGCGGATCAGGTCGCAAACGGATACATGCAACAACAAAGTCATGTCTTCAGCAATGACCTGAACTGGAATTTCAGTCCCCGGGCCGGCTTTGCCTACGATCCTTTCGGGAGTGCTCGTTGGGTGCTGCGCGGTGGCATAGGTTTGTATCACGACTACTTTACCCTGGGTAATGCGGAAAATGGTCTGAAGGGCAATCCTCCAGGTCCTATTGTCCCTACCTTCTACAACAATGGTTCGACCGCTCCGCCTATCTTTGGCTACGGAACGCAAAATAAGTATCCATTCGGGTTTACTTATCCCGCGTTCCAGGGCAGCCCATTGGATGCAAAGGGAGGCATCGTTGGATCGCAGATCAGCGTAGGAGGCAGTGATGTATCTCTGAAGGCATCCGACACTCTGAACTGGAGTCTCACCGCCGAGCACCAGATTACGCCTGACATGGTGGCGAGCGTCGGCTACGTTGGCTCGCACTCAGGGAATTTGATCACTGGCGGCGGAAATCAGGGAGCCACTTCTTACGGGAACGACGTGAATGCATTTGCCGGTGACCTGCTGCAGAACCCCACGTTCTCAACAACCGGGGCATACACGGGATCCGGCGTCCAAACCCGTTCCAATACCAGCTTTGGCGCTATCAACTATGCGTTTAACGGAGCGATCGCTAATTATCAGGCAGTGATCGTTGCCGTGAAAGGACGTTTTGCGCAACGGGGTTTCCTCACTGCTTCCTATACCCACGGCAAAGCTATGGATAATTGGCAGAATTATCCCGTCGCATTTCCCTACAGCCAGTTCTATGCGCCTTCCCCCTGGGATGTTCCTAACCGCTTCTCATTGGGTACCAGCTATTTGCTGCCAGGAGATCACTTGGCGAATGGAATCGAGAGGCGTGCACTCGGTGGCTGGACTCTTTCCGGGCTGGTAGTTCTGCAGTCCGGCTATCCTTTCACCGTATATACCGGCGCGCCTCTTGCCATCAGCACGACCGCATCGGATGGGGCTCCGCTCACCTCGGCAAACTATGCTGCCGAATTGGCCGCGGGCCATCTGGTGTTCGCGCCCGGCAGCGGCGATTTCAATGCGGATGGAAATAACAACGACTATCCAGACGTGACCAGCCGTCAACAAAAACACAACCGCAAAGACTTTCAGGTTGGCCAGGGCATTTTTCCGACCTGCCCCGGTGGCGTGCTTCCTTGTGGACAATTCACCCTGCCGGCAGTTGGGCAAGAGGGGAATGAGACCCCGAATGGTTTCCGCAATCCGGGATATGCCGACACAGACTTCACCGTCAAAAAAGTTACTGCAATCACCGAAAGGGTAAACCTGGAGCTCCGCATCGATTTCTTCAACCTGTTCAACCGTGTCAACCTGGTTTCGTCCGGAAATACCGGCGGTCTCGATACCAACTTGCAGGATGGCGGCTTCGGACAAGTAACAGCCACGCTTCCACCACGCAACATGTTGCTGGGGGGCAGAATCAATTTTTAAGCCGACAAGGTTCATAGCCGGGCACGCGTCGTGACACTCTTCGCGTGCCCCCTTTTTTAAGGCTCTCGCATCCCACTTGCCATGATCCTGCTGCCGGTGAGAGTCTGGTCCGTCATGATTGAGCTCAACAAGCGGCGACGCTTTTTGGGAACTGCCGTGCTTTGGTTCCTCGTTGCCGGGCCAGCCTGCGTCGCACAAACCACTGGCCAACCGAGCGGTGCCGCTGAGATCATCAGCGCGCTACGCAATCACAATTTCGATCAGGCATTGCAGCTCTCTGAAGGAGCCCTGGAGAAGTCTCCTAACGACTATCGAATTTGGACTTTGCGCGGTATGGCTTACTCCGGCGAAGGAAAAAACTCCCAGGCTCTCGACGCCTTTGAGCGTGCGCTCAAGCTGAACTCCACCTATCTCGCAGCGCTGGAGGGTGCGGCACAGATTGAGTATCAGCAGGGGAACACGGAGGCAAAGGCCGACCTTCAGCGGGTGCTTGCCTTGCGCCCCGGCGATCCCACCTCGCATGCCATGCTGGGCGTCATCGCATACCGGGAAAAGGACTGCGCCAACGCGGTCGTCCACTTTGAAAAAGCGGGTGACTTGTTGTCGAACCAGCCGGTTGCCTTAGCTGCCTACGGTGCATGTCTGGCCATGCTCGGCCGATTTGAAGAGGCCACCGCGGTTCTCAAGCAAGCAATCGCAGCTCAGCCCGGCAGTAAACAGGTTCGCTATAATCTCGCCCTTGCCGAATGGAAAGCAAACCATGCAGAAGATGCCCTGGCCACTTTGCAAAATTCTTTTGAGGACCAGGAGTTCTTGTTGCTGGCTGCCGATATTTCCGAGTCGCAGAATGACACTGCGCGGGCAATCGCGGTTCTACGCAAAGCGATTCTGGCTCAGCCCAAAAAAGTCGACGCTTACCTGGATCTTGCATATATCTCCTACGAGCACGCGTCGCCGCAGGTTGGCGTGGATGTCCTGAATGCTGGGCTGACCCAGCTCCCGGAAAACGCTCAAATCTATCTGGTAAGAGGAGTGCTTTACGCCCAGTTGGGTGAGTTCGTGGAGGCGACAGAAGATTTTGCCACAGCAAACCGTCTCGATCCGAATCTTTCTTTCACCACGACCGCTATGGGAATCGTCCAGTCGCAGGAACATCGATCGGACGAAGCGTTAGATACCTTCCGGGCTGCAGCAAAAGCCCATCCAAAAGATGCGTTGACGCAATATCTGCTTGCCGAGGCGCTCTCGCAGCAGGCCGAGCCCGCTAGTCATGACACTCAGGCCATCGCGGCGGCGCAGCTCGCGGCGCGTCTTGATCCGCAGATGGTCGCGGCGCGTGATCTATTGGCCACGCTCTACTTGCGGGACGGACATACCCAGGCAGCCATCGAACAATGTCGCGCCGCCCTGGCCACAGATCCGAAAGACCAACAGGCCCTCTATCATCTCATCCTGGCTCTGCGCAAGACTGACCAGAAAGACCAGGTGCCGGAGTTGCTCAAGCAGCTGATGCAACTACGAACCGCGACGCAACAGCAAGCAGCCCAGGAGAAACGCTACAAACTCGATGACGTCGTGACCTCATCAACCAACTAGCACTATTGATGAGATGTTGGAGGCACTTTCCACTTCAACGCTGCAGGATTCCAGGTGGTCACCTGGGCTGCCATGAGGCCATCATGCGTTTCATAAGCATCTGCTCCTCGATAGGGCTCCTTGAGCAGGGGAGAGTCGGCCCGCCACTGGACATTGATCGTATCCCCCACCACAAAGGTGTGCTCTGCGACCACCTTCAGGCCGCAGGTCCCTCCCTCGGAAGGTGGCTTTACCACCTGCGCGAACATCTCACCCAGCGCCTTTTTTCCCCGCACCACCTGGCCATTCGGGCCAAAGAACTCAACATTGTCTGGAAACTGCGCCATCAAACGCGGCCAGTCGCAGCTTGAAAACGCGGCCATGTGTTCTGCCACCACCTGGGCCGGGGTAGCTTGACGTTTAAGCGGCGGCATCGTTTGCGCAACCAGCGGCGAAGAGACCAGAAACAAGACCGCTAGCCCGCTGAAGGAAAGGACAGCTGAGGACAGAGGAACAATTTTCATCCCCCCACCATAACGCACTGCACGCCCGTGATTGCATTTTCTTTGCGAACTATACAATCCACACAACATGAAATTCCTCGCCTGCATTCTCATCGCGTTTTCCTCGCTGACTGCCTCAGCCCAAACGACGCCCGCAAAACCCGAGCCGGTCGAGCACACGTTCATTATTCACAACTTTCATACCGAGAGCGGCGTTACGCTGCCCGAAGCGAAGATCGTCTACGGCACCTATGGCCATCTGAACGCGGCGGGAGACAACGCCATCCTTCTGCCTTCTCACTACATGGCCGACATGCGCGGTTACGACTGGCTGATTGGACCTGGGAAAGCCCTCGATCCCGGGCGCCAGTTCCTCATCACCTCGGAGTTGTTTGGCAATGGACGCTCCTCGTCGCCAAGCAACACGCCGGAACCCTTCCACGGTCCGCGCTTTCCCGTTACCACCATTCGCGACAACGTGGAGGCGGTGCATCAGCTGTTGACCCAGGAGCTTGGGGTGCGCCATTTGCAAGCGGTCATCGGCTTTTCCATGGGCGCGCAGCAGGCCTTTCAGTGGGCTGTTTCCTATCCCGGCTACATGGACCGCATCGTTGCGACTTCGGGTACTGCAAAAACCTACGGTCACGGCATCGTGCGCCTGGAGAGCGAAATCACGGCTCTGACAACCGACGAGGCCTTTAAGGGCGGCGACTACAAGGAGGAACCGGTCAAAGGCATCCAGGCATTCGCCCTGGTCTGGACGGCGTGGCTCTTTTCGCAGGAGTGGTGGCGAGAGGAGCTATGGAGATCCGAGGAACCGGCGGGCACCACCTTCGCCCAGGTTGTGGACAAATACAAGACGAATTTCATTCCTGGCGCGGACGCCAACAATCTCATCCTGCAGATGCACACCTGGGAGAAGCATGACGTAGCAGCCAGTCCCGCCTTCGCAGGAGACCTGCAAAAGGCGCTGGGATCCATCCAGGCACAGGTCCTCTACATGCCGTCGGCGACGGACCTATATTTCCCCGTCACCGATGCGCGCTACGAAGCCCCGATGATTCCTCACTGCACTCTGCTGCCGATCCCTTCGCTTTGGGGGCATCCTGCGGGAGCGGGCGCGAGCCCAGCGGATGGTAAATTCCTCAACCAGAATATTGCAGCCTTCCTGGAGGGCAAGGCGCTGGAGCCCTGACTCTATTTCCGCAACGCATCGCAGGTCGAGCGCAAGGTGAACTCCAGCGACTCGCGCGGTATTTTCTCGATGAAAGGCTGGATAATCCAATTAAGGCCGGTGGGAACGGAGCGCGTCAGCGACACCGATTCGATTTGCAGGTAAAGTCCGCCGTCTCGTTCCTCGTACGTCCAGTAGCTATTCAAACGCCAGAGGAAGCCGTGCTCTTCGCTGGGGCTGAGTGCATGCTCGTTTGCGCTGCCGGGCGAGTCTATCTCCGAGATCCTTTGTGCTTCGCGAAATACTGTATCCATGCTGTGCATCGAGACGGCCAAAGGTGATGTCATAGGTCGTGTCCAGGACCACAGTCAGGACGTGCTTCTGCCGGATTCTCATGAGTGCCTGGAGATGATCACCCTGTTGGGTAGTCACTTTTGCCTGAAGCACCTGCGGAGAAAAGTATTGAGGATAGGCATTGATGTTCCGCATCAACCGCTCAAAATCCGCCGCTTTGGCCCCGGCGGCAAAAGCATTGCCACGCCAGTCATGGAGCAGCGCTCCGGGCAACGGTAAACCCGTGAGCGGAGTGATGGCCTCGATGATCAACTCTCCCTTTCGCAGACGTTGTTCGTCTTGCGGCGTCAAGGGAGGCGCAAGAAATCCGCTAGGTGACTGATGCTGCTTAGCCAGCCTCGACTCGACGGAGTGGATGTAGTCGTCGAACGCTGAAACCGCAGCGGGCGTTGGTTCTGCCATCGCGTGGTGGTGAGCTGCCATCAAAAGCCCACTCATGAAGAGGAGGTTGATCCAAAACCGTTTGTGCCCGGCGCGAGCAACGGTTTGCTTAAAGTGAATCATTCGTTTTCTATTATTGCAGGCTGCGAAGTTCTATCCGGCAGAAGAGGAACCCCGATGAAGAGCGCAAGTCTGGTTTCGTTCGCCTCACCCTTACAAACCCTTGAGCTGCCGCTACCGCAGCCCAGTGGTTCTGAAGTTCTGCTGCGCGTGGTTTCCGCAGGTATTTGCCACACTGATTTGCACCTGTTGGATGGGTACTACGAGCTGGGTCATGGAGAGAAGCTGCGTGCCGCGGATCGCGGCGTGAAACTGCCGCTTACTCTCGGCCACGAGATCGTCGGCAGGTCTGTAGCGGGCGGTTCGAACGAGCACTACCTGGTTTATCCCTGGATCGGCTGCGGCAGTTGCCGCCCATGCGATAGCGGCCATGAAAACCTATGCGCCCAGCCGAGGACCCTCGGCATTTTTCGCGATGGCGGTTACGCCGAGTACGTTTTGGTGCCGGACCAGAAGTACTTATTGCCGCTGAAGGGCCTCGACCCTTTGTCAGCAGCCCCTTATGCCTGCGCGGGACTGACTACCTACAGCGCTTTGAAAAAAGCCGGCGAGTTGATCCATCAGGAACCGATCGTGTTGATTGGGGCGGGCGGTCTCGGTTTGATGGCGCTTCACCTTTTGCGAGCCATGGGAGGAAAGGGGGCGGTGGTGGTGGACATCCAGCCAGCCAAGCGAGAGGCGGCGCTGCGTGCCGGCGCACTGGACACGGTGGATGCTGGGGCAGAGGACGCCCTGCAACAGGTGTCTGCGAAGGTCGGCGGCGCCCCGCGGGTGGTGATCGACTTTGTCGGCTCAGAATCGACAACCTCGCTCGGATTCAAAGCACTCGCCAAGGGCGGAAAATTGATTTGCGTTGGGCTCTTTGGCGGAGCGGCCCCGTGGGCCCTTCCTGTCATCGCCATGCGCGCCATCACCATTCAGGGCAACTTCGTAGGAACCTTAGCCGAATTGTCTGAGCTACTGGAACTAGTGCGCACCCGCGGCGTGGCGCCGATCCCGATGGTGCACACTACTCTCGAACAGGCAAGCTCAACCCTGGATGCGTTGCGCCGCGGGCAGATCGAAGGGCGGGCCGTGATTGTCGTACCTCCTGGGCAATAGGAAACTTGAAAATGGCTGAATCGGCAGAAGGCTTCTATGATGACCTGGCCCAGTGGTACCACCTGATGTTCGAGGATTGGAAGCGCAGCATCGCCAACCAGGGTGCGGTCCTTGGACCGATTCTGGAGCGGCATACCGGAAAAAATTCCGCCTATGTTCTGGACTGTGCCTGTGGCATCGGGACGCAGACCATCGGATTAGCGCAGCGAGGTCACATCGTGGTCGGTTCTGATTTGAGCCGGCCTGCGGTCGCGCGGGCGACCCAGGAAGCCGCCATGCGAAGCCTCGATGTAACCTTCCACGTCGCGGACATGCGCCAGCTCAGTGTGATTCCAGAAACCGGTTTCGACGCGGTCGTAATCGCGGACAACGCCCTCCCGCATCTGCTGTCACAATCAGATCTGGAACAGGCCGTAAGAGAGATCGCTGGCAAACTGAAACACTCGGGAATTCTTTTGGCGACCATCAGGGACTATGATCAGCTGATTTCCGTGCGCCCAACCATGCAGGCGCCCGCGTTCTACGGGCAAGATGGAAGCAGCCGGTTTGTCCACCAGGTCTGGCAATGGGATGAGGATCAATATTCACTTCATCTCTATCTGACTCTGCAGAACCAGGGTCGGTGGACGGTAAAGCATTTCGTCTCCAGGTATCGTGCTCTTCAGCGGGCGGATTTGAACCGGGCGTTGCACTCGGCAGGGTTTGCCAATATCCAGTGGTTGGAGCCGGCCGTCACCTCGTTTTACCAACCGATCGTCGTGGCAACCGAGAGGTCCTGAAATGAAAACCCACACCGAATATCTTGTGTTTGAAACCAGGAAGCGCAAACAAATGGTCCACATCACCGACCAGGTGGAACAGATTGTGCGCAATAGTGGGGTGAAGGATGGGCTGTGCTTTGTCTCGCCCATGCACATCACCGCCGCCATTTACGTCAACGATCTGGAGGACGGGCTGATCGACGACATTGGCAAATGGCTCGAGGAACTAGCGCCGGAGCGGCCGGACTACAAGCACCACAGGACCGGCGAGGATAATGCCGACGCCCATTTGAAGGCCCTGTTGCTGCACCATGAAACAACGCTGCCAGTGACCAACGGCAGGCTCGACCTTGGCACCTGGCAAAGGGTGTTCTATGCGGAGTTTGACGGACAGCGCCCCAAGCGGGTGATCGTCAAAATATTGGGAGTCGCGTGACCTTCTATTATAGGCGCGGTCTGCGCGGCTTTTCGTCTTTACCAGCGTCCTGTTGCGGGGCACCGGGGTCCAACATCGGCCGCAGGTCAGGCGGCAACATCCCATGTCGTGGAGTCCCACAAACAGCACAGGCTTCGGCTTTCAAGGTTATCTCTGCTCCACAGCATGCACAAAAAGCGGCCATTATCATCTACTCCCCGGAAGTTGCTTTTGCCTATTGGACGATCCTGGCAGCCGCGAAGATTCACGAAGGAGAAATTTGCGCTTTCCTCGGGATTTTTGAGTCCGGGCGAGGCGCACTGCAGATCCCTCGGTCTTCGCTCGGGATGACAAGGGGAGAGTGACTACTCACCTTGAATTCCGTGAGTCGGATGGCACAGAAGAGCTCCCGATCCGACTCGCAAACTTGAAGGTGAGTAATCACTTTCCCCTTGTCATCCCCGACCGGAGCGAAGCGCAGTGGAGGGATCTGCAGTGCGCCTCGCCTAAACACAAAAATCTCAGGAAGCAGCATGGCCGGCATCATACCCCTAGGATGAGGGTTAAACGAACCGGCGCTGGCTTGAAGTTGGCGAGCCGTCTTCGGTTAGGCAACTCTCTGACTGCGACGAATAGGAATGCTTTTCACTGGATGAAGAGGTATGCTGTCACGCGGGGTTCCCCTTGGGAGAGGATCCACGGAAACATGGTTGATAACTGGAACTCGATCTGCAAAACGACGGCGCTTTGCACCCTGCTTTTCCTTTGCGCCTCCGGGCGTTCTGCCAGCAGGCCGGACGAGATCAACTTCGAGAAACACACCATCGATCTGGGAGCTTCGGAAACTGCCGTTTTTGTTGACATCAATCGCGATGGAAAGCTCGATCTGGTCTCAGGGGAGTATTGGTACGAGGCGCCGCGATGGACCAAGCATCGCTTCCGCGAGATAGACTACATCAACAACTACGTGGATGATCTGTCGACGCTGCCCTTGGATGTGGATGGCGACGGCTATGTTGACCTGGTGACCTCTGGATGGTTTTCGAAAAAGCTGGCATGGTGGCGCAATCCCGGGCGAACGGGTGAAATGTGGAAAGAGCATCCCATCGCAACCGGATCGCCCATCGAATTTTCCTTTCTAGTGGATCTTGATAACGATGGCAAAGCCAACGAGATTTTGCCCCAGTTCGGAGACGATCGCCCGCTTGCCTGGTATGAGCGAGACGAAAAAGGCGGAATGGTGGAACACATTGTCAGCGATCACAGCTACGGGCACGGAATTGGCGTGGGCGATGTGAACGGCGATGGCCGGAATGACATCCTGACCCCGAAAGGTTGGTTGGAGGCTCCGCCCGACCCGCGACAGAAGAACTGGACCTTTCATCCTGATTGGCAGTTCGACGACGACTCTTGGCTTTATATACGTGCGCGACGTGAATGGCGATGGCCGGCCGGATATCGTGTCTTCGATGGCCCACGGGTACGGGATTTTCTGGCTTGAGCAGACAAGCGACCGGAAATGGGTTAAGCATGTGATTGACGACAGCTGGTCGCAGCCGCATGCGATGGTAATTGTTGATTTCCGCAAGACCGGGAATTGGGGCTTGTTGACTGGAAAGCGCTACTTTGCCCATAACGGAAAAGATCCCGGAGCACGTGAGCCGCTAGGAGTGTATTGGTACGAGCGGCTTCTCGATCCTTCCACTCATACTGTCGATTGGGCGAGGCATGTCATCGATTATGGCGGACGCACGGGAGGCGGCATTGAGATCGGGGTTGCAGATTACGACGGCGACGGCGATCTCGATTTCGCCGTCGGCGGCAAGAGTGGCCTGTTCCTGTTTGAGAACAAGACGACCGCAAAGTAGTTCACATCTTCGCTTTACAGCTTCTCTCTGTCGAAAACATCACCAAGAAAGAGCATCCACACAGAGATCCCTCCACTGCGCTGCGCTCCGGTCGAGATGACAAAGGGAAGAGGGGCGCTCCCAGAGAAGCAAGCTGCTGAACAGAAACTGTTTGGGCTCACCCAAGGTGATGACAAGTGTCTTCCATTTAGCAACTACTCTCCATGGAACGCCACCCTCCCCTTTGTCATCTCGACCGGAGCGCAGCGCAGTGGAGAGATCTCTGTGTGGATGCTCTTTCTTGGAAATGTTTTTCGACATATCGGCCTGTCTATTCCCCCCGCAATGCCTGGGTGGGATCCACAGAAGCTGCGCTGAAGGCCGGTAAAGCGGAGGCGGCTACGGCCAACAACAACACCCCAATCGCGGCCAGAGTGAGCACCACCGGATCAAACGGGCTCACTCCAAAAAGCAATGAGCGCAGCAGGCTAGAGGCTGCCGCGGCGCCCGCCAGGCCGATCACGCAGCCGATCGCCGCCAACTTTGCGCCTGCTTCCAGAATCAGACTTACGATTCCTGCGCGCTGCGATCCGAGGGCCATGCGGATGGCCATCTCCTGGGCGCGCGAGGCAACGGAGAACGCGATAACGCTGTAGATGCCGAGAACCGCCAGCAACACTGCCGCAAATGCAAAGCTGCCGATCAGCACAGTGTTGAATCGGCGCGGTGCCTCGGTTTGAGATACTGCCTGCTCCATTGATTGCACCTGCGTCAGTGGCAGTTGCGGATCGATCGATCGCACCGTCGCGAGTAGAGCATTCTTCATCTGCTCCGGTGGCAATGCGGAGCGCAAGGCGATGAATCCGCCGTTGCCGTTTAGGTTTTCAGGCGAACCCAGAGAGCCGAGGCCTGCTTCCGCCTGATCTACCGGAACATAAAACTGCTCTTTCGTGGGCTCGTCAGGGGAGTTCAATTTTACATCGGTTACTTCGCCCACAATGGTCAACCATGGAGTCTGCATCTCAGGGGTGCCAACGCGCATCCGTTTGCCGATCGGATTCTGATTTGGCCAAAAATGCTCGGCAAGCTTTCGGTTCACGATCACCACCAGTTGCCGATCGGCAAGGTCCGCATCTGTGAAGGTGCGTCCTTGCAGCAGAGGAGTGCCCATGGTGCGGAAGTAGTCGCCGATCAATTGTGAGGTTGTTGCCAGGTTCAAATTCCCGGGTTTGGGGTCGACATAACCCTCCACCACGATGGCCTGGTTATTGTTGCCACCCGAGGCAGGTAGATTGCTCGTAAGCCCCACGGCTTCAACCCCTGGAAGTTGCCGCAGCCGGCGCACCAGCTCGTTGTTGAAGCTGTTGACGCTTACCTGGGTGGCGTATTGCTTCCGCGGCAGCGAGTAAGTGGCGGTGGTTACATGCTCGGGCCTGTATCCGAGATCGACCGAGCGCATTTTCTCAAAGCTGCGCAGCAGTAACCCCGAGGCGGTGAGCAATACCAGGGCGATCGCGATCTCTGCCACTACCAACGTCGAGCGCAAACGTGCGTGGGCTCCGCCCGTGGTTCCCGCACGGCCACCCTCCTTAAGGTTGCCGTTCACGTTGGTGCGCAGAGCGGCAAACGCGGGAACCGATCCGCAGAGCAACCCCGTGACAACTCCAAGCAAAAGCGCGAACCCTACGACTTTCCAGTTCAGCGCGATTTCGTTGAGGCGGGGAAGGCTTTCTGGCAGTAGATTTTTGCCCACGCGCAACGCCAGCGCGGCAAGCGCTAGTCCGAGCATTCCGCCGCTGAGGCTCAGAACCAGGCTCTCGAGAATTGCCTGACGCAGCAGGGCCATGGCGCGTGCGCCTAATGCCAGGCGCAGGGCAAACTCCCTCTGCCGGCGGATCGCGCGCACCAGCATGAGCGATGCCAGGTTGACGCAGGCGATCAACAACACTACGGCTACGGCGAGGAACAGAGTCCGCAACAAGGGGCGAGCCTGCTCTACCGTTTCTTCTTGCAGCGGCCGTACTACAGAGGTGATATGCAGGCTTGCCATGAAGGCGGGATAGTTGCGCATGATCTGTTGCGCCACTCGTTGCGCATCTTCCTGCGCTTGCGACGGCGAGATGCCAGGCTTCAGCCGGCCGACCATCTGCCAGCTCCAGTTGGCAGCAGACTGGGCAGCCAGCTCTCCCGGGGTAAAGCTCATGGGGACCCACAACTCCGAGCGGTTCAGTTGGCCGGTCACCAGCGGAAATTCGAAGTTCCGCGGCATCACTCCGATCACAACATACGGCTTGCGGTCGAGCAGAATCTTGGTGCCGAGTATCTGCGGGTCTCCGTGGAAGCGTTCTTGCCACGTCGCATAACTCAGAACCGCGACCGGCTGGCTATGTTCGTCTTCGTCGGGAGTGAACACGCGGCCCAGGTGTGGTTGGACCGCGAGGGCGGAAAAAACTCCGGCAGTCAGGCGCGAGGCATTGATGAATGCGGGTTCGCCGGTGCTGGATAGCTCGTAGCTTGAGAACTGGTATCCACCCAGAGCAGCAAAGCCATGCGTATCGCGGGTATAGGTGCGTATATCGGGCACGGTGACGCCAGCCTCCCCGTTGCCTCCCACATCCGCACCTGTTATGCGGTCTGCCAGAACCATCAGGCGGTCAGGTTCGGGGAAGGGGAGTGGCCGCAGGAGAACGCCCTCGACGATGGAGAAGATTGCCGTGGTCGCACCCACGCCCAGGGCCAGCATAAGAACCGCCGTGGCCGTGAAGCCGGGAGACTTACGGAGTTGCCGCAAAACAAACTTCAAATCGAGCAAAAGTGAACGCATCGAGCTCCTCATCATGGTCCGCAGCCATCATTGATAGCATTTTCGTGGCCAGAGTTCACTCGTGTCAGATCCCCAAAATACGCTCTCAGTCCCGCGGCACGCCGGGAAAGGCGGGAAAACAAAGGTAGGGCGCGTTCGAATTTGGAATCACGTGTCCGCAAACGAACACTCGCGGGCGAATGGTTGAGTAAGAAACCCAGGTCTCGCTTTTGAGACCTGGGTTTCTTACGTGGTCTCTTCGCGCAAGCCCTCGCATCCGTGCGCCAGCAGTTCCCAACGGAGATTCTGGTTCTTGATCAGCAGCTCAGTGATCATCGCCCGCAGTGTCCGATTCTCCTGTGCCAACTGCTGCCAGTCAGATGGCGTGGGAATCGGCTCGACGTTGAGTTGGCTGTATCTCTCCCCTATCATGACCAGTCTCCTGTTGTGTGCGCAGCCCTACTTCTTTGCCCCCGCCGAGCGCCGCTCTGCACCTTCCCGAATCTTCGACAAGATATGAGTCCAGCCGGTGTGCATGCCTTTAGGGCCATCAGTAAGTTCGGGTGGAATGACTCCCATTGCGCGGTGCACAAGCTTTAAGCGTGTTACACCGTTCTCCTCCGTTAACCGGTACTGCACATTTGAGATGACGGGGAACGACATGAAAAGCGGTCCGCAGATTTCCAGCAATGCTGGAGGTTTGATTGCCTGTACGTGCCCCCAGAAATGGCCGGCGTTGTTTCCCAAATCCCGATACCACCTCCCGCCCGGCCACGGCTCGATTTTCATCGACATCGATGTTCCATCGGGAGTCTCGCTGTTAGGTCCCAACTGCTCCAGAATCGTCTCAAAAACAATCTCGATCGAGGCTGCGATCGTTTCTTCTTTCACGATTTCTAACGTCCGTATTTCCTGTTCTGTACTTACCGGCATCATTTCTCCTCCACGCGTTTGCTTAGTTGGTTCGCTAGTTGACTTGCCATTTTTCGCTCAGCCCGTTCCCTAATCCGGTCCAGCTGATGCGTCCAGAAGTGCTCATACGTCTTCACCCAGTCATGCACAGGTTTCAGTTCCTTTGCGTTGAGCCGATACAAACGTAGTGGTCCACGTTTGCTTACCGTCACCACACCCACTTTCCGAAGCACGCCCAGATGCCTTGAAACCGCCGGTTGTGGCATGTGCAGGCGTAGAACCAAATCTCCCACAGCATGTTCTTTGCCCTTCACCAGCAGGTCGATAAGTTCGCGCCGCCGCGGCTCAGCAATCGCATTGAACACATCGGAAGTGGTTGCGGCCCTGGGCATGAACAGAAATATATTCCTATATAAGAATATGTCAAGTGAAGATTTTTTACCTGCTTCCTGGAATGTTTGTTCGCTTTCGGACAGACCAACTTCAGTTCTGGACAGGACACAGCGAAGTCTGCTCGCTAACTCGTGCGTTTTCAACCAGCGCCTTCTCCTGATTGCGGCGCGCGAAATGCTTGCTACTAGGCTGACTATGATTGTGTTTGAACTATTCATTTGAAACCAGGGGAGGGTGTGACCCTATGCCGGCTGACCTGAAATTCGCCTGGAGACGATTGCTCAAATCACCCAGCTTCGCCATCACTGCTATCCTCACATTGGCGCTGGGGATCGGCGCCAACGCAGTGGTCTTCAGCGTCTTGAATGCCCTGGTATTGCACACCATCAATGTGCCCAATGCACAGCGGTTTTTCTCGATAGAAGAAGCGGGGCAGTCCCTGAATTCTTATCCCGATTACCTGGATGTGCGCGACCGAAACCGGACCTTCGACAGTGTACTGGCATTTAACTTCGGACAGGCGGGATTGGCAACCGGCGGCGACCCGGTTCAGATATGGATTTATGAAGCGACCGGAAACTATTTCGATACCCTGGGCACTCAGCCCTATCTCGGACGGTTTTTCCATAGCGCCGACGAACATGGCCCCAACAGCAGTCCCTATGTCGTACTCAGCTATTCCTTTTGGCGTAGTCATTTCCTGGGCGACCCGGGCGTGATCGGACGCGTGGTCCAGGTGAACAAGCATCCCTATACCGTTCTTGGCGTTGCGTTGCCTGGATTCCGGGGTACAGAGGTGTTTTTTTCATCGGCCCTGTGGGTGCCGCTGGTGGATCAGGAACAGATTGAGGGTTCTGATTACCTCAAGGAGCGCACCGGGCGGAACATTTGGCTGGTAGGCCGGCTGAAGCCCAATGTGACCGCTGCCCGAGCCGAGGCCGATCTGCACTCAATTGCAACATTCCTTGGCAGTACCTATCCCAAAGATGACGACGGCGTAACTTTCTCTCTTGCCCGTTCTGGACTTCTCGGCAACATGCTGGGGCAACCCGTGCGCGCCTTTGTCACCGGGCTGATGCTATTAGCGGGGCTGATTTTGTTAGCGGCCTGCGCGAACCTGGGCAGCCTGTTTGCAGCCCGGGCAGCGGATCGCTCGCGCGAGATTGCTTTGCGCCTGGCGCTTGGATCAACCCGCCGGAATGTTGTGCGACAGCTCCTGGTCGAGGCGATTCTGGTTGCATTGATGGGCGGGGTCGTGGGCATTGCCGGTAGCGTGGTTCTGTTGAGGGGCTTGAATGCCTGGCAGCCGCTACCCAGTATCCCAATCAACTTGCCAGTGCGCCCGGACCTGCTTACCTACCTGGTAGCCTTGCTGCTCGCGCTGGCGAGTGGCTTTCTCTTCGGGCTGGTTCCGGTGCGGCAGGTACTCAGGGCCAATCCGTGGCAAGTGGTGAAGACCGGTTCAACCACTGCGACGAGTGGCCGGTGGTTTGGCACACGCGACGTGTTGCTGGTGGTGCAGATTGCGTTATGCGCCGTGCTGGTCACTTCTTCGCTGGTCGCGGTGCGCGGCTTGGTGCGTTCGTTACACAGCAACCTCGGCTTCCAACCACAAGATGCGCTGGTGACGAGCACCGATCTCAACATGGCTGGATATCACGGCGACCAGGTGCCGGTGATGCAGCAACGCATGCTCGATGCAGTCGCGAAAATTCCCGGGGTGGCTTCCGCAGGATTCATCGACTACCTGCCCCTGGGCCTGGGTTGGAACGACACGGCAGTCTATGCCAGCCACACGACCGACCTGCGGGAATCGAACAAGATAGCCGAAACGACAACTTACAGCATTTCGCCCGGATACTTTCAGGCTTCCGGCGTTACGCTTCTGGCGGGCAGGAACATTAACCTGCATGACGATAGTAAGGCGCCAAAAGTGGCGGTAGTCAATCGGGAGTTTGCGCGCGAGGTGTTTGGCTCCGTCCCCCGGGCGGTAGGCGGGTATTTCAAGATCCATGACGGACAGCGGATCGAGGTGGCCGGTGTCGTGGAGGACGGGAAGTACAAGACGCTGACAGAAGACCCCAGACCGGTGTTCTTTGTGCCACTGCTCCAGATGCCCTCCACTGCTACCTCGTTGGTTGTTCGATCCGATGGTGATCCGGTCAGTCTTGCGGGGAGTATGCACGACACGATACGCGGGCTCGACGCTGGATTACCGGCGACGATTACGACCTGGGAAAAAGCGTTGGATTCGGCTCTATTTGCTGCGCGCATGGCAACCATCTCGTTGGGTGTGCTGGGCGTGCTTGGGGCGATGCTCGCCGTTACCGGCATTTTTGGCATGGCCTCTTATTCGGTGAGCAAGCGGCTGCGGGAACTCGGCATCCGTGTGGCCCTGGGAGCGCAACGCAAAGAAGTGTTGCAGGCAGCGTTGGGAAGAACGTTCCGGCTCCTGACGACAGGCGCAGTTGCAGGTTTGTTGCTGGGCATGGCGGCAACCCGGGTGCTTTCCTACATTGTGTATCAGGCGACTCCCCGCGATCCCGCGGTGCTCGTCGGGGTGATTCTAACTATGCTTTTGCTGGGATTGTTGGCTGCTTACGCGCCGGCCCGTCGGGCCTTGTCGATTGATCCAGTAATCCTGCTGCGCGACCAGTAGTGGTGACGAAAATAAAGCTGCAACCTTCCGAAAATTAAGTGGGTGGCCCAGGTCTCGCTTTTGAGACCTGGGTTTCTCCCGCAAATGGGTCCTAGCCGGAACACCCAGGTCTCAAAAGCGAGACCTGGGCGACCCACTCAACTTTCGTCCGCGCCATTTCTGTCTGCTTTGCAGGCTAACCGGCACTCCTGATTTTTATATCGCAATACGATATAATTAATCCATGAAGACCGACAAACCAAACGGGGTGCCGATGGCCCAGCTCAGAACGTTGGCCGAATTTCGCTATCGCCTGCGCATGTTCCTCCAGTTCAGCGAAAACGCAGCTCAGAAACTCGGTTTACAACCGCAACAACATCAACTACTGCTTCAGATCGCGGGAGCACCTGAGGGTACCGCCACCACAGTGGGTTTTGCGGCTGAGCGGCTTGGCCTGCGCCACAACACTGCCGTGGAGTTGAGTAACCGCAGCGCAGAAGCGGGCCTCATCCGGCGTAAGCAAGGGGATAAAGATCGCAGGCGCGTGCTGCTTGAACTGACGTCCAAAGGCAAACGGCTTCTGGACTCTCTCTCCATCGAACATGAACGCGAGCTGGATGAACTTGCTCCGCAGCTCATCCAAACACTCACTGAGTTGAAAACTCTTTCCAGCAAACCAGGAAAGCGAGTACGCCAGGCGGCCCATGAAAGCTGAATCCTCTGCTCTTCGAGACTTTACCGTAGACCGAAGGGTCTGGCTGCTGTGCGCCATCGCTTTGATCATCGGCGTTGGCGCAAGCCTGCTCGCTGTGGTGCTTCTCAGACTGATCGCCATATCGACAAATGCTTTCTACTACCACCGGTTCAGCGCGGTTTCCGTCACTCCAGCGGGCAGTCCGTTGGGTCACTGGATGGTTCTTGTCCCCGTGGTTGGAGGCCTGATCGTTGGATTGATGGCCCGCTACGGTTCGGACAAGATCAGGGGCCACGGCATCCCGGAGGCAATCGAAGCCATTTTGTTGCATCGTGCACGAGTAGAGCCCAAGATCGCGATCTTGAAGCCGATCTCGGCGGCGATTGCCATTGGTTCCGGCGGTCCCTTCGGCGCGGAAGGCCCGATCATCATGACCGGTGGGGCCTTCGGGTCGCTCATCGCGCAATGGATTAAGCTCACAGACGCAGAACGCACCACGCTGTTGGTGGCCGGAGCGGCAGCAGGTATGTCTGCTACCTTCGCGACACCATTGGCGGCAATTCTTCTCGCGGTTGAACTTTTGCTGTTCGAATTGAGACCGCGAAGCCTGGCGCCGGTTGCGATTGCCAGTGCGACAGCCGCGGTTCTCCGCGGCTATCTCCTTGGCCCAGGCCCGCTGTTTCCGATGCCGGCAATTACCGGGATAGACCCGCTCCCGACCGCCATTGGTTCCTTACTCCTCGGCGCCGTACTTGGTCTTGTCGCTGCAGCCATGAGCCGGATGATGTATGCATTCGAAGACATGTTCGAGCGACTGCCTCTGCACTGGATGTGGTGGCCCGCTCATCGGAGGGCTGGGGATTGGTGTCTTTGGTCTCATCTTTCCGCGGGGATTGGGTGTCGGCTACGACAACATCGCCCAACTTCTTCGAGGAAACGCGCCGCTGGCACTGATCCTCGGCATCATCCTGGTCAAATCGCTCATGTGGGCGTTCTCGCTCGGTTCGGGAACTTCGGGCGGAGTTCTTGCGCCGCTGCTCATGATTGGAGGAGCGGTGGGCGCGTTGGCCGCGCGCTTAGGTCATACTTCTATTGAGATGCAAGCAATTTGGTCTCTCATTGGAATGGGTTCGATGCTATCCGGCTCCCTCGGAGTTCCCTTGACCACCGCTCTCTTTGGCCTCGAGGTCACGCATTGCCTGCCGGCCCTGTTACCGCTTACGATGGGTTGCGTTGCCTCCTACCTGGTAACAGCGCTGTTGATGCCGCGTTCCATTTTGACCGAGAAACTAAGCCGGCGCGGCTACCATCTCACGCGCGAGTACGGCATCGATCCGCTGGAGATTGTAATCGTCGGTGATTTGGTGTCACCATCCTCGAGCGACTTGTCCTCCACTGAGCTACCCCGGACATTTGTCTATTCCGATGCCACCTGTCGCAGTGCAGCAGAATTAATGGCAACGGAAGGTCTCGCCGACCTGCCGGTGGTCGATCGTAGTACGAAGCAAGTCAGTGGTGTCATCACCCTGCAGGATCTGTTAAAGGGCCGAGCCAAGGCAATGGTGCGAGAGAACGAGAGGCTGACTCTGATCCGTCCTCCAGGGTAGGGAAGAGCTGCAAGCTCATTCGCCGAGGTTGAAGACAACATTGATCGTAGTTTCTACTTCGACGGGGTCCCCGTTGAGAAGGTAAGGCTTGTAGCGCCAGGTTTGAACCGCATCGATGGCGGCTTGCCGCAACATAGGCGGGCCGCTGACGACGCGCAGGTTCTCGATCAAACCGGTTTTGGAAATCGTCGCTTGCAAAACGACGACTCCCTGAATGTGCGCGGCCCTGGGAATCGCTGGGTATTGAGGGAGAGTCCTGAAGAGCAGGTTTCCTGCCATCACTCCTCTGGAAATGGGCAAAGGCTTTGTGGGCGCCTGCTTCACTACGATGGGGGGTCCGGTCCCGATACTATCGAGAACGTTGCCTATACCGAGGGCTGTACCGCTGCCTGGATCTTGCTATGCCAGTAGCCTGCAGCGAGGGCGGCGTGGCTGACTCCATGACGGTGCTGATATGTTTCGGGATTCTGCTTGGCGCCTGCAGGCCGGCGTTCAGTATTTCAGACTTGGTCTGGACCTTCGGCGCCGGTGCTGTGCGTGGAGGCAATGGAGGAGGCGATGGGGCGACCATGAGTGTAGCTATCATCTGCGTCGGTAGTGCCTCGGGATGCAGGAGAGGCCAGACAATCAAAACAATCATCCCTGTCCCATTCACTAGCAACGAGATAAACGGCCAGTACTTACTGCGGGCTGGGTGCGTCTTACCAGACTCCATCAGGGAGTGCTCAAACATTGCTCCGCCTCTCTAAGTTAGAGAAGGTACTAACTTATATTTACTTAGACACCAGGCGATACATTTTGATCCCACTTACTCGGTGAGTAATGAGTGGTACACGATATCGTGTCGTGGTTGAATGGTTCTATGCGTATCCTTCTCATCGGCGGAAACGGCTTCATCGGGCGCTTTGTGGTGACGGCGCTCCAGCAGCAAGGGCATTCACTGGCAATGTTTCATCGTGGAACGGCAGCCGCGCCCGCTGGTGTCCAGCAAACGCTGGGCGACCGCGATCGACTCAGCGCCAGCGCCGCGGAACTGAAGCGATTTGCTCCCGAGGTGGTGATCGACTTGGTGATCAGCTCAGGCCCGCAGGCGGCGGAGCTGATGACCGTCTTCCGTGGCGCAGTCCAGCGCGTGATCATGCTGAGCAGCATGGACGTGTATCGCGCGATCAGCGTGGCCCAGGGCACGGAACCTGGACCGCTGCAGGAAGTTCCTCTGACAGAAGAGTCGGAGTTGAGGCGGGGCCTCCATCCCTACCCCCTCGAGCAATTGAAGGGACTGCGCACGATCTTTGCCTGGGTGACGGACGACTACGACAAAATTCCAGCGGAGCGGGCCGTCATGAACGACCCCGAACTTCCCGGCACAGTCCTCCGGCTGCCCATGGTCTATGGACCTGGCGATCCGCTGCACCGCTTTTGGCCAGTGGTCAAGCGCATCGTCGATGGACGGCGTCAAATCATTTTCCCCGAGACGCTCGCCGGCTGGCGCTCGGCGCGGGGCTACGTCGAGAACGTTGCTGTGGCGATTGCGCTGGCTGCCACTGATAATCGTGCCACCGGACGTATCTATAACATCTGTGAAGAGCCACCATTCAGCGAGCTGGAGTGGGCGCGGAAAATTGCTCATGAGATGCAGTGGGGAGGGGAATTTGTCACGCTGCCGGTGGAGCGCACACCGCCCCACTTGTTGAGGCCCGGCAACGCGGCGCAGCATTGGTCGGCAAGCTCGGCACGTATTCGCCACGAGCTGGGTTACGAGGAACCGGTCGAAATAGGAAGAGGCGATCCGCCGAACAATAGGCTGGGAGATGGAAAATCCGCCCGCCGCTATGCCTGGGCAGTTCGACTATGCGGCAGAGGATGCGGCTCTAGCAGACTAGCCCGTCAGGCGGACCAGTTGCTCGGCTTCAATCCTGGTCCCCAGAATCGAGACCCTGGGAATCTGCCCGCGGGCCATCGCAACTTCGTCGCAGCGGTAGAGGCGGGGGCAGTTCTGGCAGTCTTTGTATATCTTGTCGGGCAAGGCGGTTCGATCCTCGACCACGCGGAAGCCATGCCTGAAGAAGAAATCGGGGATGCGGGTAAACAGACACACGCAGCCCACGCCATGGTCTTCGGCTTCATCGAGCAGCGACTGCAGCAGCATGCCGCCCGTGCCTTTGCTCTTGGCCTCGGGACGCACCACGATCGAGCGCACTTCGGCCAGGTGCGGACCGTAGAGGTGCAGGGCGCCGCAGCCCTGAAAGATTCCCTGGGCTGATTCAGCGATGGTGAAGTCGCGCACGTTCTCGCAAATTTCGGCAAAGGCGCGGCGCAGCAGCGTGCCATCGGAAGAGAGGCTGTTTACCAGCTCGTAGATATTCGACGCGTCTTGTAATCGGGCCTTACGTATTTCCATCCATCTGTCCCATGGCAGCGGAAAGTCTTGCTTCCTGTGCTGCTAACGCCTCACGCACCCGGCCTACCGCAGTGCCACCAATCACGTCGTGGCAATTCAGGGTCGCATCGAGGGTGATGCTTGAAAAAAAATCGGCTTCGAACTCCGGCCCAAACTGCCGCAGCTCCTCCAGTGTGAGGCCATCCAGTTCGCAACCCTTTTCCAAACCATAGCGCACCGCCAGGCCAATTTTCTCGTGCGCCTTGCGGAAGGGAACTCCCTTGTGCACGAGGTAAGTGGCGGCCGCCATGGCATTGAGATAGCCGGTTTCGCAGGCGGTGCGCATACGCGCTGTGTTGAAACGAAGCGCTGCGGTAAACCTGGCCAGCAAGGCAATCATCCGCTCGGCTGCATCGGCGGCTGAAAAGAGCGGCTCCTGGCTTTCCTGCAAGTCCTTGTTATAAGCGAGTGGCAGGCCCTTGAGCAACATCGTCACCGTTTGCGCCGCGCCGTTGATGCGCGCCACTTTGGCCCGCACTAACTCGGTCAGATCGGGGTTCTTCTTCTGCGGCATGGCGCTCGACCCGGTTGAAAACGCTTCGGGCAACTCGACAAATCCAAACTCCGCCGTGGCGTAGAGGGTGATCTCTTCGGCAAACCGGCTGGCGTGCAACGCAAGCAGCGTGAGCGCCTGCAGAAATTCAAGTGCGAAGTCGCGGTCGCTGGTCGCATCCATGCTGTTTGCTGTCGGCCCGGAGAAGCCAAGTTCCTTCGCGGCAATCGTTCGATCCAGCTTCAGGGTTGCGCCGGCGACTGCTCCCGAGCCTAGTGGACAATAATTCAAGCGCCGGCTCAAATCCCCCAGCCGGGTCATGTCGCGCAGCAGCATCTCGCCATAGGCCTGCAGCCAATGTGCAACCATCACTGGTTCGGCGCGCTGCAGATGGGTATAAGCCGGCATCACCGCATCGCCCGCCGCGTGAGCCTGGGCCGTCAGCGCGCGCACCCAGTCAGCCACGCGGCCGGCGATCGAGGCGCAATTTTCGCGCACAAAGAGCCGCAGGTCCGTGGCAATCTGCTCGTTGCGGCTGCGGCCGGTGTGCAGCTTGAAACCGAGGTCATTGACTCGTTTCACCAGCTCAAGCTCAACGAAGTGGTGGATATCTTCCGCTTGCGTGCAGCCGTAGATATCGCTCGGCGGACGCTGGGCATATTCGTCGCCGATGGCGTCGAGCGCGTTCACAATTTGCGCCAGCTCATCCGGTGTAAGGATGCCCGCCGCGGCAATGGTGCGCGCGTGGGCCTTGCTGGCAGCCACCTCCTGAGGAAGCAGCTGCCAGTCAAATGCCAGGGATCGTTGCCATTGTTCGAAGGTGTGGTCCAGTGGCTCGCGAAAGCGGCCCGACCACATCTTCACTGGTGCGCCTCTTTCTTCTGCAACAAACGTGCCCGGGTGCGGGCCGGCAGCCCCAGAATCTGGATGAATCCTTTGGCGTCTTTCTGGTCGTAGCTGTCGCCCATGGTGAACGAAGACAGATCGTCCGAGTAGAGCGAGTAGGGAGAATGCCGCTTGGCGACGCTGATGTTGCCCTTATACAGAGAAAGGCTGACGGAGCCAGTGACCAGCTTCTGGGTGTTGTCGACAAACGCGTCGAGGGCTTCGCGCAGCGGGGTAAACCACAGGCCGAAGTAAACCAGCTCAGCGTATTTGAGACCGACTTGTTGTTTGTAGTGCATCACTTCGCGGTCCAGTGTCAGCGCCTCGAGCTCGCGATGCGCGGTGGTGATCAAAGTCCCGCCCGGGGTCTCGTAGAGGCCGCGGCTCTTGATGCCAACGAAGCGATTTTCTACCAAGTCGATGCGGCCGATCGCGTTGCGGGCGCCGATCTCGTTCAACAACTCGACGATCTGTACTGGATCCAGCGGCATTCCGTCTACCGAGACGGGCTTGCCTTCGACGAAGCCGATCTCCACCACTTCCTCGCGGTCCGGCGCTTCCTGCGGGGAGCGAGTCCAGACCCAGGTGGTGGGCAAGGGCGCGTTGCCGGCGTTCTCCAGTTCGCCACCCTCATGGCTGATGTGCCACAGGTTGCGATCGCGAGAGTGGATCTTTTCCCGGCTTGCTGCCACTGAGATGCCGTGGGCTTCGGCGTAGTCCAGGCAGTCTTCGCGGGATTTCAGCGTCCACTCACGCCAGGGGGCGATGACTTTCAGGTCGGGAGCGAGCGCCTGATACGCATGCTCGAAGCGGACCTGATCGTTGCCTTTGCCGGTGCATCCATGGGCTACCGCTTCAGCGCCTTCCGCGAGCGCCACTTCTACCTGGTGTTTGGCAATCACGGGACGCGCGATCGAGGTACCGAGGAGGTACTTGTGCTCGTAGATGGCTCCGGCACGTACGGTCGGATAGACGTAGTCGCGCACGAACTCGTCCCGCAGGTCGAGCACCACGGCCTTCTTGGCGCCGGTGGCATAGGCTTTTGCCACCACCGCGTCCAGATCCTCGCCCTGGCCTACATCGGCAATCATGGCGATTACATCCATCCCGTAATTCTCGTTGAGCCAGGGAATAATGATCGAGGTGTCGAGACCACCTGAATAAGCAAGAACAACCTTCTTCGACATGGAAAACTCCTTACTAATGACTGCTAATAAATATCTGCTGGGTAAGGGCTAAGCAGCCTTCGAGAGACGTTCCTCGAAGGGCAAGGCCTTCAGCCCGGCCATGAACATCGTGCCCATATCGCGCTTTATTCGGCTGAGATGTGGGTTTCCACCTGCTTTCTCCTCGCGAGGACCTCTGACACTCAGATCCACAGCCTGGGGCTTCAACATTTCCGTCACTCTCCAGCGTGCCCGTCCAAAGACGAGCGAGATTCATCGAGGGCACCCATGTTCGTGGCCGCGGCTCTGCCCGAACTGCTGGTTAATTTGTCCGGGCGCCGTTCAAGCCACCGCCCAGCAGCAGAACCATGAGCGCCTTCTGCGCGTGCAGACGATTCTCCGCCTGGTCAAAGACTACGGATTGCGGGCCGTCCAGCACCGCATCCGTGACTTCGGCGTTGCGATGAGCGGGCAGGCAATGCATGAACACGGCATGCGGCGCGGCATGGGCCATCAATGCCTCGTTGACCTGGTAGGGCTTGAAAATAGGCGCCCGCTTGGTCACCTCGTGCTCGAATCCCATGCTGGTGCAAACGTCGGTGTAGACGGCATCCGCTCCGCGCACGGCGGCCACTACATCGGGGGTGAGGGTGAGTGTCGCCCCAGACTCGGCTGCAATTGCCTGAGCCTTGGCGACGATTTCCTGTTTGGGGTAGTAGGCCTTGGGCGACGCAACGGTGCAATGCGCGCCCAGCAGGGCAGCGGTAAGCATCAATGAGTGACAGACATTGTTACCGTCTCCCACATAAGTAAATTTCAGGCCGCGGGCCGTACCGAAGCGCTCTTCGATAGTCATGAAGTCGGCCAACGCCTGGCAGGGATGCTCCAGATCGCTGAGCGCATTGATCACCGGGCAGCGGGCGACCTCCGCCATCTCGGTGATGGTCTCATGGGCATAAGTCCGCAAAACAATCAGACTTACCCAGCGCTCCACGTTGCGCGCCATATCGGCCAGCGATTCGCGCTCGCCCAACGGCGATTGCGTCTGGTCGACAAACATGGCCGAACCGCCCAGCGTATTCATGCCCGCCTCAAAGGTGAGCCGGGTGCGCAAAGATGCTTTCTCGAAGAACATCACCATCTGGCGAGCATCCAGCGAGTAGCGGTAATCCGCCGGCGATGCCTTGATGGCATGCGCGAGTTCCATGATGGCGGCAATCTCCGTCTGGGAAAGATCGGCGATGGAGCAAAGGTCGCGGCCGGCGAGCGTACTCCCATCCAGTAGTAATGCTTTCTCCTCCACCACTAATGCTTTGCTAGCCATTCTGTTGCCCCCTTGTTTTTGGATGCGCTTTCTTCGCTGAGAATTTCGTTCAATGCAGAGACAGCAATATCTACGTGCTCGCGGCCCATGATGTAAGGCGGCAGAAAACGCAGCACCGTCTCGCTGGTGCGATTGATAAGGATGCGCCGCGCAAGCATCCTGGCGACAATCTGTTTGGCCAGGTCGGCGGAATTCATTTCCATCGCCAGCATCAGGCCCATGCCGCGCACATCGACAACGCTCTCGTGCTTGGCAGCCAAATCGTGCAGTTGGCTCTTGAAGTAGGCGCCGGTCTGCTGGATGTTGGCGAGCAGATTTTCCTGCTCGATCGCGTCGATAACAGCAATGGCAACCGCACAAGCCAGTGGTCCGCCGCCGAAGGTCGTTCCATGCAGACCGGGATGAATGGCGCGCGACGCTTCCTCGGTGCAGAGCATGGCTCCCAGCGGCAAGCCGCCGGCCAGCGGCTTGGCCATCGTGGTTACATCCGGCTGAATGCCAAATTGCTGGTAAGCGCACCACTTGCCGGTACGGCCCAGGCCCGATTGAATCTCATCGGCGATGAGCAGGGCTCCGGTGGATTGCGTAAGCTCGCGTGCGGCCGCGAAGAATTCCTGCGACACCGGCCGGATGCCCCCTTCGCCCTGAATCGGTTCGATCAAAACCGCGCAAATCTCTTTGGAGAAACTGGCGCGCAGATGATCCACGTCGTTGAAGCGGACAAACTCCACTCCCGGCACCAGCGGCTGGAACGGCTCGCGGTACTTGTCCTTATGTGTAGTCGAGACCGCACCCATGGTGCGTCCGTGGAAGCTGTTTTCGAGCGCCAGGAACTTAGTCCCGATCGCGTGGCCTTCGCTCCGCTTGAGACCGGAGTACGCCCGCGCCAGCTTCATGGCTGCTTCCCACGCTTCCGTGCCGCTATTGCAGAAGAACACGCGATCGAGGCCGGTCCTCTCCGTCAGGCGCAGCGCGAGTTCCGCCTGGCCCTGGTGGAAGTAGAGATTCGAGATGTGCACCAGCTTGCGGCTCTGTTGCTCGATGGTCTTGGTGACCGCTGGATGCGCATACCCCAACGCGTTGACCCCGATTCCGCTGAGCAGATCGAGATACCGCTCCCCGTTCTCGTCGATCAGGTACATTCCTTGCCCTTCGACAAACAGAATCGGATTGCGCTCATAGGTAGGGAGCAGCAACTTTGCTTCTGCTGCCTGGATTGCTTCGAGCTTCATGCCACCATCACCTCAGTTCCTTGAAGTACCCGGGTCGAACACAAGTCGGGCAGTACTGCTGCTGCATCTGCAGGCAGGATGCGCACTCGCTTTACACCCGCCAGCAGGGCTTCCCGGCAAGCGCCCAGTTTCGGAAGCATGCCTCCGCTGATCACCGCATTCTGGGTCAACCCGGCGATCTGATCCACGCTCAACCAGCGCATGACTTCGCCATTCGATCCGCGGACGCCCGGCACATCGGTGAGAAACACCAACGCGTCGGCTTTGCAAGCCACTGCGCAAGCAGCGGCCATCTCGTCGGCGTTGATGTTGTAGTACTCGCCGTCAAATCCCAGGGCCAGGCTGGAGATGACCGGCACCGCGCCCATCTTCCAAATGGCATCCAGCCAACGCGTGTCCGAGGCCACGATCTCGCCGACAAAACCCAGGTCCGGCGTGGTGCGCTTTTTGCGCGCGCGGAACATCAACCCATCTCCGCCGGAAAGCCCAACGCGCCGCCTGGCCGTGGCCGCCCAGGGCGGCTACCAACTCCTTGTTTACCCGGCCACTCAGAACCATGAGCGCGGCATCGCGGGTTTCCGCATCGGTGACGCGCAGACCGGCAATGAATTCACTCTTCTTGCCCATCTGCTTCAGGGTGCGGGTCAACGCCGCGCCGCCACCGTGCACCACGGCCACCTGGTTGCCATCCTGCGCCAGCACAGCGATCGCCCGCGCACAGCCGTGAAGCAGGGCCGGATCTTCGAGCGCCGCACCACCTAGTTTGACTACGAATTTCATGCCAGCCCCTCCGCTTCGTCCCACCCGAACATCAAGTTCATATTCTCTATCGCCTGTGCGGCGGCGCCCTTCAGCAGGTTGTCCAAACACGAGACCACGATGCATCGATGACCGTCTTTCGCCAGCTTGAAGCCAATGTCGCAGTAGTTGGTACGCACCGAGTATTGGATCTGCGGCAGGTTGTTGAAGATGCGCACCATCGGGCTCGATGCGTAAAATTCACGAAAGCAGGCGTCCACCTCGGCTGCTTCTTTCTTTTCCCGAAACGTCACATAAGTGGTGGAAAGAATCCCCCGCGGAATTGGTAACAGATGCGGGGTGAAAATGATCTGCGACTCCTTGAGGTTCAGCTGCTCCAGCATCTCGCCCATGTGGCGGTGGCTAAACACGGCATAGGCGGAGAGGTTGTCCGCGGCATACATAAAGTGTGTTGTGGCGGTGGGCGCCTTGCCCGCGCCCGATACGCCGGATTTCGAATCGCAGATGATGCCGCGATCCAGGTCAACCCAGCCCGCCGCCACCAGGGGCTTCAGCGCCAGGATGATCGAGGTGGCGTAGCAGCCGGGATTTGCCACCAGCTGCGCGTTACGGATGCAGGCGCGATGCAGCTCCGGCAGACCATAGACGCTGTCGGTCTGGATCCGCTCGGCGTGAGCGGCATCCTCATCGTGAAAATTGTAGATAGCGCGATGTTCGTGCGCCCGCAAACGCCAGGCTCCGCTCAGATCTACGACCCGCAATCCATGGCCAAGCGCCTCCGGCACCCAGCTGCGCGATTGCTCGTGCGGAGTGGCCAGAAAAAGCAGTTCCACCCCGCGATCTTTCAAGAGCTGCCAGGAAAACGGCTCGACCATCAATCCAGAGCTACCGTTGTTATCAGCCAGCTGTGGATGCATCTCGGTCAGGCGAACGGACTCCGTCTCCCGGCCCACAAATACCGGCGGCTTGCCCTTGAGAGCAGGGTGGTGCAGCAACAAGCGCGCCAGCTCCAGGCCGGCGTAGCCGCTCACTCCAACCACTGCGGTTTGTATTGCATGCCTTGTGCATTAGCCGATCATTTCTTCCAGGCGATCGCGTAATGCGTTCGCCCGCTTTTGGTCGGGACAGATGATCAGGACGGTATCGTCTCCCGCGATGGTTCCGACGACATCTGGCCAGTCTTCCCCGTCGATGGCCAGGGCGACCGGCTGTGCACTGCCGCTGGTGGTGATTAGCACCAGCTGATTGATGGCCTGTTTTACCCTCAGGCCGAAGCTGCGCAGCATCTCAGCGGTGCCCGGCAGGTCGTCTTCCTCGTCGTCAAAAGCTGTGCCGTTGGGCGCAGCGTAGCCGTTGGGACCTTTATAAAGGTGCAGTTCGTGAATATCTCGCGAGAGCGTGGCCTGGGTGACTTCAAAACCACGCTTGACCAGCCGGCGGCGCAGCTCGTCCTGGCTGCCGATGGGCGCGCCTGCGACGAGTTCCCGAATTGCCGTATGCCGATCCTGCTTCATTTTGCCCGTCTTTTACGCCAAAGTCAGAGCGCGGCCATGATGGCCGCGCTCGGTATGCATAAAAATACATTACCATGTATAAATATACAGACGCTAAATGTCAACGAATGGATGCCTTTTTTTAAACAAAAGTCATTCGCCGGCCGTTGTCCTTCGTGGTGCAAAAGAAATTTTCTTCACTAGGTGCTTGTCAAGGAAACGGGGATTATAGTTACGTATGGGTTCCTTTGCCTCAAATTCGCTGGAGCGCAGCCTTACCCCCAATCTGCTCGATTCCCGCTTCGATCACGACTCCTGCGGCGTGGGATTCGTGGCCACTCTACGCAACCAGCCCTCGCATGAAATCCTGACCCAGGCACTCACTGCGCTGGCCCGCCTGGCGCATCGCGGAGCCATTGCCGCCGACGGTAAGAGCAGCGACGGCGTGGGCATCATGACCGGTATTCCGCGCGAATTTCTGCTCGCCGCGACCGGATTTTCGCTCCCGCCGACCCAACCACTGGCGGTGGGCGTCATCTTTTTTCCCAATGAAGCCGGCCCCGGCCAACAGGCGCTCGAGCAGGCACTCGCCGCGCAAGGTCTCCAGGTGCTCGGGTGGCGCGCGGTACCCACCCGGGAAGAGGTTCTGGGCGAGATCGCTCTTTCCAGTATTCCGGTTATCAGCCATCTGCTGGTGACGGCCAGCAATGCAGAGCATTTTGAACGCCGCCTGTACTTGGCGCGCAAGCAATTCGAGCGCGAGGCGAATTCCACCGGATACGTCTGTTCGCTCTCCTCCTATTCCATGGTCTACAAGGCCATGTGCGCCGGGCGGCTTTTGTCGGAGTTCTATCCTGACTTAGCTGACCCGGCCTTTACCACATCGTTTGCCATCTTTCACCAGCGTTACGCCACCAACGTGCTGCCCTCCTGGGATCGCGCGCAGCCGCTGCGCACCCTGGCGCATAACGGAGAGATCAACACGGTTTGGGGTAACCGCGGCCGCATGGACGCCCGGGCAGCGACCATTCCCGCCGAATGCCACCCCATCCTGTCGAAAGATGGTTCGGATTCGACCAGCCTGGACGAGGTAGTCGAATTGCTGGCGCGCAATGGGCGCAGCGTTGCCGAGGCGGTCAGAATGTTGCTGCCTCCGGCCGGCCGGCAGAGGGAATCGGCGTTTCTTCGCTACCACGCGGACTGCGTCGAACCCTGGGACGGTCCCGCAGCCCTCGCTTTTGCCGACGGACACCTGGTCGGGGTTGCCCTGGACCGGAATGGCCTTCGTCCCTGTCGATTCTTCCTGACTGACGATGCACTGGTGGTCGCCGGCTCCGAAGCGGGCCTGGTCGATCTTGATCCGGAGAAGATTATCCATAGCGGCCGTCTCGGCCCGGGAGAAATGCTGGTAGCGGATCTGGATCAGCACCAGTTGCTTGAGGACGAGCGGCTGCTGAAGGAATTCGACCGCTTTACCGCCTACGGGAACCTGGTGGCGGATACTCCCCTGGAGCCGGCGGCGTTCACTCCTGCGGTCGAGGACCTGACCCAACTGCAGCAGGTGTTTGGCTATACTCGCGAAGACGTCCGTATGATCCTGGCCCCCATGGCCAGTGACGGCAAGGACGCGGTTTGGTCGATGGGCGACGACACGCCGCTGGCTCCGCTGGCCCGCGCGCCGCGGCCCGTCTATGCCTTCTTTCGACAGCGATTTGCCCAGGTGACGAATCCGGCCGATCGATCCCGTGCGGGAGTCCATCGTCATCGAGTTGCATACCCGTCTCGGCCCCTGGCCGCACCTGCTTAACACCAGCGCGCGGATTCCCGGGCTTTCGCTGCAGTCGCCCTTCCTGTCCCTGGGGCAGATGCACTCGCTGCGCAATCGCGAACACCCATTAGCCGACGAGATGCCGCTGGCAGTACTGGACTGCGTCTTCGCTCCCTGCTGCAATTTGCGCCGCGCCATCGATGATCTATGCGCCAAGGCGGTTGAACTGGTGCAGGGCGGGGCACAGATTCTGTTGCTCACGGATCGGGCACTGGCACAGCCGGCAGCACGGGCAGAATTGCTTCCCATCCCCATGGCCATGGCGACAGGAGCCGTCCATCATGCATTAGTCGATGCGGGCGTACGCACCCAGGCAGGCTTGGCAGTCGAAGCGGGCGATATCCGCGATCTGCATCATGCAGCCGTGATTCTGGGCTACGGAGCAGGCGCGGTTTGTCCCTGGCTCGCGCTCGAGACCGCGCGCAACCTTGACCCGGAAAAAGGCGAAGCCAATATGCTTCATGCCTTCGATCTCGGCCTCGCGAAAATCATGTCCAAGATGGGTATCTCGGTACTCGACAGCTATCGCGGCGCCCATCTTTTCGACGCGCTGGGTCTTGACCGTGAGGTCGTGGAGCTTTGCTTCAGGGGAACCCCGTCCCCCATCTCCGGCATCGGTTTTTCGGGGCTGGAAGCGGCCTTGCGGGATGTTTGGTCTTCGGCCCAGGAAGAGGACAGCCAACCTGCGCTGGTGAATGCGACGCACCAGGAGTCGCAGCCGGCCACAGCCACTGCGCAGGCGCCGGTCGCGCCGCGCGAAGCCAAAGCGCTTCCGGATTACGGCTGGGTTCGCTTTCGCAAAGACGACCGTGCAGAGCCGCATGGCTGGCAACCCCAAACTGTAAAGGCATTGCAGGTAGTGACCGGAACTGCGCGCGGCGCGGCTGGGGCAGGCTTGTCTCCCATCCAGGCGTGGAACGCCTTCGGCACCCTGGCAGTCGAGAACAAACCCACCGTGCTGCGGGACCTGTTGGAAATACGTCCGGCTGCGGCGCCTCTCGCATTGGACCAGGTGGAAGCGGCGCCTGCCATCATGCACCGCTTCATCGCTTCTGCCATGTCGCTGGGCTCGCTGAGTCCGGAAGCGCACCAGACGATCACCGAGGCCATGAACCAGATCGGCGCTCGATCGAATACCGGTGAGGGCGGGGAAGATCCGGCGGTGTATCCCACTTTTCCGGGCGCTCCTGCAATTCGCAATAACAAAGTGAAGCAGGTTGCGTCAGCGCGCTTTGGCGTGACCACCGAATATCTCAGCCATGCTGAGGAGATTGAGATCAAAATCGCCCAGGGATCGAAGCCGGGCGAAGGCGGCCAACTCCCCAGCCACAAGGTGACCGAGTTGATCGCCCGTTTGCGCCATGCGCAACCCGGGGTCGCGCTGATCAGCCCGCCGCCGCACCATGACATTTACTCCATTGAAGATCTGGCGCAGCTGATCTTCGATCTCAAGCGGGTCAATCCTCGGGCTGCGATCGGGGTCAAGCTGGTTTCCGAGTGCGGTGTGGGCACGGTCGCTGCTGGCGTAGCGAAGGCCTATGCGGACTACATTGTGATCGCAGGTCATGCCGGCGGGACCGGCGCTTCGCCTCTCTCCAGCATTAAGTATGCCGGCAATCCATGGGAGATTGGCCTTGCCGAGGCGCAACAGGTACTGATGCAGAATGGCCTGCGCGGCCGGGTTCGCCTGCGTTGCGATGGTGGCTTGCGCACCGGCCGCGATGTGCTCATTGCAGCCTTGCTGGGTGCGGACGAATTTGCCTTTGGCACCGCGGTGCTGGTCGCGCTGGGCTGCGACATGGCGCGACAATGCCACCTCAATACATGTCCTACCGGGATCGCGACCCAACGGCCTGATCTGCGGGCCAAGTTCCGCGGCAAACCGGCGAATGTGGTCCGCTTTTTCGAGGAGCTTACGCGCGACCTGCAAATGCTGCTCGCTTCCCTTGGCCTGCCCTCGCTTGACGCTGCGATCGGCCGCACAGATCTGTTGGAGCAAGTGAGTGCCGCTGGAGGACTCGACCTGAGTGCGTTGTTGGCCCCGGTTCAGGAAGGCCACGTACGCTGGCAGGGCCAGCGCAACCGCCGCCCCAGCGATCATGCCAACATCGATAATGCCTGGGTGCAGCCGGCGCTTGCCGCCCGCGCTGCCGGACAACCCTTCGAGGTGGAAGAAACGATCTCCAACAAGCATCGGACCCTGGGCGCGCGGTTGGCCGGGGAGTTGGTGTGGCATGGACTCCACAACACGATGACACCCCTCAACTTCAAGTTGAAGGGAGTTGCCGGACAATCTTTTGGCGCCTTCGCTGTGCCCGGCATGCAGCTCGTGCTGGAAGGCATGGCCAATGATTTCGTTGGCAAAGGGCTTTGCGGTGGAGAACTGATTTTGCGCGGGCAAGGACGGGCAGCGCGGCAAAGCGAGCTGCATGTGATCCTGGGCAACGTCGCACTCTACGGGGCGACCAGTGGATCGTTGTTCGCTGCCGGCCGCGCAGGCGAGCGCTTTGCGGTCCGCAATTCGGGAGCGCTGGCGGTGGTGGAAGGGATTGGCGACCATGGCTGCGAGTACATGACCGGCGGCCTGGTGGCGGTGCTTGGATCTACGGGGCAGAATTTTGGCGCCGGGATGACGGGTGGCCTGGCGTGGGTCTTCGATGAAGACAACACGTTTGTCACCCAGGCGCGCTATCACATCAGCTTTCTTACTCCGGAGCCCTTATCGGAACTGGACGCGACTGCGGCGGAAGAGCTGCGCGAGCTCATCATGCTTCACGCGGAAAAAACCTCCAGCACGCGAGCCCGCTGGATCCTTTCCGATTGGGCCAATCTTTCCTCGCGCTTCGTACGCCTAACGCCGATCCCGCAGGCTTAAGCAAAAACCGCGGACGACACTTTAGTGGGCTTTATCCCGCCGCCAACGCCGGGTGCCCCACATCTCGCTCGTTTTTCGCGAGATGTGGGATGACCGCAGGCCTTCCCCTGCAGGCTGTCGCGGGCAAATCATCAGATCTTCACCGCGGTATCCGCCCCACCTTCGCCCTAGCGTACGTGGGCCAAAACGATGGGCGAAGCCCCGACCACAGCCTTTCGTTCAGCAGAATCCCACCCTTTGTTCATTAAGAGCGCGGGCTCAGCGCAGTGGAGAGATCTCTGTGCGACCCGCGAGTTACAATCGACAGGGCTTCGCTGTTCATGTTCAAACTTGAGACCCTAGTCGATGTTGTCGCGCTGGTCGCGGCCAGCAAGCGCGAGCGCGCTGTCTTATGGCAGGACGCTTCCAATCATTGGCATCCGATATCCAGCCACGAGCTTTTGGCTCGCGTCCATTATCTGGCCACTGTCTTTCGCTCCTGGGGCATCGTCAAGGGCGACCGAATCGCGCTGCTGGCGGAGAATCGCTGGGAGTGGGCAGTGGTGGATTTCGCTACCCTGGTGCTGGGCGCTGTCGACGTGCCCATTTACCCCACCCTGACTGCCGACCAGATTGCCGCCTTACTCATCGACTCAGGCGCTCGGGTCGCGGTGGTCTCCACTGAGGCCCAATACAGCAAGGTTGCTTCCATTCGCAGCCGGACCCAGCTCGAGCACATCATCGTCATGGACGAACTAGTGGACGATGGGGCCACCCCCATCTCGTCTCTGCTGCAAAGGGCGGACCCCTCCCCCGCCGATATGCAACAGTGGCTGCGCAGTTTTGAGGTCAAACCAGAAGACCTGGCCACTCTGATCTACACTTCCGGCACCACCGGCGAGCCCAAGGGCGTCATGCTCACCCACGGCAACATCGCATCCAATTTGAATTACTCCACGCGAACGTTTGCCTGGAACACCGACTCCTCCTGCATCTCCTTTTTGCCCCTCTCCCACATCACCGCCCGTCACCTCGATTACGCGCTCTTCTGTAAGGGCGCGACCCTTGCTTATTGCGGAAACTTCGACCGGCTCCCCGCTGCCCTCACTGCCGTCAAGCCGACCGTCTTCGTCGCCGTGCCCCGGGTTTACGAGAAAATCCGCGAAGTGGTCGAGCGCCGTGCGGCCAGCAAACCCGCGGTCAAGAAGCTATTCGCCTGGGCGCTTGCGACCGGCAAACAGCATCGCGAAGAAATTCTTCTGGGTCAGACGCCCTCCTCTTTCCGCTGGCGCCTGGCTGACCGTTTAGTGTTCAAGAAAGTGAAGCAGGCATTTGGCGGCAAGGTGCGCGACTATCTTGCTGGTGGAGCGCCACTCGGGCGCGAAACAGCGGCCTGGTTCGCCGATGTAGGCATTCGCATTTTCGAAGGCTACGGACTCACCGAAACATCGCCTGTGCTGGCCCTGAACAACGCGCAAAACCATCGTATCGGGTCGGTGGGCAAGCCCATCGAATCGGTGGAATGCCAGATTGCTCCCGACGGGGAAGTCTTGGTCAGGGGACCATTTGTCTTTGCCGGCTATTGGCACAAGCCGGAAGCCACCCGTGAAGTGATGGAAACCGACGGCTGGTTCCACACCGGGGATATCGGCCGGCTCGACGAAGACGGCTTTCTCTACATCACCGACCGCAAGAAGGAGCTGCTCAAAACCTCCGGCGGAAAGATGATCGCTCCCCAGCCGATCGAAAGCAAGCTGAACGCCAGCCCCCTGGTAGCCAGCGCGGTGGTGGTCGGCGACCGGCACAAGTTTCTCAGTGTGCTCATTGCGCCTGACTTTCCCGCGCTCGAGAGCCTGGCGCGGCAGCAGGGAATCGCCTTCGCCTCGCGCGCAGAGCTGGTCAGCGACCCACGAGTACAAGCGGAATACCAGGCGCTCGTCCACCAGGTAAACCAGAGCCTGGCAAACTTTGAGACCATTAAGCGCTTCCACCTCGTCACTGAAGAGTGGTCCATGGATTCGGGTGTGTTTACCCCTACCATGAAGCTGAAGCGTAGGGTGGTGGCGGAGCGCTACGCCCAGGAGATCGACGCCATCTACCATGATGAAGCCACCGCGCAACGGTGACCGGCAGCATCTAACTCAAGTGCCAGGGGTATAGCCGTGAGGAAGCGTCCGCTTGTAAGCATTCTGGTCGGTATCGTCGTTCTCTTGCTGCTTGCTGTCTTGCTGGTGCCGTTATTTATCAACGCCAATACCTTCCGTTCCACGCTTGAGACGCAGCTTTCCTCGGCCCTCGGCCGCAAGGTGACGCTGGGAAACCTGAGCTTTTCTGTTTTCTCCGGCAGCCTGGTGGCAGACAACATTTCGATCGCCGACGATCCGGCCTTCAGCGCGAAGCCCTTCTTGCAGGCCCAGTCTCTGCATATCGGGGTGGAAGTAATGCCCCTGCTGCTCCATCGGCAACTGCTGGTCACCAGCTTTGTCGCCGATTCGCCTTCGATCAACCTGGTGCACAATGCCCAGGGAGTGTGGAACTTCTCCAATATCGGCAGCACTGCGGCCAGCCGCACGCAAAATCCAGAAAAGGAGACTGCCCTGCCGAATTTCACGGTGGGTCGAAATGAAGGTGGTGAACGGAACAGCAGTGGTTTCGGATCTGCCGTCGACTGGGCCTCCGTTTACCTACAGCAATCTGAATCTGTCCGTGCAGCAGTTCTCTTTTGCCAGGGCTTTTCCGTTCGTGCTCACCGCCCGCCTCCCCGGAGGTGGTTTGCTCGATGTACATGGCAACGCCGGTCCGGTAAACCAGCAGGATGCCTCCGAGACTCCACTGGGTGCAAACATCAATTTGAAACACTTCGATCCTGTGGCCGCCGGTGTAGTTGAGAAAAGCCAGGGTTTCTCCATGCTCGCCGACATCGCTGCCCAGGTCACATCCAATGGTCAGACCCTGGACAGCAAGGGAACCGTGAGCGCAGCCAATTTGCAGCTGGTGGCCGACGGATCGCCAACTCCATCGCCGGTTGATATCGCCTACACCGCTACCCACAACCTGACAGCCAGGACCGGCCAGGTTACTGATTTGGCCATCAAGACCGGAGGGGTAGCTGTGCACGTGACCGGGACCTATGCAATGAAAGGAGCGCAAACGATATTGGCGCTCCATCTGGCGGCGCCTAACCTTCCCATCAACCAGGTTGAGGATCTGTTGCCCGCGGCAGGCGTGCGTCTTCCCAGCGGCTCGCGTCTGCAGGGAGGCACGCTCTCGGCCGATCTGTCTATCAATGGCCCCAGCACCGCCCCGACTATCAGCGGGCCAGTGGAGGTAGACAACACGCGGCTGACAGGCTTTGACCTTTCCTCGAAGATTGGTGGACTGAAGCCGGTTTCGGGATCGCAGGGCGGCACCGAGATCCAAAAGGTTTCTGCCAATGTGAACTCTTCCGCGCAGGGGACACGCATCGAGAATCTCTACGCCTCGATTCCTGTGGTGGGCACGGCCACCGGCGCAGGGACGATTGCGCCGGGTGGCGCGCTGAATTTTGAATTGCTGGCCAAGCTCAACACCAGCAGCGGCGTGGGCGGCCAGGCGCTAGGAGGTTTGAACGCGGGGGGAGGCGTTTTAGGACAGGCAGTCAGCTCGGCGGCTGCGAATGGCATTCCGGTTCATATCACCGGCACCACGTCCAATCCAGTGATCCAGGCGGATCTGAGCAAGCTGTTGCAGAAGAATGCCGGCAATATTTTGAAGCAGCAACTTTTGGGCAATGGCAACAACAAAGCCAACCCGGGAGACGTGCTCAACAAGCTCTTTCATCACTAGAGGTTTGTGAGGCTACAGCATAGTAAGGCGGCTAATAAAGTGGATGGGACTTGCCGCTTGGCGAAGCGTAGTGGTTCCTTCCCTCTGGCGCGTTTATGATGCACAAGGCGTTACGATTAGGAGAAGAACAAAATGCGAGTTGGAATGTTGACCGGGGGCGGAGACTGCCCCGGATTGAATGCAGTGATCCGCGCGGCCGTACGCAAAGGCATTTTCCATCACAACGATGAATTCGTCGGATTTATCGAAGGCTGGCGCGGGGTTGTGGAAAACAAGACCAAGCCTTTGACCCTTGACACGGTGTCGGGAATCCTGCAACTGGGCGGCACCATCCTCCGCACTTCGCGCACCAACCCGCGCAAGATGGAGGGCGGCATCGACAAGTGCCTGGCCAGCATCAAGGCCAATAAACTGGACGCACTCATCACCATCGGCGGAGATGATACCCAGGGTGTCGCCAATGCGCTCGTCGAGAAGGGCATCAAGGTCGTGGGCGTTCCCAAGACCATCGACAACGACCTGAGTGGCACCGACGCTTGTTTCGGTTTTGACACAGCGGTTTCCATTGCCACCGAAGCAATCGATCGCCTGCATTCCACTGCAGAAGCCCATAACCGAGTCATCGTGTGCGAAGTGATGGGACGCGATGCGGGCTGGATCGCCATCACCTCCGGCATCGCCGGAGGGGCCGACGTGATCTTCGTCCCGGAAAAGCCGATCGATCTTGATCGGGCGGTGAAGATCCTCAAAGAACGGCATGACCGGGGCAAGCTGTTTTCCATTGTTGTGGTGGCGGAGGGCGCCAAATTTCCCGGCACTGACAAGCAAGCCATCCAGGGAGCTAAGGTGGACGCCTTCGGTCACGCCCGGCTTAGCGGCATCGGGCAAGCGGTTGCGGAATTGATCGAGGAGAAAACCGGGTATGAAACACGCTCGGTGAATTTAGGGCACACGCAGCGCGGCGGCACCCCGACGGCCTATGATCGAATGCTCGCCACGCGCTACGGGTCGGCTGCCATCGATTTGGTGCATGAAGGCAAGTTCGGACGGCTGGTGGTGCTTCGCGGTACGGAGATTACGCACATCCCGCTGGCCGATGCGATCGCAAAAACACGAACCATAGGTGACGACTTGATTTCTCTTGCCGAGGGTCTGCAGCCTAAATTTTAGCGAATGATGGCTAGCGAGGAGCAAACGCTGCTTCTCGCTTAGCCATCGGGAATGAATACGATAGTCGCAATATGGAAACTTGAGGATTAACGATCCTGCGGCGCGAATCTTTTCGGATACGATGTCCTTGGTAACCGTGCATCGACCGCAGGTAATGCTTCGCGGACCGGCGAATTCTGCTACGCTCCAGACGGAACTAAACAAAACCGCAAAAACCCAAAACACTCGATCAATAAGCGATAATTTCTTGTACTACAGGGTGAAAACGCGGTATAAGCACAACGGCGGGTTTGTAGTCTCGCCCGGTCCCGCAGTTCCCAGAGGAGAGCGCTTCGATGAGAACCACACCGGCGAGGGATGAGGTTCGTGAGGTCATGGATATTCGCATGGCTTCCGACTATCTCGGCATTAGTCCCGACACACTTTACAAATACGCATCAGACGGGTTCGTGCCCGCGTTCAAACTTGGGAATCGCTGGCGCTTCAAGCGCTCTCGCCTCGATGAATGGATGGACCAGCAATCGTCTCAGGGCGCCCAGCCACGCAAGCCGGAACCCCATCCCGAGGTGACGCAGCCAAGAAAGCCGCAATCGGTCTCTACGCGCCAGAAAAGGGCCGTAGGAGCGGGACGCTAACCAGATCTAAAACGGCGGATCTGCGAATGGGCCGGCGAAACTAAAGCAACCTTCAGACTCTGAGTGGGTGGCCCAGGTCTCGCTTTTGAGACCTGGGTTTCTCCTCGCAAATGAGTCTTGGTCGAAACACCAGCGAGAACGGTCCCTTATACAAATTGATCCCCAGCCTTCTCTACTGAAGATGACTTTTGAGGATTACCAACAGAACGCCGGCAGCAATGAAAAGCAACAGTGTCAGTGTGCTGTAGGCTACTCTCAGGCGAAGCTTTTCTTTGACCGAAGGACGGCCAAAAGCAAGCCGGATTTTTTCCCGGCGAAACGACATGGCGGTTTGCTGCGTGCCTAAAACCAGCATGACCAGCGCGGCCAGGAAACTCACCGGCAGATGCTCGCGGCTTGAGTTGTTGTATGCGCGGTAAAAGAACTGACCCGTCAGCACCGAGAGCCCGAGTATGGTGGACAGTTCGAAAATAAGAGCGAGCTTCAAAAAGCGCAGCAACGGACGCCTCCAAGGCCGGAAGCATTTCACGGTAGGTGTAGCCGATGAGAATGCCCCGCGCGAGGCGTTCCGCCGGCAAAGACCCCAGTTAGATGAGGCCGCATCGGGCACCAAAATCGTGAAAATGCTTATTCCAAGACAAGTTTAGTAAGGATCATCGGCATGGGGCAAGGCGGATTCAAAAAAAAGAAAACCTTCGGGTGCGTTACCCGCCGGGGCCGGCGGGAATACGAGACAATTCTGGAATGACGGGCGCGCCCACAACCGAACAGATGGTGGAAGGCGGACTGCGCTCCTCCCTGCTTGGCATCGTCATCAACCTCAGTCTGGCGCTGGTCAAATGCGTGGCTGGGCTCATCGGGCATTCGTTTGCCTTGTTGGCCGATGGAGTCGAGTCTTTTCTGGATGTGATCAGTTCGTCGGTAGTCTATTACGGGCTGCGACTGGCGATTAAGCCGCCGGACAAGGATCACCCCTACGGCCATGGCAAAGCTGATCCGATCGCGGCGTTGGTAGTCGGCTTCGCCATGATCGCTGCCGCAATTGGGATCGCCGCGGAAAGCATCAACCTGATTCGTACTCCCCATAAACTTCCCAACGCATACACGCTCTTGGTTTTGATCTGCGTAGTGCCAGTCAAGGCTTTGCTGTCCAGGTACGTCTCCGGAGTCAGCCAAAAAATTGAAAGCTCAGCCCTCAGGGGGGACGCCTGGCATCATCTGAGCGATGCGATCATCTCCGCGTTTGCCTTTATCGGTATCTCAGCAGCACTTTGGACCGGCGATCCTACCGCCGATGACTGGGCGGCCTTGTGCGCCGCCCCTGTGATCCTTCTCGGGGGTTGGCAGCAGCTGCGCAGGCCGGTATCCGAGCTGCTGGACACGGCGCCGGCTCCAGAGATCGAGGAACATGTACGCCGCGTGGCTGCAACCGTGCCGGACGTGTTTGGCGTGGAAAAGTGCTTTGTGCGCAAGGTGGGCTTCCGCTACTACGTGGATTTGCATGTGGTTGTGAGCGGTGACCTTACCGTCCGCCAGGGGCACCTGATTGCCCATGCCGTCGCCGACCAGGTGCGCGATCAAGTGGACAAGATCGCGGAGGTCCTGGTGCACATCGAGCCAGAGGAAGAGTTGCTGGGCAGTCACCCGGGTGAGTTAATGGGCGAAGAAGTGAGGGAAGTCCCCCCTCACGTGTGAGCCGTTATTTTGGTTGGGCTGGGTACGGGGGAAACTCGCGTTCAAGCTTGCGTGTTGCCCGGTATTTCAAACCCACCCAGCCGGCGTACGCCAGTTGGCCCAGGATCGTGATGACGTACGCGAGAACCAGATGCCGATGTTCCATCGCTTTATTCCCTCAGCGGCCGAAGCCGCCTCTAGTACTTAACCCTATATTCTTAAAGTGTCACTTCAAGGCTGGCTTCCAGGGCGTGCAGGGCAGCATGTTGCTCTGCGACCTGTCTGCGGCGCTCGATGTTGTATCGCCAACCGGCTATCAAAAGTCCCCAGGCAAGCCATGCTGCCAGGTTCCATAAAACCGCAACCCACATCGAAGGATCGAGTCCGGAGTTGCTGTCGCCCCCGATCACCGGGGCTGGATGCTGCGTTCTCCACCAACGGGTTGAAAAGTAGACGATGGGAACATCGACGTAGCCGAAAACAGCCAGGACTGCGGCCACCGTCTGCATCTGTGGACCATCGGCAAACTTACGTAGCAGCAGGTAGCTCGCGTAGATGAGCCAGAGCACCAGGGTTGAAGTCAAACGCGCATCCCAGGTCCACCAGATGCCCCAGACGGGACGCGCCCACAACGGGCCCTGGATCAGCACCAGGGTGCAAAAAACCATTCCCATCTCGGCTGCAGCAAGCGCGGCGGCGTCGGCATTGAGGGCGCGCTGGGGATGGTTGCGGCGAGAGGCGAGGTAAACAATAGACGCGGCGAAACTGATAAAGAAGAAGAGGAACGTCATCATCGCCGAGGGAAAATGGTAGTAGAAGATGCGCTGGATGTCGCCCATGGTAGCCTCGGTTGGCGCGACATACATGCCCTGGTAAAAAGCGTAGCCAAGCAGGCCAACGGTGAAGGCAAGCCAGATCCAGCGAAAGATCTTCATCACACAACTCCTGCGAACATGATCAGTTTAGATCATTCTGCGAGGGTCGCGTAGATGCCTCGCGCAGATGCGAAGAGGATAAATTTAACGGAGGGAGAACGATGACCTGGTTCCTGCTTGCGGTAGGTTTTTTCCTGCTGATGTCCGGGGTCCTGGGGCAGGTTTACAGTCTCAAAACGAAGCGGGGTGTTCTGCCCCCGAAAACGCGCATTTGGCGGGTGCTTACCAGGCTGTCGCTATTTCTAGTGGGGCTGTTGCTGATGGCGATGGCGGTAGGGCGGATCGTGCTTCATCATCGGTGATTACTCGGCGTTCATCTATTCGGCGTTCAAGACTGTTGAAAACAGCAGCAGGCTCACCGTGGTGAAGATCACATCGTAGCCGGCGAGCAGTTTGATCCAGAGCGCGGGTTCGGAATCGCCCAGCAGGATGGCCGTCGTCGCCTCGACCAGGCCCAGCAACGCTGGGATGAAGATAGGAAAAAGCAGCAGAGGAAGCAGCAGTTCCCGGTTTCGGGTGCGGACCGAGAGCGCCGCAAAGAAGGTTCCATTCACCACCAGGGCCCAGGTGCCCAGCGGCAGGACCAGCAGCAGCAGCCATTTCTGCCCCAGCGGGTGCAGGTTGTAAAAAATGGCAAAGAGGGGCGCCAGCACGACCTGCACCACGGTCACGAAGACAAAGTTGGCAATTACCTTGGCCAGGAAGAGCGCAGCCGGCGGGGCGGGCGCCATGCGCTGCGCGTCCAGAACCTGGTGCCGTAGCTCCCGGGTCCAGGCTTGATTGAGCGCGGTGACGGATGCGAACAGAGTGGCCACGCAAAGGATGCCGCCGGCGATCTGGCGAGAGATGGCAGCCGTGGGATCAAAGGCCAGGCTGAACAGCACCACCACCATCAACGCGAAAAACAGCATGCCATTGATGGCGTCTTTGGAACGCCATTCCAGGCGCAGATCCTTGGCCAGATGGATGAGGACATAAATCACGAGGACGCCTTGGTCAGGTCGGCCACGGTGGCGTTGGCAGCGCGCAGGTAATCCTGGGGAGCGAGCAGGATCTGCGTGCCCCGTTGTCCGGCAGAGACGGAGATCAAATCGAACAGCTCGATGGTCTCGTCGGCGAACACGGGGAAATCCTTTTTTGCGCCGAACACGGTGACCCCGCCGCGAATATAGCCAGTCAGCGGTTGCACGTCTTTCAAAGAGACCATCTCGGTTTTCCGCGCTCCGGCTGCCCGCGCCAGCTTTTTGAAGTCCAGCTCTGCGTCGCCAGGGATGACCGCAAAGGCGTGTTGATCAGGGCCGGTGATCGTCAGCAGAGTCTTGAAAACCTGCTCCACAGGCAAACCGATCTTGCGGGCGACGTTGACGGCGGAGAGGTCTTCGGGATCGACTTCGTATTCCTGCAATGTGTAGGCGATTCCCAGGCCTTCGAGGATACGGGCGGCGTTGGTCTTCATCGTGCCGGAGCCTCGGTGGTCGCAGTCAGCTGGCCCGCCTCCATGGTCAGGAAGTAGTCAGCCAGCGGTTCGGCGAGTGATCTCTGATGGGTGGTGAGCACCACCGTCCGGTGGGCGGCGCGAAGGCCGGCGAGCAGGGCGACCATCCTGGCTGCGCTGGCGGCGTCCATGTTGGAGAAGGGCTCGTCCAGTAGCAACAGTTCAGGTTGGGGCAGGAGCACTCGGGCCAGCGAAGTACGCTGCCGCATCCCCTGCGAGAACTTGCCCACTGGGCGAGCAAGGCTGGGATCGAGGCCCACTGCTTCGAGGGCGGCGGTTGGGGTGAGACAGGAGCAGGTGCGGTAGAGTCCGGCAAAGTACTGCAGGTTTTCCGTAGCCGAGAGTTCGTCGTAGAGCATCGGAGCATGGCTCATATACCCGATGCGGGCTCGATGGTTGGCGATCTTGTCAGGCTTGCCGTCGATAAAGAAGTGCGCGCTGCCCATCGTTGGCTCCAGCAACCCCGCGAGGACGCGCAAGCAGGGTGGATTTGCCGGCGCCGTTCTCTCCCAGCAGAACGTAACAGCGCCCGGCAGCCAAGCTGATGGAGATTTTGCGTAACGCCGGGAAGCGGCCAAAGAGGCGGGAAACGTTGTCGAGCTGAGCGAGAACTGGTGCCATCCCATTGGAGTATAGAGCGGGAAGGCGTTCCTCTATTTGGGTGTCGTCGCAGCCGGGCTTTTGAGGGAAGCGGTGTTGGGGGCCGGCTTCGCTGCCGCATACTTCGAAGCGCACTTGGCTTGCAGCTCGGTGGCATGGAAGACACCATCGCGCCCGTAAGTGCCCATCGCCAACGCCTGCGAACCATCTTTGAAGGTGTCGGGTGGTGGTTCGATTCCCTGGTAGCTGACCCGCAGCGTATGACCCTGTTCGGTCAGAACAAAATGCGCGTTGGTTCCGCTTCGCTCGATGGAATTGGGCGCCACATCGCCGGCCACTCGCAGATGACGCGTGTACGCTTTGTTGCCCATGGACTGGAGCTCGCCGATGGTCACGTAGTAGCTTTTATCCGCGTTCGCGCCGCTCACGGCTAAATAGGCAATGGTGCTCAGGATGATGATCGCTGCGGCGCCAATGCGTAAAGTTTGCGGACGGATGCTCATCGCTAGTCTTAGGGTAGGAGGGTAGGCCCCTTCCGTCAAGCTCCGCATCTAACCGTATAATTCTTCGTGAGAGGCGAGGTCCACAATGAGCAGCAATGGAAATGGCACGCACGAGATTCTCAAGCCACGGGCGGAGTGGATCGTAAAGCGGAAGCTCGAAGCAGCGCGGACCGGCGATTCCAACATGTCGCAGATGCATTTTGCCCGCCGCGGCCAGGTTACGGAAGAGATGGCCTTTGTCGCCGAACGGGAAAAGATTCCCGTGGCCTTGATTCGGGACGAGATCGCGGCCGGCCGGCTGATCATTCCCGCCAACATTAATCATCCCGAACTGGAACCAATGGGGATTGGGGTGGCGACCCGCTGCAAGATCAACGCCAACATTGGCAACTCCGCCGTGACTTCGAATGTGCGCGAGGAGTTGGATAAGCTGCATACCGCGGTCAGCTATGGCGCAGACACGGTGATGGATCTTTCGACGGGCGGTAATATTCCGGAGATCCGCGAAGCGATTCTTCGCCACAGCCCGGTGCCCATCGGCACGGTGCCAATTTATGAGGCATTGAACCGGGTCAAAAAACTCGAAGATCTCAACATTGATGTGTACCTGGAAGTCATTGAGGAGCAAGCCGAGCAGGGCGTGGATTATTTCACAGTGCACGCCGGCGTGTTGATCCAGTACGTGCCCATGGTGGCGAAGAGGATCACCGGCATTGTCAGCCGTGGGGGAGCGATTCTCGCCCAGTGGATGACCCACCATCATCGCCAGAGTTTTCTCTATGAGCACTTTGATCGCATCGTCAAGGTGATGGCGAAGTACGACGTGAGCTTTTCTCTGGGTGACGGGCTGCGGCCTGGGTGCATTGCCGACGCCAGTGACGAGGCGCAGTTTGCCGAGTTGAAGACTCTAGGCGAGCTGACCAGGACGGCCTGGAAGAACGATGTGCAAGTGATGATTGAAGGACCGGGCCACGTGCCGCTGGACAAGATCCAGGAGCAAGTGGAGAAGGAGGTAGAGCTGTGCGATGGCGCTCCGTTCTACACCCTGGGACCGTTGGTGACTGATATCGCGCCTGGATACGACCACATCACAAGTGCCATCGGCGCCGCGATGATTGGCTGGCATGGGGCATCGATGCTTTGCTATGTCACGCCTAAGGAGCACCTCGGCCTGCCCAACGAAAAAGATGTGAAGGACGGCATGATTGCCTACCGTATCGCCGCCCACGCGGCTGACATTGCAAGACGTAGGCCGGGAGCGCAGGACCGTGACGACGCCATTAGTTACGCCCGCTACACCTTCGACTGGAATAAGCAATTCGCGCTTTCGCTGGATCCGGAGACAGCCCGTTCCATGCACGACGAGACGCTGCCCGATGACTATTACAAGGAAGCCGCATTTTGCTCCATGTGCGGTCCCAAATTTTGCTCAATGAACTGGTCGAGCAAGGTAGATGCCTTTAACAAGCAAGTCCACGGCCTGGAAAAGAAAGATCTGAGTGAGCTAGTAACTCTCCAGGCAGAGACCCTTGCCAGCCGAACCTAACAACGCGTGAGGACCGGGAAAGAAACCGCAGGTCCCTCCACTACGCTCCCCCGAATTTCCTGTGGAGACCCGTGGCGTTGATGATCTGCATGCGGCTCTCTACGGAGAGCCGCATACGTGGCCGTTGCTAGCAGCGCGAAGTAGGAAATCCGGGTACGCTCCGGTCGGGATGACAATTCTGTTGCAGGGTCAGGTATTTCTCACTGAAGCTATTGCGGGCACAACAGAATTGTCATCCCGACCGGAGCGAAGCGTAGTGGAGAAACCTGCGGTTTCTTCCCCGGTTCTACTTACTGCACTTCTTCCAGAGTCTCCGTTGCGCGTACCAGCGCAGCAGTTACATTCGCCATTTGTGCTTGTGCTCTCCCCGCGTCACGAGCGTCGATGGCCTCATTGACCCCCGGAATCACGACCGCGGCATACCCGGTATACTCTCCCGGAGCAAAGATCGTATGCCGGAACCAGGGCCGGCCAGGGAGCCCCTCCGGCGCCAGCAGGTCGTCTTCTACCGCCCGCAGTGAATTGTTGAGCGCAGTCAAACTGCCCTTAGCGGAAAGCTGTTTGTCAAAAACGATGGTAGCCTCGGCCGCAAAACGATTGGCCGCAGCCAGGGCAGCGTCGAAATTTATGCTCGCCAAACCGGCATCCCGGGCTCGCGTCTGCGCAGCGTATAGGTAAGCCTGTATCTGTCTGGCGTAGGTGGTGTAATCGTAGGGGAGGACATCTGTATCGGCCATATGCAGCACTTCCAGACCGAAAACACGCGCCATCTGCTGTACGTAAACGAAAGTCGGGTCGGCATTCATGACAAACCAGGAGTAATTGTCAAAGGCGGAGTGATACACCCCATAGCTACCGGTCGAACCGATATCGGTCGAAGGAACACCCAAATGTTGAAAAAAGGGTGTGTAATCCGAACCGCTGCCTAAATCTCCCACCCGGACCTCACCACCGGCCAACGCCATCGATGGGCCTTCGTTGAACTCTTTGCCCAGATGACGCCGCGTAGCAGAATCTACCAGATCCTTTTTCCACTCCTCATAAACAGACCCGCCTTTAGGACTAGCCACCTCCATGGTGACCTCGCGGATGAACTGCTTCAGCGAGGGAACAGCCGAGGCTTCAAAGTGAACCCCGGAAACGCTGGCGTCTGTGTTGATGTACGCAACAGCATGAGCCAGCTGCCTGGCGTGTTCCTCAGCCCACTCGGTAGAACCGATCAGACCTTCCTCCTCCGCGTCCCAGCTGCCAAACACCAGGGTCCGGCGCGGCTTCCAACCCTGCGCCAACAACACACCAATGCCATGCACGGCCTCCAGCATGGCCGCGGTGCCGCTGCCCGGGTCGACGGCGCCAAACACCCACGCGTCGCGATGATTGCCCGCAACCACCCACTCATCGGGAAGCTCAGAGCCCGGGACCTTGCCGATCACGTCCCACACCGTGCGTTGCGCGTAGTCCATTTTGAGCCGCATGTGCACTTTGATCGAGCCTGCCCCGCCAAGGTGGTAGCTAAACGGCAGGGCGCCCTGCCACTCCCGCGGCGCGACCGGACCGCCCAGACTTTCCAGCATCGGCGCCGCATCCTTGTAGGACAGCGGCATCGACGGGATGGTCGGCAGGCTGCTTATCTCTGACGGAGACAGCCGCCGTGATGTGGGCAAGCCCGGTGTAGACGCAACATCCGGCGTGGTCGCGTCGCCCGGATACTTGAACATGTATTGCACCGAGCCGCGCTGCACCCCGCTATCGGGACGCCATGGGCCGTGGGGATATTTGTCACCCTGGAAGTAGCCATCGTCCGCAGGATCGGAATAGATGATGACCCCGGCTGCGGCTCGCTGCTGCGCCAGGTAAACCTTGACCCCGCGAAAGTTCATTCCGTAGCGGGCAATCACGATTTTGCCCGCTACGCTGATGCGCAGGTCGTCCAGTCTCTTAAAGTCTTCCGGGCGCCCGTAATTGACGTAGACAGCGTCGGCGGTCACGTCGCCGGAGGGCGATCCTCCGTGGAAGGAAGGAAGAATCCGGGGATCATCCTGGTAGGGATCGTTGTCGACATGTTCGCGAGTGGGTCCGGTGAACAGCAGTTTCCCCTCGCTGTTCCTGGCCTCGAGAAAAACCTCCTGAGGAAGGTTCAGCCAGGCTTTATAAGGAACGATCTGCGTGTCGAGCCCGGCAGCCTTGAACTTGCCGGCTACGTATAGGGCGGTATCGTAGTCCTCTTTACTCGCGGCCACATGGGGGACGGCGGTCAATGTCTTGAGCTCTTCCTGGGCCAGCCTGGGATCGGGAACGGCAAGGAAGTCCTGATCGATTTTCCCTTGCCGGCTAAAGTCACGAAAACCTAAGACTCGATCGGGAAAGGGAGAAACCTGGGCCAGCACAGGGAAGTAGGCGAGGACCATCAAGGGAAAAACAAATCGTTTTGTCAATGTGCAGGCGATATCAAAGTTTAAACGATGGGGCTGCCGCCGCTGGAAGCAGCCCCATCGGCGAGCGATTTAGGCCACCAATTGCGTGCAATGAGAACAACGCGTGGCAGCGATCGGAATGTCACTCAGGCATTGTGGGCAAGGCTTGGTGGTAGGCGCGGCAACCACCTTGGGTCGAAACTTGTTCAGCAAGGTGTTGACCGGCAGAACGACCAGGAAGTATATGGTCGCAGCGATGATCAGGAAGGAGATCAGGGCGTTGAGAAAGTCGCCATACTTGATCGCGCCGCCATGAACATGCAGGATCAGAAACGAGAAATCCGGCTTGCTGACGATGGCCGCGATCAGCGGGTTGATGATATCGGCCACCAAAGCGTTAACAATGGCACCGAAAGCGCCACCGATGACGACCGCAACGGCAAGATCGACCACGTTGCCGCGCAGGATAAAGTCGCGAAATCCTTTTAGCATTGAGACTCCTTTTGAGGGAATGTGCTTGGCCGGTCTGCCCGAGCATTCTACTGCACTGAAGCAGGTGCTCCTACCCCAATGTTGAAAGAGATTTTTGTGGCTACAACAACCAGCGGCCGTAGGGGTACAGGAACAGGAAGAGAATCATGCACAGGGCCATGATGTCCATGTAGATGAGCACCACCACGGCGCCGTGATAAAAACTCCAGCGATGGCGGAGGCAGCGGATCGTGTCCCAGGTTCCCAGTGCGGCGGCGATCGTCGGGATGAGCAGCTTCAGCGAAGCACGATCATCTGGGAAGCCGGCCAGCAGGAAGGCCAGCACCAGGCTCCCAAGAACCAGCGCAATCCCGCGGGGCAATGAACGGTGTCGCGGGTTCAGAGCGCTGAGAACCATGATTCACTCTACCGGAGCCTGCGCCCGGTTGGGCCACCGGGTCGATGACGTCACAAAAAGCAGGCTTATTGTTGCACCCCTAACGAACCGAGGCGGTCGCCGTCTCCAGACCTCTGAGCGCTTCGCCGTATGGCGCGCGGAGAATGCCGCGCTCGGTAATGATGGCGGTGACATAGCGGGCCGGGGTTACGTCGAAGGCCGGGTTCTCAATCCCCACTCCGTGAGGAGTGAGTTGCTTGCCGCCATGGTGGGTTACTTCCACCGCGGGCCGTTGTTCGATGGGGATGGCATCCCCGTTCGGAGTGGCCAGATCGATGGTTGACCAGGGGCAGGCAACATAAAAGGGGATGCCGTGCTCCTTAGCCAGGATCGCGACACCGTAGGTCCCGATCTTGTTGGCTACATCGCCGTTGGCCGCAACGCGATCGGAACCCACAATCACCGCCTGGATCTTTCCCTGGTGCATGAGGCTGGCAGCCATGTTATCGCACAAAACGGTGGTCGGGATGCCGTCGTGCATCATCTCCCAGGCGGTAAGCCGCGCACCTTGCAGAAAGGGCCGGGTTTCGTCCGCGTAGACATGGAGTTGGTGGCCGCGTTCGACGGCGGCGCGAATCACGCCCAACGCCATGCCGTAGCCGCAGGATGCGAGGGCGCCCGCGTTGCAATGGGTTAAGACTCCGCCGGTGGTAGGCATCAGCTCAGCGCCATGGGCGCCCATGGTGCGGCAGGCTGCAATGTCTTCGTCGTACATGGTGCGAGCCTCCGCGATCAGCGCATCCTGAATCGAAGAGATAGTAACGCCGGGCTCAGCGGCGAGCGTGAAGTAGCGCCGGCGCATTCGTTCGATGGCCCAGAAGAGATTGACGGCAGTGGGGCGGGTTGCGGCGAGGGTCTTCGATATGCTCTCGAGTTCGCTGGTGAGCGCGGGTAGGGTGATGGCGGAGCTGTTCTTGATACCCAGGGCCACCCCCATGGCAGCAGCAACGCCAATCGCCGGCGCGCCGCGAACCACCATGGTGGTGATGACCTTGGCTACCTGGTCGCTGGTGGTGGCAAGGACGTACGTTTCTTCCAGCGGTAAGCGAGTCTGGTCGAGAAAGCGGACTCCGTCGGCGGTCCATTCAAGGGTGGGTATCATGCAATCTCTAGTCTAAAGCAGACGCGCTCGCGACCCGTTGTCGCCGCCGCTGCCAGATGTTGAGTGGGTGGCCCAAGTCTCAAAAGCGACACCTTGGCCACCCACTCAAAGTTATCGGAGAGCCGTCGTGGATTCGGCAACGCAATTACTGGGCCCTCAACAGGCTTAGAAGCTGAACCGTGCCTGGAAATCGATGACTCTCGATCCGAGTGCGGCTGATGCCTGACTGAGGTTGGAGTTTGCGATATTGGTCGAAAGCTGGCTGGGGTTGATATTCAACAAATTGAAGGCGTTCAGCATGTTGGCCTTGATTTCGAACTTGGCATTCTCACCAATCACCCGCATATTGGGCAATCCGAACGCTTTGGCGATGTTGAGATCGACATCACGATAGCCGCGGACCGGGGAAGGAGTTGCGGTCGATTCCAGGCGGAGGGATGAAACTCGTTGCCGACTGTCCGGGGTTATCTGCGATCGCATTCGTGTAGTCCGGAATCCGAAATAGTTATTCAGGAATTCATTTTGATTCGTCCCCGTATTTGCGGTGCCTGGGTTGGGGAAATCGTTTCCTGTTTTGAAGGCGTCGTTGCTGGTGCTACGGCCAGCTCCGCCGAGATAAGTCGGGCGCAGGTTCTGGTATCCGTAGTTGCAGGAATTGCAGTAGATCTGGTGTGGCGCAGTATAGACCGGAGTCCACCCATAGCCGGAGTGGAAGGTCGCGATGCCGCTGAGTGACCATCCACCAGCGATCTTCTCTGCCCAGTTATGGCTGCCGCGAAAGATAACCGGCTGCCAGACACCAAAAACCTTGAACGATTGATTGATGTCGAAGTCCGATCGCCCGTAGGAGTACTTCGTATCGTACAGATAGGGATCGCGAAAATATGGGCCCGAATCGGTATCCATGCTGTGGGCCCAGGCATATTGCGCTTCCGCAGAGAAGGTATGCGAGAACTGATGCTTAATCCCGGCGAGCATCATGTTGTTGTTCGACTTACCCTGGCTGCCGAAGGTGTTGATGCTATTTACCAGGGGGTTCAGTGGCGCCCCAACAATGTCTCCGAAAGCGTTTGAGTCATAGTTGTACAAGGTGTGATGACTGGAACTGCCCACATAGCCAAGATTCGCGACCCACGCGTGCCCCAGATCCATCTCCATGTCGAGCGGAGTAATGATGCGTGTACTCAGTGGGTAAGTGGCCGGGCAGGGCGCCGATGTTTGCGCCACCTACTGTCGGTAGACCGGCAGAGTTAAATGTCGAAATGGCGTTTGGGTTGGCGCGGAAAGCCGAAAATATTAGTTGGGCTGCTCGAAATCGCGTAGAGGATATTCGGATTGATCTGCGTCGGACTCTTGCTGGTGCCCGGAACAGAACTGGTTCCCGGCGGGTTGCCATCGTAATCGTTGGCAGTTGCAATTTGCTGCTGGTTGTAGTTCAGGCCGTAACCGCCGCGGAAAACCACCTTACCGTTGGAGTGAGTCGGACTCCAGTTGAAGCCGATCTGAGGGCCGAAATTGAGCTTTTGCGCTGTCCAGGCGTCGATTCCCGAGCGTATGGTGATCCCGGTCAAAAGCGTCGGACCCGCTGCCGAAGCGTGAGTACTCCCATATTGTTGTCTTTATCGGTGAGCGGCCCGAAGTAGGAATAGCGGAGACCGGCGCTTAAAGTAAGGTTGGGTCGAGCCTTCCAGTCGTCTTGAAAGAAGATGCCCCACATATTCTCGCGGTTATCGTTGCGGTAGCCGCCGGGAAGACCGGTCTTTGCCTGAAACGGACCGCTTTCCCCCTCCGGGGCATCATTCAGGAAGTCCCACAGATTGTAAAAGGTGTAATTCGGCGCACCGATTGGATCATTCAAATAGTAAAGCCGGGTAAAGTCGAAGCCAAATTTCATCGTTTGCGTGCGGAGCACTTTGGTGGCAACGTCCTTGTAGCCGTAGGTCCATTGGTCCAGATGGCAAGGCGCCGGCACGCCGAGACGAACCGAGGGTGATGCTGCCAATTTGCTCGCTGCCGTTTGGGGAAAATAGCTGGGCCTGGGGCAGACCGAAAGGGGCCTGAGGGTTGCTCGCCAAGTTCGTTGTAGCGCCACCCCGCAGCATTGGCCCGGGCTTCATTCAGGAAAGTAGGCGAGAAGGTGTGGTTCCAGATGACCGAGAAAGCATTGTTGGTCTGAGAGTGATTGAAGAGCTGATAACCCAGGCCGCCGTTGAGCGTGGTCGTGCTTGCGGGAACCCAGTAAATCGCGAAGCTGGCATGGTCCTTGCTGGTCACGTCGGCGTCGAGCCGTCCGCTGTACTGTTTGAAATCGCTATTCGTCGGGTTCTTATGCTGTACTGGGCGATATCCGGGACGTTAGAGAGTCCGCTGCCGACGCCGGGCGTGCTATTGCTCACGTAGGTGAGGTCCTGCGTGCCCAGGCCGGTAGTCAGCGGCGAACCAATGTTCAAGCCTTGGCCCGGGATGGTCCTGCAGTTTACGCCTTCGCTGAGTCCGGCATCCTGCGCAGGTTGCGGAGGCAATGAGGGTGCCGGGAACTGCCGCTCCCTTGAAGTTGAGGTAGGTGGAGGCGATGCTGTTTGCCGGCGCCAAGGCCGCAAAGGCCGGGGTAGGGAACCATTGCGTGCCGGTTGTCGCCACGCTCTGGCTTTGTCCCTCGTAGGCGAAGAAAGCAAAGACCCGGTTCTTCCAGATGGGTCCACCAATGCTGCCACCCAATTGGTTGTAACGATCTTCATCTCGCAGTAGGCCGCGCTCGTCGGCTGTGAGCTTGGCGCCGGTTGTTGGATCAAATGCCTGCACCGAAGAAGGGCCATTCCAACGCTGATACGCATTCAGTCCAGGGCGAGTGATCTGGATGAAAAAGCTACCGTGGAGATCGTTCGTCCCGCTCTTCGATGTGATTTCGGTCAGTGCACCTGAGAAGCGGCCGTTTTCAGCATCGTACGCATTGGTGACGATTTTGAGGTTGCCGACCGAATCTTCACTGGGAGTAATGATCGTCGCTCCACCCCAGACGGCGCTCGACCGTGCTGATGCCGTCGATGGTGTATCCGTTGGTCTCAAACTGGCCACCATTGGCATTTGCCGAAGCGCCATTTTCCGTAGCAAAAATACTGCTCGAATGTCCCAAGTTGCCGCCGCCACCGGATGAGGCCCCGGTCTGTGTACCTGGAGACTGGAATCCCCCGCCTCCGCCTTGCTGCGCTCCATCGGCCAGAACTCCGGGCGCCAGCTGAATGAGGCTGGTCACGTCGCGTTGATAAACCGGCATGTGTTGTACTTCATTGTCCGAAATCGTTCGCCCATTGTTAGCCGTCTCGGTGTCAATGGCAGGCTCCGTAGAGGCATCGACAGTCACCGTCTGAGTCTGCGGTCCAACCGTGAGCTGCACGTTGACTGCGTTCGGCTGCTCTGGAATCAATTGCAGTTGGAGAAGATCCTTCTCCTGGAATCCGTCCTTGGTAACGACCAGGCTAAACTTATCGGCCGGCAACGCATTGAAGTTGATAAACGCCGCTGGCATCGCTGATACGAACCTGCTTTTCGCCGGTCCCGTTGTTGGTAAGGGTCAGGTTAGCGCCAGGAATCACGGCACCTGAAGAATCGGTTACCACGCCCTGAATAGATGTCCGGAATTGGGCATACAGCGCCGCGGGGAAAAGCAGCGACATAGCGACGAGGGATAAGAGGGCAGCTTTGAACGAGGCGCGGCCTTTCTTAAGCAAAGGTAACGGGTCGCTGATAACTATGGATACTGTGCATAGTGGCTCTCCTAAAAGTGACGAAACTCTTTTCCGTTCCGGAGACGTTGGGCGTTTTCACCCAATCCGGCTCAACCGGTCACGGTCTGATAACTCATCGGTGGCGAACGCTCCGCACCTTACCTGGCGGCTTCATTCACCTTTGCGCAATCGATTGCGCTCGGCTAAGATTGAATCAATTCGAACATAGCCCTGTCAAGCTGACGCTCCTTGAGGATGCCGGTTCATGCGTCTTCCCCGTGGCCACGATTTCATTCCGTCCCTTGCCCTCTACAACGCTCAGTGACGGAGATCGAAAGTGATTAGATGAAGCATTTCAGAGGAAAGGTTGTAATTAAAATTTTGCTGCTGCTCGGCTTTCTCGTCGCCGGCACGCGCGCCCGCGCAGACCAGAATTATTCCGATCAGGTTTTCTTCGAGAACAGTCTTTCGCCCGGAAATTATTTTTATAGCAGCGGCAAAGTAAGTCCTCCCAGCACCCTTGAACTTATCGACGGAAAGCTTCCGGTCGAAAACGACACGTTCATCAGCGGCCCGAATGCTCTGAAACTGCAATGGGCGTCTGCCGCCAACGGTGGCTGGTCCGCAGAGGTGAAGCTGTACGAATGGCGTGACCGGTCGCGGCTTTTTCCAGGAGCCAAGCTCTTCCTCTGGCTCTATGCTGCAAGGGGCATCCGCGCAGCCGACCTTCCGCGGCTCGCCTTGCGAGACGCCGAGGGTGATTTTACCCAGCCGCTCGAGCTGAGCCCATACACGCACGACCTCAAGCCAGGCAGTTGGACGCGCGTGGGCATTCCCCTCACCGCCTTCCAGACCGCCTCAGTGAATCCCTTTCAGCCGCATCGCCTGAGCACTTTGATCTTTGTCCAGGGCAACGCCGATGCGGCGCCGCACACTCTGCTGCTGGATGATATCCGCATCGAGAACGATGCACCCTCGCATCAGGCTGCGCCACCCGCACCCACGCATGTGCAAGCGAAGGGATACGAACGGCACATCGATATCACCTGGAGCCCGGTGGAGGATCAGGCTCTGGCGCAGTATGTCATTTATCGGTCGGTCGACGGCGATCCGTTCCGGCCCATCGGCGTGCAGCGCCCGGGTGTCAATCGCTTCTGCGATTACACCGGAGATCTTCACAATACGGCTTCGTATCGGGTGAGCGCCCGGACCTCATCGCTGCGCGAATCACCTCCATCGGCTGCTGCAAGCGCGACGACGCACGCGATGACCGACGAGGAACTACTCACCATGGTGCAGGAGGCTGGGTTCCGCTACTACTGGGAGGCGGCCGAACCGCACTCGGGCATGACCCGCGAAAGCACACCTGGCGACGATGACATCGTGGCCGTAGGAGCGAGTGGCTTCGGCGTGATGGCCATCATGGTGGGTGCCGAGCGCGGATTCATCACCCATCAACAGGCCATCGATCGGCTATTGAGAGTTACAGCGTTTCTCTCGACCGCGGACCATTATCACGGCGCGTGGCCGCACTTCCTCAGCGGCAGCACGGGACGCAGATTGCCGGTCTTCGACATCTACGACAACGGAGCGGACCTGGTAGAGACCTCCTTCATGATGGAAGGGCTCCTCGCAGCGCGGCAATACTTCAAGCAGGACGGCCCATCGGGTCAGGAGCTGTACCAACGGATCACGAAACTTTGGCGAGGGGTGGATTGGAACTGGTTTCGAGCAACGCCCCAACACGACGCGCTCTATTGGCATTGGTCGCCAGAGTACTCCTTCCATATCGCCAATCGCCTCACCGGATGGAATGAGGTCATGATTACTTATCTCGACGCCATCGCGTCCCCGACACACGGCATCCCTGCCGGCGACTACTACAGTGGATGGGTGGGTGAAGCCATTGGCAATCCCTATGCGAATGGCAAATCTTACTTTGGCATCAAGCTCGACGTAGGAGGAAACACCGGGGGACCGCTCTTCTTCACCGACTATTCCTTTATGGGCTTTGATCCTCGCGGCATCCATGACCGCTTCACCGACTACTTCGACAACAACCGCGCCATCGCGCTGATCAACCAGCAGTACTGCATTCACAATCCGCATCACTGGCAGGGATATGGGGACGACACGTGGGGTCTTACGGCGGTGGATGGACCCCAGGGCTACGTTCCTTACGAGCCGACCTTTGATCTCGATGACGGAACCATCGCCCCCACGGGAGCGATCAGTGCCTTCGCCTACACGCCGGAACCGTCGATGGCCGCGCTCAAACACTTCTATCGCGACCTGGGCGCTCAGGTCTGGTCGATCTACGGCTTCCGCGACGCCTTCAACCTTCAGCAGAACTGGTATTCCGGCATAACCATGGGCCTGAATCAGGCGCCGATGGTAGTCATGATCGAAAATCACCGTAGCGGCCTGGTTTGGAAGAACTTCATGGCCAACCCTGAAATCCAGCCTGCGCTCAAGAACATAGGATTTCGTGCCGATGCCGGGGAACCGCAAACCCCCTAGGCACGTAAGGATCTCGACGGAGGGAAAGGAAAATCAAAAAGACAACGGCAATCCCTGCACGGCAGAGCGTCAACATAAAGCAGCTCGCAGCTCATCTGGGAGTATCACAGACCACCGTGTCCCGAGTCATGAACGACTCGGCAGCCAAATACCGAATCGCCGGAAACACGCAACAGCGAGTCCTCAAAGCCGCCGCTTCTCTGAACTACATACCGAATGCATTTGCCCGTGGGCTCAGAAAGAAGCGCAGCTTTACGGTCGGCGTGATGGTGCCGGAAATCAGTGACGGATATGCGGCGGTCTTGCTGAGCGGTATCGGGGACTCGTTGCTGCAGGAGAAATTCTTTTATTTCGTAGTCAGCCATCGCCACAGTGCCGAGCTTCTGCGAAACTATCCCCGCTTGCTGCTGTCACGGGGAGTGGAAGGCATCATCGCGGTGGATGCGCCGATCCGGGAACAGCTGCCGGTCCCAGTCGTAGCGGTGTTGGTTCCCGCCGAGGTTTCGGCCATCGGACTTGATGAGACGGGGCGAACCGCTGCGATGACACTCCTGCGGCGAATTCGTGAAGGCCTAGCTTTCCAGCGCTTCGGCCATTGCCAGTAATTTGTTGACCGTGTTCCAGTTTCTGCCTGTGGAGGAGCATAGAAGCGCTTTTTCCATGCGAACCAGCGGGATCTTTGGGCGAGCCATTCCGTCCGGATAGTAGATGTAGACCTCACGGCCGTGGATGTGCAGCTCCTCCGGTTCGCAAGGGATTGCTAGCAGTTTCTCCCGTGCCTGCTTGGTTGGGGCTGAATCCATAAAAACCACCAGCAGCTTGCTGGGCTCCACTTCCTTGCGTCCGGCGAAGGGATTTTTCGCAATGACCTTACGCAGCTCAGACGCGGTGCGGACAATGACAACAGGGCGGAAACCAAAGCTGGCTTCCATAGCTTCCTCTATCCTCCGCGCCAATGCGTCGGGATCTTCGTCTTCCTCGCGAAAGACAAGGTTTCCGCTTTGAATGTAGGTTTGCACATCGCGCAGGCCAAGCGAAGTACAGAGGGTCTTGAGCGCTTGCATGTTGACTTTCTGGTGGTTCGGTAGATTCACGCTACGCAGCATCGCAACAACCATGGTGCGTACAGTATGCCCGCAAAACCGATGTATGGTGAAGAGATGCTCTTTCGCGCTGCGTTGCCCGGCGATGCCTATGCGCTGGCCGAACTGGCCATCACGGCAGGCGACGGAATGTATGAATTTCTGTTGCAGGAAATGGCGCCCAAAGAGATGCTGGCCGGGTTGATGGCGCGCAGCATCAAGCAGGGTACTGGTGGGCTTTCGTGGCGCAATTGTTTCGTAGCCGAGGACCAGGGTGTCGTCTCGGGATGATCAATGCCTTTCCCGCCGCGTGGTTGCGTGAGGAGGAGCAAGACATTCTCCCCCAGGATCGGGTCCAGGTCCTGGGGCCGATCGACCAGGCTCAGGATTGGGAGAGTTTCCTGGTGAACGGCGTGGCGGTTCATGCCAGCCACCGGCGCCAGGGGATAGGGAAGCGGCTCATCGAGTGGTCCGTCGAGCAAGCCAGGGCGCGCGGCTTCTCCCGAATTACCAGCACCGTCTGGGAGGATAATGTTGCTGCCCGGAGCCTTTTCGAGCAGCAGAAATTTCGCCTCCAGACGCGGATCGAAGTAGCCGGGCACCCGGAGCTAAGTCATACTGGCGTTAGCCTGTTGATGGTGCGGGACGACCTTACGTTTGGGTGATTCCGGGGTCCAAAAAACGCCACGGAAGGGGCATTGCGGGTTTCTTGATGGCCGGTAAGCTCAGGGTATGACTCCCCTGTCTAGTGCTTTGCGGAGGCCGCGCTCGTTACAGGTTGCCCTGTTGACGTTCGGCGTCCTTGCCTCCACCGGTTTTTCCCCAATCCGGGCGCAAGTCTCTTCGTTCGTTGCGAATGGCCCTGGCGCGCGGGCGCTTCCAAGTGGACTTTCTCCGGTCTCGGAGCTGGTGGTGGAAGGATCCCAATTAGCGCTGGACAGCAATGGCACTCTTTACCGCTCCGACGATCAAGGCAAGCGGTGGCATCAGATCAAACAGCAGTGGGACGGCAAAGCAGTGGAACTGCTGGGAATACCGGCCTTGACTTCCGCACCGAAAAGCGGCCAGGCTCCCAGATCGGACGCCGATCAGGAAACCTATGCCGCGGTCCTGCTGAAGAGTACGACTGCCTTGCATTGGGTCAGTGTGGACCGGGGCAAGACCTGGACGCCCTCCACCCTGGACGATGTGCGGCGCAACGACATTAAGTGGTCCGGTCAGTAGGCTTGGTGTAGCCCTGGACTTGAGTCCGGGGAAGCGGGCTTTCAAGCCCGCGGGAACGCCCCCGCATAAAAATTCAGGGCTTTAGCCCTGGTGGCCGCTTCCACCCACCCCTAAGCCAGCTTCTCCACCGGCACCCGCTCCAGCAAACGCCGCCACGTTTTCTGATTCACCTTGTGGCTCTTCTTCAAATCCTCCAAAATCCGTTCAAAGTCAGCGTGTCCGTGCAGCTTATTCCAAGCCGGGTTTTTCGAAAACCACGGATAATTCTCATTCCCGAGATAAATCGCGCGCCGCAGCCAATGCAACGCCTCGCTCTCGTCCCCTTCCACGGCAAAGTACGTCGCCAAACGATACGCCATCTCGCTATCCGCTTCCGCAGCCGAAAGAGAATCCTCTTCGATCAGCGCGGTAGCGCGCTCCCGCTGACCTACCTGCAAATAGCACAGGGCCAGAGTCGGAAACGCAATGCGCATGCTCTCATCGTCTTTGATCACCGCTTCCAGAATCGAGATCGCCTGCTCCATATCTCCCTGGCGCATTCTCTGGTAAGCAATCGAGGTGCGCAGCAACGGATGCCTGGGTTCCAGGGTCAACCCCTTTTGCAACTCCTCCTCCGCCAACTCCAGCTGGTTCTGATATTGGTAGACCCGCGCCCGGTGGTTATAAATCGTCGGCGCGTTCGAAGGATTCAGCTGCAGAGACCGGTTGAACTGCTGCACAGCTTCTTCATACATCCCATCCAGGCGCAAGGTCTGCCCGGCCACCAGGTGTACGTTCCAGTTGTTATCCGCCGTCAGTAATAAATGTTCGATCCCGTGGCGCGCGCTCTCCTTCTCCCCTCGCGACAGCAGCATATACACGCGATAAAGGTTCGCCTCAATCGATCCGGGATCGATCTCCAGCGCACGATCGAAGCTGCGTCGCGCTGCCATCAGGTGCATCTGCCCGCCAAACCCGTTACGTACGTATTGCAGTTGCGTAATCCCCAGCCCGCTCCACCCCGGAGCAAACTGCGCGTCACGCGCCACCACGCTTTCAAACATCTCCCGCGCCTTGTCCAGATCGCTGCGGGCGCCCGATCGCGACATGAATGATGACAAAAGCGCACGCGCTTGCAGGTACTCCTCGGACAATGCCTCCGCCAAAGGCGCGCTGCGGGTCGACTCGCCGTTTTGCTGCAGCTCCCCGGATCCTTGCAGGGTGGCAAACACCTCGTTGCAAATCTCAGTCTGCACCGCGATCAAGTCGAAAGAAGGCACGCTGATGGTCCCGCCGGAGCGAACGCTTTGCCCGGGCACGTCCAGCAGCTGCCAGTTCAAATCGAAACCTTTCTCGGAACGCATGAAATTCCCCGCCAGAACCCACTGCACCAGCAGCTTCTTGCCCACCGACAGCGGATCCATCTGCTGCATTGGTACGGGCAGCTGCATCAGAGAACTGGAAGGCCGCACCACCAGCGACGACATGCGCGCCAATCTTGCTGCAATGGCATCAGCCAGGGCATAACCGTACAGTGGCGATTCGCCCGACTGGCCAAAATTCTGAAACGGCAGCACCAGGATCGTATTCTGCTTCTGCTGCACATCCGCGGATTCGCGAAACCGCTCCGCCAGCATGGAAAGAAATCCCGTAGCCCGCTGGGCCCGCTCCGCCGCCGGCACCTGCAGGTTGGCCGCCGTATCCCCAGGCAGAAAACCGGTTTCCAGCTGCATCGTCTTCATGATCGTTCGTAATGCTTCGCGCAAATCGGCAGCCGAGGAGTAGCGCCCGCTCGGTGTCTTCTGCAGACAGGTGGCGATCACGCTGGCGAGTTCAGGCGGCACCTGGGGGCAGCACTCAGTCAGTGGCACCGGCTCGGCAAACTGAATTGCGCGCACGCTTTGAAACTCTTCCGACTCCGGGCGCACAAACGGATGGCGCCCACTCAACAACTCATAGAGAGTCACGCCCACCGCGAAAATGTCGCTTTGCACGCTGGTTTGCCCGGTTACGAATTGTTCTGGCGCCATGTACGCGATGGTGCCGCCTCGCGCGGTGTAGGTAGTGCGCGACTTGCGCTTGGCGGCATCCTGGGACCGTCGCGGCTTTGCCGGATCGAACTCGGCCTCGGCCACAGAAATCCGTCTGGCCAGGCCAAAATCCAGAATCTTGACCACCCCGCCATCGGTCAGCATGACATTGCCGGGCTTGAGATCGCGATGGAAAATCCCCAGCTTATGCGCGGCGCTCAAACCGTCCGCAATCTGAATACCCACGGAAAGTCCAAGCTGCACGCTGGCCGGGCCGTTGGCGATAATCTTGTCCAGCGACTCACCCGGCACGTACTGCATCACGATGTAGGCTTCGTCTTCGGAATCGCCCACGTCGTAAATAGCGCAGACGTTGGGGTGCTCGATGGCCGAAGCCAGCCGGGCCTCGCGGAGCACCGTCGTCCGCATCCTTTCGATCGTCAGTGCGCCTCGCTTCAATATCTTCAGCACCACTGGACGCATCAGCAGCGTGTCGTTAGCCAGGTACACCACTCCACTGCCGCCCGCACCCAACTTGCGAATCACTTCATAGTGCTCAATCATCCGGCGCTTCATGCATCCAGTCTATAATTTGTCCCATGAAGCGCAGCGCTCGCTGGAATTGGCTTCTCCTCCTTCCAGCCGTCGGGTTGCTCTTTCCTGCTGTCTACGCGCGCCAAACCCCGGAGCTCTTTGGCTTCCCTTTCTTCTACTGGTATCAATTTGCGTGGGTATTTCTGACCGCTGGTATTACCGCGGTCGTTTATTTTCTCGCCAGGGAATAGGCTTTTGAAGAAATGGAGTTATAATTCTCCATAATTGGAGAGTTAGATTTGAATGCCCAAACGGCATCCTGGCAGTCTCGCCTATCCCGATACCCACTACGCTCCCCCAGTGCTGCCGGATCTTTCCCGTCTTGACGAGCGTCGCCGCCTGTCCCCGGCGGCCATGAAAGCCCTGTTCAAGATCGTCGATCGCTGGAACGTTAGTGATGAAGATGCCCGTCAGCTTCTCGGCGGCATCTCCAACGGGTCCTACTATCAGCTCAAGGGAAACCCAGGCAGCACCAAAACCCTGGATCAGGACAGGTTGGAACGCATTTCGTATCTGATTGGGATCTTCAAGGCGCTCAACATCCTTTACAGCCAGCGATTGGCCGATCAATGGATGCGGTTACCTAACACCAACCCCATATTTGCCGGCCGTACCCCACTCGATTACATCCTTCGCGGAGGCCAGCGGGCCATGGACACGGTTCGCCGCCTGCTCGATGCGCGCCGCGGTGGCTGATGACCATTCCCCTGACTGATCTACGCCGATTCGATACGCACCGGCTACTGCCGGCGAAATATTCTCCAAACAACGACTCGGTTCTCACCCGCATCGCCGACGACGAAGATCTGCAGTTCATCTTCGAGCTCGACAACGCGACCAACGGCCGCTTGCTGGCCGAAGAAGACCGGACCCCCGGTATCAACTCCAGGGAACTCGTCTTCCACGTGCCGAACTATCGTGTCATTAACGCTGCCTTTACCCACGCCAACCCATTGGGAGCGCGCTTCTCAACTCCTGAACGCGGCGCCTGGTATGCCGCCTTCGAGCTGGCGACCGCAAAGACCGAGGTGCTGTTTCACAAAAGCATTGAATTTGCGGAAATCAACTGGAGAGAACGCGAAGAGATCGGCTACGACGACTACCTGGCAGACTTTACAAATACCTTCCACGATCTTCGCGGGATCGAGGATGAGGCTCTCAGCCCCACAAGCTACAAGCGCTCCCAGCAATTGGCGGTTGAATTGATGACGTTGGGTTCGCTGGGAATCATCTATCCGAGCGTGCGCCGCGAGGGGGGCACCTGCCTGGCCTGTTTTCGGCCCAGCGTCGTGGCCAATGTACGCAAAAGCGCCCGTTACCGGCTCATCTGGACCCCGCTGAGGGCCCAGATCGTTCGCCATGAGAGCGCCACCGCTCCCTAGTCCTACCCCTTATTAAGCTTATTAAGCTTTTTAAGCACCTTTTTTATTCAACCTTTCGCCCCAGGCGTCGTGGCCAATGAAGCAGGACGAGCGTCCTGGTGACCCATTCTTCCACTCTCACCAACTCTGTACGGGTGCAGCTTTGCCGACCAACGGGGCGCTTCCAGGGAGAGAGGTGCTGAACAGGAGGGTGTTGGGTGGACCGCAGGCCCTGGGGGGCCTGCGGCTTCTTTTTGCTTTAGAAAGTCTGGGGCAGTAGCTCAGTCTTCTGGTCTTGCACGGGGTTCAGAAACATTGGATCGGTCAGACTGAAAACCACTGTCGACTGAGCCGGCAGATTAGCTGACCAATTAGTCCGCAACCAGTGTGCAGTCATCACACCCGCGCCTACGGCTGTGCCCACCACTGCACCGACACCACCCCCAACCGCGGCGCCAATGATGGCTCCGCCACCGGCTCCCGCGCCAACTTCCGCGAGGGTCCGCTTGCCATGTTCGTTGGCGGCGATGTTTCCTTCACCCTTGACCTTGGTATCGGAGCCGACGGTATCAATCACCTGGGCGTGCATATGGTAGCGAGTGCCGTCAGGCAGGACGAACTCATCAGGCCGGAGATGAATGACAGAGCCGCCGTTCAGCCGATTGCCAGCCGCCGCGTAAACCACCCTGCCGCGCACCTCGGAACCAACCGGGATGACGACTTTGCCGTTGCGCATGACATCCTCAGCCACCGTTCCCCGGAAAGGGGTGTTCGCGGTCGTAGATCCGGCGTCGATATCCTGCAACATGCGCACCTTGAAGACCGTGCCTTCGGGCAAGGCATTCGCCGGCCCAGGAACGTAGGTGACAATGTCGTCGTCCTTGTCAGCGGAACCATCGAAGTTGCGCGGATGCAGAGCCGCGCTGTGCGGCATGTACTCGCCTGCGGAAGGCGGCAGCGGGGTTTCGATGATGCCCGCGTCAGGATTGCTTTTTGCCGCAGGCGCAGGCGCAGGCGCTGGAGCTGGTGCTGGAGCAGCCGCCGGCGTCGCCGGGGCCTGCTCCGTGGTGTTGATGGAATCGTTCGCAGGCGGCGTGGAAACGCCTTCATACGGACTCGGCTTGGCTTGCGCTAACAGAAACGGAGTACTCAGAAGTAGGGAAGCCGCGGCGGCGAGTGTTAAACGTGACATTGTCATAGCTAGTCCTAACCTGACGCTAAGTGCACTGATATTGCACCTACAGATTAGTTCAAGCTTACATCCGCGACGCCAACAAGAGAAGGAAAGAACCACGGGGGTAACACCGCGGTTTGCTTTGTTAGAATTCGATTTGGTGCACCGGGTGGGAAGTTTTGTCAGCATGATTGGCGGAGCAGACGGAAAGCCGATCTCCGTCGATCGCCGGATACCTCTCAAAAATCGTTTACAACACCAAATTACAAGGAGTGATATGACCGAAATTGTTGCCGTTCACGCACGCGAGATTCTGGATTCCCGGGGGAATCCGACGGTAGAAGCCGATGTGCTTCTCGCGAGCGGCGCTATGGGCCGGGCAGCAGTCCCCAGCGGGGCTTCCACCGGCGAGCACGAGGCAGTGGAGTTGCGCGACGGTGACAAAGCGCACTACCTGGGTAAGGGAGTGCTGCAGGCAGTAGAAAATGTGGAGAGCGTGATTGCCCCCGAATTGACGGGCATGGACGCGGCCAATCAGCGGCTGATCGATGCCACCATGATCTCCCTCGACGGCACGGAGAACAAGGGGAAGCTGGGCGCCAACGCCATCCTGGCGGTTTCCATGGCCTGCTCGCGGGCGGCAGCGAATGCTCTGCAAATCCCTCTTTACCGCTACCTGGGCGGAGTGAATGCATCCCTGTTGCCGGTGCCGATGATGAACATCATCAATGGCGGCGCGCATGCCGACAACAACGTGGATTTTCAGGAGTTTATGGTGATGCCCGTAGGTGCAGAGCGTTTTAGCGATGCACTGCGCTGGGGCGTCGAGGTCTTCCACACCTTGAAGGGCGTATTAAAGAAGCGGGGATACAGCACCTCCGTCGGGGATGAGGGCGGCTTTGCCCCTTCCCTGAAGTCGAATGTGGAAGCGATCGAGGTGATCCTCGAAGCCATTCAACTCGCTGGGTACAAGGCGGGGGAAGAGATCGCCATCGCGCTCGACCCCGCTGCGAGCGAGTTTTTCGATAAAGAGAAGGGACTATACATCTTCAAGAAGAGCGACAAGAGCCAGAAGACCAGCGAAGAGATGACGCGGTTCTACGAGAGTTGGGTGCGGCAGTATCCCATCATCTCGCTCGAAGACGGGCTGGCGGAAGATGACTGGGAGGGCTGGAAGTTCCTGACCAAGGAACTGGGCGAGAAGATACAGTTGGTGGGCGACGATGTGTTCGTGACCAACACCGAACGGCTGCAGAAGGGCATCGAAGAGGGCGTGGGCAATTCGATCCTCATCAAGGTGAATCAGATCGGCACGGTGAGCGAAACGTTTGAGGCGATCGCGCTGGCCCGTCGTTATGGATACACTTCCGTAATTTCCCATCGCAGCGGCGAGACAGAAGATAGCTTCATCGCCGACCTGGCGGTGGCCACAGGTGCGGGGCAGATCAAGACCGGCTCGGCTTCGCGCACCGATCGCATTGCCAAGTACAACCAGTTGCTGCGGATCGAGGAGGAACTGGGGCAAGGCGCGGAGTTCCTCGGCAGAGAAGCAGTGAACGCCGGGGAGTAAGCGTGCCACCTAAAAAACCCGTAGTACTGACGATCCTGGATGGTTGGGGTTACCGCGCGGAGCAATTTGCCAACGCGGTCGCGCTGGCCCGCAAGCCCACGTACGACAAGCTGTTGGCGGAATTCCCTAATAGTCTGCTTCACGCTTCGGATCACTTCGTTGGCCTGCCCGATGGACAGATGGGCAACAGCGAAGTGGGCCATCTGAACATTGGGTCGGGGCGCGTGGTGCACATGGATATCACCCGCATCGACGATCTGATTCGATCGGGAGAATTCTTTCGCCATCCGGTGATTGTCGCCGCGCTGAAGCATGCCGGCGAGAAGGGCCGCGCTCTGCATTTGCTGGGCCTGGTTTCTGACGGCGGGGTGCACTCGCAACAGGAGCATTTGCATGCCCTGTTGCTGGCAGCCAAGCAGCATGGGGTGGAGCGGGTCTTTGTCCATGCATTTCTCGATGGCCGCGACACTCTGCCCACCAGCGGTGCCGGGTATCTCGAAAAGCTGCAGCGCAAGATCGACGAAATTGGCGTGGGCAGGATTGCCAGCGTGGGCGGCCGCTACTTCGCCATGGATCGAGACCGGCGATGGGAGCGGGAGAAGAAGGCCTTCGATGCCATGACGATAAGACGGGCAAGACCGAGGGCGGTGCTTATTCCGATTTCATCGCAAGGGTGAAGGAGTGTTACCACAACGGGATGACGGACGAGTTCGTGGAGCCGTTTGTGGTGGTGGATGCCGCGGGGAAACCGGTGGGGCCGGTGCGGGATGAGGATGCGTGTATTTGCTTCAACTATCGCGCCGATCGCGTGCGCCAGATTACGCGCGTGCTGGCACGGAATAGCGGGCTGACGAAAGATCAGGGCAAGAGCTTGCCCGGGGCCGAAGATCAGGACCAGATGATCCCGCCGGCGGAGGTGCCGAAGGGACTGCATTACGTCTGCATGACGCAGTACGACAAGCAGTTCACCTTGCCTATGGTGATTCTGCCCGAATCCATGGAGAACTTGCTGGCGGATATGCTGGCGCAAGCGAATTTGCGCAACCTGCGTATTGCTGAGACAGAGAAGTATGCTCACGTTACATACTTCTTCAATGGGGGAATTGAAAAGCCCTTTGCGGGCGAGGACCGGGTCCTGGTGCCTTCGCAGAAAGTCGCGACGTATGATCTGGCGCCGGAGATGAGCGCGGCGGGGATTGCCGATGCTGTGATTAAGGCGATTGGTGATCCGGCGTTCGACTTGGTGGTGGTGAATTTTGCCAACGCTGATATGGTCGGGCACTCAGGCAAGCTGGAGCCAACCATTCAGGGAGTCGAAACGATTGATGCTTGTCTGGGACGTATCTATCAGACGCTCAAGCAGCGGGGCGGATCGATGCTGATCACTGCGGATCACGGAAACGCTGAGTTGATGGTTGATCCCGTGTCGGGTGGCCCTCATACTTCGCATACTACGAATCCGGTTCCGGTGATTCTGGTGAGTGAGGACGCAGACAAATACCGGCTGCGTGAGGGTGGCTCGTTGCGGGATATATCGCCCACGCTGCTAGGGATGCTTGGGCTGGAAAAGCCGGCGCGGATGACGGGCGGCGATTTGCGGGTTTCGTAGAGCCTGGCAAGCCGGCCCGCCGGTGAAGACGATTGTCTTTACCGGCGGGTGGTTGCATCGCTGACTTGGGTTAGAACTGCGCTTTGAGTGCGAACTGGTAAAGGCGCGGGGTGTAGTTTGGATCGAAGTTGCTGACTACACCGAAGTTAGTACTGCCCAGTTCCGTACTGCCGTCACCCAGCGGGAAGATGAAGCTGGGCGTGTTGCTGATGTTGTAGGCCTCAGCACGGAACTGCAGGTTCAGGCGCTCCGTCACCGCGAAGTTCTTGAAGAGAGACAAATCCACGTGACGGAAGTCAGGGCCGAAGAGGGAGTTGCGCGGCGTATTGCCAACTTCCCCGGTAGGCTGAGGTGCGAAGGCGGCGATGTTGAAGAACTCGGCCTTGGACTTGTTTCCACGAGGGTCGAAGAGAGTGTTCGGGCGATCCCTGCCGCCGCCGTTATTCGGTACCGCGCGATCCCCGTAGGACTCGGTGACCGACTGCCCAGTGGAAGGATTAATGTAAGTCGTGGTGTCGTTATTGCCCGGCCCGGCATTGCCTCCATTGTTGAGAATCGTGAAAGGCTTACCGCTCTGAAAGACGCTTATGGTGTTGATCTCCCAACCTGCAAGCGCCTCTTTCGCTATCCCTGTCCAGCTCTTGCCATACTGAAATTGGTAATTCAACGAGAGAGCAAAGCGGTTCTGGATATCATTCTCCGCAATACCGTACTCAATCTGCCTAAGCCGGGTTGGGTCAGCATCGCTGAAGCCCTCCTGGCTGCCTTCCTGTGAGAACCCCGTATTGTCGCTAAGAGCCTTGGACCAGGTGTAGTTTGCATCGAAAGCCAGACCCTTGGTGAAGCGCCGCTGCAGAGCGACTTGTAGACCGTTGTAGTTGGAGACGCCTTCACTCTGCACCAGGCCTACCCCGCTGAGGTTGCCTCCAGGAAACTGGGGATCCAGTTTGCGCGGTCCGCTATTGGGACGAATGGCTGTGCCTGGCTGGTAGAGAGGGCTATTGGGGTTGGTGCTGTACGGTGCGGGTTGGTTGATGTCGTTGATCACCTGCGGCAGGTGGTGTCCGACGTTGCCGACGTAGCCGATGGTGAATACGTTGGCGCCGAACTGCTGTTCCACTTGCAGGTTGTACTGGTCAATGACGGCCGACTTGAAGTTGGGACTTTCCGCGTTGAAAGAGAGCGGGTTGAGGTTCTGCAGGTTTGCGACATTGGGTGCGGTGGGTATGGGCAGACCCTGATCGAAGGAGCTATAACCCGCGGCGCATTGGCCATTGCCAACGCTGTGGCCGGCGCCGAGAAAGTTGGTTTCAATCTGAATCGCTACCGCCGCCTGGCAGTTGGGCTGAAAGTTCGAGAGGAAGGGTACGTTCTTCAGGTCGGTGTTGGAGGTGTAGTTCCCGGGAAAGTAGCTGATACCGAAACCGCCGCGGATGATGGTCGATGGCGCAGCCGAGTAGGCGAAGCCGACCCGCGGAGCCAGGTTGGAGTAGTCGGTGGAGATCCCAGCGTGACCATTCACTCCATCGACGTTGGCGATCTTCAGCGCGCTGGTGACGTTTGCGGGAGTTAAGCCAAGGGCGTCAAAGAAGTTGAAATTCGAAATGCGGTTGTGGGCCTCGGTGAAGGGGGTGAAAAGATCATAGCGAACCCCATAGAGCACGGTCAGCTTGGGTGTGACCTTCCACGAGTCCTGCACGAAGAAGCTCGGTTCCCAGGTGCGATAGTCGGGCGCCGTCAAGTCCACTTGGCGCTGCTCACCGCTAAAAGCACCGGTCAGACTGGATGCGATCCCGTTGTCGCGCTGTTGCGTCGCGGTTGGTAAAACGGTTGAACCCGGTGCAGGGGACGAGTCAGTGGGCAGTCCGAACGTATATTGACCGCCTACATAGGGGCTTTGCACGTTGCGCGCCTGCCGGCGAAGGAGGCTGGCGCCGAACTTGATATTGTGGTCACCCTTGGTCCAGCTTACTGTTCCGAGATACTGGAAAGTGTTGTCAATATCTTGTAAGGGAACGAACGAGCCGTCACCGATGTCGCTTAAACCAGGAAAGCCGATCGGCGTCAGGTTGGTCGACTGGCTGTTCAGGTTCGACGCGAACGTGCCCAAACCTCCGGATACGATGGCATCTGCACTTCTGTTGCCCGTCGAGTTGAGTGGCAGTGAGAGATTGTTGATGCGGGTGAAGGCAGCGCGGAGGTCCACCAGGAGGTTCTGGGTGAAGATGTGCGTATAGCCGAAGCCATACTGCTGAGCGGTATCGGTCGCCGGACCGTCGAAGTCAAACTGGCCGCCGCTGATCTCAAGTCCGGTCGTTGCATTGATGCCAAGGCCCGGAGGCGTGAAGGTATTGACTTTGTTGTAGTCGTAACGGCCGAAGAAGAGATTGCGGTCGTTGAACTTGTGATCCACCCGCACATCGAAGCTGTTCGCGAACTGCGTCCGGTTGGGGCTGGTGATGTAATTATTTGACAACGCACCGGCAGCGCCGGCGTTCGGAGCGGGGTACAACTTCAGGTAAGCCAGAGCGATTGGATCAACAGGCAGCCCCTGGGTACCGTTTCCGGCGTTGAGCAGAAGCTGTGGCGACCCGCCATTGAGACTGTTGATGTCGTTGTACTCGTTTTGGGTGAGAGTTGTTTTGGTATAGGTAAGGCCATTCACCTCGCGGAAGCCCTCGTAGTCACCGAAAAAGAAGGTGCGATTTTTCCAGATAGGTCCACCGAGACTGCCACCAAACTGGTTCTGACGGAGTTCGGGCCTGCTGCCGGTCGTCTGCAAGACGTTGCGGGCATCGAAGATGTCGTTGCGGAAGAACTCATACGCAGTGCCGTGAAACTGGTTGGTGCCGGCGCGCGTCACGATACTCACGACGCCGCCCGCGGTACGCCCCGCTTCCGCAGTGTAGTTGTTGGTTTGTACAGTGATCTCGTCGATGGCTTCAACGATGGGGCGCACGCCGATGGTTCCGATGATGCGCTCGTTATCGTCAATACCGTCGATGGTGTAGTTGTTGAGCGTGTCATCCTGACCGTTTACAGAGAAGCTGGCGGTCTGACGACGATCGTCCGGACGGCCGCCGCTGGTCAGTCCGTTGCCAGGACCCTCGTTGGCGCCGGGGACAATCTGCACCAGCTGGACGAAGTTACGGCCGTTCAGCGGAAGATCCTGCACGGCTTTTGCCGTCACGGTGGAGCTTACGGTCGCGCTGTCAGCCTGTAGCAGGGGCGTGGTCGCAGTCACCTCAACGACGGCGGACGCTGAACCAACCTGGAGGTGGACGTCGGCACGCGCACGGTCGCCTGCTTCGACGGCAAGGTCTTTGGTGATCGACTCCTGGAATCCGCCGGCTTTCACCGAGATAGTGTAGTGTCCGACCGGAAGAAGGGTGAAGGTGTAGTCTCCGGAGGCATTGGACTGGACGTTGCGCTGCTGGTTGGTTCCGAGATTGGTGAGGGTAACGGTGGCGTTCGGGATACTGGCGCCCGAGGGGTCGGTGACCGTGCCAAGAATGTCAGCGGTGGTCAACTGCGCTGATGCTGCCGTGGTGAAGAGAAATAAGAACACCAGAAATAAGACCGGGTGTCTGAGAGGTTGCGGAAATAATTGCTCGCACTGGCCATTGCGAATCGCAGCTGCTGGTTGATCCTTCATTATGTCTGCCTCCGTTGTATCGTTCGGATAACAACTTCGGCCGTGAGACGCTGCTGCGTGACGTAAGTTACAACATAAATATAAGTAGAAATAAATTATTCTTAGCGTGCTTTACTAACTAATAGAAGCTGAACGCACCAACGCACTTGTCACTCGACAGAGTAATAAGTGGAGGTAAAGGGCGATGCCTGCTTAGTGTGACGTTGTAAAAGTGAAAAGGAGATCAGGTTCGTCTGGCATTTATCGACTTCGAACTTCAAGTGGGGATATCTGCTTGTAGGCACGGATCGGACGAACACGCCGGCTCTGTGGCCCCAAGGATTGGGGTTCACCCCGGCCGGGAAAACAACCAGACACAAGCTACTGTTTGAAGACCTGCATCATGAGCTGCGCCTGAACTTGATCCAGTTGCTTCAGCGTCGCCTGCAAAGCCTGCCTGTCTTCATATGAAGCTTCGTCGAGGATGTCTTTCAGGCGAAAGGAGGTGCGTTGCATCAGCACCTCCGCATCTTTTACCTTCTTGCTGTTGCCGGCAATGCCCGTATGGATCTTCTCTGAATACTTTGCAATCAGCTTAAGGGTCTCAGAAGCACGCTCGAAGTCCCCGGAGTGTAACTCCTGGCCCGCCAGGTCGGTCATCTGGCTGACGAGTTTGGCATAGAGAAAGCATCGGTCCCTCGGCTCGGCCTGCTCTGCTTTCGTCCGGAGGGCGGCGAGAGCAGTTGGATTGTTGCCTAAGCCTGAGGCGGCATGCACCCAAGTCAACGACAAAGTAGATAGGACTACGGCAGTGGCCCTGAACCACATCTCGCACCTCATACTCATTCGGCTTCATTTCGTCCGTGTTGCGTTTCAGAGGTTGAGAGCGCTCATCTCTGGAAGCTTTGTGATGTTGGAGTCGCGGGAGGGGCAAAGAGTTACGAGCTTTGTTCAGGGAAAATGCGGCAGACCTATCTCCGCTTTCCCCAGAGCCCAAGGCGAGCCTGGTGCCACTTCAGAATGCCAGGTGCCAGAAGCGCTTGAGCAAGCATGCACCTGCTACCCTTGTCAGGAGTGCTGATGTTGAGTTTGCCTCGCCGTCAGGAGATCGAAGTGGCAGGATTTCGTTCTAGTCCGCTGCCCGCATATCGGGAGTACTCCGTTGAAGAAATGAAGAGCCGTGCTACCGAGTTTCGAGCCGACATACAGCGCCGGCGCACGGTGCGGGAATTTGCCGAACGCCCTGTGCCACGGGAAGTGATTGAGGAATGCTTGCTTGCAGCGGGGACAGCCCCGAACGGTGCAAACCTGCAGCCCTGGCATTTCGTTGTGGTCAGCGACGCCTCCATCAAACGAGAGATACGCATCGAAGCAGAAAAGGAAGAACAGCAGTTCTACCAACATAAGGCCCCGCAGGAATGGCTGGACGCGCTGGCCCCGCTTGGTACCGATGAGCACAAGCCGTTTCTGGAGCGCGCTCCGTTTCTCATCGTGATCTTCGCCCAGAGTTACAGCCTGCTTCCAGACGGGCGTAAGCTAAAGCATTACTATGTGCAGGAGTCGGTAGGCATCGCCACAGGAATCCTGATTACCGCCATCCACCATGCCGGCCTGGTCTCTTTGACCCATACCCCAAGTCCCATGGGGTTTCTGAATAAGATTCTCAGGCGTCCGGTGCAGGAGCGCCCGTTTCTCGTTCTGGTCGTAGGCTATCCGGCCGGCAACGCAACGGTCCCGATGCTTACCAAGAAGCCTTTGCAAGAGATCGCCACCTTCCTCTAGATCTCGAAGGCGCTGAACGTGCCGAGTACACGGCTTTCCAGCTTTAGACAAGGTTCACCCCTCCCTGGTTGGGGAGGGGGTACGTGGACCTCTTCCGCTCCGGAACGACGTTGTAAAGAGTGTGTGTTGGAAGCCATGAGAGAAAGCCGGCGGACGATCTAGTTGCCTCCGGCATGTCCTGACATAGAGCCGGGGTCGTGTGGTTTCGCGGCAGCCTCCATGATGTCTGAAGGAGATACGGGGATGTTATAAACGTTGTCTGCAGACTGAATGGCGCGGAGAAAGTGTTGTTCTCCAACCTGCTGGAAAGTTACGTGGGGCATGAAGGTAGCGGCGTCTTCGACCTCATTGGGGACCACAAACACGCTTTTACCAGTGGCACGGTTGGTGATCCTAAGTGCACCGCGCCGATCGAACGACAATTGACTCGCCGTGTATGTACCTGCGGGAAGTACCTTTCCGCTGACCACAAAAGCGAAGGGCAACTTTACGATGGTCCCGGGCTGACCCTCTGCTTTTGCGGCTACACTCAATCCAAAGAGCAGTGTTAATGCGATGAGGCTGCCTACATAGTTCTTCATAAATTCTCCTCTTAACATTTGATTTCTCTTACTTTGCCACGCTCATAGGACGCGATATACATACCTGGGTTACATATTTGTAGATAAATGAGTACTTCCCTTCCGCGGGACTTATACCGCTCCGGAAAGTCGTATTCGCGCTGGTGTAATTCGTCGCACAGATAGTGGTTTATCGAGAGAAGTTTGAGGGCGGCAACTTTTTCGAGGATACCGGAGGCTTTGGCGGTTCCAAATGAAGGGTTTCGGATTCTGGTTGTGGTGGTCAACGGCCATGATGAGTTGTTTGAGGCAGTGGAAGATGCCGCGGCGAAGTTGCTTCCGGTCAAATCTATCGCAGATCGAATAGATATGTTTTTGCTGCGGTTTCTTTTCCGGTACTCACGCAGACTCTAAAAGCCCGACGTTAGGACTTTTTCTTGGGTTGGAAGTCATCAAGCTTCTTGTCGAACGCTGGTCCGATGTTGGAATCGACCTTGTACGTTCCTTCCGTGGCGCTCGACTTTGCGTAGTAGTCATCCTTGTTTTTGCGCACTTCGAGGGTCTGCTCGCCTTTGTCTCCCGTCAGCTTCGCGGTGCCCACTGCCGTGCCGTGCGCGAAGTCCGTGGCGGCATCGCCGGCTGAGGTGAGGTCCATCCTTGCGCTGGTAAGACTTCGCACAAGATCGTTGACCGCGGTGGCATCCGCCGGGGAGGCAGCGGGCTTCAGGATCTGCCAGCCGTCTTTGGTGCGGTCGAACTCCAGATTCTGACCCTTCTTGAGCAGCTCTACACGGCTTACTTTGTCCGGGTTCAGGGTCAATAGACTCTTGTCCCGCAGATCGTTGAGACTCTTGGCCAGACTGGTCTTGGTATAGCTGGAAACGGTGAATACCCTCGGATCGCCGGCGACCGCGACGTAGACGTCTCCACCTGCCGGCGTGTCGTCGCCGAGCATCAGCTGGCGCGTTCCCACGTCCACCTCGGCTGCCGGTTCCTCTAATCCGTATTGCTTGCGGTCGGCGGCCTTGTCTTCAACCACGCGGTCTGCACTCAGTGCTGACAGGGTCGAGAGCACACCGGCGACTGCTTCCTGATCAGCGCGGTACGGCTTAGGCTCGGTGATCTGCCATTTGCCTTCTGTCTTTTTGATCGTGACTGGATCTGAACCCTTTTGCTTGATCACGAGCTGAGTCACAGTGGATGGATCGACCTTGAGAATCGCCGGCGTGGCGCTGGGCGTTACGGCGGCGCTCTCGGCAGGCGGCTTCCGGTGCTGCGACCAGTAAAGAACCCCGGCCAATGCGGCCAAAACAATCACCGCAATGATCAGACGAAACTTCATCGTCTCTTCCACCAGACAAGAGTTCCGGCGACCACCACCATCAGCGGCAGGATGAATTGACTGGTCGCCCGCACCAGGTTCAATTGCGCCCTGGTCATGGTGATACGGCGATCTTCCTGCTGCTTGGGCCGGATGGAAATCAAATCCTCGTCAGACGCCAGCCAGTTCACGGCGTTCACTGCCAGATCACCGTTGCCGTTGAAGCCCAGGAAGCGATTGGCAGCCCATGACGAGCTGCCGGTCACGACGAAGCGGCCCTGCGAGTTTTGCTTCCCGGTGTTGTAGGTGCCCGCCGCGGCAATGGTCAACGGACCTTTACGGTTGTTGGGATCCGCAACACTCACCTCCGGAGAACTCAGGTTCGACGTTGCCAGGCTGCTGCTCGATGAATCGAAGAGTTTCTCGACACTCGTCTTATCCGTATTCTTTATGTCCAGCGAGCGAGAGAGCGGGAACCCGACGGCGCTGCCGCGCATCTGCGACACGATGGGCTGGCTGGTATAGGTCGTGACCAGTGCCACCTGCGGACCAAGCCCGGCGAGCTGGCCGACGGGGTTGAGGTCGAGAATCATGTTCTTGTCCAGGGTCACACCCCAGCTCTGCAGCAGGCCGGTGAGGGCGTCATTGGCGGCAATTGCAGAACGCCCGAACTGAACAGGCGGATCCAGCATGAAGAATGCCCGCCCGCCATTTTGGACATAGTTCTTGATTGCATCCACTTCCTGTTGCTGATAATCGTGCGTGGGGCCGGCGATGACCAGCGTGGTGCAGTCGGCTGGGACTTCCGCCTTTTGCAGCAGGTCGATGGACTTGGCTTGATACTCATCCTTGGCCAACAGATCTTTGAATTGCGAGAAGCCGTCGCGCTCGGTTTCGTCGATCGCATGCTCTCCACTGCCGGTTACAAAACAGATCGTACGAGTGGTTCCTTTGAGATCGCGGATAAACGCGCCGGTGATGCCTTCTTCGGTGAGACCTTTCGCGGTCTCTTTCTTGTCGCCGATTTGTACCACGGCGGTACCGAAGTCGCGGATCCCAGCGGCGCGCGCCACCTGTGGACTCTTATCAGGATCTACGTACGCAATCTTTATCTTTGGAGAGAGGTTCGCATATTGCTCCAGAACATCCTTCCCCTCCTGGAATCGCGTGCTCTGGTTGAAGTAGGTGATGGTGGCATTCTGGTTGAGCCCGGCTACGATTTTCTTCGTCTGATCGGACAGGCTGTACTGTTTGTTTGAGGTGGTGTCGTAGGACTTGTTGTAACGGTCGGCCAGCATGTTCGCGATGACCACGATGGTGATCACCACGAGGATGTAAACCGCGGCGTACGCTCCGTATTTGGTCTGCCTTGCTTTCAGCCACTGACTCGCCATCTAGGACCTCCACCGCAGGGATTCCATGGAGCGCGCGGTGAAGAAGAGCCCAAGGAAAATCCCAGTGAGATAGAAGATGACGTCTTTCAGCTCGATCACCCCTTTGGCGAAGGACTCGAAGTGAGTAATGACCGAAAGATAGGCAAGCACATGGGCCCAGGTTGCGGATTCATATCCGCTGGTCCACTCCAACACCCAGAGCAAGAGGCAAACACCAAACGTGGCCGCTCCGGCAATGATCTGGTTTTTGGTCAAAGTCGAAATGAAGGTGCCGAGGGCGAGCAGTGTACCCGCTTGGAGCAGCAGGCCAAGGTAACCGACGGCTAGCGGCTTCCAGTCCGGGTGCCCGTAGCGAAAAAGGAAAGCAAAATTGATCGCGGTAAAAAACAGCAGGCAAGCGTAGAGGATCATCGCCGCCAGCCATTTTCCCATGATCACTTCGATATCGCGGACCGGCGAGGTGGCCAGCAGTTCAATGGTGCCGGATCGTTTTTCCTCGGCAAAGAGGCGCATGGTGATCATGGGGATAAAGAAAAGTCCGACCACGCTGGCGTTCGAAAGCAGCGGCCGGATGATCTGCTCGTTCACGTTCATGGGAAAGTTCTGGCCGCGTAGTTGCATCTCCAGCCCGGCGATGACGAAGTAACCGAGCGCGTTCCAGAAGAAGAACCCGAAGATCAGGGCAAACATGGTCAACAAAAGATACGCGATGGGAGAAACGAAATAGCTTCTGAGCTCTTTGCTGCAGATGGTCCAGATATTTCTCATGACTGGGGAGCCTCGCTTCCGGTGAGCTGGAGAAAGATTTCTTCCAGGCTTCTGGCGGCGGGGCGGAGTTCACAGAGGTCCCAACCCGAAGCAACGACGGCGCGGGCCAGGTCTCCCCGCACCAGCTGTCCCTTCTGACTCTGCACTTCAAAAATTAGCCCAGCGTCTTTACTGTCGGTGCACACCACTCGACTGACTCCTGGTATGCCTTCGAGCTTCTGCTGCACCAGCAGGGGATCGGGCTGGCCATCCCGTGCGGCAACTTCGAGCAACAGAGTTTCCGCATCACGCGCCCGCGCCTGCAGGTTGCGCACAGAGTCGGTGGCGACCAGCTTGCCCTTGTTGATAATGAGCACCTGCTCGCAGGTCTGTTCGACTTCCGGAAGGATGTGGGTGCTGAGAATAATGGTGTGGTCGCCGGCCAGGCCTTTGATCAGGTCGCGGGTCTCGTTAATTTGTTTGGGATCCAGGCCCGCGGTCGGTTCGTCGAGAATCAACACGTCCGGATTGTGAATGATGGCCTGCGCCAAACCTACCCGTTGGCGGTAGCCTTTGGAGAGTTTGCCCAGAAGCTTGTTCCTGACATCGGCCACAAAGCAGCGCTCGCACACATAATTCACGCGCTTTTCAAGATCTGCGCCGGAAAGGCCCTTGAGCTTGCCCACGAAGCGCAGATATTCGGCTGTTTCCATTTCAGGATAAAGCGGCGGCGTTTCGGGCAAATAGCCGATTCGCTTCTTAACCTCGAAAGGCTGATCGAGAACATCGAAGCCTGCGACCGAAGCGGTACCGGCCGAAGGAGAAAGGAAGCAGGTGAGAATGCGCATGGTCGTCGTCTTCCCCGCGCCATTGGGGCCGAGGAAGCCGACAATCTGGCCCTTTGCTACGGAGAAGGAGATGTGATCCACCGCAACCGCGCGCGCATACCTTTTTGTAACGTCTTTGACTATGATCATCGCTGGGAGGGAGTTGGACTCGGCTGTGTGCCAAACAACATCGTAAGAAGGAGACTCCGTTGTGTCAATTCCAGCAATCGGAGTCAGGAGGAATTAAGTCCATCAGAATTCCGAATCAACCTTGCCGGTCTGCACATCCTAAGAGATCTAGATGAGCGCCGCCTCTGCTGCCACCCTCACCCAGGCAGACCACGACTGGAAGCCGAAGACAAATCCATGGCTCATCGCCTTCGTGGTTTCGCTGGCGGCGTTCATGGAAGTGCTCGATACCAGCATCGCGAACGTGGCGTTGCCGCATATAGCCGGGAACCTCGGTGCCAGCCAGGACCAGAGCACGTGGGTGCTCACCTCGTACCTGGTCTCAAACGCCATCGTTCTGCCCATTAGCGGCTGGTTAGTGAACCTGTTCGGGCGCAAGCGTTTCTTCATGACCTGCATCGTCATTTTCACCATCAGCTCTCTGCTCTGCGGGATAGCGCCGAGCTTGGGGATTCTGCTGGTCTCGCGCGTGATTCAGGGTGGCGGCGGAGGCGGCCTGCAGCCCATGGCGCAGGCCATTCTGGCGGATACCTTCCCACCTCGTTTGCGCGGGCTGGCTTTTTCCTTGTATGGGGTAACGGCTATTTTCGCGCCTTCCATCGGCCCCACGCTCGGGGGTTGGATCACGGACAACTACAGCTGGCGGTGGATTTTCCTGATGAACCTGCCAGTGGGGATCCTGGCGATTTTTTTGGTCTACACGCTGGTGGAGGATCCACCTTATTTGACGCGGGCGCGCCTGCTGGGTAAGCGGGTGAAACTGGATTACGTGGGGTTCTCGTTGCTGGCGCTGGGGGTCGGAGCCTTGCAGATCCTGCTGGATAAAGGGCAGGAGGATGATTGGTTTGGATCCCACTTCATCGTCACCCTAATGGTGATTGCCGGGGTATGCCTGCTGGCGCTGGTCATATGGGAGCTGTACCAGAAGAGTCCCATCGTCGACGTGCGGCTGTTCGGTAACTTCAACTTCGCTACGTCGAGCATGATGATGTTTGTGGTGGGCGGTATGTCTTTTGCCACCACAGTGTTGGTGCCACAGTTTCTGCAGGCGAATCTTGGGTATACCGCGGAGTCGGCTGGCATGGTGCTTTCGGCCGCAGGTTTTGTGTTGCTGGGAGCATTGCCTTTTATTGGTATGCTGGCCGGGCGGTTCCAGGGCCGATACTTGATCGCCACCGGATGGCTTCTACTGACCTGCAGCATGTGGCTGTCGACGCAGCGCATCGACCTGCTGATCAGCTTCAACTCGGCGACCCTGCTGCGGATAGCGCAGTATGCGCCTTTGGGCCTGGTGTTTATTCCCACGACTGCAGCCGCGTATTACGGGATGCCCAAGGACAAGAGTAATGCGGTTGCCGGCCTGGTGAATTTTATGCGCAATATCGGGGCTAGTGTGGGCACTTCGGTGGTGACCACGGTATTGGCGCGGCGTAACCAATTTCATCAGGAACGCCTGGGGAGCAACCTTACCTCCGACAACCTGGTTTTTCGCAGCGCCGTCAATGGCATTGCCAAACAGCTTCAGCAGAGCGGCATGAGCGGACACGATGCGATGGGCGGCGCCTACGGACGGATTTATCAGAATCTGCAAGTACAGGCTTCGACGCTTTCGTATATCGATACGTTCTGGCTGCTGACGATTGCAGCCGGCGCCATGTTCTGCATGACGTTTGTATTGAAGGGAAATGATCCGCGCGGGGGCGAGAAGGTCGTGGCTCACTAATGAGTGGCAAAGAGAAAATGCGCGTCATGTGGATGGCGGGCGACTTCGGGAAGATCGCGGAGTACACTGCCGATTCTGCTGAGGCTTTTGTCGCGGCTCTCGATATTACGCCGGGCATGCAGGTGCTGGATGTTGCATGCGGTACGGGCAACCTGGCCATACCCGCGGCGCGTAAAGGAGCACGGGTTACCGGCGTGGATATCGCCGCCAACCTTTTGGTACAGGCGCGTGCCCGGGCCAAAGCGGAAGGCGTGGAGATCGCATTTGAAGAAGGCGACGCGGAACAGCTGCCTTTCCCCGATCAGCACTTCGATTTGGTGATGAGCATGTTTGGTGCGATGTTCGCTCCAGACCCGGAACGGGTGGCGTCCGAGCTTGCCCGGGTCTGCCGCCGCGGAGGAAGGATTGCCATGGCCAATTGGACTCCGGAGGGCTTTACGGGAAAGATGTTCCGCCTCACTAGCCGGCATGTGCCGCCTCCGGTTGAACTTCCTGCGCCCACGTTATGGGGAGATGAAGCTGTAGCTCGACTGAGGCTGAGCGCCCATGGGGTGGAGGTCAAAAGCACGCGGCGCGCCATTTTGTTCGACTATCCATTTTCACCGCGCGAGGTCGTCCAGTTTTTTCGCGAATATTTCGGACCTACCAAAGTTGCATTTTCCCGCTTGGACGTTGCGCAACAGGATGAGTACCGAGAAGACCTGGAAAAGTTGTGGTCACAGCACAACCAGGCGACCGACGGAAAGACTTTGATCCAGAATGAATATCTGGAAGTGATTGGCACCCGGTTGTGATGGGTATGTTGGTGCCAGCCCCGGACTTCAGTCCGGGGGAGCGGGTTTTTAAACCCGCGTGAACGCTCCGGTACATAAATTGAGGGCTTTTAGCCCTGGTGGCGGGGATCATCTCCTCCCTATAGTCGATCACAAGGGCGCTATTGGCCGCATTCCGTCAGCGGTGCGAGATTGCGGCCGTAATGACGCAACGCAGCCTGGAGCGTGGCTGCAGTGTGCGCCCAGGTTTCATCCGCCTCATCTACATGGCCGTGCAGGCCGGTGAAGAGAAGGGCTTTCCCGGCGCCGCAAACTTCGAGCCGCTCAGCTGGATGCGAAGGCGATAATTTGTCCAACAAATCAGGATCGCCATAAACTGGCTCTCCGCCCACCGTCACCAGCATCACCTGAGCGGCGGTTGCGTGGGTGAGCGCCCACCAGGCATCGTGCTTCGTCCCATCAGCCTCCTGCCGAATGATGAGCAGGTCGGCATCGTGCCCGGGTTGGAGCGCGCCCAAACGGCCACTGGCCCCGATCAGGTCGGCAGGAACCGAGGTTGCCATGGCAACCAGCTCGCGATCGGTCAATGGATGCGGGGTCTGAGCGTCGTTCCAGGCCGCGGCGTAATTCATTTCTTCCAACAGCCCATCGCTCCCGGTGGGGCTCCAATCAGGCGCTAAGGCGATCTTGACGTGTGCGGCCCTGGCCGCGACGATGTCGGCAGTGCTGCCGTATAGCTCGAGATTGCTACGCGGTGACCAGATCAGGTTGACTCCATGAGCGGCCATCTCGGTGAAATCTTCCGGCTGCAGGGCGCCTCCGTGAATGAGCGCAACTCCGGAAACCAGCAGGCCGCGGCCTTTCAGCATGGCAAACTCCCGTGCCGCGGATGCGTCCTGATGACCGCCCTCGCTGAGATGAATAAGAAAAGCATTGAGCTGATGGTTGGCCAGCCGCTGGCGAATCGGGGCGAGTTCCGCTTCCGTCATTTGCAGGGGGAATACGTTGTAGGCGACATGCCACTCGTCTTCGCTGTCGAGATTGTGCGCCAGCCCCTGGCTGCAGGCATTCGCCAGGCTGCCGACCACAGACGTCTCGCCTTCTGCGAGAGCTTTCACTTCGGCATAGCGCTCCATCTCGCACTCCAGCCCGTCCGCGACCATCCCGGCATGCGGCGATTCCAGCAGAGTGTTGTAAATCGGCTTCTGCTGCCAGTCGTACCGGTTGCGAAATTCTTCCATGGGGCGCCACCGGGGAAACACATTGTAGGTGAGATGGTTGTGCAGATCGATCAGACCCGGTGCGATGATGCCATGCGTATCGATGGTGGTGGCGTTCGCGGGCATCTTCACCTTTGTCCCGGCGGCGACAATCTTTCCCTGCTGGATAACAACCGTGCCGTTCTCGACGATGCCGTCGGGCATGATCAGGGTTCCGCGCAATGCCAGAGTGTCGGACGATGATTGCGCCAGGAGAGGACACGCGATGAGCCCCAACGACAACAGCCGCATGATATTTGCCATGCCACCATGGTAAGGGCTCGCCTTCGCCTTTACGAGGAAAGATGAAATTGATCTAATGGGAGCCTGAACACGTCAGGCCAATGCGCTCGCCAGGTGCAGCGCTTGTTTTCCTTCCTGTTCGTCCAAGGAGCGTTTGCATGAATCGCTGGAGTCATCTGCTTGGCCGCGCCGGTGCGGTGGGTTGCCTTGTGGCCGGTCTTGCGTCATCCGCTCAGGCAGCGGAGCCGCTGCTGTTGCGACATCCCTCCCTTAGCCAGGATAGGATCGCCTTTCTCTATGCCGATGATGTGTGGACTGTTTCGCGAGAGGGTGGGGAGGCGCGGCGATTGACTTCGGTCAACTCGGTGGTAGATGGGCCATTCTTCTCTCCCGACGGCAAGCAGATTCTCTATTCGGCCCATCAGCAGCAACTCACGGACGTTTACGTGGTGAACGCCGACGGTGGAGTGCCGCGGCGGCTTACCTGGGAGCCCACCGGTAACTATGCGGTCGGCTGGACAGCGGACGGCAAGGATGTCTTGTTCGCCTCGGCCCACGCGAGCTATTCGGATTTTCCGCGGCTGTTTCGTACTCATGCCGACGGCACCGGCACTCCGGTCGTGCTGCCGCTGCCGAGCGCGAACGAAGGCACCTATTCGGCTGATGGAAACACCCTGGCCTATGTGCCCGTGGCCCAGTGGGAGCCAGCCTGGAAACACTACCGCGGCGGCCAGACCACTCCCGTCTGGCTGGTCAATATGAAGACGCTCGACCTGGAGAAGATTCCTCGCCAGAGCTCGAACGACTCGAGCCCGGTGTGGGAGGGCGCCAAGGTTTATTTTCTATCCGACCGCAGTGGCCCGGTCTCGCTCTTCAGCTATGACACCGGCTCCAAGGCGGTAGAATCTGTGGTCGAGAATCATGGCTACGACCTCAAGAACGTGGCGGCTGGCCCAGGCGCGCTGGTCTATGAGCAGTTCGGGTCCTTGCACCTCTATGACTTGGCCACGCGTCAGGAGCACACGGTGCCGATCACTATTCATGGAGACCTGCCTTCGCTGACGCCGCATCTGGGTAAAGTTGCCGCGCGGGAAATGCAAAACTTTACCCTATCCCCAACCGGAGTGCGGGTTGCGGTCGAGGCGCACGGCGATATTTTTACCTTGCCGGCGGAAAAAGGCGACACGCGCAATCTCACCAAGACCCCTGGCTCCGCGGAGCGGGATCCTGGCTGGTCGCCTGACGGGAAATCCCTCGCCTACTTCAGCGATGCTTCCGGCGAATACCAACTCTACATCCGGGACCAGGACGGGCTGCAGCCGCCCAAGGTGATCGATCTCGGCCCCGACCCCTCTTTCTTTTATGGCCCGCGCTGGTCGCCGGACTCGAAACACATTGCCTTCTCTGACAAGCATCTGCATCTCTGGTACGTGGATGCAGCCGGTGGCAAACCGGTCAAAATCGACACTGGCCTGCGCGGTTCCTTCGGCCCTTCGACCGAGCTTTCCTGGTCTCCCGACTCGCAGTGGATTGCCTACACGCGCGACCTGGAAAATGAGCTGCACGCGGTTTTCTTCTATTCGCTGGCCACCCACACTTCTACTCAGATCACGGATGGGATGAGCAATGCCGCGCACCCGGTGTTTGACCCCGGCGGCAAGTATCTCTACTTCACGGCCTCGACCAACAACGGCCCCTCCGACGCCGGCATCGACCTCTCCTCGCTCGACCGCGCTACCAACAGCAGCGCCTACGTGGTGGTGCTGGCGAAAGATGGCGCCTCCCCTGTGCCCCCCGAGAGCGACGACGAAAACAAGAAGAAGGACGACGATAAGGACAAGGACGACAAGGACAAGAAGGACGCGGATAAGAAAGATGCTGCCAAGGGAGACGAGGCTAAGAAGAAGGAAGACGAGAAGCCTAAACCCACGGTGATCGACCTGGCGGGCATTGGGAACCGCATTCTCTCCCTACCCATCCCGGCTCGTAACTATGTCGACCTTTCTGTCGGCAAAACGGGAGTGCTGTTTCTGGCCGAGGGAGAGCCCGTCGGCCGAGCGTCTGCCGATGACGGGCCGCCGATCCGCTCCCTGTGGCGCTTTACCACCGAAAAGCGCAAGACGGAGCAGGTTCTCAGTGGGCTGACCGGCTACACGGTTTCATTCAACGGCGAAAAGCTGTTCTACATGCGCGGCGACAGCTGGTTTCTTGCTCCCGTTGCCGAGCTTAAGACGGACGCACCCGATGCTCCGCAGGGTAAGCCGGTCAACAACGGCGACATGATGGCTACCCTTGACCCGCGTGCTGAGTGGCAGCAAATGTACCGTGAGACCTGGCACATCGAACGGGACTTCTTCTACGATCCGCACCTGCACGGACTTGACCTCCAGAAGATCGAAGCGAAATACAAGCCCTATCTGGATGGGTTAGCCTCGCGAGACGAATTCACGTATCTCTCCAACGAAATGCTGGGCGAGATTCAAGTAGGTCACATGTTCGTCCGCGGTCCGCATGAAGGAAAAGATGCGCCCAAGCCGGGCCTGCTGGGAGCGGACTACGCGGTCGACAACAATCGCTACAAGTTCGCGAAAATCTACAACGGCCAGAACTGGACGCCTTCTCTCACCGCGCCTCTTACTGTGCCCGGCATCAACATCGTGGAAGGCGAGTATTTGCTCGCGGTCAACGGACGCGAGTTGCACGCAACCGACAACCTGGACAGCTTCTTCGACGGTACTGCGGGTAAGCAAACCGTGGTACGGGTTGGGACCAAGCCGGACGGCAGCGATGGGCGCGACGTCACGGTGGTGCCGATTGATTCCGAGCACGGTCTGCGCAACATCGACTGGATCGAATCAAACCGGCGCAAGGTCGATCAACTTTCCGGCGGTAAGGTGGCCTACATCTATATGCCCGACACCGGCGGCGCAGGATACTCCAACTTCAACCGCTATTTTTATGCCCAGCTCGATAAGGAGGGCGTGGTGCTCGATGAGCGCTACAACGAGGGAGGCCTGATCGCGGATTACGTGGTGAATGTGCTCAGCCAGAAGATCCTCAGTGGTGCGGTTGAGCGTGATGGGAAACCGGTTCATGATCCGCAAGGCGCCATTTTTGGCGCCAAGGCGATGATCATCAACCAATCGGCTGGTTCCGGCGGCGACGCGATGCCCTGGTACTTTCGCAAGGCGAACCTGGGCACGCTGGTGGGGGTAAAAACCTGGGGCGGCCTGGTGGGCATCGGCGGGTATCCAACGCTGATCGACGGCGGTGGAGTCACCGCACCTCGCTACGGGATCTATGGTCTGAATGGGCAATGGGAGGTGGAAGGTCACGGCATCCCGCCCGATGTGGAAGTGGAAGAGTTGCCGAAGGATGTGGCCGCGGGTCACGATATGCAGCTGGAGCGCGCAGTCGCGATCGTGATGGAGCAGCTGAAGGAGCATCCTGTGACGATGCCGCCCATTCCGTCTTACCCCAATTACCACGAGCAGGACGATCTGGGCCATCGTTGAGCTGCGATGGCAAAACAGAGTGCAGGGCTGTTGATGTATCGGTCACGCGATGGTCAGCTGGAAGTCTTTCTGGTCCATCCGGGAGGGCCATTCTGGGCCAAGAAAGATCTGGGCGCCTGGTCAATTTCTAAAGGGGAGTACGTAGCGGGCGAGCCTGCGTTAGAGGCCGCGAAGAGGGAATTTCAGGAGGAGACAGGCTTCCCAGCAGAAGGAGATTTTTTGAGTCTCGGCCAGGTGCAGCAGGCCGGGGGGAAGGTTGTCACCGCGTGGGCATTTGAAGGCGATTGCGATCCCAGCCAGCTGATCAGCAATCGCTGTGAGATAGAGTGGCCGCCGCACTCCGGCCGCAAAATGGAAATTGCCGAAGTGGATCGTGGGGATTGGTTTTCGATCGCAGAAGCGAAAGAGCGCATTTTGAAAAGCCAGGCGCCGCTAATCGAACGGCTCTCCCAGTTGCGACGGCAGGCGAATTAACCATGCGGCTTTTTGTGGGGATTCCACTTGCGGCTGAGGTGATCGAGGAGCTCTCAGCGGTGTCGATGCGGCTCCGAATCGAGCGAGGACGGTTTGCGCTGGACTGCGCCTGAATCATGGCACATCACGCTGCAGTTTCTGGGCAACACACCGGAATACGAATGCATTGTCACGCGACTTAAGGAGTTGCGCTCACCGCTGGTGCCGGTGAAGTTGGAAGACCTGGGTTTCTTTGAGCGCGCAGGGATTTTCTTTGCCGGTGTCAGGCTCACGCCAGAATTGGCGGCGCTGCAGCAGCGCGTGACCGCTGCTACCGGACTTTGTGGGTTTGTCCCGGAAAGCCGCCCCTATCATCCTCACATAACGCTGGCGCGCAGCAAGAGCAAGGGAGTGAAGGCGCTTCGCGCTCTGAAAGGCAGGATTCACCGCGAGCCGAGATTCAGTGGTTTTGTTGCGGAAGAGTTCGTTCTTTATGAAAGCGTGCCGGGAGCCAAGGGGTCAAACTACGAGGTCCGCGAGCGATTTCCACTCTCTGCTGCGCGGTCTTAGTCGGCAGCGAAGTCATCTTTTCTTCGAAAGCGGTTCCACGGCCACGGACCTTTTGGGTGCTCGGGTCGATAGATGATGGCGCCCGGCACCTGCAGATCAATTTGCGTGCCGCCTTCTTTGCTGCGTCCCACGCGCAGCTCGCCGCGCAACTTTGCGGCACGCTCGCGCATGCCCTGCAAGCCCCAATGACCGCTGCGATAACCAACCTTCAGTACCGCCTCATCGATTCCACCGCCATCATCACTCACGCACACATGCAGAGTAGTGGGATGGTACGACACCTGCGCTTCGATGCGACTTCCGCCCGAGTGGGTGAAGGCGTTGGTCAGCGCTTCACGACCGATCAGCAAAATCTCTTCTTGCACGATCGCATCCAGGGGCCGCGGCCGGCCTTGCACCGAGACCTGAAAATTCGCCGGATGAATGGAACGAAGCTGTTGGCCCACCTGCGCCAGCGCGTCCGCGAGGCTGACGCGTGGCGCATGCCGCCCACGAAGATTCAACACCCGTTCGCGCCCTTCCTGCATGACTTTGTCTGCTTCTTGCAGGGCTTCGTCGAGCGCCTCGCGTGCAGGATCCCCAGCGGGTAGGTGGCTGGCCGCAGTATTAAACCGCAGCGTCAACCCAAACAGGCTCTGCAACAGCGTGTCGTGCAACTCCCTGGCGATGCGTTCCCGCTCTGCCAACCGTTCGGCAAGCCGGTCCTGAAACTGGCGCGCAATGCCGGAGATGCGGCGGCGAATCATCCACCACATCAAAACGGCCGCGGTCAATACGACCAGAGCCAGGAACCACCAGGTCTGGTAGAAAGCCGGCTTGATACTCACGGCCAGGTTCGCACCGGTCTCGTTCCAAACCCCATCGTTGTTACAAGCGATGACGCGAAAGCGAAAGTCACCCGGCGGCAAATGGGTATAGAACGCTTGCCGCCGGGTGCCAACGTTCTGCCAATCGGTATCGACACCCTCGAGCTTGTAGCGAAACCTCACCCGCTCGGGAATCGCCAGGCTCAGTGCGGTGTAATTGATTTCGAGCCGATCGGTGTGCGCAGGCAGCGTAAGGTCGCTCGAACCCGGATAGGTCTTTCCGTTGGAGAGAATCGACGTGATGATGACCGGGGGCGGCAGCCGGTTGAGATTCTGGTGCAGCGACACCGGGTCCAGCCACGCGATCCCGCGCGTGGTGGCAAACCACAGCCGGCCATCCGTCGATTCGGCCAGCGAAGGCTCAGGAATTCTTTCTGTCGAGAGCCCCGGAAGTCCATCGAGCGCGTCGAGGTGTTCGGCGGAGACCTCGTAGGCCGGGTCGCGCAGAAACTGCGCCAGTTCATCGGCAGTGACATGGGTGATGCCGGAGAAACCGTTCATCCAGAGGTCGCCAGTCTCGGTTTCCAATACACCGGAGACTCTGCCCGGGAGGTTCTGGTCTTTCCACTGCATCACGTGGAAGACACCCTTGGTGAAGAGCGCAACACCGCCCGTCCCGCCTAGCCAGACGTGGTCACCGCGCACAAACATGGTTGTTTCCGAGACGCCTCGTCTTCCGTTGGGAAAGGAGAATCTCTGGAACTCGCTGCCATCCCACTTGAGCAGGTAGTTGGAGAAGCCGAACCACACGTTTCCCAGGGCATCCCCCGCCATCGCTCCGAGGACGCCAGGCTTTCTGCCCAGCGCATCATCCTCCCGGTTCCATTTGCCGTCTGTGAAACAGTAGGTGCCGCCCGCCGCGGTATTGATCCATAAATCGTTGTTGCGATCAACGGCCAGAGCGATGACCGGGCCGAACTGATCTTCGGGATAGGGCATGGATGAAAACCCAGCGCCTGAAGAATGCCACAGCAGATTCTGGCCTCCGCCGGCGGACCAGATAGTTCCATCGCGAAGGCGACGAAGACAAATGCTGCCCAAAGTCTTAGGAAAGCTGGTGATCGTTCCGTCGGCTGCTACACGGGTCAGGGGCAGGTTCAGGTTGCCGGTCCAGATCGAATCAAGATCGCCGGCCACGATGCTGAAGTCATGCTCCTGAGCCGGCGGAAGCGACAGAGCGGTGAGGACTGTGCGTCGCAGCCGATCGAGGCCGGAGTTGGTTCCCACCCAAATGCTGCCCTCACGATCGATCAACACCTTCCATACTGCGTCGGAGCTGAGTCCTTGCGCGGTGGTGAAGCTTTCACCAGGAGTGGTGTCGGTTACTCGGGGCACCGGCCATTGATCCATGTGGTCAAAGCGTCGCAGACCCTGATCGCTCACCGCCCAGATGGCGTCGCCGGCGAAGGTAAAGTCGCCGAAGCGAATGCTCCCGCCAGGACCTTTGGCGGGAGAGCCCTGAGCGATGGGCGCACCCTTTTGATTGGTCAGGCGGCGAAGTCCATGATCGTCGGAAAGCCAGATGGAGCCATCCGGGGCCTCATGGAGAAAAAAGGTGTTGTGCGTGGCCGCTGCCACAACGAAGGCGGCAGACGCTGCGCCAGGATCGTACTCAATGCTTTGAAATTTCGGCTGACCCAGAGGCATAGAGAGCAGAACGCCGGTCAGCGTTCTTACCCAAACCGTTCCTTTACTATCCACCAGGATAGCCGCAGGGAAGCCTCCAGGGTATCCATGTTCCGGACCGATCTGCTCGCAGACAGACCCCTGCATACGGAAGAGACCACCCGACGCTTGCAACCACAAGGAGCCGTCGCGGCCTTCGGCGATGCCTTCCATCTGCAGCACCGGAGTGCAGCGCCGATCAGAATAGGTGGTGAGCCGTCCGTCCTTCCAGAAAAGAAGTCCGGCAGCACGTGTCGTGAGCCAGAGGCCTCCGGAGGGGGAAAGATAAACGGCGTGGATTTCACTGTTTCGTACTGCGCCGTTGGTTGCTTCTTCCACCGATTGGAAGCCCACTCCATCAAAGCGGAAGACCCCGGTCGAGGTAGTGAGCCACAGATATCCGTCGGGGGCCTGCTGGATATCAATGACCGCTCCGAGGCCGTTTTCGGAGGTCCACATGGTGTGATGAAAATGTGCCGGTTCGGGCGGCGCGGTCCAGGCGGTTGGCACGGCGATCGTGAAGACGAAAAGCGCCGCCAGGAAACATTCGGTCTTCTGCAAAAGTCTCCTCATCGGTCCAACCCTGGTTGTTTTCTGATTGTAGCTCTCGAGGATTGCATGGACTGCCTGACGATTCCCTGTGACATGGCCACAGGAAATATGACATGCAAACGCTGTTGACCATGGGAGCGATGCACGGCTATGGCATCGCCCGGCGCATTGAACAGGTGAGCGGGGATGAAATTCTGTTGAACCAGGGGACGATTTACGCCTCGCTGGTGCGGCTGCAGCAGCGGGGATGGATCTCCGCGGAGTGGGGACCTTCGGACCATAACCGTAAGGCGAAGTACTACTCGATCACGCGAAGCGGCCGCAAGCAGATCACAGGTCTCCCTCGACCGGCATTGACAAGACCCGTCCCATCACTCGGGTTAACCTTTGCCAATGCGCGGCATCTTCGACCAATTAGTTGGGACGACCTTGATAAGAAGGAAGGAGTGGTGATCATCAATGAGACGGTAGCGCGGAGCCTATGGCCAGGCCAGGATCCTATTGGACGGCTTGCGGTCGCGGGCGGAACGGATGTCCGCGTAATCGGGGTGGTTGCTGATGTTCATGAGAGCAGCGTGGAAGGTAATCCGGGCTGGCAGATGTACTTGTCCGGCGCCGCGTCTCAATTTGGACCGGAGGGAGCGCAGCTGGTGGTGCGCAGCAAAGTGCCTCCGGAATCGCTTGCGTCGAGTGTGATGAGTACGCTGCGGGCACATCAACCCCGCGCAACCGGCGGTGGAGTTCCGGCCCATCCAGCGGTTGGTGGACCACGTGGTTTCCCCTCGTCGATTCTTCGTTTTGTTGGTGGGCGTGTTTGCTGCGCTTGGGCTCATCCTTGCTTCGCTGGGAATTTATGGCGTGATTTCGTACTCGGTGACCCAGCGGACGCAGGAGATCGGTATCCGCATGGCGCTGGGGGCGAGCCAGGCAAGGGTTCAAGTGGGTGTGATCGGCAAGACGCTGATGCTGGCGTCCATTGGAATCGCAACCGGGACGGTGGCGTCCTTCATGCTTGCTAATTTGATGGCGTCTCTCTTATTTGGGACGACGGCCAGGGATGGGGATACGTTCCTGGGCATGATTTTGTTGTTGCTGCTGGTGTCGGTGGTGGCTGGATATATACCCGCCCGAAGGGCATCGCGGATTCACCCGATGATTGCTTTGCGTAACAATTGATAGAGGGGCAAAGCATGGCGATCGTCGAGACCGCAGCAACTGCAGATCCCTCCACTACGCTCCCCCGGATTTCCTGTCGAGACCCGTGGCTTCGGTGATCTGCATGCGGCTCTCTGTACGGAGAGCCGCACACGTGGCCGTCGCTAGCAGCGCGAAGTAGGAAATCCGGGTACGCTCCAGTCGGGATGACAAGGGTAGGGTGCTCACTTACCGCTGATTTTATGACTCGGATGGCAAGATTCGTTGCGCAAGTCCCCGCTTTGTCCATCCCAATGACCAGATCTCAAGGTGAGTAACAGCTCTCCCCTTGTCATCCCGACCGGAGCTCCGCAGGAGCGTAGTGGAGGGATCTGCAGTTGCTGCGGTCTAGCGATGACTACCTTCTGAAAGTTGGCTTTAGAAGCGGCGGTCTTCGCGTGGGTACCAGGTGAGTTGGAAGGTCGTGGTGGTGTCGGATTGGCGCCCATACTTGTATAGGGGAACCAGCCACTGTTCGTATTGCACGTTCGCTTTCACTTCAACATTGGGCGTTAGCCGCTTTACCAGGTCGAAGCTGAAGTCGGTTTGGGTAGTGCCGCCGGGAATAAAATCTTTTGCCGCCTTAGCGCTGCGGAAGTTTACCTGCACCCATTCCCGAGGTGACAGATGGTAAGTGAGCCACGCCTGGCCTCCTTTGTCTTCGCGCCCAATCCAGTCACCCATCAAGAGGCCGTTGCTGGTGTAACCATTCCTCTGCACCACCTCGATGTACTGATCCTGGCCCCCGACGCTGAGACCTGTGTCAGGATCGGTGGAGACCGCCTCCGCTCGCAGATCAAGCTTGGGTACCCTGGGAAAATGCGACAGATAGAGCCCGGGACGGATGGCCGCGTGACGCGGCGCCGAGAGAGGGAAAACGTCATCGTGCACTTCAGAATCGGTGTAGAGGGTTAACCAGTTGCGTAGATAGGGTAGACGCCAGGAGAAGTCAAATGCGCTGAAACGAGCGCCGGGGTCGTTGCGGCTGAACTTTTCCGACTCCCTGCGTGTCGCTGATGCTGTAGAAGCTGTGCCAGAAAGTACCGAACGTAATGGGCGCATGTCCCACGCCGCCCCAGATGACCGTGCGCTGAAGGCCGAATTCAATATTGGGCGTAGGCTTGAGAGAAATTTTTTCCGAATGCACCCAGGGACTTACCGGGTCGTTGTGGCCCTTGAGCGGTCCGACAAAGAAGTCGTAGCGTATGGGACCAGAGATGCGCGAGACGTAGGGAATAAAGAGCGGCTCGACGCGGTCGATGCGAAAGCTCCAGATGTTCTCCGCATTGTTGCTCCAGGCCATGCCACCGCCGACCCCAGGCCCGTACCAGTTGTCCATTTTTCCAAAGGAAATTTCGTGGCCGACGACATGCGCCGAAACGTAACCTTCAAGGACCGTGAGGTTGTTAACCGCAGGGACCGGCCCCAGCGGGATAGTGGTGTTGCCGGGCAGTGGAACAGAGGTGAACGTGGCAAAATCATCGATCCTGGCTAAGGCCTCGGCAAGGTTGAGCGGATACCCTTCCCAGGAGGGAGCGTGCTGAAATTCTCCGCGAAAGTAGGTAGAGAACATTCCGTAGTGCGCGCTGGCACTGAATCCAGTGTAGCTGTTGAAGCCGGCAGCATAGGGACGTCCAAAATCATTGATGTCGGTCTGGCCGAGATGAAAGCTGTCGCGCAAAGGCGTGCCGGCGATGCCCATGACTCGCTGGTATACCGAATCAAGCGCGATCCGGCCAAACTTCTGGTCGAGTGGGATCCGCAGGTCAGGCTGCAGCTCCTTTTCCAGAGCGGTGTAGATGTCAATGGCTTCGTCGTTGGTGCTGCCGGTGATGCGGTCAGAGCCGGCTTCCAGCATGTGGGCTACGCTGAGCCGGGTCCAGGGGCGCATGCCGACAAATACAGTGTCCACAAAACCCATCCCGTACAGGCGCATCACCGCAGGGTAGATCCAACTGTCCAGTGGGATATAGGGAGAGCTCATGCCTTCGATGGATTTCAGGGGTTCATAAGGCGCGAAATGAATGGTGTCACGCGGAGCGGGAAGCTGATCGGGCGAGGGCGCTGCAGCAGGCGCTTGCGGCGCCGGCTTTCTGATCTTGAGCAGAATTGTTTGAGGCAGCTGAGATTCCAGTGGTCAAGAAGACCAGCACACACAAGACTACGCGGAAATCCACTTACACCTCAGATACAAACACGGTTGAGAGAGACGAATCGTTCGCCTGTGTTCAAGCTAACGAAACCCAGAGTGTCGGTCAATCGTTTGCAACCTGCGGCGAAGCGCGAAGATAACGGGCAGCTTCTCGAGCGGAGTCGATTTCTCGCGAAAATTGGAGTACCAGCTGATCTTTCCAACGCTTGCTGAAGAGTCCCCGGGCCCCCAGATACTGCTCCATGTGGATAAGCGGATCGCTCTCCGCCAGCCGCAGCCGCTTACCCGCCTGTTGCCAGGCCCTACCCTCAATCAGCACCGGACCGCCGCCCTGACGTACCCGCTCCAGGCTTTCGTAGGCTACACGGTAGACGGCCACCACATCGTTGCCATCGACGGCGATACGGGTCAAACCATCCCTCGGCACTTTCAGGGGAAGGTTAAGCCCTGCTTTATTTTCAACCACGATGATGAGAGGCAGACTGTGCCTGGCGGCGAATTTGAGCGACTTTTGCCAGCACGCGGAAGCAATCGCCGGCGCACTAGCGAAAGCGACCACCACGCTGGGGTGTTGTTTTTGTTTGTTGGCCTGAGCCAACTGATTTGCCAGCTCGAGTCGCTGGTCCGCTTCGCAGGAAGGGCTGATAATGTTGTGCGCCAGCCTGGGTTCGCGGCTGCGGGGCGCATTCAGCTGGCCTATCAACTCGCTTAGCTCTGCTCCCTTGACCAGGGCGGCGACGGAACCTCCGGGAGCGAGAACAACGGTGTCCTCGGGTTCGAGATCAATCACGCATCCGGTAGCAATTGCTTCTTGTCCGAGTGATGTAGAGTAGTGCGCTCGCCGTGGATTGCGCAGCCGGAGTGCATGTTGCCCGAGCAGGCGACACTGCAGCATGGTGGCGTACAGCTGCTTCAATTTTGCGTCGCTGATAAGCGAGCCGCCGGTCGAGCTACCAGCCATGCTTAGAGTTTTCTCCTCGATAAAGTTAGTGGAAAGCGACCAGAGTTTTTCACAGTTGTGTGAAAAAGCCTGTGTATTTCCGGGCTTCGATCCCGCGCGATTCTTGAATCGACGGGAGTTTTAGCAGTCTGCACTGCTTTCGATGCGGGGGTTCCAAAGGTGTACTCAAGTGGAGTAATCCGCGTTGATGCGGATGTATTCCGTGGTAAGATCCGTCGTCCAAAAACGGCACGTGCCGGATCCCAGACCGAGATCGACATGAATGGTGAAATCGTGTTGTGTCAGGTATTGATGCGCGACGTCCTCATCATACCGTGGAGAGAGGGATCCCTGTTCGCAGACCGGGTGCGGGCCGTAGGAAATATTGATTTTGGCGGGATCGATGGCCACGCCCGCATATCCGATCGCTGCGAGGATGCGGCCCCAGTTCGGATCGCATCCTGCCCATGCAGTTTTGACCAGAGGTGAATGGGCAATGGAGCGGGCGATGCGCAGTGCATCTGCATCCGTGAGCGCGCCTCGGATGTCGAGCTCGACCACGTGCTGAATGCCTTCTCCGTCTTCGACGATTTGCTTCGCCAGAGACAGGCAGACTTGTTCGAGCGCAGTGGAGAAGCTGCTTGTACGCTGGTCTTGGACGGTGCGCGCCGTTTCGTGGTTGTGTCCGCGGATGGCGACTCCGGTTGCCCCGCTGGCTAGCAGCAGAACCGTGTCGTTGGTCGAGGTGTCGCCATCGATGGAGATGCGGTTGAAGGTGCTCTCGACAGCATGGTGGAGCAGGTCGCCGGCCGCGGCCGGTTCGAGAACTGCATCGGTGAAGAGATAAACGAGCATAGTGGCGTGCAGAGCGGCCTCGGGCGACGATCGCAGTTGCGGATGGATCATGCCTGCTCCCTTGGCAATGCCGGCAACGCGAACGGTTGTGCCCTCCACTTCGAAATCAGCGGCAGCGATCTTCGGCCGCGTATCCGTGGTCATGATGGCGTCCGCCATCTGCTGCATGTGAGCCGCGGAAGAACCCAGTGCGGCATGCAATGCGGGCAGGGCGGCGCCTATCTTTGCTGCCGGCAGCAGCACGCCGATCTTGCCCGTCGAAGAAGGGAATACAGAGTGCGCATCGCAGGCGAAGACTTCGCCGGCACGTGCGCAACACTGCTGGGCGGCGACGATGCCGGCCTCACCCGTAGCGCAGTTCGCATTCCCGGCGTTGATCAAGGCGACGCGCAGGCGATGTTGACTGCGTTCGAGGTGACGCTGTCCGACGATCAGCGGCGCTGCGATTACTTTGTTGCTGGTAAACATGGCGGCAGCCGTGGCCGGCTGGTCGGCAACCGCGCAGGCAAGATCAGGCTTACCGCTGGCTTTCAAACCTGCGCGCACCGCGGCAAAGGAGAAGCCGCGTGGCACCTGATCATCACGAATGAGGGGAGCGGGGGACGCATCAGCCATGTGGGTTTTACTCTATCAGGATGACGACGGTCGAACAGGGAAGAGAATTTCGCGCGCCTTCGGAGTTTCTTCATATGCGCAATGTGGATGTGGCACGCGGTCAGAAGGTGGTGCTGCAGGAGGTGAACCTTAGGATCGCAACCAGGGAACATATTGCCATCCTGGGCCCCAACGGCTGTGGAAAGTCGACCCTGATCAAAGCCATGACATGCGAGTGCTATCCCATCGTTCGTCCAGACATGGAGATGAAAGTGTATGGCCGGGATCGGTGGGAAGTGCAGGAACTGCGCAAGCATCTGGGTGTGGTGGCGACCGAGCTGCCTGGCGAACGAACCTCGGTGACGCGCGGGCTGGATGCGGTGGTCAGCGGTTTCTTTTCCAGCTCCACTTTGTGGCCGAATCTGGTGGTGACGGAGCAAATGCGCTCGAGCGCGATGGATGCACTCGCGACTGCTGGGAGCGGAGTACCTGCGCGATCGCTGGGTGGGCGAAATGTCGGCCGGTGAGAAGCGCCGGGTGATGATTGCGCGCGCCCTGGTGCACCGGCCGGAAATGCTGCTGCTGGACGAACCAAGCAATGCGCTTGACCTGGCGGCCCAGCGGGAATTGCGGGAGATCCTGCGCAACGTGGCCGCCCACACGGGTGTGGTGATGGTGACCCACCACCTGGCCGATATCCTGCCCGAAATGGATCGCGTGGTGATGATGCGGGATGGACGTATCTTTGCCGATGGCGCCAAGCAGGATTTACTGCAGGCGGCGAGGTTGGAAGAGCTGTTTGGAGTGAAACTCGAATTGACAGAGCGAAACGGTTATTGGCATTCCTGGTGAGAGCCATCTTGACCCCGACCCCCTCGCCGTTTTAATTTATGGCTACACGGGAAAGGAGGATGATCCAGCGAATGCAAATTTCTGACGGTAGTTGTAGATCTATACGTGAGGTGACTGAGGCTTAGAGCGTGCGCTCTAGACCTGGCGGTAAACTAATTCGTCCGCCGAGGCCCACTTCGTAAGAAGAGCGGACGCCTCAGCCAAACTCCACAGCTTCACCGGTGATCAAGGCCCGCGGCCAATATGGCGCGGGCCTTTCACATTGTTGAGATAATCCGGCTTAACACTCTTCTGCGCGACAACCTCGCACGACAACCTCTTGCCCGACAACCCTTGCCCGACAACCCTTGCCCGACAACCAATGTTCGGGTGCCCCATCCTTCGCGCTCTTTGCGAAGGGTGGGATACCACAGCTCTGCACCCGAGACCCTTTCCCCGCAGATTCTGCTTATCCCACCCTTCGCGAACGGCGCGAAGGATGGGCCACCCGATCATTGTTTTTAGTGCAACGAAAAGACCAGCGTCGGTGTGAGGGACAGGGTGGATTCCCGGATCGCAGGCTTACAATATTGCTATGGAACCACTGGTGATTGCGGGTAAGGCGTTTCAGTCGCGGCTGATTGTCGGCACGGGCAAATATAAAGACGGCGCAGAAACGCAGGCTGCCATTGAAGCTTCGGGAGCCGAGATGGTGACGGTAGCGGTGCGTCGGATCAACCTGGACCGCAGCCGGGAATCGCTGCTCGACTACATCGATCCCGAGCGCTATTTCCTCTTGCCCAATACTGCCGGGTGCTATACCGCTGACGAAGCCATCCGTGCCGCCAGGCTGGGACGGGAAGTCGGCATCTCAGACTGGGTAAAAATTGAAGTGATCGGCGACCAGGCAACCCTTTACCCCGATGTGCAGGCAACCCTCGAAGCAACCCGGGTTTTGGTGAAGGAAGGTTTTACCGTTCTGCCTTACACGTCCGACGACATTGTTTTTGCACGCCGGTTGATCGATGCGGGAGCAGCAGCAGTGATGCCCTTGGGCGCGCCCATCGGCAGCGGCATGGGATTGCAGAATCTGGCTACCTTGCGCATCTTGCGGGAGATGATTACCGAGGTGCCGCTGATCGTGGATGCCGGGGTCGGTATGGCCTCGGATGTGTGTCTGGCGATGGACATGGGCGCCGATGCGGTGTTGATCAACTCAGCCATCGCCCACGCGGCCAAGCCTGTGCTGATGGCCGAGGCGATGCAGCACGCAGTGCTCGCCGGACGGCAGTCGTTCCTCTCCGGACGGATGCCAAGGAAACTTTACGCAACTGCCAGTTCGCCGCTCGAAGGCCTCTCGAAGTAGCACCCGTCTGACTACTTCAAGCACGATGCAGCGTGAGATAGACTCGGTCACATGCGTGTTTTCGGTATCGACTGCGGCACCAACTGCACCGGCTACGGGGTGGTGGACGTGCAACCAGGACGGCTCGAAACACGCCTGATCGCGGTCGCCGCCGGTGGGCTCAAACTTGCCAAGGATCAGCCACTGCCGTTGCGGCTGGAGTACATCTTTGCCGAACTCACCGCGTTGTTGGAATTGCATCGTCCCGACGTGGTGGCGGTCGAAGAGGTGTTCTACTCCGTGAACGCTAAGTCCGCGCTGAAATTAGGCCATGTGCGCGGAGTCGCCTTGCTGGCCGCGGCAATGCAGGGCCTTCCGGTGGCGGAATATGCTCCACTCACCATCAAATCCGCGGTCGTGGGCTATGGGCTGGCACAAAAAGAGCAGGTGCAGTTTATGGTGGCGCGCTTGCTGAACCTCGACCGCGCGCCAGAACCTGCCGATGCAGCCGACGCCCTGGCAATCGCAATATGCCACGTGCATACCGCACAGACGCTTATGTTGCAGGCGGAATCCCGCGCTTGAGGCTGCCTTGATTCCGCTGCGGAGTATTGCCTTGGCCGTGTTGCCCCTGCTGTCTTCTACGCTGTCACCAGCAGCGCCACCCGGGGCGCAAACCGCAGCGCAAATCCGTTTCACGTATGAGAATCCCAAGTTGGAGCCGCACAAGTATGTGCTGGTCGTAGGAGAAGACGGCAGCGGAAACTATCATTCCGAGGGAAGCGGCAGCTCCGCGGATGGCCAGAGTATGGCGTCGGAGCCTCTGGACCGGCCCATCCACGTCTCCAAAGCAGTTCGCGACAGCATGTTTGCAGCCGCGCGCAAAAACAAGTTCTTTGCCAAAAGCTGTGATGATGGGGGAAAGAACATTGCTTTTCAGGGGACCAAAACGCTGGAGTACCAAGGCCCCGATGGCCAGGGAAGTTGCATCTACAACTGGAGCAAGAACGGACAGATTGGTAAGCTTACAGACCAGTTTGAGGCGATAGCCGCAACCCTCGATGAAGGGAGCAAACTGCAGCGGCAATATGAACACGGGCGGCTTAGCCTGGACTCGGAGATGGAGATCCTGGAGCAGATGGTGCGCGAGGAAAGAGCGATTGAGATCGAGAATATCGCCCCGCTCCTGCAGACACTGTCCGGCGATGAGGCGGTGTTGCAGCGAGTGCAGCGTCGCGCGCGGACGTTGTTAGAGGCGGCCCCGAGCGAGTGAGCGCCAAAGCGAGTCTAATAGTCAGAACTTCTTGCCCGAAATGTGTTTGAAGTTATTAGGGGAAATGGAGGTGCTCCATGATGCAGCACCTGAAAATCAGAAACATCGTTGCGGCGGCCGTAGTTTGTCTGGTGGGGTTGGGTTTTGCCAGGGCACAAGCGGGTCCCTCCGATGTTGCCCGAGTGAGCTTCGTGCAGGGTTCGGTGCAGCTGCTAACCGGGCAGGGAACAGATTTCCAGCAAGCGGTCATCAACATGCCGGTGCTGGATGGCTCGCGTTTGCAGGCCGGAGGGGACGGCCAAGCCGAAATTGAGTTCGGAGATGGGAGCGTAGCCCGGTTAACCCCCAACAGTGCAGTCGCTTTCCCCCACCTGGGACAGGATCAGGCGCAAATCCAGCAGCTTTCTGGTTTGGCCTACTACGAGTTCAACGTGGGCGATGGACATCCGCCCTTCAGCGTTCAATTTGGCAATGAGACGGTACAGCCGACGACGAACTCAATCCTGCGCGTGGGGCTCGATGCCGGATGGGACGTGGCCGTGATTAGCGGAGCCGTCCAGGTACAGGGAGACGGCATCCCTGGAGTAGCCGTTTCGGAAAACCAGAGCATTCGCTCCGGGGCTGACAATAGCGGAGCTCCCTACGTCGTTGCTCAGGGCATCAATGGCGATTCCTGGGATAACTGGAATCAGGATCGGGACCAGGCCATTGCCCAGGAAGCTTCACAGCAGACTCCAGTGCGCGATGATTCCGCCAATCCGCAGAATGAAAACTGGAATGATCTGGATGCGGACGGAAACTGGTATCCGGTAGAGGGCGCAGGGAATGTATGGGTTCCGGGTGGGGTTGGGCCGGGGTGGGATCCCTATGGAGCCGGTTATTGGGCCTACTATCCGACTTACGGCTACACCTGGGTTTCGAGCTACCCGTGGGGCTGGTTGCCCTACCACTGCGGCGCCTGGAACTATTATTCCTTCGGTTGGGGATGGGCCCCAGGCGGTTGCGGCGGATGGTCTCCGGTGATTGTTGTGCGCGGTCATCCTCCGGGTTGGAGGATGCCGGTTCCGCCAATACGGCCGCCGGGCGGTATACACCCGGTGGGGGGATTGCGGCTGGTGGCCGTCGATCGTGGGCCGGTGGCTACAGGACCGTGGAGACTCAATAGTGGCTTCAGGCCGACTGTGGATCATCAGCAGGCTTTGAACTTCAACGGGCAGGCAGTGACGCCGGTGGAGAGGATCGGGGTTCGTCCGGGATTTGTCGCGGTCAGGGGCACGGCTCCGGGGTCGCGCGCAGTGTTGGGTGGCGGCGCACCGGTAGTTCAGCGGCAAAGTCCTGCCAGCTCGTATGTGTGGGGCGCCAATCCTCCGCGTGCGGTGGAAAGCCCCAATGGCCGAGCGGTTCAAGGCCTGACGCCGCGCCCCAATGTGGGCTATCCAGCGGTACAGGCGCCGGCTTACAACCAGCGCTCGACGTATGTATCGCGGCCTATGCCTGAGACCCACTATTCGGCTCCGCCGCCGGCTCACTACTCGGCTCCTCCCCCTGCGCCGCACGTACAGTCTTCCGGGCCTCGCCGCTGAGGCCCGTGGAGTTTCTTAGCCGGAATTCCTAGTCTTGGAGGGCGCGGAAGAGGCACGCCATCGCTTCCAGTGACAACGCCTCAGCGCGCACCTGGGGGTCTACCGCACACTGCTTGAACGCCGCATCCACAGCGGCCGGGGTGTATCCCGAGGCACGCAAGTTGTTGACCAGTGTTTTTCGTTTGAGGGCAAAGACCTGGCGGAGAAAACTAAGGAAGGCCTCTTGCGCGACGTTCAATTCTTCGAACCGCGGGTGCATGGTCAGGCGAATGACCGTGGAGTAGACCTCGGGTGGCGGGGAAAAAGCCCCAGGCGGCAGCGTAAAGAGATTCTCAACTGAGGCGTGCATTTGCGTGGTGGCGGAAAGTAAACCGTAAGCGCGCGAACCAGGCGGTGCGACGATACGTTCCGCTACCTCTCGCTGAGCCATCAATACGGCTCGATCGATGACGGCACTGTGGGCGAACAGATGAGTCAGAATTGGGGATGAGATGTAATACGGCAGGTTTCCGATTACCAGCAGGCGCGCGCCCCGTTGAACAGCCAACCCGGTCAAGTCAACTTTCAGAATGTCCTGACAAAGCACTTCTACCGAGCTGCCCCGCAACGAGGAAGCCAGGGCGGCGTCTAGTTCGACGGCGATCACGTGTTTCGCGCGAGTTGCCAGCAGCCCCGTGAGGGCACCTCGTCCCGGGCCGATTTCGAGCACGGTCGCCTGGCTTAGCTCTCCCAACGCGTCAACGATCGCGCGCGGCGCGGTGGGGCTTACGAGAAAATTCTGACCCAGCCTGGGCTTCGAGCGCCGCGCATTGCTGGAGCCGTATCTCGCAGGTAGACTACGCACTTGTGACGGTTCCTCCTCTGCATCATACGGAAGCGGATCCAGATCAAAGAAGAGGTGTAGGCCAATGCATATCGTTTTTGCCGCGTCGGAGTGCGTTCCTTACGTAAAGACGGGTGGAGTTGCTGAAGTGGTCGGCGCATTGCCCAAGGAACTGGTGCGGCAAGGCCACCAGGTCACTGTTTATGTGCCCCTCTACCGGCAGGTGCAAAAACATTTGAAGGACCGTAAGATCGCGATTCCCAGTCTGACCATTCCTTTCTCTTACTACAACCGTTTCGCGACCGTGGTGAATGGAGGCATTCATGACGGAGTGCAGTTTTATTTCATCGACTGCCCGGAGCTTTTCGATCGCGAGTTTCTGTATGAGACCCCGTCGGGCGATTACGCCGATAATGCAGAGCGGTTTGGACTGTTTTGCCGGGCGGTGCTGGATAGCAGCAAGTTTCTCGGTGTGCCGGATGTGTTTCACATTCACGGCTGGCCGGCAGGGGTTCTGGCGATCCTGCTGCGGACCGTCTACTACTTCGATCCGGTGCTGAAGAATGTGGCTTGCCTGCAGACCATCCATAACTCTGACCGCCAGGGATGGTTTCCCCGCGAAACGGTGGAAAAGCTATTGCTTCCCTGGGACGTGTTCACGCCGGAACGGGCGGAGTATTACGGGACCTTTGATTTTCTGAAGGGCGGGATTGTCTATTCCGACGCGATCAGCACGGTGAGCCGCAAATACGCCCAGGAGATCCAGACGCCCGAGTTTGGCAACGGCCTCGACGGGGTCCTGCGTGCCCGGGCCCAGGATCTGCACGGCATTTTGAACGGAGTCGATTACCAGGTGTGGGACCCGGCCAAGGACAGCAAAATCGCGGCCCACTACACACCGGAGCGGCTGGAAGGAAAATTGGCCTGCCGCAAAGACCTGCTGCATGCCTTTGGCGTTTCGAACCGCCCTGAAGACACGCCCGTGCTGGGCCTGGTTTCGCGACTGGCGACGCAGAAGGGTTTTGACCTCCTGGCGCAGGCCTTCGATCAGCTGGTGCAGCAGAACATGCTGATGGTGATCCTGGGCACCGGCGAACCATATTACGAGAACCTGCTGCGCAGTTGGCAGGAGCGGTTTCCCGATAAAGTCGCAGTGAAGATTACCTATGATGAGACCCTGGCCCACAAGGTGATCGCGGGTTCCGACATGACCCTGATGCCATCGCGGTCTGAGCCTTGCGGCTTCAACCAGTTCTATGGCATGAAGTACGGAACCGTGCCGGTGGTACGGGCCACGGGAGGTCTGGATGACACGGTGCAGGAGTGGTCTCCAGAGGCAGAAACGGGAACGGGCTTTCGTTTTCTGGAGTATCGGCCGGAGGAGTTGTTGCTGGCGATGGGCAAAGCGTTTGCCGCCTTCGCGGATAAGAAACAGTGGCGGAAGCTGATGCAAAACGGCATGGCTCGCGATTATTCATGGACCAAGCCGGCAAAGGAATACATCCAGCTGTACGAAGAGGTCGTGCGCCGGCGCTCTTAGAGGACGAGAAAAGCATTATGGCCGCGGACGAAACCGCAGGTCCCTCCACTACACTGCGCTCCGGTCGGGATGACAATTCTGTTGCGGTGTCAACTACTGTTCCCTCGCATCTATCCCGGTCTCGACCGAATTGTCATCCCGACCGGAGCGTAGCGTAGTGGAGGGACCTGCGGTTTCGTCTCATCCCGTAACCACTCCAACCTGAGCCAACCCTCTCCCCTTGTCATCCCGAGCGCAGCCGAGGGATCTGCAGTGCGCCCTGCGGCTCTCTCAAATCCTTCCTCGGAAGCGGCCCGGAAACAAAGCTTCAACCTCCAGACTTTGAGTGGGTGGCCCAGGTCTCGCTTTTGAGACCTGGGCCGTTGCGGCAAGACCCATTTGCAAGGCAGAAACTCCGGTCTCAAAAGCGAGACCTCGGGCCATCCGCACTTAACCTTTCCGGTAGAGCAGGTATAAGGGGATGCCCGCCAGAATGATGAGCGTACCCAGCAATGAGCTGCGCAGATTGCTGGCAAAGGAGTAGTACAGCAACACAGCGGCGGCCAGAATGAAAAGGACCGGCAAAACCGGATAACCCCAGCTGCGGAAGGGCCGCTCGGCCGCCGGAATACGCCGCCGGTAAATGAAAATCGTCGTCGTGGTGAGCAAATAAAAGAGCCACTCGGCAAAGATCGCGAGTTCAAAGAGTTGCTGAAACCTTCCCACCAGCAACAGCAACAGAGTGCTTAGCAAACCCTGGGCCACAAGCGCGGTGGACGGGCTTTGAAAGCGGGGATGAATGTGTGCCATGCGGGCAGGGAAAAGGCGATCCCGCGCTGCCGCGAACGGCACACGGGCGCCAGACATGGTGGTTCCATTGAGCGTGACCAGGATGCTGAGCGCCATGGCAGCAGAGACCAGAGACGCTCCCCAATGGCCGGAAACGATCGACATCGCCACCACCGCCGGACGCGGAGACACCGCGATGGTGGCTGCCGGCAGGATGTACTGAATAGCAGCGTTGGTGGCCATGTAAAGCACGCCGACAATTCCGACGCCCGCAATCAAGGCGATGGGTAGGCTGCGCTCCGGGCGCTTAACTTCTCCGGCGACCATGGTCAGGTCATTCCAGCCGTCATAGGCCCACAGAGACGCGATCAGAGCCACCATGAACCCGGCCACTCCTCCCTGAGATCCAGGAAAACTGGTATGAAAATTGGCCAAACTGCCGAGGGGGCTGGCAAAGCAGAAGCCGGTGATCAGCAAAACCAGAATCACTTTGAGCCAGGTGAAGAAGAGTTGAAAGTCGCCTGCCTTCTTGATCCCCAGGTAGTTGAGCCCGGTGATCAGCCAGCACGCCGCGATGGCGAAGATCTGCGACCAGGTGATCAGCAGCGGAGCCCGCAGGGCTACTCCATCAAGCCAGGAGAATGCGGGAAATATGCCCAGAACGCGGGCCAGACCGGTGGTGACGCTGGCGATCGATGCCGGCTTGGCCACCGCAAACCATGTCCACATGTAGAGGAAGGCGGGCAAGTCGCCATAGGCATTGCGCAGGAATACATACTCTCCGCCGGCATGCGGCATCATGGCGCCCAGTTCGGCGTAGGTCATGGCGCCGAAAAGCGTCAGCAGGCCACCCACGATCCACGCCAGGTAGACCATCCGGCCGGTGCCGACGGCCTTCATCATTTCCTGCGGAACCAGGAAGATGCCACTGCCAATAATGGTGCCAACCACGATGGCGGTGGCGTGCCACACGCCGAGCACACGGGGAAGATCCGGAGCTGCCTGGGTTTCATCTTGCACGGATGTGAAATTGTAATGCCTGCTGCGAAGACGGCTTAGGAAGTCGTGCTTACATCCGCTGGGTGGAAGTACTCATAAATGGCCGCAGCAAGGTGAGGAGCAACCACCGAGGCCAGTGCCTGCTGGCTGGCGCCCTGGATTCCGCGCAAACTTCCGAAGTGCGCAACCAGCCGATTACGCGTTTGCGGGCCCACGCCGGGAATAGTTAGCAGGTTGGACTCGCGGTCGCGGATCTCCCTGCGCTTGCGGTGGTAGGTGACAGCAAAGCGGTGCGATTCATCACGGATTTTTTGCACCAGGTGCAACACCGGCGAACGCCGGTCGAGCACGATGGGTTCGTCTTCCTGCCCGTACAGGTAGATGATCTCTTCTCGTTTGGCGATCGAGGCCAGCGGCTGGGTGGTAATGCCGAGTAGCTCCAGCGCCTCAGCAGCAGCGTGCAGCTGCCCCAGGCCTCCATCGATCAGGATCAGGCTGGGCATCGGCCTTTGCTCCTCCTGCACGCGGCGATAGCGGCGGCCGACGACTTCCCGCATGGACGCAAAATCGTCCACGCCTTCCACGGTCTTGATCTGATATTTCCGGTAGTCGGATTTTTTCATCCCGCCGTCTTCCCACACCACCATGGAAGCAACCGTCTCCGCACCCTGGATGTGGGAAATATCGAAGCATTCAATGCGTCGTGGCAGTTCCGGCAGCGTCAACAAGTCCTGCAGGGATTCCTGAATCATCTGCCGCGTCGGCTGCATAACACGGAACCGTTGGTCAAAACTTTGCTTGGCATTTTGTCCCGCAAGGTCGACAAGGGAGCGCTTTTCTCCCCGGCGGGGCACGCTCAGTTCAACTTTGTGCTGGGCGCGTTCGCTGAGCAGCCCCTCCAGCGTTTCGCGATCAGCAAAGTCGACCGGGATATAAACCGTCCGAGGCACATACTGCTGATCGATATAAAGCTGGGAGAGCAGCGCGGAGAAGAAGGCAGAGGCGTCAAAGGCCGCCCCGAAGGATTCGGTCTCCGCTTCGGGCAGCTCCTCCCAGAAAAATTCACGGCGGTCGACGATCTTGCCACCGCGCATATGGAAGAGGTTGACAGCCAGCATGCCATTCTCGTGGTGGTAACCGTACACGTCGGCATCGTCGCCGTCCGTGGTCGCCATGCGCTGTCTCTCCTGCACCTGGCTCATGGTGATCAGCAGATCGCGATACCGGGCTGCCAACTCGAATTGTTCTGCGGCTGCCGCCTGCGCCATCCTCTCTTCGAGCGAGTTGCTAAGCTCCGTCTGCCGGCCTTCCAAAAACATCTGCGCGTCGCGCACTGCTTCGCGGTACTCCGGGGGCGTGGTGAGCCCTTCGACGCAGGGCCCCAGGCAGCGCTTGATGTAGTACTGCAGGCATGGGCGGGGATGGTAGCGGGAAAGATCGACCTTGCAGCTGGGGAGCAGAAAGCTACGGTGGATCAGGTCGACCACTCGATGGGCCAGGTTGCCGGGAAAGAAAGGACCGTAGTAGGCGCTGCCGTCTTTGCGCAGCCTGCGGGTCACAAAAACCTTGGGGTAGCGGTCGGCCAGGGTCAACTTTACGTACGGGTAGGTCTTGTCATCGCGCAGCAGAATGTTGAAACGAGGCTTGCGCTGTTTGATGAGGTTGTTTTCGAGCGCCAGCGCCTCATGCTCGTTCTCCACCAGGATGTAGTCCACGTCCACGGCTTCGCGCATCAGCGAGCCGGTTTTGGCGTTTGCCTGGGCTCCATCCAAAATGTAAGAGCGCACCCGGGAGCGCAGGTTTTTTGCTTTGCCGACGTAGATCACCTCGCCGTCGGCATTTTTGTACAGATACACCCCGGGCCGGGCAGGCAGGTTGCGTATCTTTTCGTGCAGATCCATTGGAGAGGTCCCTGACTAAAGTTTAGACGGTACGATGGAGAGGTGACAGATTGCGCACCGGCAGGTAAAAGTTTCCTGGTAGCGCGGGCACCAAGCTGGACACTTTGCGGTGCAAGTTGTTGCAGCGAAACTGGTAAGGGAAGTGACGCATTTTGGCAACAGTCGTGCTACATACGTACAGGATGGGCAATTACAGGGAGCAGAGTCTTTTTATGATCCGAATCGCTAAGACGTCGCAACACACGGCTATCCTGTTGGGCGCCGCCTCGCTATTACTGACCGCCGGCTGCTCCACCAAGAATTATGTGCGCTCGCAGACCACTCCGATTATCCAAAAAACAAACGAGTTGGATGACGCAACTGCGGCGAATAACCGGGCGATCCAAAGCACCAACGACCGTGCCCAGTCCGGAATCCAGCAGGCGCAGCAGTCCGCGAACACGGCCACCCAGAATGCCACGGCGGCGACGCAGGCTGCCACCCAGGCGCAAGGCAGTGCCCAGGAGGCCGTCAATCGTGCCGACTCGCTGGCCAGCGTCATCGCGAACCTGGACAATTACAAGCAAATCGGCGACGTCTCGGTGACCTTCGCCTTCGACAAGAGCGTCCTCACCAAGAGTGACAAGGAGCAGTTGGACGGCCTTGGAGCGCAGCTCACTTCGGCGAAAAGCTACATCCTCGAGGTGACAGGGGGTACCGATTCCGTTGGCAACGCGGACTATAACTACCAGTTGAGCCAGCGCAGGGCGGAAGCGGTAGTGCAGTACCTCGCAGCCAAGTTCAACGTGCCGCCGCATAAGTTCTACCTGATCGGGATCGGCAAGGATCAGGAAGTGGCCACCAACAAGACAGCCGCTGGACGGGCCCAGAATCGCCGCGTGCAAGTGCAGATTCTGTCCAACGCAGCAGGGGTCACGGGTACTGCGGTGTCGCAGGTCAGCAATCCGTAGCGGAAGCCTACGTTTCTAGACAAGGCTCAGCGCTTCGGCGCTGGGCCTTTAACTTTGCGGGAGGTTCAGCGCCTTTCGTAAGTTATCTCGGCGCGCTCACAGATCTACAGGGGTGCCCCATGTTCGCACCAGCGTTGCCCGGATTTCCTACTACGCAGCACTAGCCACGACCACGCATGCGGCTTTCTGTCAAAGAAAGCCGCATGAAGTTGCTCAACGCCACTAACCTCGACAGGAAATCCGGGATACGTGGGCCGAAAAAGATGGGGCGAAGCCCCCACCATTGATTTTTAGCTACAGGGCGAAGTGGCTGACGTGCTCGGCACGTAGATCATCAGCGCTGAAGAGGCGGTAAAAGGGCGCTCCCTGGGCTGCTGCCTCGACCGCCGGCCGGCCCTTGGCGTCTTCGCGTTCCACCAGGCAGATAACTCCGACCACCCGCATCCCTGCCTCGCGCGCTGCTTCTATTGCGTTCACCGTGGACGCTCCGGTGGTGCAGACGTCGTCCACGATCACCACCGGCGCGTCCGCCTGCAGAAAGCCCTCGATCCGCCGCCCGGTGCCGTGAGTTTTCTCGGCTTTCCGCACCAGGAAACCATCCAGAACCGGGGAGCCGGGAACTTCCAGAGCATGCCAGGCGCTGGCCGCCGCTACATTGCAGACGATGGGGTCGGCGCCGAGCGTAAGGCCGCCTACCGCTCGCGGCCGCAACTCGTGCTGGCGGATCAGATCGAGCACCGCCAGGCCGGTCAACCGGCCGCCCTCACCGGTCAGTGTGGTGGTACGGCAATCGATGTAGTAGTCACTGGAAGCGCCCGAAGAAAGCTTGAACTCACCCAGGCGGAAGGAAACACGGGCCAACATCTTGAGCAGGGCGTCGCGGTGGGCAAGGGGCATTACTTGATTTTATCCAGATGGCGAAAACCGCCGGTGACGAAAAACAGGATGGTGAAGATGGTTCCGTTATAGGTGGCGTGAATCAGGGTGCTGGCGGCCAACGACTGCGTCCACAGCCGCACCCCACAGAGCACCAGGCTCACCGCAAACAAGACCGCCAACGGAGCCCAGGCGTGGGCCAGTTGATCGGCATGGACCAGGGCAAACGCAATGCTGGTGATGGTGCAGGAAACTACCAGCGCCGCGACGCTCCAGTGCGGGTCTTCATCCACGCCCGCGTCCTCCCTGCGGCCCTGCAGCCAGTCCCATGCAGAGGCCAATGAGGGCAACAGGAAGCCGCGGAAAGCGAGCTCCTCGAAGATGGGAGCTACGAACGTGCCAAAGAGAGCGACCATCCACACGTCGGCGGAATTGCGAAAAAAGTCGTCGATGGGGAGGGTCTTAGGCACGGGCAGGAAATTTGACAGGAACTGGACCACCAGGCTCAACGCAATCCCGCCGGCCAGCAGAGGGATCCAGCGGCGGCGCACGGCGGCGAAGTTCCAGTGCAGGCCGCGCAGGAAGGTCCGTTGCCAGAGGTAAGTGAAGATGGCCCAAACGATGGCCCCGGCGATCAGGTAAGCGGCGGCCATGCTGGGGATTAGCAGGCGCGGCTCGCGCAGCAGCTGCTCCGGGGTTTCTGTGCCTAACAGGTGGAATCCCATTGCCAGCGCGAACACCGAAACGCTGGTCAGCAGCAGCACGATGATGGCGACGGTGAAGAAAAGAACCGTGTGACCAATGTGCGGGATGCGGCGCGGAGGCGGGGGTGGCGGTGGACCGCTGGGGACCTCGGGCGTGTACAAAAACTCCGGAGGAATTGACATGCTATTTTGCTGCACGCCGGCGCGGAAGGTGATTGCCGTTCGATTGCACCGCGAGCGGCTTCAACTCATGCTGGGGATAATAACGCCGGAGAAATTCCCCGGTATAGGAGCCGAGGGTCGCAGCCACCTGCCCGGGAGTGCCCTTAGCCACCAGGGTGCCACCGCCTTCGCCACCCTCCGGCCCCAGGTCCAGAATCCAGTCTGCGCTCCGGATCACATCCAGGTTGTGTTCGATGATGATTACCGTGTTGCCCAGGTCGGCCAGGCGGTGCAGCACTTCGAGCAGCCTGCGCACATCGTCGAAGTGCAGACCGGTGGTTGGTTCATCGAGCAGGTAGAGCGTCTTTCCGGTCTGCCGTTTTGAGAGCTCCCGGGCCAGCTTCATACGCTGCGCTTCGCCTCCGGAGAGCGTGGTCGCGGCCTGGCCCAGATGGATGTAGCCCAGCCCCACGTCCACCAGCGTCTCCAGTTTCTGCCGCACCTGGGGAATGTCGATCAGCACCGGCAGTGCGTCTTCGATGGCAAGCTCCAGCAGATCGGCGATGGAGTAGCCGTTGAATTTCACCGCGAGCGTTTCCTGATTGTAACGGCGGCCGTTGCATACTTCGCACAGCACATAGACGTCGGGCAGGAAGTTCATCTCGATGCGCCGCTGGCCCTCACCCTGGCACGCCTCGCAGCGGCCGCCGGAGACGTTAAACGAGAACCTTCCCGGCTTGTAGCCGCGTTCGCGCGATTCCGGCAGGCGGGCAAAGAGGTCGCGGATGGCCGTGAACACCCCGGTATACGTCGCGGGATTGGAGCGCGGTGTGCGGCCGATGGGGGACTGGTCGATACGCACCGCCTTATCGATGTTTTCGAATCCCTGGATGGCCTTGTGCGCGGCGGGCAATTCGCGCGAACCGTAAAGCTCCCGGGCAAGGGCGCGATACAGAGTGTCATTGACCAGCGTGCTCTTACCGGATCCGGATACACCCGTTACTACGGTCATGACGTTGAGAGGAAATTGCGCAGTCAGGTTTTTCAAGTTGTGACTGGTTGCGCCTTCGACCGTGATCCAGTTGCCTTTGAGCGGCCGAGGTGCGTCGCGGCTGATGGTCTTCAGTTCGCCCGAAAGATACTGCCCGGTGAGCGAAATGTCAGTGTCCATGATTTCCTGCGGAGTGCCGGAGGCGACCACATGGCCGCCCAGTTTTCCCGCGCCCGGACCCAGGTCCACTACGTAATCGGCATGACGAATGGTGTCTTCGTCGTGTTCCACGACCAGCACCGTGTTACCGAGGTCACGGAGAGATTTGAGGGCTTCGATCAGCCTCTGGTTGTCGCGCTGGTGCAAACCGATCGATGGTTCATCGAGCACGTAGAGAACTCCGCGCAGGCGGGAACCGATTTGCGTTGCCAGGCGAATGCGTTGTCCTTCGCCGCCGGAGAGCGAGGCGGCATTGCGATCCAGCGAGAGATAACTCAGGCCGACGGAGTTGAGAAATTCCAGCCGCTCCACCACTTCGCGGCGAAGCCGTTCGGCGATCAGCCCTTCACGGCGCGAGAACTCGATAGCCCGCGCCGCATCCATCGCTTTGCGCAGCGGCAGCGCGGTGAAATCGGCAATGGATAAAGCCCCCACCTTTACCGCAAGTGATTCAGGCCGCAGGCGCTTACCGTCGCAGGCAGGGCACGTCGTGGCGGACATGTAGTTCAGCAGCCAGTCGCGATAGCTTTCCGACTTCGACTCTTCCAACGAATCGCGCAGGTAGGCCAGCACGCCGTGGAATCCGGTGCGGGGCGCCTCTTCCCGTCCGGGTCCGTAGAGCAATAACTTCTGTTGCTTCTCGGCGAGATCCTCGAAGGGCTTGCTGAGGTCGATCTTGTACTTCTTCGCAGCCAGTTGCAGCAGGCGATTGAGATACTGCGATCCGCCGCCTGGACCAAGCGCGCCATCGGTCAGAGGCTTTGACCAATCGGTAACCACTTTGGCCGCGTCGAAGTCGTAAATACTTCCCAGGCCATGGCATTCTTTGCATGCGCCGTAAGTGCTATTGAACGAAAAGCTTCGAGGCTCCAACTTAGGAATGTCAAGTCCGCAGTCCGGGCATGCCATAGAGGACGAATAAAGCTGCTCTTCTTCACCCACAACAGCGGTGAGAACCAGACCGTTGGCCATCTGTAGAGCTTTGGCCACCGAGGTTTCAAGGCGCTTCTCTATACCCGGTTTGAGGACGACGCGATCGATAACGGCTTCAATGGTGTGTTTCTTGTTGCGTTCAAGTTGAATGGAATCGGCGAGGTCGCGCATCTCGCCGTCGATGCGGGCGCGAAAGCCCTGTTGATCCAGTTCATCGAGAAGGTCCTTGAACTCGCCCTTGCGGCCGCGAACGATCGGGGCATAGATGATGACGCGTTCTCCGGCGGCGAGCGAAAGAATGCGTTCCACAATTTGTTCCGCGGACTGGCGCGAAATTGGTTTGCCGCACTTCGGGCAGTGAGGCACTCCAATCGATGCGTAGAGCAAGCGGAGGTAGTCGTAGATTTCCGTAATTGTACCCACGGTGGATCGGGGACTACGGCTGGTGGTTTTTTGTTCGATCGAGATGGCAGGACTGAGGCCCTCAATGGAATCAACATCGGGGCGCTCAATCTGGTCAAGAAACTGGCGTGCATACGCGGAGAGTGTTTCCACGTAGCGCCGCTGGCCCTCGGCATAAATGGTGTCGAAGGCGAGTGAAGACTTGCCTGATCCCGAGAGGCCGGTGACCACGGTAAGCGTATTACGGGGAATTCGGATATTGATGTCGCGCAGATTGTGCTGACGCGCTCCCCGCACGGTGATATGAGTAATGGGCATGAAGGCTAACGGGCTGGTACGGGTAACGATATATGTATCTTATTCGGCAATAGAAACGAGGGTCAACGCAACGCTGCTGTCTGTAACAATGACACACTGATGACTCAAGTAACGAGAGTGCACGAACGATGCACGGTTTGAATGAATCTAACTCTGCTGTGAAGGGCCATTATGGGAATTGACGTAAGTATGTTGATGGTGTTCTGTGCGGCCATCGCCGCTCTCGCGCTTGGTGTCATGCTGGGCTATATGTGCTGCAAGACTTTGTTCGATGTCTTGCGATTTCATGCTCGATTGTCTGCAGGGAGCGCGAAAGCCGAGACCCAGGTCGCGCAAGTCTAGCCTTGCACTGAATCCTTCCTCCCCCTTTGGATTCTGGGTCACAACTCGAACAGCAGCCCGTAGGGGCTAAAGCTCGCTGCGGCGAGGTAGCCCGCAAATATTTTAAGCGGTTACGGCCGACTAAAGTCGCGCCCTGATACAAAGCCACTCAGATCGTTTAGGTTTCCGTCTCCCCCAACAACCTGGATGCGTGCTATCTCGCCTCATGCGAGATGTGGCTGTTGGCCCCGCGACTCAAAATTATTGCTGCGGTGAGTCTTGCTGCACTGGTTGCTGCTGACCCTGACCCTGGCCCTGGCGCATGCGCTGCAGCTGTTCAAACAATTGCTGCGGAGTTCTCACCCCAGGCGTACCGGGCGTTTGTGTCGTCGGGGGCTGGGGTACATCTGGTGGCGGCGTAGGCGGCACATCCTGACTTTCCTGATCATTCGCGTCGTCGGAATTTGCCTGAGGCGCAGGAGCGGGTGCGGCGGCTCCGTGCGTGGCTGGAGTGAGAATAAGCTCCCGTGGCGCGCCGTTGTCCAAATCGCCGATGAGAGCCACGTTGTATGCGGTTCCATTCAGCAGATCGGCAATCACATCCCGTGGGGCGCCGGGTCCGAAAGTGCCAAAAACCCGCTCATCGCCGCCCAACCCTTCCACCTTCATCCCACTGCTGGAGGCGACCTGGTGCAAAATGCCGGCCAAGCTGGAATTTTCGGCGTGGATAGAGAGACGGTTGTTGTCGAAGACAATCTTCGCTTCCTGCGCCGGCTGCTGCAGCAGGGAGGGTGCAACGTCGGTGGCTACAGGAGTCGTTGGCGCTGCAGGGGTCGATGCAGCTGCAGGAGCCGATGGCGCCGGCTGCGCAGCGGCTGGCTGGGCTTGAGGCGATGGTGCGGGATCCGCGGATTTACCGTGCAGTCGAGGAGGAATGCTCTGCGCGCACAATGTCGACAGCAGCAGCAGAGTGCATCCGCCGGTCGTGATTGCTCGAGCCATCCCGATTTTCCCTCTGTGTACTAGACTAGCAGTGGTCGACACCCTGGAGCGAACCTTTCGCTCCAGGGTAACGAACCCAACGGTCTATTTCTATGCTTCGGTCCCGCCCATACTTTGCACTTGTGATTACTGTGGTTACGCTTCTGGCGCCTGCCCGGATGTTCGCTGTCTCCTGCACCACGCAGGCGCAAATGACTGAAGCCGAACGGGCTGCCCTGATGCAGTCCGCACACAATCTTGCTTCCGGGGTGCAGAGCGGGAATGCCTCTGCGGTGCAAGCGCTGACCATCGACAAGGTAAAAGCGCAATTTGATCCCATCGCAAACACCATTGAGCAGACCGCGCCGCTGCTCGCCGGGGCGACCATCACCATAGACGCACTGTACGGCCTGGACGCTTCGGATTTGAAGACGGCCGCGGAAGACACAGTGTTCTTTTGCGGAGTGGCCAATTCGCAGCTGCATGTGGACGTCACCATTCCCCAACTCCCGAAGGGGCAATATGCCCTCGTTCTGGTGCACGCAACGGGAGTAAAGCAGCCTCAACAGATCGCGTTCCTGCTGCAGAAGAATGGGGACTGGCAGCTCGCCGGCTTGTTTGTGAAGCCGTTGTTGGTGGCGGGACACGACAGCGTTTGGTATTGGACCAAAGCCCGCGCCTTTAACCAAAAAAACCAGAAGTGGAATGCGTATTTTTACTACACCACTGCCGCCTACCTGGCGGCTCCGGCAGACTTCATGACCAGTGCGAACCTGGACAAGTTGAATCAGGAAGCGGAAGGCGCCAAGCCGGACGGTTTACCTGGAGCCCAGCCGATGGTCATTACCTCGGGCAACAACACCTTTCCGGTCAGCCAAATGCACACCGACGGTTCGCTGGGAGGTCTGGACCTGGTGCTACGCTATTCCACCGCGGACACCGGTGATCCGGTGGCTACCCGAGCCCGCAATTTGGAATTGATGAAGGCCACGCTCCAGGCCCACCCTGAACTGCGCGACGGCTTTCACGGACTATGGGTCTTCGCCGAGGCGCCGAGCGAGCGCCCCTATGGCAATGAGCTGGCGATGAGCGAGATCCACTGATGTCCAACGAGGAGAAGTCGCTATCCCGGGCAATCGCGGAGAGAAGGGCCTCCCCCAGTTTTGATGAGACCCCAATTCCAGACACCGATTTGCTGGGGATTCTGCAGGCTGGATTGGAGGCGCCCAGTAGCTACAACCTGCAACCGTGGCGCTTTATCGTTGTCCGTAGTCCAGAACAAAAGAAGAGGCTGCGTGCGGCCTGTTTCAACCAGGCCAAAGTCGAGGAAGCCTCGGTCATGATCGTGGCTTGCGGCGATGCCGACGGATGGCGCAGCGGCGATCTGGATGAGATGTTGCGGCTGGGCCGCCAGGGCGGCATGCCGGAAAACTACGCCGAGCAGGCCAAGACCACCATCCCCAATTACCTGTCAAACCACCCCAACATGCCAGTGTGGCTCAACCGCCAGGTCATGCTGGCCTTTACCCACATGCTCCTGATGGCTGAGGTGCTGGGCTATGATACGGCGCCGATGGAGGGCTTCGAAGAGGATAAGGTGCACGAGGTGCTCAAGCTGCCTCTCAGCTACTCCGTCGTGGCATTGCTCGGCATCGGGCACTTGAAGGGGCCGGATAAATTTCGGGGCGAGCGTTTTAAGATGGCGCGCACAGTTTTCGCTGAAGAATACGGCAAGCAGATTCGTTTTTCAGAGTAATATTAATCAGGCTGTAACAAAACTTTCCCTCTGCCAGTTCACTAAGGATGGTTTTTCGGGGCGGAAGCCCTAAGCAGGAGCACCTCTGTGCGTCGAGAGTATCCGGAGGCGCCGATCGTCGGGGTGGGCGCTGTGGTCATCGACGGTACCAAGGTACTGCTGGTGCGCCGTGGGAATGAGCCCCTCAAAGGGGAATGGTCCCTGCCCGGAGGCGCGTTGGAAGTGGGCGAGACGCTGCAGCAAGGTGTGGTGCGCGAGGTACTGGAGGAAACCGGGGTTACGGTAGCTCCGGCCGGTGTGGTGGAGATCCTGGACAGGATTGTCAGGGACGAGGAATCTGGGCGCGTCCGCTACCACTACGTGCTGATTGATTTTGTCTGCCGGGTGATCGGCGGCAGTCCGCTGGTGGGCAGCGATGCGGACGAGGTCCAGTGGGTAGATCGTGGCGTGTTGGACGAGTATCGGGTCGCGCCCGTCACCGTGCGGGTGATTGAGAAGGCATTTGGAGTCGAGAGCAGATGAAGTCGGAAGAGAAGGCAATCGAGGCTACGGAGTCAACCCGCAGGGCGGTCCGGATTGCAGCAGTCGTCCTGCTGCTCTCTGCGTTGGGGTTTGTGATCCTGGCCTGGCGAAATCCGTTGTGGCTGGTTGACCGGCAGATTGATGCCAGGTTGCGGCTCAACGGGGTGCACAGCAACTATGTAACGGTCAACGGTTACAAGATGCATTACCTGGTGGGTGGATCCGGCAGGCCGCTCTTGCTGGTCCACGGGCTGGGTAGCCGCGGCGAGGATTGGGCTAACCTGATACCGCAGCTGATCAATAGCGGCAATCGCGTGTATGCGCTGGACTTGTTGGGGTATGGAGATTCCGAGCAGCCCCGGGACGCGCGCTACTCCATCTCGCAGCAGGCAGCAATGGTGGAAGGCTTCCTCGACAGCCAGCATTTGCAACAGGTGGACATGGCCGGCTGGTCGATGGGCGGATGGATCGCCATGCAGGTTGCGTTGCAGCAACCGCAGCGCATCCGCCGTCTGGTGCTGCTTGACAGCGCCGGTTTGCGGTTTCAGCTCAGTTTCGATCCCGCGCTGTTTCAGCCGGCTTCTCCCATGGATTTGGTCAAGCTTGAGGAAATACTGATACCCCACCCGCGGCCGCTGCCCGGCTTCCTCGCCATGGCGATGCTGCGCCGGGGGGATCATGTCGGGTGGGTGGTGCGTCGCAGCGTCCAATCCATGATGACCGGGGAGGACCTGGTGGATGGAAAACTAGGCGCGCTGACCATGCCGGTGCTGATCGGCTGGGGCGACCAGGACAAGCTGATACCGCTTTCGGTGGGCTACCGGCTGCACCAGGAGATCCTGCAATCGGTGCTCGACGTGTACGACGGATGCGGGCATCTTGCGCCACAAGATTGTGTGAGCCAGGTAGGGCCCAGCGTGGCGGACTTCCTGAATGCACAGCCGGCACGGATGGCGATGGTGCACCGGATTCCCAGCAGCGACAACGCATCTAAGGGTCAGTAATCGGACCCTTCCACACGTAGGCGCCCGGTTGGGGCAAGCCAATGTGGGCCAGCACCCGGCAGACAAATTGTTCCGCCATCTCGGCGGCATCCATGGGCCGGTTGTAGAACGCAGGTATGACGGGAAAGATGACCGCTCCTGCATCGGCGGCCAAGCTCATGTTGCGCAGGTGAATTTTGTTGAAGGGCGTCTCACGAATGCAGAGGATAAGAGGCCGGCGCTCTTTGAGGCTGACGTCGGCAGCTCGTTCGATAAGGTTCGATGCTAGTCCGTTCGCAATGCCTGCTAGCGTACCCATGCTGCAAGGCAAAATGATCATGCCATCTGCGGGATAGCTACCACTGGCAGGGCCGGCGCCGATATCGCTTTCAGAGAGCTGCTGCACCTTGGCTGACGGCTTACCTAAGAGTTTTGCGGCTAGCTCGTTGCGGCCGCTGATCTCGAGCTCCTCCGCCATGACCCGCAATGAATTTTCCGAGGCGATGAAGTTGACATGGGTGACCCGCGGGTCAAGGTCCAGCGCACGCAAGAGATGCTGGCCGAAGATGGATCCGCTGGCTCCAGTCACCGCCACCGTTAGATTCACGCCAGAACCCGTTCAAAGATCGCATCCACGTTGGCCAACTGCCGTTCCCATTGGAATGTCTTATCCAGGTTGGGAAGGCGCTGGGTGATGGCAGGGTCCTGCTGCACCAGGTCGCGGAAGACCAGATCTTCTTTCCATGCGTTCATGGCGTGGGCTTGAACCAACCGGTAAGCCTCCTCGCGCGACATGCCGGCTTCTGTCAAATCGAGAAGCAGCTGGCCGGAGAAGATGAGGCCTCCGGTGCTCTCCAGGTTCTTGAGCATGCGCCGGGGATAAACCAACAGCTTCTCGATAAGCGTCGTGGTCTTGGCCAGCAGGTAGTCGGTCAGGATGGTGGAATCGGGGAAAATTATGCGCTCGACCGAGGAGTGGGAGATGTCTCGCTCATGCCACAGGGGCACGTTTTCCAGAGCCGCCTGGGTATTCGCCCGGATCACCCGCGCCAGCCCGCTGATCTGCTCTGACGTGATTGGATTCCGCTTGTGCGGCATGGCGGAGGAACCCTTCTGCTTTTCAGAGAAAAATTCCTCCGCTTCCCGCACTTCAGTGCGTTGCAGGTGGCGAACCTCGACGGCGATTTTATCCAGGGTCGAAGCCAGCACCGCGAGGGTGGCGATGTAGGCAGCGTGGCGATCACGCTGGATAACCTGGGTAGCAATCGGATCTGGGCGCAGTCCTAACCTGGTGCAAATGCTTACTTCGTGCTCGGGCTTGAGATGGCCGAAGGTACCCACGGCGCCCGACAGCTTGCCCACGCGCATGTCTTCAGCGCTCGCATCGAAGCGGGCGAGGTCGCGTTGGATCTCGGCATACCAGTTCAGCAGCTTCAGGCCGAACGTGGTCGGTTCGGCGTGGATGCCGTGGGTGCGGCCAATGGTCGGAGTGTGCTTAAACTCCAGCGCCCGCTGGCGGAGAATGCTCGCGAGCGCGAGAATGCCCTGGCGAATCAGGGCGGACGCGTCTTTGATCTGCAGCGCCTGGGCGGTATCCACTACGTCGTTGGAAGTGAGACCGTAATGCAGCCAGCGAGCTTCCGGGCCGATCTTCTCCGCCATGGCGGTAGTGAAGGCGATGACGTCATGTTTGACCTCCGCCTCGATCTCCTGAATGCGGGCGACGTCGACCTCTCCGCAGGCGCGAATGGCCAGCGCCGCCGAGCGGGGCACGATGCCGGTTTCAGCCAAAACCTCGGAAGCGGTGGCTTCGACTTCCAGCCACATACGGTATTTGTTTTCTTCACTCCAGATCCGGCCCATTGCCGGGCGGGTGTAACGAGCGATCAACCAGAGCCTCCGGAACGTCTATTCTATCGTTGCTGCATCTCACTGGTTTAGGAGGATTACTTCGTGGAAGAAGAACCGGAACTGATCACCATTGAACGATATCGCGATGTTTTGGAAGCTGACTTGGCCAAGACTCGTCTGGACTCTGCAGGAATCACCAGTTTTTTGGTAGGGGAAGAGTCTGCTGTGCTGTACGGAACCGGTTTGGGAGGATTGCAGCTGCAGGTAAGCCCAGAGGACGAGGTGGACGCGCGTAGCATCCTGAATGACCCTGGACCGGCCGACAGCGAGGTCTCCTCAGTCTCGTAAGTTGCCCACACCGAATAGCTCGGCCATTTCGTCGTGCAGAAAGCCCTGGCCGGGACGGTAGGGCTGGATCCACTTGCCGTCGAGGACGAATTGAGGAATGGCTCGCTTGCCTACGTGCCGAACGACCTCCTCGGCGGCGCCGGGAATCCTCTCAATATCGATCTCGGTGTAGGCGATCTGGTGCTTTTCAAGAAAGCGTTTGGCTTCACGGCAATCGCGGCACCAGGTAGCGGAATAGACCAGCACTTGCATCCGCCCATCATATCAACCGGGTCAGTCTAAGAGTAATAAGAGAGTTGCATACCGCGACGCGACTTTAGTCGTGCCGCCACTCCTCGAAAGGGGCAACGGCTTTGAGCCCCCGCCTGCTGCTACTTTGCCGCGTTGCGAAGCCAAAGGTGGGTGGCCCAGGTCTCGCTTTTGAGACCTGGGTTTCTCCTTACAAATGGGCCACAGCCGAAACACCCACTCTACAGTCGTCCGCGCCAGTCGGTGACGGTGTTGGTTACTTTTAGAGTACTACTTACTCCGAACAGTGGTTACTCGGATTAAGCTGGAGCGATGGAAAGCCAAACCAGGTTGGTGGTAGGCATCCCCACCCGCAGCCGTCCCGCCATACTGGCCGAAACGATAGCGTTTCTTGCGAAACAGCAAAGACAACCTGATGCAATTGTGGTGGCCTACGCAGAGGCAGAGGACATCGCAGACGCGGCGAACCAATTTCCCCACGTGACCTTCATTCAGGCGCCTCTAGGCCTGACCCGCCAACGCAACGCCATCCTGACCTGGGCTCGCGACCTGGATATCCTGCTCTTCATCGATGACGATTTCTACCCGGACCCACAGTACGTAAAGATCACTGAGCGATTTTTTGTGGAACATCCTGAGGTGGTGGCTTCCACGGGTAGAGTGCTCGCCGACGACATGAAAGGACCCGGTCTTACCGTAGAACAGGCAAAGTCAATCATTGCCAGCAGCAATGGCGCCGAGTGCGAACAGAGGATTACCGAGGCCTATCTGGCCTACGGATGCAACATGTGCGTCCGTCTGGCTACCATCCGCAAGCATGAGCTCCGCTTCGATGAAACGCTTCCCCTTTTATGGCTGGTATGAAGATTGGGATTTTTCCAGGCAATTGGCCTTCTTCGGTTCCGTGGTCCATATCTCGAACGCATGCGGAGTCCACCTCAGCACCAAGGTTGGACGAATCCCCGGAGTTCGCCTGGGGTATTCACAGGTCGCTAATCCGATCTACCTCGCCCGCAAGGGAACCTTCCGCTGGTCCCATGTCTTCAGGTTCATCGTCGGCCCCTGCCTGAAGAACCTGGTCCGAAGTCTGCGGCCGGAAGCATACGTCGACCGGCTGGGCAGATTCTATGGAAATCTTGCCGCCTTCCGCGATCTCTGCGCCGGTAGGCTCAGTCCGGAGCAGATCCTCGACCTTTGACCCATTCCGCATATTGCAGCAGGATGTAGTTGTCTGTCATCGCGGCAATATAGTCAGCCACCACCCGGGGAACGCCGTGGGCGGGAATCTGCGACTGATTGGCGGCTGGTAAGCGCGAGGGATCGTTCACCCAGTCGGTAAATAGATGTCGTACCACCATCGCCGCCTCCTGCAGGTCCCGCTGCAGTTCTTCGCTGCTATAAAGTGCGGCATACAGATGCTGCTTGGCCTCGCGGCGGAGTTCTTCCATTTGCGGAGAGAAAGCGACCAGCCGCTGCGGCGAGCGCCGGACATCCTCCAGACTGACAATTCCTTCAGCGTCCACTCGACGCGCCGTTTCCCGGATGAGGTCTCCCACCAGGGTATTCAGCATCTTCTTCAACGCCTCGTTGGCAAGCAGGTTTTCTGGCGCAGCGGGGAACTCACGCTCTACCACGCGCAACGATTCGTCGAAGATGCGTACATGCCGGCGCAGCATTTCCGGATGGAGCATCCCGGCTTCCATGCCGTCGTCCATGTCGGCGGTCAGATAGGCGATCTCATCCGCCAGATCGATAAGCTGCGCTTCGAGCGGTGGTTGCTGATCAAGAAAATAACAGCGTAGCTCCGGGTGTTCTGCGGCTGAGTAACTGCGCGAGTGCTTGACGATGCCTTCGCGGACGCCCAGGGTGAGGTTCAGCCCGCGAAAGCCGGCATAGCGAACCTCGAAGTACTCGACCATGCGCAGGGCGTGCAGGTTGTGATCGAAGCGCTGGCCAAATTCCTGCATAGCCTCGTCCAGGGCCCGCTCCCCGGCATGGCCAAACGGAGGATGCCCTATGTCATGCACCAGCGCCAACGCTTCGGTCATGTCCTCGTTCAGCTTGAGCGCGCTTGCGATGGCGCGCGAGATCTGTGCCACCTCCATGGTGTGGGTGAGGCGGCTGCGAAAGTGATCGGAATAGCGATGGGTAAAGACCTGCGTTTTTCCCGCCAGGCGGCGAAAGGCCCGGGCATGGATTACCCGGGCGCGATCACGCTGGAACGGCGTTCGATAGGGATGAGCTGCTTCGGCGTGATCTCGCTGCGCCAGCATGTGGCCGGCGTCGTCCGCTACGGCAACGCCAGGCGGGAGGGCAAAAATCTCGCCCCCTACTTCTTCGGGCTGGCGCCCGTCGATTCTTCTTTGGCCAGTTTCACCCGTGCGCTGTCAAGTTTCTTCTGTACTTTGTTCACGTCACTGGGCTCGGCATCCGCGGGCACGGTGCGGGCGTACTCCGAGAGACTCTGCTCCCATTGCGCAGCGGCCAACCTCAGGCGGCCAGTCTTTTCGTATAACTCGCCCAAGTGGTCATGCACGGCCGGGTCCTGCCCCATGCGCTCACTGGCCTTGCGCAGGTTGGCTTCTGCCAACGCGTACTGGCCCATCTTGAAGTACACCCATCCCAGGGAATCCAGATAAGCGCCATTTTGCGGATCCAGCTGTACTGCCTTCTGCACCATAGACAGTGCATCGTCCAGCTTGACCCCCCGATCACCGAGCATGTACCCGAGGTAGTTGAGTGTCATGCTGTTGTTGCTGTCGAGGGCCAGAATTTTGCGGAACTGCTCTTCGGCGGAATCGTAGTGTTTCTGGCGTTCGTCGAGCGCCCCGCGCAGGAAGTAGATGTAGATCTTGTCATCCTGGCTCGGACCGGCTGCGCCTGGCTTCTCCTTTTGGGCGGAGAGAGCGTCGGCCGCGTCGATCTCGTCGGACGCATCTTTCCAACGGCGCAGCCTGGTGTACATCTGTGCCAGCGCCAGGTGTACATCACGATCTCCCGCATCGCCGTGGAGTTGCGCCTTGGCCAGCTTGATGCCTTCCTCGGACTTGCTGGTGTCGACCAGCTGCAAGGCAAGCATCAACTGCACACTCTTGTCCTTGGACATGGCCTGCGCTGCCTGCTGGGCAACCTGGGTGGCCTTGTCGTACTGCTTGGCATCGCGATAGGCATCTACTTCGCCCTGGTACCCGCGCTCGGCGTAATCTCCGCCCATGGCGACCATCTGCTGGTAGGCTTGCACCGCCTGGTCCGTCTTATTTTGCTCGCGGTATACATTCGCCAGCCGGTCGAGGAAGATGGAGCGGTTATTCTTCTCCGCGTCAGCGTATTGGCCGTCGGGATGGGTGGTCTGTTTGACCAACAGCTGCAGCGACTGCGCAGCATCGTCGTAGTGCCCCAGCGAGTCTTCGATCAAAGCTTCGTTGTAACCGATTTCCAGCGAGTCCGAGGCCAGCGCCTTGGCCTTTTTCAGCGTGGTGAGCGCCTGCTCGTAGTGACCCTGCTTGCGTTCGATTTCCGAAATCCGGGTGTAGGTTTGGGCATCTTGTGGGTCGGCCGCCGAAATGGCTTCAAAGTGCTTGAGAGCCGGTCCTAACTGTCCATCGTTCAACAACGCCTGCGCCAAGCCGCGTTCCGCATCAAGGTTATCCGGTTCCATATCGAAAGCCTTGCCGTAGGCGTCGATCGCGTTTTTATTTTCCTTGAGCTGGTCGTAGCTCATGCCAAGGGCGTAATCCATCTTGGCTGTACGGTCGTCGGCGGGCACTGCGCTCAACACCTGGATCGCGCGGCTCATATCACCGGAATCGCTGTACAACCGCGCCAGGTTCAGCACTACATCTTCCGAGTTGGGATCGATGTGCTGGGCGGCTTTGAATTGTTCTTCCGCGTGCGGGGTGTCGTGAGCCAGCGTGTAGAGCTGCCCCAGAAGCAGCCGGCTCTCAATATCGTTGCTCTGCAGCTCCACGATCTTGGTGTATTCGCCGATGGCCAGTTGCAGCACCTTTTCGGAGGGGCCGCCATTTTGAACATTGCCCAGGGATTGCAGATAGACACGGCCCAGCAGCTTGTGCGCGTCCAGATTGTTGGGCTCGGTTTTGAGGATCTCCTGCGCGGCCAGTACCGCGTCGCGCACTCGGCCGGTGCGTAGATAGAGTTCCGCCAGTCCACTATTCAGGTACTTCGACCCAGGATCCGCATCGAGCGCCAGCTTGTATTCCTCGATAGCGCGGGTGGCGTACTCGGGGCGACCGTAATTGGTGGCCATGTCCTCGTACATGTGTGCCAGGCCGAAATGGTAGTAAGCGGCAGAGCGATCAGGTTTTTGCGTATTGGCCGCCCCGGCAGCGGGACTGGCAGGGGTGGCGGCTGCGGGTGGGGCAGGTTGCTGCGGCGGGTTTGCCAGGGCTGAGCAGGGAAGGCCAATGGCCGCGCTCGCAAGAAGGGCCGTTTTACGAATTTTGCTGATTTGGGTCTTAACCTTAATGGTCATGTATGGGAGTTCCTGTGCCCAGGCTTCTGTTCCACTGAACTGACGCCGGCGGTCCAAACGCGGTGCAGAGGAACCCGCATTTTTGTGAAAATATGCGCTGTCATTTTTCAAGTCAGCGCACCATTCGGCTCTGACGCGCATTGTAACGCCGTCAAAAAGTGCCCGGCACTCCCCAATTCGCGGCATCCGGCAGGCTTTCGCTAATCCACCATTTCCGAGTTTAGATCATTTCCGGCGTCAAAAGACATGTCAGTTCCGGCACCAAATAGTCTTTTTCCATGACGCCAACTCCTCTTTAGACCACTGTTAGTGCCGGAAGTGTCGGACTCCAGTAAAAATCATAGCCAAATTGAGCCGGTTGGCTGCGTCAATGACTTCCTGGTCGCGAACCGAGCCTCCGGGTTGAATAACCGCCGTTGCGCCGGCAGCTGCCACCGCTTCAAGACCGTCAGGAAAAGGGAAGAAGGCGTCAGACGCAACGGCACAGTTGGCCAGCGGCAAAACCGCTTTCATGGCGCCAAACTTGGCGGCATCCACCCGGCTCATCTGACCCGCCCCTACACCCAGGGTCTGGCCATCGCGGGCATAGACTATGGCGTTTGACTTGACGTGCTTAGCCACTTTCCAGGCAAAAAGCAGCGTCTCCATCTCCTCTGCCGATGGCTGGCGCACGGTCACGACCTTCAGGTCGTTTGCCGGTGCGTCCTCCCTATCTGCGTCCTGCAGCAGCAGACCGCCGGAAATTTGCTTGATCACCTTGCCCGAAGCCGCTGGCTTCACCGTCAACAGGCGAAGATTCTTTTTGGCGCAAAATTTGGTCTTCGCGCCCTCGCTGAAAGACGGGGCGGCAATGGCCTCGACAAAGAGCTTGGATATTTCCTCCGCCAGCGCATCGTCGACCTCGCGATTGACGCCGATCACGCTGCCAAAGGCAGAAACGGGATCGGTGGCAAACGCCTTTCGGTAGGCCTCCGCCACGGAAGGGGCGACGGCCATCCCAGAGGGATTGCTGTGCTTGATGATCGCCACGGCAGGTTCCGCAAACTCGTTCACCAGTTCCCAGGCGGCGTCCAGATCGACCAGGTTGTTGTAGCTAAGTTCTTTGCCCTGTAGCTGCTGTGCCCCGGCGATCCCGGTCCCGGTCCCGTCTCCGTACAGCGCCGCTCCCTGGTGGGGGTTTTCCCCATAGCGAAGATCTGCCGTCTTGGCGTAGGCGAGCAATAAGGTAGCTGGGAATTGAGAGCTGCCTTCACCCGGTCCGATTTCATTCTGCCGTTCCGCCGCGATCTTGTTGAAAGTTCTGGCGATGGCCGAGTCGTACCCGGCTGTCAGGGTGAACGCCTGGCGGGCCAGCCTCCATCGTGTCTCCAACGAAAGAGCGCCCTGGTGGGCCTGCATCTCGACCGCCAGTTGCTCGTAGTCGGCTGCGGAAGTGACCACAGCGACATCCTCAAAGTTCTTGGCTGCCGAACGAAGCATGGAGGGCCCGCCTATGTCGATGTTTTCCACCAACTCCCCAAAGGACGCGCCCGGCTTGCGGGCGGTTTCTTCAAAGGCATAGAGATTTACCACCACCATGTCGATGGGTTCGATGCCTTGTTCCGCGACGGCTGCCTGGTGTTCGGCGCTGTCTCGGATATGGAGAATGCCCCCGTGCACCTTGGGGTGCAGGGTTTTCACCCTGCCATCCAGCATTTCCGGAAAACCGGTGAGATCGGAAACATCGCGCACCTTGAGCCCGACGTCGCGTAGAACCCGCGCGGTGCCTCCGGTCGAAATCAACTCCACGTTCATACCGCTCAGTTGGCGGGCGAAATCTACCAGGCCAGTTTTATCGGTAACGCTTAAGAGAGCCCGCTTAACCTGCTTATATTCCACTAGAATCTGCCCTTCCGAATCTGTCCGTCATCAATCGATTGTTTCGCCTGTCTATCAGATGAGGCCGGCGCCCGGAAAGGACCACCGGATCACCCATTTGTCATGGACCCTTGCTCAGGATAGCTTAGCGCTATGGGTTCCAACTGGCCGGGAAGCGGGCCATCGCAACGCGCTGCTGAGATTTTGCCACCGGAAAGCCGTCCCTACGAAGGCGACGCGGGACCGCCTCGGCCGAGGCGATCGCAAGCCAGCCGTTGGGCTTCTGCCCCGGCCACGTACACGCTGGTCGGCATCAATTGCGCGGTTTTCATAGCCATGGTGGTGCGCGGGGTATCCCCCAGCAACCCCTCCGTCCAGGAGCTGGTGAATTGGGGCGCCAATTTCGGCGGCCTTGTCCTTGCAGGCCAGTGGTGGCGTCTGCTGACGGCTGCGTTTGTGCATGTCGGCATCCTGCATCTGGCGACCAACATGTGGTGCTTGTGGAACCTTGGGTTGCTGGGGGAGCCGCTGCTGGGGCCAGCCGGGATGTTTGCGGTTTATGTGCTCACTGGGATTGCCGGCAACCTGCTCAGTACGGCAGTCCATCCGCAAATAGTCGGTGCTGGGGCCTCGGGAGCGGTTTTTGGCATTGCGGGGGTGCTCATTTTGCTGCTCAAGGCAGATTTACTCCCCGTGCCTCCGGAGGAGATCCGCAGGCTGCGTAAGAGCGTGATTTATTTCGCGCTACTGAACTTTGTGATTGGCGGGACTTCGCTGTTTTTTCGCAGCGCCATTCGCATTGACAATATGGCTCACCTGGGAGGCTTTCTTTGTGGTCTCGCTTTAGGCGCGCCGCTGGTGCCCAGAATTGGGCCAGCCAGAAGTCAATTCGCCTTTCGCGCGTGGGTCACGTATGGCGGCATGTCTATTCTGCTTCTGGTTTTTGCGTTCGGTATCGCCTCATTCTGGCGCTGAGCGGGTCTATTTTTCTCTCTTCCCGCATTCACAAATGATCGGGTGCCCCATCCTTCGCGTTCTTTGCGAAGGGTGGGATAAGCGGAATTTGCGGGGAAGGGCTTCGGGAGACAGATTGTGCCACCCATTCCCCCTGGGTCGGGGAAAATCTTAACCCGAGTCTAGCCCTGGGTACTTAGCGCACTGCGGTCGCGGCGAACTTCTTGACCATGGCTAACAACAGCTTGCGATCGCTGTCGTTCAGGTTAGTCGCGTAACGCCGAATCTGGGTTAAGAAACGCAACTCATCATCGGTCAACTTCTGCGTGTTCATTTCCCGGCCAAGCGAGTCTTCGGCAAAGAATTGAGCCAGCGGAATGTCGAGCGCCTGCGCGATCTTGGCCAAAGTGTCCAACGAGGGAACGGTATGACCGTTCTCAACCCGGGACAGGTAGCAGCGCAGCAGGCCGGTGCGCTTCTCGATATCTCCCTGCGAAAGCCCCTTCTGTAACCGGTATCCCCGGATGGTAATTCCTATCTTCATAAGTTGAGACCTTCGCTCAGACGTTCACTCTGATAAACCACAAGAACGGTTGATACCGCCGTAATTGACTAATAGATGAGGAGTTTTCAAGTGTTGGCAGTATAGTTAACACGTCGTGGTAACGACTAGCAAGAATTTTCTTCGGGCCAGGGCGCATATTTTTCCGCGATTGGGATTTTGTATCTGCGATGGTTCATCGCATTAGAGCAGTTTCGCAATTGGTGTAGACCGAAGCGACAGACCTTGTCGTGGTTTTCCCTCAAGGAAAACCACTCCTCGCGATCTTCGCCAGACACAGTAATTGCGAAACTGCTCTAGTTCATGAACAGACCGCCGTTTATGTCGAGCACGTGGCCAGTGATATAGCTAGCCTGGGGAGAGGCGAGAAAAGCGACCGCGTGGGCCACCTCCTCATCGGTGCCTGCACGCCCTAGCGGAATGTGGCTCAGAAGCGCCTCGCGCTGTTTGTCCTCGAGCACCGAGGTCATTGCGGTCTCGATATAGCCCGGGGCCACTGCATTGACGGTGACCGATCGGGATGCGACCTCTCGGGCCATCGATCGGGTGAATCCGATGAGCCCGGCTTTGCTGGCAGCGTAGTTGGCCTGTCCAGCCTGACCCGTGCGCCCCACCACGCTGCTGACGTTGATGATTCTGCCCCAACGGGCGCGCAGCATGGGGTTCAACAGGGCTTGCGTCAAAAGAAAAGCGCCGGTCAGATTGGTCGTCATCACTGCATCCCAATCCGCGCGCTTCATGCGTAACAGCAACGTATCCCGGGTGATACCGGCATTGTTTACCAGGATTTCCACCGCGCCGAAATGAGCAATCGATGCCTTGGCTGCGGCTTGTATGGAGGCTTCGTCCGACACGTCCATAAGAAAAGGCTTGGCTTGGCCACCGGCGGCCTCGATTTCCGCTGCTACGGCTTCCAGCTTGGCCTCATTGCGTGCTGCCAGCGCGATCCGCGCGCCCATTCTTGCCAATGCCAATGCGCAAGCGCGGCCAATTCCCTGAGATGCACCGCTGACAAACGCTGTTTTGCCTTGAAGATTCTCCATCGGTCTCCTTCTCTGCTCAAAAAAGTGAGGTTACCAGATGGGAGAGATTAGACAATTTCTGCGGTGCGGACCCCGGCTGCCTCCAGAACCGGCAACTTGCCCCAGACTTTGTCCAGAGACCAGAGATAGACGACCAGCTCCCGCGAATAATGCAAGAGTGGCGGAGTGTTCGGGAGTTCAATGCCATAGGTGGCGGGAAGGTCGTTGAGTTCGATCTCCGCTTCGGCCGCTTCCAGGGGCCAGGGCATGTGGTGAATATCCCCACGCAACAATTGGCCGGCGCGGTTGGTGGTGAACAGACAATAGCGCTCGGTAAGAAAGTGCTCGATGGTTCCCGGGCGGCTCTGGTCAATGGCACGTACCTGCCCCAGGCCGCGATAGTGGGCGCGGAAGCGCACCGGTTTCGAACTCAGAAGGCGCGCGCTCTGGTAGGTAAATTCGCGCTCACTGCGTGTCCGGATAGACATGCGGGCCCAGTGATAGGGGAGATGGAAAGCCGCCCTGGCCACTAAGACCGCCAGTGGGTTAGAAGCCTCAAGACAAAAGAAATAGACGCCGGCGCGATTGGTATTACGCTCGCGGACGTAGGTCCTGAGGTTCAGCTCGGGAAAACGGCTGGCGCCGGGAATGCGAGGAACTCCGCGCAATTGAACGCGGTCCATCCAGAAGGGCACTACGCCTATCCAGGCGGACTGATCAAAGGTGTCCACCTGCAAGCCAGCGGGAAGCAATGGTTCCAGTTTGGCAGCGGGTATTGGCCAGTGAGCAAACAGCAGGTCATTCCAGCGCTGCATCATTGTCCAGGGACGTTTGGGCAACGCGTACGGCCGGTGTTTGACGGCCGACAGGGTTTCTTCAGACTGCGATTCGCGACTCAATTTGCGGTTTACGGCCATAGGAGCGAACTCACTCGATAAAGGCTCAATCCGCACCGGGGTTGCTGCTCAATCTTATCTTAGTTCAGCCCCGGAGACGACATTACTCCCTTGGTATGAAACGGTACTGCGGCGTTCGAAAATGCTCTATCCTGAAGCCTGACCATGGCTCCAAGCGAAACCCCCACCGCAGCTCTTTCCGCAGCCCCGCCCGAAGCGCCCAGAAACCAGACTGAAGTCTACGCCGTTCATGGGGCCGATCCTGAAGTGCTGGCCTATGCCATGGCCAAGTACTCCCGATCTGCGCTGTCGATGAAGGAATCGCTGCGGGAGATCTCTACCCAGCGGGCAGAGCATTTCCTCAATACCTTTTACTTTCAATACGGCCACCGATCGATTGCTGATCTGGCCCATGTGGCCTTCGCCATCGAGCGACTGTCCCTGCTGGCAGCGATCATCCTGGTGGACGAGCAACGCTGGGACGGCCAGGAGCGTTCCACCCGTTATCAGAATTTTCAAAAGAGCGGCTGGTATTTGCCGGACTTTTCCTCAGGCGCTGCCGCCGGAAAGGTCTTCACCGAGGCTATCGACGCGCTCTTCACGGAGTATCACTCTACCACCGAGACCATGTTTGCCCACCTGAAAGGGCAAATCGTGCGGCCCCAGGAAATGAAAGAGGAGGCTTACCACCGTACCCTGCGAGCGCGGGCTCTGGATGTGTCTCGCTATCTGCTTCCGCTGGCCACCAACACTTCGCTGGGGCAGATTGTGAACGCGCGTACGCTGGAAACGCAGATCTCCCGGCTGCTCTCTGATCCCCACGCCGAAGTGCGCCAACTGGGAGAGCGGCTGCGCGACGCTGCTGCCGGTTCGGCCTGGAACGTGCAAGGGGAGGCGCTGAGCGCATTACAGCGTGACATCAGCGCCCTCGATCCTGCCCTGGGCGCCAGGGCGGAGGCCATGCTGACGCGCGAGGTCAGGATCGCGCCTACGCTGGTCAAGTACTCTGCGCCTAACGACTACGTGCTGGCTACCCGAGTCGAGTTGGCCCAGGCCGCGGCCGAGCTGATGAAAAACGCGCCCGTTGAAGCTCAGGGTGTGGTCGATCTGGTCGACGATCAACCGTTGGAGATCGATTTGGCGACCACTCTCCTCTATGGGGCGTGTCAGTATTCGTATCGCCAGCTTGCGCGGACGGTTGCATCGCTCGAGGCGACGCGCCGCAATGAAATCATCGCTCTGGGTGCGCGGCATCGCGGCCGCCATGACGAACTGCTGCGCGAGTTCTCCGCCGGGCAGGGGCTACGGTTCGACATTCTGATGGATATCGGTGGCTTCCGCGACATGCACCGTCATCGCCGCTGCGTTCAGATCCTGCAGACGTTTACCAGTGCCCATGGTTACGAGATCCCCGAAGGATTGGCCGAGGCGGGACTGCTGCCGCAATATGACGCCGCAATGACCCATGCACATAAAGCATTTGTTAATGTTTCTCAGGCCGGCTTTGTGGAAAACGCGGGCTACGTTTTGCCCCTGGGCACGCGCACCCGGGCGCTGTTCAAAATGGACTTTGCCGAAGCGCTGTATATCGCGGAACTCCGCTCTACGCCTGCAGGACATTTCTCTTATCGCCGTGTTGCCTGGGAGATGTACCAGGCCGTGGCTCGCAAACATCCGGCTCTGGCGCAGTACTTTCGCGTTGCCGACATCCACCAGCCGATCGACCTGCTTCAGCGATAGCCTCTGAGCGGTGTTATGATCCACTACATTCCCACTGGAGACCTACCCCATGGCAGATGATCGTTCCCGCGCCATTGATCTGGCATTAGCACAAATTGAAAAGCAGTTCGGTAAGGGCTCCATCATGCGTCTCGGCAACAAAGAGGCGATCGTGCCCATCTCGGTGATATCTACCGGATCCATCTCCTTCGACGCCGCTCTCGGCGTGGGTGGTGTTCCGCGCGGCCGGGTGATTGAAATTTTCGGCCCTGAATCTTCGGGCAAAACCACCATTACGCTGCAGATCATCGCCGAAGCGCAGAAGTCGGGCGGGATGGCGGCGTTTGTCGATGCTGAACACGCGCTCGATCCGCAATATGCCAAAAAGCTGGGCGTGGATGTGGATAACCTTCTCGTATCGCAGCCGGATTACGGCGAACAGGCGCTGGAAATTACCGAAGCGCTGGTGCGCTCCGGCGCAATTGATGTGCTGGTCGTCGACTCGGTCGCCGCGCTGGTGCCTAAGGCGGAACTCGATGGCGAAATGGGCGATTCGCATATGGGTCTGCAGGCCCGGCTCATGTCGCAGGCGCTGCGCAAGCTTACCGGAACGGTATCGAAGTCGCGCACGTCGCTGATTTTCATTAACCAGATTCGCGAGAAGATCGGGGTCATGTTTGGCAATCCGGAGACGACGACCGGGGGCCGCGCGCTCAAGTTCTATTCTTCGGTGCGCATTGACATTCGCCGGATCGCAGCCGTTAAGGAAGGCGATGTAGTGGTTGGTTCGCGCACCAAGATCAAGGTGGTCAAGAACAAGGTGGCCGCGCCCTTCAGAGAAGCGGAGTTTGACATTCTCTATGGCGAAGGGATCTCCCGCGAAGGGGATGTGCTGGATCTTGCGGTAACGCAGAATGTTGTGGAGAAGTCGGGCGCCTGGTATAGCTATGCAGGCGAGCGGATTGGGCAAGGCCGGGAAAATGTCCGCGGCTTCCTCAAGGATCATCCTGAGATCTTCGCCCGCATCGATGCACAGTTACGGCAGAAGATGGGTCTTACCGGCGTGAAGCCGGCAGAGATTCCGGCAGTTCCAGTCAACGGATCGGCCCAGGCTGCGGAAGCGGTGAAGCCTCCGGTACGTCTTCGGCAGTAAGGATTCTTGAATACCGTCAAAGCCATTTACCCCGGCAGCTTCGATCCATTGACCAACGGTCATTTGGATCTGGTTGCGCGTGGGGCAAAGATCTTTGATCACCTGGTGGTCGCGATCCTAAACAATTCAGAGAAGGCTCCGCTCTTTTCTGTTATCGAGCGGATCGAGATGCTTACCGAAGCAGTTCAGAAGTTCGATAACGTTTCGGTTGCGACCTTCAATGGGCTGCTGGTGGAGTTTGTTCTCGACCAGCATGCGCAGGCCATTCTACGCGGGGTTCGCGCCATCAGCGACTACGAATACGAGCTGCAGATGGCACTGATGAACCGGCGGCTGGCTCCGCAAGTAGAGACAGTGTTCCTGATGGCCGACGAGAAATATTCGTACGTGAGCTCCAGGCTCATCAAGAATGTCTTCGAGTTGGGTGGTTCCGTCGAAGGGTTGGTCCCGGAGACCGTCATCAGCCGCCTGCAAGCTCGCGTGAATCCCAATAAGCAGCGTTGAACGCTGCGCTTCGGTCGAATGACAAAGGAGAGAGGGGCGCTCCCAGAGAGAGCGGTTGCTGAAGAGCAGCTTCAATTTAGCAACTTCTTTCGCTCGAAGCGCCGCCCTCCCCTTTGTCATCTCGACCGAAGCGCAGCAAAGTGGAGAGATCTGCGGTTCAGCGGTCCTTTCTTGGAAATGTTTTCACTGCCTCACAACCTCGATGTAATCAACAGGGGCTGGTTCTCCCTGGTTCGGTGTTCCGCGCAGAGTGAGCGTATCGCTTGGCTTGAGGCGAATATCCGACACCGTGAAGAGCGTACTGGTGCTGCCGTCGAGATGCGGATCAACCACCGCAGGCGGGAGAATCGCATTCGCCGTCCAGTGCGCCACTGACTTACCATTGAGCAGCAAATCATATTGCGAAACACCCGTGCGCAGGTCGAAGTAGCGCACGGAAATAGAATATGTTCCCTCCGGCCGGCCAGGCTTGGTGGTCAGGGTGCACGCAGCAGAGCGATTACAAACCACCGCCTTGCCCCCGGATGCAGTCTCCCAGGGTGTGACGTCAACCGTTGTGTATCCATCGGCCTGCATGGACTCAGCTTCCATCCGGTCAGGGTAGTGGCCAACCCGGCCCAATTTATCGGGAATACCGGAAATATGTTGGAACCACTCCGTTACCGCATCCCGCCAAACCACCGCATGACCAGCTTGATACTCAAAAAGCCCAAGGATCTCCCAATAGCGCTGCTCATCTACCAAGCCGCGGAGTGTCTTCCAACGCGAAGCGTAAGAACCGGCAAGTGCCGCACCCTCATAGTGCGAGTCATACACGTATTGCACCAGCGTCTTGCCATTGTGCAGGAGATAGTCATAAGGAACGTGGTGCATGAAAAGCAGCAGACTGTCAGGACATGTATCCAACGACTCGTACGTCTTCGCCAACTGCGGCGGATACTGACCGATGTAGCCAGTACCCGTGGCCACGGTGCGGTCCATGCCGATGCCCTTGCCGTCGGCGCGAAACCATTGTCCCCATCCATTGCGCTCTGCGGACTCGATGCCGGGGCCATAGTGAACGCCAAGGATATTTGTGAGCGTCCCTATGCCCAGTGGGCCGGTGTAGAGCTCATACACACGCCAGGAATTGGACTGGAGTCCGTCGACGACAAAAACAACCTTGGGATCATTTCCGAACGTAAGCCGTGTCCAGGCGTCGATGATTTCTGGCGTAGTCAGCTCAGGATTCCACGCCAGCCTGCCGAATCCGTAAAGGTTGGCCATCGCCATCGGGTGATGCAACCAGTTCGTATCCAGGCCAACGTTGGCGACGCCCACAAAACCGCCCAACGGTTGGTGGAAGCTCTTACCCTCGACAATCTCACTGACCGGCGTACTGCGATTCTGCGCCCGAAGATCGGTGTCGAGCGCGACCTTCCACATGGGGACCAGGAACACCATGTGGCGCTGTTGTCCGGTGTACTCCTGCGTGATCTGCAGTTCGATTGCCTGGTTAGTATGACGAAGAGCGGCGAATAGCGGGGACACAGGCTCCCGGACCTGAAAGTCAATGGGCCCATGCTTGATTTGAATCACCACGTTGCGATCAAACGCGCCATCCAGAGAGCGGAAGTTGTCATAGCCGGCGCGAGCGCGATCGGCCTTCAGGTCATTCCAGTCAAGATGATTGTTGTAGACGAAGCCGCGGTAGAGGACCACTCCGCCATGGGGCCGGAGCGCACGGGCAACCGTGTTTGCTGCCTGCGCCGGAGTGCGGCCATACTTCGACGGCCCCACCCGCCCTTCGGAGTCAGCCTTGATAGTGAAGCCGGCAAAGTCGGGGATGACTTTGTAAATCTCATCCGCTTTCTTCCGCCACCACACGGCGACCGCCGGGTCGACTGGATCGAAGGTATGCAGATGCCCCACCGCTTGCGGACTCGATAGATCGATCGACAGCGACATGCGCACGCCCCAGGGTCGAAATGCATCCGCGATGCGGGCGAGTTCACCAATCATTTCCGGTTCCAGCGTATGCAAATCTGAGTTCACGTTGTTGACCGTGACGCCGTTGATGCCAACCGAGGCCAGCAAACGGCCATACTCCGAGACCCGGGCAAGATCCGCGTGCACATGGCCACCCTCGAAAAAAATGCTGCGCCCGGCATAGCCGCGTTCGATACTTCCGTCGAAGTTGTCCCACTGGTTGACCCAGCGAATGGGCGAAGCCGGCGCTTCGCTGTCGGGCCTGACCTGCTTTTGTTGTGCGACCAGTTCAAGAATGCGAAACACGCCGTAGAGTTCGCCCCGGTCCGTGCCGCCGGCGAGGACCCAATAGCTGTGCCCTTGCGCGGCAAACTGTGCCAGTGAGAATCCTTCTGGCGCAAGCGGGGAAGACAATTTCCAGGTGGGCAGAAGGCGCTGAATCTCGGTTGGTGTGCCGAGGACGAACGAGTCCTCATTGGGAAGCGCGGATGAGACGGTAACATTTTCACCCAGCATCGAGTGCAGTCCGCGGGCCAACTCGCTGGCCGCACTGCGGCTGACGGCAGATTGGCCGCCGGCGACAACGTGCTGCGGCATCTTTTTGTATTGCTGGGTAGCCTGCGGCGGCAGAGCGGCATAACGAAGCCAACCTTGTTCCCCCGTCTCGGAGTGAGCATAAGGAGCCATAGAGAGAAAACTCAGGAGCAGAAGGTTTATCGCTTTCCCGGCGCGCATCGTTCTCATCTTAAAATCAATCAGGGAATCAAGCCATGGCTGGACACATTGGAATCGTTGCCTGCTCCGCCGAAGGAGCCGCTCTTTGCTATCGCTCCATCTGCCAGGGAGGCGCGGAGCTGCTCGGCCCGCACGAACATCCCGAGATCTCGCTGCACTCGCACTCGCTGGGAGACTACATGGAGTGTATCTACCGCGATGACTGGCACGGTGTGGGGGAGCTGATGCTTTCTTCCGCCAATAAACTGGCCAAAATCGGCGCCGATTTTCTCATCTGCCCGGACAACACCATTCACCAGGCGCTGCCTTACATTGAGCAGCGATTGCCACTCACATGGTTGCATATAGCAGAGGCGGTCGCTGCCGAGGCGGTGGGGCGCCGGTTTCGCCGCCTGGGTTTAACAGGAACCCGCTACCTGGTCGACAGCGAGGTGTACCCGGAAAAGCTTCGGGCGCGCAACCTGGAGCTCGTGCGCCCGAGCCCTGAGGAGAAGCAAGAGATCAATCGCATCATCATGGACGAGCTGGTTTACGGAATTTTCAAACCCGCCGCGATCGCCACGTTTCAGCGGGTTATGGAACGAATGAAGGACGAGGGATGCGATGCTGTGATCCTTGGCTGCACGGAAATTCCCTTGATCATGAACGATGCCAATTCTCCCTTGCCCACGCTCGATTCGACGCGATTGTTGGCGCGGGCGGCTCTCGAGCGTGCAGTACGGGCTGTGCCCAAGTGAACTCGAAAACCCTATTGCCTCATCAATCTTAAGCCATTAAGATGATTGCGACATGATGCGAAGCAAGAAGCTCCTCGTACCAACCAGGGCGGAGACGCGGCTGCTACAGATCCTATGGGACCTGAAAGAGGCCACCGTCGATAACGTGGTCAATGCTCATCCGGAAAAGGAACGGCCCCATTACAAAACCACGCAAACTCTGCTCAGGATCATGGAGAACAAGGGTTTTATCGCGCATGAGTCGCGAGGCCGGGTGTTTGTTTTCAGGCCGCTGGTTTCGCGGAAAACTGTTGATCAGGTTGCGGTTCAAGCGTTGGTATCGCGAAACTTCCACGGGTCAGCAGCTGGTCTGCTCATCAACCTGTTGGAGTCCAGCTCAATTGAAAAGTCGGAGCTGGATGAGCTTGAATCGTACATGCGAGAGTATCGCAAAAGGTACGACACAGAAGATCACGAATAATCCAGGGAGGGCCTAGCGGCTGATCGGTGTGAACTCCAGCTCCAGCCCCTGATCTCCCGGGAGAACTGTGATACTCACCCTGGCTAGAGATTCAACAATCCAGTCGGCCGTTGCCAGCTGTTGGATCGTGTGCGAGAAGGTAGTGGCCAGGACCTTGCATCCTGCAGCATGGCCAGCCTTTGCCCCTGAGGTCGAATCCTCGATCACGATGCAGTCCTGTGGCGCCAGCCGGAGGATCCTCGCGCCTTTGATGTAAGGTTCCGGATGGGGCTTGCCTTCAGTAACCATGTCGGCGGTGACAATGTGCTCCGGAACAGGAATACCCGCAAACGCCAAACGGCTGCGGGCCAGCCGCTCGGTGGCAGACGTGACAATGGTCCAGAACTTCTGCGGCACCGATTGCAGAATGGGTAACACGCCCTCCAGAACCTCGAGCCCTTCGTTATCTCCTACCTCGAGGTCTTCGATCACTTTGAGTTCTGCCAGGTGGTTGGCCTCCGGCTTCAACCTACGCACGGTTTCAATGGCTCGCATTCCGTGAGCGGTCTTGATCGTCTCCCGCACGTCGAGTCCATGGCGCTCTGCCCAGGTTTGCCAGCTTCGCTCCACCGATCCCAACGAGCTGATCAGCACACCATCCATGTCAAACAGCAGGCCTTTGGTTCTTACTTTCATGCGGTGTCTCCCATCGCAAATGCACGGCCCGCGTCCAGCAAAGCTTGAACCGACTCCGGAGAGCCGCTTTCGGCATAGATGCGCAACAGTGGCTCGGTTCCCGAAGCACGCAGCAGCACCCAGGTCTCTGCCGGAAGTGCCTGGGGGTGATCGAGATAAAACTTCATTCCATCGAGTGTTTCATGGCGCAACACACGCATCCCGGCAAACTCGCGCAATCCTGATGCTGCACGGCGTATGGCTGATTGCTTTGCCTCTTCCGGCAGATGCAGGTCAAGCCTGCCGTAGTGATGTTCACCGTATTCCTGCTGCAATCCGTCTACCAGTGAGCCAAGAGTGCGCCCTTCTTCCGCCATGATGTTCGCCAACAGCAGCGCATTCAGCAGCCCATCGCGTTCCGGTAGATGCCTTCCTATACCGATGCTGCCCGATTCCTCGCCGCCGATCAGTATGTCTTTGTCGAGCATGCAGCTCGCACACGTGTTTGAAGCCGATGCCATGCTCGTAGAGCTTGCGGCCGTAGCGGGCTGCGATCCGGTCCAGCATCTTGGTCGTATTAAAGGCCCGCGCGACATCGCCGGGCCATTGTTTGCGTTTGAGTAGCCACTCCAGCAAAAGGCAATAGATTTTGTTGGCGTCGACGAAGCGGCCATTCTCATCCACCGCGCCGATACGATCTGCATCGCCGTCGGTGGCAAAGCCAGCCTGGCAATGTTGTTCCAGAACCGTTTGCTCGAGGGCGCGGATATGCGGCGGAATGGGCTCGGGCTGAATACCAGGAAATAGCGGATTCAACTCTGAGCGGATCTCCACATGGTCGATGCCTCGGCCGGCAAAGATGCCCGCCAGCACGCCTCGTCCGGCGCCATACATGCAATCAATCGCATATTTTTGCCGCGCTCCGGCGATGCGATCAAGATCGGCGAAAACGGAGATGGCCCCGATATAAGGACTGAGAAAGTCAGCCTCGCGGATGGTGGCGCTGGAAGGCGCGACCGGTAATTCCTGGCCAAGATAACTTTCGATTGCGGCCATGATGGCCGGGCTGCCTGACCCTCCATAGCTGGCTTTAAACTTAACTCCGTTCCAGTTATAGGGATTGTGGCTGGAGGTGATCATCACGCCGCCTGCGGCGCCCAGATGTTTCACCGCGTAAGAGAGAGCCGGCGTGGGCGTGATGCGATCGGCGAGGCGCACCGGGATACCGGCCGCGGCGGCTACTTCAGCGACAATTTGCGCAAAGCGCTGGGATAAGAACCGGGTGTCGTAGGCAATGCAGAGGCCGCGAGACGGGTCCTCTTTCTCCCGCACGTAGTGAGCGATGGCTCCGGCTGCGAGCCGCACATTGGCTTCGGTGAAGTCGGCGGCAAGAATTCCCCGCCAGCCATCGGTCCCGAACTTGATGGGGTTATCCAGCTTCAAAGTAGTTCGTCGTGCTTACCAGCCAGGTGGCTCACCACGCGGCGCACATCCTGCGAACGGTCCCTGGTGGTGATCAGGATGGCGTCTTCGGTCTCGACCACGACCAGGTCGTTAACACCCACTAATGCGACAAACTTTTCCGGGCTGTAGACATAGTTGTTGTGGGCATCGATCCCCACCATGTCTTTGGCTTCGGTAACGTTGCCGTTCTTGGCGTTGCCCTGCGCGAGCTGGTGTTCGTAGAGTGCGTCCCAGGATCCCAGGTCGTTCCACCCAAACTCGGCCGGCAGGCAATAGATATTGGAATTATGTTCGCCCTTGGCAGATCGCGGCTCGAGCACCGCGTAATCGATGCTGATGTTTTCGCACCTGGGGTAAAGCTCACGAAAAACCTGGTCGAATTGAGGCGTTCCGTAAGCGGCGGCAATCTGTTGCAGATAAGGCGCGGTCTCAGAAAGGTGCTCGCGGATGGCATTGGCCAGGGTCCGGGCTGACCACAGGAAAATGCCGCTGTTCCAGTAGTATCTTCCCGTTAGCATGAACTCTTCTGCCTTTTCGCGGTTCGGCTTTTCCGTGAAGCGGCGGACGCGTTTTACGTCGTGAGGTAAAACGTCTCCGGTTTCGATGTAGCCGTAGCCGGTCTCTGGGCGCGTTGGCTTCACTCCCAGCACCACGATGTTTTCCCCGGCCGCTGCCAAGGCAATGCCTTGCTTGATGGTGGCCCGAAACTTGTCTTCGTCAGTGATCACGTGATCGGCAGGGAAGATGCCCAACACCGCATCCGGCGCGGTGCGCTCGATGAGGAAAGCGGCCAGGCCGGCTGCCGGCGCGGTATTGCGCGCCGCTGGTTCACAAATGATCTGCTCCCCAAGCATGGTTTGCAGTTGCTCGGAAATAGCTTTGGCGAGCAGGTCGTTGGTGATCACCCAAAGCTCACGTGCGGTGGCCAGGTTGCCCAGGCGATCGACGGTACTTTGGATCATGGTGCGTGCGCCATCCAGCACCAGAAGTTGCTTCGCCCGCCAGCGGCGGCTGCGAGGCCAGAAGCGCGTTCCACTGCCGCCTGCGAGAATGATGGGTCGAAATTCGACTTGAGTGTTCATCGGCTCCTAGGAAAGACTGGCAAAGAAGTTCTTCATTCTGACCACGCCTTCTTCGACGTCATGGTGAGAAACGGCGTAGGACAGCCGGATATGTTCCTGGGTACCGAAAGCCTCACCCGGGACCGTAACCACATGTGCTTCATGCAGCAGGCGCGAGGCAAGTTCGGTGGTGGTTTTTGCGCCCGGTTTGCCCAGGAAGGCCGACACGTTCGGATAGACATAGAAGGCGCCTTCCGGCCGGGTGCAGGTAATGCCGGGAACTGAAAGCAGCCCTTTGAGGATCCGGTCACGCAGATTCAGGTAATCCGCCCGCATTTCCGTTACGCACTCTTGTGAGCCGGTCAGCGCTGCGATGGCTGCCTTTTGTACGATCGCCGCCGTGGAAGAGGTGGACTGGCTCTGCAGCTTGCTCATCGCCGCGATAATGGCCTTCGGGCCGAGGGCGAAGCCGGCGCGCCAGCCGGTCATGGCATAGGTCTTGGAAAGGGAGCCCAGCACAATCACGTGCTCCTTTGCTTCCACGAATGAGCCGCCGGACACGGGAGCACCTGCATATTGCAGATACACGTAGCACTCATCCAGCAGCAGGAAGATTCCCCGCTCATGGGCTAGCTTGACGATACGTTCCAGGTCGTCGGGCGAAACGACGGAACCCGCGGGATTCGACGGCGTGTTCAGAATGATGACCTTGGTGCGCGGTGTAATCGCTTGCTCGATAGCGTCAGCGGTAATGCGGAAGTTCGCTGCTTCCTCTGTGGGCAAATAAACAACTTTGCCCCCGGCGTATTGAATGATGTCCTTGAAAGAAACCCAGTAAGGTACGGGCAGAATGACTTCATCGCCATGATCCACCAGCACCTGGATGGCGTTGAACAGCGCCAGTTTCCCGCCGGTCGTGAAGACGGTCTCATCCGGGGTGTAATCGGATCCGAAGTCGCAGGCATGGCGTTCCACGATCGCCTTTCGTAACTCCGGGATGCCGGCGACGACGGTATAGCGGGTGAAGTTTGCCTCGATGGCCTCGATGGCGGCGTCTTTGATGTGGCGCGGGGTAGCAAAATGAGGCTCCCCGGCGCCAAAATCGACCAGTTGCGCACCCTGGGCGCGCAGCCTGGCGGCTTCGGCCGTGACCGCCATGGTGGCGGAAACCTCAATGCGGCCAATGCGATCGGCGAATATCTTGGTAGCGGTAGGCATTCCTACTATCTTGTCAGACTCCTGCCCGTTCGCGAAAGCAGCAAACTGGACCACCGGCAGGTCAGCGCTCCACTCAACGTTCGTCTGCCTCATTTTGGTTTTCATCCTTCGTGTATCGAAGGTGGGTGGTTGGAAGGCTTAGGTTTGTAAAATTCGATAAAATTCGATGCTTTTTGGTTTTTTGGGTCATAAACCGCTTCAGAACGTACCTCACCAGGGCCGGCCAAAGCGGTGCTTGTCTATTGAGAAGGGTCGCCTGGTTTCGGGTGCAACCTAGTCGGCCTTGGGGACGCGAGGCAGCGATGAGGTTGTTTGCGAAGGGTTCAGGGAGGCGGGAACCGCGGGTCGCTCCGCTACCGGTCGGGACGATGACAATTCTATTGAGGGCGGGTCATCGGTCCCTTCGGGAGCGGATTGTGGCTCTGGGGCGGCTTCTTCCTGGGCCGGTGGCGGCTGGGGGTCCGCGGATTCTTGGTTCTGCTGGTTACGCATCCATTTGGAGACATAGAATGGCGGGTTTACGGGCTCAGGGGCGGGTTTGTCCGGAGCGGAGGCGACGCGGCGGTCGTTGGTTCGGGAGGGTATCAGGCCTTCAATGGCGATGATCATGGAGAGAGCCTTGACTTGGGCGGACATGCCGTTGCGGGTTTTTTCGGGGGCCAGGTCGGCGATTTCCCATAGGCGGGCCAGGACCCGGTCGCGGCTCAGGGTTAAGCGACGGCGCTCTTCGGTGTCCTGCTCGACAAGCTGTTGCTGCACGGCGGCGCGATGCTCAAGCATGTAGGCGCGGACACGAGGCTTGGATTTGGTGTAGGCGGCGGTGTCGGGGTTGAGGCCGACGGCTTCTGCGGCCTGACGGTCGTTCATGGTTCCAGAGAGGATTTGGCGGGCAAAGGCTATTTCTCTGGTCTGTGATGGGGTCGGTGACGTTGTTCTTAGGCATTGATGGCTCCGTTCGTTAGTAGTTCGAGGGCAATTCCGTAGAGGTTGAATCTTTGAAAACGTACCTCAGGGGCTAAAGCCCTCATCTGTGGCTTGCTTTTTGGCACGGGTGAACCCGTGCCCTTCCAGGAAGAGCTGCTCTTTGGGGGACTGCTGGAGGTTGAATCTTTGAAAACGTACCTCAGGGGCTAAAGCCCTCATCTGTGGCTTGCTTTTTGGCACGGGTGAACCCGTGCCCTTCCAGGAAGAGCTGCTCTTTGGGGGACTGCTGGAGGTTGAATCTTTGAAAACGTACCTCAGGGGCTAAAAGCCCTCATCTGTGGTTTGCTTTTTGGCACGGGTGAACCCGTGCCCTTCCAGGAAGAGCTGCTCTTTGGGGACTGCGGTTGACGGCAGGGGTTTTCTAGTGCGCAGGCACAGTGGGGACGCAATAAAAAATCCCGCCGCGGCGGGATGCTGAATCAAGCTGATTTTTGACCGGGATTGGGTGTGCCACCGGACAGTGGTAAAACTGTCCTTTGCTCGCGTTTAGGCCGGAAATCTCCTGCTACTGGCTCAGCGCTGGTTTGCGAGGACCCGACGTCTGCCGTAATCATTCTCTAGGGTGTACGGTACAGGGATTAAAGACCTCCCAGGAAGCGACTTTGGCTGTTTATTTTCTACCTGCTACAGCTCCCAGGTAAACCCCGCTCCCCCGGTTAGTCACGGTGTCGCTCGCGCAAAACCCGTTCCACGGCCAGCAGGTCCTCCTCGGTGTCCACCCCAATGGTGTCGAAGAAAGCGGGTGCCACATGGATGCTGATTCCCTCCTCGAGCAAACGTAATTGTTCCAGTCGCTCAACCGATTCAAGCGGGCTCGGCGGCAACTCCGCGAAGCGACGCAGGGCGGCCTTGCGGTAGGCGTAGATGCCGATGTGCTTGCGCGGGGGTAGGGGAGTGCCCCTCTGGTACGGGATCGTGGCGCGGGAAAAGTAAAGCGCCCGGCCGTCGTTTGCTGTGACCACTTTCACCGCGTTGGGATCGTCGATCTGATGGGGTGCGCAAAGGGTCGAAAGCGTGGTGACCTCAGCATCCGTACGGGCGAAGGGCCGGAGCAAGGCCTCGATGTGTTCCGGGCGGAGCAGCGGCTCGTCTCCCTGGATGTTGACGTAAATATCGGCGTCGACCATGGCGGAGACGGCATGGACCCGATCCGTCCCACTGGGCAAATCGGGCGAAGTCATCACGCTCGGCCAGCCCTCGGAATCGGCATAGGCGACTACCTCGCTGGAATCGGTCGCAATTAAAACCTGGTCGAGCTGCGGGCAAGCCAGCGCTGCCCGGTAGACCCACCCCAGCATGGGAACGCCGGCGATCGGGCGCAGCACCTTACCCGGCAAGCCGGGTGGAGGCCAGGCGGGCGGGAATGACTGCGACAATTCTCATGCGGGTGTGGAGTGAAAGGGGTCAGCCCCTAGCGTGTCCGTCTCGTTCTCGGGGCTCGGGATATCGAGGTTGACGACCACAGGTTCCTGCCCACTGCGCACGATGACCGCTTCCACTGGCTGATCCTTGCGGGCGTTCAGTTCCTGATGCGGCGCGAAGGGGGGCACAAACACAAAGTCTCCTGGTCCGGCCTCGTCTACAAACTCCAGGTGCTCTCCCCACCGGAAGCGAGCGCGCCCACGCACGATGTAGATGACGGTCTCCAGTTCTCCATGGTGATGCGGACCGGTTTTCGCGTTGGGATGAACGACGACCGTGCCCGCCCAAAGCTTCTGTGCGCCGACGCGGGCGTAGGAAATAGCCTCGGCCCGGGTCATGCCAGGAGTCTGCGGAGTATTGCTGTCGAGTTCACCGCTGCGCACAATGCGCAGCCCGAGGGTCGTTGCTCGGGGTTCTAGATCAGACATGAAAAGGCACCGTGATTAGCTTGACGCCAGTGTAAGCGTTCGGATGGCTTTTTTAGAAGTCGTTCATTAAATTAGCGATTAGGGTATGTATAGAAAGGAAAACCCATGCGATCTCTCAATGTCAAAGATCCAGAGGCTCACCGTCTCGCCGCGGCCATCGCTCAGGAAACTGGAGAGACCATGACGCATGTGGTGACCGAAGCATTGCGAGAGCGCTTTGAGCGTCTGCCAAGCGCGCCAGGGAAAGGCTGGAGTAGAGGAACTCCTTGCAATCGCGAAACGTGCTGCGGCTTGTGTCAAGGGTCCATATCTTGACCACGCTGAATTTCTATACGACGAACACGGTCTTCCCAAATGATTCTCGACACATCGGTGTTGAGTGCCATCTTCTTCGGAGAGCCTGAAGGCGATCTCTACATCGCGATGATTCATAATGCCGATCACTGCCGTATGAGCGCCGCCAACTTTGTAGAGCTCGCAATGGTGATTGAAGGCCAGCTGGGTCCAGAGGCCGGTCGTCAATGCGATATGTTTATTAGGCGGGCCGCCATCGTTATAGAGCCGGTTACTGTCGAACACGCGCACCTGGCTCGCCAGGGCTTCCTTGATTTCGGCAAGGGACGCCACCCTGCCGGATTGAACTTCGGCGATTGCTTCGCCTATGCGCTTGCGAAGGCGACCGACGAAACCCTGTTGTACAAGGGAAGGGACTTCAGCAAGACAGACATTAGAGCAGCCGGGTAAATTGTTGCACTTCGCTGCCATGAACAAGTTCCCCCGATGACCATCGGCGATAGCAGCAAGCCTGATTACGGCGTAGATGCACCTTATGTCATCCGCAATCTTTTTCTCGGCGGCATCGCTTGCCTGCTTCTCGGATTTTTCGGACCTCGTCATATTCACCTTGGCCAGGTAGATTTTCTGCCGCGACCGATGCTCCTGGGAACGGGCACAGTTTTGGTCGTTGAGGGGCTGCTGTTCATTCTCTATGTGAAGTTCGGCAAGTTCCGTCATCGGGATGCGATGCTCTCTCTGTACCAGTGGCGGGGGGACGAACAAGTCCTGGATGTGGGTTGCGGCCGGGGCCTGCTGCTGGCGGGGGCAGCGAAACTGCTGAACGCGAGTGGAGAAGCCACCGGCATCGACATCTGGTCCACACATGACATGGGCGGCAATTCGGAAGCCGCCACCCGCCACAATCTGGAGCTGGAAGGGATCAGCGGCCGCTGCACCCTACTTGGCATCCCAGCGCAGGAAATGACCTTCGCTGATGGGACCTTCGACGTCGTCCTATCGAATCTGTGCCTGCACAATATTTACGACCGCACGCTGCGCCGTCAGGCTCTGCAGCAGATCATTAGGGTGCTGAAGCCTGGAGGGGTTGCCATCCTCTCGGACTACAAGCTCACGGGCTCATATGCCGAGCAGCTTCGTGAAGCGGGTCTGACGGCTGAGAGGCGATGGGGAAATCCCCTCTACACATTTCCGCCTCTGCGCATCGTCGTCGCCCGTAAACCTCAGCTATCCTTACGGTAGAGCAACTCGCGCATGGCCCGTCGCCGGGCTTCCGCCATTTCAGGGTCGAGATGCTCTTTGTTGGTCTCTTCCGCCGCTTCTGGTTCACTACAGGCGGGACAACGGTTGGCAAAGCCGGGTTTGTCCGGCTTCAACTCGAATTCTTCCGAGCAGATGGCGCAGGTTTTTACCGGGAAAGGCATAACACTTCCATTATAACGAAGCTCTGCAACTGTTGTAGAATCAACACAAGGCGGCGTAGCTCAGATGGTTAGAGCGACGGACTCATAACCCGTAGGTCGATGGTTCGATTCCATTCGCCGCCACCAGCCTCTCCCGCTGAGCCGATCCGGTTCTAGGCTGCGTCTAACCCGGTAGTATTATTTGTTTAACTATCCTCGTGGTTCAAAGTGGTGCTATGTCTCGAACCTTCAAGCGTGCAGTCTTTGGTGTCTCGATCCTGTTGGTAGCGTTGGTTTTCCTGGGTGGGCTTGGCCCTAGCCGGGTGCGCGCGGACTCAAACCCGGACGGCGCCTATCCGGAGATGGAAGTCTACAGCGAAGTCCTGAAGAAGGTTCAGACCGACTACGTCTCCGATCCCAACATGACTAAGGTCACCGTCGGCGCCCTGCATGGCCTGCTCGAGTCACTGGATCCCGATTCCAGCTACCTGACCCCGGACGAATACAGCGCTTACAAGCAGCACACCACCGAGGGTACCGCGCAGGTTGGGTTGAACATCTCCAAGCGCTTCGGATACGCCACCGTAGTCTCGGTTGAGCCAGGAAGCCCGGCAGAAAAAGAAGGAATCGAAGACGGCGACATCGTCGAGGCTATCGAGGGCCATTCCACTCGCGAGATGTCCCTGGTGATGATCCGGTTGTTGTTGGATGGCAAACCGGGCACCAGCGTAAGTTTCTCTCTCGTTCGCCCGCGCAAGGCAGAGCCCGACAAGATCACGTTGACTCGCACCGTCCTTCCAGCACCTCCGCTGGGAACAACGGAGTATGAGAGCAGCAGCATTCTTTACCTCAAGCCCGTAGTCCTTAATAAAGAGCGGGTGAACGAAATTGCCAGCCGCCTGAAGGCTATGCAGAAGAACGGCAACAAGAAAATTCTGCTCGATCTGCGCGACGTAGCCGAAGGGGATGAAGAGCAAGGCGTGCGCCTGGCCAACTTCTTCCTGGAGGCAGGCACCATTGCTACCCTCTCCGGGCAGAAGTACAACTACGAAGCGTTTAACGCCGATACCTCCAAGTTCATTACCGGCGCTCCGCTGGTGATCCTGGTAAATCACGGCACTTCCGGACCGGGCGAGATTGTCGCCGCGGCGGTTCTCGATAACAAGCGGGGCGATGTGGTGGGCGACCGCACCTTCGGGGAAGGCTCGGTGCAAAAGACCATGGAGCTTCCCGACGGCGCTGCCCTGATCCTCTCCGTTGCCAAGTATTCTTCTCCCTTGGGTAAGAAGATTCAGGACGAGGCGGTGACCCCCAACATCGTGGTCGCAGCCAACCAGGACAGTGGCGACGACCAGAGCGGCGAGGCGAAAACGCCAAAGCCTGATGATCAATTAACCAAAGCGCTCGATGTCTTGAAACAAAAAAGCGCCTCATAAGCGGACTTCTCATTGATTGGGCAAGCTCCATCTCCGGGCACCGCTGGTTTTCGTCCGCCCGGCCATTCCGTTTTTACGCCCATGAAGCTGGCTGGGAATATTACTTTCCTGGCCATGCTGGTCCTGGTCATCATCGCCGGATCGCTGACCGGACTGATGCTTGTTTACTCGGTTGACCTGCCGCAAATTGCGGACCTGGAAAAATACCGTCCCATCACCTCGACCGACCTGCTTGACGTGCACGGACGCGTCTTTGGCTCCTTTGCCCTGGAGCGTCGCATCGTTGTCCCCTACGAGGCAATTCCCACGGTATTGCGCCAGGCGGTCATCTCCATTGAGGACAAGAACTTCGAAAGTCATTGGGGAGTCAACCTGTTTCGCGTGCTGGGCGCCGCCTATCACGATCTGACCTCGACGGGCCGCACCCAGGGTGCTTCTACCCTGACCATGCAGCTGGCGCGTAATCTGTTTCTCTCCAGCCAACAAACCTTCGGACGCAAACTGCAGGAAGTCTTTCTCTCCATCCAAATCGAGCGGGCGTTTACCAAAGAACAAATCTTTACCTTGTACGCGAACCAGATTTATCTGGGGCAAGGGGTTTATGGATTTGAAGCCGGCTCGGAGTACTACTTCAGCAAGAAGGCCAAGGACCTGACCCTGCCGGAAGCGGCCTTACTGGCAGCGCTGCCCAAAGGGCCGGTGGCCTATTCTCCGATCGCGAATCCCGATCGCGCCTTTCGGCGCCGCAACATGGTCATCAATTCCATGTTGGAAGACGGTGTGATCACCAATGCGCAAGCGAATGCGGCCAAGGCTGCCCCACTCGGTCTGCATATCGAGCCGCCGTCCAACAGCATTGCGCCCTGGTTTGTGGAAGACGTACGCCGTGAGCTGGAACGTCAGTTTGGCAGCGAGCAGGTGCACGAGGAAGGCCTGCGGGTGTACACCACTCTGGACCTGGATCTCCAGCAGGCTGCCAATCGCGCCGTGCTCGATGGATTGGCCAAGCTGGAACGCCGTCATGGATGGAAAGGGAACCTGCTGAACGTCGTCGCTGCCGGTGGCTCGTTGGACGAATTTCGTCACCCGGATTGGCGCCAACCCACCGCTGCCGGCTCGTATGTGCACGCCCTGGTGACGAATGTGTTGCCCTACCAGGTAACGGCGCGTATTGGGCAGCAGCAAGTGATCCTGGGCCCGGATGATTTCGCCTGGACCAAGCAGCGCGATGCAGAGAATTTTCTCAAGCCCGGCGACATCATCTACGTCCACATCGTGGCTTCCGCCGATTCCAACCTGGTGCTGCATGGTGTTCTGGAGCAGGATTCCGGTGTGCAGGGATCGCTGATGACCGTGGATAACACTTCCGGCGAAGTGTTGGCCATGGTGGGTGGCCGCGACTTCAACCTCTCTCAGTTCAACCGCGCTACCCAGGCTGAACGCCAGACCGGCTCCTCCTTCAAGCCTTACGTCTACACCACTGCGGTAGAGGCAGGAGCGCGTCCTGACGAGCCCATTGTCGATGCGCCGGTTACGTTTCAGACCGCCGTTGGGCCCTATACCCCGCATAACTACGACGATACTTTTGAAGGCACGGTGTCGCTGGTGCACGCGTTTGCAGATTCGCGTAATATTCCGGCGGTCAAGCTTGCCGAACGCGTAGGGTATACGCAAGGTGATCGAGACGGCACACCGCTTTGGTCTGGCCAGCAATATTCCACCATTCCTTCCCGTGGCGCTGGGTTCCGTCGAGGCTACTCTGCAGGAGCAGGTTGCTGCGTTTAGCAGCTTTCCCAACGATGGAGTGCGCCTGGGGCCGCACCTCATCCGCAAGGTGACCAACGCCGATGGGCTGACCTTATCGGAGAGTCCGACCAGTGTCGCTGAATCGACCAACATAAAGACAGCGCGCACCATGATGACCCTGTTCAAGGCGGTCGTGGCGTACGGTGGTACGGCCTCGGACGCCGCGGTGCTTCATCATCCGCTCGGCGGCAAAACGGGAACGACCAGCGACTTCAACGATGCCTGGTTCATTGGCTTTTCGCCTTCACTGACCTGTGGTGTGTGGGTTGGCTATGACAGCCGGCAAACGCTGGGCGATAAAGAAAGCGGAGGCCACGCAGCCCTGCCGTTGTGGATCGATTTCATGAAAGTAGCTATCGCCGACCGGCCCAACGAGCATTTTCCGGGAGATGTCCGCCCGCTGCCGCCAACCAACATAGCCAGCGCGCACCCTGCTGCGCGCCAGCAGGCGCCTACTCCGCAGTAAACGGTTGCGTCGGCGTATGATTACCCGGACACGAACAGCAGGTGCCCTCCACTATGCTTCGCTCCGGTCGGGATGACAATTCTGTTGCGGGGCCACGCATTTCTCGTTAGAGCTCTTGCGGGTACAACAGATTGTCATCCCGACCGGAGCGAAGCGTAGTGGAGAGCCTGCCCTGAGCGAAGTCGAATGGGGACCTGCGGTTTGCTCTCCCTAGACCTCTGCTGCGGGTCATAACGACCCTCCCCTTTGTCATCTCGACCGAAGCGAAGCGTAGTGGAGAGATCTCTGTGTGCATGCTGTTTCCTGGAAATGTCTTTGCGCAGTTCTCATCACACAGCAGGCGCATCAGGTGCAGGTAGCGTTTTGCCTGGCCGACATCGCGCATGATCTGCTCCTTCAAAAGCTCTGGCGAGGGCCAGCGTCGCTCCTCGCGAAGACGGCGATGAAATAGCAGCCGCAAGGGCGTGTGGTCTTCAAGCGTCATTGGACGAAAATTGAGTAGATGTGACTCCACTGCAAAAGAGTCTGCCCCAAACGTCGGCCTGTTGCCGACATTGGTCACCGCATCAAACCACTCCCCATCGACACGCAACTGCGTGACATAGACCCCGTTGGGCGGCAACAATTCCCGATACGGCGCCAGGTTGATCGTCGGAACGGTGAGCGTGGAACCAATTCCGCGTCCATGAGCCGGCGTCGAATCAATAAAAAACCCGTGGCCCAACAGCGCGCGGGCAGTCCGAATGTCTCCTCGAGACAGCAACTCCCTGATCTTGCTGCTCGAACAAGTCAAACCTCGCACCTGGCAGGCGTCATGAATGACTACTTGAAATCCCAGACCGCGTCCCAGTTCACTCAGTTCAGCAATGCCACCTTCAGCGCGGTAGCCAAAACGAAAATTGGTCCCTTCATGAACCTCAACCGCGCCCAGCGCATCATGAACCATCGCAGTGACGAATTCCGCAGCACGCATGCGAGACAGCTCCGCGTTGAAGGGAAGCACCAGCACCGCATCTACCCCGGCGTCCGCCAGCAACTCCAGTCGCGTCTCGAGCGGCGTAATCAACCTGGGGCATGTTTCCGGACGTAAAAAGCGCAAGGGGTGGGGATCAAAGGTAACTGCAACGGAACGCAGCGATCGCGCCTCGGCGCTCTGTTTGACTCGATCCAGAATGAACCGATGGCCAACATGGACACCGTCAAAGTTGCCAATACTCACCACCGTGGGTCCCAGCCGCGGGGGTATCTCACCGAGATTTCGGAAGACGTCCATATCAAATCTCGAAGGGAATCCGCAGCCCGTCGTAGGCGAGCTGCATGTTCGGGGGAAGCTCGTTGTTGGTTTCCGCGTGGGGCAAATCGTGAGACATATGAGTAAAGAACGCGCGCCTGGGCTCGAGACGGCGCAGGAATCCGATCGCCTGGTCGAGCGTTGCATGGCTGGAGTGGGGTGATTTGCGTAAGGCGTCGATGATCACCACATCGAGGTTCTCGAGCAACGGAAGGCTGCCCTCCGGGATATCGTTCATATCGGTCAGGTAAGCGGCATTGCCGAAGCGAAAGCCCGCGACTTCAATCCTGCCGTGGGTCAGCGGGACACGGTGGAAGACGGCTCCCTCAACTTCGACTGACGAGCCCAAACGGTGCATCTCCACCCGGGCGCGGGTCGGATACCAGGCATGGGTATCGAAGGTGTAGTCAAAAATACGTTCGATGACAGTCGCTGCGGCATCATCGGCATACAGCGGGATTTTGCCTTTGTTTTTAAAACTCAGAGGCCGCAAATCGTCCAGCCCCAGGATGTGGTCGGCATGCGAATGGGTATACAACACCGCGTCGACATGATCGATGCCTTCCCGCAGCGCCTGCATGCGAAAATCCGGGCCGGTATCAACTAAGACTCGGTGTCCATCCCAGCTAACAGCAATCGACGGCCGCGTGCGGCGGTCCCTCGGATCAACAGACGTGCATACCCGGCAGGTGCAGCCAAGCGTCGGCACACCCATGGAGGTTCCACTGCCAAGAATGGTGATCTCTGCTGGACGGATGAAATACGCTCCCTACAGCGTTAGTGCGGTTTCTTCGGCTGGGGCGGCCGCTGGGCAGAATTGGCAATCGCGTTCGTGATCTCGAGAAACGACATCCTCAGATCGAAGAGCGCATTTTGTAACAAGCGCTTCTCCTGCTCGTTAAGATTGCCCCTCGTCTTCTCATCCAGCACGATGAGCATGTCAATGCTTTGCCTGGCGCCGAGAATGTCGATGCGCGGCTGCTCGTTGGGAGCAGTGCCTGCACCCATTTGCACCGCCGCCGTCATGTAGAGGGATTGCACCAGGCGATCGAAATTCATCGCTGTAGGAGCCGGTTGGCCTGGATTCGCCTTGCGCACCATATCGTCCAGGCGGCTGGCCGAGGCCTGATATTCCTTGCTCTGCCGCGCAGATTCGAGCGCGGTGGGCTCAGGAATGGTGTCTGCACCGTCCACGTCTTCCGGTTCTTCCAGGTCAGCCTGCAACTCCTGGGTGGCCACTGCGGCTTGTGGCGCCTGCTGCGCTCGTTCAGCAACCGGAGGCGGCGGAGGAGAAGGAGGAGTAGGTTCGCTTGCTGTGCTTTGGCCTTCGCGCAGCTCGCCCTCAGCGGTGAACTTGCGGCGGTCGGTAACTGTGAACTGCGGTTCTTTCTCACGCATGACTTTTTCCCATCGATTTTGTGACGCTGCCTGAAATTGAGTGACCCACTCTTCCGGCAGGTTAGGGTGAGGACCGGGAGATGGCGGGTGGCGAATTCAGCGGGACGGCCACGCCTCCTTCATAGGTGATCTCCTGATTGCGTTCCGCGGCCTCGACCCGGATAAACCCCAGCGCCAGCACTTGCGGCAGGCTGGCAACGCTGGTAATCCGGCCAACTGGCTGATCACCGCTGCGTAGTTCTAAAGGCAAATGGGCGGGCAAGGCGCCTTGCAATGCAAATTGCCGAAATTGCCGATTCACCTTCCCCCGGGAGCGAATGCGCTCCACAATCTCCTGCCCCAGGTAGCAACCTTTGCTGAAATTGAGCGCGCGCGTCTGGGCGGTTTCCTGGGGAAGGTCGCGATCGTTCAGGTCGATACCGTACAAGGGAATTGCCTCCAGGACCCGCAAAGCTTCCGTGGCTTCCAAACCGCAACTCGTGGCCCCGGCAGCCTGGAGCGTCTCCCACACGGCCAGAACATGCTCGGGCGCGAACCACAACTCATAGTGCGGCACGGCCCCTGTTCGTAACTCGATGAGAGTGCAGGGGACCTCGCCAATCTTTACGTTGGTCAGGCACGCATTTTCCAGAGCGGAGGTTGAAGTTGTGACGCCCAAGGTCGCCAACACCTGGGGCGCACGCGGTCCAGCCAGCGACAAGGATGTCCATTGCCGGCTAACGTCCGCCAGCTCCACGTCGTCCATTATTACGAAGTGATCGAGGTGGCCTATCAGCGTGGGGACCTGGTCGATACTGGTATCCAGCAACAAATCGCCGGCGCGCCGGTAAACGTAGCAATCACCCTGAATCCGTCCCTGGACGCTCAGTAGAAAGCTGTAATTCCCTTGTCCTTCCGGAAGCGATTGCACTGCGTTCGACACCATGCCGTTAAGCCAGCGCAGGCGATCGCCACCCTTCACCAAAATTTTGCCTCGCCAACCCAGGTCGCTGACCCCGGCAGAGTGGAGAAGGGAATCAAGCTCTGCCGAAAAACCGTCGTATGCTACAGGCGTCAGCGCGCCGCAATGCTGCCTCAGAGCAGGCAGCGAACCTAACGCGGCGCTCAGAGCAGTTGGTCCGGTCTCGTGTGTCGGTTCCGGGGGGGTTACTTCCGGGGGATTCGTAGCAGAAAGCACAATAAAATTATAGCCTTGCAGTAGAGCAAGTGCGGCGAAGCCCGGAAAAGGTCGAAGAATGAAGCTTATCGGCGGTAAATTATGCGGTTCCGTGGCAGCGGCGTTCCTGCTGGCCTTTTCCCTTTGGAGCTTCGCCCAGGACGCGCCGGCGCAAAAGGAAACCAAGATTACCCCGGAGCAGAAAAAAGAGCTTTTCCGCTCCTTGAACCAGATTCTTTCCTTCGCCAGCGACGACACTCAACTGCAGATAAAGCACGAAGTAAAGAAGCGCCTTATCACTCGCGAGGAAGTGGAAAAGTACATTCTGGATAAATTTCATGATGATAAGGACGCCAAGCGCATGCAGCGGGAAGAGATTGTGCTCAAGAAGTTTGGCCTTCTTGACCGCGATTTTCAGCTGCAGCCGTTCCTCGTGAGTCTTTTGAAAGAGCAGATCGCCGGCTACTACGACAACAAGACCAAGACAGTAAATTTGCTGGACTGGGTTGCGCCGGAAGAACAAAAGCTCGTCCTCGCCCATGAACTGACGCACGCTTTGCAGGACCAGCATACGGATCTCGAGAAATGGGAGCCCGATGAGCCTGATACTACGTCCAAAAATGTCACCGAGGACAATCAACGGCTGGCCATCGATGAGCGCGATACTGCTCGGGATGCGGTGCTTGAGGGGCAGGCGATGGCCGTTTATTTCGATTACACACTCAAGCCCAAGGGCAAGAGTCTGCTCACCTCGCCCGACGTGATGCGAACCCCCAGTGACGACCTGGATAGCTCGGGAAGTAATCCGATCATGGACCGGGCGCCTCTTCTCTTACAGCAATCGCTGCTTTTTCCCTATCGCGATGGCCTGGGGTTTGAGCAAAGACTTTTGAAAGATAAAGGCGCGCAATATGCCTTTGCCGGAGTGCTCGATAAGCCGCCTTCGACCAGCTACGAAATCATGAACCCTACCGCCTACGAACGAGGTGCAACGGTCCCTCTCCTTCAGATGCCTGATGTGCACGGGCTTCTCGACGCCGACTACGAGCCTTATGACATCGGTGTGATGGGTGAGTTGGATGTGCGTATTTTGACCGAGCTGTTTGGTGGTCCCGAGGTGGCCGCGATTCTCACCCCGCAATGGAGAGGCGGTCTCTACTACGCCGTCCAGAGCCGAAAAGCGGTGACCCCCGCCGAACAGGCTGCGACCTCCTCGGTTGCACTTCTGTATCTTTCCGCTTGGCGGTCGGAAGGTGCGGCCAGGGAATTCGCCAAGGTCTATGCCCGCGAATTAAACAAGAAATACTCTGGTGTGCTTCGTGATTCCGCGGCGGAATCAACTTCGGACGAGCAGGTTTACAACGCCAGTGAAGGGCCGGTGTTGATCGTCCAACAAGGCAAGCAGGTATTTGTGAGCGAGAGCTTCGACATGACGACTGCGCGCAAGCTGCAGTTTCTTTTCTTCGGCGCGCAGAAGACCGGGGAAACGCAACAAGCCGTGCAAGCCGACGAACTGACCACGCACCTCAGCAAGCTGATGGCCAGCTGCGGCATGATGAGAGCCACCCTGCGCCACTAGGCCCCCCTCTTGGGGGAGTAAAGAGCTTCCTGGGGGAGTTAAGACGGCCTCCCGGGGAGGTTAACGTGGGTCTCATGGGGAAGTTAATGCCGTCTCTGCCACCCACCTTATTGGCTTTCCGCAGACAGGTATACTTGAGTCATTGCACCAATCCCCATCGTTCGGAGCCGGTTTGCAGCAGGCGGAAATTGGAATCATAGGCGGGAGCGGGCTGTACACCATGCCCGGCCTGAGCAATCCTCAAGAGGTTGCGGTCAGCACGCCCTTTGGCGATCCCTCAGATGTATTTGTCACTGGCGAACTGGAAGGGCGGAAAGTTGCCTTCCTGGCACGTCACGGCCGCGGGCATCGTATCCTGCCCAGCGAACTGAACTTCCGGGCCAACATCTTCGCCCTGAAAAAACTTGGCGTGGAGCGGATCATTTCCGTCTCCGCCGTCGGCTCGCTCAAGCTGGAGCATAAGCCGACTGAGTTTGTGATCCCGGATCAATTCATTGACCGCACCGTCCACCGCACTTCTACCTTCTTCGGCGACGGAATCGTCGGCCACGTGTCGTTTGGCGATCCGGTCTGCGCCACGGTGGCCAAGGCCATCCAACAGGGTGCGGAAAGCGCAGGCGTGGTGACCAAGCAGGGCGGCGTCTACGTTTGCATGGAAGGCCCGCAGTTCTCCACCCGCGCCGAATCCAATCTCTATCGCAGTTGGGGCGCCGATATTATCGGCATGACCAACCTGCAGGAGGCCAAGCTGGCTCGTGAAGCAGAAATCTGCTACGCCACCATGGCCATGGTCACTGACTACGACTGCTGGCATGACGGGCATGAATCCGTCACCGTCGAGCAGGTAGTGGCGGTGCTGCATCAGAATTCTGCCAACGCGGCAACTGCCGTGCGCGCCGCAGTGGCCGCTATGCCTCGCGAGCGTACCTGTCCCTGTGTCACGGCGCTCAAGTACGCCATCCTTACCAGCCCGGCGGCGATCCCCGCGGCCACCCGCAACAAACTGGATCTGTTGCTGGGCAAATACCATTCCTGAAGCGAAAGAACCCATGTCCATTCTCGTCGTAGGCAGTGTTGCATTTGATAGCATCGAGACCCCGCAGGGCCGTCGCGATCGTTGTCTGGGGGGCGCGGCTACTTACTTTGCCCTGTCCGCAAGTTACTTCACAGATGTGCGTGTGATCGGTGTGGTGGGCGAAGACTTCACCCCGGAACACGAGGCCGTGCTGACCCGCCGCGGAGTCGATACCCGGGGACTGGAACACACCTCGGGCAAAAGCTTTCATTGGACCGGGTCGTACGTGAAGAGCCTCAGCGAAGCGCAGACAATCGATACCGAGCTGAACGTCTTCGAGACTTTCGCTCCCAAGGTGCCCGCCGTCTACCAGGATAGCGAGTTCCTGTTTTTGGCCAACATCGACCCTGTGCTGCAAAAGAGCGTTCGCGAGCAGATGCCAAAGGTCCGCATGGTCTGTGGGGACACCATGAATTACTGGATCACGGGTCATCGCGAAAACCTGGCTAAAGTCCTCACTGGACTCGATGCACTGTTGATCAACGATGGAGAAGCCAAATTGCTGGCCGACAACAGCAACCTGGTCCTGGCCGCGCGCAAGGTTCTGTCCATGGGCCCTAAGGCTCTGATCGTCAAACACGGCGAATACGGGGCAACTGCATTCTTTGGCGATCACGCCTTCAACGGAACGGACCACGTGTCGATGCCGTTTCGCGCTCCGGCCTTGCCGCTGGAGGAGGTGGTGGATCCCACCGGCGCCGGCGACTCCTTTGCCGGCGGCTTCTTCGGTTACCTGGCCTCGCAGCCCGAGATCACTCTCAAGAACTTCAAGCACGCCATGTTCTACGGCGGTGTGATGGGTTCCTTCGCGGTCGAGCGTTTCGGTACAGAACGGATGCAATCGCTCACGCGAGAGGAGATCGACCAGCGTTTCGCTCTCTTCCGTGAGCTTTCCCATCTTGACTGAAGAACAGGAAGCGCTCCGGCGGGAAACTCTGCTGGTGGCGTGGGCCGCTCTAGCGCTGGCCCTGGTGGCACTTGCCTATTGTGTGCGCCATGGATCGCTGCTGCTGTACGGCGACGCCGTAGCCCACCTGCATATTGCCCGCCGGGTCTTCGATTCCATGACTCCTGGCTATCGGCAGTTGGGTTCCGTGTGGCTGCCTTTGCCCCATATTCTGCTTCTGCCGTTTGTCTGGAATATGGCCTGGTGGCGAAGCGGTCTTGCGGGGGCGTGCCTTTCTATCCCCAGCTATGTGTTGGGCTGCGCCGGTATCTACCGCCTGGCGCGCATGTGGTTGCCCATGTCCGCAGCGCTTGTGGCCGTCGCCTTTTATGGGTTAAACCCGGGGTTGTTGTATATGGCCACCACGGCCATGACCGAGCCACTCTTTTTGGCGGAGATCATCTGGGCGGTGCTGTTGATCGTTGAGTTTCAACGAACGCAGCAGAGCAAAGCTCTGATAGGGGGCGGGCTGGTTCTGGTTTGCGCTGTTTTCACGCGTTACGACGGCTGGATCTTTGCGGCCCTGGCCTGGCTTTTCGCAACCTGGCCGCTGTTGCGCGCCCGCCCGCCGTGGCGAGGCCCTGTAGCCGGCGCGTGGGTGTTGTTCACTGCAATGTTGATTGCCGCTCCCTCGTTATGGCTGGCCTACAACGCGAAGCAATTTGGCGATCCGCTGGACTTTGTCCGCGGCCCCTATTCGGCTCGCGCGATTGAAGCCAGAACCACTCCTCCCGGTTCTTCGCCTCGCCCGGGTATCCACAACATACACGACTCCGCGTTCTATTTTCTTAAGGCCGCGGAACTGGGCGCGGCTCCGGTTCCTTTGGGGAAGCTACTTTGCTGGCTCAGCGCCGGGGGCACGCTAGCGGCACTATGGACGTTTCGCCGCCGGCAAATCTGGCCATCGCTGCTGTTGTGGCTGCCATTGCCGTTCTATGCCTACTCGGTCGCTTATGGTTCCGTCCCCATCTTTGTTCCGGTGTGGCGGCCCTATTCCTGGTACAACACGCGGTATGGCATGGAGCTATTGCCGGCGTTCGCATTGTTTCTCGGGTGCCTGCTCTGGGTGCTGTTCTCGCGTAAGCCTGACGTGATGCGCTACGCGATGCCGCTGAGCTTGTTGTTGGTGGTAGCTAACAGCGTGGTGCTCTTGCGGGCCCGGCCCCTGGTGTTTCAGGAGGCTATGGTCAATGCGCGAACCCGCGTAGCTTTTGAGACCGCGCTGGCGAAGGCACTGAGCAATCTGCCTGCGCAGGGACAGATCCTCATGGCTGTCTCCAGTGATGTAGGCGCACTGCAGCAAGCCGGTATTCCGCTTCATCGCACGATTAACGAAGGTGACTATCTCACCTGGCAGCGGGCTCTGAAAGACCCGGCACGAGGCGCCTCTGCCGTGGTTGCAGTGGACGGCGATGTTGTTGCGCAAGCCGTGCAAGCTCATCCTCAAGGCTTACAGCTGGTCAACGTAGTCTGCTCCACGGGCAAGCCCTGTGCCCGCATCTACCGCTCGCAGCCAGGCAGCCGTTAAGCTAAGACAGCCGCTTTCCCACATCTCGCTACGCGAGATATGGGGCACCCAAAGCTGCAATGGACCCCCAAGCCTGGGGCAGCAGGCAAGCTCGAAGAAACCCGTTAACTGGCCAAAGTTAGTGACAAACGGCACTTATTCGTTGACGAGTGCGTGCATTTAAGTGGTGAGCTGCCGCTACACAATCTGGAGCGCATAAGAAAACAAACATTACTGCAATATGTGACCAAGTGTCGCAGCGGCGGGACGAGCGGTCGCCAATTCGAATACCTGCAGCGTAATCCAGCGACATACGCGCCTTGGAACGCTTCGCGGATCAATGAGTATGGTCTCGAAGATCCGTGAGGTAATGTTATGTCGCGTAATAGTTTGATATCGTTGCTGGCAGCGCTTTGTTTGCTGTACTCGGTGAACGCAGAAGCTAAGCGGGATACACAGTCGGAGCATTCTTCGAACGTGGCTGAGCTGCAGACCAAAGCGGCACAAGGATTCGTTAAGCAGGAGCTGGAATTGGCCGCTGCCTACTTCGCCGGCAGAGGAGTGCCGAAAGATCTCGCTCAGGCTGCCTATTGGTATCGCAAGGCGGCAGATCAGGGAAATCCCGCCGCACAGGTCTATCTCGGTTACCTGTATTCCGTCGGCCTCGGCGTGCCCCAGGATACGGCTGAAGCGATTCGATGGTACAGGCGTGCCGCATCTTCAAACTCCCCACTGGCAGAAGTGAACCTGGCAGCCCACTATATGCGTGGGGACGGAGTCAAGCAGGATACTGCGGAAGCATTGCGCTTGCTGCGGTCTGCTGAAGAGAAGGGTTATGGTCGGGCTGATGCATACCTCGGCTGGTCAAGCTATATAGGATCGGGCGTTCCCGTCGACCACGCGGCGGCGAAGGTCTGGCTCAAGAAAGGCGTCAAACGGCATGACCCGGAAGCGGAATGTTTCCTTGCGGAATGGGACGCCTATGAGCCGGGTCATGTGCCCGACATTGCTCTTGAGGCCAGGCTTCTGCGGCTCTCTGCCGCCACCGGTTATGTGCCGGCTATTCATGGTCTGGGGCTGCTGCTGGTGAACCATCCTGAGTTGCCGCAAGCAAAGGAGGAGGCGATCAACCTGCTGATGTCATCTGCCCAGGCCGGCTACTGGCCATCGTCCGCGGCCCTGGGTATCCTGGCCCGCGATGGTCGGCTGGTCCCCAAAGATCAAAGGGAAGCCTATCGTTGGCTGCGCATAGCGGTTTTGCAAGGCGGAAGCCCGGCAGAGACTTATGTGCGTCACGAGCTTCAGCGCCTGGCGAGGAGCCTGGCCGATACTACTTCCGCAGACCAGGAGGCTGCGGAATGGCTGCAATCGCATCCGGATCACGACCTGTTTGCATTCGCCAACGAAATGAACGCGAAATATTTCCCCATCCTGGAGGTGTATGCAATAGCGCATGCTCCGGCGGTGGACAACGAGGAGCAAAGCCAAGCTGAAAAGCCTAATTAAGCAAGAGTCAGACCCAGGCCGTCCCTTTTTCATGCACCCGCTGATCTTCTTGTCGGGCTGGGTGGTGCTTGGGATTTTGTTTGGCCTTCAGGAACTCATGGAAATGTCTTCTGACGAATGGAAGATCCCCCTCTGGATGCCTTTCCTTTCCTGGATAGTCGATTATCTGTTATGGGGCTTAATCTGCCTGGGTCTGTGGCACTTCTTGCGGGCGAGGATTCAAAGCGCCACCCCGCGACAGATGGTCTTGCAATATTTGCCCTTGAGTCTTCTCGTCAGCATCCTGCTGGAAGCAAGCTACACCGCTATCGTTCGTTATCAGCATCCGGGCCAACACCTCACCTATGTTGCCCGGGTAGGGCACTATCTGTCTTCTGATCTGGTCACAGATGTAGCCATTTTCTGGCTGGTGTTTGCCCTCTTCCGAGGCGTCGGCTACTACCAGCAGCTTCGCGAGCGGGAACAGACGGCTTCACGCCTCGAGGGCCAGCTCGTTCAGGCCAGGCTGCAGGCCCTGCAAATGCAGCTCAACCCTCATTTCCTGTTCAACACGTTGAATGGCGTTTCCAGCCTGATGCGCTCCGACCCTGACCTGGCCGACGAAATGTTGGAACGGCTGAGCAGCCTTTTGCGTATCACGTTGGCAAAGGGGCAGGCGCAAAAGGTTCGGCTGCAGGAGGAAATGGATGTCGTTCAACTCTATGTCTCCATACAGCAGTTGCGTTTCGGCGATCGGGTAAAACACAGCATTCAAGTGGCGCCAGAGGCATGGGACGCACTGGTGCCTACGATGATTCTTCAGCCCATTGTTGAAAACGCGTATGTTCACGGAATTTCCCGGTCTCTCGCAGAAGCAACGATCGCCATCAAGGCTTCCATCGAAGGCGATACACTGTGCTTATCGATCCGCAATGCGGGCTGTGTTCCAGGCTCTTTCCACGATGCCCCGAAAACGCAGGGCGTGGGCATCGCGAATGTGAAGGCTCGTTTGCAGTTGCACTATGAAAGCAGGCAAAGCTTTACTATTCGGGAAGTAACTCCAGGCGATGTAACCGCCGTGATCCAACTACCCCTGGAGATCGACAAGAGTCCAAGCAGTGACCATGCGGAGTCCTGGTATGTCGCTTCAAGTCGTGATCGCGGATGACGAAGTTCTTGCCCGGCAAAAACTCTTACAACTCTTGCGAGAAGAACCAGACATCGAAGTAGTGGGCGAAGGCGCCAACGCCGCGGAAACCATCGACCTGGTTCAGCTTACTCGGCCCGACGTGTTACTACTCGATATTCGCATGCCGGGCATGGATGGCTTCGATGTCATCTCAGCTCTCAGTTGTTCGTCTCCGCTGAACCTGCCCAGTATTATCTTCACCACAGCACACGACCAATACGCCCTAAAGGCCTTCGAGGTGCACGCGGTCGACTATCTCTTGAAGCCGTTCACCCGCGAGCGGTTGAGCATTGCACTCGACCATGCGCGTGAGCAGCAAGAGCGCAGGCGCTCCAACGGGCCGGTGAAATCCGTGCAAAAAAAGGAATATACCAAGCGCCTGGTTTTTCGTTCTAAGGGACGAATCCTCTTCTTGCCCATTGAGGAGATACGCTGGATTGGAGCGGAAGAGAATTACGTGCGGATTTGCGCCGGCAAGGAGAGCCATATGCTTCGCAATACCATGGCCAATTTCGAGACCAGGTTGGATCCTGACGTTTTCCTGCGGATTCATCGCTCTGCCATCGTGAATCTTCAGCATGTGAAGGAATTTCGCACCGACGGAACCGACGGGGAGTGCTTTGTCACTATGTCAGACGGGCACAAGTTGCCTGTGAGCCGAGGATACCGTTCCCGCATTACCAGCCTCATCGCACGTTAACCATCTTCCTGCGGAACTCCGTCAGACGCATGGCACACTGCTATGGTTACCAAAGAAATCTTCTTCCGCTCAGTCTGGACGACATCCCAAAACCGTACTACTGTGAAAGTAAGATCCAGATGTCGGAGCGGTCTTTTCACGCCGCCTCTGCTTGGCCTTGCACCGGTGCGCTCTATCCGTGCATCTGCCGCCAACCACCGCAAAGCATCAGCGCTCGCCAGCCTGATGACTAAGGTGTACCGAACGATAAAGTGACATCAAAGTGACGAATACGCCTTTCCGCAGCATGGGTGCGCCTGCGGAGAGCGGTAATCACCGCGTAACCAGGGTGCGCTCAGGCGTCCTCTTGATGAAGTAGTTTTGACAACTCGGGAAACGCCACACCACACCGGAAAGGCCCAGCAATCCCGGGCCATGATGACGCAAACACCGGAGGACAGGCGGGGACGTTCGCTAACTTGCAGCTAGTAGGCAGAAAGGATCGTCCTCTCCCCCGGCGCAATGTCGTCCGCAATCCGACTTACTTCGCTTAGTTCGCTTTTCTCGCACATTTCTACAGGCGAAACAGTAACCCGGGTCCCTTGATCGCGTTGGCTCTATCCCCACGACCATTCGCCGGGTGCCCTGCAGGAGGCAAGGTGGCCAAATTAATTAAGTGGGGTAGCTGCCTGAGTACAGGAACTACAACAGGTGGCGTCTCTCGGCCTGATTTACCCCAACAGATTGGGCTCACTGCATTAAGGCAGCTACCCCACTTTAATTAATTAAAAAATTTGGCCACCTTCATGAAACAAAGGACTTAGCTCTCTTAGATAGATTCAGTGACGAAAATGAGCAAGACCCTTAAGGCGCCTAGGGGCACCTTTTCCGCTGCGCCCCGATTGCCGTCCTGGGAATTTCGTGGACCAGATGGGACTGACCTTTGAGTTCCACCAGCATCGTAAAACTGCCACTCACACCTGTTCGCGATCACAGGTCATGGAATGACAAGTCAACCCGCTGCGTACAACTCGACACAGCCGCAGCTTGAGCAATAGTAGGGCGTCACCCGGAACTCGGTGTCTTTAGGGATTGGCTTTCGCAGCAATGGAACCATTTCCGACGGAATCGCACAGTCTAGGGTGGGCTCCAGCGTCACTGTTTTGCACCTCGGGCACATTTTCACGTCTTCGCTCATCTGGCGGATAGTGCGCGCTCAAGCCGGCTCGTTACAGCAGCGTGCCGGGAAATGTGTCCAAAGGGGGACCTTTTTGGCCTACAACCCTGACGTCAACCCTAACGAACAAAACTGGTTACATCGAGGTCTGGCCGCGTGGTGTTAGCATCACGCTGATGAAACCTCAACCGACCGCTGCGGAGGGCCCGTGATCCCCTTCGTCAAGGCACACGCTTGCGGAAACGACTTCCTGGTCATTCAGGAAAATCTCGCTGGCGTCGAGCCCCGCGATGCTTTGACCCGTAGACTCTGCCAGCGCAACTCCGGCGTAGGAGCCGATGGGGTGGAGTTTCTGACCTGGGATGGCAAACGCCAGGGAAAGATACGCCTGCATAATGCCGACGGCTCGATCGCCGAAATATCAGGCAATGGAACTCGCTGCGTCGCAGCCTGGATTGCTTACGAAACCAAAGCCGGCCCAGGCGACGAAATCGTCCTCGAAACAGATGCCGGACCGCGCGTCTGCCAGATCGACAGCCGCACGGGGCAGATATTTATGATTACCTCTTCCATGGGTGTGCCTCAGATTGGCAGCGCCAACTTGCCGCTTGGAGGTGGAGAACGGATCGAAGGCGCAATCGTGTCAACCGGAAACCCTCACTTCGTCGTTTTCGTCGATCGGCCGAACTTCTACGATTACCCGTGGGAATCGATTGGATGGGAGATCTGCACCCACTTCACTTTTTTCCCCCAGCAAACGAACGTGGAATTCGTGCGCATGATCAGCCCCGATGAAATTGAAATACGCATCTATGAGCGCGGCGTTGGCCCCACTTCTTCCTCCGGCACCGGTACCTGTGCGAGCGCCAGCGCGGCCATCGCTCTGCGCGGCGCCTCACCCGTGCTGCGCGTGATTGCTCCAGGCGGAGCACAAACCGTGCAATGGCAAGGACCCGGTTCCGAGATCCGGCTCACCGGCCCGGCGGAGCTTATTTGTTTCGGCGAAACATGGTAAACCTCAATATTCCTGCGATCCGCCGGGGCGCCAAAGTAACCGTGCTCTCCCCGGCAAGCTACCCCCAACCGGAAAGACTGGCGACGGGAGTCGAAGCCCTGAGCCGTCTCGGCTTCCTGCCCTGGGTGGGACATCACGCGCTCAGTAAGGCGCACCACTACTTTGCCGGCACTACCCAGGCCAGGCTCGAGGATCTACATGCCGCCTTCCTCGACCCCGCCGCGGGCGCGATATTTTGTAGCCGTGGAGGTTACGGTTGCAATTATCTGCTCGGAGGGCTTGACCTGGGCCTGGTGCGCGAACACCCCAAGCCATTCCTGGCTCATTCCGACATGACCTGTTTGCAAACCTGGCTGCTGGATCAGCTCGGCCTCATCTCCTTCCACGGGCCCATGGTGGCCGGCGATTTTTCCCAGCCCGAGGGCGTCGATGAAGCCAGCCTGTTGGCCGCGCTGGGTGGGGATCGATGGTTCGTGGGAGAAGCCTCAGGGCTCCGTGTACTGCAGCCGGGAAAGGCCAGCGGAATCCTCTACGGCGGCTGTCTTACGCTCTTGGCTGCATCGCTGGGGACTCCCTATGCGCCGCGGACGGAGGGCAAGCTGCTCTTTCTCGAGGACCGCGATGTGAAGCCCTATCAGCTGGATCGATTGCTGCGACAGCTGGTATTGGCGGGAAAATTCGAAGGCGTCAAGGGAATTATTTTTGGCGAAATGCTGGACTGCATCGCGCCGGGACAAAAACCCGGCATGCTGGACGAGGTCATCCTGCGCGTGTTGGACTGGTTCCAAGGCCCCATCGCCATCGGTCTTCGTTCCGGCCACGTGTCCCGGCGCAACGTCACGCTGGCGTTTGGCATTGAAGCGGAATTACACCTGGTGGGCGCACCGGTGCTCAGCTTTCTGGAACGCGCGACTGAGAAATAATCCTATGGCAAAACACATTCACCTGATCGGCATCTGCGGCTCGGCGATGGCTTCGCTGGCAGGCATGCTGCAAACCAAGGGCTATCGCATCACTGGTTCCGATGCCGCTGCCTATCCTCCCATGTCTGACCTGCTTGCTTCGCTCGGCATCCCCATCATGGAGCCCTATGGGGAAGCGAACCTCTCGCCTCGGCCTGACCTGGTGATCGTGGGCAATGCCATCTCCCGCGGCAACGTGGAATTGGAAAGCGTGCTCGATCAACGCATACCCTTTCGCTCGCTTGCCGAAACCATTCAGCACGAATTTCTTCCCGGCAGAGATTCGCTGGTAGTTGCCGGGACTCACGGCAAGACCACCACGACCAGTATGTTGGCGTGGATCTATGAAGTCGCTTCACGAGCCAAGCCGGAGGTGGCGCCTTCCTTTCTGATCGGAGGAATCGCAGAAAATTTCGGCACCAGCTTTCGCGTGCGTGACAGCAAGCCATTTATCCTCGAGGGCGACGAGTACGATACCGCCTTCTTCGATAAGGGGCCCAAGTTCATGCACTACTTTCCCGATGCCCTCATCCTGACTCACGTGGAGTTCGATCACGCCGACATCTACGACAATCTCGGGGCGGTGAAGACCGCATTCCGCCGGTTAGTCAACCTGGTGCCGCGCCGTGGCCGGGTGATTGCCTACGACGGCAGCCCAAACGTGGACGAATGTGTTGCCCGCGCATTGTGTGCCATCGAGCATTATGGGTTCAAACCAGGCTCTGCCTGGCAGCTGCGGGATTTAACCCACAACCATCGCAACTCGAGCTGGAAGATTTTTCGCTCCGGCAAGGAGTGGCTCCAGGTAACCCTGCCCATGCCAGGGGAGCACAATGCCCTGAATGCCACCGCGGCTGCGGCCCTGGCTGCGGGGCAGGGAATCGATCCGGCTGCGATCGCTGAGGCTCTGTCTACCTTTCAAAGTGTGAAGCGCAGGCTCGAAGTGCGGGCCGTTGCCGCCGGGGTCACGATTGTCGACGATTTCGCCCATCACCCGACGGCGATTCGGGAGACGTTGAAAGCTTTGCGCGCGGCCTATCCCGGTCAGAGACTCTGGGCGGTGCTCGAGCCACGATCGAACACGCTGCGCAGAAACGTGTTTGAGCGCGAACTGGTGGAAAGTCTCGCGTTGGCCGACGCGATCGTCGTTGCCGGAGTATTCAAGCAGGAAAGCATTCCCGAGGGGGAGAGAATGCATCCGGAAAAGGTGGTTGCCGAGCTGGTCCGCGGCGGCCACGATGCCACTTTCTACCCCACCGCAGATGCCATCGTGCAGCAGCTTACGCCCCGGCTCAAGACGGGCGACGTGGTGGCGATTCTTTCCAACGGCGGCTTCGACGGGATTTATGAAAAGTTGCCAAGGCGACTCGAGCAGCGGGCCTGATGTTCAGTTCTGTCACTATGCTGGTGACGTATGTGGTGCTTGGACTGCCCGCCGGGGTTGTCGGCATTCCCTGGGCCTTGTTGACCGGCGATATCGGTCCGCTGTATCGCTGGAGCATGCATATCGTGCGCGCGGGGGTGAAGTTGGCGCGCATCCGGGTCAAGGTGGAAGGCCGCGAGCACATACCCGCAGTGCCGTGTATTTTTATGGCCAACCATGTGTCTAATCTTGATCCACCCATCCTGCTGCCGTTGTTTCCCTTTCGTACGGCTTTCTTTATCAAGCGTTCGCTGCTCAGAATTCCTTTCGTCGGCTATGGCATGCGCCTCGCCGGTTTTATTCCGGTAGACCGTGGCGGCCGCTTGGAGTCGGCGCGGGAGAGCGTCCTGGCTGCGAGTAAAGTGTTGGCCTCCGGGGTCAATATTTCCACCTTTCCCGAGGGCACACGCTCGCGCGACGGTGTCTTGTTGCCGTTCAAGAAGGGACCCTTTTACCTGGCCATGGAGTCCGGCGTTCCGGTGGTCCCAGTCTCCATATGGGGGTCGGAGCACATGATGACCAAGGGCAGCCTGCGCATCCATCCCGGGACGGCCTACGTGATCTTTCACCCGGCGCTTTTTCCACAGCAATTTGCCACCCGGGAGCAACTCGCGGGAGCTGTGCGCGCGGGAATTACCTCAGGTTTGCCGGAATGGATGCACGGCGACGCTACTGCTTGATGATGGCGTTGTAGCCGTCAGAGAGCAGCTTCTGCTTCATCGCGGCGGCCTGCGTGAGATCGGCGAACGGGCCCACCTGAACGTGCAGCAGCTTATCCTGGGGCTCATTGCGCACCACCACCCCATAGCCGCGCTGGCGTAGAGCAGAGACCAGCACGTAGGCATCCTCCGGGCGGGCAACCGCGGCGATCTGGACCATTGGCCGGCCAGATGCGGATGCAGGCGCATCGGCCGGCGGTACATACGCAGGAACCGATTTCAATGCTGTGGGTTTGCTGATGGCCGGCGGCACCGGTTTAGCCGGGGTGTCGTCTTCGGACGCCGCATCCTCTTTGACTACAGTTTTGACCACAGGCGCCGACGCAGCTTTAGCACTCGCCGGCTGCTCCTCTGGCGCCGCGGCTGGTGGTGACCGCCGCGCTCGCGCTGTCATCTCCATCACTGGGGTTGCTCGCCGGTATGTTCTCCAGTGCGTGCGCCTGGGCTCCCTGTCCGGTTCCTCTGCCCATGGAATAGCCAAAACCAAAAAACACGCCGCAGATCAACACCAGCCCAAAGAAAATTCCTAACAACGAGGCAGTGCTCAGCGTAATCTCAGACGCTTTCACTTCCTCTTCTTCCTCTGTGTCGAAAAGGGTTCTCATACTATTTCTCCAGCCTATCTCCCATTTTATTAAAGAGTGTCATCATTTCTATCGGCAGCGGGAAGACGATCGTCGTATTTTTTTCCACACCGATTTCCGTCAGCGTCTGCAGATAGCGCAACTGTAGCGTCATGGGCTGAGTGGCAAGCAGGGCGGCGGCATCCACCAGCCGCTGGGCAGCGCTAAATTCGCCCTCCGCATGGATCACCTTGGCCCGCTTCTCTCGTTCCGCTTCGGCCTGTTTGGCGATCGCGCGCAGCATCGATTCCGGCAAATCCACTTGCTTCACCGCGACGCTGACCACCTTCACGCCCCACGGGGTTGTGTGCTCATCGATGATGCTCTGAATTCTTTGATTGAGTGATTCCCGACGGGAGAGAAGTTCGTCCAGCTCCACTTCGCCCAGCACGGAGCGCAGTGTGGTCTGTGCAAATTGTGAGGTCTGATAGACGTAGTTCATCACCTCGATCACGGCTCGCGAGGGGTCTATGACTTTCAACGTAATGACCGCGTTGACCTTGAGGGTCACGTTGTCGCGGGTAATGATGTCCTGGGGTGGTACTTCGAGCACTTCCTGACGCAGTGAGACACGTACCATCTGATCAAACGGGCGGAAGATCAGGATGACTCCCGGTCCTTTAGGCGAAGACAAAATACGTCCCAGGCGGAAGACCACGCCCCGCTCATATTCCCTCAAAATCTTTACGGAATTGATGAGATAGATAGCAATTATGAAAATGAGAAACAGGCCGGGGATGCCAATACCCATCATGGTGGGGGCCTCGCTCTCTCCAGATTGTACAGGAGCGGGTTTCAGGCTCGTTTCCACGAACCACTGAAGACACCGCGCTCTCTGCACAGTTGCAGCTTCTACTCTGTTGTTGTAACCCCTTTTCACGAAAGAGGTTGCGGTCGGGTGCTCCGGGCACAGTCGAAATACCCGCCTCTACATTCGATCTGTCGCTGGTTTTCAGCCGAGGACGGCAGAAGCTGAGACAATAACTACTAAACCCGCTCCACTAGTAGCGTCAGATCGCGCAGCCCGCGCACGCGAACCTGCTCTCCCGGCGCTGCTGGGCTGGCCGACTCAGCTTGCCACAGTTCTCCGTTGACCATCACTTGTCCCAAGGGCGCAAGCGGCTGCGTGACCACCGCAATCAGGCCAATCATCGCATCCCCTCCCATGCGCACTTTACTTCGTCGCGCACGCAAAGCCAGCCTCAACAGAAAAACCGTGATCAGCCCGAAAGCCAACCCAGCACTTAGCGCGGTGGCTAAAGCGACCCGCAGCTCAGGAATGGGACCATCCACCAGCGTTAGCGACCCGATCACCAGGGAAACGATTCCCGCGGTAGCCAGCGCCCCGTGGCTGGGAAAGTGAGCTTCCAGAATCAACAACACGAAGGCGGCTAACAGAAGCATCACCGAGGTGTAACGCAGCGGCAGCAGATTCAGGCCGAAGAGCGCAAGCAGAACCATGATCGTCCCAAGCGTTCCAGGGACGATGGTGCCCGGCGTGTTGAACTCCAGGTAGATCAGCAGTCCCCCCACCACCAGTACCAGAACTGCGAGATTCGGGTTGGTGAGGCGGTCCAGAATCTCCTCGCGCAGAGTTGGATCGATCCGAATCAGCTGCGCGCCGCGAGTGTGCAACACCACCTTGGAACCATCGAAGCGGGTGATCGTACGCCCATCCACGGTGTTCAGCAGGCTGGCGTCATCGGGCGCGATCAGATCGATCAGCTTAAGTTGCAGCGCTTCTGTATCGCTGTAAGACTTCGAAGAGCGAACGGCGTCTTCGGCGGCTTGCACGTTGCGCCCCCGTCGCGCGACATAGGCACGCAGAAAAGCAGCCGTGTCATTTTCCAGCTTTTGCTTCATGGTGTCGTCGAGCTTGACTCCCTCAACCACCGGATGCGCTGCCCCGGCGTTGCTGCCTGGTGCCATCGCCGCCACATCGGCCGCTTCCAGAAGGAAGAACCCCGCCGATCCGGCCCTGCTTCCCGACGGAGCAACATAGGCAATCACCGGGACTGGTGAAGCAATGACCCTGCTTACCATCTGGCGCATGGATTCGAGCAGCCCGCCAGGGGTATTGATTTCGATCAGGACAGCGTCCGCATGTTGGGCTGCAGCCGCGTCCAGCCCGCGGCCCATATAGCCGGCGCTGACGGGTTGAATAGTATCGTCGAGGTGGATCAGGATCACACGCGGCTGGTCTGCATGACCGGCCAGCGTCCAGCAGCAGGTCAGAAGCAGGGCACCCAGCAGGCGTTTCACGGGACCGCTTGACCCTTGCTCTCAAGCTGTTGTTTCAGCCCGCGCGCGATGGAATTCTGCGGCTCAAGTTTGAGCGCGTTGCTCACGTCGGCAGCCGCCTCGGATTTCTGGTTGGCGAGCAAATCAAGCCGGCCCAACACCAGGTATGCGGTCTCGTTAGGCGCCACTTTGAGTGACTCATCGGCCTGCAGACGCGCCTCTTTCGTGTCGCCCTCACTCTCCCTCACCAGCGCCAGCCCGGCGTGGGCTTCAGGATCATTGCTCTCGACTTCGATCGCTGCTTGAAACTCGCGCTCCGCCTCCAGAATCAAACCCTGGTTGAAAAGGCGCATGCCGGCCTGGGTATGCGCTTCTGCGTGTTTTTGAGGCGGCAGGGTAGACAAGCGTTGCTCATCCATTTGCTCTATGGCCAGTGCCGCCTGGCGGAAGGAGGCTTGGTTGAAGGTCCGCTTGATCCGCTCCAGGGGGACATTCTCGGCCTCTGATGTAGGATCGAACGCCGCGTTGACACGATTGTTGGCCGTGGCGCCGGCCGTCGCAGTTGTGGGGTGCGGCTCGGTGCGAAGAGTGGCCTGGAACGCCTGCGCTTCCGTATCCTGGGGCCGAAGCTTCAGGGTCTGCGCGATGGCTCGCTGGGCTCCGGCCACATCTTTCTTGCGGGCCAATGCCAGGGCGAGGTTGAACTGGTAATCCGGATCATTGGGATCAGCTGAGACCGCCTGTTGGAAAAAAGAAGTAGCATCCAGGCCTCGGCGGGCAGCTGCGACTCCCTGGTTGTTGACCACCTCGGGCAACGGCAGCTGCTTGTTCACGAAGGCAAACGCGTCTTCCGCTTTGACATAGGTGCCGAGGTAGAAAAAAGCCAGACCACGATCGAAGTCGGCTTCGAGGGCGTTCGCGTCATTGCGGGGCAGCCGTCCCAGGGTAGTGGCTGCCAGATCGAACTGCTGGTTGGCAAAATAGGCCTTGCCCAGGGCCATGAGCGCCGGCGAGAAGCTGGGGTCAAGCCGCACCGACTCCTTCAAGTGGCGGATCTCTTCCGCAGGATCGGGTTCCACCAACCCCCGAATGTAATTCTCGAAGGCATCCACCCGTAGTCCTGCGCCTGCCGCAACAAAGGTACTTCGAGAAACCGCAAACTGCGGATCAATCTGCTTAGCCAGTCCCCAGGCCAGACTGTTGAATACGTCGATCAGGTGCGTTATATCCGCCTCCTCCTGGAGAGGAGCCGACAAGTGCAGAGCATCTACCTTGAGTACCTGGGCCTTGACCTGGAAGCGTGAACCGCTGGTTGAAAATGACCCGACAATCACATAGTCGGCATCCAGGGTCTGGGCCAGGCGGATGGCGCTCGCGCGGGAAGGTTGGAAGGTAGAAGGCAGCCCTAAGTGATCGAGTGCATAGAGTCGATCGTCGCGGCTGATGGGCATAAAGCCGGCCGACCCGAGACGGAGATTCAGAATTTCCGGGGCCGCTTCGCTAATCCAATCCAGGTTTGGCTGGTCGGCCTGGTTGTTGAAGGGAAGCACCAGCAGCAAACGGCCTTGCACCGGTGCGGGGTCTTGCGCCATTAGCCCGCAGGGCAGAAAGAGCGCCAATATCAGCAGCAGCGCGCGTATGAGTGGCCGGGGGAGCACCCCCTAAGTATAGTTCTGGTGGCCAGGGTTCAGGGGAGTATCGTTCCCGGCTACGCAGGGGGGTCAGCGCAAGCCGGCGAGCTGGGGACGATTGAAGTGCATCACCGCCGCCCACTCGCCCTGCCGCTCATCCCGCCAGACGATCCTTCCGTCCAGAAGATGAGCGATCGCGCCCGGATCCAGATCACGGTGAAAGTCGAAAAACCGGACGTCCATCGCCTCGTTCCGCCGTCCCAGATCCATCCACAGGTGCGGAGGGTCGTATTTGGTGGAAAAGGTAAAGCCGACGCTGAAGTCCTGGGCGGAGCCTGCCGCCTTTTGTATTTCCGGCAGAGAGAAATTCGGCACCGTGACGACCGCCATCGGCTTCTTTACATAGCCCAACTCGGGTTTGCTCAGTTCGTCGCTGCCCGGCCACGCAGTCAGGACGGTGCTGCCCGGAAAACGGGTCACGATCTGCCGGATTGCCTGTTGATGCAGCCGGATCACGTCCGCATAGTTCAAATTGTCTTCAGGGGCAAACTTGTAGGGTGGGTTGACGAAAAGTCCAATCAGGAAAGCGGCTGCGCAAAGCAGAACCAAACCCCACCAGTAGGACACACGACGATAAAAAGTGGAAACGCACAACAGCAGGACCAGCGGATAGAGCGGCAGCAGATAGCGGGTCAGCAAAGCGCCGCCAAGCAAGGAAAAGAACAGGATGTTCGCCCCCATGACAACGTAAAGGATTGCCTGGTCCGCGGGTGAGATGCGAGGCCGCATGCTTCCGTCCCATTCCCGCAAGGGCAGCAGCAGCATGGCCCCCAGCATGCACAACACGGGCACAAACATGTTCATATGCGCAGTCAGTTGCAGCAGGCGATGCGCCAGGGCCAGCAGGATGCGCAATGGCGAAAGCGTAGCAGTCGCGTTGTAACGCAAGAATTCAGGGTTGCCCAAGAGGAAACCGGTGCGCTGGCGATAGTAGGCGTACCAGGCCAACAGCGGGACCACAGGGAATAGCAGCATCAGCGCCGTACGGAGATGCGCGCTTCGATTGGCTGAGCTCGCGCGCAGGGAGAGATAAACCTCCCACAGGGCGATTGCCAGGGGGGTAACAATGGCTGTTTCTTTTGCCAGAACAGCTGCGGCGAAGCAGGCCGCGGCGGCCCACAGGGCCGGCGGGCGGCGCCGGCCCGGAAAGATAAAGACCAATCCCCACAGGGTGGCGGCGGCGGCAAACATGTCAGCATGCGCCAGCGTACTTTGGGCAAACCACACCGGGTAGATTGCGGTGAGCAGTGTGGTCGCAGCCGCCACTCGTTGTTTGCCATTAAGCAAAACGCCCAGCCGATACACGGCCAGGAGGGCAATTGCGGTGACCAGGCACATGGCGGTGCGGGTAACGGCCGGCGTAAATCCCGACTTCCACCACAACGCCAGGTAGAGGGAGGGAAGTGGAGGATGCGCATTGGCCATGGTGGTCGACGGAATCACATCCCCGGTGCGAAAGAAGTCGTAAGCAGCGGGGATATAGTAGCCCGCCTCATCCCAGTAGTAGGGCAGGCGCAGCAGGGTCAGGTGCGACAGGTAGACGCCCACGAACAGCAGTGGGAAGATGAGCCTGAGCGGCAGCGGGCGGTCGAACTGTGTCGGCTGTTCGGGAAGTTCGGCCACGAGTCTCCGAAACTGCTTTTAGTGGACTGGGCCTTGGGGCATGACCGGGGGCCGTGGTTCGAGCGAGATGGGGCCAAAGGTGTGCTCATATTGCAGCAGGTTCTGTTCCAGCAAACCGCACAATGCCTTGGCCTGTTGCGGGCTGAGATACACAGTTTGAAAGGCGTTGATGGTAATTTCCTCTGCCGTTTCCTGGTAGGCGGTGCCGAAAGTGAGGCGGAAATCCCACACGCTCTTTTGCACCTGAACGCTATTGGCATAGCCTTCGCGGTACTCGGTCATCCGCTTCAAAATGACGTTCGGTTGAGAAGTCTCTTGGCTCATGGGCTATAGAGTAGTCGATTTCGTCCGGTGCAGAAAAAGAAACCGCGTGGTCGTCCGTTCCATCGGAAAGGTGTTCTTTTCTGCACTCAACCCTGTTGGTAGCGGCGGAAAATAAGCGAGGCATTCGTTCCCCCGAACCCGAACGAGTTGGTCATCGCGTACTCCATCGCGGTAGGCAGCCCTTTATCCCTTACCAGGGGAAAGCAGCAAGCCTCATCGACATCCTGCAGATTGGTCATCGGCGGAGCCACCTGGTCCCTCAGTGCCAGCACCGTGATTCCGGCCTCAAGACTGCCGGCGCCACCCAACAGATGCCCGGTCATCGACTTGGTCGAACTCACCAGCAGGCTTTTCGCCGATTCGCCAAAAGTCTCGCAAATGGCCCTGGCCTCAGCTCGATCACCCAGGGGAGTGGACGTAGCATGCGCGTTTAGATACTTAACCTCACCAGGCTCGACGCCGGCATCGTTGAGAGCCAACTGCATCACCCGGCGCACGCCGCGGCCATCCTCAGGAGGAGCATTGGTGTGGTAGGCATCACTATTCGCAGCGTAGCCAACGAGCTCGGAGAGAATCGTAGCGCCACGCTTGACCGCATGCTCGTATTCTTCCAGGATCAATACCCCAGCGCCTTCCCCTACTACAAACCCGTCCCGGCCTGCGTCCCAGGGCCGCGAAGCAGTTCCCGGGTCGTCGTTGCGGGTGGAAAGAGCGCGCATCGATGCGAAGCCGGCGACCGAGAGCGGGGTGACCGCAGCTTCGCTTCCTCCGCAGATCATTACATCGGCGTCGCCGCGCTGGATCACACGAAACGACTCGCCTACCGCATGGGCACCCGTGGTGCAAGCAGTCGCGCAGGTCAGGTTGGGCCCGGTCGCTCCATAGCGAATCGAAATCTGGCCGGCGGCCAGGTTGGCAATCGTCGCCGTGATGAAGAAGGGCGACACCCGGTTCGGTCCCGCGGAGAGCAACTTACTGTGCTCCCGCTCAATGACTTCGAAAGCACCGATGCCGCTGCCCACGTATACGCCGACTTTGCCCGCATCTTCCTTTGCCATGTCCAGCTCGGCCTGCGCCACCGCGAACTCTGAGGCTGCCAGCGCAAACTGGATAAACCGGCCCATCTTCTTGATTTCTTTGCGCTCGATAAAATCTTCGGGGACGAAACCCTTGACTTCGCCGGCAATGCGGCAACTGAAACCCTTGGCATCGAAGAGGGTGATCGGGCCGATGCCCGACTCCCCCTGCAGCAGGGCCTTCCATGTGATGTCCGTCCCCACTCCCACTGGGCTGACCAAACCTACCCCGGTTACCACGACACGACGTTCAGGATTATTCATTCTCATGAGGGCGCAGGGACCTTCTTCCACACGCGACCTGGATGTTGCGGGTGATGAACGGCAATTCGAGGGAGGTTACCCGTGAATCGATTGGTGCGAAAGGGGGGACTCGAACCCCCATGGGTTGCCCCGCCAGATCCTAAGTCTGGTGCGTCTGCCAATTTCGCCACTTTCGCATAACATGCCGTCTTCTCATGATAATTGATGCACTTCGGAGTATTCGCCGGATGGTACGCGGGCATACACATACGGACCCTCGGGAACCAGAGCCACCCGGGCGCCGGGGGCCAGTCCTTCAAGAACCGCAGCCGTAGCGGCCTTCCAACTGGGGAAGGCACGGGAGGCTAACCCGCCGAGCTGGCCGTTCGCGATCCCCGGCAGGTAGAAGAACAGCTCATACTTCTGCCCCGCAAGCGCTAACTTCTCCAGCTGCCACTGGTCGATTTCCACTGCAGCCTTCCCGATCTCGTCCAGAAAGCTGTCGTAATCGGAGAAGCTCGCGACCTTGGCGGCAAATTCCGGCGAACCCACCCCCTCCGCGCACTCGCCCAGGATCAGGATCCGCCCACCAGGCTTGGCGATGTGCTGCGCGGCCGTCAGCCCCTTGATGGTCTGGTAGAGCGTCAGGTCGAGCGGATGGCCGGCCGCGCTGGTGATGACGGCATCTGCCAACCCAGTCAACCGTTCCAGCGATGTGGTGCGCAGGAACTCGACCCCGGCAGCATGCGCTTCCACCGGATTGCCAGCAAAGATGCCGGAGATTTCCCGGCTCTGGGTCAGGGTTACGTCCAGCATGAAATCGTGACCCGCCATCCGGGCAATTTCCAGCAGCTCTGCATGGAGGGGATTGTCAGTGATCGAACCCTCCGTCGCCATGGGTTCGCGCATGAATTTGGGCGAGTGGATGACCTTGATCGTCTCCTGAGCTGCCAATCCGGGGGCCACCAGCTTGCGTCCGCCGGAAAACCCCAGCATCAGGTGCTGCTCGATGAAGCCTAAGGTGATGTGTAGATCGGCCGCCATGAACCGCTCATCGATATAGACCGGGATGCCCCGCCGAGTAGATCCCAGATGGCGATGTTGGGCCAGCACCCGGGCATCGTGGTTCACCACCCTATACTTTGCCGCGATCTCCTGCCCGAGGATGGCCTGGATCTCGTCTGCGGTGGCTTCGCGGTGCAGTCCGGTCGCGATCAGGATGGTCACGCCCTCGACCGGGATACCCGCCTCATGCAATCGGCGGAGAAGAGGTGGCAGCGTCAGCCAATTGGGTGCAGGCCGGGTGATATCGCAAACCGAGATAGACGCAGTCTTCTTGCCCACCGCCAAAGCCGTTAAGGGCTTGCTACCAATGGGCCGATCAAGCGCGGCCTCGAGCGCCGCCTTGACGTCCGGCAAAGCAGATGCGGACCGGCTCTCAATCACCTCGTACCTGGGCCCATCGGGCAACGTCAGGTCGAGGCCATGCTTCCCAAATGCAAAGTGTATCTGCATGCCCTTTACTCTAATCTGAGTGGGTGGCCCAGGTCTCGCTTTTGAGACCTGACCCACGGGCGCTCTGTCGAACAAAATGCAGATCTGGCCACCCACTTAATTGTTCGTGCGCTCCGTGGGCCGCAGGCCCATCGACACTGCGGTTAATATCCCGCGGCTTTTCCAAAGGTGTGGCGCTTATCCTGGCCGCCTTCGATCATCCCCGTCTTCGGATCCACCGCGATGCATTCCCCATCGCTCCAGTGATGATCTTCACCGTCTCCACCCTGGATGGTGTAACCCATGCCCCGGAGAGCCTGCAGGGTGTTCGCCGGAAACCCCGGCTCTACAAAAACGACATCAGGCAAGTATTGCTGGTGAAACCGCGGAGCATCGACCGCGCGCTGGATATTCAACCCGCCATCCGTTGCACTCAGGAAAATATTGGCCACCGTGGTGATGATGCGAGGGCCACCCGGAGACCCGATGAGAAAGCGAACTTTATGATCCTCAAGGACGATGATGGGCGTCATGCTTGACAAAGGACGCTTCCTTGGAGCGATTGCATTCGCCGAACCCTGCATCAGTCCGAACATATTCGGCTCGCCGACCTTGGAAGTAAAGTCATCCATCTCGTCGTTGAGCAGGATCCCCAGCCCTTCCGCGGTGGCACCGGACCCGAATGAATTGTTCAGCGTATATGTAACAGACACTGCATTTCCTGCCTGGTCGAGCACGGAATAGTGAGTCGTTTGCTTCGACTCAGCGGGAACGTAGCCCGCCGGCCGGACGAGCGCACTGGAGGGAGTGGCCGCCTTATTGATGCTCTTCCGCCAGGCAGCGGCGTAGTCCTTATCGATCAGCTGCCTGGTGGGCACAGACTGAAAATCAGGATCGCCCAGGAAGGAAGTGCGATCGTAGAAGGCGCGCCGGAAAGCCTCAAGGATCAGGTGCATGGAGGCTGGCGTCCGGTCGCCCAGGCTAGCCAGATCAAAGCCTTCCAGAATATTGAGAGTTTCGAGCAGCGCAATGCCTCCTGACGATGGCGGAGGCGGAGCAAGAATCTCGTACTGACGATAGGTGCCGGTCAGAGGCTGGCGATCTTTTACCTGGTAAATAGCCAGGTCTTTTTCGCTCACCAGTCCGCCACGTTTTTCGATAGCACGGGCCAGCTCGCCGGCCAGAGCGCCGTGGTAGAAACTCCCCGGGTCCTGCTTGATGCGGGTGAGTGTGCGCGCCAGGTCTGGCTGCCGGAAGACCTCTCCAGCTTGATAGAAGTTTCCACCGCGTTGGAAAATGCGCCGCGATTCCGTGAACCGGGAAAGCACGGGATCGTGGAGCATGGCTGCCTCTTCGGCACTGAGGACGTAGCCTTTCTCCGCAAACTCGATCGCCGGAGCCATTACCTGGGCAAGGGAGAGCTTGCCAAATCGCCTCTCCGCCTCAACCAAGCCCGCCACTGTGCCCGGAACGCCCACCGACAAATATCCGACGGTGGAGGCCTCAGGAATGACCTTGCCATTGCTGTCGAGATACATGTTCGCACTCGCTCGCAGCGGCGCCTCCTCGCGGAAGTCAAGGAAGTGGGACTCACCCTTGGCAAGCCGCAGCATCATAAAGCCGCCGCCGCCCAGATTGCCCGCGTCGGGGTAAACCACAGCCAGGGCAAAGCCCGTAGCGACAGCGGCGTCGACTGCATTCCCTCCCGCTTGCAGCATCTTCAACCCTGCATCGCTGGCCAGGTGATGAATGCTCACGACCATGGCGTGCTGTGCCTGCGCCGGCGGTCACGTCGGGCAATGCGCCGGTTTGCGACCAGGCGATAACGCAGGTAGGGGCGAGAAGGAACAAGAGCAAGGAGAGTGCAGGCTTGGCCATGAACGATAGTTTCTCCTATTCCTCAGCCAATTCGTGGATAGGAGAAATTTCCCGACGGAATTCAGTTCAGAGAACGGAAGAGAAGCTCCCGCGCGGCTTTGATCTCCTGCGGCAGCACGGTGTGAGGGCGACCCGGATAGCGCTGCTGTTGTACTTCAGCGCCCATGGCACGGAACTGCTCTGCCGATGCCACCACCCGGCTCCAGGGCACGTGCGGATCGGGATCCCCGGAACTGAACAGCGCCGGCATGCCGGCAAAGCTGCCGGGATGGTGCAGGTCTGCATCCGGTGGCCCGATCAGTCCCCCGGTAAAGGAAATAACACCCCCATACCGCGCAGGATTTCTGGCCGCGAACTCCGCCGACAGGCAACCACCCTGGGAGAAGCCGCAAATAAAGATGCGCTCCAGCGATACGCCGGCGTCGACTGCCTGTTTCACAATCGAACCCACTTTCGCCAATGCCGACGACAGCCACGGCTCGTTGTCCTTGATGGGCGCCAGGAAGGAGAGAGGATACCAGCGATGATCGGCAGCCTGTGGGGCGAGATAGGCAACGCGCTCATCGTACATCTCCGTTGCCAGCCCGAGTATGTCTTCTGCCGAGGCACCCCGCCCATGCAGCAGAATGACGGCCGCGGCTGCCTGCTCGAGCCTCGCGCCGAGAGTGCGGACAGGCTGATCGCGATGGGGGTCGTTCACCGGCTTCTCTCTTTCTTATTTGCGTGTGGGCAGCGCAATCGGAGGAAGCAGGCGTTCCACACGGGCGCGCTGCGGCTCCAGCCACGGTGGCAACTTGAGGGCCTCACCCAGCGAAGTGACAGGCTCATCCAGGGCAAAGCCCGGCGGATCGGTCGCCAGCTCGAACAACACACCGCCCGGCTCGCGGAAGTAAATGGAGTGGAAGTAGGTGCGGTCAAGCACCGGTGTCACATCGAGTGAACTCGCCACCAGCACTTCGCGCCACTCCAGTTGCGAGGCATCGTCGGCGGCACGAAATGCAATGTGGTGAACGCTGCCCGCGCCCATACGGCCATAGACGAGTTGAGGTTGAACCAGCACATCAATGTGATTGCCCAGCGCACTGCCCTCTGCGGCAAAGCGAAAGCGGGTTCCGTGTTCGCCAATCTTGCGGAAACCCATGGTGGCCAGCACGCCTACGGTCTTCTCGTAGCCGCCCTCACACAGCGTCACGCCAAAGAAGCCGCGAATCGCGTGTTCGGGCGAAATGTCGCTGGTGCGCGGAGCCTTGGCCTCACCCGCGTCATGGTGGCCGACAATCTCCAGGCGCATGCCGTCAGGATCCCCAAAGCTGAGCACCTCTTCCTGGAACCGCTCCCCGGTACGCTCCACGGGAACCCCGGCACTCAGGAGACGCTTTTCCCAAAACCCCAGCGAGGCATGCGGAACACTGAAGGCTGTGGCACAGGTCTCTCCAACGCCTATGCTGCCGCGCGAGGCCCGCGGCCAGGGAAAGAAGGTAAGGATCGTTCCCGGTGAACCAACGTCGTCGCCAAAGTAAAAATGGTACGTTCCCGGATCATCAAAGTTGATGGTGCGCTTGACGAAACGAAGCCCCAGGACTTCCGTGTAGAAGTCAAGATTTCGCTGCGGATCCGAAGCAATCGCTGTTACGTGATGGAGACCGACGATGGGCTTTGGCATGGGGCGCCTCCAGTTGAGTGTAAGACAGTCCGCTCACTATGGATGATCGGTCCCGCGGAAGGATCTGAACGCAAAGCAAAAAAAAGAGGCACCCGGTTTGGGCGCCCCCTGGATCTATGGTGGTTGACTACGGCAGGTAATAGCGGAAGGAAGTCCAGAACATGTTGTCTATGCCTTTGGTGCCGACGCCGCCATTGATGCCGGAACCGGAAACCGGTGCGCCCGTCCAGCTTTGGCGGAGGGCGTAAGCGTACTGCATGCCCAGCCGCACGCGGCCATAGTCACCCTTGTAGAAGTCGTACCAGTAGCCGAAGGTGGCTTCCTGGACGTCTTTGGTCTGGGCGCCGCAGCTTCCGCCGGGGTAGAACCCGGTGGAACTCCCGTTGTAGCCGGGAGCGGCATTGGTGAGGCAGGAGGAGTTGTTGAGGTAGGTAAGAGCCGTAGCCGACTGGCGCAACGGCCGGCGCAGACCAGTGACCGCCCCAAACGCCGGTGGTGGGATTCTTCGTTGCCGTGGGCGCGCCCAGTGTAGTGCCGACCCCAGGAGTTGCGGCCGGCGTAGTCCCCACCGTAGTTCAGGTAGACGACGAGGCGGGGAGTGGCGGCAATCTCGACCGTGCCCAGGGCGGAGAGGTTGTGCAGAGGCGAGAATTCACCGCTAGCTCGCGGAAGTAACGTCGGAGAGCGTGGTGTCGCCATAGCGGCCGACACCCGGTCCGTAGAGACCCTTGAGACCCACAGTGAACACTTCTGGCCAGCGTAGCGCGACCGCTCGCGCCCAAGCCGCCCAGGGCGATGTTGTTGTTGTAGCTGCCGGCCGTGCTGAGCGCCGGGGCGACCGTGGCTCCAGTGACGATGTCCTTCAAGCCGCCGTAAAGTTGGCCGTTGGTGGTTTCGCCGGGATAAACGGTCTCGTGAGCGTAACGTCCGATGCCAAAGATTTCATAGTGGCCAAAACTGGGATCGAAGGCCGCTTTGACGATGATGTCTGGCATGACGTTGAAGGAGTAGTTGTTGATGTTGGTGCAGGCGTTGACCGTCTTATAGACCGGCAGATAGGTGTTGATGCCGCCATTCACTTCGTTGGTGTAGTTCACGATGCTGGTCGAGGGCGAGCAGGTGCTGATGGCGGAGTTGTAGAGTCCACCGTTCGTACCGGTGCTGCCAAGGACGGCGTAGGGAGTGTTGCCGGCCAGCGTGGCGGTGTAGAGCAGTTGGGGATTCTCGGCTGCGATGCCGAAGGCCACGTGCGGCATCGTCTTGGTAACCCGGAAGCCGTACTGGCGCTCCCAAACAAAGCCCGGCACGTAGTTCGGGTCTATGGTCAGCGGGGTGAGAATGTCGCCGGAGAGGTTGGAAAGGCCCTTCTTGTCTTCCGTCGCCAGGGACCAAAGCTGGCCACCGGTGAAAGCCCACCCATTGTTGAGCGCTACTTGAGCCCACAGCACGCGTTCGCGGAAGACATAGCTGTTGCTCTCGTTGTTGTTCGAGGTGACGCCTGTGCCCAGCCAGTCCGCCTCATAGTAGCCGCGGAGGGTCGCCGAGCCAGTCTTCCCTTCGGCCATCAGAGCGACGCGCGACTGGCGCGCGGTGCCGTAGAACTCGCTGAGGGCGTAGGCATCCGCATGCTCGTACGGCAGGGAGCTGAAGGGGGTGGGAATGTCGCCGCCGGTGGCGTGAGTGCGATACACTGTTTCACCCGCCAGATAGCTCTCCGGTCGGGTGAGAGTCGTGACGCCCTTTAAGTGAATCGCGTCGGGATGCTCGATCTGCTTTTCCACCTTGGCCTGCTGGTCCTGGATGGTGGTGGCCAGCGAGGTGCTGTTGGTCTTCAGGTCGGTAACCGCACCCTGCAGATTGCTAACCGCCTGCGTATTCTCGGTCAGGGCCGCCGACTGTTGCGCTGCCTGTTGCTGCGCCTGGGTGGCTGCCGCCTGGGCTGCCGCCGCTGCCTGCTGAGCCTGCTGCAACTGCTGGTCGCGATCGCTCAGCTGTTGCTTCAACTGTTGAATCTGCGAATTCATGTCCTGCCGCAACGATTCAATCTGGCTCTCCACAGAAGGCTTTTTGGGGACTGGAGGCTTCTTGGTGGTGCGTTTATGGGTCGTAGTAGGACTCGTTGTACCGGACGCTGTTGTCTGTGCCAGCCCGGCAGACAATGCCGAGACAAGCGCCAGCGTCGCCAGCGTCTTCAGTTGGATCTTCATTTGGCCTCTCTTTGCTGTTAAATCGCAGTGCAACCACGATGCAGGAAAAGTCTGGTACAAGCGCACGCGCGTGATTCGACGGGGAACCAGAGCGCTCGGGGGGCCCTTTTCGCTCCTGTGAGATTCGCAGCTGCCTGTGAACATCTGAAGAATTTGCCGTGAAAAACAGAAGAAACGGGAGCGCCAAGACCTTTGTTTTGAGTAGGTCGCGCTACGAGGGTAGGGAAGATCGTGACAAGTACCCCGAAAGCGGGACAGCCAGGCGTTGGTACACCATGGGATGCTCGCGGGGGAAAAGTCAGGGCTCGCGCATGAGACGAGATACCGGGATCAACCAACCGGGCTCAGTCGAAAAGGAGCTCAATCGAAACGAACGGTGACCTCTCCCAATTGAGGGAAGCGAGCCAGCGCAACCGAGCCGCTGTCAGCCAGGATCTTGCCCGTCCAGCTTCCGGTTGTGATCCATTGCCCGGCGAACAAACCGCCGGTGCGGCTTTGCGCTTCGTTGGCCAACCACAAAACCAGTCGCAGCAGATCCGCTCCGGCGGCGTTTTTCCGTTTTCCACGCGCACGAAGCCATCCACATGCATCTGCGCGCTTTCGCTTTCAAAGTTGAATTCTTTCCAGCCGGATACGGGCGGCCCGGCAACGAAACCGCCATTGGACTGCAGATCCGCAATCGCCGTGAGCCGATCCGCCGTTTCCGGGTCCAGCAGAGCCGATTCCAGCAGCTCAATCGCCGGGTGACAGCTGGCGATCGCATTCACCAGTTCCTCCCGTGAGTATGGAGCAGCGCGCGGAGGCAGATCCTTCCCCAGCAGAAAGGCAATCTCGGCCTCCACCCCGCGCATCCTGCGGAATTGCTTGGCAATCCGCTCCCCGCTGGTTGCAAAGCCAATGGTGGGCATTGGCGCGTACACCGGCGTTGCGTCCGGGGCAGGGGCGCCGACCTTCCAGCCGCCTGCCTTCCCCAGCGCCTGGAGCATCACGTCCTGAATGAAGTAAGCCTCTTCCAGGGTCTTCGGGCGCAAGCCGGGCGGCAATTCATCTATTGGTTGCAGCGTTCGCCGCGCTTCCAACAGCATCTCCGCTGCCTGGTACAACCTCTGTCTGTCCATTCCGCTCAACGTTTCACAGCGTGCCATCCATGGATCTCCCCCGGGCGCTCTACCTATGTAAAGCCTACGACAGTCGTCCGGCAGGGCGTAACCTAACGACGGACACAAACGTCCTACGCAATGGAAACTTATGGGATCTATGCTCATACGAAAATCGAACGATATTCCTTCTTCTGAAATCACACCCAAGAGCGACTACCTCAATCGCCGCGCGTTCATGGCCGGCGCCGCAGCGCTGGGAATTGCCGGGATGCTCGAACCTCGTCGCGCAGCCGCCGACGCGACCAAACTGGAGACGGTCAAGAGCCCGCTCTCCACTCCCGGGCTGACGCCCACCTCCTACAAAGACATCACCACCTACAACAATTTCTACGAATTCGGGGTGGAAAAAGACAATCCCTCGCATAACGCTGGAAAGATGAAAACCCGCCCATGGAAAATCACCGTGGACGGCCTGGTGAAGCAGAAGAAAACCGTCACCATTGAGGAGTTGCTAAGTTTCAAGCCCATCGAGGAGCGCGTTTATCGCCACCGCTGTGTCGAAGCCTGGAGCATGGTGATCCCATGGGCCGGCTATTCGCTCTCAGAGTTGATCAATTGGGCCGAGCCTCTGCCCAAAGCGAAATATGTTCAATTTCTGTCCTATGAGGACTCGGCCATCATGCCCGGGCTATCTCAGATCAACCTGAACTGGCCCTATTCCGAAGGCCTGCGCATGGATGAAGCCATGCATCCTCTCACTCTGCTTACGTTTGGGTTGTACGGCGAAATGCTGCCCAACCAGGATGGCGCCCCGGTGCGTGTCGTGATCCCGTGGAAGTATGGTTTCAAATCCGCCAAGTCAATCGTGAAGATTCACTTCACCTCGGATCAGCCGCCCACCGCATGGAACGACATGGCGCCCCGGGAATACGGTTTCTATTCCAACGTCAACCCCAACGTTGACCACCCTCGTTGGAGCCAGAAGACGGAGCGCCGCATCGGCGCCTCAATCTTCCAGCAACGCCAACCCACGCTCATGTTCAACGGCTATGGCGATCAGGTTGCCAGTCTCTACAACGGCATGGATCTGAAAAAGTACTTCTAGGGAATGAACAAACGATCCATCGTTGCTCTGAAAGTCGCGGTCTGGCTCGTCTGCCTGGCGCCCCTGGCAAAACTGGTTTACCACGGATTTACAAACAATCTGGGGCCTGACCCGACGGCCACGGTGACACATGCCACCGGCTTTGCCACGTTGCGGCTTCTGGTCATCTCCCTGGCCATCACCCCGTTGCGCCGGCTCTCCCCACGGCTTTCCTGGTTCGTGCGTTTTCGCCGCTTACTGGGCCTGTTCGCTTTCTTTTATGGCTGCCTGCATCTGCTTACCTGGCTCTGGCTTTATTCCGGTTTCAGTGTTGCTGCGATGGCAGATGACCTTGGCAAACGTCGCTACATCATGGCGGGTATGGCAGCGTGGGTGCTTTTGCTTCCACTGGCTGCCACTTCCACGAACTGGTCGATCCGCACACTTGGGGGAAAGCGCTGGCAGGCCCTGCATCGGTTAGCGTATGTCTCGGCCATCCTCGGCGTGACTCATTACTGGTGGATCGTCAAGAGCGGAGTTCGGACTCCCATCACGATCACCCTGGTCCTGACCGTGCTCCTGCTGTCGCGCGTCGTCTGGTGGATGCGCCAAAGTGCTGGGAACGTCGATGGGCGTGCGGCCAACCTAAGAAGATGAAATGGCGCGGACGAATTATCGAGTGGGTGGCCAGGTCTCGCTTTTGAGGGCCACCCACTCAAATTAGAGGTCACAGTTTGAGTTTCGATTGGAAATACGCGGGGAAATAGAGTTTGCCCTGGCTCTTAGAGCCTATTCTTCGATCCCGGCGAACATGTCAGGCTCGAGCGGCGTGGAGCGGATCCCCCGCGCGGCCGCCAGCAGGTATTTTTCCTCGCCGGCCGTCTCATCAAAGGCCGCCTTCACCTTGGCGAACATTCCCGCCTGGGTCGTATGCTGCATGAAGGCTTCGAGTTTCTTCGCTTGCAAGCCGCCTAATCTCAATACCAACGAGGCCGGCATGAGGGTGATTCTCCGCCCTTCTTCCGCGTCTGAATGGGCCAGAAAAGGAGCCGCCCCGTAGTACAGCTTTTGCGCACGGTAGGGAAGCAGACCCTGGGCAATCTGTTCCGGGGCAAAGTTGTTGCGCCCTGCCCAGTGAAAGGCAGCCGTAGCAAAGAAACAAGCCATGGTGTGGTCTGGATGAAGATTGACGTTTCCATCGCCACCAAAAGTCAGCACCACGTGTGGCCGAAAGCGCCGTATGTGCGCAACCAAAACCGTGGTGACCTCGGTAAAGTCCTGGCGCACCAGGCCGCCATCGGGATAGTTCAGCACCTCACCATGGTCAACGTTCAACACGCGCAACGCCGCGGCGAACTCCTGTCGCCGCAAACTGGCGAACTCGTCGTCGTTGCGGGCATTGCCCCGATGCGATCCCGCACGGCCTTCCGTGAGGCAGACCACGCTGGTTTCGACGCCACGTTGGTGAGCCACCATCAAGGCGCCGCCAAAAGCTCCACACTCATCATCCGGGTGGGCTGTGAAACACATCAGTCGAAGAGGCAAGTTGGTCAGTCCCAAGGAAGGCAATTTTCGGCTACCGGGCGAAAGCTTCTGCGATGCAGTGGGGTCGGCCCGTGCGCTAAGAGAGCCTGCTTGTGCTCGGGTGTGCTGTAGCCCTTATGAGATGCCAGACCATAGACCGGGTAATCACGATCCAGTTGGCGCATGCGATTATCCCGGTAGACCTTGGCCAGCACCGAAGCTGCGGCGATCGAGATACTCAGAGAATCGCCGTAGATAATGCTGGTCTGCGCACAAGCTAAATCAAGCCGCAGAGCATCCACCAACAAATGATCCGGCCTCATTGACAGACGGCACACCGCAGCCGCCATGGCCATCCGTGTTGCCTGGTAGATGTTAATCCGATCGATGGTTTCCGCATCGACTTCTTCAATCGCAATCGCCAGTGCCCGGCGTTCCACAATGCGTCCAAGGCGCTCGCGCTCTTCGCGGATGAGTTGTTTGGAGTCGCGTAGCCCTGGAATGCGACAGCCTTCGGGGAGAATTACCGCCGCTGCCACCACTGGACCGAACAGCGCGCCCCGGCCAACCTCGTCCACCCCGGCTACCACTTTGGCGCCGCTTGCGCGTGCCGCCTTTTCATAACGGTTCCCGCACACCAGCGACTTGAGCATCCGCATCTTGCGCGCCGACGGGGAAAGCTCACGCTCCAGCGCTTCCGGCTCAATCAGAGCGCCTTCACTTCTACTCTGCACAGATTCTTCCATCACCAAAATCGAGTGTAGATCAAATCAACTTTTGGTCGCGGATAGCGGGATGTGGGAAAAGCGGGTCAAATTCAAACAACCCCGGCACAAAAAGAAACGCCCCGGGAGGGGATACCTACCCGGGGCGCTATCTTAGGCCAATCCTATTTGCGTTCTACTTCTTTCAGGCGAGCTGCCTTGCCGCGCAGGCCGCGCAGGTAAAACAACTTGGAGCGCCGCACCCGTGCCGACCGAACCTTCTCAACCTTGTCAACCACCTTGGAGTTGAAAGGGAAAATACGTTCGACACCCTGGCCGAAGCTCATCTTGCGCACCGTGAAGCTGCCTTGCGCGCCGTTCTTGAGGGCAATCACGATGCCCTCAAACGCCTGCAGGCGTTCCTTGTCGCCTTCTTTGATCTTGACTTGCACCCGTACCGTATCGCCGGGCACGAACTCGGGCAGGTCAGTGCGCCGAAGCTTGTCGGCCAGACGCTGCATAACTGGATGAATAGACATGATTGCTTCCTTAGGTCGAAGTTCTTAGTTTACACGGAATCTTTGCTTTGTACCTCGAGCGAGCGCAGAAAGCTCCGCTCTTCCGGGCTCAATTCTGCAGTCTGCAGCAAATCTGGCCGGTTGCGCAGGGTCTTCCTCAAAGCCTGCTCGCGCCGCCATCTGCGGATCTGCTCATGGTTGCCACCGCTCAGCACTTCCGGCACCGCCAGCCCGCGAAACTCCGCTGGACGGGTGTATTGGGGATGATCCAGCAGTCCCCCAGCCCCCGTACCAGCCGATTGCCCTGAGCCCCTCTCAAAGCTTTCGTAGTCTGAAGATGCGTCGTTGCCCAGCACCCCGGGCAGCAGGCGCATGGTGGCGTCCAGGATCACCGCAGCACCTAATTCACCCCCGGACAGCACGTAGTCTCCAATCGACAGCTCCTGGTCGGCAACCAGTTCGCTCACACGCTCGTCCACTCCCTCGTAACGCCCGCACAGCAGAACCACGCGCCGCGCCTGTGCCAGCTCGCGGGCCACGTTCTGAGAGAATCGGCGCCCCTGCGCCGAGAGCAATATCACCGTTTCCCCTTGCCCGGACGGCCCCGCCCGCTCCGCCCGGGGCGCAACCTGCAGATGTTCCACCGCCTCGGCCAGTGGTTCCGGCTTCAGCACCATGCCCTCGCCGCCGCCAAAAGGCCGGTCGTCCACCGTACGATGCCGGTCGTGCGTGAATTGCCGCAGATCGTGCACGGCAACCTGCAGCAAGCCGGCCTGGATGGCTCGCTTGACCACTCCATGCTCAAAGATGCCGGCAAAAAATCCGGGAAAGATGGTAATGATGTCGAATTGCATGGCCGCTATTCCGCGTCCTCTGCACTGCGAGCCTGCAGATCGAGCAGTCCACGAGGCAGATCCATTTCCAACCGCTTGCCTTCGATATCCATCTTCCTCAGGTAGGCGCGCACAAAGGGAATCAGTACTTCCTGCCCCGCCGGGCTGCGTACCACCAGCAATGCCGGGCCCGCGCCTTCCGGCTCCACATCCGTGATCTCACCTGCATCCACCGCTCCACCACCGCTGACATCGATTACCTTCATGCCCAGCAGATCGCTCACGTAGACGGCATCGCCCTCGAGCGGGATGCGTTCCTCGCGCGGAACAACTACATCGAAGCCGCGCAGCTTTTCCGCATCGGCAATCGAATCCACCTGGCAAAACTTCAGCACCACCCGACCTTTATGGAGCCAGTGGGAATCCACCTTGGCTTCTCGCATGGCTTCGCGTGAACTCCCCGCAGGAGGACGAAGACAGAGCCGCTTGCGCTGAGCGAAATGCTGCGGGAAATCGGTAAAGAGATCAGCCAGCACTTCACCGTTACGGCCCTGCGGGCGCACGATGTGAGCCAGAAGAACCCAGTCTTCGAGCGACGCTGTCACCTTGGGCACACCGGGAGACGAAAGATAGGGACGAAGGAAAACAGGCCGGCGTTAGGAATCAGCCGGTCTTCCGGCCTCATCCTCTTCCAGAATATCCAGCGTGTAGCGATGGTGAAGCTTCATGCTCACCGCGCTCAGGATGGTACGCATGGAGCGCGCCGTTCGGCCTTGTTTGCCGATCACCTTGCCCACATCCGCGGAGGCCACACGCAGACGCAGCACAGTGTTCTCATCTCTGGCCACAGCCTGTACTTCGACTGCTTGCGGATCGTCAACCAGAGCTTTGGCTATCTCTGTAACTAGCTGTTGCATATCGTCGTGATTCAGTTCTTGCATCATCACACCGGCCTCAGAGACCTAACCACTGCAGGATTGTCTCAGCAATCTACTGCCAGCCTGATGCGATTCACAAACAGGCGATGGCTCGAGTGTCTTCATGACCGAGCATTAGACCGCTTTCTCTGTGGTTGTGTCCAGAGTGTTTTTGCGGATATTACGCGGCGGCTGTCGCCGGGGTATGAGCCGCCAGCAGTTTGGCCACGCGTTCGGAAAGTTGCGCTCCCTTACTGGTCCAGTGCTCGATCCGCTCCCGCTTCAGATCGACGGTAGCGGGATTGGTGCGGGGATTGTACGTGCCTACGACCTCAATCGACCGGCCATTGCGGGCGCGGTCCTTTTCAATAACAACCACACGATAATACGGCTGCTTCCGTGCACCGAAGCGAGCCAGACGAATCATCAACACAGGCGTAATTCCTTTCAGATCTTCTTCCCTGACAGGGGTCAAATCCGGGTGGGTTTGGGGATAAAGAAGCGCGGGCAAAAAACACAGATCGCGCACAGATCCCAACGATCAAGTATCGCCGGATCGAGCGCATTGCGCAAGTCGGTAACCCCGGGAAGGGTGCTAAGCGACCGCGTCGAGGTAACTGGGAAACAGCGGTGTTGAGTACTCCTGGATGAAGGCTGTGAGCCGTACCAGCATGGCGCTGTAAGTCGCGACCGCGCGGTGCGCATTCACCGCTGCTCCAACGGAGGAAGCGGAAAACACATACTGTCCGAGTGCCAGTAGCACACAAAGACGAATCTGGAAAGCGTCGCTGCGCAGACCTTCCAGCATTTCCAAATCGACGCCTTGACCGTGCTCCGCAGCGTAGTCTGCCAACTGAACCAGGACCGGGGAATTTTTATACATCGCCCACAGACCCTGGCAGCCATGGATGCGCTGCCAAACGTCTTTGGTGGTGACTTGAACTTCGCTCTTGTAAAGAAAGCGCTCGCTGATTTCTTCGATACCCCAGTCATTGCCACGCAGCTGGCTGATAATACCGTTCCAGCTCTTAGCGCGGCGTTTGGCCTGTTGCCGGCGCCAGAATGCGGCGTAGCTAATCAGTAGGGCAGTAAGGATTACCTGAATCAGTGGTAGGAGCATGTGTTTATTTCACCTGCATCCGGACAAGCGCAGTACGCGCGTGCCTCGCCCGTCCAGCAAGTGTAACCAAAAATTGCTCCATTTGTGGACTGAATTCACGCCGCCGTACCTCTTTAGTTGTAAACACCCACACGAAAAAGCCCATTTCGAGGGTAGCGGCTACCACACGGACGGACTCCAGACCCGCAGAGTCGCCGGAGTAACGTCCAACCAGGCTCACAATAAGGTCAACAGCGCTATAGAAAGAGAGGCCGGTGGCTATCTGCAAAACCTTATTTCGCCAGCCGATGCCCAACAACTGGGCGAAGGCGGCGGTCGCCACAAAGATGAGCATGCGAAGGAAACCAACCGTGAGATCGAGGGGGACCTTGATGTCCTGCATTTTGTCGCCGGTGTTGCCGAAATGGTAGGCAAGCACAACCCCGCCAGCCAGAGACAGTGCCACCGCTGTAACAAACAAGCGGATGCTTCCGGAAGGGAGGGAGGTATGGACCGGGCGCAGAACATGCCAGGCGATTTCGAGAAGAACGGCCAGATCGATCAAATACTCCAGAGGCAACAGAGCGAAGGCGACAGACTGCGCGGCATGATGGGAAAAGCCCACCATGAGCGCGCCTATGCCTATGTCGTTTAGCACGCTGAAGGCAACGTAAAGGGTGAAGACAGGGAAGAGCTTGAACTGACGGCGCACTACGAGCACGACCAACAAGCTGATCTCTCCCAAGACGAACAAGAGATCAAATGCCGCATAAAGCGCTTGCAAGCTCATATTGCACCTTGATAGATGCAGAATAGCCTCTAGCGCGACCGTTCGCAAACGCCAGATCGCTAATTGATGCCCAAAAGGCTCAATTTAGATATTACTTGGCCCAACCAATAAGATTCCACCAGACCATTGCGTGCGCAGAGGCGGACATAGCCAGCAAACCAGCTACAGTCAAGGCACGAATCAGGTTCATTTTCATTGGTTTTTCCTGGGCGCAGGTAGCGCGTATGCAGATGTTACCTTTGAAGATGCCTGACCGCTACAACTTTTATGTGATTATTACTTAGTATATACGGCGGGACACAGGTAACGCGAACTGGGGTCGGCAGCAGGGTTCCGGCAGGGCCTGTAAGGGCTCTCGGCGCAGAATGACCGGAAATAGTTAAAACTGAAGGCACTAGGTCGTAGAACTTTGGTACTGTTGACCTTAAAAGCTGACTATTTTAGGGGATTCCGGTTCCTTCAGGTTGTGATTATGATCAGCACATGGATATATCTACCGCGGTTGCAACAGAACGTCCTATCGAACTTCGCGCTGCGGTTCGCTTTCCCTTGTGCGTTCCGATTACTATTTGCACGGAAACAGGAGACCTTCCGGCGGTTACGGAAAATATTTCTGCTAACGGCGTCCTGTTCGAGCTTGCCACAACTTTAGTGGTCGGCAGTATTGTGAGTTTCACCATCAAGATGCCCGCAGAGGCGATGGGAACCCCCACCGATGTTGTATTGCACTGCACGGGTCGCGTGGTACGCTGCACTCCAGATGTAAGACCAGATGTAAAGACGACGCATGTCGCAGCGGTCATCGACAAATATCATTTCAGTCATTGAAGCTGTTTTTTTAATTGAAGCTATTTTTGGTCTCTGAACCTATGGTATCTGCCAAACCTGATTTTCCCGAAGCCGGTAACCCTGACGGCGCTTACGAACCCGATGAGGGTGCAGACAACGCTGCGATAAGAATCGTTCTTGCTGATTCGCAGGCGATCTACCGGGTAGGTATCCGGAAGATCTTTGCACTCGAAGATGATATCCGCGTGGTCGCCCAGGTCGATACCCTGGCCGGTCTCCACGGGGCCATCCAGCGCTTTCCCACCGATATGATCCTGCTCGAAGGCAATTTGATCGCGGGCACGGTCGATGCGATTCCCGAGCTGGTGCGTCGAGCACCACAGCTGAAAATCATCGTCCAGTCAGCACAGAACGATGAGTCCAACACGGTCGAGCTTTACCGCCGCGGTGTCCGGGGCATCATTCCCCGGTCCATCTCGCCTGACCTGTTGGTCAAATGCGTGCGCAAGATCGCAGCCGGGGAAACCTGGATCGACAACCAGTCGATCAACTGGGTCATTGAGGCCTATCGTTCGCAGGCGACTGCGCTGACCAGCCCTCGAACCCAGCCGCGTCTTTCCCCGAAAGAGCTGGCCATCATCACCTGCATCACCCAGGGCAAGCGCAACAAGGAAATTGCCTACCAGCTTGGTACCACCGAGCAGGTCATCAAGAACTATCTGCGCAAGGTCTATGACAAGCTCGGCGTTTCCGATCGCCTGGAACTGGCGCTCTACTGCCTGCATCATCAGCTGCACAAAAAGGCTGCCGGCACCGTACCAGCGGGCACTGCGTCGGCTTCCGAGCCGATGGCGGTTAATAACGTCAAAGCATAAGGCTGCGGTATAAACCCGGGTCTCAAAGGCGAGACCTGGGCTATCCAGTCCTCCGGGTATCGTCCCTTAGCGCTTGACGCCGAATAACATCCAGCCGATCAGGCAGATCAGCACCGTAAAAAACGCCAGCAGAAACCCGCCCAGGGCCAACGCAACCGTGCGCTCCTGTTCCGGCCTCGGCTTGGTGATCCCAAAGGCGTTGACAAAGCTCTCGACCAGGAAATTCAGCAGTTTCATACAGCCAGTATCGCCTCCGGGGCTGTGGTACGCTCACATTTGTCGTGAATGATCGAGAAGCATGGCCGCCGGCGCCCGCCCGCGAAGAACTCGATAAGCCTCCGCTCGACGCCGAAGACCTGGAGCGGGAAATAGGCGATTCCGAACCCTGGGATGAAGCCTCCGAAGACGGCGACGACGATCCCCAAGACCGTTAATTGCCGCAGCGCCGGCAGCATCACTAAAGCAAATCAATTACTGTTACAGATAGCTTACCCCTCCGGCGTCTCCCATGTTCGCGATTTCGCGGAACGAAAAACAGCCTCGATCACGGCCATATTTTTAATCGCATCGGTAAGGGGAACCGGCACCGCGGTACCTTCGCGCAGGGCTCTGGAAAAGACATCGCCCTGGATCGTGTACTGGTCGCAGACGGGGAATGTCTCCTGGGTGATGCCGCTCCCGAACAAGTCGCGACCATCGTCGATGAAAATCCGGCAAGGCCGATCATTGGGCGCGTTAAAGGGAATTTCAATCTCGATCCGGCCCTTGGTTCCCAACAATTGCATTCGCTGGTAGGGAACAAGCTGTGTGCTGCAGGTAAACCCCGCCTGCCCGGAAGGGAATTCGAGGATGGCTGAGGTCAACCGGTCACACTTGAAATTGGGGTCGTTCTCCACCACGCCTGAAACCCGCAAAGGCTCTTCGGCAAACAGGAATCGTGCGGTGTTTATGGGGTAGCAGCCTATGTCCATCAAACCTCCGCCCCCGCATTCAGGCTGGTTGCGGATGTTACTGGGATCGGTATTGAAGTAGCTGAAGAAACCCTGAATCGAACGCAAAGCACCAATGTGTCCGGACTGAACCAACTCCCGTGCACGTATCCACTGTGGATGGGTGCGCACCATAAAGGCTTCGCCGATCGTCACTCCGGTGCGCTGTTGCACTTGCAGTAGTTTTTTGGCTTCGGCTACTGTGATGCTGATCGGCTTCTCGCACAGCACATGTTTTCCTGCTTCGGCAGCCTTGATCGACCAGGGAACGTGCAATTGATTCGGCAGCGGATTGTAGACCGCTTCAATCTGCGGATCGGCGAGCAGCTCTTCATAGGAACCATAGGCTTTAGGAATGCCTAGAGTTCGGGCAACGTCCTCCGCCTTATGCAGGTCGCGTGAGGCGATCGCCGTCACGTCACTCCATTCACCCTTTTGCATGGCCGGCACCACTTTTTTGACCGCGATGCCGGCCGTGCTCAGAACTCCCCAGCGCACCTTGTTTGTCATACAGAGAAATAATAGCCGCTGGGCCACCCTCTTACTGCTCTGGGCCATAACGCTTTCCCCTTTGTGGAAGGCTCAGCGGGTTTGGTTACTTCTGCTTGTGCCCGGGCCACACTGGTTCGCGTTTTTCGAGAAAGGCCTGCAATCCTTCGCGAAAGTCAGCGCTGTTGCGAATTTTTTCATTCCATCGCATCGCCCGCGCCAAATCGCGATCCAGGCGCTCCTTGGCAAAGGAGCTCAGCAGTTTCTTCACTGCACTCATCGATTCCGGGCTGTTCTTTAGCAACGAAGCCGCCAGCGATTGCACCCGCGTCATCAATTCGCCCTCAGCCACTACCTCGTTCACCAGGCCGATCGCCAGTGCTTGCTGCGCGTCCAGAATTCGGCCCGAAAGCAACAAATCCTTAGCTTTTTTTTCTCCGATCATCTCCAGCAAAAACACCGAGACGATGGCCGGGATGAAACCAATCTTCACTTCCGTGTAGCCGAACTTCGCCTGCGGCGAAGCGAGGGTGAAATCGCATAAGGTCGCCAACCCTGTTCCACCCGCGATCGCTGGGCCGTTCACCGCCGCGATGGTCGGCTTAAGCAGTTCGTACAGCCGCCGCATCACCCACATCGCAGATTCGGCATCTGCTCGCTGATCCTCGGGCCGCTGGTCGCTGAGGGTCTTCAGATTCTCCAGGTCCATGCCAGAGCAGAAAGCACTTCCCGCGCCGGTAAGCACGACCACGCCGCAGCGACACACCGCAGCCTCTCCCAATGCGTGGATCAGCTCGGCCATCATCTGCGGGTTCAACGCATTCCGCCGTTCGGGCCGGTTTAAGGTAATGGTGTGGATCCCACCGGCTTCCTTGATTTGCAGGGTTGCGTAATTAACGGCCACGGTCGCTCCTCAGGGGTTCTAAAACGCCTTGGCTGCACCAAATCGATCAGCCATGTTGTGGCCCATTTTAAGCAACTCATCCAGCGGGCCCAGGCGGGGTAGCTCCGCCCCCAGTCTTCTCAGTTCGGTGAGTGCCGCTTCTGTGGCCACGTTGCCCACCAGGGCGTCCTGGGCGAAGGGACAACCGCCGTAGCCCCCCAGAGCACTGTCCAGGCGCCTGCAGCCCGCCCTGAAGGCTGCTGCGACCTTTTCTGCGGCATGCTGTGGTCGAGCGTGCAGATGAGCTCCTAGCTCCACTCCAGGTACTGCCGCCAGCACCGCGCCCAGAAGCGATTCGATCTGCTCTGGCTCGGCCACTCCCACGGTATCGGCCAGAGAAATCTGCTTGAGTCCCAGCGCCTGCAAAGTCTGGCAGGCAGCGATCACATCCTCTTGCCGCCAGGTCTCGCCATACGGATTGCCAAACGCCATAGAGAGATATGCCACCACGTCCAGACCGGCGTTCGATGCCAGTGCGCAAATATTGCCCAGCGTTTCGAGAGCCGTCTCTCTGGTCTGTCTCTGGTTGCGCTCGAGGAATGTGGCGGAGAGGGAATAGGGAAAGCCCAGCGTGTCGACCACGCTGCTGCGAATGGCGCGCTCCGCACCTTGCTGGTTGACCACGATGCCGATGATCTCCACGTCGGTATCCGGGTCCAGCATCGCCAGCACTTGTTCGGAATCGCTCATCTGCGGCACGGCGGTTGAGGAAACGAAGGAGACGGCATCAATATGCCGGAAACCGGCCCCTATCAGGGCGCGCAGGTAATCCGCCTTGATCTCGGCTGGAATTTGTTGCGGCATCCCCTGCCAGGCGTCCCGTGGGCACTCGATTATTTTGACCGCATCGGTGGTCATTTCCGTGCCAGCAGCCACAGTAAGCCGAAGCCGAGTAGATGGAGGACCATCAGTTGCATCAGTACTCCCCAAAGCGGCCTCCACCGTGTCGCCACGCTAGCATACAGGCCATAGAGCGGGTACTGCGCATACAGCATTATCTGCGACCAGCTATCGCTTGTCTGCTCCGACAGGCCCAGCTGGGGCTGCTTCAGCAGCATCGCAAAGGGATAAAGCAATTGCAGCCGCAGCAACCCGCTGGCGCCCATCAGGGGCAGGATCTCTGCCGTTTTGACGGCAGCTAGTGTGATTGCGATCCCAGCCAGCAGAGGCCACCACGCCATCCATCCGGCGCGGCTCGTTTTTCGTTTCCTGTTGCCCGATCTCTTGGGACGCGCCAATGTTTGCGAACTCATGCTCCGAGCATAATGCCCGAAGCTACCGCGGGCACTGCGCGTGCACCTTACTAATCACATCGAAGAATGTTTTTTGAAGAAAGAACCACTACCGAGGCACAAGAAAGCTATCCGGAATGGGCGCCTCGTCCGATTCCTGGCGCTTGTTCAACCCACCGTAACGGCGCTCACGCCGCTGGTAATCGGCAATGGCCTCGAGCAGATGAATGCCGCGAAAATCCGGCCAGAAACGTTCCGTCACATAAATTTCGGAATAAGCCATTTGCCACAACAAAAAATTAGACACACGAAATTCACCGCTGGTCCGCACCACCAAATCCGGATCGGGCATGTGTCCGGTATATAGGTGCCGGCTGATATCCGCTTCCGTGATGTTCTCAAGCGTAGCCCCTTTGCCCGCAGCCTCCCGGGCTAGTGCCTGCACGGCATCCACCAGCTCCGAACGCGCCCCATAATTAAGCGCCAGCGTCAACACGGTGCCATTGTTGTGTGCTGTCGCTTCGGCGGCCCACTGCATTTTTTCCTGCACTTCGGAGGGCAGCTCATGGGTGCGGCCAATGTACGCGATGCGTACATTGTTATCGTTCATGCGTTCCACGTTGTCGACCAGGTAGGAGCGCAGCAACCGCATCAGAAAATTAACTTCGGTTTTGGGACGGCGCAGATTGTTCTCGAGCGAGAAGGCATACAGCGTGAGCCAGGGCAAGTTGATGCGCGAGGCTGTCTCGACCACAAACTGAACCGATTCGGCGCCCTGCTGGTGACCCAGGAAGCGCTTCAGACTGCGCTTGCCTGCCCAGCGACCGTTGCCATCCATGATGATGGCGACGTGCTGTGGCAGGCGAGCCGGATCCAGTTGGCGGTAGATGGCCTGCTCTTCGGAAGATAATTCAGCTACGCGGCTCGTTGGCAGGAATCGCAAAACGATTGCCTTTCCATACGACCGTAGCACATGCTCCGCTCCCCCGCAAAACCGCTCGGCGCTAGCCACAGCAGGGTCAGCACCGGCGCTTCAAAAGGGGAATTGCGCAGCTTATGCGCTTCGGCGGCGGCCCATCGCCAGGTCGCGCACCTGATTGAGGAACATCGAGCGCTGCAACGTATCCATCTGCGAAATGTAGGGCGCAAGCTCGGCCAGAAAGGGATCGCCGAGAATCGATGCTGTCTCTTCATGCTTGCGGCTGCGCGCGTCCCGCAGCAGGTTGCAAATATCGATCTCCAGCGCAGCAGCAAGCCGTGCCAGGGAAGACAAGGTCGGCATCGCCTTGCCGTTTTCGATTTTAGAGATATAGGTACGTGGTACCTGCATGCGGCCGGCCAACTGCCGTTGGCTCAGATTGCGGCCTTTGCGAAGATCACGCACCGCGCGCGCCACCTGGAGGCCGTTATCTTCGGCCACGGCTTCTTCCGGCTCGCCGGCGAATTGCGGAACGAGCCGTTCCGGTTCTTCGACTTCGAGTGGTTTGTGGCAGCGCCTGCATAAAGAGTTCGCAGTGCGAAACTGAACCAGGGTGCAGCGTTCACACCGTAGAACCTCACGCGCTTCGACGGTTGCTAAGGTAGTAGCCATAATTTTTTTACGGAGCGCCAGAGCAAGGCGGTCCCGGTAAGAAGCGTCACATTAGATGCACTTGCAAGCTTTCGTGCCAAGTATTCGTTTAGCGACGGTCCCTACCTGATTCATGATTACAGTGATGCAGGGTATTCTCAATGTCAAGTTAAAAAGTAGGGTCAAAGCGGAAAACGTGGTACGAATTTCGGAAGAAAGCCTAAAAAAACCGGAGTGTCCCGGTTGTCTGTGCAAAAAGGTACTCAATGGTCGGAATAAGATACACGCGAACCGAAGCCTGGAGTGTCCTCAATCAGTACACCCAATCGCCCGGATTGCTCAAGCACGCGCTCGCCGTGGAGGCCTGCATGAGCGCCCACGGAGAGCAACAGGCAGCGGCTCTGGGGCTCAGTGAAGACCAGGCCAACGCGCTGCGCGACACCTATCGCATCACCGGTTTGCTGCACGATTTCGACTACGAAAAGTATCCCAGCGCGGAGGAACATCCCTTTGTGGGAAACAAAATTCTCCTCGGACAAGGATGGCCGGAAGAGATCTGTGAAGCCATCATGGGGCATGCGCAATACTCCGGTGTGGCGCGAAAAACACACCTCGCCAAAGCCCTTTTTGCCTGCGATGAACTAGCCGGGTTTTTGACCGCCGTCGCGCTTGTAAAACCTACCAAATCGATCTTCGACGTGGATGTCCAGAGTGCGCGTAAGAAGATGAAAGATAAGGCTTTCGCACGAGGTGTGCATCGCGAAGACATGCTTCAGGGAGCGCAGGAACTGGGGCTCGATCTGGATGCTCACATCGCCTTCTGCATTGCCGCCATGCGCAGCCACGCTGAGGCCCTCGGCCTGGCCGGGGTAGCTCCCTCTACCCCTCAGCCCTAAGTTCTTCGCTCCGGTTCGGCTTCGGTTCGATGGTCCGGTCCAGCGGTTTTGTCTCTGCCCATGGCAGTCGGGAAAATCGCCAGTATATGGTAACTATGATTGTTTCCTGTGGGGATGGACAAACCTCATTCCTCATTGCTGAGCGGTGGGGCACACGCGCGAAACAATTCGCCACTGGCAAACACTCTGTCCCGCAGCAACGCCTGCAGCAACGCCTCTCAGAGCGCGCAATGCCGCTATGACTATTTTTACCGGGTGTCGCATGGCGGAGAGAAAAAATGTAAGAGTGAGCCGATAACACATTCGTGTTATTGGCGTGTCTGATTCATTGCGCGCCGCGATACTGTTCTGAACGCAGCGGATCGGAATTTTCCGGCGCGTCGGGATCGATGGCAAAGTCGAAAACTTCTCCATCGGCAAAACCTGGGCTGGCGGGCAGAGGGATCAGGGCATACTCGCCCGTAGCCAACTCCTGCTGCGCTGTGAGCCGATACCAGTCTGTCGTTCCTATGCGTTGTTGTTTTAATCCAATCAGACCGGGATACTGCGCATCCGCATGCTTCGCCTGTTCCTTCATTTTCGCCAAGGCGTCTTTGGGCACCTCGCGCCGCTGTCCTTCAATGTTCAGCCGCACCACCACCAGGTCGGAGCGGCCATTGTCGGTGCCCGAAACTCCGCGGAGAAAAAATAGCGGCGCCGAATCGTGCATACGGACCATCGCCGCCTCGCCCTTGAATTCAATACTCTTTCGCAATTTCAGACTGAAGGACGGTTCATCGGACATGGAGTCCGGAGGACGTAACCGTACCAGCTCATGCATGCCCTTCCAGGTATCGAGCGCCCAAACGTGGCCGTAGGTAGGGAGCTGCAGACCGTCCGCTATGCTGATGTCGTCAGAGGAGACACTCTCTCGCGGTGGGACCTGAGACTGGCTCAGACCGAGCGCGCTCGAGCCGAGTACCAAGGCCAGGCAAAGACTGCGATGCGATTGCATGTTCCGACTCCATCCTAATGTACCTGCAACTTTGGAGGTACCGGCAATTTGCGTGTTCTTATCTAGAGCAGTTTCGCAGTACTGTGGTCTGGCAAAGATCGCGAGGAGTGGTTTTCCTTGAGAGAAAACCACGACAAGGCCTGTCGCTTCGGTCTACACCATTGCGAAACTGCTCTCGCGCGGTTGGGAGATACGGAAAACGCGAATATCCCAGCTCTCGCATCAAGCGAGGCTGGGAATACCCGGGTGAGAACCAGGGGATGAAAGCAGAGTCGGGGAGCAGAGAACTAGAAGGTATACAGCATGTAGCCGGCGAGCAAAGCGAAAACGGTCATTACCAAAATTGCTTCCAGCTTTTCGTAGTTAGAGGAATCGGCGCCGCTGAAGTGATAGCGGGCGGGCCTCTTCGGGTCATATTGAATGGTCAACCGTTCGCCTACCGAGTAAGGCGCGATGTGCTGGGCCCCGTGATGACAAAAATCTCCGTGATTCACCCGACCGTCTGCCAGATAGCTGAACCTTACCTGGTAGTGGCCGGCGATGCCTCCCAGGTGATCGTGAAGTCGTACCCACTGACACGAGTCCACGGTTGCGTCCGCGGTGGGCCAGGATTTGGACGGAGTCAATTTCCAAAGTAAATTAGCCATATCTAACTCTTTCGACCGGAATCTTTCAGTCATTGGGGTTGGCCAAAAGATAATCGAGAGCAGTATGTCACGTTCGGGGGATGTTGCAAAGAGGGAAAATGTGATTTTTGCCCGCACTGGCGTGACTCTCCTGCCGGTTACCTGATTTGGGTTGTCCGGCAGACCGGCGGCTGAGATGCTATGCTGGCGAGTTTCCTATGCCCGGCCCAAATTCAGACCAACCCGTTACCCTGCCGGCGGCCGAACCCGCCACCCGATTCTCCAACCTGCTCGCCTCGAAGTTAGACCCGGAAGCCCGGAAAGCCCGCGCCAATCGCGAGGGAATGGAGGCGCTTCTGCTTGCCCTGCGACAGCAGGAGGACACCCTCCGCGACGGCGGAGGCGCAAAAGCCATCGAAGCGCAGCACGGCAAGAAACGGCTTACCGCCCGGGAACGATTGGACTTATTGCTAGATCCCGGGGAGGAATTCCTGGAGTTGGGTCTGTTCGCGGCCTACGGCATGTATGAGGAGTGGGGCGGCGCCCCGTCTGCCGGGGTGGTGACCGGCCTGGGACGGATCGCAGGCCGGCTGGTGATGGTCATTGCTAACGACGCCACGGTCAAAGCCGGCGCCTTTTTCCCCATGACGGCGAAGAAGGTGCTTCGCGCCCAGGCAATCGCGCTGGAAAATCGAATTCCGACCGTTTACCTGGTCGATTCCTCCGGCGTTTTCCTGCCCTTGCAAGAAGATGTATTTCCCGACCAGGACGATTTCGGGCGCATTTTCCGCAACAACGCTGTGATGAGCGCCAGGGGGATCCCGCAGATCACGGCCATTATGGGTATGTGCGTGGCCGGCGGAGCCTATCTTCCGGTCATGACCGACCATATATTGATGACCGAAGGCAGTGGGCTCTTTCTGGCCGGGCCGGCACTGGTCCAGGCGGCCATCGGGCAGAAGTATACGGCCGAAGAACTGGGCGGGGCCACCATGCACTCTGAGATCTCGGGCACTGTGGATTTCAAAGAACCGAACGATCACCTGTGCCTGGCCAGGCTACGATCTTTGGTTTCGAGGCTGGGCCATGGTCCGTCCGCGCCCTTTGACCGCTCGCCGTTCGACCCCCAGCGAGATGCGCCCAGGTTCGCCCCACAGGAGCTCTACGCATTGCTCGATCCGGATCCCGTCAAGGGGGCAGGGCACAGTTATGACATCCACGAAGTCATTGCGCGGCTGGTCGACCGCTCGCAATTCGACGAATACAAGCAGGATTACGGCAAGACCGTAGTGTGCGGCTACGGGAGGATCGGCGGTTTTGCCGTCGGGATTGTCGCCAATCAAAAGACCCATCAAACGCACACCAGCCAGACCGGGGAAAAGAGGGTCGAGTTCGGGGGAGTAATTTACGCCGAGAGTGCGCAAAAGGCGGCGCGCTTCATTATGGACTGTAATCAGAATTTGATTCCCCTCATCTTCCTGCACGACGTCAACGGTTTCATGGTGGGTCGCGATGCGGAGTGGAGCGGCATTATCCGCGCCGGCGCGCAGATGGTTTCCGCGGTGGCTAACTCCACCGTGCCCAAGATCACGGTTATTCTGGGAGGCTCCTTTGGTGCGGGCCACTATGCCATGTGCGGCAAGGCCTACGACCCGCGTTTTCTCTTTGCCTGGCCGACCGCCCGCTACGCCGTGATGAGCGGCGCGTCTGCGGCCAGCACGCTGGTAGAAATCAAAATCCGTCAATTGGAACGTGGCGGCAAGCAGCTGAGCGAGGAAGAGAAGAGCCAGGTTTTCGCCTCCATTAAGGCCAGCTATGACGAGCAGACGGATGGCCGCTACGCTGCTGCCCGCTTGTGGGTGGACGCCATCATCGATCCGGCAAAAACGAGGGAAGTATTATTCACCGCTCTTCAGGCAGTAGCTCTCAACCCCGAGGTCGCAAAATTCAATCCCGGCGTAATCCAAACCTGAACTGTTATCCCGGCGGGCTCCATCTGCAAAGGCTGGCCGTTCTTTTGTGCGTCGCGTCTGCCTTTCTGACTGCGTGCCGCAGGCAGGAAACTGCGGAGCCATCCATCCTGATCCAAAACGTAACTGTAATTGATCCAGGAAAAAATTCCGTCGCCCCTGCTACCTCGGTGCTGCTCGCGGACGGAAAAATCCAGGCTGTCGCTCCGGCAGGGCAGTTGTCCTCCCCCAACGCACGCGTCATCGATGGTACGGGCAAGTATCTGATTCCCGGATTATGGGACATGCACGTCCACACCCTCATGGGCGACTGGATGCCGGGGGCGACCGAAGTGACACTGCCACTGTTCGTTGCCAACGGTGTCACCGGAATCAGAACCATGGGTGATGAGCTGCCAACCATCCTGCAGTGGAGAGACGCGATCGCGCAGGGAAAAATGCTGGGGCCGAGAATGGTTTCGTCGGGTCCGATGCTGGATGGACCCAAACCCAACTTTCCTGCGTCGGTACAGATTGCGAGCCCGGCAGATGCTGTGCACGCTGTGGATAGCCTCAAGGCTCAGGGCGTGGACTTCATCAAGATACAGTCGCTGATTCCGCGCGACGCGTATTTTGCGGCAGCATCCGAAGCCCGCAAGCAGGGAATCGTCTTCGCCGGGCACGTGCCCGACGCAGTACGAGCCAGTGAAGCCGCGCAGGCCGGTCAAAAAAGCATTGAGCACTATACCGGCGTATTTGAAGGCTGTTCCACCATTGAGGACAAGCTGATTGTGGGTCCAAGGGGGCCGCGCAAGTCGGTTGAAACCTTCGATCAAACGCGTGCCAACCGTCTGATTGCCCTCTTTGCCAAGGACCAGACCTGGCAGGTTCCGACGCTGGTTTGGGAACGCGGACAGTGGCTGATCGATAAAACCGACCTGAAGCACCAACCGCTGGACAAATATGTTCCGGTCTATTGGAAAGAGAAGACGTATCCGAAATTCGTCTCCAGCATTCTGGCGACCCTGGATACCGATCCCTTTTCCTACCGCGAACGGTACGTGCAAATGGAGATGGAGATGACCCTGGCTATGCACAAGGCTGGCGTGCCCTTGTTGGCCGGGACTGACACCGCCGCGGGTGTTTACGTCGTGCCCGGCTTCAGTCTGCATGAAGAGATGGAATTATTCGTCGAAGCCGGCCTAACCCCGATGGAAGCGTTGCAGACGGCTACCAGCAATCCTGCCCGCTTCCTGGGAAGGGAAGCGACGATGGGTTCAGTGGCCCCGGGAAAGCTTGCAGACCTGGTGCTGCTGGACGCCGATCCTACGGTAGATATTCACAACGCGCGCAAGATCGAGAGTGTTGTGCTTGCCGGCAAATACTTCTCCAGGAACGATCTTGACCAACTCTTGTCGCAAGTACAGTCGGCAGCGCTAAAAATTCGCTGAGGCCGTGCAGCCGAACCGTCTGTATCAGGCTTACGGCGGAGTGTCGATGAGCCTTCCGGCCAACCTGAGTCATGAAAATGGCTCGGATGAATGTTGAGTGGGTGGTCAAGGTCTCGCTTTTGAGACCTGGGTTTCTCCACGCATATGGGTTCTGGCCGGAACACCCAGGTTTCAAAAGCGAGACCTAGGCCACCCACTCAAAGTCTCGATGATGGGCTTTTAGCCGGACGGCGGCGACCTCCCGACCTGCGAAAAAAGCTGCCGTGTATCCTCTTGAAGTCATGAAACGGGTCATCACGGCGGCAGTCCTCATCCCAGTGGTTCTGCTGCTCCTGCTGAAGGGCTCCTTCCTGATGGTGGTAGTTGCTACCGCGCTGGTCGCCGAACTAGCTGCCTGGGAATACGCGTCCATTGCCGACGCCCACGGATCGCGTTTACCGCGCGCCCTGCTCCTGTCGGGTATCGCCATCCTCTTCGCCGCCATCTTCCGCAGCTTCACACTCATTCTGCCTGTGGTCGGTCTGTGCAGCCTGACTCTACTGCTCGTCTGCGGCTTTTGGTCGCCACTGGAGCGGGTTCTGCCGGATACCGCCTTTTCCCTCTTCGGCCTCATCTACTGCGGCCTGGCCCTGGCTACTGTGCCCATGGTTTGGGTGCAGCCGGACGGTCCTTCGCTGGTAATCCTCCTGTTTTGCGTCGTCTGGACCGGCGACACCGCCGCCCTCTATATCGGCCGTAACTTCGGCCGCCACAAGCTATCGCCGCGCATCAGCCCCAACAAAACCTGGGAGGGAACCGCCGCTTCTCTGGTGGGAAGCGTCCTTATCACCGTCGCGCTTGTAGCTTTAGCGCCTAAAATCCCCGGCGTCCTCCGTTACCGCGCCCCGTTACCCTACTGGCTCGGCTTGGCCCTGGTGCTCAATGTCTTCGCCCAGGCTGGCGATCTGGTCGAATCCGCGATCAAGCGCGGTGCCGGGGTAAAGGATTCCGGCGTCATGCTGCCAGGCCACGGAGGCATCCTCGATCGCATCGACGCCCTGCTCCTGGCCGCGCCCGCCCTGTGGTACGCTCATTGGATATTGCATTGAAGCAGATATGCATCCTCGGTTCGACCGGTTCCATCGGGACCAGCACCCTCTCCATCGTTGAACGTTACCCAGAGCGATTTGCCGTTGCCTCGCTGGCAGCCGGCCGCAATCTGGACCTGGCTTTTGCTCAGTGCCGGCAATGGCGCCCCCAACTCATCTCCGTAGCTACCGAGCAACTCGCCGGCGAGTTGGGATCCCGGCTCAAGGCCGCCGGCCTGACCGATATTGAAGTGGTTTACGGCACAGCGGGCACCGTCCGTGCCGCCACTCTGCCTGGGGTGGATTTCGTGGTCTCGGCCATCGTTGGGCTGGCCGGTCTGGAAGCGACTCACGCGGCCGTGGCGGCAGGGAAGCAGGTTGGACTCGCCAACAAGGAAGCCATGGTGGCTGCCGGCGAAATCCTAACCCGGCTGGCGCGCGATCGTAAGGTCCCCCTGCTGCCCATTGATTCCGAGCACAACGCCATTCACCAATGCCTGCGGGGAGGATCCCCGGCGGAAGTTCGCCGCATCTGGCTGACAGCCTCCGGCGGTCCTTTCCGCCAGCTACCCGCGGATCAGTTCCAACACGTCACCGTGGAGCAGGCTCTGCGTCATCCGACCTGGGTTATGGGACGCCGGGTCACGATTGACTCCGCCACCCTGCTCAACAAGGGCCTGGAGATCATCGAAGCCTGCCGGCTGTTTGACCTGCCGCCCTCCGCCGTACGTGTGACCGTGCACCCTCAATCCGCTGTACATTCGCTGGTTGAGTTTGTCGATGGCAGCATCCTGGCGCAGATCTCCGTCGCCGACATGCGGTTGCCGATCCTGTACGCGATGAGCTTTCCCGAGCGGGTACCCAGCGAACTGACCTTCGATATGGCCACTCTCGGCCAGTTAAGCTTTGAGCCGCCGGATTTTGCCCGTTTTCCTTGCCTTCGCCTGGCCTACCAGGCGGCTGAAACCGGGGGGGCGGCCTGCATTGCCCTCAACGCGGCGGACGAGGTCGCGGTTGAGGCATTCCTCGAAGGCACCATTCCCTTTACCAGCATCCCGCGTACAATTGAGGCTGTTCTTGAGGTTACGCCGTCGAGGCATCCTGAGACCATCCAGGAGGTGCTTCAGCTGGACCTGGAAGCGCGGCGGATGGCACACAGGGTGGTTTCTGGTGTTTCGCCTGCTCTGCGTTGAAAGAACGATGCTCACCGTAGGCGGTTGTTACCAGTCAATAACGAGTGCTCAACAGGCTGGAACCGGCCGAGAGAGGTAAATGAGCGAATTTCTATGTCTTTTTTCCTAACCAGCACAGTTTCCATGCTTGTTGTGCTCGGCATCATGGTACTGGTGCACGAGTTTGGCCACTTCGCAGTCGCCAAGTTGTGCGGCGTGCGGGTGGAAGTGTTCTCCATAGGTTTCGGCAAGCGTCTGTTCGGCTTTCGCCGCGGAGACACAGATTACCGGCTGAGCCTGCTGCCTCTGGGCGGCTACGTAAAAATGTCCGGCGAAACTCCCGGCGAAGCGTCGACCGGTGACCCTGCGGAGTTTAACGCCCATCCGCGCTGGCAGCGTATTCTCATCGGCCTGGCGGGCCCGGTATCGAACTTCCTGCTGGCCTTGCTGCTTATGACCGGCTTCTACATGATGCACAACGAGGTTGAGGCCTTCCGCTCCCAGGCCGCTAACATTGACTTCGTTTCCGACCACACCGCTGCCGCCAATGCCGGGCTCAAGCCGGGCGACGTGATTACCCGCTTCGATAACGTCACCAACCCCACCTGGGAGCAAGTCTCCATCCGCTCGGCGATGAACGTTGGGCAAACGATTGCTGTCGACGTTCAACGCGATGGGCAGACGGTCAGCACGCAATTGGTGGTTCCCAATCCTCCAGGATCGGACGATTTCGACTTTGACACCATCGGCTTTGTGCCCCGCATGCAGGAGGATCCTATCCGCGTCCGCCAGATCGAGGCGGGAATGCCGGCAGCGAAAGCGGGTCTGCAGGCCGGCGACCAGATTCTCTCCGTCGATGGGATGCAGCTCCACTCCGTGGATGCCATGCTCGCCTTTCTCCAGCAGGACAATGGCCGGCCTATTCAACTGACTGCTCTCCGCGACGGCAAGACTTTTCAGATCACCTTGCAGCCCATCATGGCGGACGCCGGCAATGGGCGCAAACTCTACCGCATCGGTTTTGCGCCGAACCTGCCACCGTTCAAGATTCAGCAGCTTCCTCTGCCTGAAGCCTTGAAGCAATCGGTTCATTTCAACCTGCGTTATTCCGGTCTGATCCTCGAAGTTCTCCACCGCATGGTGACTCGCCGCTTCGCCGTGCAGGACCTGAGCGGGCCTATTGGGATTGCCAAGCAAACAGGCTTGGCCGTCGAGCAACCTGGATGGCAGCCGATCATCGGCTTGATGTCGATCATCAGCTTGAACCTCGGGATCTTCAACCTGCTGCCCATTCCAATCCTGGATGGTGGGGTGATCGTTCTGCTTCTCATTGAAGAGATCATGCGCCGCGATTTGAACCAGGAGTTCAAAGAGCGGATCTATCAGGCAGCCTTTGTTGTGCTGCTGATCTTTGCCGCCTTCGTCATGTTCAACGACATCTCAAAACTCCAGGTCTTCAGCAAGCTCAAACCGTAGGAACTGCAGATCCCCGGCGCCAGTCGTGGAAGTTAAGTGGGTGGCCCAGGTCTCGCTTTTGAGACCTGGGTTTTTCCTCGGCTACACTGATCTTCATCCATGCCCGTTTCCCAGACCCGAATCCGCGTCCGCTACGCCGAGACCGATCAAATGGGAGTCGTCTACTACGCCAACTTCTTCATTTGGTTTGAGATTGGCCGGGTGGAACTCCTTCGTCAGCTCGGCTTCCAGTACAAGGAAATGGAAATCGACGACGATTGCCACATCCCCGTTGTGGAAGCCAATTGCCGCTACAAATCTCCCGCACGCTATGACGACGAGCTGCTGCTGGAAACGACCGTGCTCGCCTTACGCCGGACAGTCATCAAGTTTGGCTATCGCCTGTTTCGCCTCGAAAACCAAGCCTTGACCTTGCTGGCAGAAGGGGAGACGACCCACGTCACCGTCAACCGCTCGATGCGTAAAGTGCGTTTGCCCCAGAAGTACGTGGCCGTCCTCGAGCAATTCCTTGTCTAAGCGCGTCCTTTTCTGGTTTCTCCCCGCCTGGTGCCTGTGCTTTGCCCTTCTGCTTGGCCTCCCATACGCCGCTTATGTGCCGGATGCCGGGCAGTATCGCCTTCTGGCGCTGGGACAACATAGCGCAGTACCGGCGCCTTTTTCCGCACGAATCCTGGGCCCGGCGATGGCCGGTTGGCTGGGACGGGTGACTGGCCTTGGGGTCGACACCGGTTTCCTCCTGCTAGGTATCGTTTGCCTGATGGCGCTGCTGGGGTCTGATGGCCGGGCTGCTTGTGGTCCTGGCGCGCTCCCCTTGTTGTTTCCGCCGGAATTTTCCTCATGCCCTTCTGGGTGGATATATTCCACGATTACTACCTTCCGGACCTGCTTCACGCCGCACTCCTGGCCGCCCTTCTGCTCTTTCTTCTTTCCGGATATACCAGCCTCGCTTTTCTGCTGCTCTTTCCTGCTTACCTGGCGCGCGAATCGACGCTTCTGGTAGCCTTTTGCCTGGTTTTTGCCTGCTGGCGCCGCATTCGGCTCCGGCCAGCGCTCGCCGGTGCTTTGGCGATCCTCGCCGCTGGCTTCATCTCCCGTCATTACAACCAGGAGGCTGCGGTCAGCGTTCATGGCATCAGCGGTGGGCCCTACATCGTAGGCAAGCTCATTTGGAGCTTCTTCAAAAACGTGCTCGGGTTGCCCCTATGGAGTAACACCTTGCCGGAGTGCAGCCCTATCTGGATGAAGGCGATTCCCCCCGGATGGCACTTCGGCGCCATTCGCTCCATCGGGCTCTGTCAGCCCTCTCTATGGGGACCCACACGCCTTCTTCTGGCTTGGTTCGGTGTATTCGGGATCGGGCCTGCGCTTGCCCTGACCCTGGGGCGCAAGCTGCTTTCCCCCTCCCCTGAGCCCCCCCCCGGCGGGGCAATGGTCTTCCGCTTCTGCCTGGTTTACGGGCTTATCAGCATACTGATGACGCCGCTGCTGGGCGCCAGTGCCGACCGCCTGGTCGAGTACGGATGGCCGTTCTACTTTGTCCTTCTACCTTGGTTTCTGTCCAAGTCGTATGACCTTCGCGGTCTCCGCTCCTGGGGGCTGATTCTGCTCCACTTGCTGACCTGTTGGCTGGCCTGGTTTGCCTTCCGTCAGCAGCCTCGCAGCTACTTGCCGGCCGCCCTGGCTGTCCTCTTCCTGAATGCCCTGGCGTACGTCGTGCTCAGGCGGTCTTTGCCGGCCGCGACGGGTACCCCCCACAGGTAACTTAGCCTTTTATCCACATTGTGGATAACCTGTGGATTCGGACTGATTTCACGATCCGCGACTGTGATGATTCGGAGAAAATTGTGCAATTAACGTATCTATTCCAGTTACTTATAAAATCTGAATCAATTGCAAACGAAACAAAAACGGTGACTGATAACTAAAAACAATTGGGCTATACCGTTGTAGCCTTTGTTCATGAGGATATTATTTGCTCTCTTGGCGCAGGGTCGCGAAATAAATCATGAGTGCAAATTAGTTGCCGAAAACGAAACGGCGACATATGTAATCGTGTTGGTTTCCGCGAACGCCAAAAGGTCACTGCTCTGTCCGCGAGTTGACGCAATGGAAGAAAACTCGATTTAGCCCGTGGGTTGCCTTCAGAAACCTCTATCGGCACCACCGCCTGTCAAAAACTGCCCCATGTTCGCACCAGCATTGCCCGGATTTCCTCTTCGCAAAACTACCGCGACTACGGCTCTGTCCGGGTGCCCCATGTTCGCACCAGCTCGACAGGAAATCCGGCATCGTGGGCCGAAAACGTGCTTTCTTCGATTGCTTTTACCTGCCCGCAGACCAGTGACGCATGTCTGACCAGAAGCATCCGGTAAAACATCCGGGCACTCAGGATAGGGGAAGGCTACGCGGCTTAACCCGGCTGCGAATGAAGGCTACCGTGCTATCCAGGGTCGTGCCCGGACCGAATACCTCGGCCACCCCCAACGCCTTCAAAGCCGCAATGTCGTGACTCGGGATCGTACCGCCCAGCACCACCAGGATATCCATGGCGCCCCGTTCCTTGAGCAGGTCCAGAACCCGGGGAACGATCACGTTGTGGGCGCCCGACAGGATGCTCAGCCCGATGCAGTCGACATCCTCCTGCAGGGCGGCATTGACGATCATTTCAGGGGTTTGACGCAGGCCGGTATAAATCACTTCCATGCCGGCATCCCGCAGGGCGCGTGCGATGACTTTAGCCCCGCGGTCATGACCGTCCAGTCCTGGCTTGGCAACCAGTACGCGGATGGGGACGCCGTTCACTTGTCCCGTGCGACCACGAAGTCCGGCATCCATAAAAGAGCCCGTTTGTAGTCGGATTCAGGCAAACCGGCAATGGCCGCGCGTGCCACCTCGGCGTACTGGAAGGCAGAATCGAGAGCATACTGCACCGACCCGTGCCGTTCGAGAATGGCCAGCACTTCCTGATGGCTGGTCCGGTTGAAGCTGAGGTCCTCGAGCACCCGGCTTATCGCCGCATGGTCGTGCGCCGTCCCGTTCTCCATGGCATGAACCACCGCCAGGGTAGCCTTACCCTCGCGCAGATCACTGGCTACCGGCTTGCCCAGAACCTGCTCCGTGGCGGTCAGGTCGAGCACGTCGTCCACGATCTGGAAGGCGATTCCCAGGTTCCGGCCGTACTCGCCCATCTGTTCCTCTATTTCCTCCGAGGCGCCTGCCAGGACGGCGCCCAGGCGCATGGAGACGTCGAACAGGCAAGCCGTCTTGCGGTAGATGAGGTCGTAGTATTCGGCCTCGCCCACCACCCGGCCCAGCTTTTCCATTTGCACAAACTCGCCCTCGACCATTTGCTGGGTCAGGCCGATCAACAGGTCGAGCACCTTGAAGTTGCGTTCCTCGAGCGCGATGTGGAAGGCCTGCATATAGAGCCAGTCGCCCGCCAGCACACATTTCGAGTTGCCCCAGGTGGTATTCGCGGAAGGCCGGCCTCGACGGGTATCGGCCCCGTCGATAATGTCGTCGTGCACCAGCGTTGCCGTGTGCACCATTTCGACCACCGCCCCCAATCGCACCATCCCCTGCCCGCAGTAGCCGAGCGCCTTGGCCGCCAGCAACAGCAGGGAAGGGCGGATTCGCTTGCCCCCGCCTTCGCGCAGGTGGTCGGCGATGTCGGTGATAGCCCCGACGTTGGAAACGGCATCGCGCACCAGCTCGGTTTCGATGGCGATCAAGTCGTCGCGTAGCAGATCGAAGACTTCTTTTGCCGTCGCTATCGCTTGTGTGCTCACTCACTCTCCAGGTGCTGGTGAAAACGCTCTAGTTCGACCGATAGTTGGTGAACTGCATGTCGATACCGAAGTCGTGGCCCTTTAACAGTGCAATCGTCTCCTGTAGGGTATCGCGATCTTTGCCCGTTATGCGGACGGTATCACCCTGAATGGAGGCCTGCACCTTTTTCTTAGATTCCTTGATCAGCTTAACGATCTCTTTTGCCTTATCTCCCGGAATACCCTGCTGCAGGGTGATTTTTTGCCGTACGCTGGACCCGGAAGCCGGTTCGACCTTGCCGTATTCCAGCGCCTTTAAGGAAACCCCGCGTTTGACGAACTTTTGCTGCAAAATCTCCGTCACTGCTTTCAGCTTGTACTGGTCCGAAGACGCCAGCTCGATCGCCTCATCCCCCTCCAGAAGCTTGATTTCGGAGTGGGAGTCCTTGAGATCGAAGCGTGTCCGCACTTCCTTGATGGCCTGATCCATCGCATTGCGTACTTCCTGAACATCCACTTTGCTGATCACGTCAAACGAGTTGTCTGCCGCCATGGTGATGCCTCCTCGATTATCGGCGCAAACGCTGCCCCCTGGTATCTACGGCTTTACGTCCGGCGCTACACCAAAAAAACGGAAGAAGTTGTTGGCAGTGCTGGAACCGACCTGTTCCGCCGTCATGCCGCACACCTCCCCCAATTTGTCCGCTACCCGGCTCACCCATGCCGGTTCGTTGCGCTTCCCACGATACGGCACCGGAGCAAGAAACGGCGCATCTGTCTCAATCAACATGCTGTTGCGGGGGACCCGGGCCGCTACCTGGCGTATGGGCTCACCCTTGGGAAACGTGATGTTGCCCGCAAAGGAGATCAGAAAGCCACAGTCCATCGCCCGCCTGGCGTGCTCCCATTCGCCGGTAAAACAATGCAGAATGCCGCCCAGGCTGGTCTCCGCCCAGTTGCTTTCAATCATCTCCAATGTGTCGTCCCATGCATTGCTGCTCCCCTCGGAGGGCCGGCAATGGATAATAATCGGCCGCCGCCTATGACCGGCAATTTCCATCTGCTGCGCAAAGGCTCGCTTCTGTTGTTCCCGGGGCGAGTGGTCATAATAATAATCGAGACCGATTTCCCCTACTGCGAGGACCTCCGGGTTAGCCAGCAAATCGTCTAGTTTTTCAAGCGCTGCCCGGTCGGCCAGTTGCGCCTCATGAGGGTGGATCCCGGCTGTGGCCAGGATGCGCGGTCGGGATGCCTTGCCGGCATAGCGTTGACTCAATTCGAATGCCTGCTGCATGGTGTCTGGCCCGTCGCCGATGCCAATGGACAGAACCGTACGCACTCCCTGTTGCCAGGCCCGCTCGAGCAACTCATCCCGATCGGCGTCATATCGTGGGCTGTCTAGATGTGCGTGTGAGTCGACCAGGAACTACTCCTCGTCAGGACAGATTATTTAAGCCGAGCCCCTATTTCGATATCTTCCAGAAAACCGGCTAGCACAGGCTTGCCTTTTTCTCCCAACGAAGCTGCGACGATCATCCCGTTGGACTCCAGGCCACGCAATTTTCTGGGTTGCAGGTTAGCCACAATGACCACTTTGCGCCCGATGAGCTTTTCCGGCTCATAGGCTTCGGCGATTCCGGCCACGATCTGACGCACTTCATCGCCGATGTTGACTTCCAGGCGAAGAAGCCGGTCCGCTCCCTTCACCCGTTCCGCGACCTGTACCTGTCCCACCCGGAGTTCGACCTTGGCGAAATCGTCGATGGTGATGGTCCCTGGACGGGCTGCGGGCTCGGGCGCTGCCTTCCCACGAAGTCGATGCCGTTCCCAAGGAAGCTGCGGTGGTCAAGGCGGCCGGCGCTTTGGCGGCGATCGCCTCGTACACCTGCGACGCTGCCACGGCTGTGGATTGGTCCGCCGCCGTGGGTCGCGGTGCCGGCTCCGGGGGAGCCGGCACGCTGGTCGTTACTGAGGACTCGGCCGTTGGCTCGGAGTCCGCCTCCGCGCTCCTGCCGCCGTCATTGCTCTCTAATTCGTGCATCCGTTTGACCGTATCCTTTTCTGCCCGGGGGAAGACTGGACCTAGCCGGCCCGAGTTTGGTCCCAGGAGCCAATTGTCCCCAACTCACTTGTTGGATGTCTGCCTGCGCAATATCGCCCAAGCCAAGTTGCGCCCATATTCTCGTTGTGGCATCGGGCAGCACCGGGTAGGCAAGAGCGGTGATGATGCGCAGGGCTTCGGCGCAGGTATATAGGATTGAGGCTCTGCGGGCCGCATCCTCAGGAGCACCCAGCTTCCAGGGAGCCTTTTCCGTGATGTATCCGTCCACCACCGCCACCAGCGCCCACAGGGACTCAAGCGCGCGCGAAAAATCCAGCGCGTCAAAGTGTTCCGCAAACTCCCGCTCCGCTTTTTCGGCGGCCGCGACAATCCGCGGCTCGGCCTCGCCCGCGGGTACCACTCCGCCGAAATACTGGTTGATCATCGCCAGCACGCGGCTGGTCAGGTTGCCGTAGCCATTCGCCAGATCGGCGTTATAACGCTGCACCAGGGCGTCGAAAGAAAAGCTGCCGTCCTGGCCAAAGACCACCTCACGCATCAGGAAATAGCGCAGCGCATCGGCGCCCAGGGTGGCGAGGATGGTTTCCGCACGAACCACATTTCCCCGCGACTTGGACATCTTGCTCTGCTCGAACAGCAGCCACCCATTGGCTGCGACTACCTTGGGTAGGGGCAGGTCTGCAGCCATAAGAAAGGCAGGCCAGTAGATGCAGTGAAAGCGGACGATCTCTTTGCCAACCAACTGCAGGCTGGCGGGCCAGTAGCGCGCGAAGCGCTGCTGGTCCTCAGGTGCGTCGCTGCCGTAACCCAGGGCCGTAATGTAGTTGGCCAGCGCATCCATCCAAACGTAAATAACGTGCTTTTCATCGCCCGGCACCGGGATTCCCCAGTCAAAGCTGGTCCGGCTGATAGACAAATCTTTCAACCCGCCGCGCACAAAGGAAATCACTTCCTTGCGGCTTGCTTCAGGCCGGATGAACCCGGGATTCTGTTCGTAGAACTCCAGCAGCTTCCGCTCAAAGGCGGAAAGTTTGAAAAAGTAGTTCTCCTCGCTCACCGTCTCGGTCATGCGCCCACAGTCCGGGCAGGGCGAACCTGGTGGCGCGTCCACATAAAGCTCGTCGGAAACGCAGTACTGGCCGGTGTAGCTCCCTTTGTAAATAAACCCGCGTTCCTTGATTACCATCCACAGCTTCTGTACGCCTTTGCGATGGCGCTCCTCTGTGGTCCTTATGTAATCGTTGTTGGTGAGACCCATGCGCTCCCAGAGGGTGCGGAACTGGCTGGAGACGATGGTCGCAAACTCCTGCGGTGTTTGTCCCGCCTGCCGGGCCGCGCGATCGATCTTCTGCCCGTGTTCGTCGGTTCCGGTGAGAAACCATGTATCCAGGCCCTGGGAACGCTTACGGCGTGCGATGGCGTCGGCCACGATGGTGGTGTATGCATGACCGATGTGCGGCCGGGCGTTCACATAATAGATTGGGGTAGTGATGTAAAAGCTGGCGTTCTTCGACATGAGCTGGCAGTCTCTCAATCTTAACAGGCTGAGCGTTCTGCTAGAATCGGCAAGAAAATCAGGGGTTTTGGGTGTATCGCAAACAGCAAAGACTTCTTCGCGAGCGCCTCCGCTCAGTTCTTCAGTCCAAATATCAGGTTGAACTCCCGCAAATTGCTATCGAGCAGCCGCCTGACCTGGAGATGGGGGAGTACGCGCTGCCGGTGGCTTTCGAATTGGCCCGCCGGCTCAAACGCGCGCCGCGTGCAATTGCCGCGGAATTAGTCCAGGAACTGATGCCGCTGGAGGGCTTCGCCTCGTTTGAGGTGGCGGGAGCCGGTTACATCAATGGCAAGCTGGACCGCCAGGCGGCCGCGCAGCGAATCGCCTACGATGATACTGCGGAAGAGCAGACCCATCTTCATTCGCTGGTCGAGCATACGAGTATCAATCCCAATAAATCCGCGCACATCGGCCATTTGCGCAATGCAATCCTGGGGGATACGTTTGTGCGCCTGCTTCGTGCCGCGGGGCAAAAAGTCGACGTGCAGAACTACATTGACAACACCGGCGTCCAGGTGGCCGACGTGGTCGTCGGCCTGACGCACCTTGAAGGTTACAATCTCGCCGGAGTCATCAGGCTGATGTCAGATCTCCAAGCCAAGGGGCAGCGGATTGACGACTACTGCTGGGACCTCTATGCCCGAGTTTCGCAGTGGTATGGGGAAGCGCCCGAGGGAAAAAAGATTCGGCTGGATACCCTGCATGCCATCGAGGCCGGTGGCAATGAAACTGCGGAGATTGCTGATCTGGTATCCACCGCGGTACTGCGCCGGCATCTGGAGACCATGCTGCGCCTGGGCATCGAATATGATTTTCTGCCCCGGGAAAGCGAGATCCTCCACCTCAAGTTCTGGGATCTGGCCTTTGCCCAGCTGAAAGACAAGGGCGTGGTTTATTTTGAGACCGAGGGTAAGAACAAGGGCTGCTGGGTCATGCGGCGCGCCACCACGGTTACCGACGCCGGGGAACTGGACGAAGATGCCAAAGTGATCGTTCGCTCCAACGGAACGGTCACCTACGTTGGCAAGGACATTGCTTATCACTTGTGGAAGTTCGGGTTGTTAGGACGCGACTTCGGCTACGCGCGCTTCTTTGCCTATGCCGATCACATGTGTTGGATCTCGACCGAAGTGGGTGAGGAGCCGCATCCTCATTTCGGCGGTGCATGGGCGATCTACAACGTAATTGATAGCCGCCAGGCTGACCCCCAGGCGAACGTGATTGAAGCCTTACGCGGGCTTGGATACACCGAAGCCGCGTCCCACTATGTCCATTTTTCCTACGAAATGGTCGCGTTGACGCCGCGATGCGCGCTCGATCTTGGCTACCAGATTTCCGACGAAGACAGGGATCGCCCCTACATTGAAGTCTCCGGACGCAAGGGGTTCGGGGTAAAGGCCGACGCGCTTCTGGACAAGCTCATAGCAGCCGCCAGGGAAGAGGTCGACAGCCGTCATCCTCAGCGAAGCCAGGAAGAACGAGAGGGAATTGCGCACCAGATCGCTGTGGGGGCTTTGCGTTACTTCATGCTGAAATTCACCCGGAACACGGTGATTGCTTTCGATTTCAAGGAGGCGCTCAGTTTCGAAGGCGAGACGGGACCCTACGTGCAATACGCCATCGTGCGCGCGCGCAACATCTTTCGTAAGGCGGGAACGACGCCGGAAGCTGCTCTGTCAGGGGTGAATGCCGGGAACTACCTCGAGGGCGATCTTTGGGAACTGTGGATCATGTCCTCAAAGTTAAGTCTGTTGCTGGAGCAATGCATTGCTGCCGCAGAGCCCGCGTACCTGGCCAAGCATGCTTTTCAGTTGGCGCAGCTTTTCAATAATTTCTATCACCGTCACCACATCCTCACCGAGGAGGATCCCACGCGGAAACAGTTCTTACTGGCCACGGCCGCGGTAGCAGAACGGACACTCGTCCGTTCGCTCGCCTGGCTGGGAATATCTGTCCCGGAAGTGATGTGACATCAAAACACTCCCAAGAAAGAGCATCCACACAGAGATCTCTCCACTGCGCTGCGCTCCGGTCGAGATGACAAAGGGAAGAGAGGTGCTTCCAGGGAAAGTAGTTGGTAAATGGAGGCCATTTTCATCCTCTTGGATTTGCCGAAGTGGCCCCCCCAAGGTGATGAAAAACGGCTCCTTTTCAGCAAATACTCTCTCTGGAAGCGCCTCTCTTCCCTTTGTCATCTCGACCGGAGCGCAGCGCAGTGGAGAGATCTCTGTGTGGATGCTCTTTCTTGGGAATGTTTTTCTTACTGAATGGGGCTACCGTTAGCCGTCAGTTGGTTCAACGTCTGCACGTCTAACTGTTTCACCGCATCGGGAAGTGGAGCATAGTTGAGGCCACTCGAGGCTTGCTGCCCATCCGTCACCACGTAAGTAATGAATTGCTTCAAGGCCGTACGCTTGCCCACATCTTTGCCATCTTTCGGAATGATCAGGAAGGTCAGAGTGGAAATAGGATATGCATCCGGCGCGGACGCAGGTGGATTGGCAATCGGGGTGCGAGCGTCCTTCGCCAGCTGGTCTTTGAATGCATCAATCGCCGCCGTTGTCCCCGCAGTACTTGGCTGTACGTACTTGCCGGCCTGATTCTTAATCCCTGCCACCGGCAGTTTGTTCTGGGTTGCATAGGTTAGTTCGACGTAGCTGATAGCGCCGGGAAATTGCTTCACCTGCCCGGTGACTCCCTCACTGCCCTTCGCTCCAAGACCGGTGGGCCATTTAACCGCGGTGCCCTTGCTCACCTGTTGCGCCCAGTCCGGGCTGACCGCGGAAAGATAAGTTGTGAAGGCGGCCGTGGTGCCGCTGCTCTCAGCCCGGTGAACCACCGTAATTTTTGAATTCGGCAGCTTCTCGCCTGGATTGTCCTGCTTGAGCAGCGGATCCTGCCAATTCGTAATCTTGCCCAGAAAAATTCCCGCAAGTGCCTCGGAAGAGAGCTGCAGAGGCTTCTGAAGACCGTCCAAATTGTAGGTGACACATATCGGGCCGGCGGATTCCGGAATTTGTATCACCGGTGCCATCTGCGCCATGTCTGCGTCAGAAAGCGGCGCATCCGAGGCACCAAAATCAATGGTGCCCGACTTCACCTGCTGAATCCCGCCACCGCTCCCAATGGACTGGTAATTGATCTGAACGTTGGAGTGAGATTGTTGAAAGTCTTGAATCCATCGCCCCATTACGGGATAAACAAAAGTGCTTCCGGCGCCATTGAGCGCAACCTGGTTGGATGAAGACTGGCAAGAGGTCAGAAGACCGATGGCCACAAAAACTGCAATTGCACAAGTAGCGTTTCTATAGGTCTTTTCACAGGGCATAGGCATCCTTTGTCGAATAGGATGCCACGAGATGCCCTGACTACCCAAAGTTCATCTACATTTCACGAACTAAACCACGAGGCAACGAGTCGGCGCATCCTGCCTTCTGACAGAGAAAGGGGTTGTAATCATGAGCACAAAATTGCAGGGAAAGAAGATTGCGATCGTAGCCACAGATGGCTTCGAGCAGGTGGAGTTAACGGAGCCCAAGAAAGCTCTGGAAGCGGCCGGAGCGAAGGTCGACGTCATTTCTCCCAAGCCGGGTGAAATCAAGGGTTGGAAGTTTACCGATTGGGGCGATCGCACCAAAGTGGATAAGACTCTGGACGACGCGAAACCTACCGACTACGACGGGTTGGTCCTGCCCGGCGGCCAAATCAATCCAGACAAACTCCGGATAGAACCCAAGGCAGTGGCTTTCGTGGCCGAATTTTTCAACTCAGGCAAGCCCATCGGCGCTATCTGCCACGGGCCGTGGATGCTGGTCGAGGCCGGAGTGGTGAAGAAGAAAACGCTCACATCGTGGCCGTCGGTGCGAACCGACATCCGCAACGCCGGCGGCCATTGGGTAGATGAGGAAGTGGTTACGGATGGAAACCTGACCACCAGCCGCAACCCTGACGACATTCCGGCGTTTAGCAAAAGACTCATTCAGGAATTCAGCCAGGGAAAACAAGCCCAAGCCACGCAACAGGAGCCCGCCAAGGTGGCCTCCTAGAGTGCCTTCCCATCGGACACCTTGACGGTGTCCGATGGGCTATTTCGCATAACTCCGTACCCACTCCGTGATAGTGCGCATGGCAATCCCCGAAGGCCCCTTGGCCATCCACGGCTTGGCATCGTCTGACCAGGCCAATCCCGCAATATCAAGATGGATCCACGGCGTGTCTTCGGCAAATTCCTTAAGAAACATCGCCGCGTTCGTTGCGCCGCCATAGCGGTTCACGCCCGTATTCATGATGTCAGCAATGCTGGACTTGATTTGATCCTTGTAATCGTCCTCCAGCGGCAGGCGCCAGAACCGCTCCCCGGAAATTTCGGCTGCCCCAGTGAAGTGCCTGTACGCTTCCTCGTCGTTCGTAAAGCAGCCGGCGTTCACTTGTCCCAAAGCCACCACGCAAGCGCCCGTAAGCGTAGCTGCATCGATCAGATGGGTTGCGCCGAGCTGCCGTGCGTAGGCCAGCCCATCCGCCAGCACCAGCCGCCCCTCAGCGTCGGTATTGACGACTTCGATGCTCTTGCCGGACATGGCAATCAGCACATCTCCCGGCTTCATGGCGCTGCCTGAGGGCATGTTTTCCGTCGCGCACACAATGCCGATCACTTTCACCGCAGGCTTCAGCTGGGCGATGGCCTGCATAGCGCCAATCATGGCCGCACCGCCTGCCATGTCGTATTTCATCTTCTCCATGCCGTCCGCAGGCTTGATGGAGATGCCGCCGGTGTCGAAGGTGATGCCCTTGCCCACCAATCCCAGGACAGGAGAGGCCGGGGCCTTCTTCGGCTCGTAGGTCATCACGATCAGAGCGGGAGGTTCCTCCGAGCCCTTGGCGACTCCCCAAAACGCGCCCATCTTTAGTTCTTTGATCTTGTCCGCACCGTAGACCTCACACTGCAGTCCGTAGTGACGACACATCTCTGCGGCTTTTTGCCCCAGCACGGTGGGTGTCATTACGTTGCCCGGTTCATTGATCAGGGCGCGGGCAAAATTCTGCGCCTCGCCCAGGATCACACCCTCCCGGACGCCGGCTTCGATCGCTGCCTGATTCACCCCACTGCCCGAAACAACGCTAAGCTGCTCGATGCTCTGATCTTTCCGGTCCGAGCGATAAGTATCGGAATCGAAATCTCCGATATATGCGCCTTCCACCACCGCCTTGGTGGCCGCAAGCGTGTCCAGGCCCTCCGGAATCGCGATGACCAGTTCACGCAGCTTTCGAGGCTTGGCGAAGCGCACGGCCGCACCTGCTGCCTTGCGAACCTCGGCGGCCGTAAGCTTAGCCACGCCTACCAGCAGGATCCGCTCTGCCTTGAACCCATCCGGTTGATGCAGCAGGACAGTTTCGCAGCTTCCGGCGGCATATTCGCCACTATTGAGGATGGGTGCGGTTACTTTCGCCAACGGGCCGCCTGTCGTCAACAGCTTGACTGCAGGCTTGGTCTGCTTTTTCTCCGCCGTATCCAGAGCAAAGATAACCAACAGGGGACTACTGAGGCGGTCGAGCTTAGCCGATATAAATTTTGTCTGCATGTGCGACTGGGCTTTCCTGGTGACGATAAGTCTTTTCTATTGTTCTATTTGTGTTGGCTGCGCACGATGGCCGCCCGAGCTTCCCGATCGTCCTCGCGACGCCGTTCGGTCTCGCGTTTGTCCCAATCCTGCTTGCCTTTAGCTACGGCCAGCTCGCATTTCACGCGGCCATGACGGAAATAAAGCCGGGTGGGGATGAGCGTTAAACCCTTCAACTGCGTCTTCCCCATGAGTTTTTGCAATTCCTGGCGATGCAGCAACAGTTTGCGGGTGCGTAACGAGTCGTGGTTAGAAGAGTTTCCGTGCGAGTAGGGACCGATATGAGCGTTCAGCAAATATGCTTCGCCGTCTTTGATAATCCCGTAGGCGTCCTTCAGATTGGCTTGTCCCTCGCGGATGGACTTGACCTCTGTACCCCGGAGGGCAATGCCGGCTTCGAACTTATCCAGCAGGAAGTAATTATGTCCCGCGGCGCGATTCACGGCAGCGTCGCGCTCACCGGCAGCGACAGGCTCCCTGGGCTTCGCTTTTTGAGGGGATGGATTCGTGGTTTGACGCAGTGGCCGGGGCATACATTTGGTTATGAATCTTCATGCTAGCACGTGACTTGGGAGCGAAGGGTTGGCTGCTCTGGATGCTATACTCAGGCGATATTAACCAAGAGAAAAGCTGTTCTGAGCCAGTGTGGACGCGTCGATTTTTCTCCCTGGAAAATGTATTTCGGCTATCTGGAGTGCGATGAATCGCCGTCAAAATAATCTGTGCTCTGTCCGCCTTGCTTACCCTGCTCCTGGTTGCGAGCGCCTGTTGCCTTGCAGCCTCTGGCAATTCCGCGAAAAAGCTTTACGCGCAAGGCCAGGCGGCCGAAGCCAAAGAAGACCCTATAACTGCTTACGAGGACTACTACCAGGCTTGGCAGAAGGAACCCAAGAATCTTCGCTATAAGACCGCATACGAGCGGCTTCGCTTCTCGCTGGCTCTGCCCACATCCAGAAGGGCGAGAAGCTCATGGCCCAGGGCGACATCAGCGCAGCCCTCACCGAGTTTTTGCGCGCGCTCGAGATCGACCCCAGCAACGAGCTGGCGCACCAGGATATCCAAAAGGCAAAGGAAAAGCTTGCTCTGCCCACCCCTAACCAGGAAACCTCAATCCCGGAGGCTAAGGCAAGCGAACTGAATGACGTCGGCAGCCCGGTAGAGTTGAAGCCAATCTCCAATGAACCGCTCACCCTGCACATGACCGAAGACAGCAAGGTGGTTTACTCGACCATCGGCAAGGCGGCAGGGATCAACGTGCTGTTCGACCCGGAATACACCTCCAAGCGTATCCAGGTGGATATCGCCAACGTATCCCTATTCGACGCCTTGCGCATCGTGGCCACCGTTTCCGGCACGTTCTGGCACGCGGTCACTCCCAACACCATCTTCGTAGCCATGAACACCCGCGCCAAGCGTCAGGAACTGGAGGAAGAGGCGGTACAGACCTTCTACCTGGCAAACACTGCCCAGCAAAACGACCTGAACGATATTCAGACCGCGCTACGCAACCTGCTGGTGAATGCCAAGCTCTATGGCGTACCGAGCCAGAGCGCCATCGTGATGCGCGCGACGCCGGACGAGCTGCTGCTGGCGCAAAAGCTGATCTACGATCTGGATAAGTCGCGTCCCGAAGTTGTGGTCGATGTAGCCCTGCTAGAAGTGAATCGGGATAAGACGCGAACCATCGGCATACAGCTGCCGGGTACTGCCAGCATACAACTGCAGCCCCCGAACGCCACCAGCACCACGAGCACGACCAGTACCACCAGCACGACCAGCACCACCAGCACCACCACCACTACAAGCACTACAAGCACCACCGGCACCAATCTGACCCTGAACAATCTCGCCCACCTGAACGCCACCAACTTTGCTGTAACCATCGGCCAGGCGACAGCCAACCTGTTGCTTTCGGATTCAGACACCAAGGTTTTGCAGAATCCAAGCATCCGTGCGACCGACGGGCAGAAAGCTGACCTCAAGATCGGCGAACGTATCCCGGTGGCCACTGGCTCTTACCAGACGGGCGCAGCGACGGCCGTCGTCAGCTCACTGGTGAACACCCAGTTCACTTATCTGGACGTAGGCGTGGAGATCGAAATTACGCCCATCGTTCACTACGACCGCGACGTAACCCTCAAGATCAAGATTGTCTCCTCACAGGAAGAAGGCTCGACCAACATCGGCGGGATTACAGAGCCGATTATCTCCCAGCGCACGGCTGATCAGGTCGTCCGTCTCAAGGATGGCGAGGTCAACATCCTGGGCGGATTTCTGCAGAAGCAGGATCTCACCACCATCGGAGGAACCCCGGGCCTTGGGGAACTGCCGATTTTGAAGTGGATTTTCAGCTCTACCCAGCATGAGGTGCAGGACGACGAAATTATCTTCATGCTGACCCCGCATGTGGTCCGCGCCACGGATATCAGTCCTTTGAACCTCAGGGAAATTGACACTGGCACGGGTACCAATGTCGAGTTGCGGCGCATCTCTGCGCCGGCAAACCAACAGCCGGGCGGCACGGGCACACTGCCGCCCGGGCTGCAGCCGCGTGCTCCGGCCGCTGCGCCCGCCGGCGCCCCGGCAGCTGCGACGCCGCCAGCAACAGCGCCCACCCCACCGCCGCCCGCGGTATCAAGCACGGTGACCCTGCAAATCGCTCCGCCTCAGACTCCGCCTAAGGCCGGCAGCACTTTCCAGGTGGCAGTCAACCTGAGTGGCGGTCAGGATGTTTTCTCGGTACCAATGCAGGTACATTACGACAACTCCAAGTTGGCACTGATCAATGTCGACACCGGCGGATTCCTGGGCCATGACGGCCAGGCCATCGCTTTAGTTCATCGCGACGATGGGGTTGGCAACGTGGTCATCTCGGCTTCACGCCCACCTGGAGTCGCCGGCGTGACCGGGGCGGGAACGGTTTGCGTTCTCACCTTCCAGGCCAACGCATCCGGGGACGCGGGCATGCAAATTATCCGTGCTTCGGTCAAGAACAGTGCCCAACAACCAGTAAACATTGCCGGTTCGCAAACCGTGGTACACGTTCAATAGGGCCCTGATATGCAGTACAAATTACCTCAACGCAGCGCAGCGGCAGGCAGGCAGGAGGGGCTGACGCTGGTGGAGTTGATTGTGACGGTGGCCATCCTGGCCATCCTGGCTTCGGCCGCTGTTCCCCTGGCCCGCTTCCGCGTGCAGCGCGAAAAGGAAAGGGAGCTGCGATACGACTTGTGGCAGATGCGCGATGCCATCGACCGCTACAAAGACGCCGCGGATAAGCACGCCTTTCAGACCAAGCTCGACAGCAACGGCTATCCTCCGGACCTCGAGACCCTGGTCAAGGGCGTAGATGCTTCGGGAAAGAGAATGAAGTTTTTGCGCCACATTCCTGTGGATCCGATGACCGGCAAGGCCGAGTGGAACTTACGCTCCATGCAGGACGAATCGAACAGCGACTCATGGGGAGGGCAGAATGTCTTCGATGTCACTTCCAAGTCGCAAGGCACTGGGATGGATGGAACGAAGTACTCCGATTGGTAGGCCTGTAAGCATGTCTCGCCCTCGCACTCAATTCGCGCGTGGCTTCACCCTGGTCGAGTTGATGGTGGTGATGCTGATCATCGCCATTCTGGCCGCGATCGCCATCCCGGCGTATGTGGCATCGATCCGCGCTGCACGGGAAGCAGTGCTGCGGGAAGACCTGCACGTCTTGCGGGACGCGATCGACGCGTACACCAATGACAAGAACAAGGCGCCACAATCTCTGGATGACCTGGTGAGCGCCGGCTATCTCAAGACCATTCCGATTGACCCGGTGACCCACAGCAACGCCACCTGGGTGCCGACCATCGATGACACCCTGCAGAGCGTCGACCAAACCGACCCCGGCATGACCGATGTGCACAGCGGATCGGACCAGGCCGGAAGCGACGGCCAGCCCTATAACACCTGGTAGGGTAGGGCGAAAAACATTTCCAAGAAAGAGCATCCACACAGAGATCTCTCCACTGCGCTTCGCTTCGGTCGAGATGACAAAGGGGAGGAGGCGCTTTCCCGGGAGAGTAGTTGCTGAACAGGAGCCGTCTGGCAACTACTCTCCCGGTTAGGCACCCTCTCCCCTTTGTCATCTCGACCGAAGCGAAGTGGAGATCTCTGTGTGGATGCTCTTTCTTGGAAATGTTTCTTACTCGCCGGCCCGGGATAAGATCTGCGCCCACAATTCCTTAGTGCCGTAACCGGTCTTGCTGGAGCACAGCAGAAGTTCGCTGAGTCCTAAGCCTTCCTTGAGCCGGGCGGCCGCTTTTGGCTTCTCGTTGCCGGAAAGCTTGTCTGCTTTGGTACCCACCACAAGAAAGCTGCGGTCCATACCCTTGAGGGAAGCAATCAATTGCTGATCGCTGGCCTGCACCGGGATATTACTGTCTACCAGGCAAATGCACAGGACCAGGTTGGCCCGTTCTTCGAGATAGGGATTGATGAATTTAGGCCACTCCGCAGAAATCGACCGGGAGATCTTGGCGTAACCGTAGCCGGGCAAATCAGCCAGCAAAAGGCGAGGCGCTCGCGCGGTTGCCGAGTCTGACAAGGCAAAAAAGTTGATGGCCCGGGTGCGGCCCGGAGAAGCCGAAACCTTAGCCGCCTTCTCGCCTAACAATCCGTTAATCAGGCTCGACTTGCCAACGTTAGAACGGCCCAGGAACGCAAATTCCGGGGCCGTAGCAGGAGGGAATTGTTCAGGCGCCAACGCCGACAGCAGGAACTTCGTAAACACTACTGGGCGCGCGGCTGATCGGCAGGTACGGGGGGCTTGACCGCGGTCAAAGCCTCCGGAGTTTCCTCGTGCAGCTCCGGCAGCGGTGCCTCCAAAGCGATCCTCAGCACGTCGTCCATTTGATCCACAAAGTGTAATTTCATCACGCTGCGCAGATTCTCGGGAAGATCGGCCAGGTCCTTCTCGTTGGCTCGCGGCAAGACAGCTTCGAAGATACCCGCCCGGTGAGCCGCCAGCAGCTTCTCCTTCAATCCCCCAATGGGCAAAACCTTGCCCCGAAGAGTGATCTCACCGGTCATGGCAATGTCGCGCCGAACGCGTATCTTAGCCAGCGCACTCGCCAACGCGGTGGCAATGGTGATGCCCGCCGATGGACCATCCTTGGGAATGGCGCCCTCCGGGACATGCACGTGAATATCGAGATTGCGATAGAAGTCCTTGGGTAGTCCCAGATGCTGTGCCCGGCTGCGGATGTAAGAAAGGGCGGCCTGAGCCGACTCCTGCATCACATCGCCCAGTTGACCGGTCAAGGTCAACTTACCCTTGCCGTCCAGCACCTGCACTTCGGTGGAGAGAATGCTGCCCCCGACCTCGGTCCAGGCAAGCCCGGTAACCAGGCCGATCTCGCTGGTTTCGTGCAACTGAGAGTCGCGGAACTTGGCTACGCCCAGAAACTCGTTCAGGTTGCTATCAGCGATGTCTTCCTTGTGTTTCGCTCCGTTGCGGACCACACGGCGTGCCACCTTGCGGCATACATTGCCGATTTCGCGCTCCAGATTGCGGACACCGGCCTCGCGCGTATAGCCACGAATGATGTCCACCAGGGCCGCATCGCTGAAGACCGCGTTCTTATCGCTGAGCCCGGTCGCCTCGCGTTGCTTTTTAACCAGGTACTGCTTGGCAATCTCGAGCTTTTCCGCTTCGGTATAACCGTGCAGGCGCAAAATCTCCATGCGGTCCTGCAGCGGCGCCGGGATGGTGTGCAGCACGTTCGCCGTGGCTACGAACAACACCTGCGACAAATCGTATTCCACGTCGAGGTAGTGGTCCATGAAGCTCGTGTTCTGCTCCGGATCGAGCACTTCGAGCAGTGCGGACGCGGGATCCCCGCGCAGATCGGACGCCATCTTGTCCACTTCATCCAGCATGAAGACCGGGTTCTTGGTCCCCGCCTTCTTCATCGATTGGATGATCTGTCCAGGCAGGGCGCCGATATAGGTCCGGCGATGCCCGCGGATTTCCGCCTCGTCCCGAACGCCGCCCAAAGACATGCGCACAAATTTGCGGCCGGTAGCTTTGGCGATCGACATCCCTAATGAGGTCTTGCCTACGCCTGGAGGTCCAACAAAGCAGAGGATCGATCCCTTGGGATTTTTGACCAGCTGGCGTACCGCGAGAAACTCAAGAATGCGCTCTTTAATTTTCTCCAGGCCGTAGTGATCTGCGTTCAATACCTTTTCGGCATGATCGATGCTGCGCGTTTCCTTGCTTCTCTTCTTCCACGGCACTGCCAACAGCCAGTCCAGGTAATTTCTGGACACGGTCGACTCAGCCGACATCGGCGGCATGGCCTCCAGTTTTTTTAGCTCCTGGATGGCTTTGTCGAACACGTCCTTGGGCATGCCTGCGCCGTCGATCTTCTTGCGCAGCTCATCGAATTCGCTCTTTTCCCCGCGGCCCAATTCCTTCTGGATAGCCTTGATTTTCTCGTTGAGGTAATACTCTTTTTGCGCGCGCTCCATCTGCCGTTTCACCCGGCTTTGCACGCTGCGATCCATGTTCAACTTCTCGATCTCGATGTCCAGAACATCCGCCACCCGGGACAAGCGCTCGCTGGGATCAAAAATGTCCAGCAGCTCCTGCTTCTCTTCGATCGAAAGCTGCAGGTTGGCGGCGATGGTGTCTGAAAGCTTCGCCGGCTCATCCATCCGCACAGCGGCGATCATAGTCTCGTAATTCAGTGACTGCTGAAGCTTGACGTACTGCTCAAACAGGGAAGTAACCCGCTGCATCACCGTCTCAATTTGCGGATTCACTTCCAGCTGCCGGTTCGCGACTCGCACCGTGGCGACGAAAAAGCCATCCGAGTCATTCATTTCGACAGCTTTGGCCCGTTCCAGTCCCTCGACCAGGACCTTGATATTGCCGTCCGGCATCTTGACGCTCTGGACGATGTTGCCAATGGTGCCCACCGTGTAAATGTCTTCTGGCCGCGGCTCATCGATGCCGGCGTCGTGCTGGGTGGCCAGAAAAATCTTGCGATCCCCGGTCAGCGCCTCTTCCAGCGCTCGGACGCTGGACTCACGCCCAACCACAAAGGGCGTCATCATGTAAGGAAAGATCACCATGTCCCGAATGGGCATCATGGGGAGCTTGCGAAGATCGCCTTTGTCCCGGGTTTCCTTAGCTTGTGTCACGAGGTTTCCTTTCGCTTAATTCCCTTATACAGAGGAAAAGGGACTTGCGCCAATGACCCGGCCGTTGAGGCGTTCAACCGATCAACAACAGCAATTATTTGATGGCGCAACTGGCAGCACGGAGTCGCACATCCCGCAAAACAAGCAGGATGTGCAATTCCCAAGGGGGGAGTAACCTAGCCTGCCTTCTCCAGCAGAGTTACGGAAAGGTCACGTTTTTGCACCATTTCCGCGGTGATATCCAATTCCTTGATCTTCTTGTTGCTGGGGAGGTGGTACATCAAATCCAACATCAGCTCTTCCAGGATCATGCGCAGGCCGCGCGCGCCCACCTTGCGATTCAGGGCCTCGCGGGCAACCGCACGGGATGCGTCATCGGAAAATAGCAGCCGCACACCTTCGTACTCAAACAGCCGTTGATACTGCTTGAGGATGGCATTGCGGGGCTTGGTGAGGATCTCTACCAGGGCAACTTCATCGAGCTCATCGAGAATGCCGATCACCGGTAAGCGTCCGACAAACTCAGGGATAAGCCCGAACTTGATCAAGTCCTGGGGCTGAGCCTGACGCAGTAGCTCCGTGTCGCGCTGTGCCGGCAATGTCCCTGCCTCTTGCGCATCCTTTTCTGAGAGTGCCTTGAAGCCTAGAGCCTTCTTTCCTACGCGCCGGCCAATGATGCGTTCCAGCCCGACAAAAGCGCCGCCGCAGATAAACAGGATGTTAGTGGTGTCGACCGGCGTGAACTCCTGGTGGGGGTGCTTGCGTCCACCCTGGGGTGGGACGTTGGCTACCGTCCCCTCAAGGATTTTCAACAGGGCCTGTTGCACACCCTCGCCGGAAACATCGCGGGTGATGGATGGGTTTTCGTCCTTGCGGCCAATCTTGTCGATTTCGTCAATATAAATAATGCCCGTCTGGGCTCTGGCTACGTCCCCATCTGCCGCCTGCAGCAGCTTGAGGATAATGTTTTCAACATCCTCACCCACATATCCGGCTTCGGTCAGCGTGGTCGCGTCCACAATTGCGAACGGCACATCCAACATCTTGGCCAGGGTGTGCGCCAGCAGGGTTTTGCCGCTACCGGTTGGACCCACGAGGAGGATGTTGGACTTCGACAGCTCCACATCGTTGCCCCGCGTGCGGTTCATTTGGATACGCTTGTAGTGGTTGTAAACCGCTACCGCCAGCTTCTTCTTCGTCTGCTCCTGGCCGATGACGTACTCATCCAGAAAGCCTTTTACTTCTTGCGGTTTGGGCAAGTGCGCCGGCGCCGCCCCGGGCTGAGTTTCGCCCCGGTCATCCTCCAAAATGGAGTTGCAGACCGCGACACACTCGTCACAAATGTATGCCCGCGGATAATCGCTCGGTGAGGAGATCAATTTTGCAACGGCGTCCTGCGATTTATGACAGAACGAACAACGGAGCGTATCGTCTGTTCCCCTCGGCGTTTTCATACTGCAACTCCTTTGGCCTGGCGGCCGATCACGTGCGTGGCCGGTCTATGATTTCGTCAATAATGCCGTACTCTTTGGCTTGCTGGGCGTTCATGATGAAGTCTCTTTCCACATCGCGTTCAATACGTTCCAGGGGCTGCGCGGTGTGCTTCGACATCAATTTGTTGGTGATCTCGCGAATGCGCAGGATTTCGCGGGCGTGTATATCTATATCGGTCGCCTGACCGGAAAGTCCACCCATGGATGGCTGGTGAATCAGGATGCGTGAGTTGGGCAGAGCAAAGCGCTTGCCCTTGTTGCCGCTCATCAGCAGGAAAGCTGCCATACTAGCCGCCTGCCCGATGCAGTAGGTCACCACGTCATTACGAATGAATTGCATTGTGTCGTAAATGGCCAAGTCCCGCGGTGATCGAACCGCCGGGCGAATTGATATACAGCTGAAGGTCTTTCTCCGGGTCTTCACCGGAGAGGAACAACATTTGGGCGATTACCAGGTTCGCGATCTGATCGTCGATCGGGGTTCCCAGAAAAATAATATTGTCGCGAAGCAAACGAGAGTAAATGTCGTAGGCTCGCTCGCCTCGACTCGTCTGCTCGACCACCATAGGTACAAGTGCCATGCGCTCCCTTGCTTCTGTTCCCGCGGACAACATACGCCCGCTCTTGAGTTACCCGTTAGTTCAGGACGCTAACCGCTCATACAACATCGCGCCCATCTTCTCTCTACGTAAGCGTTCCCGGATTCTAGCGAGGCTGCCGTCCTCAGTCAAACGCACGCGCAGGGCATCCACTGGCTCGCGCATTTGCAGGGAGATGGCGTGCAGTTCATTTTCCACATCTTCTTCGGGCACGGTCACATTCTCTGTATCGGCAATCCGATCAAGCAGAATGGAACCCTTTACCTCAGCGGTAGCGGAAGGGCGTTGAGCCGCCCGCAGCCGATCGAAATCAAGATTGCGCATGTCTTCCGTGCGCATGCCCTGGGAGGCCAGCGCGCGCAGTCCGCGATCCAGCCGCGCATCGATCTGCTGCTGTACCAACGATTCCGGAACAGGAAACTCGAAGCGGGTGACCAGTGCATCGAGCAACCGGTTCGTGGTTTCGTTTTGTACGTGCCGTTGCTTATCGCGGGCCAGGTGTTCGCGCAGTTGAGTGGTGAAGTCTGCCAGGCTCTCGTATTTGCCCAGCTCCTTGGCGAACTCGTCGTTCATTTCCGGCTCGATCTTTTTCTTGATGCCTTTGACTTCAAGATCGTAGGCCACCCTCTTGCCAGCTAATTGCCGCTCACCAAAATCCGGCGGATAGCTCACCTCGAACTTTAACTGTTGGCCAACCGTGGCTCCGCGCAGGGCGGCATTGAAACTGTCCAGTGTGTTCGGACCGCCGACCTGGACCATGACATCCTGCCCGGTAATCGGTTGCTGGTCATCAGGTGCGGCTTCGCCTTCTGCCGGCTGAAAGTTCCCGGTAAAAGTGATCTGGGCAAAGTCACCATCTGCCAGAGGGCGATCTTCGGTGACCGGTTCCATAGTGGACCGGGAATCCCGAATGCGCGCCAGCTCGGCATCCACCTCGGCCTCGGTCAATTCCGTGGAAGGCTTCTCCACCTTCACATCTTTGTATCCATCAATCGAGAAGTCGGGAAGCACTTCAAACGCTGCTTTGAAGCGTAGAGGCTTGCCGTCTTCGAGGTCGATTTTGGTCACTTGAGGCTGCGAGATGGGCTTCAGCTGCCGTTCGGCGATCGCCGTGCGGAAATGCTCCGGGAGCACCGCTTCCATCACGTCCTGACGGATTTGTTCGGCGAAGCGGCCCCGGATAAGCGACTCCGGAACCTTGCCCGAGCGAAAGCCCGGGATTCGCGCCATCTTTTTGTATCGTTTGGTAACTGCCTGAAAATTGCGGGTCACTTCGTCCGCAGGGATTTCAATTTCAACTTCTCGGGTGCAGTCAGGATTTAGGGTCGCCACTGCATGCGAGTGGCCCTCATGGTCGTGTCCGCCAGGTTCCTCGGTGGTGGTGTCCACCTCGCCGGATTGCGGAGTCGTTTCAATCATTTCGCTTGAGCTCAACGTTATGCCTTCCAGATTCGCTCGCTCTCTGCGCGGCTGCAATGGCGAAAACGATGCAAGCGCTCAGGAGCCCATAAACAGCCTGCTTTCATCGTATGGGGCTTTGCCGGGAGGGTCAAACCCGCAGCGCAAGGAATGCGAAGCCGCTATTAACCAGAATACACCCTTTTCTTATTACCTTTGGGGATGCGGCGGGCTAGAGCTCCTCTTGCCGTGGCGTGCGGACATGCGTAACGAACCGTGGATCGGCAGCCTGGTAGTGCTTGAAATTGCGTCGTCCGTCACTCAGAGAGAGGTTGCCGTTCACGGTCCTGCGAACGACATCTGCGTCGCGGTCATCCTGACCATCATCCTGCCACCAGCAAACCTGGCAGAGCTCCAGGGCCTCGGGCAGCGCCAGCGTCTTGTACCCGCAGCAGAGGCAGCGGGCCGCAGTCGCTCTTCGCATGTTACAAGTATCCTCCGGATCCGCGCACTCCTGCGAGGACCTCGCGCTGGGACGCCATTACGACGGTAACCTCAAACAACTTTCGGGCGCCCATCCCTGGCGGCCTTGCCCTTGCGAAGCGCAGGCAAATCCTTACGGATTGAACAACGCCAGGCGAACCTTCCAGGTAACCGATTGTCCTGGACGAAGTGTCACCATGCCGGTATCCATGCCCTTCCATTGCTTGCCAAAAGGATCGACGTAATTAAATTGATCTTCGATGGCAACAAACGAACTATTTTTTGGCGAATAAACCTGGATCGTCCTGATCTCCGGAGACAGTGCAGAAACCACTAGCCCGTAATTCGACTCCGGATCCATTAGCTTGACCTCCGCTGCGCCGCCGGCTCGCTGCAGGTGGGAGAAATTGTCATCAAGAAAGTGATCGTCCAGGGGAACGCCGTCGGGAGCGTTGTAGTCGTACTCTGTTCCCTTGACCGGCTTGAGTTGTCCGGTGGGGAATGCGTCACCGTAATTGTTCACCAATGCCATCATCGACGCTGGAACGTGCAGCCTAGCTTGCGCCCGGTGCCCGCTCGGTATCTCGAAGTAGGGATGCCAACCGATGGACATAGGCTCCGGTTCTTTGCCCACGTTTTTGGCGGTGATGGTGGCGTCGACCGCGTCCCCGGTAAGGGCGATGGTCAGGTTGAGGTCGGTGTTGGAGATCCAGTGGCCACCGAAATCTCCCGCGTGGATAACACCGGTCACTGTCTGTCCGTCCGCGGTGGTTTCGGTTTGCAGATTTTCCACCTTGGCCTGGTTGATCAAGCCGTGAATCGCTACTGAACGGCCGCCGGGGTTCTTGCTGGGAAAGTTTGCCGGCAGAGCCAGCGTGTGGCCCCGCCATTGCGTGACCACCGACTTGCCGTCGGAGGAAAGTTCTCCAATGATGCGATTGGGGTAGGGAATCAGAAACGCTCCTCCGAACCCGAAGGAAGCGTTCCCTTGCTCATCTTTGCCGGTGCTGGTGAGTTGACTCGCAGCCTCTTTGACCGAGGGCGAGTGCATCAGGGGAATTTCCCCTTTCCCAGGGATTGCGGCGGTGACCTGGAACATGTTCATGCCCCGCCCTGGAAACAGGGTCACGGAGAGGAATTCCGGCTTATTACCGCTGTTGGTTGCCTTTCGCGAAAGCGTCAACACGTCCTCGCCCCCAACCTGGATGACGGCCGGTGTTGCCGGTTGCGGCGGCTGTTCGCTTGGCGGCTGTTGCCGGCAGCCGGCTGCGAGCAAAGTTAATCCTGCCAGAAGTGTTCCTAACCGTTTATTTCCCTTATCCATAGGTGTTCCTCAGGAGCCTCAGTTCGCAGTTGCCCCGCTGCCCTAAGCGGGCAAGAAAAAGCAAAAATCATATTACGCTGTGTTTCCGAATCAGCCTTACAATCTGGTATGAGTTTCATCCCTCGACCGAACCCAGGTTCGCCCATTGGCTCGGGCTCGCCTATTGCAAGTCCCGGTCTGCCTGCGGCCAAACCTGGCCCTCCCTCGTCCAGCCCGCTCGTTCTTTTCAACCAGGACGTGATCCGCTGCCAACGATGCACCCGTCTGCGCAAGTATTGCGAGGAAATAGCCACCAGCAAGCGTCGTGCTTACCGCGATTGGATTTATTGGGCCAAGCCCGTCCCTTCCTTCGGTGATGAAAAAGCTCGTGTATTGATCCTGGGGCTGGCTCCGGGCGCCCACGGCTCCAATCGCACTGGCCGCCCCTTTACCGGCGACGGTTCCGGCGACTTTCTCTATCCCGTCCTCCACCACGCCGGCTTCGCCTCGCAACCGAACGCGGTCTCCCGGGGCGACGGCATGAGGCTGTCGGATTGCTGGATCAGTTCCGTGGTCCGCTGCGCTCCTCCCGATAACACCCCCAAGCGTTCGGAACTGGAGAACTGTGCGTCTCATCTCGACGAGGAGATCTCGCTGCTAAGCAATTTGCGCGTCATTGTCTGCCTCGGCCGCATCTCCTTCGACAGCTACTTGCAGCACCTGGCGCGGACGGGTCAGTGTGAGCGCAAACCGCGCTTCAAATTTGCCCATGGCGCGGAGTATGCGCTTCCCGGCGGCCGCTACCTGATCGCCAGTTTCCACCCATCGCTGCAAAATACCAACACCGGCAAGTTGACGCGTACCATGTTGTTCCAGGTCTTTGACCGTGCGCGAACTTTGGCTGGTTCAACGGTAGCCCCGCGAACGCTGCGGCGCTAGCGATCCTGCGGGCCTACGCCACTGGAGCGGCCAAATATTGAGTAAGTCGAGACCTGGGCCACCCACGCAAAGTCTGCAGGTTGTCGCTTATCTTCGACAGGAAATCCGCGGGAGCGTAGTGGAGGGACCTGCGGTTTCTTTACCGGGTTTCCAAACCCACTGTGGTCATGGAGCGGGAGACGGGGATCGAACCCGCAACCAACGGCTTGGGAAGCCGCTACTCTACCATTGAGCTACTCCCGCCCGCTATTACCCGCTTATTCTAACCTTTATGCCCTCCTTCCGCCTCCGCACAATTTTGCTCGTCCTCTGCGCGCTGGTCGCGGGAGCTGTGCTCCGTCTGTGGTTCATTCATGCTTTTCCTCAGATCCAGGGAGACACCCTCCTCTATGCGGATATCGCCAGGAATTGGCTAAACCACGGCATCTACGGCCGCTCCATCCTGCACCCGAGCGGTCCGTCCACCATCGCTCCCACCCTGGTTCGCTTACCTGGATACCCCGCCTTGCTCGCCCTCAGCTTTGCCCTGTTCGGGCAACAAAACTACCTCGCCGTTCTCTACCTGCAAGTCATTATCGATCTGGCAAGCTGCTTGCTGATCGCGGGATTCGTGCGCAAAGTCTGCGGTCGCCGCGCAGCGATGGCATCTCTCTGGCTCGCCGCGCTTTGCCCCTTCACCGCAAACTACGTGGCCATGCCGCTCACCGAAACGCCTTCCATCTTTTGCGTTGCCCTCGGCCTCTACGCATTTGCGGGCCTACTCGAACGGCCAAACTGGAAATGGATTCTGGCGCTTGCCTTCGCCTGGAGCTACGCCGCGCTCCTGCGGCCCGACGGCGCCCTGTTGGCTGTCGTCTTCTTTCCCGCCCTCGTTCTCTACGGCCGCCGCTCTTTCGGCCTCGCCCGGTCGCTACGCATTGCCTTGCTATGCGGGTTCATTTCAATCCTTCCCTTTGCCGCCTGGACGATCCGCAACGGTCGCACCTTCCACATTTTTCAGCCGCTCGCCCCACGGTCCGCTACCGATCCAGGAGAACCGGTTACCCCAGGATTCCAACGCTGGACGAAAACCTGGATCGCCGACTTTGCCTCGACCTATGAAATCTATTGGAATGTGCCCGGGGATGACATCGATATACATGCCCTGCCCGCACGAGCCCTTCATGAGGACTCACAGCAAACACTCAACCTGATCTCGCAATACAGCGTTGCCGATGTGCTCACGCCGCAAATCGATGCCGGCTTCGCCGCGCTGGCAGCAAAACGCATCCATGATCATCCCGTTCGCTATTACGTGACGCTGCCACTGCTGCGGCTGGCGGATATGTGGTTTCGCCCCCGGGTAGAAATGCTCAACATAGAACTGCGTTGGTGGCAATATCACCTGCATCATGTCGAAACCCGTATCTCGTATGCCTATGGAGCGCTCAATCTCCTCTATATCCTGGCGGCGCTGATCGGAGCGTTCTATTGGCCAAGGTTTACCCTCCCCATGGTCGCCTATGTCGTGCTGCGCAGTATCTTGCTTGCGACCCTGGAGGGGCCCGAGCCTCGTTACACGCTGGAATGCTTTCCCATCGTGATCGCCTTCGCGGCTTTGGTTATTTCAGGGGTAGGGCAACAACCGCGCCGGTCCCTTCTGTAAGGCTGACCACGCGGTCGACCGGCGCCGGCAACCACCGCCTGATCTCTTTGTCTCTCCCTTATCGTCCAGTCGTGGTTAGATGGAAGGGACGATGAAAGCCTGGTCGACTGTCGCTCTCCTGACGTTTGCGGTATCTCTGCCTTTGCGGGCTGCCGAGCCGCCGGGCGAGTTGCCTCTGCTACCTTCTTTCTCTGCTGAGCAACCGGGCCAGCCCAGGATCGTCAGCGGCATCATGCCGGTCAAGCCTTTCAGCGTGATAGGCCCCCGTGGAGCGCTGCTCGGCCAGCAGGATGGATCGTTTGAAGCCTGGGTCTTTCCCTGGAAAATTTTCGCTGACATGCGCATCACCGCGAATATGAAAGACTACGCGGTGCCCATTGACGTCAATGAACAAGCCTCGACCGTTGATGTACAGCCGGGCCGCACCATCATCACCTTCTCGCATGCCAACTTCACGGTGCGCGAGATCCTCTTTGCACCCCAACATGCGCCCGACGGCGCCGGCGCTCTGGCCTTTTATCAGATCCAGGCAGTGCGCCCTATGACGCTCACCTTTAGCTTCACTCCGCAAATGCTGCGCATGTGGCCGGCGCTGTCCGATGATCGTCCCTCGCCGGAGTGGGTAAAAATGGGCAATTCAGGTTTCTATTTGTTGCACTTGAACTTTCCCGACCATGCCGCGGCTATCGCCATGCCCACCGCGCAATATGGAATTCTTCCGCCCTATCAGGAGCGCCCCAAAAATTATCCGCTACAGTTTGTGATACATTTTGACCCGGCCACGGACCGCGACAAATTCTATCCTCTGCTAATGACTACAGCGGACACAGCGGCGGCTGCTACTACGGCCGCATTCGCGTCAAAGCTGGAGGCCCTCGACAGCGGACTTAGCGAACTCTACAGCGACACTCAGAAGCACTTTCAGAACTTCGTCGACCAACACCTGAGCATCGAAACTCCAGACCAGAAACTGAATCAGGCGTTCGCCTGGGCCGAGGTGTCAATCGACCAACTGCGGGTCGAAACCACCCCTTCGCATGCTGAGACCGCTCTGGTGGCAGGCTTCTATACTTCGGGAGATTCCGCCCGGCCGGGCTTTGGCTGGTATTTCGGCCGCGACGCTTTGTGGACTCTCTATGCGGTGAACAGCTACGGCGATTATCAATTGACCCGGGATGAACTGAATTTTCTCATCAAGCGGCAAAGCCCGGAAGGCAAGATAATCCACGAGTGGTCGCAGACGGCGGACTTAGTCGATTGGAAGAGTCTGCCCTATGCCTACGCCTCCGCCGATGCCAATGAATTGTTTTTGATGGCCGCGGAAGATTACCTGAAGATAAGTGGCGACAGCCAGTTTATAAAGGCCAACTGGGACTCGCTGCAGCGCGTCTGGACGTTTGAAACGACCCATGATTCCGACGGCGATGGCATCTACGAGAACACGGAAGGTTCGGGATGGGTTGAATCCTGGCCACCCGGCATGCCCCACCAGGAAATCTATCTGGCCGCGCTCGATCAGCAGGCCAGCACCGCCATGGCGGCTTTGTCGCGTGCCACGGGACACGCGGACATCGCCGAGCAGGCCGAAGCGCGTGCTTCGAAGATCGGCGCCACTATCGAGAAGGAGTATTTGCTTCCCGGTGGAGGGTTCTACGCCTTCAGCCGTAATGCGGACGGCAGCACAGACCCGAGTCCTACGATCTTTCCCTCGGTTGCTTCCTGGGATGGCACTTACCGTTTGCAGCATGCTCAGCCCATGTTCGATCGCTGGGCAGCGCCGGAGTTCTCGACCGACTGGGGCACGCGCGACCTGAGTCCAACGGTATCTTTTTACGATCCCATCAGCTATCACCAGGGAAGCGTATGGCCGCTCTACACCGGCTGGGTTGCGGTATCGGAGTATCGCAACGGCCGCAGTCTCTCCGCGTATGCTCATCTGATGCAGAATGCCGATCTGACCTGGGCGCAGGATCCAGGTGCGGTAACGGAGTTGCTCTCCGGCCAGTTTTTCTCACCCTTCGGGCGCAGCACCTCGCATCAACTCTGGTCCTCTGCCATGGTCATATCTCCCGTAGTTCGAGGTTTGTTTGGGTTGGAGTGGGACCAAGCCGGCCACGGGCTCACGGTGACCCCCAGTCTTCCCGCCGATTGGGATAAGGCACAACTGCATCATGTTCCGATAGCCGGCAGCAATGTCGATCTGGAAATAACCCGCGAGGGAACCATGCTGATGGTGCGACCGGCAGGCCTGTCTGCGCAGCAGGTGGTATTGGCGTCACACGCGGCGGGCGCGAAGTGGGGCGGCGGCATTTTGCGAATCCCCCTGCCCGCGGTGGAGGTAGCGCTCTCCCACGCTCTCCCTGAAGCGGGAGCAACAACGCAGCAGATCAAGGTAATTGATCAGCAGTCCACGGCCAACTCGTTGACATTGACTTTATCCGGCATGGCGAACAGCCGTCAGACTCTCCTAATGAGAGTCAACGACACCCACGCCAGACCTCGAATAGACGGTGCGCAAACCCCGGCGCCAGGCAACTCAACACTGCGATCGGTGGAGGTCCAGTTCGGACCGGGCGAAGGATACGTAGAAAAGACAGTAAAGTTCACCTGGTAATTCGCCGCACTTGCCGTCCGCCTGGGACAGGATGTCTGTGAGCATCGCGATGGCTCAGCCGAAGGCGGCATCGCAGTCGGCGTAAAGGACCCTGTTCCCCTGGGACTATCAAGCGACAAAGATCGGCAGGCCGAACCCGGGACGTGGCGCACTTAGAATTAAACTGCCGGCGGGGTGATGCGGTACGACGCAATTAACCGTGAGATCAGCACCGCGAGATAAAGCTGGCCCAGAATCGCTTCGATCACCGAAATCGAACGCGCCTGATCAGTGACGGCCGTGATGCCGGCGGCGCCAAGCTGAGTCATCATTCCAAAGCTGTAATAAATAAAGTCAAAACGATCGGGAATCGTATGCCGGTTCAACGCCGGATCAAGCCGGAAAGCGTACGGCTGCAGGTCGCTTACCAGTCCGTAGATGCTGGCAAAACTCATCCCATTCAACAGATAAATACACAACGCTCCAAAGATCGTTTCCGACGTGATCCGGACGTGGCTAAACACCCGGCGAAAAATCGACACCACAATCCAAACATCGAAGGTAAGACTAAGAATCAAATTGCCTACCGGCCAAAAACCTGCGGTTAGGCTCGGATTCAGCACGCGTTGCACCATGGCAGGAATCGCCAGCACAATCGCGATGATAGCCAGACCACGACGAAAACTGACGACATAGACACTGAGAACAATGATCAGACCGCTGAGAACCCGGAAGGCGTAAAACCGCGAACCGCGGCCTTCGGTGTACGGATACGCAATCAGCGTGGCTAACAAAAATAGAAACAGCATCAGAAACCGATGCTGAGTCAAAACCCGCGAAAAAACCATGCGGTGCCTGGTCAGGGAGAAGGTTCTAGCCATGTCGTAAAGCATCTCTCCTGTTGCTATATGCTTTCGAGGGGCGGTTCAGTCTCGTCGTCGAATAGTACATGAATCGCACCAAAAGGGAGCAAACAGCGTCCATGCGCACGGCGGTCAAGGCAATTACCTCTTGCATAGGGCTGCTGGCAGCCATAGCCGCTCACGGGCAAACCAGGGTGATCGATCAACAGTGGCAATTCAGCACCGACCCCAAGGCACAATTCACCCCAACCACCGTCGGTCGTGCAGCAACGTGGCGTCCCGCCCAGCCAAGCCTGTCCTGGAACGCTCAGTATGCTGACCTTCGCGACTATGCCGGCGTTGGCTGGTATCGAGTCAATGTCGTTTTGCCTGCCCCTCAGCCCTCTACACGGGAACTCATCCATTTTGGGGCTGTCGATTACCTTACGCGCGTCTGGGTCAATGGCCGGCTGCTGGGCGAGCATGAGGGAGGCTACACTCCCTTCACTTTCGATCTGACAGGAAAAGTGCACGCCGGCTATAACGAGATTCTGGTCAGGGTGTTCGATCCCCCCATGCCGCCACCTGTCCCTGCACTCATCCAGAACGCTGCGCCGCCGAAAGAAGTGTTAGGTCCCAAGCCGGCAAAAAATGCCGCTCTCCCTCCACTCGAGCAGCGATTGGATTACAACGAAATTCCCCACGGGAAGCAGAACTGGTACGTGCAGACCAGCGGACTCTGGCAGCCGGTCACGCTCGAAACCGTGCCCCTGCGCTATGTCGCCTGGGTCCATGTCACGCCGCACAATAGCGGCGACGTAATCATCGAAGCAAAACTGGCAGGCAGCACCAACTCCAGGCCGCTGCCGGCTACGCTCTTCGACCCCTACGGCCAGACCGTTGGCCATCTTGAGCTTACCGCGGACGGAAACATGCCCCCGGGGGCAGGCGCACGTGGCCAACCCCATGCTATGGGATGGTGACCACCCGAATCTGTATTCGGTCGAGGTGACTACGTCCGGGCAAGTCGTGCACACGCGCTTTGGATTTCGCGAGCTTGCCACCTCAGACGGACGCCTCTATCTTAACGGCAAGCCTTTTTACATGCGCGCGGCGCTCGATCAGGATTTCTATCCAACAGGGATCTATACCCCGCCTTCCGCTGCCTTCATCCGTCAGGAGATGCTTACCTCAAAGGCCATGGGATTGAATATGCTGCGCTGCCACATCAAGGTTCCTGACCCGCGCTACCTCTATGCGGCCGATGAGACTGGCATGTTGGTGTGGTATGAGATCCCAGTCTGGAACGATGCCTACCACTGGACGCCGGACGCGGCTCAGCGGGGTGTGGACACCTTTCACGCGGAGGTGGAGCGAGACTGGAATCATCCCACCATCGTCATACAAAGCATAATGAACGAGCAGTGGGGGATGGACTCAACCCAGGCGAATCAGCGTGCCTGGCTGCTTACTACCTTTCGTGCTTTGAAGCAGCTCACCGCTCCCCTCGGACGATTGATCGACGACGACAGTGCCTGCTGCAAAGGTTTCCACCTGCAGTCTGACTTTGCCGACTGGCACAACTACTACTCCATCCCCGATCATGCAAGGAATTGGGCGGACTGGGTGCAGGATTACGCCGGCCGGCCAAAATGGCTCCTCAGCCCCTATGGCGACGCCATCAGCAGCGGCCACGAGCCGCTGCTGGTATCGGAGTTTGGCAACTGGGGCCTGCCGCAATTACCCCCTCCTGGCGAATTGCCCTGGTGGTTCCCACGGGACTTTAACGGACACGAGCTCGCCCGCGCAGGAGGCGTCTTTGACCGTCTCCATTCGTATGGCCTTGACCGCATTTATCCCGATTATCATGCGCTCGCTCTGGCCACGGAGAGCCACGAATACCTGGCTTTGAAGTACGAAATCGAGCAAATGCGACTGCGCGACACCATTCAGGGCTACGTGATTACCGAGCTCACCGACGCGAACTGGGAAGCCAACGGTCTCATGAGCATGTGGCGCCAGCCCAAAGTATTTGCCGGCGAACTGGGCCAGCTGCAGCAGGACGACTTGGTCATGGCCGGCTTTGCCGCCTACAACTTCATTTCGGGCTCGCCGGTGGCAGTTCCGCTGACGGTTTCGCACTACTCAACCGTCTCCCTGGACGGAGCCGCCATTCAGTGGCAGACTTCGGACGGACAATCCGGAGTGATGCCGCTAAGCACGTCGCCGCTGCCGGGCGGGGTCGCTCCCCAGGGAACGCTGGAGTTCAAAGCCGCATCTGTGGCGGCGCCCTCGACAGAGTTTCTCCGTCTGCAACTGGTGAATGCTGACGGGGCGATTTTGGCGCAGAACCGTTACCGCTTCGCTGTTTATCCCGAAAAATCTCCGGTCCCGGCAGTGACCGTGACCATTCACGACCCGCTCAACCAGCTGCAGAATCTGCATGCCGCGCTTGCTGCCCACGGCATTGCTGTCGCTGAAAGCGGCGCAGTCTGGGTCTCTTCGTCGTTCGATGAGGCCACCAGCGCAAAACTCAACCAGGGCGCGAGTGTGTTGTTGCTGGCGGGAAGCCGGGATGCCCTCCCCAGGGATAACCGATTAGCCATTGTGCCTCGCGCCGGCTCTGACCTGAGCGGTGATTGGGTCAGTAACTTCAATTGGGTGCTATCCTCCAGCCCTTTGTGGAAGCCCCTCACCCCGGTGATCGAGGATTCGATTCTGGGTTGGGAAGCAGCTTCGGTCACTCCGGAATTCGTGATCGCTGGACTAGGAGAGCAGGACTCCCCCAATGTCCTGGCGGGTGCCTTCTACGGCTGGCTCAACTCCAATCGGGCTTATCTTACCCAACTTCACCAGGGTTCGGGCCGTATGCTGCTCTCAACCTTTCGCTTTCAGAACTACGGGCAGGATCCGTTTGCCACCCTGCTGTTGAACCAGATGCTTGGTAGTCTTGATGCCCGGTGACGATGCAATCACAATCCAAAGGCACCAGCACAGCCCCTCCCGCTACATGATTCCCAATGGCTCTGCTATTAATAGATGGGCAGCGACGGAACAGAAACAAAATGGCCTCTTCTGACGATGTAGCAATACGGTATACCGCTGCCGGCGAGCCGGCGATGCAGACCTCGGCTCCGGGCCGCGTCAATCTGATTGGTGAGCATACGGATTACAGCGGCGGCTTTGTCATGCCCGCGGCGATCGATTTCCGTACCATCGCAACCATTCGCCCGCGCGTCGATGCGCGGATCCTGATTACCTCGCAAAACATGGCCCAAGAGGTGGAATACTCCGCCGCCGCCTTGCCTGCCACCGCCCGCAAGCACTGGAGCGATTACCCGATGGGAGTTGCCTGGAGCCTGGCTAAGGAAGGCGTGCCCATCCGCGGCTTTGAGCTTTCCCTCGAAGGCAATGTTCCACTGGGCGCCGGCCTCAGTTCTTCGGCCTCGATTGAAGTTGCTACCGCCTTCGCTTTGCTCGAGCTTGCCGGCGCTTCGCTGCCGCTGGCCACCATCGCGCTTGCCTGCCAGCGCGCGGAGAACGCTTTCGTTGGCGCGCGTAGCGGTATCATGGACCAGTTCATCGCCTGCGCCGGGCAGCAGGACCACGCCTTGATGCTCGATACAAGATCGCTCGAATATCGCCTCCTACCCATCCCCGGCTATGTGCGGCTCATCATTTGCAATTCGATGGTCAAGCATGAGCACGCCGGCGGGCAGTACAACGTGCGCCGCGAAGAAGTCGAAGAGGGCACACGTATCCTTCATAGTCACATACCTTCGATCCTCTCACTGCGCGATGCGACAGAAGAACAACTCTTGCAGTGGAAACCGCAAATGCCTTCGAACGTTTATCGCCGCTGCCGCCACATCATCACCGAGAACAAGCGGGTGCAACTGGCCGCGTCCGCGCTCGAACGCGGTGATCTGGCCGCCTTCGGTGCCCTTATGGCCGAAGCCCATATCAGCTTCCGCGACGACTTTGAGGCCAGCTGCAGTGAACTGGATACTCTGGTCGAGATCGCTGCCAGCCTTCCCGGTTGCTATGGGGCGCGCATGACCGGCGGTGGCTTCGGCGGTTGCACTGTCAACCTGGTAGAGGAAAGCAACGCGGACCAGTTTCGCCAACAGATCCATGCGCGGTACCGCGACATCACTGGCATCGATGCCGACATCTATCTCTGCCGCGCTTCCGACGGCGCAAAACGGCTCTCCTGAGCAGAAGACTTAAAAGTAAGATTAAAAAACGCTCATCTTCGACGGGCCGGCGCCTAGGGGACGTTTCCCGAAATGTCATCCGGCCAAACATCAAAGTAATGAAAATATTACGGTTCGGCACATGAGCGCGCGAGAAGGCATTGCCGATCTCGATTCTCTGTGGAAAATAAGTCCAATGATCGTACAACTTTCGGGGCAGAGGTACCGTTCAGCGGTAACCTAACGGGAGTATGCTTACGAAGTTACCGGGAGGACTTACATGATTACACAGTGTATGAATCCGGAGTGCCGCAAGGAGCTTCACTACCTTCGTAACGGTAGAGTCATACGCACCACCAGCCGGATTGGGTCAACGGTTAAAGTAGAACATTTCTGGCTATGCGGCGAATGTCACGTGGAATACGACTTCATCTTTTCAAAAGACGGTGGCGTCTCGCTAGTTTCGCGGCCGAAATTCGTGCTTGCCCAGGCCAAAACCGAGCTTGATCTCTTGCTGGTGTCATAAAGAGCGCTCGCATCCAGTTCACACCCCGCTTTTCCTCAAGCTGCACCAGTTCTGCACACCAACTCGCGCCGTGGGATCCGCTTGACGGACTAAACTAAAGCTATCCCATGGCTGAGTTTACCCACCTCCATCTGCACACAGATTATTCGCTTCTGGATGGCGCCTGTGATGTCGAAAAGCTTGTAGCCCACGTCGACAGCATCGGACAGAAAGCCGTGGCCATCACCGACCACGGCAACATCTATGGCGCAGTACATTTTTTCGAAGCCGCTACTGCCCGGGGCGTCAAGCCCATCCTGGGGTGTGAGCTCTACATTTGCCCCCAGGAAGACCACCGCGCCGCTCCGGAAAAAGACAAGTACCACCATCTGCTGGTGTTAGCGGAAAACGAAGAAGGCTACCGCAACCTGGTGCGGATCACGTCTGAGGCCTCGCTCCACGGCTTCTACCGCAAACCTCGAGTGAGCAAAAATTACCTGGCTAAGCATGCGAATGGCCTGATCGGATTCTCCGGCTGCCTGGCGGGCGAGCTGTGCGGCAATTTGATGGCGGGGAAGTACGAAGAGGCGAAAGCGACTGCGTCTCAGTACCAGGATATTTTCGGCCGCGGCAATTTCTTTCTTGAAATCCAGGACCAGGGATTGGAACTGGAAAAGAAAATCCATGCCGACCTGTTCCGATTAGAAAAAGAACTGGACATTCCGCTGGTCGCCACCAACGACAGTCACTATCTCTGCGAAGACGATCATCACGCGCACGAGGTGTTGCTGTGTGTGCAGACTGCGGACTCCATCCACAATCCCAAACGCTTCAAGTTCGATACTGACCAGTTCTATGTCAAGAGCGCTGCTGAGATGGAAAAGCTGTTCTCGCATGCTCCTGAAGTGGTCAGCCGCACCATGCAGTTTGCCGAACGTTGTTCGTTCAAGCTCGCCAAGGTCACCAATCCTTTCCCCGAATTCGCTGTTCCGCCCGGACACACCATCGACAGCTATTTTGCTGAGGTTTGCCGTGCAGGTTTTCGCAAGCGCCTCGATACCGCCATTCGCGTTCTCGGGGAGCGGGGATTGCGCCGCCGGCCCCTCTCCGACTACGAAGAGCGGCTGGAGCGGGAGATCGACTGCATCAAGCAGATGAAGTTCGCCGGCTATTTCCTCATCGTTTGGGACTTCATCAAATACGCGCGCGAGGTCAATATCCCGGTGGGGCCGGGCCGTGGTTCGGCAGCAGGATCGCTGGTTTCTTATGCAATGGAAATTACCGACATCGATCCGTTGCAGAACAATCTTCTCTTTGAGCGATTCCTCAATCCCGAACGCATATCCATGCCGGATATCGATATCGACTTCTGCATGAACCGCCGCGGAGAAGTCATCGACTATGTCACCCGCAAGTACGGCCGGGACCAGGTCGCGCAGATCATCACCTTCAACACTATGGCCGCACGCGCTGCCATCAAGGATGTCGGCCGCGCACTCGACCTGCCTTATGGAGAAGTGGACCGGGTGGCCAAAATGGTGCCCGCGACCATCGGCGTCACCATCACCAAGGCACTGCAGGATTCGCCGCAGATGCAGGAGGCGTACGACAAAGAGCCCCAGGTAAGGGAACTGGTCGACACTGCCCGCAAACTCGAAGGCCTGGTCCGCGGCGCTGGTCTGCATGCGGCCGGTGTGGTGATCGCGCCCACAACCATGACCGAATTGGTCCCGGTCTGTCGCAGCAAGAATGACGAAGTCGTCACCGCCTACGACATGAAGGCGGTAGAAAAACTCGGCCTGCTCAAGATGGACTTTCTTGGGCTCACCACGCTGACGGTCATTGATGACGCGCTCAAGCTGATCGAGCGCAAGCGGGGTAGCGCGCTCGATATGTCGCTGATCCCGCTGGACGATACCGAGACCTACGAGAAGGTGTTTCATCGCGCACTTACCTCCGGAGTTTTCCAGTTTGAGTCCGGCGGCATGCGCGATGTGCTGCGCCGCTACAAACCCACTTGCGTGGAAGATCTAACCGCCCTCAACGCGCTCTATCGCCCCGGCCCAATCCAGGGCGGCATGATTGACGATTTCATCGAGCGTAAGTGGGGACGCAGAGTCGTTAGCTATGAATTGCCGGAGTTAGAAGCCCTGCTCAAGGAAACCCTGGGTGTGATCGTTTACCAGGAGCAGGTAATGCAGATAGCCAACGTGCTGGCGGGCTATTCGCTGGGCGAAGCCGATCTGCTTCGCCGCGCCATGGGCAAGAAGAATCCTGAGGAGATGGCTAAGCAGCGCACTCGCTTTGTTGAGGGAGCCATCAAGCGAAAGCATCCCAAGGACAAGGTTGTTCGTATCTTCGACCTAATGGAGCAGTTTGCCGGTTACGGTTTTAATAAGTCTCACTCCGCAGCCTACGCACTGCTGGCTTATCACACCGCGTATCTCAAGACGCATTACCCGATCGAATTTATGGCTGCGCTTCTCACCTCCGAAATCTCGAAGCCCGAGAACGTAGTCAAGTACATCAAGGAGTGCCGCGAGATGGGCATCTCGGTCGAGCCTCCTGACGTCCAGATCTCTGGTGCGGACTTTACGCCCAGTGCGACTGGAATTCGCTTTGGGCTGACGGCCATCAAGAACGTGGGCCGCAACGCCATCGATTCGATTCTCGTTGCGCGAGAGCAGAACGGCGGCTTCCCAACCCTTTGGGAGTTTTGCGAAAAGGTTGATCTGCGCCTGATGAACAAGCGCGTTCTGGAATCGCTTATCAAGGCCGGAGCACTCGACGGCTTTGGACGCCGGTCCCAATTGATTGCCGTTGCCGATCGCGCGATGGAGAGGGCACAGCAGGCGCAGCGAGATCTCCTTGCCGGGCAGCACGGGCTCTTTGCCGGCCTGGCCGCCCTTTTCGAAGGCGGAGGCAGCAATGGTCACAAGAGCGCCGATGATCTGCCCAACACTCCCGACTGGGATGAAAACGAGCGCTTGCAGGCAGAAAAAGAAGTACTGGGCTTTTTTGTCTCCGGTCATCCGTTGGACAAGTACGCGGAAAAGCTACGCAACCTGAACGTGGTCGACACCGCCACTGCGCTGGAGATGAAAGCGCCTCCGCCTGCTCGTCGCCGCAATGGTGGTGGCGAACCAGAAAATCTGCTGGCCATTGCCGGCGTCATCGTCGGCCTCAAGGTAGGCAAATCCAAGCGCTCAGGGGAAATGTACGCCCAGGCCGCGCTCGAAGACACGGTAGGCAAGATCGACCTCATTTGTTTCCCCAAAGACTATGCGCGTCTCAGCGAGAGCCTCAAGATAGAAGTGCCAGTGCTGATTAAGGGTGTGCTGCGCGCGGATGACGACGAGTCAGCGCCGAAGCTCTCGGTTTCGAGCATCCAGCCCCTCGAGGACATCAAGATCAAGCTCCCGCAGAACGTCCGCATTCGCGTGTTGTTGGAGGGCGCGAGTGAAGCGATGCTAGGCTCGCTAAGAGCCATGATCACCGCCGCTCCTGGTCCCGGCCGGCTCATGATCAACCTCGAAAGTCGCGGAGAATACTGCGTCATGTTAGAACCCGAGGGCCTGACCGTCGGTGCCGACAGAGGCTTCATCGAACGCGCCGAGCAGTTACTGGGCCAGGGCGCAGTACAAGCCTTCGAATAGATGGCCTCTGTTCACCACCTACTCTCCCTGTGGGTACTCTCGCTGGAAGCGTCTCCTCTTCCCTTTGTCATCTCGACCGAAGCGCGCAGCGCAGCGGAGAGATCTCTGTGTGGATGCTCCTTCTTGGAAATGTTTTTCTACTCTCCCCGCCACCAATCGCCGTGCCCCATCCTTCGCGTTCTTTGCGAAGGGTGGGAAAGTCAAATCTCACCCTTCACCTCCCAGCAACAGCAGACATACCGGAAAGCGGACTTGTTCATTTCGAGACCTGGGTTTCTCCACGCAAATGGGTGCTAGCGGAACACCCAGGTCTCAGGAGCGAGACCTGGGCCACCCACCTATCTGCAGTGGAATCGCCCGGAAACCGCTATAATCCAAAGGATCGATAGATTCAATGGCCAAGCGGCAGACTTTCCGCGCTGGCATAGGCGATTGAAAGTCTCATGACCGAACAGGCAGCAAATCTTGAGCAGACACAGGTAGTCGCCGAACCGACGAACCCGGCGTGGATCAAGACAGAACTCGCTCGGCACCCGCAGCGGCCCTACCCCATGGATTTCATCCAACGTCTCTTTACTGATTTTTCGGAGATCCACGGGGACCGAGCCTTTGGCGACGATCTCGCCATGGCTTGTGGCATGGCGCGATTCCACGGTGAGGAAGTGATCGCCATCGGCAACCTCAAAGGCCGGGGCTTGAAGGAAAAGGTGCGGCGCAACTTCGGCATGCCTAATCCCGAGGGTTATCGCAAGGCACTGCGCGTAATGAAAATCGCGGAAAAATTCAACCGTCCGATCTTCACCTTCATCGATCTCACCGGCGCCAACCCCGGCATTGCGGCCGAAGAACGTGGCCAGGCAGAAGCCATTGCTCGTAACTTGCGCGAGATGTCCCGGCTGCGCGTGCCCACCATTGCAACCATTACCGGCGAGGGTGGTTCGGGGGGAGCCCTCGCGTTAGCCGTCGCCGACCGCGTGCTCATGATGGAGAATGCCGTCTATTCCGTGATTGCTCCGGAAGCCTGCGGCTCGATCATGTGGCGCGATTCGAACAAGAAGGCCCTGGCCGCCGCCGCCCTGAAGATTACTTCCGAAGACGTGAGCCGTTTGGGCTGTGTGGACGATGTAGTGCCCGAGCCTCCCGGCGGAGCCCAGAACGATCCAACTGCTGCCGCTACGCTGCTCGACGAAAAGCTTGCCTGGCATCTCAATGAGCTGAAGGCCATGACGGTCGAAGATCGCATCGCACGCCGGCTGGCTAAATTCCGGGAGATTGCCCGGTTTTACAAAAACGCCTGAAAGGGCAATGCATTTGACCCATCTTTCGCCCGCCGATCGAGTGCGTTCCTTCGGCTACGTCATCATCGCCGTTATCTACTTTTATATTGCCCAGATTATTTCGGTTCACGCCGGTAATGGCCTTTCCAGCGGTGTCTGGCTGCCTTTCATTGAGCGCGCTATTTTGCTGTTTCTACTGCTGGTCGGCTACGCCATCATGGCGCGCGTATTCAATGGCCGGCGCGAACCCATCCGCAGCATGGGCTTGGACTTTCGCCCCGGTTGGCAAAAAGAGTTTGGGCTAGGCGCCGCGCTGGGTTGGGCCATGTTGCTGGCCAGCATCCTGCCCCTGGTCCTGAGCGGTGGTTTGATCATCACTTTCTGGGCTATTCCGCGCCAGTTCGGAATCCTCATCGTCGATCTGCTCGTTCTGGCCGTGGCCGCGCTGTCGGAGGAAGTCGTTTTCCGCGGATATCCCTTTCAGCAGCTGGTCGAAGCCATGGGACCAACGCTCGCGACCATTGTTTTCTCGATCCTGTTCGCGGTCATGCACATGTTCAATCCCGGGGCCAACCGGGCCAGCTTTCTCGTCACCGTTTTCTGCAGTTGGCTGCTTTCGGTGGCCTATCTGCGCACCCGCACCCTCTGGGTCTGCTGGGGCTGGCACTTTGCCTGGAACGCAAGCATGTGCGTTCTCTTTGGACTTCCCGTGAGCGGCATCACTCAATTTTCCCCCGTCATTCAGAGCAATACCGTGGGTCCGGTGTGGATGACCGGCGGAGACTACGGCCCGGAAGCCAGCGCCGTCACCGCCATCGTCATACTCCTCGGTATCTTCGTGGTCTACCGGACCACCCGCAAGCTCGCCTATCTTCACACCCAACCGGTCATCGTAGCGGCCGGCATCCCAATTGACCTGGACGCGATGAGCAGCACACTGGCTCCGCATCATCCTGTTGCACCCCCGCCGGCGCCGGCTGGAACGACCTTGGTGCAGATCGAATCTGCCCCAAAACCACCCCCTTCCACTACTCAGCCGCCAGAGATTCCCGAGTAGTTTGGTTCTCTGAAACTTTGTAGCGCCACGCTCGAAACGTTACTTGCAAATCACCTGCGTTTAGGACCATTATTGGCGGATGAGGGAATCGCCATGGTTGCGTTCACGACCAAAGAATTCTTTCCCGCCGCAGCCCTGCTGGCAGTCACTGCGTTTGGTACCTGCGCGCTAGGCCACGCACAAGTCTTCGTCGTGCAACGGGAACATCTGGGCCCAAAAGAAACAAATCTCACCACTGTTCAACCAACCTCCGTCGCGCTTGATACCAAGCCCCTGACTGAGCGGACAAAACAGCAGTTGATCCGCACTTTTCAAGCCGATGAGGCTTTTGCCGTCCGCCCTCTTCCGCTGGGTACCAAAGGCGTTGTGCTCCACGCCAACGGACCCCTCAGTCCTTCGGGAAATGGCTACGCCGAAGAATTGGAGAAGTATGGAGTCTCATCCAAGCCAGGCGACCGCGTGGTCATCACCAAATTCGAGGTATCGAAGGACCGGATCCTATTCGAATTTAACGACGGCCCCGAGAAGCATCATCACATCTTGCAGCATATTTCCGTCGGCGGCATGGGTGGCGATGTGCCCCTGGCGCGGGACGATGGTCATGTCCCGATCGGTTCCCGGATGACGTTGGTCTTCGAGAAATTCGTCCCCGAAATGACCGCCTCCCAGGTACGCTCTCTGATCGTTCCCATGATTGACTTCTCGCTCAAAACCCCGGCGGAGGCCTTTGCCGACACCTTACCCCCCAAGCTTAAGGGTGCGGTTCTGAACCACGAAGTCCTGGTCGGCATGAATCGGGAGATGGTGCTGAAAGCCGTCGGCCAGCCCGATCAGAAGGTTCGCGAAGTCGATGGACAAACTCCGTTTGAGGAATGGATCTACGGGCAAGCTCCGCACCAGGTCCAATTTGTCCGCTTCAATGGCAACCGCGTAATTCGTTTGGAGATTGCCGATGTCGGCCAGCCACCGATCATTCGCGACAAGGATGAAACGGACGGCTATTTTGCCGGCCAGTTCGTACACCAGGTCCGCCTTGGGGATGCGCCTCCGGCCGCTCCAAGTGGGGAACATGCTCCCGCAGCCGCGCCAACATTACGCCAGCCAGGAGAGCAACTACCTGACGCGGTCAACAAAGATCAGCAGATGAAGAAAGTGCAGTATCCCGATGACGAAAAGCCGCAGCCAATTCCGCCGCCGCCATCAGGAGGCTCCGCTCAGCCGCCTCCATCCCAATTGATCAATGTGTCGGACATACGCGGGGCGAACTGGGCGAACTGGGCTAGAGCTGGTGTAAAATATCGTTTAGCAGCGCCTTCTGTTTCGCCCCAGACGATACGAAACCGCGTGAGGATGTTCAGGCGGAAGTGTGGCACGGAGCCTGTTAGAAGAGGAATAGATTGATGGCAAAAGTAGCTAAGACCGCCGACCGGTCCAAAATGATGGACACTGCCAAAGGGATTGAATGTCCCAAATGCAATAAGGCGACCCGCATTGTCAAACGAGTAAAAGATCGGGAGCGTGGAGTTCCCGGAGGCGTCTACATTTCCTGCTCGGCCTGTGACTTTTACGAGAAGCTCTAGGCCGATGCAATTCTTATCGCCGATTGCATTTCCGCTAAGATCGCTCTTGCCGCGGTGCCCGGGTTCGCAGCCCGGGTGATCGGCCGCCCCACCACCAGGTAACTTGCCCCGGCAGCCATCGCTGCCGCGGGAGTAGCGATTCGCCGTTGATCGCCAATGGCTGAACCCTCTGGACGAATCCCGGGAATGACCAGCAAGGCGTCGTGGCCCAGATGGCGCCGCAAGTGGGCCACTTCCACCGGAGAGCAGACAAATCCTCGAAGACCATAGGCCCAGGCCATGGTTGCCAACCGTTCTACTTGGGCGGCCGCACTCCCGTGCACTCCGGTTGCTTCCAACTGCGCTCCGTCCATGCTGGTCAGGACAGTGACGCCGAGAAGCGAAAGTCCGGGGTCCGCTGCTTCCACCGCAGCAGCCAGCATTTCCGGTCCACCCGCGGCATGCACGGTCAACATTTTCACGCCCAGTCGCGACGCGGCGCGAACGGCCGATCCAACCGTGTGGGGAATATCGTGAAGCTTCAGATCAAGGAAGACTGCAAAGCCGCGCCGCTCGAGTTCGGCCAGCAGGTAGTTACCCTCAGCGATATAAAGCTCGAGGCCTACTTTGAACCACCGCACCGCTCCTTCTAACCGATCCACCAGGGCGAAGGCCGCCCTGGCGTCGGGGAAATCCAGCGCAACAATTAAGCGGTTGGTGTTCTCGATCATCGTTGAAACTGAGCCGGCCAGCTCATCTCTGCTATTTGCGCCGGGCTCAATGCCGGATCGACCAAGTCCAGCCGTACCGACGCGAGTCCGTGGAATCCAAGAAGCTTGGCTGCTGCATAGGATAAGTCGACGATCCGCGATTCAGGAACCGGACCCCGATCATTTACCCGCACCAGTACCGAGCGATGGTTACGCAGATTTGTAACCAGGACGGAAGCTCCTAGAGGGAGGCTGCGATGAGCGCAAGTCATGGAGTTCATGTTGTACAACTCGCCGCTCGCGGTCGCTTGACCTTGAAACGGACGCCCGTACCAGGATGCTTTTCCTAACTGATGCCAGTGGTGGTGGGCGGAGGGAGCTACAGCATTTTGCGTGCTAGCTTGCGGAGTATCGTGCTCGGCTAGCGTCGAACCGGGGCTGATGCAGAGTGCGGAGAGGACGGCGCCGGCAAGAAGTGCGGGCCCTATGGGCCAATGAGACTGGGTTGCGATAGTGGACATTGTTCTCCTGTCTATATTGTATGGAGCGCTTCGGGCCTAAGTCAAAATTTATCAATTACTTATTAGGGTGTCCTCCTGTGGGGGAACTGCGATCTGCTACATGAACTATTAGACGGTATTTGGGGTCCCGTGTCTCGATTACTCCAGGGTTTTTTCGCCACCAAAGTCATCCGCGGGGCCGAAAAACCCTATCGGCGGAGCATACACTTACACTGCCGCTGTGCAACCAAAATGTTAACGAAAAAGAAAGAATTCCTGGACTTTCCCTCAAATGTGCACCAAACCTGTAGCACTCACCATCGCCGGCTTTGATCCTGGATCGGGCGCCGGAGTCACCGCCGACCTGAAAACCTTCTCTGCTCACCGGGTCTACGGCGTGGCCTGTATCTCGGCCCTGACGGTGCAATCGACCCAGGGTGTCCGGGCGGTCGAACCCCTTTCCGCCGCCCTGGTGCGGCAGACGCTCGACTGCCTGGCCGAGGATGTCGGGCTGTCCGGCGTAAAGATAGGGATGTTGGCGACCTCTGGAATTGTCAGCGAAGTCGTCTCCTTTCTGACTGGGGAATCCGCCAGGCTCGACCGAAGCCGCATTGTTCTTGATCCGGTGCTGCGTTCGACTTCGGGAACCCCTCTCCTCGACGCAAATGGCGTTCACCTCCTGCGAGACCGACTACTCCATTGCATCGGCTGGATCACACCAAACATTCGTGAATTGGCCATCCTCATTGGGGAGGACCCGGGCGGCCGGGACCAGGTGCCGGCGACGGCTGTCCGGCTAAAAGAGATTGCCGGGCGGCTAGGCAACGAAGAGTTGAACGTGGTGGTCACTGGCGGAGATCTCAGCAGCCCAGACGACTTTCTCCTCACCGCCTCAGGGGAGCAGCTTTGGTTCACAGGGGAAAAAATCGCCACCAATTCGACCCACGGAACTGGCTGTGCTTTCTCGAGCGCACTCCTTTGCGGACTCATATCGGGGGCGACCGCAACGGAAGCGGTGGCGGCGGCCAAGTCATACGTCACCGAAGCATTGCGTTCCGCCTACCCCGTCGGAAAAGGGAAGGGGCCGATGAACCACCTTTACCGATTTGATCCTGAAATGTGAGGCTTGCCGTATAGATTTGCGGTATCACTTGAAGAAATCCGTAATCTCGAATGGCAATTGGCGAACCGCATTTAAGTTCTCTCACCGCGACAATCGCCGGGTGCCCCACATCTCGCTCGTTTTTTTGCGAGATGTGGGATACCACAGGCCTACCCCTCAAACCTGTCACGGGCTCGTGGGCCGAAAACTATGGGCGAAGCCCGCAGTTCCCCGTCGGCCTTAATAGCGCGATGCGGATTCAAGAATGCCGCTCGCAATCTTCCATTGAGCAGCCGCTCTCTCCGAAAGCACCGCCCTCCCCTTTGTCATCTCGACCGAAGCGTACCGCAGTGGAGAGATCTCCGTGTGGATGCTCTTTCCTGGCAATGTTTCTCGACACGAAGTCCACAGGGGAGAGGAGTAAAGCTCATTCTGCAGTTCTCCTTTTCGGACTTAATAGCACGATGCGGATTCAAGAATGGAGTCCGCAATCTTCCATTGAGCAACCGCTCTCCCCGGAAGCACCGCCCTCCCGACTTTAGGTAATCCGACCGAAGCGCAGCGCAGTGGAGAGATCTCTGTGTGGATGCTCTTTCCTGGAAATGTTTCTCGACAAGAAATCCGGAGTGGGAGGGTAGCAAAGAGTCCACGTTTATCCTTCCGCCAAAGAGAATGCAGTTCGCCATCTTCCATTTGCCTTTTGGCATTCCATTCAAGAAAGCCAAATGGATCTGCCCGCACTCCGGAACCCCGGATGCAAACGGAAGCCTCTGTTTTTAATTAGGGATTATTACCAGGAGGGAAGCATATACCAAATCATCCGGGCCAGTCATAGACCCGGGATCTTCTACCGCTGGGCGAGTTCGATTTCCAGCCGGGTGTTCTTAGCGAACGTGACCTCATGTCCCCGCGCGATCCAGGTGTCGAATACCACCTTACCGACCTCATAGTAGGCGAATCCCGAAATCAGCCCGCCGTTCGCGGAAGCCGTTCCGATCACTCGCGTCAGCAGGTCGAGCCCGTTGCTAGTCATCGCTTCCTTGATCAGCCCGGCGCCGGTGCTGTCCGAAACCGCTGCCAGCGAGCCCAGCGTAATAGGAGCCAGGAAGCGGCTACCGCCGTTGGCCTTCATCTGACCTTCTTCATCGATCTGCACCCGATCGCTCTTGACGCTCTCGGCCGCGATCACCCGTCCGTGCACCAACCGCTCGTCACCCGCGGGCAGTTCCACCTTGCGGAAGGTCAACCGCAGGCTGCCGTTGTGTCCGAACATCCCGGCAGGCTTCGCCTCAACCACGCTGCCGATCAGGTGCGTGCCTTCGGGGAGCAGCAGCTTTCCGTGAGCCTGAGCTGGGACGGTGCCGTCTGCCACCTGGACCGCAACTGCAGGATCATTCTCAAACAAGGGCTGGGTCAGAACCGCCTCGACCGGCATGCCGGCAGTCGCGGTGCTCGAGTCCACTGGATCCACTAGCCGAGCTTCGATATCTCCGGTAAGCTTCAACTCGCCGAGGTCGGCCGCCTCCACAGGAGCCGGCACGTCCTGCCCGGTTAGCTCCAATGGCTGTTTCAGCTCTGCGTCAAACTGGGTTCCCGCCCACAGCTCCTGGGGATGCACGGGAATCTGTGCATACAAGGCCTGTTTGGCTTCGTCCATCTTGTGCGGCGAGCTGAATGCCGCTCCCGTCTCCCGCTTGGTCCAACGGAATGCTGCGGCGATGCGCTGTCCCAGGGAACGGCGCGGCGCCCCATCCGGACTTGCCATACGCACGACCTTGGTCGTCCGTTCGGTGGTATCTGTGTCGATGTTAAAGTGGCGTCCATCCGGCGTTTCTAATTCGCTGAAGGTGACATCCGCGTTCTTAAGCGGGGTCATGTCCCCATTGAACATCGCCGCTGTGCGTACCTGGCGGCTGACCGAATGTTTCCCGGTGATGGTCCCAAATACCTTGGAGTCCGCCGGAATTGCAACGTGATCGATAAGGTAAACCGGTTCGGTAAGATGGCCCTCCAGCCTGGTGCCTACCCTTAATGAATAGCTCTTGTCCAACGCAACCCGCAGGGGAACACCCGCCGGAATCAACTCCGCAGTTTGCGGCGCCAGATCCTGAGCAAAGGCTGAACCTGCGGTGGAAGCCACCGTCGCGGCAAACAATGCTGCCAGAGCTATTTTCATAACGAGACCCTTCCCGGCGTAAGCGTGTGGACGTACTACATCGCATTGCGCTTTGAAGACACCAATAGCAATGTCTTCGGTTACCGTGACTTGGGGGAGAGTAGAAGCTCGGTTTTAGCGGAAGGGGCGGGCGGGAGCAGGGTGGCGGGGAGACCGCGACTGTGGTGCCGGACGACCATTCTTCTACCGATTTCTACATCCAGAGAGTAGGCTGTCCGGAGGCGGGAGTATATCACTCGTTGGTTGCAAAAATGTCCCGTTCTGAATCACCGAAAGGTAACTAAGACGCGACGCTTTTCGACTGCTGTACGTCTCCCTCTATAACCAGGAAACGTCGAATGTATCGGAGTGGTTCGTCGTGATTTGCCATTTCACGCAGGTGATACTTCCACACATCGGCCTTCAGTGTTCGCCGGGTGAATGGCTTTCGGGTTACGGTGACGATGCGGCCTTCCTTATCCCGCCTTGTATAACTAGCTGCGGGCACCACGAAACTGATCTGCGATCCCTGCTTCCAGAATGCACGGGCGAAATCATGGGCGAACAGCAGAGCGTAGTAGCGCCGCCCTTCGGCAAGCAATTCCACTGCGTCGTCAAAGCTGTCCCAGGAGGGTTCGATCTTGCCCTGAAACCACTTGCGGAACGGAAAACCGTTCGTCCGCGCCTGGCGAATCACAATGCGAAGGAGTTCCTGTCTGGTCATAGCGTCTCCTCTTCTACACGGATACCTTAGGGGAGGTACGTTTTTCCTATAGCCACACTATCCAACGCCGTCTACCGTCAGTCCTTATTTATGCGCCAAGAAGCCGGCTTCTGACTACCACTTAATGAGATTTGCTCAAAAAATTCGTACCGTTTTCTCGCCGGACTGCGGCCGCCCCCCTGTGCGCGTCAACCACAATCAGCCCGGGGAAGCGCACTCTTTGCGCAGAATAACTCGTAAGGCTATTGTCATCAATAGTTTAATTGCCATGCTGATGCTTCTTCCAGAAACCGGACGGGCCGCAGTTCCCGGGCCCTCTGGAGTTGATACCAACCCGCTCAACCTGGACCCCACGGTGCGCCAGGCTTTCGACCGGTTCTACATTCTCGACTACGACGGGGCCCTCTCCCGCTTCGAAAAGATTCAGAGTCAGAACCCCGACAATCCGCTGGCCGTCGACTACGTCCTCGATGCAGTCCTCTTCCGCGAACTCTACCGCCTCGACCTGCTCGATACCACCCTCTACGCTCATGACGGATTTCTCAGCGGTAAGCACACAGTGGCTCGTGATCCGGCAGTTGCGGAGCGAGTTAACTCCTTATTTGGCAAAGCAGTAGAGCTCTCTGACCGGCAGCTGAGCCAGCGTCCGGAAGATGTCGATGCGCTCTTCGCCCGAGGCTGGGCACGCAGTCTGCACGCCGTCTATATCGGCCTGATCGAACGAAGCTTCGTTTCCGCCCTCCATGTTGCCTTACAAGCCCGCAGCGATAACGAGAAAGTCCTCCGCTTGGACCCACGGTATACCGACGCCAAGCTGATTCTTGGCGTCCATCAATATGTAACCGGCAGCCTCCCCTTCGGCATCAAGATCCTCGCCGGCGCAGCCGGCATCACGGGCTCTAAGTCCAAGGGGATAGAAGACTTAAGGGAAGCAGGAGCGCACGGGGTGATCACTACGGTCGAGGCCCGCACGGCGCTCGGGCTTTTCCTTCGCCGGGAAGCGAGATATGAGGAAGCGATTGCCGTCACCCGATCGCTCACCGAGCAATACCCGCGCGACTTCCTCTTCCGCCTGGAACTGGCGAACCTGACTAAGGATGCCGGCCAGGGCATGCAAGCCATTGCGGAATACAGGCAGGTCCTGGAACAAGCCAAGAAGTCCGGGTATTTCCCCTCCGCTCACCTGGAACTTGCCTGGTTTGGTCTCGGCGACACCTTGCAAGGGCAAAAATACTATGCAGAAGCCGCTGAGGCCTACAACCAGGCCACCTTACAGCCCACCATCAGCATGGATCTGAAAAGTCGCTGCGATCTGAACTCAGGGAAGATGTATGATCTTCTGAATGAACGAGATATGGCGCTAAGACAGTATGAAGTCGTGCTTCGCCAGGACGGCGATTCGGCGCAGGCGGATTCTGCCCGCAAATATCTCAAATCCCCGTTTACCACGCGCTAGGCGTTTAATAATGTAGGAGGTGTCGAATGGCTTCGTATTGTGCTGGCTGTGGAGCATCGCTGCCCGGCGGAGCGAATTTTTGCTCAACTTGCGGACGGGCTGTTATTGAACCTGGTCCGATTGGTTACACCGGCACCGCCCGGACCGCATTTTCCCCTTTGGTCCGGCCCATTACCGGCAGGAAAATCGCCGGCGTGTGCCAGGGGATCGCCAATCAATTCGGATGGGATGTGACCCTGGTCCGAGTCGTCACCGCCCTATTGGGACTGTTCACTTTCCCGATAGCAATCCTGGTTTATTTGCTGATGTGGCTAATCGTGCCTGAAGAGGCCAGGACGGTTCCACCAGTGACCACGCTGAATACCACCACCTAGATTTGTTCAATCGAAGATTGGTTCCCAAAATCCGTTCAATGACCGACCGCTCCTTCCGGTATCCAGAGAACCAATCGGCATTACATTGCGAGCGCGTTTCTCTGCCCTACCTGGCCAGGAAGTACGGGACCCCTCTGTACGTCTATTCGGCAAGGCAAATACTCGATCGCTATAAGCTTTTCTCCGACGCGTTTGCTCATCGCGATCACCTCATTTGCTATTCGGTAAAGGCAAATTCCAATTTGTCTATCCTCAAGCTGTTGGCAAATCAAGGTTCGGGATTCGATATCGTCTCCGGCGGAGAACTGGAGCGGATCCTCGAAGTAAATAAGAAAGCGGCTCGCCGGGTGGTGTTCTCGGGAGTGGGCAAGACAGCCCCGGAAATCGATCTAGCTCTGGCCGCCGGAATTTTGATCTTCAACGTGGAGAGCGAATCCGAAGTGGCGCTGCTTGCCGAGCGAGCTCGCAAGCGGAAGGTCCGGGCCCGGGTCGCCCTAAGGGTGAATCCCGATGTCTTCGCAGAGACGCATCCTTATATATCCACCGGTCTGCGCGAGCACAAGTTCGGGATCGACATCAAGCTCGCCCGGAGTGTCTACCAGCTGGCAAAGAAATCCCGTTTCCTGGATCCGGTCGGGATCAGCGTGCACATCGGTTCCCAGATCCAGACCGCCGAGCCCTTCGGTGCGGCATTGGAAGCAGTGGCCAATCTGATCCAGGAGCTGGAGACTGACGGAATAAGAATCAAGTTCGTCGATGCCGGAGGAGGATTGGGAATTGACTATCTCCCTGGGTCTTCTGCATTTGATCCCGTCGACGCCGTGGGGAAGTACGCCGCCGCATTGGAACGCTCGCTTGGCGGACTCGAGGTGCGCCTGCTGCTGGAACCGGGACGGTTCCTGGTGGCTCAAGCCGGAGCGCTCCTGGCCAGGGTGCTCAACGTAAAGCGCAATGGTGCTAAGACTTTCGTAATCACCGATGCGGGCATGAACGACCTGATCCGGCCTGCGCTTTACCAGGCCTACCACGAGATTGTGCCTGTCATTCGGGATCCCGACTCGAAGCCGGCCATCGTCGACATTGTCGGTCCGGTCTGCGAAACCGGCGACTTCTTTGCCCGGGACCGGTCCCTGCCAGAAGTTAAGGAAGGCGACCTGGTAGCAATCCTCGATGCCGGCGCTTATGGCATGTCCCTGAGTTCGAATTACAACACCCGGCCCCGGCCGGCCGAGGTCCTGGTCGAAGGCAAGCGAGCCCGGTTGATCCGCCGCAGGGAAACCATCCAGGACCTAACCCGCCAGGAAACCCGCCTGCTGTAAGCTGCCATTTCTTCCCATCCCCCCAACCACTCCAACCTGAGCCACCCCTCTCCCCCTTGTCATCCCGACCCGGATTTCCTACTTCGCGCTGCTCGCGACGACCACGTGTGCGGCTCTCCATGAAGAGAGCCGCATGCAGACCATTAGGCCACGGGTCTCAACAGGAAATCCGGGGGAACGAAGTGCGGGATCTGCAGTGTGCCCTGCGGCTCTCTCAAATCCTTCCTGGCACGGCATTATCTCCAAAAGCAAAAGGCCCGGGCAAACGCCCGGGCCTTTCACCAATACCGAAGAATATCTACTGCGAAAGCGAATGAACCGAAGCCAAAGTATTTGCTTCCGGCTCGGCCGATTGCGCCTGGGTGGTAAGACCCTCCGGAGACCCTGAAACAGCCCGGCCAGTCACGCCCTCTGCCGGATGGTTAGGTCCCAGTCCCAAACTGATGAGCGCTCGGCTATCGGGTGTCAACTTGGTCTGCCAGCCGTGATCGGACTGGTACTGCCGCATCGCCACCTGGGTTTGCGCGTCCCATTGTCCCGTGGGTGCGCCCGACAGATACTTCTGGTGAATCAATGCGGTCTGAATTTCAGCCGCGCGGCTGGAGTCAATGACGCGCTGACCGTGAATCCGGCTAACTTCTTTCCTCTTGCCCTTTTTAGAGGAGGTCACCCTGGAATGACCGGATGTGGGTGCACGGTGAGTTCGGCTGCCGAACGCTGGAGTAATCGCCAGAGTGCAAAGCAACAGCAACGCCTGGCTTGCTCGAAAAGAGGGCATGCTTACCTCGAATAGGGGAATTCTTGCTTCTCGACACACTAAAAGAACATCCGCAAGATTGCAAACGAAACCGAACCGGCGACGCTATTTTTCGCGCCGCCGGTAACCATTACCAGGTAAAATGTTCAACTTTACCGGTTAGCCCCATCTAACTCATTACCTTATGGTTAGATGTGTGGCCTGGGAAGGCAATTACTTCTATGGGAGGGTCCCTCCCAGGTAAGTTCCACCCGCCGTCGGATTGCGTGAATCCACCACCCGGAAGCCCACATCCTGTCCTGCCTTCAAGGCAGAAACCAGAGACTGGAACTGTTCGATACCGGTCACCGGCTGCCGGTTGATTTCAGTGATGACCAACCCGGGAGTCAACCCGGATTCGTCTGCGAAGGAACCCGGTTTCACCTGGGTTACCAGGACACCCTTGATCCCCTTGCTAGCTAAAGGTCCCGGGACAGCTTCCACCGTAATGCCCAGCTTGCCTTCCGATGCGTTGGGGGCGCTTTCCGGCCCGTTCTGTCCGTTTTGCGATAAGGGTTGTGCAGCGTAAAGCTTCGCCCGATCCGCGATCGTCAGCGTGGCCGTCGAAGTCTGGCCGCTGCGCACGTAGCCAAGATGAACCGTGCTGCCCGGCTTGCGCGCCGCAATGTCGGTCACCAGGGCGTCCCCATCCTTAATAGGCTTGCCGTCCACCGTAGTAATGATGTCGCCCGCTTTCAATCCAGCTTGGTCCGCTGGCCCTTTCGGAGTTACCTGGTTCACCAGAACTCCGGTCTTGAAGCCGTAAACGCGCTGCACCGCCGGATTCAGGCTGGCCTGGAACTGAACCCCGATCGAACCCCGGATCACCTTGTGCTCCGGACCAATCAGATCGTTGTAGACCCCAATGACGGTATTCGAAGGCATGGCAAAGCCGATTCCCTCGTAACCCGCGGATTGCGTCAAAATCGCCGTATTAACCCCAATGACCTGGTCGGCCATGTTCACCAGCGGTCCCCCGGAGTTGCCCGGGTTGATCGCCGCATCTGTTTGAATAAAATGCTGGAACTGGCCGGCCGCACCCTTTTCAATGGTACGGTTCTTGGCCGAGACGATCCCCGCCGTAACCGTCTGCGTGAGCGCGAACGGGCTGCCAATCGCGATGACCCAGTCACCCACCTGGCCGCCATCCGAGTTGCCCATCTTCACCGTAGGCAAAGGCTCCGTGGTCGTGATCTTCACCACGGCAAGATCCGTATCCTTATCTACACCGATTACCTTGCCCGGGCGGCCCTGAAACCCTTCGGGGTCGGTCGAAAGCTTGACGAAAATCTTGTCCGCCTTCTCCACCACGTGGTTGTTCGTGATGATGTAGCCGCGGGGATCCACGATGAAGCCGGAGCCCAGCGACTCCCGTACCTGGTCACCCTGATCGGGCATCCCGCCTTGACCCTGACCGCCAAAGAAGCGGTTGAAGAAATCCTGGAAGTTCTGGTCTGGCTGCCCTTGTCCCTGATCCTGGTCGCCATTGTCATCGTCTCCGCCACCCGGGGGCTGGATGGGCGTCGCACCGTGTGGGGTTCGCCGCTTGGAATGGGTATCTTCCTGGGGGAGGGTCTCGGTATTGATATTCACCACTGCCGGGCCCACATCCTTGGCAATCTGGGTAAACGTCGTCGAAAGCGTGACCGGATTGGGAATCGTCAGCGGCTTGGCGTCGGTGCTATCTGTCTGGGTTTCGTTTCCCCGGACACCGTGGACAGCAACAGACCCGATCAGTATGCCGGCTGAGAGCGTGCCAAGAATAGTAAAGGTTGAAGCGAGACGGCTAGTGCGAAGCCGTTCGAGCAGGGGATTCATCTGGGTCTAACCTCGTCGGTTGGGAAGCATACAAGGGCTGGCGGCTCTAACAGGATGGCACCACTGTGTGCTCTCACTAGTATAGCCAAAACCCTGCCAATGAAACGGCGGCGTGTTGCAGCCAGTGGTGCCGCAGCAACAATTATATAGACGCGGTTGCCGCGCTATCGGTCACACTAAGGACCGATTCCCCAGGAACTCCGCCGCCAACACCCCGCTTAAGATGAGGACAGCTCCCCAACCGGCCCGCGCGCTCAAGCCCTGGTGAAGGACGGCAAGCGACGTCAGCCAGGCAAACACCGGCTCCATCGCATAAATAAGGACCAGATACGTCGGCGCAAGAAACTTTTGCGCCCAACTTTGGATAGTGAAGGCGGCAGCAGTGGCAAAAACCGCTTCTACGATCAAGGTCACCACCAGCAGGCCGGTCCAGTGAAGGTAAGGTCTTTCGAGTAGCGGCGTGGACGCTGCCATAACCAGGGTGCAAAAACCGACCTGCAGCAGGGCCAGCTGCTCGAAGGGAACCGCCGCCAGGTCCGTCTCTTTGCCGGCGCCTTTGTCGGAAACCCGGTCCTGGACGATGATGTGGCTGGCGAAGGCAAAGGCGCAACCCAGTGTAAGCAGGTCTCCAATGCCAATCCCGGTCAGGTCGCCGGGCGGTGCGGCAAGCAGAACCACTCCGCTAAAAGCCAGAACCACCCCCAACCAGACGTTCCAGGCCGGAGGCCGCGACCCACTTCGGCGAACGCCAGGCAAAGCGCCCAGCACAGGCACCAGAACCAGCGTCAATCCGGTAATGAATGCGGACTTCGAAGGAGTTGTCAGCTTCAGCCCGGCGGTTTGGAACTGGTAGGCGACGGCTAGGACAAATCCGAGCACAGCGCCGCTGACCCACCCCGCACGACGAATGCGTCTCCACTGCTTACGGTACAAAACCGCGAGGCAGAGAAAGGCAAGCGCCATGCGCAGCAGATTGAAGAGCAGGGGAGAAACGTCGCGGAGCACACTTTTGACGAGAACAAAAGTGGACCCCCAGACCCCAACCACGCAGAACAGCAGAAGATGGGCACGAACGGATCTTGACATTGGGAAGTAACGTTACGTTTGTAACAGGTGAAGCGTCCGAGAATGATCTTCCAAACAATTTCTCCACTGGCCACACATTGCGTCAGCTTGTCACGCAATAGCCGCGTACGAGGCATTGCCGCTCTATTCAGAATCCAGTCCCGAAGCGCTGCACTAGCCTGTCAGCCCGGCACGCTAGCCAGTGGATTAGTTCCTGAAGGCGAGGCCCGGAGGGACGCCACAAATACGGATAGCTAGCCATACTTTAAGCGAACTTTAATCTCTGTCACTCGTACACCACCCGCCCGCCGACCACCGTCCGCAATACCCGTGTCTTGAGTATTTCCGCCGCCGGGATCGCCGTCAGGTCGCGGTCCAGCACCACAAAGTCCGCAACATACCCAGGCGCCAGCCGACCTTTATAGGTGTCCGAAAATTCCGCATACGCGGACCCCTGCGTATACGCGAAAAGAACTTCCCCGATCGCCAGCTTGTCCTGGGGAAAGTAACTCTTGCTACCGGCCTCGTTCGTGCGCGTAACCCCGGCATACACACCACGAAAGGGCGTGATCGGTTCCACCGGATAATCCGTCCCAAAAGCGAGGGGCACACCGGCATCGAGGAAGGCCTTCCAGGCATAGGCAAAGTGAGCCCGTTGCGGACCCAATCGCGACTCAGCCCAATTCATATCTGTGAGCAAATGACTCGGCTGCATCGAAGCAACAATGCCAAGGGATTTATATCGTGGAATGTCCTGCGGCTCGACGACCTGTGAATGTTCAATGCGATTCCGCATTGCAGGCCCACTATTAGCCAGGGCATTGAGCGCCATTTCCACGGCTCGGTCGCCAATAGCATGAAAGCCGATCTGGAATCCAGCGGCGGCACGCTCTTTGGTCATAGCATTTAACCGGGTCTGTTCGTACCGCGGTAGCCCCGAATTGGCCGGATCATCGGCATACGGAGAAAGCAAAGCAGCCGTTCGCGAACCCAATGAGCCATCCATAAAGCCCTTGAGCATCCCGGTATGCAGCATACGGTCGTCTGCCGGTTGCGCGGCCTTGTGCTTAAGAAGAAGGTCGACCGGGTCGTCAAATCGCAACCACTCAGAAATACGAACCGTCAGCAGTCCTTCCCGCTCCAACTGCTGGTAGACCAGGAAATCCTCCCAGTCCGAGTAGTCCTGAATCGAAGTCACGCCGTGCGCAGCCGCGTCTTTGAGCGCCAACACGATTGCCCTGCGCCGCAACTCAGGGCTGGGCGGGGGGATGTGCTGCTGGATGAAATCCCGCGCCGGCGTCTCGCGCACGATCCCGGTTAAATCACCACTTCGCGTCATGGTCAAATTGACCCCCCGCTGGATTTGGCGTTTGCCCGGTAACACCCGCAATTCCCAACGCCGCCGAGTTCGCAACGGCAATGTGCCCATCCACCCGATCAAGCAGCGTCGGATGTCCTGCGGTAACGCGATCAAGATCCTGCCGTGTGGGGAGCGTCTGGTTGGACCACAAGGTATGATCCCAGCCGCCGCCCAACAACCATTGTCCTGGGAGCGCCTGGTTGGCGGCGACTCCCACTCGGCGAAGCATGTCCGCCAGGGAAGTGCATCCATTTAGATCGACACTGAGCCTGGTTTGTCCCGCATCAGCCAGGTGGACATGAGCATCATTAAACCCCGGCATCACAAAGGCGCCCTTCAGGTCGACCAGCTGGGTTCCAGGCTGCTTGAGCCGCAAAACCGTGGCATCGTCGCCGGCGGCGACAATCTCGTGGCCGCGCACCGCAATGGCCGCGACCCGCTGAGGCGCAGCAGGAAGGCCAACTCCAGTGATAACGTTACCGTCGTAATAAATGGCGTCCACGCGGGGTGTGGCCGCAAACAGAGGAACCGCGGCTAACAACCAGCAGATCGTTAAAACCCGCCTCACGGTTTGGCAGTCGGCGTCTGGGCTGCCGTCTGTGCTACCAGGTCCGACGCCATCAGGAGTAGAAGCAGGATGCGCTTGAGCGCCAGTTCTCGGCCCCCGGCATCGTACCACTCACCGCGGGTGTGGATCCCGCCCCCGTCGCCTCCGGCGCCAATGCTCAACGCCGGAATACTGCGGGAGAGAGGGATGTTGGCATCCGTTGAGGCCACCCGCTGCTCGGTACGAATCCCCAGGTGGCGGTCTACCGCTTGCAGCGCCTCGAGCAGCGGCGAATCCGAGTCCAGACGCCCTGCCGGACGGTCTCCAATGCGCTCGATTAGGAACTGCACCGGACCACCCGTTCGCTCATTGGCGACAAACACCGCATCTTCGACCGCGCGATGCAGCTCCACTTCCAGCCTTACCAATTGCTCTGCTTCCAGGCTGCGCAAGTCAAAGCGAGCGGTGGCAAATTCAGGAATTGAATTGACTGAGCTGCCACCTTCAATCGTGCCGATGTTCAGAGTGGTCCGCGGCGAGGTGGGCAGGGCGACGTCACTCATGGCGGCAATCGCCCGGCTCAAGACCACGATCGGATTGGGGGTACCGGCATCAGTCCAGGAATGGCCCCCCGGACCCTTCACGGTGACCAGGTAGCGGCGGCTGCCCAGGCCCTGGGTCACCACCACCTCACAACCCGCGCCGTCCAGCACCACGTTGGCCCCAATCCGCGGAAACCAGGGAGAAGCTCCATAAAGGTAGCGCATCCCGCGCAAATCACCTTCGCCTTCTTCACCCACATTGCCGGCAAAGAGCAAGTCACAGGGAAGCTCTATGCCGCAACTATCGAGCGCTGCCGCCAGGGCCAATATCCCGGCGACCCCGGCGCCGTTATCGCAGGCACCCGGCGCCTGCAGCCGGTTATTGTCCACCAGAGGGCTGATCGGCGTGTGCAGAGGAAATACCGTGTCGATATGGGCCGACAGCATGACGCAGCGCTGGCCCGCTCCCGAACCATGGCCCGGGTAGCAACCCAGTACATTGCCTTCGGCGTCGATTTCTACCTGCTCCAGCTTCAGTTCGCGGAAACGCTCCGCCAGCCATTCCGCCCGCCGGCTCTCGCCGAACGGTGGCGCTGCGATCGATACCAGTTCCTGCTGCCATTGCATCATCTTACGATCGTGCAGGTGGAACCACTGGAACGCTGCATGCACGCGAGGCAGCGAAGCCAGCTGGCCGAGACGGGAAAACGCTGAAGAGGCAAGGGAGCCGGGCATACCAGAGTTTCAGAGTAGCATCCTCTTCCCGGGCTCAATGGCCGTAATCCACGCTGACCAGGAACAGTCCTCGTGCCGGTGCGGTTGGCCCCGCAAGCTCCCGGCAGCGGGCTTCAAGAATCGCCGCAATTGTCGCCTCTTCCACATTCCCGCGTCCCACTTCGAGAAACGTTCCCACCAGATTCCGCACCATGTGATGCAGGAAGCCATTGCCACGCACACGATAGAGAAGCAACTGGTCTTCCTCCGCACGTATCCATTGCGACGCATGCAGGCAGCGCACATGGTCGGTCGAATCGGCGTCGCTGGCGGCAAAGGAAGTGAAGTCATGCACGCCCAAAACCCTGGCCGCCGCGCGCTGCATCGCATCCACGTCCAGCGGGACATTCAGTGCGTAGACATAACGTGCGCGCCAGGGCGGGCAAATCTCACCCCGGAAAATTCTGTATTCGTACGATCTTTGCCTGCGCGCTGTGCCGCGCATGAAAATCGCTCGTGACCCTGGTGGCGCTGAGCACGCGAATAGACGCTGGCAACTTTCGATTCAGCGCTCGGGCAAGATTCGTTTCGGGAATGGGAGCCGCCAGGGCAAACGATGCCACCTGGCCGAGAGCATGCACTCCTGCATCGGTACGCCCAGAACCCTGGGGCAGCACGTCTTCGCCGGTAATCCGGAGCAGGGCATCGCGCAATTCGCCCTGAACCGTCGGCTGATCGGGTTGTATCTGCCAGCCGTGGAACTCGCTGCCGTCATAGGACAGCACCAGTTTCCACATGAAGCATTTCCGTCTGCATAGTCCCTTGCTCGGTGTTCGGAATCGCACAGCAACCCGCTGCCGCATTACTCGCAACCGGCACTGCGATATACTCGCCAAGTCCATGGAACGAATGGCTGGTTTCCAGCGTAATGCCTTCCATGGCGCGCCAACGAAATCTAGAGTCATCGGGCGACCATGCCGCATCTGCCATGCTAGCTCCTAATTATTCAGACAGAACGGCGAGGGCTGTGCGCCCGAACCCCGAGATTTTGACCTGACGATGAAAAACTCAGAATCCCGCTGTATTTCCTATCGCCATCCCAGGCTGCTCCTGCGTAAGCTGCAAGCGATCGTGGCCATCCTATCGGTGCTGAGTGCTTATGTTCCCCTGCCGGCTGCGGCACAACAAGCGCAGCAGGCTGCTCCTCCGGTAGCGCCCGCCGCCCAGGGCTTGCCCCCCTCACCTCAACCCAATTACACCCAGCCGCTGATGGGGCCCAGCGACCGGGATTTCACCCGGCCGCACAAGATCTTTCCCAATTTCCTCAAAACGTGGGAGCCCATCACGATCGAAGCTCCGTTGACCACCAACTCGCAGCGGCTGCAAGCGCTGGTGCACAATGGCAAAATCTATCTCAGCCTGGCTGATGCCATCGTTCTCGGCCTCGAGAACAACTACGATATCGCCATCCAGCGCTATAACCTCGATATCGCAGACACCGAAGTGCTTCGCGCCCGGGCTGGCTCCATCCTTTTAGGCGTCAACAGCGGCTTGGTGCAAGGTACGCTTGGCGGCTCACAAACCACCAATAGCTCGCTCACTTCGGGCGGCGGTCCGGGCGGCACATCGGTCGCATCCGGGGGCGCCGGTTCCGGTTCTGGAGGCTTGGTGCAAACGACCAACGGCCAGGGTCCGACGCCGGAGAATATGGATCCTATCCTCGCGGGAACTTTGCAGCTCGAGCGCACAACCTCGCCTGAGTCTACGCCTTTCGCCAGCGGCGCTCCGACCTTGAATCAGAACCTGGACCAATACAATTTCACTTACAACCAGGGTTTCGTCACCGGCACTGCGCTCCAGGTCGGCTTTAACAACAGCCGGACAACGTCCGATAACATATTCAACGCATACAGTCCGCAGCTACAGTCGACCTTTCGGGCGACCTTGACGCAACATCTCTTGAATGGTTTTGGTCCGGGCATTAACGGCCGCTTTATTCTCGAAGCGAAAAACACCCGGCGCATCACCGACTCTGCATTCCGCCAGCAGATTCTGTTCACCATTAACCAGATTGAGAATATCTACTGGGTTCTGGTGAGCGACTACGAAGATGTGCAGGCCAAACAGCGCGCTTTGGAGCAGTCCACCCGCCTGGCTTCGGACAATCGCAAACAGCTGCAGATCGGGACCCTGGCTCCACTGGACGTACTGAATGCCGACAACCAGGTATCCACCGATACCCAGGCGTTGATCACTTCGCAAACCGCGCTTGAGTACCAGCAACTGATCATGAAGCAGGCGATCAGCCGTAACTTGAGCGATCCCATTCTTTCGAGCGCTCCTGTAATTCCCACCGATCGGGTCTCGCTGCTGGAGATGCCGGAAGAGCGGACGCCGGTCGAGGATCTGGTGCAAAAGGCATACGTCAACCGGCCCGAAATTGAGCAGAACATTTTGACTCTGCGCAACGACGAAATCACGCTGCGAGCAACGAAAAATAATTTGTTGCCAACCGTCGATCTCTACGGATTTTATGGCGCGGCTGGCCTCGGCGGCGCGAAGAGTCCTTTTTGCTCGCCGGAGTTCTTTGGGCCTGAGGCTTGCAACGTTCCTACCATTGGCTACGGCACGGTCTTCACCAACCTCTTTAACAGCTCAGGCCCCGATAAGGGAGCTGGGGTCAATGTAAATATCCCGCTGCGCAATCGGACCGCGCAGTCGCTTCAGGCTCGCGCTCTGCTCGAATATCGCCAGGCGGAAATGCGATTGCAACAGCTCTACATTCAGGTACGGATCCAGGTCATCAATGGGCAGTATGCGCTGACCAACGACCGCGCCGCGGTGCAGGCTGCGTTGGCTGCCCGCGAGTACAACTTCCAGTCCTACCAGGCGGAAGTAAAAAAACTAAGGTTGGGAGCATCGACCACGGCCAACGTGTTGCAGCAGGAGCGAAATCTCGCCACCGCGGAGAACAACGTCATTTCGACGGAGGCCACGTACGCCAAAGACCGCGCCTCGCTCGAACAACTCCTGGCTGAGACACTTGACCAATACGGAATTCAGCTTTCTGATGCCGTGAAGGGCATAGTAACCAAGGATCCGGTCATCCCCGGGCTCGAGCCTGCAAAGGCTGCACCGGAAGCCAATGTGCCCGGTCAGCAACAGCAACTGGAGCATACCGAGCAAATGCCCCCGCTGCCGGTGATGCCGCCGCAGCCCAAGCTAACTCCGCAAGAGGAGCAAAACCTGCCGCCGGAACAAGCAACACCGCCGCCGGCCAACACGCCACCGCCACAGTAACAGTTGCGGATACTCTCCGACAGAAATAGCGCGGACGAATATTTAGTGGGTGGCCCAGTCTCGCTTTTGAGACCTGGGTTTCTCCTCGCAAATGGGTCCAGGCCGGAACACCCAGGTCTCAAAATCGAGACCTGGGCCACCCACTCACAGTCTGTAGGTTGCAGCTTTTAGCTCCGCTATAAATAAGGGCTCCCTCCGAAGCGCTTCAATTAGAATGGTTACAACGGGATCCCAGATGGCAACCTCAACGCGTCTCTCGCTGTTGGAGTACATGAAGACGAGCTACCGGCCCGACCGGGAGTTTGTCGACGGCGAGCTGCGGGAGCGAAACGTGGGAAAGTGGGAGCATGCGCGCCTTCAGGCTCTCCTGGCAAGTTGGTTCCAGTCTCAGGAAAAGGGCTGGTCGGTCAAGGTAGCCACGGAGCAGAGAGTACAGGTTTCCCCAACCCGTGTCCGAATTCCAGACGTCATGCTGGTGCCACGAGGGCCGCAACCGGAAGTAGCCGCCAATCCGCCCGTGCTCGTCGTAGAAATCCTTTCGCCGGATGACACCTATACCGAGACCCAGTCGCGCTCGGCAGACTACCTGCACATGGGGGTTCCGTGCGTTTGGATCATTGATCCAACATCCAGGACTGGCCGCCAGTGCATCGGAGACGCGTGGACAGCCGCCGATACGCTGGAGGTGCCTGGAACAAAGATCCAGGTCAACCTGTTACAGCTCTTTGCCGACCTTGATGAGGACTGAGAGCGAAGAGCAAGACGAGTGGTGCCAGCGTCAGGCCCTATCCCCCAAACGAAAGGCCAAGGGATCGAGCGACCTCCTGAATATATTCGCGCCCTTTCGTGTACTCCTCTTCACTATGCAAATGCTCCAACATCAACGGAGCATCTGTTCCCAACGCTGATAATTCCCGCAAATAAGTCTTGTAATCAATCAACCCCGTTCCCGGAACAACTTCCTGGATGCAAACCTGGACACCCGGTCCCCACCTGAGATCCTTGGCGTGGCAGGACTTGATCCAGGGACCAAGCTTGCGGAAACATTCGCGTATTCCCTCACTGTTGTTGTAGAACCGGACCGGGCTGTTCATGGTGTTGCACACATCCAGATGAACCCCAAAAGCCTTACGGTCGACAGCCTTGACCAGCCGCACATATTCATCCGGGCTGCTGGGGAAGCTCCACGGCATCATTTCAATGCTGAAGCACGTGCGTTGGGGGTTGACGGCGTCGATGAGCTTGCGGCAATTTTCGACCGTGGCATCCACAAACTCCTGGCTCAGATTTTTGGGGTTTTCTCCGTACCAGACGTTGGGATCGTAGGAACCGGCGATATCGACACAATTACGCGCACCGAGCAGCTCGGCCAGCGCCAGCCTCTCGGTGACGTAAGTCATGTTACTTCGGCGTTTTTCGGCGTCCGGATCGAGCATGTTCTTCCACGCCCCCACCTCCGCAATCACCACGTCCTGACGCGCGAATTCCTTAACCCAACCCGCAATCCGATCTTTGTCGGTTACAGAAAGATCGCCCGCAGCATACGCGGCGCGATACCCAAGATCACGATGCGCTTTCGCCAGAACCGCCGGATCGTCCGATTTCACAAAGACCGGACCGCCCAGCCGCATGGCTTTGTCTCTCGGCCAGGCTCGGCACGAGATCGCATGCAGCCCCCGCCCCAGCCAGGAAAGCGCGCCGCGAAAGTCGTCCCCGGGGTAACATGACTAACGTTCCGTCACCTGCTCCAGCAAACTGAAAAACTCGGGAAAAGAAACCGCCGCCGCATCTGCCCCCAACACCAGCGTATCCCCATCAGCCCGTAGAGCAGCGATCGCAAACGCCATGGCGATACGATGATCACCGTCGGAATCGACCACCCCGCCATGCAGCCGCTGTCCGCCGGGTACATCGAGCCCATCCTCAAACTCTTCCACCGTAGCGCCCATCGCGCGCAGATTCCTCGCCACCAGCGCAATGCGATCGCTCTCCTTCACCCGCAGCTCCCGCGCATCGCGAATGCGAATCCCTCCCCGCGTGTACGGCGCAATCGCCGCCAGCACCGGTAGCTCATCGATCAACTGCGCCGTCAACGATCCACCGATGTCCATACTACCCAGACCCTCGGTTGGCGCGCTGAGCTGCACGCTGCCGATCAATTCGCCGTGCTTCTCTTCCAGGTTCAGAACATGAACCTTCGCCCCCAGGGCGGTCAACACATCAAGCAAAGTCGCCCGCGTGGGATTCATCCCCAGCTGGTCAAACAGCAGGCTCGATTCCGGGAACAGCGCCGCAGCGCAGAGGAAGAAAGCAGCCGATGACATGTCTCCGGGCACCGTGGCTTCCATCCCGCGCAGCTTCTGGCCGCCGCTGATCGACACGGAATCGCTGCTGCGACGAATCTCGGCTCCGAAGGCACGCAGCGCCAGTTCTCCATGATCGCGTGTACGCACCGCTTCGTTCACTGTGGTTGTGCCCTCTGCCTGTAATCCCGCGAATAGCAGGGCCGTCTTCACCTGCGCGCTGGGCACCGGTGTGGTGTAAGAAATTCCGCGCAGCTTCGCCCCCTGGATCTGGACCGGCGCATGGCCATCGAGCAGGTTGATACACGCGCCCATCTCCAACAGCGGCTTCCGCACCCGCTCCATCGGCCTGCGATTCAGCGATGCGTCTCCCTCCAGCGTGAACGCACCCGCCTGCGGCGCCAGCAATCCCGTCAACATCCGCATCGTGGAGCCGGAATTGCCGCAGTCCAGCACCGTGCCCGGCGGAGTCAACCGGCCGGCGTTGCCCTCCACCTCGACCGTATCTCCTGAATGCGTGACTTTGGCGCCCAGCTGCCGCACACAGGCGAGGCTGCTGGCGCAGTCCGCGCCGGTAGAAAAATTCTGAAAGCGGCTGCCGCCTTCCGCCAGCGCTGCCAATAACGCGTATCGATGGGAAATGCTCTTATCGCCCGGCAGCCGCAGGGTGCCGAGCAGGTTGCGTGCAGGATGGATCGTTCGTTCGGTTGTCAGGGTATCCGTCAATGTCGAAACTCCAAAGCTTATCCTAACCCGGGCCGGGCAGGACCTTCAGCACAACCACCGTTTCGTCATCGAAGCGCTCCACCCCACCCTGAAAAGCGGAGAGTTCCTGGTAGATCGCGGCCACCATGCCCTCCGCCGAGTTTGTGAGCTGGCTGGTAACCAGGGCAACCAGCCGATCGTTGCCGAACATCTCTTCATTCTCGTTGACCGCATCCACAATGCCGTCGCTGAAAAAGACAATCGCGTCCCCAGGCCGGGTAGACAGCGTGAACTCTTCGTAGCTCACGTCCTTGAACATGCCCAGCGGAAATCCTTCGGCCTCTACTGTCTCTACTTGTCCTGCACGGCAGAACAGCGGCTGCACTGCGCCGGCGTTGGCAATCTGCAGCGTTTGCTTCTCATCATTCCAGACCGCGAACAACATGGTCACGTACTGCGCATCCATCTTGCGTTCCTGCAGCGAGTCGTTGAGTTGTTTCAACATATCCGCGGGAGAAAGCATTTGGCTGGTCGCAGCGCGCATGATGCCGCTGATAAGCGCCGCATACAACGCCGCCGGGGCCGCTTTACCGCTGACGTCGCCCATTGCGATGCCGATGCAGTTGTCGTCATAGGGCAGAAAATCGTAGAGGTCGCCACCGATGGTGCGCGCGGGCAAAAACCGGGTGGCGAACTCGGCGTGCGTTTTGCGCGCCGGCGTGGGAGGTAACAGCCGCAACTGGACATCGCGCGCCATGTCCAGATCGTGCTCCAGCCGTTGTTCCTGCTGGGTTACCCTTTGGTACAGCCGGGCATTCTCGATCGCCACCGCTATCTGCGAGGCCAGCGTTACCAACGTGCGCTGGTGATCGTCGTTGAAGTAGTTGACCCGCACATGCTCCAGGTCGAGCACGCCGACTACTTTGCCCTTGTAGAGCAGCGGCACTGCCATCTCCGAGCGGGTTTCCGGATTCACCATGAAGTAACGCGCGTCCTTGCGCACGTCGCCGGCGTGAATCAGCCTCCGCTCGCGCACCGCCGTACCCACCAGCCCGCGATCGATCGGGACTTTCTCTGCCGCTGTGGAAACCGGGTGGCCAAAGCGGACAGAATACTGGATCTCCAGCACCTGCTCCCGCTCATTGAGCAGCAGAATGCTGAACATCTGGTAATCGATGAGTCTCCGCAGCAGCTCTCCAACGCGCTCCAACAGGGGATCTAGATCCAGAATCGACGTAACCTCGCGGGCAATTTCATTCAGCACGGCCAGCGTCTGGGCCTGCCGTGCAACCCGGGTATAAAGGCGTGCATTCTCGATCGCCTGGGCCACGCGGGAAGCGGTCAACTCCAGCAAACGGCGATGTTCCGGCTGAAAATACCCCACTTGTTCGGATTGAAGGTCGATGACGCCGATGACCCGGTTCTTCGCGACCAGCGGCACCGCCAACTCCGAGCGAACGTCGGGGTTGGCGCTGATGTAGTTCTCTTCCAGGCGCACATCCTGCAGCAGAATGGATTCGCGATGCTCCGCAGCCCGGCCCACCACCCCTTTGCCCACCCGGATCCTCAGCCGCTCGGCTTCCGGCGAATGGCCTATCTGGAAGCGCATGCGAAGGTCGTTGGTTCGCTCATTGAGCAACAGGATGGCAAAAATTTTGTAGTCGATGACGGCACGCACCAGGTCGGCGGTGCGGTGCATCAGCGTTTGCAGATCAAGCGTGGTATTGAGCGCATTGGCCAGCCGAATCAGGAACTCGGTCTGCAGCGGGTCGATCTTTACCGAACCGGGGACCAGGGGAGTTTCCGAGCTGGGACGATAATCGCCTTCAAACGATTGAGTAGCAATGGCTTGCGCCGGCTTTTTCTCGATATCGGCATCGTCTTGGTCGCGGGGAGGCGTCATACAAATATCGAGTCATCATAGAGCATTTGGCGCCAAAGCTGGTTGGGTATGGATTCTGCAAAGTGACCGAGCCCGGATCCCTGTCCGGAGAAAGTTTAAAGCGACAGCCGCGTAGACGCTTATGCCCCCGTGGGTGGCCGCTTTAGGCCTGCGAGAACGCTCCGGCAAGACCTTCAGGGTTTCTCCTGCAGATGGGCGTCCCCTTCCATTCGCGGGGCCACCCACGTTGCACTTTCCGCTCTGATACTCGTGCAGGATGGAAACGCTGGCGCTGGCCCCGATCCGGGTAGCCCCCGCCTCCAGCATGGCGCGCGCATCGCTTAGGGTACGAATCCCCCCGGAAGCCTTGACTCCGCAGCGGTTACCAGCCACCCCCCGTAACACCGCCACGTCCGCAGCGGTCGCTCCGCCGGTTGAAAAACCAGTACTCGTCTTGAGAAAATCCGTCCCCGCGGCCAGCGCCAACTCTGAGGCGCGCAGCTTCTCTTCTACCGTCAACAGACACGTTTCCAGGATCACCTTGACCACCGCGCCCGCTTCATGCGCCACCTGCACAACCCCGCGTATGTCCTGTTCCACCAGCGCATTCATGCCCGACTTGAGCAGGCCCAGGTTCATCACCATGTCCAGCTCATGCGCGCCCAGCTTAATCAGGGCCAGGGATTCCTCCCGTTTGCTGGTGGCCAGGTTGGCGCCCAGGGGAAAGCCAACCACTACTCCCACCGGAACACCGCTGCCCGCCAACACCGAGTGCGCCAAAGAAACCCACGCCGGGTTGACCATGGCACAGGCAAAGCGGAAAGAGGCCGCCTCCTCGCACAGCTTCACCACCTGGTCCCGGGTGGCCTCCGGCTTAAGCAAAGTGTGGTCAAACACCGCGGCCAGGGCAGATTCACTCGCCAGCGCAGAACTGGCGAATCCAGTTACATCAAAGTATCCAGAGGCATGATCAGCCTCCGGTTGCAGCAGTTTCGTCGTCATGGGTATCTCCGGTGGGGACTCTATGCCCTTACGTTGGCAAAGATCAATGGGAATTTGGTGACTCTTCCGGATTGAAAATGCGGATGTCCGGAAGGTTACGAAAGCGCTCCTGGTAATCCATTCCGTAACCCACGACAAAATGATTGGGAATCGTAAACCCTACATAATCGGCGTCGATTTTCTCCAGCCGCCGCGCCGGCTTGTCCAGGCAGGTTGCGATCTTCAAGCACTTAGGTTTGTGCTGCTGCAGCAATTTTCGCAGAAACACCAGAGTAAGGCCCGTATCCAGGATGTCTTCGACCAGGATTACGTTTCGTCCCCCGATCGGAGTGTCCAAGTCCTTAATCAATCTTACCGCGCCGCTGGTCTTTACCCCTTTGTAGCTGGAAATAGCTACAAAATCGAACGTGGTTTCGACCGAAATGCTTCGTGCCAGGTCGGCCAGAAAAATGGCCGCCCCCTTCAGTACCCCGACCAGCAAAATAGCCTCACCGGCAAAGTCATGGCTTATCTGCGCGCCGATTTCCGCAACCCGGCTAGCGATCTCCTGGCGACTGAACAACATCTCGTGCTCGTGGTCTTTCATGGGCTCTGTCATTCTTCCACGTATCTCCGCCAAGAGAAAGCACCCGTCTATACTGTAGAGACAGACGCACTCCATGTATCCCTTCATTCACATCGGACACTTCTCCATTGGCACCTTTGGTCTCTGCCTGTGGTTGGCGTCTGTCTGTGCATGCTGGACGCTCTATCGCAATTTCCAACGCTTTGGCATTGACGCCGACGCTGTCGGGGTAGCGGCCTACACCACGGTAGGCGGCGTAGTCGGGGCCAAGCTCTGGCATGTTCTGGAAGAGCCGGGACTGCTGCTGCATCACCCTTTTACGATGTTGTTTGACCGCGCAGGCTTTGCCTGGTTCGGGGGTCTGCTGGCCGGGATCGCAGTGCTTCTGTGGCAGGGGCGGCAAGCGAAAACCGGGGGCCTGGGCATGCTGGATCTAGCCGCTCCTGCCGTCTCTGTGGGCTATGGTGTGGGCCGCCTTGGCTGTCTCATTTCCGGCGATGGCGACTACGGCATACCCACCAGTCTCCCTTGGGGCATGAGTTTCCCCAACGGGCTTGTTCCCACCACCCAGAGAGTGCATCCGACACCGATCTACGAATTGTTTGTTGCACTGCTGATTGCCGCGTATTTATGGCGACGAGCGGCGAAGTCTGCAGGCGGCTTACCCATCGGTCAGCTCACCGGAGAATACCTGGTGCTGAGCGGCGTGGCCCGCTTTCTGGTGGAGTTCATCCGCATCAACCCCCGCATTTACTGGGGCATGAGTAACGCCCAGGTTGCCAGCCTGGGTTCCATCGTCGCGGGCCTTTTGCTCGTGGTCTGGGCCCGGCGGCACAGCGTAAGTGATACGGCCAAGGCTGCCGAAGTGATGGCGGCAACATCTCGCCAGTAGCACGACCGGAAAGCGCGGACGGATATTGAGTGGGTGGCCCAGGTCTCGCTTTTGAGCCCTGGGTGTTTCGGTAGGACCAAATTCTGAGGAGAAACCCAGGTCTCAAAAGCGAGACCTGGGCCACCCACTCAAAATCTTGAAGTTGCAGTTTGTCTTTCCAACCTTAAGCGAGGAAACATGGCTCAATCCGATCAACTCCGCGTGCCCGACCCGGCTCGCACCGACGCCAAATCCTTCGAACTTCTGCGCGTTTGGATCGCGCACCAGGATCAGCACATCAGTATGCGGGTCGGAGTGTGGAAAGAACCGGAGGCCTGGGGAATGATGCTCGCCGACCTGGCGCGCCACATTGCCGCCGCCTTTGAGCAGTCGGAAAAACGCGACCCAATGGAAATGCTGTCGCGCATCAAAGCCGGGTTTGAAACAGAGATACAAGCGCCCACCGAGGAGGTCCACGGCGAGCTCGCCGGTTGAGACATTGAACGATCAAATCACCATCCGTGGTGCACGGACCCACAATCTCAAAAACATCGACTGCGATTTGACCCACGGCAAGTTGACCGTGGTCTCCGGAGTTTCGGGTTCGGGGAAATCCTCGCTCGCTTTTGACACCATTTATGCGGAAGGGCAGCGACGCTACGTCGAATCGCTTTCCGCCTATGCGCGGCAATTTCTGGAACGCATCGAAAAGCCCGATGTCGACCTGATCGACGGCCTCGCTCCGGCCATTGCCATCAAGCAAAAGAACCAAACCCGGAACCCGCGATCCACTGTGGCTACGGCGACGGAAATTTACGATTACCTGCGTCTGCTCTTCGCCCGCTGCGGTACTGCCCATTGCATCGTCTGTGGCGGAGTCGTCAAGCGCGACACCGTGGACGAAATCGCCTCCAGCATCCTGGCGCTGGGCGAGGACACCCGCCTCTACGCGCTGTTTCCCGTAAAACCCAGAATTGTGGCCGAGCCTGAACCGGAACCCAAACGGAAAAAGAAAGCAAAGACCGCGGTAAACCCCGCCTTGCCCAGTGACGCATTCAAGGAGCGGCTCACCGAGCTGCGCACGCGGGGATTCAATCGTCTCTACCAGAACGGGAAGATTGTCGAGTTTTCCACCCCCGAGTCCCTGCTCGATCTGGACTTTCAGCAGGGACTCTACGCCCTGGTCGATCGCCTGGTCGTTTCTCAAGAAAACCGCGCCAGAATCGTGGATGCCGCAGAGATTGGCTTTCGTGAGTCAGGGGAGATCGTATTCGAAACCGTCCCCCGGGACACGGAAACAGAGCCCAGGCGCCTACGTTTCTCTCAGGCCTTCGAGTGTAAGCTCTGCCATCGCATCTACCGCGAGCCCGAGCCCCGTTTGTTCTCGTTCAACAATCCGTACGGCGCTTGCGAGCGCTGCCAGGGCTTCGGCAACACCATCGATTTCGACTTGAACCTGATCATTCCGGACAAGCAGAAGACGCTGAACGAGGGCGCCATCGATCCCTGGACCAGGCCTAAGTATCGCCCTTATCAGTCGGAGCTGCGCAAGGCCGCCATGCAGCATGGCATTCCCCTGGATACGCCGTGGCGAGAGCTGACCCCGGAGCAGCAAGCCTTTGTGCTCGATGGCCACGAGTCCTTTCTTGGTGTCCACGGCTTCTTCGCCTACCTCGAGCGCAAGAAATACAAACTGCACGTGCGGGTCATGCTGAGCAAATACCGCGGCTACGCTCTGTGTCCCGAGTGCAAAGGAACACGTCTGCGCGCCGAAGCACGAGCTGTCCGCCTCAATGGACAAAATATCTGCGAAGTCTCCGCGCTCACCATCCGCCAGGCGAACCGCTTCTTTGAAGGCCTGACCCTGACCCCGCAACAGCAGGAGATTGCCGGCGGCATCCTGGTAGAGATACAACAACGGTTACACTTTCTCGACGCCGTCGGCCTGGAGTACATCACCCTCGACCGTCTCGCTTCCACCCTCTCCGGAGGGGAAGCGCAGCGCATCCAGCTCGCTACCTCCCTGGGCTCGCGACTGGTGGGTGCGCTCTACGTGCTCGACGAGCCATCGATTGGATTGCATAGCCGCGATACCGCCAAGCTGATCCGCATCCTCGAAGAACTACGCGACCTGGGAAACACCATCCTGGTGGTGGAACACGATCCCGACGTGATTCGCGCCGCTGACTGGCTGCTCGACCTCGGTCCCGGTGCGGGAGAGTTGGGCGGCCGGATACTCGCAGCAGGCACGGTAGAGGATGTAGAGAGAAACCCCGACTCGCTGACCGGCCGCTATCTAAGTGGGCAGCTCACCATTCCAATTCCCACCCGGCGGCGCGAACCCTTGAAAGAGAAGCTGGTCGTACGCGGCGCAAGGATCCACAACCTCAACGGACTGGACGTCGAGATCCCCATGGGCATGCTCGTCTGCATCACCGGCGTTTCCGGTTCGGGCAAATCCACCCTGGTGCATGATGTCCTCTACCCTGCGGTGTCCCACGCGCTGGGTAAAAACGAAGGCGGCGACCCCTCGCACCTTTACCGCGAGCTCAAAGGAGCGGAGCGGCTCAACGATATCGTTCTTGTCGACCAGGCGCCCATCGGCCGAACGCCGCGTTCCAATCCCGTCACCTACATCAAGGCGTTCGACGCGATCCGCGAGCTATTTGCCTCTCAGCCCGAGGCCCAACGCCGGGGTTACACTGCGGGGCACTTCTCCTTCAACGTGCCCGGCGGCCGCTGCGAAGTCTGCGAAGGTGACGGTACCGTAACCGTCGAAATGCAATTCCTGGCCGACGTCGAATTGACCTGCGAAGAGTGCAACGGAACCCGCTACAAGTCGACCACGCTGGAGATCAAGTACAAAGGCAAGACCATCCACGATGTCCTCAACCTCACCATCAAGGAAGCACTGCGCTTCTTTACCGGGCAAACCAGGATTCTCGACAAACTGGCGGTCCTCGACGAGGTTGGTTTGGGTTACGTACGGCTAGGCCAATCCGCGACGACACTTTCCGGTGGGGAAGCGCAGCGGGTCAAGCTGGCGGCGCATCTTTCTCAGGGCCGCAGCGCCGCTGGCCGGGCCCCCACCAATGGTGCGGCCAAGAAGGGTGGCAGCCGGGTACTTTACATCCTGGATGAGCCGACCACGGGCCTCCATTTCGACGACGTAAGCAAACTACTGACAGCCTTCAAGCGCTTGATCGACGCCGGGGGATCCCTGGTGGTGATCGAGCACAACCTGGACGTAATCAAGTCGGCGGATTGGGTGATCGACCTGGGCCCGGAAGCTGGCGCGGGTGGTGGACAGGTAGTGGCTGCCGGAACCCCAGAACAAGTGGCCCAGACCCCAGGGTCGCACACCGGACACTGGCTTGCGCTTGCCCTGGCAGCGCAAGAGGCAAGGTCCCTGCAATGAGACTGGTGCATTTTCTTTTGCTCTCCGCAGTACTCCTGCCGGCGGAGCTTCCAGCCCAAAATCAACTGCCTCCGGGGACCCAGTTGCCCGATGCCGCTACGCCGGCGCCGCCCCAACGGGAAGCAGCCGAAAGCAAGATCGAGCAGAAAGATTTTGAGGGCGCCAGGCCCCTGCTGGTTCAGTACCTGAGCCAGAATCCGGGCGATGCCCGCGCCCTCTTTGATCTTGGCTATGTGGAGGATGCAGCGAATCATCAGGATGCCGCCGCCGCCGACTACCGCAAGGCGATCGCCGCCGACCCCAAGCAGTTCGAAGCCAGCATGGCGCTCGGGCTCCTGCTGGCCCATCAGGGTAAGTACGAAGAGGCCCGCGTGCAAGTCCAGCAGGCGACTTTGCTCACCCCGGAACCTGCCAAACCCTGCCGCCCAGGCCGAAGCCTTCCGAACCCTGGCTAAGCTGGATCGCACCGCCGATCCGACCGCCGCCCGTGATGCGCTGGTGGCCGCGCTCAAGCTCAGTCAGGAGACCCCCGACGATCTGCTCCTGACCGCCCAGATCGCCGAAGCCAACGATGATCCGGAGCTGGCGCAAACCGCCTACCAGCGCCTGCTCTCCGGCCACCCTGCGCCTTCGCCCAGCGTGGCAGCAGCCGCAACCGGCGGGCTGGCCCAACTGCTGATCAAGCAAAAGAAGTATGCCGACGCTGAGCCGCTGCTCAAAAGTGCGGTCGAGCGCGATCCACGGGACCCAGCCTTGAATGCCCAATTGGCCACCGCGCTGCTCGCCCAGGGTAAGAACGACGAGGCTCTCCCGGTGCTCGAAACCTTGCGTCAGTTGGAGCCGGCCAACCCGGCAGTCGACCAGATGCTTGCCGACGCCTACTCCGAGGGGGGCCACCCCGAAAAAGCCGAGCCTATTTACGCCCGAATGGCGCTTGCCAACCCAGGGAACGAGGAAATTCTCGTCGGCCAGGCCCAAAACCTGGTGCGGGAGAAGCTCTATAACCAGGCTCAGCAGGTATTTGAGCGGGCTGTCAAGCTAAAGCCGGACGACGGGGATGCCTGGAGCGGGCTGGCGTTCGCTGCCTCGGAGAATAAGCAATACCAGGTTGCCCTCGATGCTCTTTCCATGAGATCAAAATATTTATCAGAGACTCCAGTTACCTATTTCCTTTGGGCAACCACGTGCGATAGCCTGCATCTGTCGAAACAAGCGCAGGATTACTACCACAAATTCCTCACTGCTTCGAACGGCAAATTTCCCGACCAGGAATGGCAAGCCAGGCATCGACTCGTTGCTCTTGGTGGTAGTCATTAACGTAAGACGTACCGTAAGCCCTCCGAGAGGTGCCCTATGCGGTTCGCGGCCTCGACCATCGTTTTATCTACCCTAGCCCTCGGCATCTGTTGTGCCCCTGCGTTTGCCATCGATGAAAGAATCGATCCGCAAGCGATGGCGGCTCTCATCGTGAAAGCTGAGCAGGCGCAACCAAAGAACAATGCTTTCTCTATGCCGAGCTGGTGCACCAGATGACCGAGCTCGCCGGGCAGCAATACAGCTCCGGTGACGGAGACCATGCCTCGGAGACTCTGCGGCTGGTGCAGAAGTACGCGGAGAAGATTCACATGGGTGTCGCCGCGGACGGCAAGAAGTTGAAGAACGCTGAGGAACTCATGCGTCACACTTCATTCCGCCTGAACGGCATCCTCAATGCCGCTTCGTATGAAGATCGCCAGGCATTGCAAGCGACCTTGAAACAGCTCGAGCAAGTGCAGACTGAGCTGATGATGCAGGTCTTCAAGAAATAAAGACCTTGAAGAAAACCGTGGCCATCACGGGCGCTTTGATATTGCTGGCCATTGCGCCAGCCTTTGCCCAATCGAAGAAAGATCCCTTAACCGATCAGCAGATCGAAGATGTCCGCGAGGCCGGAGACCAGCCCCTGCAAAGGATCAAGCTGTTCGTCGGATACGTCGACGACAGGGCCAAAGGGATCCATACTCTCAACGCCGACCCTATCGCTCAGAACAAAAATGTGCGCCTGCACAACTTGATGGAAGAGTTCACCCGGCTTTCCGACGAGCTGCAGGACAACATGGATAACTTCGACCAGCAGCACGCAGATCTGCGCAAAGTCCTGAAGGAGATTGTCGACAAGACCGGAGAATGGGGCACCGTCCTCAACGAGCCCAAACCGAGTCCTCAATACGACTTCTCGCGCAAGACGGCCATTGATGCAAATCAGAGTGCCCACGAGACGGCCGTGCAGATGCTGGCAGACGAGACAAAGTATTTCATCGAAGAGAAGAAGAAAGAAAAAGAGCAGGAAAAAGAGGAACAAAAAAGGTGACGGCTTTCACAGCCAAGTCCTGCTAGGCTGAAAGGCGGTGAATCCCGAATTGCAGTCTCTGTTTGTGGAAGAGTACCGTGCCCTGCGGCCGCGCGCTCCTATCCCTTCGCTGGAAGTTCGTTTCCGCCGCTTCACCAGTCTGAACACCACCATCCGCTTGCGCGAGGGCCGGGTACACGTGCACTTGTCAGATCTGTTGGAAGGCGCTCCGGAAGGCGTTTTAAGAGCGATTGCTCACATCCTGCTGGCTAAGCTTTACCGCAAGCCTCTGAACGCCATGCAGACCAATCGCTACCGCAAATTCGCTTCCAGCGAAGCCGTGATGCGGCAGACGGAGTTGATTCGCCAGTCTCGTGGCCGAAAAAAGATGCTTGGTCCGCAGGGGCAGCACTATGACCTGGACGAGATTTTCGAGAGTCTGAACCGCCGCTTCTTCCACGGTCTGTTGGGCAGGCCACTGCTCACCTGGAGTGGGCATGTAGCCAAGCGCAGCTTGGGCCACTACGACCCCGCCCACAACACGATTGTGGTGAGCCGAGTCTTCGACCGAAAGAACACGCCACGTTACGCCGTAGAGTATCTCCTCTACCACGAGATGCTACATTTGAAGCACCCGGTAAAAGTGCGCGGAGGCCGACGCTGCGTTCATCCTCGCGAATTTCAGGACGAAGAGCGCCTCTTCCCCGACTGGCACAAAGCCAAGGAATACCTAAAGACAATCTAGGTCGCTGCGGAATGTCATCTCGACCGGAGGGTATGCCGCGGACCAATGTTGAGTGGGTGGCCCAGGTCTCGATTTTGAGACCTGGGTTTTCCCGCCACTACTAACCGTGATGGTTACGAATAGCGGGCTCGCTGACTGGAGCCGCATCATTACCACTGAACAGCGCATCGAAAACCAGCAAAATCCCGCCAACCACAATAGCCGAATCCGCGACATTAAAGTCGGGCCAGTGGTAATGAATAATGTGCACTTCAAGAAAATCGATGACGTAACCGAAGCGCAACCGATCCCATGCATTGCCCAACGCGCCGCCAAGAATAAGCGCCAAAGCAACCGTGGTCGCGGTCAACCTACGGCCAAGCTTTACCAACGCCACCAGCACCGCAACTGCTGCCAGCAAAGAAAAAATCAGCAGCAACCACCGCACCCGGGCCGGCGAGCTCGAATCATTGAACAAACTAAACGCCGCACCTGGATTCTCCACATGACTGATCGCGAACACGTGAGGAATCACGATCACGTTGTAGCCCATTACAATCCGTGTCGACGCCAGCCATTTAGTGACCCGGTCCGCCACGATGACCAACACCGAAAGCAACAGCAACCATCCCCTGGAATCCTTCACTCTCATGCCGCTTGGTCCGGGGGAAAGCCCATCTGATCAAGCGCCGCCGAGCAGCGTTCGCACACCGTGGGCCAGCGCCAATCCTCACCCACATGCACGGAGTAGTTCCAGCACCGCTCACACTTCTTGCCATCGGCCAGCAGCGTGGTTGCGATGACCTGCGACGACGGGCCGGTCCGCACTTCTACCTGGGAGACGTTCAACAGCTCCTTCAAACTCCCCCGATAGCGATCCAGCAAAGCAGCCATATCTGCGGGGACTTCCAACACCAGCCGCGCATCGAGCGCCTTCCCAATCTGCTTTGCCTTACGCGCCTCCTCCAGGCTCTTGAGCGCCTCGTCGCGGATCATCAGCAGAGTCGTCCAGTCGCTCATCAGTCCAGTGTCGATCGTCGCTGCAAGGCTCTCGGGCGAGGGGAATAGCTCCAGATGGACGCTAGGGAGGCGATTGCTCAAAGCCGGCATGAATTGCCACACCTCGTCCGCGGTAAAGCTGAGCAACGGTGCAACCAGGCGAACCAATGCCTCAGCGATCTTCCAGAGCACCGTTTGGGCAGAGCGGCGCGCGGGGTTCTGAGGCGCAAACGTGTAAATTCTGTCTTTGACGGCATCAATATAAAGGGCACTCAGCTCGGCGACGGCAAATTCATTCAGCGCGTGATAGATGCGATGAAACTCAAAGTCCTCATACCACCCCCGGATCTTTTCCGTGAGCTCGCGCGTGCGTGTCAGCATATACCGGTCAAGGGGAGGCATCTGCTCCCACGGAACCGCATGCCGTTCCGGTTCAAACCCATTGAGATTGCTCAGCAGGAAGCGAAAAGTATTGCGCAGCTTGCGATAGGTCTCCGCCACCCGCTGCATCAGGTTTTCGCTGGCCACCACATCTTCGCGAAAATCGACCGAAGCTACCCACAGCCGGACAATCTCCGCCCCCAGGCGTTCCGCGATGTCCACCGGGTCCACACCATTGCCCAGGCTCTTGGACATGGCGCGTCCCTGCTCGTCGAGCGTCCATCCCGCGGTTGCAGCCATCCGGTAAGGTGCAGCATTCCGGGTGCCGACTGCGCAGAGCAGGGAAGACTGGAACCAGCCGCGATGCTGGTCACCGCCCTCGAGATACAGATCGGCCGGCCAGGGAAGGTCAGGTTCTATCCCTAGAACAGCCGCCTGGCTGCACCCGCTCTCAAACCACACGTCGACAATATCCGTCTCTTTTTTGAACTCGCCCGCCTTACCGCACGAGCCACAGGCCGTCCCGGGAGGCAGAATCTCCGCCACATCCCGGATATACCAGGCGTCAGCCCCCTCTTTTGCGAAGAGTTCGACCACCCGCCGGTTCACTTCCGGGTCATTCAACGGTTTGCCGCAGCCGGTGCAGAGAAAGACCGCGATGGGTACACCCCAAATCCTCTGCCGCGAGATGCACCAGTCGGGACGCGTCGAAACCATGTTGGTGATGCGCTCGCGTCCCCAGCTGGGATCCCACTTCACCCGGGTTATCTCTTCCAAAGCCCGCTTGCGGAACGTGGTCACGGAACCATCCGCGCCCGGCATGGGCGTTTCCATCTTGATGAACCACTGCTCGGTAGCCCGGTAGATCACCGGTCGGTGGCAGCGCCAGCAGTGCGGGTAGGAGTGATGGATCTCCTGGTGACCCATCAGAGCGTGGCGTTCCGTCAGCAAATCGATGATGTGGGGGTTCGCTTTGAAGACATAAAGCCCGTCATATTCGGGCAAGCCATTGCGTAAGTGGCCGCCGTCATCCACATCGCAAAGCTGGCTCAAGCCATAGCGCGCGCCGGTGGCGAAGTCATCCACGCCATGAGCCGGCGCTGTGTGCACAGCCCCGGTACCCTGGTCGGTGGTGACATAGGTCGCCAAAACGCCCAGGATCGACCGCTGCAGGAACGGGTGGGCGAAGTTGACGCGCTCCATGCGCGCTCCCGGGAATCGAGCGATCTCGTGCGCTTTTTCCAACCCGCACGCCACCCGGGTGGAGGCCGCCAGCGCTTCCGCCACGATATAAACCTCTCCGTCCTGCTCGAGGGCGACATACTCAAAATCAGGATGGAACGCCACCGCGAGCGACGCCGGCAGCGTCCAGGGCGTAGTGGTCCAGATAATGGTCGAAACCCGTTTTCCGGCCAGCCGGGCATCGATCGCCTCCGCAGGGCTGGTCAGGCGATAGCGGACGTAGACGCTTGGGCTGGTGTGCATTTCGTACTCGATCTCGGCTTCGGCGAGCGCCGTACGGTCATGCATGCACCACAAAACAGGCTTCAGACCCTTGTAGACGAACCCATTTTCCAGGAACTGGAAAAAGGTCTCCATGATCTTTGCTTCGTACTCCGGCGACATGGTGGAGTAGGGGCGCTCCCACCGTCCAAAAACGCCCAGCCGCTTGAACTGTTCCCGCTGCAGGTCGAGATATTTTTGCGCATATTCGCGGCAGGCGCGTCTGACGGCGATTGCCGGCATCTCAAGTTTTTTACGGCCTAGTTTTTCGTCGACTTTGATTTCGATAGGCAGCCCATGACAATCCCAACCCGGGACAAACGGGGCATTGAACCCGGCCATGGTCTTCGACTTGACCACAAAGTCTTTGAGGCATTTGTTCAGGGCATGGCCCAGGTGGAGCTCTCCATTGGCATACGGGGGCCCGTCGTGCAGCACATAGGGTGGAGCATCCCGTCGTATAGCGCGGATTTGCTCATAAATCCCTTCCTGCTCCCAGGCCGCGAGCCGGCGGGGCTCACTTTGGGGCAGATTTGCCTTCATCGGGAAGTCACTATGTGGTAGGTTCAGGGTCGCCTTGAGTTCGGGCGGAGCGGGCATCATGTCTCCAGTAACAAAACGAGCAAACTCTATTGTAACTTCGCCGCAAAAGTTGACCATTTGCTTACGGACGGGCGTAAAAAGGTGTCTAATACTTTTTAATGGATCTCCAAGCCGTACCCTCTCCGTATTCTTGGAGAACAGGCAAAGCGGGGCGAGAGTCGTCCATCAAAATGAGGAGATAGGCGGAGAGAGGCTTACGCGCCCTCTTTTCTCATAAGGTTATGGCCAATCAGGTTTTGTTACCTCCGGAGCTGGACAAAAGGGAACCGGCAGAGCCCAAGCTTCTTGCCGAAATCATTGACGAACCGGCTTGGAAGTCCATGGTCGCCAACATCTACGACCTTCTCTATCCGCCCAAGCTGCCTCCGCTCGTACTGACGTCCAAACCGATTGCCGTCATCGACCCGATGAAGGAGAAGCGCTCGCTCGCCTCCTCCATCATTTCTGTCGTGCTGCACGTGATCATCATCGCAGCGCTTTTGTGGACGTTCCTCGCGGTAAAGAAGGTGGTAGCGAAAAAGAACCAGCTATTGACCAATGTCGACGTGCCGCAATATATGCCCATTGCCCCCAAGGGACCGCAGATGGGCGGCGGCGGCGGCGGTGGCGCCCATGACATCCTGCAGGCGCCCAAGGGCCGTTTGCCCAAGTTTGAAGAGCAGCCCATCACTCCACCCATGGTGATCGTAAACGAGCACCCCAAGCTGGCGGTTGACCCTGCGATCATGATGCCTAAGGACATCCAGCTGCCCAACAACAATCTGCCTAACCTGGGAGACCCGCGCACTACCGTGGTCGGTCCGGCTTCCAATGGTAGCGGCAGCGGATCGGGTATGGGCACCGGTTCTGGCGGTGGCATCGGTTCAGGCAAGGGAAATGGATACGGACCGGGCGAAGGCGGCGGGTACGGTGGCGGCCTTTACCACGTCGGTGGCGGCGTCTCTGCTCCGCAGCTGGTGTTTGCCCCCGATCCCGAGTTCTCTGACGAAGCGCGCCGGGCAAAATATCAGGGCGTTTGCGTCGTTTCGTTGATCGTCGATGCCCAAGGCAACCCGCAGCGGGTTCAGGTAGTTCGCCACCTGGGCATGGGGCTGGACGAGAAGGCCGTCGAAGCGGTGAAGCAGTACAAATTCAAGCCCGCGACGCTACAAGGAAAACCCGTTCCGGTAGAAGTAAATATCGAGGTTAATTTCCGCATCTACTAGCCGAAGGCGGGGCCGTTTTCGGCGGTCAGTGCCGGCACGCATGGTTTCGCACGGTCGCTCTGCGTGCGGTGTTCCAGCGCCGTCAGGTCTCGTCCCTCTCCATCTCTTTGATTTTGTAAAACTCCATAAAATTCGATGCTTTTGGGCCTTTTCGCGGATGAAGAGTCGCAATTGTGTGTAGAACCGCGGGTCCCCATTCGACTTCGCTCAGGGCAGGCTCTCCACTTCGCTATTTTCCGGTCGGGATGACAATTCTGTTGTGTGGACCGGACAAGTTTATAAAAATCGATAAAATTCGACGTTTTTGAGCTTTTCGGAAAGGAAAGCTCAACGCAGGGGGGCAAACGGGTTCCTTTTTATGGAGAAGGGGACCCTGGTGTCTGGAACGAAATCGGCCCTGGGGACTCGAGGCACCGATGCGGGCCAGGACCCGGTCGCGGGTCTGTTTGAGCCGATGCTGTTCGTCGACGTCCTCGTCGATAAGTTGCTGCTCAACGGCAGCACGATGCTCAAGCATGTACGCCCGGACTCGAGGCTTGATTTGGTGTAGGCGTCGCTGTCAGGGTTTAAACCGGCAGCTTCGGCAGCTTGACGGTCGGTCATGGTTCCAGAGAGGACCAGGCGGGCGAAGGTCATTTCCTGGTATGTGGTGGGGTCGGTGATTGGGTTCTTTGGCATTGGATATCTCCGTTTTTAGTTAGGGGTTGAGGTTCGCGAAATCCCACATCTCGCGCAAAACGAGCGAGAGCAATAAAAATCCCGCCTGTAGCGGGATCCTGGGTTATCTCATTTTTGGACAGGGATCGGGTGTGGCACCGGACGGCGATTAGACCATCCTTCGCTCGCGTTAAGGCCAAAAACTTATGGCAACTGCTCGGCTAGATAGCGCTGGCGAGAAGCTGCTGCCTGCCGTTATCGTTTGTCTGCACTATAGATGCCGCATCTTGCCCACATGTCTAAAGACGTAGAGAACTTTTTTTAGCCGGTGTACCGTCGCGGAGGTTACTTCTGGGTTGCGCAGCTAAGTGACTGTCCGAGGGCTCGCGGCGCCTCGGGGCAATTGGGGCGGACGGGAAGTTTCACCGCATGTTTTGAGTGGTGAACTTCCCGTCCGCTTTGCTTAACCTGCCGATTAGTAATGCCGCTTGGAGAAGCTGGTACGAATGACGAAGGACGACGGATACCTGGCAACCGGCTTCCGCGAAGTAGACGCCGGGGGAGATTCAAAGCTTTCCCGCTGCCTTGAATTCATGCAGAACATGCCATGCTTTCAACGTTACAAGCGCGAAAGTCTCGATCGCTTGCAGCTTAAGCCCGGCAGCACCACCATCGACTTAGGTTGCGGTCTCGGTGCGGACGCGTTCTCAATGGCGCAGATTGTCGGTCCATCGGGCCTGTCGATAGGTATCGATAACAGCAAAAGACTGATCGAACGCGCGCTCGAAATTTACGCAACTTATGACGTGCCGCTTCGCTTTACGTTGGCAGATGCTTCTGCGATTCCATGCGAAGCCGGCAGCGCGGACGCCATTCGCGTAGACCGCACGCTGCAACACGTCACTGACCCGCAGCACGTAGTATCCGAAATGGTACGAGTTCTGCGGCCTGGGGGCCGCATCGTTTGCTGCGAGCCTGATTGGGGAACTTACACCGTCAACACCGCCGATCGGCTTGTTGGTCGCGCTATAGCGGACAGGTGGCAACAGGACATCCGCAACAGTTGGATTGGGCGCCAGCTCCGGGGGATGCTTATCAAGTGCGGAGTGATCGACGTCGATCTTACTGGATATCTGTTGTTCACTGATGGATGGGAGGCAGCGAATTGCGTCTTCGATATGAAGGCCACAGTTGAGAAGATAGTGGCTGATGCACCGGAGCAACGCGAACATTACACGCGCTGGCTCGAAAGATTTGCGGGGGAAGAGAATCTTCCGTGCTCCGCTTCAGTCACTCTTTTCATGGCAGCCGGTACCAAGGCCTGAAGGCAGTGCGGATTGGACGAACTTCTGCTTGATTCGGTCCGGCAAGACAGTCTTGCTTTGCTCGCCTTGCGGGATTTTCCTACGGGGATCATTCCACACGGCCTCAATCGCCTTAGGCACATCTTTCATGCCTGCTGGATTACGGCGTTCCGGTGTTCACTGACGATGTCGCGTCGTCGAACTATCCGGTCTTCAAAGGCCCGGCGACCTTGTAAGTACTGAGGATGACGCCGGACGGCATTGCTTTCGTGCTGACGAGCTCGAATGAGCGTGGCGGGGTTCCCTCCGCAAAGAAGCGCTTCCCCGTGCCCAACAGTACCGGATAGACGACCAGCAGGACTTCATCCGCAAGCCCATGTTCGAGCAGCGTCGATGTCAGCGTGGAGCTACCCCAGAGGATAAGGTCCGGGCCGTCCTGCGACTTGATGCGGCGAATGCCCTCGACGATGTCCGGTCCAAGGCTCTCGAACGGGCCCCATTCAAGACTTTCCGGACGGTGGGTAGCGATATATTTTGTTGCCGCATTGAGGCCGTCCGCCATCGGACTGCTCGGCGCCTTTGGCCAGAAGCCCGACCACATATCGTAGGTGCGACGGCCAAGCAGCAGATCGAAGCTCCCGCCATGCGCGGCGAGGAGTGCCTCCCGGCCAGCGGGGGTCCGATAGGGCGCGGTCCAGTCGCCGTATGGGAAATCGCCGTTTTCGTCGGAGGCCTGGAGCACGCCGTCCAGCGAGATGTGTTCCATGATTTTGAGCTTTCTCATTTGAGTCTCCGTGTTCTGGGGCTTCTATTCTGTTGGCATTGCGAGGAACTCGCGCACCTCGACCGATGCGCGGCAGGCGACGACGGCTTTGCGTCCCCACGCCACGGCCTCATCCATGTTGGCTGCGTCGAGTATCCAAAAGCCGCCAATGTGTTCCGTGGTCTCAAGGTATGGTCCATCGGTGATGACCACCTTTCCGCCGGGCTGCTTACGCAGTGATTTCGCGTGGGGCGCCGATTGCAGGCCGCCGGCGAAGAACCTGGCACCGGCAGCCGCCATCTCTTCGTTGAGCACATCGATATCGCGGACCATTGCTTCGTCCTCTGTGGAGGGGTCGTAGTTGTCGGGGTGGTGAATAGCAACCAAATACTGCGGCATGTCTTCTCCTTTATCGTGTAACGGTCTTCGGGCGGGCCGGTTGCCCTGCCTTCACGATATAGTCGAACGGCCGGATCGGAATTGGACAAATCGTCCAAGAAGTTTTGCTACGTTGAAGGATTTTGCCGGCGAAATTCGTCAATCTCTGACCACAAATCTTGACCACAAATCTCTGACCACAAATCTTCTCCTCAGCTCCCGCCACCATTTTTCGAAGGGGGTAAAATCTGAAAGGCCGCAATGGAGGGGATCGATGACAGAGTTGCGCCGATACTGCTTCTAAGCATTCTTAGTCTGCAGGCTCAACAGACACCAACCGCCATTGTCAACGTCACCGTCGTGCCTATGGACCACGATGGCATCGCAGAGCATCAAACCGTAGTCGTGCAGGATGGGCGCATCAAAATGGTAGGCCCATCGCGATCATTGCGTCTGCCCACCGGATCACAGCAAATCGATGGCCGGGGTAAGTTTCTCATGCCCGGGCTGGCTGACATGCACGTTCATTTCGTCCGCGAAGCCCTTCCTCAAAACGCTTCGTTTTCGACTCCAAGCCCGTCTGGCAGAACACCTGGGATACCCGCGTCAGCCTCGAGCGATCACGAGTATGAGAACACAGCCTATGCGCTGATGTTTCTTGCCAATGGGATAACAACGGTTCGAAATATGTGGGGGAGCGAGACTATCGATGCCTTTGCAAAAGAAATCGATTTGGGTCGCATCCCGGGACCACATGTCTATTCGACCGGGCCGATCACAGACGGCAATCCGCCGGCTTGGCAAAGCACTCGGATTGTGGAAACCTCTGCCCAGGCCGAGGAAGCTGTTCTATCCGACAAGGAACATGGCTACGTTGCTATCAAAGTCTACAGTCTCCTTTCGCCGGAGGGATACGCCGCCATCGTTGCGGCGGCACGGCACGAAGGACTGCCAGTCGTCGGCCACGTACCGAGGAGTGTCGGACTGGACGGGGTGCTTGCCGCTCATCAGGACTCGATCGAGCATCTTGACGGCTTTCTTCCCTCGCTACAACCAGAAGGCACCGGAGCACGAGGCAAGTCGTTTGCCGACATGGTCCGCGATGCTGACTTCTCGAAGCTTCCGGCGATTGCTCAGGCAGTCAAAGCCGCCAATTCATGGGTCTGTCCCACCTTGGTCGTCAATGACCTCCCTCGGACCGACTCGACATGGCTGGAGGAAGCAAGCTACGTTCCTCCTCCAGTGTTCGATCGCTACCGCGCGATGTACCCCAACAAAACCACGGACCCGCGGACCACGCCACGCGGGCACGCAGTGGACTTGGCGACGCTTACAGCTCTCCACAGGGGCGGCGTTCGTTTGCTGCTCGGCACGGACACAGTCAAGCCGGGCACCCTGCCGGGTTTTTCCCTCCACGAGGAGTTGGAGAACTTTGTCGCAGCGGGAATGACGCCCTATGAAGCGATCCGTGCGGGCACTGCGGACGCGGCAGAATTTCTCAACCAAGGGAAGGAGTTCGGGGTGGTGGCTGTCGGCAGGCGCGCCGACCTCCTGCTTCTGAATGCAAATCCTCTAGAGGATGTCAAAAATACTTCGAAGATTGCCGGGGTCATTGCGAGCGGTCGCTGGCTAACCGCGGAGGAGCTCACGCATCGGCTTGAAACGCTTCGAAGCAGCTACCGGCCCTAGTCTCTGCGGGTACCCAAATTGCTTCCGATACTACAGCTCAGAACGATTGGACATGAGAGTTAGGTGGACACTTGCGATGATGCGAGATGTGTTCCTCAGTCACTCACTTGGGAGAAGGAGACTTTGCGGCGGCTTCGGCATCTCCCAACATATGGTCAAGAGTTGCTCGATCGAACTCTTTACCGCCCAGGAAAACCTCTGAGATTTTTGTCGTGTTGTGAATATCTTTGAGTGGATCGTCATCCAACAGCACGAGGTCTGCCAGTTTTCCAGGTTCCACTGTTCCAAGTGTATCGAGCCGGTTCAACCACTTCGCGGCGTTCAGCGTTGCGCACTGTAATGCTTCCAGCGGAGTCAGCCCACCTTTAACCAGGAAACCCAACTCGTCATGCAGGCTGAAACCGGGAAACATGTTTTGGTTGGAGGCACCAGTGTCCGTTCCCGCCATAATGGAGACTCCCGCTTTGTGCATCAGAAGAACTGTTTCAAGCGCATGTGAAAATTGTTTCTTGCTGTAGCTCGACAGCAAAGCAGCCTGCTGTTGCGTCAGGGTAGACGAGCTATTTGCACGATCACCCCAGGTCGCTAGCATGCTCGGCATAAGGTACTTGCGGCGGGGGTCTTCGTCCCATCGGTCCACATCTTCGTAGGCAAACATATGGGAGGAGGCGAGCGTCGGGGTCACCCAGGTGTGATTCGAGGCAAACTTGGCAAAAAGCGCCTCGGCAATGTTGCGATCGTAGCCGTCAACAACCGCAGTAAAGTAGTCGATACCTGTGATTCGCTTCGCCAACCTATCCGTTTTCAGTCCCTTCTCGTTACGGACACAACCGGGCAAATACGTCGTGTGCTCAATGTTCTGCCCTAAGTCCGATACCTCCGCCACGGTGACCGTGAGCGCGACGTGGCCAGTCACGGGCAGGTGCTGGCGCTTCGCCTCATCCAAAAGCGCGAGATAAGCGTCGTGGGGAATATTGGGACTCGAGTCGAGGACTTTCACAAAATCCACTCCCATCGCCTTCACTCGCTTGACGGCTGTTCGCGCTTCCTCAGGTGTCGTAATTGGAATGGACCCTGGATACCGGGGCTTGGCTCCGTCTAGCTTTGGTCCACAGGTGATGATACGCGGAGCCACTCGCTTACCGCCTTCAACCTCAGCGCGCCACTGCAAGACCAGGTCAACCAGATCGCCGCCCATCTCGCGAACTCCGGTAACGCCGTTCGTGAGGTAGAGCGGCAGCATTGCCTCATTTTCTCCGGCCAAACTGGACGTCGAACCATTGATCGAGCCCCTTATGTGAACGTGCATGTCCCACAGTCCCGGAATCAGATACTTGTCTGTCGCATCGATAGTATTTCCACCCACAGGTGGCTTTACTTGCTTGGCATCTTTTATGTCCAGAATCCGGTTGCCCGAAATGATGACCGTCCGGTCGCGGTCCTCTTCGCCGCTCCGGGTATCGATTACCGTGACATGTGTTATGTAGATTGGACTGCTAACAACGTTCGGAGCAGCCGCGCGGATTGGTCTATCCTGCCTACTCAGCCAAGGCGCCAGAGCCAAAGAAAGGATCAAAAATCGGCTTATGTTTCTCGCCATACGACCTCCTGTTAGCGCGAAGCAATCCTGTAGGACGGGCTGGGTTTTAGTTGTAGCACAGTGCAACATTCGCGACTTCTAAGCGGAACTCGCCGAAAACGGAGGTTTTAGCGTCTTCAATCTCGGCGGCCCGGAGTGCCTGGGGGAAGTTACCGAAAACCCTAAGACTTTCAGGTTCTCGGGATCACTTCCCGCATTGCCGTTATCCGGGAGTTGCTGCGATCGATTCTCACAAATCGGCTTACCCGTACAAGTTATCGCGAGAGCGAAATCGGATTATCAGAGAACCGCGAACGATTCGGCGCGTTAGCTGCGTCGCTTTAGAGCTTTAGAAGCTACTGTTTGTGCGCGAACTTCGTGCCGAAGAAGTCGCCCGCATTCCATGCCGGGCGTTCGGACTGCTGCGCGACTTCGTAGCCGATGAGGAAGTTCAGCGCTGTGGACTTCGCTGCCGAATCGAAGTAGAAGCGGTGGTCCATGTTGTCGTTGGGAGTGTGGTAATTGGTCGCGGTCCAGTTTTTGGCGAGCGTGGCGCCATCGATCGCTGGATCGGTGCTCTGAGCTCCCGCATCGACTTTGACGGAGGGCACGCCCTGCCTCACGAATGAATACTGATCGCTTCGCGTGAAGAATCCCTCTTCGGGGCGTGAGTCGGGGCTGATCGTGTACCCTATCTTGCGCGCAGCTGCCTCTACATCCTTGGATAGATTGGAATGTTCGGCGCCGAGCGGAACGATGTCTTTGATGGGAAAGCGCAAGCCGGGCGCGCCGTCTAAATTCACGTCAGCGACGATGTTTTCGAGCGGGACGGTTGGATAGTGCGCGAAATAATCCGACCCGAGCAAGCCTCGTTCCTCAGCGGTGACGAAAAGGAAAAGGATGGAGCGCCGGGGCGCACGCGGCAAGCTCGCGAATGCGCGGGCGATCTCGAGAAGCGCGCCGGTGCCCGAGGCGTTGTCAGACGCACCGTGGCAGATGGGATCTGCCTCGCCGGGGCGGCAGATGCCGAGGTGGTCGAGATGCGCCGAGTAAACCACGTACTCGTTCGCGAGGTTCGGGTCGGAACCGGTTAGTTTCGCGATAACGTTGCGGCTTTCGACCCTTGTGAAGCGGTTGTCGAGATGAATCCGCACCGTACCCGGCAGGGGAAAAGATCCTGGTTTGCCTGCTTTCGCGGTCGCAAAAACTTCCGGCAATGATTTCGGAGCGGCCGCGAATAGAGCTTCGGCGCCGCTTTGGTTGGTCCTGACCAGAACGCGAATCTCTGGAACCGTGTCCGAAGGGGCACCCTGCGGGTCAAGCCAGCGCATGGGCGGGTCGGCGCGCAACTGGAGCATGATGCGATTCCACTGAGCACGCAAAAACTCCGGCGAATCGATGACGATGACGCCGACCGCGCCATGTGCGGCGGCATTTTGCTGCATCGTAAGGGCACTGGCGAAATAGGCGCGTTCGGTAGAAGGAAAACGCGCCGGCGCGCCGCGCAGTACTACGGCTACCTTTCCTTTTACGTCCGCACCCGCGTAATCGTCATACTGAAATTCCGGCGCGGTTACACCGTAGCCAACGAAGACGGCCCCCGCGTCCACGGTCGTGTCCATCAGCAGCAGATTGGCGTAAATGATGTAGTCCTGGTCGAGCACCAGCTTCTGCGATTTGCCGTCACGCACGAGTTGGAACGAAGTCTGCTCTGGAATGAGACCGGTCCCCCGCAGCGGCAGGGGCTGGAACCATGTGCCGTTTACGCCCGCGGGCTGGAGACCCATGGATTCGAGTTCAGCGGCGACGTAACGCGCTGCAATCTCGTGCCCGCGCTCGCCTGTTCCACGCCCTTCGAGCAGAGCATCGGAGAGGAAGCGCATACGCGCGGCGATCGCTTCCGGCCGAATCACCTTTATAGCCGCATCCGCGGCGGCCTGATCGGAGGGACTAAGCTCTTGCGCGCTGAGCGGTACATAAAACGTCGCCGCTAATAGAATCGTAAGAGAATAGCTTTGCAGTCGCGGTTTCCGGGCTTGTTTTGCTAACGGCGTGGGAGTTGTACCGCTGTGTCGCATGTTGTCCTCCTAAGCGCTATCGCATAAAGCTACCGTGACGGCAATCTTCGTGATCTCGTGTCAAACTGCTGCGCTCTCGTGAAACCACCCTAACGCTTAGCGATCTCAATGCTCAGCGCTCGTAGCAAAGCTAAGTAGCCCACCGACATTACCGACAGCCGTACCCGATCCGCAACGATCCAGTTGTGCGCCATAGCGCGAACCTCTTCCACGGTGTGGTCGCCACCTGCCTGTGTGAATAGAATTGCATTGATGGGATAGATGTAGGCCAGAGTGAACACCAGTCCGATGGTCATGCACACCGCGGCGATAACAAAGAGTGGCCGATGTTTTGGCAAGTCCCAACCAAAGAAGAGCAGGCCAAGGAGCGGCAAGTAGCGCACGGGCATGGTACGGGGTCCAAAGAAGTTCACGATGTTCTGGAGAAAGTTGGTGCCCTTGAAGAAGGCCCCCAGGGACTCTGGCAGTGAGGCATTCCAGATGGGATCAATCACTACCATTTGGTAGATCGTGCCGCCGACATAGACGCTCCACGATAGAACGGAAATCCAGAGCAGAACCAACGTGATGACGTTGCGAGTCGTCATGATTCAGATCCTCGGAAACAGCATCGATGTATGTGCCGCGTGTCCTCTCCATTCTTTTGCCTTCCTGTTCCATGGGAGCTGTCAGCCATCTCTCGATGTAGAGTAGCGCCCAGTCACACGTCACATGTTTCCGAACAGCCTTGAGCAGTAGCACGTGGTCGATAGTGTCGAAGGCGTCGGCGATCCTACTCCTCCACGGGCACGAAATCCTGCCAGAGCTATTTAGAATGACCTACCAGTTAAGCCCTGGGGCCGAGCAAAGCTTTCTTGGGACTCAAGACCAAAGGGCGACTCGAAAATCACCTTTGTTCAATTTGCTTCGCACTCCCCGTTGCTCGCGACGGTCGTGCCGGACGGACAGTTCGGCTGAAGCGGCGGAATGGCGCGGAGATACTCATAGATGGCGAGGAGTTCATGATCGGTCATATAGCGATAGTCCGGCCACGGCATCACCTGAAGCAGAGGAGGCCCGGGCTGACCTGCCTCATGATCGAAGTCCTCACCGTTTCTCATTACCTCAAGAAACTCCTTCCAGGTTCGTCCCGCCGGCAATCCTTCCTTATACGGAGTAATGTCGCGTGAATAGAACGGCCCGAAAGCCGCGCCCCCAGCTAGGTAGACCGCTGTATTAATCTGGGTCGGCTGCCCATTGAAAGGATTGCCGGTAGCCGTATACGACGGATTTGTGTGGCAATCGTTGCAGCCGCCCGTTGCGTTTACCAAATAGCTGCCTAGCCCGACGAGTTCACGGTTCTTGCTCTCGAAGTCCAGACGCACGGGAGCGATCTTAAACCCTATGTTTACCCTTCCGTCGACTTCCTTCCAGGCTTCGTTGTCGTCACTTTGTGCCTGCCCTCGCAGGGCAAGAACGAACGCGCCAGCGAAGACGAGTACGAGTACGAACAGCAAACTACTCACTAGCAAGATTCTTCTCATGGTTTCTCTCCTTGTCAGCCAAATCTCACACAGGCGTTTGTCGACCTTTTTGTCTTATCTCCCAGAGGGGATTCCGTTTTGACCTGGTTCCCAGGCATTTCTGGGATACCACTCCACCCTCGAGCTACTTTCTTCGCCCGGTCGCTCTGTGTTGTGGTTGCCCCCTGTCAGACCGTTAGGGCCGGAAATATACCGGGGCGCCCCTTCTTCCTCTGCCGCGGCCTTGTTCTGAAAATCGCTGCTCTTGGAGGCGTCCCAACAAGGTCCCGGCCCGTATATTGTCCCGGGTGTCATTTGATGGCAATGGCGAAGCAATGAAAACCGTCTTAATTCTTGCTGAATTTCTCCTGAACTCGTAACCCACATCTCGGCCTGAGGGGAAATGCTCGGGCAGCGGCAGACTCGGGGTAGAATGGGGGCCTCTCCTGGTGGTTTGGTCCTTATGCCTTGGGACGTAGTCAGGTTTGGCGATGATTTCGAACTCGACCGGCGCGCCTACGAACTGCGCCATTCGGGTCGTTCTCTGAAGCTGGCACGAATTCCCATGGAAATGCTGCTCTTGCTAGTCCAGCGCAAAGGGCAACTGGTGACCAGAGAAGAGATCATCGATCAGATTTGGGGCAAGGATGTCTTCCTAGATACCGATAGCAGCATCAACGCGGCAATCAGGAAGATCCGCCAAGCCTTGAAGGACGATCCGGAAAATCCACTTTTCGTACAGACGATCACGGGAAAAGGTTACCGGTTTGTCGCGCCCACGGTGGAGGTCCAAGGACCCTCGGCCGAGCAAGGGGGCCCGACTGCGAAACCGGCTGGCGCGTCCTGGGGCTGGTTGGGATGGAGAGCCGCGTTGGTTGCCGTACTGGTGGTGATTCTCGCCGGAGGTGCGTATTTTTTGCAGTTCCGCGCACGATCAGATTCTGCCAGCAACCCCAGGCGCGTGATGATGGCAGTATTGCCCTTTGCCAACCTGAGTGATGATCCGCAGCAGGAGTACTTTAGTGACGGTCTGACCGAAGAGATTATTACAGATCTCGGCGAACTCAACCCGGAACGGCTCGGCGTTGTCGCTCGAACCTCAGCTGCGGCGTATACGAGTACCAACAAGACAATTACCCAAATCGGACACGAACTGGGAGTCGATTACATACTGGAGGGAAGCGTCCGGCGAGAGGGTGCAACAGCTCGCATCAGCGCTCAACTGATTCGGGTCAAGGATCAAGTACATCTCTGGGCGCACAATTATGATCGTGAAACTGGCAGACTTCTAGCGCTGCAGAACGAGTTAGGCAGGGCCATCGCGCAACAGGTGCAGGTGAAACTCACCCCGCTTTATGGAGTTCGATCAGCCAATAAATACACCCCAAACCCTGACGCCTACGAGCTGTACCTTAAAGGCCGCTTTTACGTGAGGCAGCGGACTTTCGCGGAAATCGATAGGAGCACGGGGTATTTTGAGCAGTCCATTGCCAAAGATCCAGGCTTCGCCCTTGCCTATGCAGGCCTTGCCGACTCGTACCTGGCTAACGCGATTCGGTCGCCACAGGATTTCGACCCGAAGGCGAAGGCCGCGGCTACTAGAGCGTTGGAGTTGGACGAAGACCTTGCCGAAGCCCACGCGGCGCTGGGAGCTGAAAAAGCAGATTTTGAATATGACTGGCCAGGCGCGGCGCGGGAGTTTAAAAGAGCGATTGAACTCGACCCGAACTATGCCGACGCTCACTTTCGATACGCCTGGAGCTACTTGACACCGCTCGGCAAGTCAGACGAAGCCATCGCCGAAATGAAGAAGGCATTGCAACTTGATCCGTTTTCCCCGATCTACAACACCGTCTTTGGGTGTACCTATCTTTATGCCCGGAAATATGACCAATCTCAGGAGCAATTTAAGAAAGCGATCGAGTTTAACCCCGATTTCTTTGTGACGTACGCCCACTTTGCGATGCTGTACGTCCAGCTCGGGCAATACGATAATGCCATCACCGAGCTCACGAAAGCGCGGCTCCTTTCACACCTGGATCAGACCATCAAGGCTGCCGGATCTGAAGAAGTTGCGCTCAGACAAGCGTTGGCGACAAAGGGAGCTAGGGGATTCTGGCAGCAGATACAGAGATCGAAGGAAAAGTCGCTCTATCTGGGTGAGTTCGACGTCCCGCAAGTGTACGCACGCCTGGGAGAAAAGGAAAAAGCGTTGGAAGGGCTCGAGCGCAACTATGAAGAACGAAGAGCTCTTGGGACTTTCTTGAATATTGATCCTGCCTTTGACTCGCTGCGTTCCGACCAGCGATTCGCGGATCTGGTTCGGCGGATGGGGCTGACTCCGAATGCTAAGGGTGAGTAGTTGATGCTGCTGTGGAGACGCTGCATGCCGGCCCTCCTTGCAGAAGTTGTTGGCACGAGTGTGCGTTCCTGCCAGTCCGGCCTGAGCGCGGTTAGGGTTTAAGGCTTGCCCCGGCACCTCTTTTTCGACCTCTTCTCGGGGAAAGATCGATCGAAAACGAGGGCACAACTGGGGCACTTTTTCTTGAGCGCAGCGCTCCGTAGATGGCATGGAAGAGGTCATCGGTTCGATCCCGATCAGGTCCACCAATAAGTCCTTCCTTGGGAGATGCGGGACGAAGCGCTCATCGGTCGAACGGCACAGGTGAACTTTCCGTCGGTCCCTCCCTGCTTGTCCTTGATCCGCTTGTCGCGTTACTCGTGCTCGCGTGTGGCCTCCTCAAGCGAGTAGATGAATGACTCATACACTCTGCCTGTGGCTTGGCGCATGCCCAACTCGCAAGTCCGATTCGCAGAAATAAACCGGGTGCCGTCCCGAGAAGCTCTGGATTTGTATGAGTGTGTCGCGCGTGGCAGAATGAACCAGCTCGGGATGCAGCAGGCCACGGTCGCCAGCAGTTCCGCAACAAGTCGTTCCCACAGGGATTTCAGCGCTGTCAGCCAGCACGCCGGCGATTTCGAGGAGCGTCTCACTGAGTCCGAGATGTGTCATCGAACAGGTGGGATGGACGAGGATTTTGGGAATCTTTTTGTGAATGCTTAATGAGGGCAGAAGATCCTTGCACCACGCGATCGAATCGATGATAGTGATAAGGTTGAGTCGATCCTTACGCTCGTCATCGAGATGCTCTAAGATGTCGTCTTTGAGACCGAGCGTGCAGGAAGCCGCGTCCACCACCACTGGCAGCTTTCCTCCATCACTCCAGCGCCACAGCGCGTCGCTCATCTGTTCGGACATCCATGTCTGCCCGCGCTTGTAGCCCTTAGAGCTCCACGGCGTCGAGCAGCAAAGACCTCTTACGTCATCGGGAATCCAGAGAGGCTTGCCCGCGCGTGCAGAGAGAGCCACAAACGTCTCAGGAAGAGCCGGCGATGCGGGCTTGGTGTTGTCTCTGCCGAAGATGCGATTGATGCACGCGGGAAAATATGCCGCCGCTGCACCCTCGCGTCTTGTTTCGGGAAGCTCGGCAGGAGCGGCGTGCGGCATGGGGCCGGCGACTCCGGGAACCAGATCCTTGCTGACGATGCTGCGAGCCACGTCCGTCATGGCCTCAAGCAGATGTGGGCTGGTTATTTCTTGGACGACGTCGGCCGCCTTGACACCAACGACGGGCCAGTTTTTCTACCTCGGCCCACTTCCTGGCCACGTCGAGGGCAACTTCTTCGGCATGCCCGGAATGCTGCATCTTCCTGAAGTGTTTAATCAGAGCGCCTGTATTGATTTCGATCGGACACACATCGGCGCAGGTACCATCGACAGCGCAGGTTTCGATACCGTCGTATTCGTACTCATGCTGCAGCTGGGTCAGCAGCTTCGACCATTCGGGCTGTCGTGACATCTCGCGACGGAGAACGATGCGTTGTCTGGGGGTGACGGTCACGTTTCGGCTTGGGCACACAGGTTCGCAGAATCCGCACTCAATGCAATGAGAGGCAGAATGAACGTCTTCGATCGCCGGAGTGGTCTTGAGATTCTTCAGGTGAATCATTGGATCGTGTGCTCAGCAGGACATTTGGAGCCAGGATTCCGTGCGGATCAAGGAGGTGTTTTACGCGCCACATCAGATCAGTGAGTCTTGTCGCCCCATTCGCGCCGGACAAAGGGAGCCATGTTGATTCCTGTTCCATGCTCCGCTTTCAAAGAGCCGTCATACTTATCCACCACCATCTGCAACAAGGTCACGCATGAAACCGTCGTACCGCTGGCGGCTGGCGTCTTCGCTCATCTGTTCAATCATCACGAAATGCAGGTTTCCGTAGGCGGCATGCCCCGCGGCTCGACGGTTGATATCCGTGTTTGGCAAGAAGATCGAGCAAATCACTGAGTAGCCTCCGCAAGTTGTGCGGGTGGAAAGCAAACGTCTTCGATGATGAGGTTTGTGCCTTGCGGGCGCATCTCACCGATGATCCCCAGCAGACCATCGCGAACATGCCATGCCAGCTCAATGGCTTCGATTTCGCGCGTGAATTCCAGCGGCTGCAGCATTTTCACGTCGCGTAGAGCTTCCCCAACCTTGCTCACGACCGCCTCAAGTTCCTGGTCGCTATCAAAGCCGAATTCAACCAGCAGGGCGGCGTTCTTCGGGTCGAGATTTTTCCAATATTGTGGCGTCCCTTTCCACACTTTCGCGGCTGCGGTGAGCGCTGGAGCGACCATAAGTTCGACTGCCTGGGCTCCCAGTTCGACGAGCTTTCCCACCTGCTCCACCGCCGCATCGATGGTGTCGAATGGCAGCCATGCCACTGTCGTTTTTGCCGGCAAGTGATAAGTCTTGTAGACGGCCTCTGCCACGAAACCGAGCGTGCCCTCTGACCCAACCATCAGGCGCCGCAGGATCTCTACTGGCGTCGCACCGTCCAGAAACGCATGCATGGCATATCCGTTGGTGTTCCGGATCCTATATTTCCGGATAATTCGATCAGCGATTTCTTTGTTGGCGAGAATCTCCTCACGGATCTTCAGTAATCCTGCCGCGATTTCCGGCTCGGAGGCAGCAAACAATTCCTCAGCTTGCGGATTTTCCGTATCGATCATCGTGCCTGTCGTAAGGACAATTTTCATGGCGACGATCGAATGGTACGAATCGATCGCCGGCCGGCAACGCATGCCGCCCGCGTTTACGGCCAGTACGCCACCGATGGTTGCGGCGTTCATGCTTGCGGGATCCGGCCCCATGCGGCGGGCGTAAGGTTTCAATACTTCGTTAATGCGTCCAAGTGTGGTGCCGACATTGCAACGAATCCGCGTCCCGTTGTCCTCGACTGTCCAGCCGCTCCAGTGCTGCCTCACGTCGATCAGGATGTCGTCGCCCTGCGATTGGCCGTTCAAACTGGTTCCGCCGGCGCGGAAGGTCGCGTGGCGGCCTTTGCGAAGTGCAATATCGGAAAATCGCCGCTACGTGGTCGATGTTCTTTGGTTGTACGACGACGTTCGGGACATATCGGTAGGGGCTGGCATCCGATGCGTAGCGCACCAGGTCGGTGATCCGATGCCGCACTAGATCCTCGCCAAGTATCCCGGTTAGGTCTGTCTTAAGCTCATCCGGAGTTCCTCCAGCAAGCTTTTCGTCGACAGCATCTGAACAGGGCGGCACGTCCGGCCGGCCGAGGCGCGTGGGATCTGGTGAAAGAAATTGATTCATGTTTATCTCCGCAAGGTGATCGATACGGTTCGTGAATTCGCTAGACGGCTGAGTGATCGGGTGACTCCAGAAAGTAAAACCGAGTGATAGATGCCTGAAACGGAATTTGGCTCCGCGTCGGGTTCGTGCAGGGCTCGAGGAGCCCGCGGGGCCATGGCGGAACCAGAATCGCTCGTCGTAACTGCTCGCAATACAGGCGACCCCTTTGGGTCAACCTCGATCACCACATAACCCTTGTGAATTGAACGCTCTGCAGCAGCACTGCAGAACGCTTGAAGCCAGCAAAGAATGCCCGCGTACAACCCCTGCCGTACTCGCGTGACGATTTCGGGACGGAAATTGGCGGGACGGGACGTTATCCTTCAACTATTTCAAGCAAGCACGAAAGGTTTACTTTCCGTCCACAGGTTTTCTCCATCCATTACTGGGCACGCAGGGCATCTACGGGCTCAACGCGGGCGGCGCGGTAAGCGGGAATTGCGGATGCTGCGAGAGCAAGCAGGAAAATAGAAATTGCTGCCAGCACGATCACCACAGGATCGAGCGGATCCACTTCAAATAACAGCGAGCGGAGAAAGCGGGTTGCAAATACCGCAGCAACTCCACCGATGATGCAACTGAGCAGCCCCAGCTTGGCGCTCGAACTCAAAATCAGCCGCACCACACCGGAGCGTTGCGAGCCGAGCGCGAGGCGGATCGCCATCTCCTGCGTGCGCTGTACAGCGGAGTAGGCGATAACGCTGTAGATGCCCAACAGGGCCAGCAATACCGCGGCCGCGGCAAAACTGGAGATGAGCGCGGTATTGAAACGGCGTGGAGCCTGACCTTCCTGCACGATCGCCTCCATCGATTCAACCTGGGTGAGCGGAAGTTGAGGATCGATCGAATGGACAACGTTGCGCAGCGTGCTGATCATTTGCTCCGGCAGCTCTTGGCTGCGCAATACGATCGAGCCTCCGTTGCCCACCAGCATGTCGGGCGTCGCAAAGGAGCCCGCATCCCCTTTGGCCTGGCTGAAGGGAAAATAGACCTGGTTCGTGGTCGGCACATCAGCCGCCAGCTCTTTCACGTCGCCGATCTCACCCACCACGGTCACCCAGGGTATGGTTGTCGCCTCCGCGGGCCCGCGGTGGAGGCGTTTGCCGATGGGATCCTGCCCGGGCCAGTAGTGCTGCGCCAGGGTTCGGTTCACGATGGCTACAAGCGGAGCGTGTGCATCGTCGCTGGGGGTAAAAGCGCGACCGCGGACGATGGGAATGCCGGCAGCGCGGAAATAGTCGCCCATCAACTGGGACGCCCAAACCAGGTTCAAGCCGGAGCCCTGGGGCGGGATGTAGCCTTCGGGAGTGAAGGTGGCGCGAACGTCCTGACCGGCAATGGGCAGCAGGGAAGTAACACCCACCGCCTGCACTCCGGGCAGCGCTTGCAGCTTGTTCAGGAGCGATACATTGAATAAATCAATGGCGGCCTGGGTCGCATATTGCTGCCGCGGCAAGCTGTAGTGGGCGGTCAGCATATGATCGGTGCGCAAGCCCAGGTCGACGGAGCGCACCTTCTCAAAGCTGCGCAGCAGCAGGCCAGAGCAGGTCAGTAGAACCAGGGCCACGGCGAGTTCCGCGATCACCAGAACGGAACGCAGGCGCGCGTAGCCGCTGCCGGAACTGCCCGTGCGGCCGCCTTCTTTCAACGCCTCGTTCACATTGATGCGCGTGGCCGCCAGCGCTGGTATGAGGCCGCACAGGACGGCGGTAACCATCACGAGTGCAAACGCAAAAGCCACGACCTGCCAATCAAGGCCGATGGAACTCACGCGGGGCAGCGTTTCCGGAAGAAAGCTGACACCAGTGCGGAGTGCAACCCAGGCCAGGGCGAGTCCTACAAAACCGCCACCCGAGCTAAGCAGGAAGACCTCGACCAGGGATTGACGTAAAACCGATGCCCCGCTTGCTCCCAGTGCGAGGCGCACGGAGACTTCTCGGTTGCGGCGGATCACCCGCAACAGGAGTAATCCCGCCAGATTTGCGCAGGCGATAAACAGAACGATCGTCACGCAGAAAAACAGCGTGCGTATGAGGGGGCGAGCTTGCGCCACCGTCGACTCGCCGAGAGGTGCGACAAGCGGATGGATGCGGCGTCTGGATAGCGCCGGCGGAAAATTGCGCATGATCTCGCGTGCCGCTCCGGCAGCATCCTGCTGAGCCTGGGCAGGGGTTACCCCGGGCTTCAATCGCCCGACCATGTAGAAGGCCCAACCTCCCTGGCCCTGGAGCTCACCGGGCGTCAGGCTCATGGGTACCCACAGTTCACTGCGGTTTAACTGGCCCGGAACCAGGGGAAACTCAAAGTCCCGTGGCATTACCCCGATGATCTCGTAAGGTTTGCGGTCGAGAAGAATCTTTCTTCCGACAACGTTTGCGTCGCCATGGAAGCGGCTTCGCCACATCTGATAACTGAGCACAGTGACCGGCACAGTTAAATCGTCTTCCTGCTGGGTGAAGGCCCGGCCCAGCAACGGCGGCACAGCGAGTACCTCGAACATGCTGGCAGAGAGCCGTGCCGCTCCGATCTGCATGGGATCGCCCAATCCGGAAAGTTCATAAGTTGACGGCTGATAACTGCCAAGGCTCAAAAAGGCGCTGGTATCGCGCATGTAGACGCGGGTCCCAGGCGCGGTTACGCCAGGTGAGTCGTCACCGTAATCGACCCCTTCGACGATATCGGCGAGCGCCATCAGCCGGGACTGGCCGGGAAACGGTAAGGGCCGCAGCAGAACGCCCTCGACCATGGAAAAGACCGTGGTGGTGGCGCCGATGCCAATGGCCAGCGTGAGCACAGCGGTCAAGGTGAATCCGGGAGATCTGCGCAAGTGCCGCAGGGCGTAGCGAAGATCCTGCCATAGACTCCGCATCAGTCCCTCCATGTAGTGCCATGTCATGCCTTCATCATCGGGCCATCCCGCACCCCATGTAAACAGTTCGCGTTATGATTTAGAACCGGGTGAGAACTGGATGGCATTTATTTCCGATCTTCGCAGTCTCTAGTGAGATCGTTCAATCCGTGGGTACGAGGGAAACCTGGGACGGGACAGGAGGTTCACCAATCATTCGGCAGTTGCAACGGGTTTCTGAGACGTTTTGTACATTTCTCTTGTGCACCAAGGTCCCGATCCATCTTTTTAAGGCGGCATCTATGAATCGGCGTTCGTTCCTCTGGCAGGGCGTTTGTTCTTCGCTTCCATTTTTCGCAAGGTCCAGCTTTTCTCAGCAGGTTGCGGCAATTCCGGTCTCGATGCCGAGCGATACCAACCTCGCAGCTCTTGCGCGAAGACTGACTGGAACAATCTTCCGCCCTGGAGACCCGCAGTACGAGCAGCTTCGCAAGGGCTATGCAGCCAAGTTTGCCGCGCATCCCGCACTGGTAGTGCGTCCAGCCAGCACACAGGACATCCAGGCCGCCCTGAGCTTCGCAACCTCCAATCATCTGCCTCTCGCAGTCCGTTGCGGAGGCCACAGCTATGCCGGATACTCGACCTGCGATGGAGGCCTCGTGCTCGATATGTCTGGCTTCCGCAGCACGACCATCGCTACCGACAAAAGTCATGCCCGTCTGGGCGGCGGGATGCTATGCGGCGCGGTTGAGATTCAGACCGCCAAGGCAGGAGTCGCCACGGTACTTGGGCAATGTCCTTCCGTGGGCGTTGGAGGGTTTCTTCTCGGAGGGGGCGTCGGTCCGCTCATGAGCAAGTGCGGCCTCGGCTGCGACAATATCCTTGCGGCAGAACTGGTCCTGGCAGATGGACGCGTGGTGAAAGCCAGCGCGCACGAGAACCCGGAATTATATTGGGCCATTCGTGGTGGCGGCGGCAACTTGGGATTGTCACCGAGTTCCAGGTTGCATTGCACCCGGTATCGAAGGTCCTTGCGGGGATAATCACGCTTGAGTCGGCGGACCCGCGCGAGTTGTTGCGGGCGTTCAGAGGATTCGTTGCTGCGATTCCAGACGAGCTGACCCTAATCGCCTTAGTGTCCGCCAAGCCCGGTCACAAACTGCAAATCAATATTGAGACATGCTACTTCGGTGACCCCACCGAAGGCGAGAAAGTGCTGGCGCCTCTTCGTCATCACCCGGGCTTCGTGCATGACACGGTTCAAATAAGGCCGTATCTCGAGCTTGAGCAGATGACACCGGCCGAGATTCCGCCGAGTTATGAGGAACATTGCAGCGGCTTTTTCGCAGAACTCGATGAGCAGCGAATTGAGATTTTCTCACATGCATTTTCGAGCGCGCCGTTCCCCGTCGAATGCTTCTTCATTCATCTCCACGGCGCAGTGACGCGAGTGCCGGTTGCGGCAACAGCATTTCCTCTGCGAAGGACTGGCATCACCTTCGACGTTTTCGCCCACTGGAACCCGCCCGATGGACAACGAGCGGCAAGTGAGTGGACTGAGGCATTGAAAACGAAACTGCCCGTTGACGAAGACGGCAACTACGTGAACGTCATGGAACGGGAGGGAGAGAACAGCGTGCGTCGCGCCTATGGCGCCAACTACGCGCGGCTGCGGCAAATCAAAGCGGTCTATGATCCCCGCAACCTGTTCTCCCTGAACCAGAACATACGGCCGGCATGATAGCTCGCCAAATGCGTTCTCGTAGAATCGTCATCGGAACTGTCTTTACTGGGCTCACCGACAGTCGGCCCCGCCGACTTCTCGCAGCCTTTGGTTCACGTATCGCTCAAGATCGCTTTACCACTTACAGCAAAGTTCCAGTCCCGTCAGACCACGAATCTCGACCTGACCACGAATCTCGATCACAAATCTCCCAATTGCGGCTCTAGCTTTCGAACCACTTAAAATCGAGAGGGTATATTCGGGGAAAATGCCGGGCGCATTGGGTTACGGATTTTACATCGTGGTGCGCCTGAAATCCGATCTGCTCGGGGCCGTCCAGAGCGACGCGCATCCCGGTGAATTGCCGAGCAGCCAGGATCCCATGTTTTCGCTGCTTCGCAATATGACCGACCAAGCGTACTCGGACCTCGCGAAGGCCCCGTTCACCCAGGAAGAGATCGACGCCATCGAGCAGCATCATGTTGAAGTCGGTACGACTGAGACCGTGGCACATTGCGCTTGGCACACCGCTCAACGGGGTCCACAGCGCAGCATCGTCTCGTGTACCTCTACGCGAACGGCTTACGCATTACGGTGGATAATGGCTACGTGGTGGCCACGACGCAGGCGCAGAAGCAATAATCCGCTGTCCGGTTTCAGACGACGCTGTTCGTTTCCGAACGATTCTTTCGCTCGCTGCGACGAAAGCCCCGATTCATCGACGAAAGTGAACTCAGTCTCTCCCTGCGCTCGATCATCTCTGCGCGATGTTGCGAGATCCATTGGCCATCTAAGTGCATTGCAGCTTCTCCAAACAGGGCTCCCCAATCGTCCTGCGGAGAACGCCATGCGGAAACGGCTCTTTCGATTACTGCTTGTTGTCGCCATCGCAACCACCAGGCTTCACGCCGCGAACGGCTCCTTCGTCGGCAAGTGGAAGCTCAACCCGGATAAAAGCACTATGCACGACCAGATGAAGGTCAAATCCGCGGGAACGAACCGCTACGCTTTCGACTTTGGCGGCGGCCCGGAATTCATTGTCGCCAACGGTACCGATCAACCCGGTCTCGAGGGAACCACGCTCGCTGTAACTGCAGAAGCTCCTCGTGTCTGGAGAGTCGTCCGCAAGAAAGACGGCCGTATGCAGATCTCCGCCATCTGGACGCTTTCTCCGGACGGCAACTCGCTGCGCGACGACTTCACCGGCTACCCGCCCAACGGCTCCAGTTTCACTATCCATTACATCTACACACCCATTGCAGGAGCCTCTGGCCTTGCTGCTACGTGGGATAGCACCAGCGAAAAGCCCGGCCGGGTCGAAATCGAGGTCCAGCCTTATCAAGACAGTGGTCTCTCCTTCATCAATCAGACACAGCACTCCACGAAAAATATGAAGTTTGACGGCAAGGACTACCCGGTGAAGGATGCGAACGCGCCAGCGGGCGCCATGTCGTCGTCGCGCCGCCTGAATGCCAGCACTCTCGAGTTCACTGAGAAGAGAAATGGCAAGGTGGCCGACACGCAGCATATCCAGCTTTCTCCAGACGGCAAGACTCTGACCATGACGATTCAGCCGGCAAGTGGAAGTAAGCCGAACGTCCTCGTTTTCGAACGTGAATGAGTGTAAAGGGGCTGGGGAGCCCAGCAGGGAAAGGCCAAAATCAGAGAGTCTGTTTTTAAATCGGCGTTCCCATCAGGAGTTTCCCCCCGCTGACGGAAAACGGAACTCAGTGGTCAGACGGGACCGTCACTTAGGGAAACGAGAGTCTGCTGCGGGTCGAAGGTGAGCTCACGTTGCCCATCCTTTATAGGTGCCTGGGATTTTCGATGGAGCTTACTTCGTCTGTCCCCGAAACGTCTGTCCCCGAAACGTCGTCCAAATCTCCAAGCGCGCGCTCACATCAACCTCATCCTGCACCCAAAAACAAGCGCTTGGCGACGAACAAGTAGAAGCGAGCAGCTCACCGTGCATAGCCTGTGTTTACGGGCTTCGGCCAAGGCTGCCGACAGGAGGAGCATTCGTGAAGATCAGGAACTTCGGTTACGTGCGGTGGATCGCGCTACTCGTCGCCATCGTGGCATTTGTGCTTTCCAACCCTATCCGCTTCAGGGTTCTAGCTGCCGCACCCCTTGATTATCGCCCTCTGGCACGGCTGACGCTTGGTGGCGAGGGTTTTTGGGATTATCTCGCAATGGACTCCACCGCGAGGCGGCTCTACATCTCTCGCTGGACACATGTGATGGTCGTAAACGCGGACAGCTACAAGGTAGTCGGTGACATTCCAGGAATCCATGGCGTGCATGGCATCGCCATCGCCCACGAGTTTGACCGCGGTTTCATCAGTGAGGATGAGGCAAATCAGATTACTATCTTCGATCTTCGAACCCTGAAGACGATCGCAACCGCAAGGACAGGTAAGGGTCCCGACGGGATCATTTACGACCCCGTTTCAAAGCGGGTCTTTGTCTTCAACCACGATGGGACCGCCACTGCTGTCGATGCCGCAACTGGCGCGGTCGCCGGGACGATTGAGCTTGGCGGGCAACCCGAATTCGCGGCGTCCGACGGTCGGGGTCACGTCTACAACAATCTTGAGGACAAGAGTGAGGTGCTGCAGATCGACTCCCAGTCGTTAAGGGTTCTCAACCGCTGGCCTCTCGTTCCTGGCGAGAGCCCTTCGGGCATGGCGATCGATCGTCAGCATCGCCGTCTCTTTATCGGCTGCCGGAACAGGACGATGGTTGCCATGGACGCAGATACGGGAAAGGTGGTGTCCACTGTGCCCATTGGCGAAGGCGTAGACGCCAATCGCTTCGATCCAGGTACGCAGTTGGTATTCAGTTCAAACGGGGCTGGCACGCTGTCGGTAATTCACGAGGACTCGCCGGATACATACACGGTGGTCACCAATGTCCCGACTCAGCGCGGAGCGCGGACAATGGAGATAGACCCCAAGACACATCGCGTTTACTTGGTGACGGCGGAGCTCGGCCCACAACCCCAATCTACTGTCGACGACCCACATCCCCCTCCGCCCATGACACCAGGAACATTCACATTATTGGTTTATGGTCGCGAGGCGCGCCGAAATCCGGCCCGGCAAGTCAGTAAGTGAACATGCACGCGCTCATTCTGACTTCGGCGATTTTCAGCTTGCCGTGCAATCGGGATATGTCTAGGTTCGTTCGCTCTTTATAGATGATGTTGGATTTTCAAGGGATTATGGCGCAGTGGCGCATAGCGGTTTCGTCTAGCGCACGGTCACATTGGCCGTTGTGCTGACGACTACGTTAGTTTTAGCGTCAGTCGCGGTTATGGTGTAGGTATAGGTACCTGGAGTCATGCTGGAATTGCCAGTACCGCAACCGATGACTCCTCCTAGACTAGCCAGAGTGCCGGCAACAACTAGCGCCAATGTGGGCCAGCCGACTGTTCGCCGCCGCCGAAGAGCGAGTCCGACCAGCAGCGCGCCGACGGCTAGCGGGACGGGGACGCCAAAGGGGGTGAGGACGAGATTCCCGTCGACCGTCTCATTCGCGGTCAGATCAAAGGCGAAGACTGGTCCGCCGCCACAATCCGGTATCCTTGCCCGTGCTGGCGCATTCACCTCTGGGCACTGCACAGCGACAGTGCCGACATAGCCATCAACTGAGGTCAGCACGAACGGAATGGACCCGTCGCCGCTGGACGGCATTGTGACGTTCGTCGCGGAGATTGTGAAGCTTGGCGTAGCCGCATGCGCGGGTAAACTGTCCAGCCCAGCCCCGAACGCTAGAACCCATGCGAAGAGATAAAAGCATCGCCTTTTCATGGCTCCTCCGCTTGACATTCTGTCAATCTTGGCGATATCTGGGATATCTGGTGACAGCATACTGGCCCCGGGTCCCGGTAGAATTCTAACTCTAATCCCGTCAGCTAAAGGGTGAGGACCATGGCTTCCCAGGTTGACCACATCACTGCTCTTCTGGGTTCCGCGATTGGCCTTTGGGCGATTCGGATCGGCTTCAGCCGAGGTCCCTTCTATGCGCTTGGTCCAGGTCAGCGCCCAAAGCCGACTTCAAAATCGCTGCCAGTCTGGTGGGGACGCACCTGGTTCCTGACAGTCGGATGCGTCAGCCTTTATTGGGCGATACCCAAATTGCGCGGACAGTGGCATTGGAACGAACTCTCAGCATACTGGTGGGCTCCGGTCACCATGCTGATCGCCTGGACCTCGCATCGCCTTCTCATCTGGGCGGATCACCGGTCAACGGCAGACCCGAACAGTATAGTGAAGTGAAGTGGGGGAGATGCGGGACGAAATAACACCTAAGTGAATTAGAAGTACGGCGCGAATCACTTGCTGAACTGTTGAACGGGCGATCATTCATTTGGGGGTTATTTCGTCCCGCATCTTCCCGCATCTTCCCGCATCTTCCGCGCGAGACCGTAGGACCACTGCCTGAACGGCCAGTCCCTGAAACACCAAAATGCAGCGCATAGCGGTGCTATTATTGGTGTAAAGGGCAAAGCTATGAGAGCATCCGTAACGCTCGATGACGATCTGCTGAAGAGGGCGCACGAGTACACCGGGTTGACGGAGAGGGCGGAACTGCTTCGCGAAGCCCTGAAGTCAATCATTGCGAGGGAAGCCGGACGCAGGCTTCTGGCGCTGGCCGGGACTGCTCCGAATATCAAAGATGTGCGTAGGCGTCGAGTGGATGAACCGTGATCCTCGTCGACACTTCCATCTGGGTTGAAATGTTTCGGAGGGGAAGATTCAAGGCGGAGCTGGCAACTTTGATCGGGAATGACCAGCTCTGCACCCATCCGTTCGTAGTCGCGGAATTAGCGTGCGGGTATCTCCCAGACCGGCGGCGAACACTCCTCGAGCTCGACAAACTTACCGCACTACCAACCATACGCACGGCGGACGTGCGATACATGCTCGAAACTCGCGGCTTGTTTTCCAAAGGCATCGGCTTCATCGATGCTCAACTCATTGCCTCGTGCATCACGTGGCATGGCACGCAGATCTGGACCATCGACCGGCCTCTCGGCAGAGTCGCGGAATCCCTCGGCCTTCGCGCGACTCCGTAACATTCTCGACCCCCGCGCAGGGGAGACTTCCGAAAACGGAATTAGTCACCATGCTGGGTGCGATATCCGGTGACAGCATGTCACTTCTTTCGATTAGTGAACGTCCCGTCTGTGCACGAATTCTCAAACTTCTGGGAAATATGGCCGGTCTACTACTCCCAGCAACGTTCCAGTCCCGTCTGACCACAAATCTCTTGACCACAAATCTCTGCACAAATCTCGACCACAAATCTCTCGTCTGACCACGAATCTCTATTGTGGATACCGGGTCCCCGACTTGATCAGAGATTCTTCTGCCTGTATGAGGGCCTGCTTCACCAGCTCTATAGCGATTTCGATGTCCACAGACTCATAAATCTTGCCATTAATCTCGAGAGACAATGTCTGTTCTTCTTCGTTGCGCCGAAGCATAATCTTGAGTTGCTGCATCACAACCCCCTCTTGGGGGAACGCATTGGCACGACAATTGGATTTCGCCCGCAGGTGCAGTAGAACGCCGTTCCGGCTTAAGTTCTTGAAAAGCACCGAAGTCGCTGGAACTCGCAGGAGTGCGGGGTCGTCGCCTTCCAAATTTACTACTACGGCAGGGCCATCAATCTCGATGCACTCCGAAACCTAAATTTTAATTAATGTGTTTTGTGCAACTTGCGAATGTATAGTGAGGTTTGACACCTGTGTAGCCCTGCATGGGGTTAGCAGTGTGCCAATAAGGCAGCTCATGGCAGAGCAACCCGCGAGCGGACGCAACGACCCTCTTCAGCAGGCGATTCAGAAAGTCATCCGTGACGCTCGGCTTCCCAGTACGCTGAGGGCCGCCCTAGAGGTCTACCAGGGTAACCGTGATAACGGTACGACGCTAAGCCGCCGGTGTGCTCTGAGTCCCCACCCCACCGCCATCGAGCAAGGTATTCAGATTTATATCTTGCGCAATGACGAGTCGCTCGACTGGTCTGTCGAGATCAATGGGCACCTCCACGAGCACGTCGCAAGCGAAGTTATGGAAGCGCTTGTCGAGTGCGCAGTGATCGTTGCCGAAACATCATTGATGGGAGCAGTACCCCAACGAACCCAGTAGCACTCTTTCCTGCTCGACCCTGCCCACTCCCCCCTTCGTAACACAGAAGCATGCCTAAAATGTGAGTTACATTTGAAGGTCCACTGTCGTATTCTGTGACTATCAATAGTAGTAAACGATTCAAAAAGCGATCCAAAGGGCGGATGTTCTCTGCCTTCAGGATCGGAATGCTCGATTTTTCCGTGTTAACGGGTTGGTAATTATCGCTTTCTGCCCTGGGACCTTGTTCTAAAAAAAGATCCCGTTCTTTTAACGACGTTGCACTTGAGCATCGGACTGAAACACTTTGGGTGGCGGACTTCGTTTCCCAGAATGAACGTTGCGTTCCCTTGCTCTGAAGTGCCAGCTGTATGGAACTCTGACGATCTTTTAGGTCTGTCCGAGAACCCATGGGAACAGAGCCGTCATATGTGGCGAGACGACCGGGATACGGTTGTTGCGAGGGTGTATAGAGAATTCTGGGACGCCAAGGAAACCTTGGCTGCTCTGCAAGCCATTTTGGTAGAAATAACCGCAACATCTTCGATAACAACGGACGAAGGGTATCTGATGTATTCACTATCGGGCCTTCGCTTGCTCGACACACACTACGTCCGAGAACAAGTCGCGCAATACCAGGCCGCAAGAGAACGTAAGGATGCTCTCAGGAAACGCCTTATGGACCTCGGGGAGCCCGACCCCGAGTAGCTCTTTGCAGGTGTGAGACGCAACAACGCATTGGCGCGTTTCGGATACGCAACCCTATGCACGCGATACAAAGCGCTGCAATCGTACTCCCCATACAGTGATTCCTGCAGAGTTCGGCAACCTTGATTGCTTAAGTTGCACCGTAGGTGTTTTACGTGTTTCATGTACTACGCTGCAGCGAATGCAAGTAGATGGTCGAATTTTGAACATTGAAGCCAGGTTGTTTCATCAGTGCGCGTCTTGAAATTTTCCTTCCAGTGCGCATTAGATCTATAACTCAAAATCGAGCAAAGCAATGACAGTTCTCACGCTCGTTAGCCAAGGTGCTCTGCACAGGCGTATAGCGAAGGCACTCAACGCCGCGTACCCGGATTTCTTCCTTCGCGCCGCTAGCAAGGACCACCTGTGCGGCTCGCCTTAAAGTTGACCACCGGCTTCGCCGACCCACGGGGAAGTAATCCGGCGACAGCCGGCAAGTGGAGGTAAGCCGAACGTCCTCGTTTTACATCAGGAGTTTTCCTCCGCTGACGGAAAACGGGTACTACCTGTGCTCTGATTCACGCGGAGACCTGTAGCTCCCAAAAAACGGGGTTTCTCAATACTTTCCAGCTCAAATGATGAAAGCTAGCGTGCGAAGCTGATTTCTCAACAACCAGTTCATGCAGGTCATTGGCAAATTACGGGCGAATCGGTGGGATCCAGGATTCACTCGCGAATAATCGTTCAATCTCAGGTAGATGATCATGAAGCAATTGGAAGCCTGAGTACGGACCTTTATTCGATGCGGCGAATCCCTGACACACGAGGTCAAGTGCTTGCCACGGATAACGAGATCCAGGCGCTGTCATCTTCCACCCGGTGATGACTCCACTGGAGTTCGAGCCAACGGAACCGCCGCCGCAGAGTTTGCGTATCCCTACATCGGAGACGCAACACCACCTTCCCACGGAGGAACGCATGCTGGCAGATATGCGCGACGCGCTGCGGCAATTACGAAAGGCCCCGGGCTTCGCGCTGACGGCGATCATCACCCTCGCCCTGGGCATCGGAGCCACCACCGCCATCTTCACCCTGGTTCATCAGGTCATGCTGAAGTCTCTGCCGGTGGTCAAGCCCGAGGAGTTATGGCGGATCGGCGACAAGATTCGCTGCTGCAACTGGGGTGGCTACGTACAGGGGAGCGACGGAAATTTCGCCCTGTTCTCCTGGGAGATGTACAAGCATTTTCGCGCGCACACGCCGGAGTTCAGCGACCTGGCGGCTCTGCAGGCGGGCAATGCGCCGCTGGGCGTCCGTAGAGCCGGATCGCAGGCTCCGGCAGATACCCGCAACGGGCAGTACGTCTCCGGCAATTTCTTCCGCACCCTCGGCATCAATCCCTGGGTCGGGCGCATGATGACCGATGCCGATGATCAGCAGGGCGCACCCCTGGTGGCTGTGATGAGCTATCGCATCTGGAAAGAGAAGTACGGCGGCGATCCCACCGTGGTGGGCGCGGGCTATCAGATCAACGGGCATCCCTTCACCGTGATTGGCGTCGGTCCTCCAGGCTTCTATGGCGCGCGGCTTGGCGGTGGCAGCATGCCCGACTTCTGGCTCCCTGTGACCTCGGAACTCATCATCGATGGAGCGACGGCGCGCCTCAAACGGCCAGACGGAAACTTTCTTGACCTCCTGGGCCGTGTGCGGCCGGGGGTAAGTCCGACCCAGCTCGAAGCCAAACTCAGAGTGGAATTCCACGATTGGCTCGCCAGCCACGTGCCCGATATGGACCCGGGAGAGAAGCAGCTCTGGCAACAAGACACGCTGCATCTGACGCCGGGCGATGCCGGGGTCGCGGCGATGCGCGATCAGTATCAGGACGGGCTGAAGCTGCTGTTGGTGGCTGCGGGCTGTGTGCTGCTGGTGGCCTGCGGCAACCTGGCCAACCTGATGCTGGCGCGCGGGCTGAAGGATCGCGCACAGACATCGATACGAATGGCCCTGGGTGCATCCCGCCATCGCCTGGTGCGCAAGGCCCTGGTCGAGTCAGTGCTGCTGGCTGTGACCGGGGGCGTACTGGGGATTGCGGTGGCCTATGCAGGAACCAAGCTGATTCTCTACCTGGCCTTCGAGGCGGGTAACCCGAACAACTATGTGCCGGTGAGCGCGTCCCCCTCATGGCCTGTGCTGCTGTTCGCGCTCGGGGTCTCGGTGCTCACCGGCATTCTGTTCGGGGTCGCTCCGGCGTGGACGACCTCGCACGCCGATCCGGTCGAGGCGCTGCGCGGAGCGAATCGCTCGGTCAGTGGGCGTGGCTCCTGGGCACAGAAGTCGTTAGTGATTGGGCAGGCCGCGATGTCGATTGTTCTCTTGTCCGCCGCAGCTTTGCTGGGCAAGAGTCTGCGCAACCTGGAACACCAGAATTTCGGATTTGCGACCGAGGGCCGCTATCTCGTGTCGATCAACCCCACGCTGGGCAACTGACAAGCCCGAACAAATGGAGCCGAAGTTCCGGGAGATCGACGATCGCCTGCGGCAGATTCCGGGCGTGCGCATGGTGGCGCCTGTGCTCTATGCGCCGATGTCGGGCGATAGTTGGAACGACGGGTACTCGCATCGCCGGCAGACCCGAGCCCCCGGCCAAGGAAGACACGAGCGCCGGCTGGGCGCGCGCGATGCCGGGCTTCTTCGAAACCATCGGCGCGAAGATGGCGATGGGCCGTCCCTTTACGGAGGATGACACGGCCACCACCCGCCCCGTAGCCGTGATCAATGAAGCCTTCGCCCGGCGATTCTTCAAAAACGAGAACCCGCTCGGCAAGCATTTCGGGCCGGACAAGATCCAATATGCGTCCAAGTATGAAATCGTCGGCGTCGTGAAAGACATGCGTTACATGACCTACGACTACAAGGACCCGATCGGGCCCATGTACTGGATATCGGAGGCGCAGACCACCCACTGGGACGATCCTGTCTTTGAGGCTGGCGAGATCTGGTCACACTACCTGTACAACATCGTGATTTGGGCGCCCGGCAATCCTCCGGGGATAGAAGAAAATGTGCGCAAAGCGTTGGCGAGTGTCGATCCCGATCTGGTGCTGTATGGGACTGATTCGTACGACAAGGTTGTCCGTGGAGACTTTCAGCAGGAGGACATGATTGCGACTCTGACGACGCTTTTCGGTGCGCTGGGACTGGTGCTTTCGGCGGTTGGCCTGTACGGCGTGATGGCCTACATGGTGGAGCAGCGCACGGGTGAGATCGGCGTCCGCATGGCGCTGGGCGCCGATCGCGGAAATGTGTTGCGCATGGTGCTAAGGGGCGCCTTTTCCCAGGTGGCCATCGGATTGGCGATCGGCATTCCCGCCGCGATCGGCGCCGGCAAGCTGATGACGCAGCAATTGTTCAGCGTAAGACCCTGGGATCCGGTCATGCTGGCATCGGCCACGTTGGCGTTAGGACTTGCAGCGTTGCTCGCGTCGGCGCTGCCCGCATGGCGCGCCGCGGGCGTGGAACCGATGGTGGCGCTGCGCAACGAATGAGGGGTGCCAGCATTGTTTTGTGGATGTGTGGAGATCCATGCGAAGAGCGAGGTTATCCCTTTGTCACAGGGATGTGTTGTTTGCGGCGTACACTAGCGGCTTTTTGTTCTTCTCGTGAATGAAGCGAGTATCGCCAGAACAAAACCCACAGCTCCAACAAGAGCCAATCCGAATGAGAAATATGCTCCCAGTGCTAACCCCCCGAAAAAGGCCCCGAAAAAGGCCCACGAAATTCCCCGCAACCTCTTCAGCCCGGAGAGCTGTAGTTGCTCCAAACCCTCACGGAATTCTGAGCACATTTCCCTCTTTAACGGTGGAGGTTCGCTCCCGTCCCTGGAAGCGATAGATGACGGTAAGCACTTTGTCACCGCCCTTAGCGGGATCGCCGCCCATATTGTTGTTGTTCACCTGCACGGCGAGTGTTCCGTTCCGCACCATGCCACGAAGGAGTTGGGTTACGTCGTTGGTCCGATTGTTTAGGCCATAGTATGCGCGCGTGATTTGCAGAGAGCCGTTACCGCCGCCGGGATAACTGGGGTTCGGTGGTGGAAATCCGGGATTTCCTGGATATCCAGGACCCCCTGGCCGGCCATTGTTGAACTGGCTGGCATTAATCGTGGAATCTTCCCTATAGGTGAATTGCTGTGATTGGCCGCGAGAATTCGTGGCCTGAATGCGCAGAATTTTGATTGCGCCATAAGCCGGATCGCCGCCCATGTTGGCGTTGTTCACCATGACTACGCCGTTGCCGTTCAGGAGCCTGCGGACCTGATTCGTGACGTCCATCCATCGGTTGCCCGCACCCCAATCCGCCTTCACCACCTGCCAACCGCCCCCGTTCTGCGCCCGGGCGGATGTAGAGAACAAACAGCAGGCTGCAAGCAGGCAAAACAAAGGAAGGTACATCGTGCGACTCTTCATCGGATCTCCTTGTCCTATCTATCGAGAGGTTGAACAACCCAGGGCAGGCCTGATACAGCGACAAGGATACCTATCCCTCGTGAGATTTGGAACAATCCAGTTCCAGAGCTTTTTTTCACTTCTCCTTGCGCCGTCAAACACAGTCCCGGAGGAGTCTGAAAAGGAACCTGGAAGGAACCTGGAAGGAACCTGGGGACGTTCACCACGTTGAGGGCAACGTCGGTGACGACCCGGTAATGACGCCCCGGTGACGGGACGGAACGTTTGCCTTGCAAAAGACATATGAACGAGGAAACGCGCGGTGACCGGGAGTGGAACTTTTCGAAAGTACCAATCCCGCTTGACGCATAGACGCGGCGGCGCTGGCAGAACTTGCTGGAGATGCTCAAGTCTCATTCGAGGGTTTTTCGGTATGTTCCCCTGGCCATCGAGGGGCTTCAGGGGGTGGGCAAGTCAGTCAAGTTTCTTGCCTGTGTAGAACGTGATGCACCAAGCAATGACAGCCCAGATGCCGGGCAACGCCGTCAGCACCAATGAAAAGATCAGCCCTGCTTTCCAGAGGCGGTTCCGTGGACGACCCCTATAAAGAGACGTATCAACGATCCAGCCGAGCGTAAAGCACAGATTCGCACAGACGGCGTAAATGATCGGTCCGATAATCATCATGATCGGCTCCTCGAAGTCCACGCCAGGCTTTACTGCCAGCGAGCCAACACACAGAACGAGAAGCCATGTGACTATGCCCACCGAGCCGACCAGAACGTTGTATCGGGGCCGATGTGCTTCCCACCATCTGACGATCTCCGCACGTGAATAGGGTGCCGAGAGCGTATTGAAGGTCTCCGAAGACATGCAGCAAGTATCCGATCTTGGGAGGTCTTGAGTCCATCCTGCTTCCCGGGAACTGCCTGCAAAGTCGTTTTCGGTAACTTTCCCCACAGCGGAGTGCAGCACCCGGAAGTTAATCCGTTTTCGGTCAGGCTGCCCTTTTCAGTGATGGCGTGTGTTTTCGTCAGGGTTTCAATCCAGAGATGATCTGCAGGCTCATCACCTTGATGCTGGGAACACCGGTTGGCATTGCCGGTAAATGCAGCTCTTCGATGGACATCTTAGTTTTGGATCGTCCGCAATAGCTCCACAAGCTTGGGTGCTGCGATGTGCTGGTAGTCGGGCGACAGCAACCCATAGCCTTCAATTGCATCGTACTTGCGGCCAACCCCGCTCGATTGTGTGCCGTTGATGGCCCAGTAACTCCAGGCAAGATCATTCTCTTTCATATAGCGGATATACATCACGAACCAATCCGAATTCGCCCCGCAGTCTAATGTTTGGCAGGTGCCAAACTCACCTACCCATAGGGGAACGCCAGGCTCGGTATGCAGCAGAAATCCGGCGCGTGCGTCATAGACCTGCTTCAACTCGTCGTAGCTCCCGAATGGATGATCGGCAATGTTGTATGCGTGGGGCGAATAGACCAGCCGGTCAGTGATTTTGAGGCGCACCGGAAGGTTGTCGAATCCGACGAAGTTGGTCGAGTAGTCCGGGCTCTCCACTATGATCAGCAGGAGGGGATTAGCCGTAAGCACGGCGTTGCCTCCGCGTTCCGCCGCGGCATGCCAGTCAAGCTTGGGATTCGTTCCTCCCCAAGTCGCCTTGTTACGGAGTTCGTTACGCAGGTCTGCGCCGACAACCCAGCGCTCGCTCTTGTATCGGCGGACAATAGTCTGCCAATCCCTAAGCCACTTGGACTCTGGATATTCAGCGTTGTACCAAAGCCCGTTGCCATCGGTCTCACTGCAACACCAGTCCGCTCTGCTTACATGGTTATCGAGGACCACCATGATATGGGCGTCAGCCAGCGCGTGGACGACCGCGTCCATAACCTCCATAGCATGTCTGCCTTTAAATTGTGGGTTGGCTTTCACCGCATAATCGGGCACCTGAGGATTGCGCTCCAGCGTCTCATTGGCCCAGGGCAAGCGCACGGAGTTCACGCCCAAATCGACAATCTCTTTCACAATGGTGGCCAACGGAGCATGGTCGAGGCCTCCAGCAACAAAGTCCTGCTGATCGAAGCCGTACCAATTGACTGAAGTCAGCCGCACCCGTTGACCCGCCGTATCGAGAATCTCATGGCCGCTGGTGTGAAGAGGCGGCTCAGCGTGGCGCAGTTGCGCGGTGGCCACAATAGACGTGAAACCAAGACAGACACCGGCCAGTGTCCGAACAAGCCCCGTTTGATTCATGGATCGAAGCATAACCTACAAACGCCTAGAACTTAGCCTTGTCAAGACGATCAGCCATGGAAGGAAAGGCGGGCGTAGGCCTAGACGCCGTCCGACACCCCTCGCGCCTCGAAATCCCCCTCCGGCATCCGGGCCCGGCTCTCCGCCGCCTGGCGCCTCTCACGGCGGCCATGGACCGTCTTGAAGACGCCGATCAAAAGATATGCCCAGCCCGATAGGGCCAGCAGCCTCAGCGGCAGGGCCAGTGCCAGCGCACACGAGAGCAGGCCGATCGCTGCCATTCCTGCCGCATCCACTATGTAGTTCTTCGCAAGCGTTCGCTCCAGCGGGTTCAACTCCAGCTCCTCCCGCCGCCTCCACCCATTCCAGTACAGGGCCGCGATCATCAGATAGATCGCAGCAAAGCCTCCGCCGTAAAGCAGCATCAGCTCAACCGGCTGGCCCGGGGTCGAAAACCGCCCCGCGTCTTCGTTGCCCATCAGCTGCGCGATCACTAGATTGCATAGAAACTTCAAGGGATACACATAAAACAGAAGAAGAAATAACAGCACGGCGTTCAGCACGATCGTCGGAAGATCATGCAGCCCGAATCTGCGGAAGAACTTGTAGTGCTCGTACCAGATCATCAGCAGAACTCCAAAGCAGATCGCGAACGGTACAAATCCTGCCAACGTCTCTTGCAGCTGCGCAAATCCCTTCGGCACCTCGAGCGAGACCACCAGCAGAGTCAGGGCAAAGGCAAACACTGCATCGCTGAAAGCATCGATCCGCGACATCGCAACCCCGCGAAGCCGAAACCCGTCACGTCCAATATGTGCGTGCAGCAGATCCATTTGCTACTCCAAGCTCACTATCGCATCGAGCACCGCACGCCCTCCGGAGTCCGCCCCGGTTCCCTACGCAGTGGCGGAACGTCCCCGGCGTCATGCAGGTTAACGGCAGGCAAACCGATCACTTCCCTGAAGCGGACGTGGGTCTCGGCCTGCTCACCCGGCTCGGCGGTCTCCGCATGCGCATATCCAATCGCACGCGATTCCATCCCTACTTCCAGATCGCGCCGACAAGCTTCCCACAAGCTACCACACCCTGAGATAGGTGACGAGAAGCGTTTCTCGGTACTAATGCCCGGCAAAGTCATCCGCTAAACTAACGCAATGCTGACGAGCACTTCTAGGTTGGCGACGCGAAAATCCATCGCCCTTTTCGTGCTTCTGGCTTGTACCATCGCCTGGGCATTGTGGTTGCCGCTTTTGCTCGGTCCCAAGGGACTTCATCTCACCCAATTCGACGCTTCCATTCCGTTCTTTACCTCCCTTGGAACCATCGGTCCCATGGTCGCCAGCTTCATCGCCACACGAATTGAAGAGGGGCGATGGGCCATGCCGAGTCGTTTTCTACCTTCCCCACAAGCTCGGAATTTGCTGAACCTTTTCACAGGCCCAGCGTTGATCACTGTCTCTTTTGTCGTCCTCCCTTACATGATTTGCGTTGCGTCAGGACATAAGCTCATCCCCCTTCGCTTTCTCGCTCCGCTATTGGCGGTGTGGCCCAACATCCTCGGCGGTCCACTGGAAGAGGAGTTTGGTTGGAGAGGCTACCTGTTGCCCCGCATTGCGGCACGCACCGGGAATGCCGTGGCGGCGATCTTAGTCGGAGTCGTCTGGGCGACCTGGCACCTGCCGCTCATGCTGGCTCACGTCTGGGGCGTCTCTTTCTGGTATTTCCTCCCGCTGGTAGTATCAGCAGCCATCTTCGCTTCGCTCGCGTATTTTGCGACAGGCCGAAGCATCCTGGGATCTGTCACGGTGCACTACTTTTTCAACACCTGCTCCATCATGCTCGGCATCGCTTTGGCGGGCCAGCCACTCTACCGCAATCGTGATGTGGACGAGATGGTTCTCCTCAGCATGATTGGCGTTGCGGTGCTGACGATTGTGATCACACGAGGCCAACTCGGTTCCGCCCCCGGCAACTAAAGAAGTCAATTCCTGATAAGTCGGCCAGGCTCCAGCAATTCGGAAGTCGCGTATCGCGGTATGCTGCAGCCTTTATGAGGACTCAACTCATCTTGTCGCTTGCCAAAAGCAGATAGCGCTCTATTACGGTCGTCGCTCTTTCACGACCTGTGCCGTATCGTCTCTTCTTCGTCAGGTGAGCGTCGGCGAGGGAGTCCCTTTGCCGAGGCCTCGGATCCAGGTGGTTCACGGAACGGTTCCACAGAAATGCGTTCGTAACGCACTTCCAGCACCGTCAGGTATTCTGTCCCGCCCGGCGCTTCGAGAACTACGCTGTCACCCGCTGCCGACTTCATCAACGCGCGCCCCAGAGGTGAGACCCAACTGATGTGGTTGCGGTTGAGATCGACCTCGTCCGTGCCTACGATGCTCACCACTCGCTCCGCTCCCGCGGCATTGGCATAGCGCACGGTCGCCCCGAAGAATGCCCTCGTCTCCCGCTGCCCCGCTCTCGGAGCTTCCGGGTCCACCACTTCCGCGGCTTCGATTCGCTTGGTGAGAAAGCGAATCCGCCCATCGATCTGCCGCAGCCGCCGCTTGTTGTACTGATAGTCGGCGTTTTCACTGCGATCGCCGTTGCTGGCAGCCCACGCCACCATCTCCGCCACGGCCGGGCGGTCCCTGGTGAGCAGAAACCGGTGCTCATCTTTGAGGCGCTGCAGCCCGCTCCGAGTTATATAGTTCTTGCCTCGCGTCGCGGGCTCGTCCGGTTGTGGTTTTCTCGTAAGCCCTTTCCGCATCTCGTAGTCCTCCCAGCGCAAATCCAGTGGGTGCCCCCAATGGATGCGGATGAACGCCAATGGAAAACGCTGTAGGTCATCCACGTTCATGGCAGTTCATCTGCGGCCCTAACTGATTTTTGCACGTCTTCCGCTCCCTTAGCGATCCTATCCACCATCTCGGACAAGTGCCGGCTAAGGCACGCTTGGGTAGATCAGTATTGATAAGTCGGCCAGGCTCCAGCAATTCGGAAGGGTGTATCGCGGTTTGCTGCGGCGTTTCTCAGGGCTAATGATCCACAATGGACAAAGGTTCCACCCAATGAGAGGTTGGCCTGTTATCGCTGGTTGAGAATCTGCTCTGTTTGGTCGTGATCCTGGTGAGACGTTTCGCGCAGCAGACCTCCCCATAAAAGGGGTGCTCAGTGGCTTTGTCGAGTGGTAAGGTCCATGTCAAAGAAAAGTTTCATGCGTGAAAAATCAAGTCTGCGACCCCGACCATCTCTCACCTCGGTATCCTGTTAGCCATGGATGGGTCATCACCTTCAACCTCAAGGCGTTCCGACGTATTTCTTCTGGGTGCTTGCTCTGCTCTAACAACCAGGTAACAACCAGGTGACGGTAACAACCAGGTGGTAACAACCAGGTGACAGAGAGCGCCGGGATAAACCGGCACATTGTAGGGGATGAGAGAGCCCTACGGAAAAGGAGAAGCGAATCCATTCCGGCCTCGAGTCTTGCCTGTGATCTCGCGAGGGATGGCAGCGAAGCATAGACAGAGGGCTGGCGGGCAGGATTATTGAGCTCCGAAAACATGCAACCGGGTGCCGACCCTTTTCTGTCAGTGGGAAGGCAACATCAGCGAGCCGCGTTAGATCGCGAGTGGCCGCTGGGCCCGGCGTAGTCGAAGAGTCCAGGCACGTCAGCAAACAATGTGCACGAGAACCGGGAGGCCTCCAGAACGTCTGCGCGAGCAGACCGGTCCGGGAAGGTGAAAGATCCATGATCCGGGCATGTACGTTTTGGAGGAGTCGGACTGCGCCATAGTACCTATGAAGCTGACGAACAGAGAAGGTAAGACTTCCGCGGAGCCAGCGGAGGGAAGGGCGCAGACCAAGGAGAACGACGCCCAGCCACACACGCATCCGACACAGAGCGGAGCGCGCGTGTCCCAGGGGTTAGGCGGCGTGCGCCAGACGGCGCGGGCCAGGAAGCAGGAGCGGTTCACCGCTTTGCTGCACCATCTCACGATCGACTTACTGCGGGAGAGCTACTACGCCTTACAGCGGAGCGCAGCGCCTGGAGTAGACGGAGTAAGTTGGCAGCAGTATGAACAAGACCTGGAGGCTCGGCTTGCCGAACTCCATGGCCGAGTGCACCGTGGAGCGTATCGGGCGCAAGCCTCGCGAAGAGTGTACATACCGAAGGCTGATGGCCGGCAACGGCCGTTGGGCATCGCTTCGCTGGAAGACAAGATTGTCCAGCAAGCGGTGGTGACCATCCTCAACCAGATATACGAGGTGGACTTTCGGGGCTTTTCGTATGGATTTCGTCCGGGACGCAGCCCTCATCAGGCGCTGGACGCGCTGAACGTGGGCATCGAACGGAAGCGAGTGAACTGGATACTCGATGCGGACATTCGTGGCTTCTTTGATCATCTGAGCCACGAGTGGATGATGAAGTTTGTCGAGCATCGAGTGGCCGACACACGCATTCTTCGGCTGATCAGTAAGTGGCTGAAGGCTGGTGTGTCAGAGGAAGGTAAGTGGTCAGAGACGACGGCAGGCACGCCGCAGGGAGCGGTGATTTCACCGCTTTTGGCGAACGTGTACCTGCACTATGTGTTCGACCTGTGGGTTGAGGCATGGCGCCGGAAGGCGGCGAGCGGAGAGATGGTAGTTGTTCGCTACGCTGACGATCTGGTGGTCGGCTTTGAGCAGCGCGAAGACGCCGAGCGATTTCTGAGAGAGTTTCGGAAACGGCTGGCAAGCTTCGCGTTGGAACTCCATCCGGAGAAGACGCGACTGATCGAGTTTGGTCGGTTCGCGCAGGTTAATCGGCAACAGCGTGGGGAAGGAAAACCAGAGACCTTCACGTTTCTTGGCTTCACGCACTACTGTGCGATGACACCCAATGGCCATTTCGTTACACGGCGTAAGACCATACCTCAGCGGATGCGCTGCTACGCTTCACGCCATTAAGGCGAAGCTGCGACAGCGGATGCATGAGCCGGTCAATGCGGTGGGCGCATGGCTGAAGCGTGTAGTCAGCTGGCTATTACCGATATCACGCGGTTCCTGAAAACCAGCGGGCGTTATATCGATTCCGCGACCGGTTGTGCGACCTGTGGCGGTCGATGCTTGGCCGTCGTAGTCAGCGCAGCCGACCGAGTTGGAAACGCATACGTCCGACCTTTGAACGATGGATACCCCGTCCTCGCACCCTGCATCCTTTCCCCAGCGTGCGTTTCGACGCCACTCATCCAAGGTAGGAGCCGTGTGCGGTAGTTCCGCTCGCACGGATCTGTACGGGGGGCGGTCAGTGATGACCGTCCCTACCGTGACCAGGACGTACCCCATACCGCCACAACAACAGCTACAAATATCAAATCATGGTGGAAATCCGGTGACAGGATACCTATTCCCACGTGACGCACCGTGGGAACGGGCGGCGCTTCATCCTGGACGGCGACGCCGATCGAACAAACGCGGCGCAAAGATCGGCATGATGAATGTTGAGATGTTGCAGGGTTTTGTGGTCAGACGGGACTGGAACTTTGCTCGAAGTGGTGAACGGCCGCCACTTTTCTGAAGTTTTAGCACTCCGAATCGCCGGCACAACATGAACGCTTTTTCACCTTTGCAGAACCTGCGGTACACCGAAATGATTCCTGATATCGTTTCCTGGCATGGGACGATTCACTCGTGTGGTTGTGACGTACCACACCATGTGACGCAGCGTGGGAACGGGCGGCGCTTCGTCCTCGACGGCGACGCCGACCGAACAATCTACCTCAAGTTGTTGCGCGAGAACATCGTCCTCTACAGCGTCGCCCTCATTGGACATTGCCTCATGTCGAACCATATCCACTTGATCGCGATACCCCACAAAGTCGATGGTCTGGCACAGGCACTGAAGCAGACCCACGGGCGGTACGCTTCCTACTGGAATGCGGCTCACCAGTCGAACGGACACGTCTGGCAAGGGCGATATGACTCTTGCCCCTGGACCAGTCGCACCTCTGGGAGGCGTTGCGCTATACCGGCTCAATCCGGTGAGAGCCGGTTTGGTCTTGGGGGCGGAGCTGTGGCCATGGTCCAGCGCAGCCTGTCACTGCGGCGCCAAACAGCAAGACGAGTATTGACGCCGGAGTCGTGGCGCAGCCACGGGACTAGCACGACCTGGCAGGAGTACCTCAGCGCAGGGGAGACGGAAGCGAGGTTGGCCGTCATTCGCCAACGCACGCATACTGGCCGGCCTCTGGGCACTGGGGAATTTATTCAGGACCTCGAGAAGGCAACGCAGCGCCGGATATCGCTACAGAGGCGAGGACCACGCGAAAAGATCGTCACAGATCGAAGGCAAGGTGAACTCACCTTCGATCCGTAGAAGCTTCTCTCTAAGTACCAGTCCCCGTCTTCCCTTCAAAGTCTCGAAGTAAAAGTAAGATTGACTCATCACCATGAGTCAAATACACTAACTACATGGCTAAACGGCTGCAAGTCATTCTCCAGGATCCCGAATACAGGGAAATACAGCGGGTTGCGCGATCACGGCACATGTCTTTGGCGGAGTGGGTTCGCCAGGCGCTGGAGTCCGCACGCAGGCAGGAGCCGCTGGGCAGTGCAGGCAAGAAGCTTGACTCAATTCGGATCGCGGTGCAGCACGAATATCCTGCCGGAGACGTTGAAGACATGCTTGCTGAAATCGAAGCAGGCTATGGAGCGGGCACACGCTCGTGATTTTCGTTGACTCTAACATCCCCATGTACCTTGTCGGCGCATCTCATCCGCATAAAATCGAGGCCCAGCGAATGCTGGAAAAACTCATCAGAGATCGCCAAAGATTGACGACGGATGCGGAAGTGCTACAGGAAATACTTCACCGCTACGTCGCGATCGATCGCCGGGATGCAATCCAACCAGCCTTCGATGCGCTGCTGGGCGTCGTCGATGAGGTTCTGGCAGTAGACAACAAAACAGTCGAGCGTGCAAAACAGATTGTTCTGGAGTATCGACGCCTGTCTGCTCGCGATGCAATCCATCTTTCGATCATGGAAAGGCACGGCATCGAACGAATTCTAAGCTTTGATTCAGGGTTCGACTCCTTCCCCGGTATTACCCGGTTATCGTAAGCGAGTCTTGTCCGCGAAGAGAAGCAGGATAGACCGGGTCTGTCCCGGTTTGTTCTTTGATGATGCGTCATTGCTCCCGGAAACGTCCTAATGCCCGCAGCGAGGAGCAGAATTCGCCCGTGGGCCGGCGCGCGACTTGGGGGTGCGCACAACGGCCCAGGTGGGCGCGGCGCCTCAGTGATTCCTCTCGTTTCCATGACTGTCAAAGCCGGCGGTTAGCCGGGTGGCCGCGTGCGTAAAGCAGCCGGTCGTGAGTAGTTTGCCATTCGCGTCATAGTCGAGGAACGAGCGATTCCTGCTCAGACAGCTCGGCGAGCACCTCGGCGATCGGCGACGCCGCTTTTGTCTGAGAAGGGAGTTACTTCTGCGACCGCACAACCTGCTCGATCGTCCAGTCTACCCACCGCCCCTGCTCACCCGAACAGGTGATCCCGGCAGGGGAATTGGAAACGATCGCGTCGACGAAGTTCGATACCAGCGGATAGTGCAGATTCGCGTGAGGGGGGAGCATCTCAACTTGGCCCCCAACGCGCAGCTCCGGGCCATTCAGCGGGTCGAGTCCCAGCTCGCCTTCCGAGCCGATCACGCGAAACTGGTCGCGTGCGACGCGCGAATTCCAGCGCACATCGACAATACCGTGCACACCGCCCTGAAACTTCATTACCACAGTAGCGGAGTCTTCCACATCCGTCCGATGCATGGCGTTCGAAAGTATTCCGCAGGCTCTCTCGGCCTTCCCGAAGAGGAAATTCATCGCGTCGATGCGGTGCGATGCAATGTCGTAAAGGGGCCCGCCACCCGCCATGGCCGGATCGAAGAGCCAGCCGCGCTCCGCCGCCGGCGGTTCACTGTGACAGTTAGCCTCGGCTAGCAGCGGCTGCCCGATAGCTCCCGCTGCTATCAGCTGTTTAGTGCGAATGAGCTTAGGATAAAGCCGGCGATAGTAAGAGACGCCCAAGAGGCGCCCGCTCGCCTGTGCCTCGGCCACCATTTTCCCGGCTTGCGAGTCGCTCATTGCCATGGGCTTTTCACAGAGCACGTGCTTGCCCGCGCGAAGCGCGGCGATGGCCGCGTCAGCGTGCATCGCCACCGGCAACGCGATATAGACTGCATCCACCGCGTTGTCGCGGAGCGCCTCTTCGAGCGTGGACCAGGCCTTCGCACCCGGATAGTCTTCGGATTTGGCTTCGTCGCGTGTCACCAAGCCGTAAAGTGCGCTGCGGGGCTCCGCAAGAATCGCAGGAAGCACACGCCTCCGCGCAATGTCGCCTATGCCGGAAACGACCCAGTTGACTGTCCTCATCATCGAAAGAATACATCGCTGCAATGGTAGCTAGCCTGACCATTGACAGCGGTTCGCCCTGGCCAGCCCGGAATTGGGTTGGGGAAGGGTGCTCGGTCATCCGACCGGAACTCTCGCTGGAAGTCACAGCCTCCAATCTTCGTTCCTATAAAGCCGAGGGTTCCCTTGATTAAAAGCGAGCTGTCAGCTGCGGTCTTACAGGCCATTTCCGAAGCCCTGACTTGGTGCTCCGTCAAACCATTTCGCAGCCCCGAACTCGATCCTTTCGCCATTCTCGACCATATACTTCCTGAGGTAAAGCTTGACACCCGAGCGCTGGCGGCAGATCGAGGAGCTCTATCACTCGGCCCGTGAGAGGGGCGGGGAAGCTCTGGCTGGCGCTGACCCTGAGATTTGCCGGGAAGTTGAAAGGCTGTTGGCGCAGGACTCGGAATCCGGCGACAAGCTGCTCGATCAGGATGCCGCGGACCTCATTGCCGATACCTCCGATGTGCCGCTAACTCCCGGTACCCAACTGGGGCCTTACAAAATCGAAGCGCTGCTCGGGCAGGGAGCCATGGGCCAGGTGTACCGCGCGACCGATACCCGCCTGGAACGTCCGGTCGCCATCAAGATCTGCAAGCGTGCCTTCCTCGAACGCTTCAGACAGGAGTCGCGTTCGATTGCAGCTATCAGCCACCCCAACGTCTGCACCCTGCATCGGAGTTTCCACCCGGCTAGGTTTCGGTGCGGCCCACATGAGTCCAGTCTGGTCTCCCGACGGCAAAGACGTCGCCTGGTTCAGGCCCGGGGGCATCTATCGGGAAGCTGTCAACGGAGCCGGGAAAAAACAACTCCTGCTGAAGACCGATGTTCTTTCCTTTCCCAAGAGCTGGTCGCCGGATGGACGTTACCTTATCTATGCGCAGGTCAGTCCTGCCACCGGATCGGCTGACCTGTTCGCGCTCGCGGTGGCAGGGGATCAGGGCCAGCTGGTACTCGCCGCTACTCCGGCGAACGAGGGTCAAGGGGAGTTTTCGCCCGACGGGCGCTGGGTGGCAATCACCTCCAACGAATCGGGCCTCAGCGAAATCTATGTGATTCCCTTTCCGCCCACACCCAACGGTGGCCGATGGATGGTGTCCCGCGGCGGCGGCGTACAACCGCGCTGGCGCCGCGATGGCAGAGAGCTGTTCTACATCTCACCGGACGGGACCATGATGGCGGTGCCCGTGAGCACCGCGCCGGTTTTCCAGGCCGGCATACCGCAGGCCCTATTCAATACGGACATGGTGGATACCGGAATCCGCACCGGGCCCATGAGCTGGGATATTGCTCCGGACGGGAAACGGTTCCTGATTATCAGCGACAAATCGCATTAAACATCTTCTCTGAACGTGATTCTGAACTGGCGCCCGGGAGAGCAGAAGTGAGCCCCGCATCAGCGGCTGCTCGCCCGATACAGGCGGCCTCAGTTCGGCGGAATCTGTTGTCGCGACTCACTCAGGACTTGCAGTCTCATTGTTCGTAAATCCCGACTAGACTTTGCCTCGCCGCCTTAGGGATGGAGTAAGGAGCATCGTGCCCCTCTACTGTGTAAAACCAAGTAAGCGTCCGCTTTCAACCCTTTCACCGCTTTCACCGTTGACGCGAGAGGCGAGAGACGGCAAGATGCAGCCAGAAATAATAATTTTGAGGATCATGACAGTTTCTCTCGCGGGTTTCCGCCTCAGTAAGTGAGGGCGCTCAGTGAGACGCCTTTCACAAGGAGAAACGGAGAAACTACCATGCTCACCTTAACGATGTTGAAAGTTCCCGCAGGCTTGATCGCCGCTGTTCTCGCTGTCGCTTCGTTGGCGCCGGCAGCCCAGGCACAGGATCTGGCTCCAGGATTTGCAGCCAAAATCAACGTGCCCTTTACATTCGAAACCGCGATGGGGCAACATTTCGCTCCTGGCATCTACACCATCAGCATGAACGGCGGAAAAACCATGCTGATTCGGGGAGCAAAAACCTCTGGATTAGTGCTGACCCATCTGGCCGATGACAGCCTGCCGGCTACGAAGGGCAAGGCCGTATTCACTCACTACGGCGACAAATACTTTCTGCGCGCTGTCTGGGTCGCTGGGAACAATAGCCTTTTCTGTGGCAGATCGAAGGCTGAACATGAATTGCAAGTTGCCGCCGCCAAAACGCCGACAGCAGTAGAGCTGGCTCTGCTGCAGACAGAACGCTGAAACATATGCTGCCTGGAATCCATCGCTACTGCTCCCGCGATGAGCAGTAGCGATGTTCATTTTTACCCATCGTGCTTCCTCTTAAGACTTACCTACCGGCATCTTTTGCCGCCTGCTCAACTATTGCGGAATTTATCGTGATCCCAGCCATAAACCTTGCCGTGCTAGCTACGTATTTGCAGACGCCGATTTGACGCTCCACCTCAACGCGAAATCCGCCAGACGTTGTCCAACTGAAAGCCAGTGGCCGGCATTCTTGAAGGAATAGGTAACGATAAACGCCCCAGGGTCCAGGTATCCCGGCGGTGAGGCCCGAGCAGAATTCCTGGACCCTAGCCGACTTTCCGGTACCGATCCTGGTTCCCCTCGCTGAATTACTATTTGCACGCGTCATTGCCCGCGTCGGGAACGCCAATAAACACGATCGTTGCGGGAGACATCGTGATCGTTCCGGCAGGGCTAGGGGTGCCATTGAGCGCGGGCAACGCATCATTCGCCCCGAGTTCAAGCAACGTGCCGTTTAGCCGAATCCGATTACTCTGAAGAGGCTCGGCCGACAGCATGTATCTTTTCGAGGAGCCAGGCACGGCAAGCATTTGTGCTTTCTTTTGGTCTGCATTGATGGCGAGTATAGCCACGCCACCGGACACGCCTCGGAGACAATGAGCGTAAAGGTGCAGGTTTGGTGAAGGCGACTCCTCGGCCTGCAGCACTGTGGTTCCCATCAGCCTGCGCCAAAGCACCGCCGCCCAGAAGTTCGGGCGAGGTGTGAGGTCACCTTCGTGCAATAGCCCGTAGTCGCTGGAATCAAGGGTATTGTGCATGACGACCTGTACGCCGTCGTGTGCCATCATGCCTAGTTGGTTCAGGTATCGAAACGTATCAAGAAAGGTTGATGCCCACGGATTACCGCCGCACGCGGTGTCGGCCGTTTCCGTGATCCAGAGCGGCTTCTTAGGATCGAACTTGTCACGTAAGCCTGCGTAGTATGCCTCGATTGCTTGGGGTCGTGCAAGCCATTCCGCTGAGAGAGCATCAGCGGCGGTCGTCGTCATGGACGCGCCCATCTTGGAGCAGCGGTTGGAAAGAGCCGGGTAAACGTGAAACGAAAATGCATCAAAGGCGGAGCGTGAGGCCGAAAGGAGATCAGTGCTGGGTATGATGCCTGGGCCCGGCATAGAAAACACACCGCCCTCACCCACCGAACCAGGACCAAGCAGAATTGTCTTGGCAGAATGCTCCGCAAGGAAAGACTTGAACACGGCCAGATCGTTTCCATACTCCGCCGCGTCGTAACCCTTAGGTGCGCCACCCATAGAGGCTGCATTCGGTTCATTCATGAACTCAGTCGCAGCGATCTTGCCACCAATGGATCTCGTGTACGCAAAGACCTTTGCTGCTTCCACTGGCGTCCATTTCCCCGAGGCATCCCGCACACCAGGGCTTATCGCAACCGAGGTAACGAGTTCTGCGTTGACGGCATTTGAGAAGTCCACGACCCCTTTCCATTGTTGCTGGGTGAGGACACCTCCAAACCCAGATGGTGGGGTTTTCGGAGCCGGTCCCGGACCGTCCTTGAAGTAGGTCGTGTTCGCCCACGTCCCACTTACCCTTACGTAGGCTGGACCAAGAGCCGCGGCTAACTTCCGTAGACGCGCGTTGGCGAGATCCACCGGTGGACGATACTCATACATGTTCGGATCCATGCCAGCGGGAGTATCGCCGGAGGATGCAGCCGATCCAGTCGCTTGTTTCGCAAGAGAGCTATACGGCTTCCAGAACTTGCCCCCGGTCACTTCGAGCATTTCAACGTTGTAGGACTGGAATCGCTCATCGATTGTGCCGATGCGCTGCATCTTGGCTGGATCGAGCGAAACGGATTGAGCACCTGCGAAGAGCGTGGTCATTGATACGGTTCCGAATACCGTCGAGACGATGAGTTTCCCGAATCGCTTTCCCATTCCTTGCCTCCGTACGCCGATCAGGCCTGCCTTTGCTACGTTGTAGGGGCTGCGGTTGGGATAGCCGAAGCGCCCTCAAGCCCTATCCCAGACGCCGCAGCAGTGATAAGTACTTTTTGACCCATAATGCCTCCTAGTTGGATCCGGAGTGTGCTTCATGAATCAATCGCCGATCCTGCGTTTCACCGTACGCCATACAAAGGCGCTTACTTCTTTATCCTCCGCGTATTCTCATAGTGAGATGCCTAGGTGCATGCAGGAGGCTCACATGACGCAAAGGAAACAGCCAACGGAAATCCTTCTAAATCTTGACGCAATGCTTCCGGAACTGGAAGCGGTCTACAAAGACATACACGCGCACCCCGAGTTGTCAATGCAGGAGACACGCACTGCGGGGATTGCGGCGAGTCATCTCAAGGCCAACGGCTTTGAGGTCACCGCTGGTATCGGCAAGACGGGAGTCGTAGGTATATTGCGCAACGGAGACGGCCCAACCATAATGCTGCGGGCTGACATGGATGCGTTGCCCATTAAGGAAGCGACCGGTCTGCCCTATGCCAGTACCGTTACGGCGACAGGTCCAGATGGTAAGACCACACCGGTCGCTCACTCCTGTGGGCACGACATGCACGTGGCCTGCTTGATCGGGGCTACATCGTTGTTTGCTCAAAGCCGCGATAGCTGGCATGGAACGCTCATGGCAGTCTTTCAGCCAGGGGAGGAGACGGCGCAGGGCGCACAGGCCATGATTGACGACAACCTCTTCAAACGATTCGCAAAACCAGATGTTGTGCTTGGCCAGCATGTCATGAGCTTGCCATCCGGGCACCTCGATTGGCGTACTGGAGTTGTCACCTCTGCTGCCGACAGCCTGCAGATCCGAATGTTCGGGCGTGGTGCGCATGGCTCCATGCCGGAGGCCAGCATTGATCCTGTCGTCATGGCTGCCTCTACCGTGATGAGACTGCAAACGATCGTTTCCCGTGAAGTCGCGCCCACGGATTCTGCCGTGGTGACAATTGGGGTGCTGCAGGCAGGAACAAAGGAGAACGTTATTCCGGACGAGGCACTCATTAAGCTGAATGTGCGTACCTTCGATGAGGGGGTACGTAAACACGTCCTCTCAGCGATCGAACGAATTGTGAATGCCGAGGCAGCTGCAGCAGGTGCGCCGAAACCACCCGAGATCACGCCCCTGGACCGCTACTCCTTGGTGACGAACGATGTCGATGCAACCAACAAGGTCGTTGACGCGTTTCGTCAAGACTTCTCTGATGGCTCTGTGGAGCAGACGAAGCCGAGCATGGCGAGCGAGGACTTCGGATGCTTTGGAGCAGAGTGGCACGCCCCATCGGTGTTCTGGTTCTTTGGGGGCGACGATCCTGCGGTCTATGAGAAGGCGAAGAAGGATGGCACACTCAACGAGCTTCCGACCAACCACAATCCGCGGTTTGCACCAGTGATCCATCCCACTTTGGAAACAGGTGTGAAGGCTCTGGTCGTCGCGGCACGCGCCTGGTTAGCATCGTGAACGACATTCTGATTCACGGAAAACACCTCGCGGGCCCGTTTCTGGTCGCGCTCGACCTGCTGTACAAACAGGTGACATACAAACAGGTGACACAAACAGGTGACATACTGCAGGTGACACAACAAACAGGTGACAACAAACAGGTGACTGACAACAAACAGGTGACAAACAACAAACAGGTGACAGACAGGACGATTACTTACGTTTTCATAGCTCATAGGTGATCTTCCTGTCACGTGTTTTCCGAAATCGTCCTCGCTTGTGCTAAAACAAATTGGCCTAATTACGGCTTGCCGGCGCCCGCAATGCGCATTTGTGACGATCCGGGCAGAGTGCAAATTGTCACGACTAGCGCCCGCCTCCACGCGGTCCCCGGGTTGCAGCGGCCGGCTGCGTAAGGGATGGCGCGGGCGGCGCGGCAGCCGGCCCTAGTGTTCCTCCCAGCTTGAATGCCCACAGATTGTCGCCATGCTGCGAAATCTGATAGGGGCTGCCACCCGAAAGAATCGCCACGTATTGCTCGCCGTTCACCTCATAGGTCATCGCAGGAGCATCCGCGCCAGCGCCAGTCTGGAACGACCACAATTCCTTTCCCTCTTTCACGTCATAGGCGACGAACCGTCCGTCAGATTCGCCATGAAAAATCAGCCCTGACGCCGTGGTGAGCAGTCCACTCCCTGTACCCAGCGGATATTTCATTCGCTTCTGCCATACGATTTTGTTCGTAGCCGGATCCATCGCGGTCAAGGTACCCGCACGAGGTTCGCCTGCAGGCTTCACGAAAGCGGGGGGTGGCTGTCCGATTGTCTGGAAACGATTCGCTTGCGTATCCCATTCCTGAAGTCGAAGAGTGAAAGCGGAATTCAATATCGTGCCGGGAACGTAAAGAAGTCCTGTTTTCGGATCGAAGCTCATCGGGGACCACGAATTGCCGCCCTGGGTGCCCGTCGCCATTACGACCGGCTTGTCCCAGTAAGCGCCGAAAATGCAACTGCTCTTCTCTCCCGCGGCAACGCTTCCTGGTTCGGGACAGGTTGGCGCGAACGAATCTCCAACCGGAATGGGTTGGGTCGGCGACGTCTTCGTGCGAGGTTCCTGCGGTACAGCTTTCTCGTCGATACCGACAAGCGGCTTGCCGTTCGTGCGGTCGTAGATGTAAAGAAGACCCGTCTTACCCGCGTGCATTAAAATTTTGCGCACGTGGCCATGGAACTTTATGTCCGCAAGAACGGGCGCGCACGCATTGTCATAGTCCCAAATGTCATGATGCACTTCCTGAAAATGCCACTTGTAAGCGCCGGTCTTAAGGTCGAGCGCGACGATCGAGGACGTAAACAGATTATCGCCACCGCGCTTTGTTCCATCAAAATCCGGAGAAGCATTTCCGACGGCCACGTAGACCATGCCCAACTCGGGATCGATCGCCGGTTGCGTCCAGATAGGGCCGCCGCCATATTTCCAGGAATCACCTTCCCACGTTTCCGAACCGCGCTCGCCAGGAGCGGGGGTTGACCAAAATCCCCAGACTTCTTTGCCCGTTTTTGCGTCGAACGCGCCGAAATGTCCGCGAGCGCCCGTTTCGCCTCCTGACACACCCATATAAACCAGGCCGTCGTAGTAAACGGCGGGCGCCACGGTCGTGCCGCGATCTCCAACTTTCGCAGTCCATACCAATCCGCCCGTTTCCTGATCGAGTGCAATCAGCGTGTTTCCACCGCCCGACGAGAAGACTTTGCCTTCGCCAACCGCCACGCCGCGATTCGTCGAGCCGCCATTCGGTGATTGATACTTCCAGCGTATTGCTCCCGTCGCAGCATCGATCGCCATTACGCCGCCCAAGCCAGTCGGGATATACATTACACCCTTCACGACGACCGGCGTGGCCTCCATGCTCCCGCCTCCCGATTGGCCGGTGGTATGCACCATCCACGCGCCGCCCAAGCGCGAAATGTTTGCGGAAGTGATCTGCGAGAGCGACGAGTATCGTTGATTCGCCAAGTTGCCCCCGACTGTCGCGAAGTCTTGGCCCGATGGGCTATTCCACGCTGCTTTTTCAGCCGCAAATGACAAATACGCGCAACTGCCAATGATCGCGCCCAACAGCATCGCCTTCGCAGAACTCGACATCGAATCGCCTCCCGAAAGTTCCTATTTGCGTCTGACGCCAGACCAGTATGCACGACTGAGAAGGGTCTGACCACGCGGGTTTGGAATTCGCTTCGTGTAAGCTACGCCCGGATGTTCGGGGGACATCGGGGATTTGTGGCCAGACGGGTCTGGAACTTTGCTAAGAGCTGTAAACCGGGCGCCATTTTTCAAAAGCTCTATAGAAGCGGTGAAAAAGATCGTCACAAACCGAAGGCAACGTGAGCTAATTTCGACCCGTAGCAGACTCTCGTTTCCCAAAGTGACAGTCCCGTCTGACCAATAAATTTTCGCAGGAACTTCTTTTGTTTTTTTGATCCAAGTCACTATGAGAACGATTCATAATATGAACGATATATAACGTGTATTATATTTAGCATAGGAGATCCATGCCGATCGAGAAACAAAAGGCTCCTGAGAATCCGTTACCCGGCCGCCGCGCGCTCGGGCTGCTGTTGTCGCAGCTTGGAACTCACGCAGCGCTCACCTTTGGCCGCAAGATCGCAGGCCTCGGCATTTCACCGCCGCATTTCGGCATCTTGCGGTGGATCCTTGCCAACGAAGGGAAGAATCAGCGCGACCTCGCCTCGCATCTCGGAGTAGTGCCCAGCCGCCTGGTCGTGTTGCTCGATGAACTTGAAACCAAGGGCTTGGTTGCGCGCGAGCGCAGCGCTCAGGACCGTCGAAGCCAGCAACTGCAATTGACACGAAAAGGATCTCGACTCCTGGAAAAGGTGGAGGGAATCGCCACGGAACATGACGCCGACCTCGGCTCTTCCCTGACGGTACCGGAGCGGGAAACGCTGATCGAGTTATGCGCGAAACTTGCTGCGCATCGCGGACTGATTCCGTATGGACACCCGGGCTACGGCAAACGGTTCAACGCGGGCCGCTCAAACCGAAAGTCGAGCAACCAGTCCAGGCCAGAATAAGCCGGATGAGCAGGCGGGCGTAGGCCGTTCCATGAACGCGTCCAGCAGGTTTCTCGCGGAGGAATGACGATGAACAAGAATGGTGACAAGCCGGTTGCGCGCACCATCACTCTCGAAGAGCATTTCCTGCACCCAAAACTGCGGGAGGTATACCCTGCGTCATGGGTCAAATTGCTCGACATGGTCAAAGGACGTCTCACTGATGTTGGTCCAGAAAGAATCCGCCGTATGGACGCGGCGGGCATCGACTTGCAAGTGCTCTCGCATGTGCAGCCGGGCGTTCAGACTCTCGAACCCGATACGGCCATCCGCTTGTCCAGGGAGGTCAATGATTGGCTGGGCGCAATCATTCAGGAATATCCGACCCGTTTCGCCGGTTTTGCGATGCTGCCGATCCAATCGCCCATCGATGCCGCCGATGAGTTGGAGCGTACGGTCTCCCAGCTCGGATTCAAAGGTGCGCTCATCAATGGTCATACCAACGGCCGGTATCTGGATGAGGACTCGTTTTCGCCGATTTTCGAGCGGGCGCAAGCGTTGGACGTACCGATCTATATACATCCGACCGATCCGCCACAGGGGATCATCGATATCTATTACAAAGACTGCCCTTTGATGATGCAGAGTTGGGGGTGGCAGGTCGAAACCGGGACGCATCTTCTCCGGCTAATCTCGCGCGGCGTCTTTGACCGCTTTCCAAACCTCAAAATAATTGTCGGACACATGGGTGAATTAATTCCCTTTGCACTCAAGCGCATCAACACCGCTCTTACGATGGGGAATTGGCTTCTTGCCAGCCAGTCGAAGGTTGCCGAATCTGCGGAACAGAGGTGCATGCAGAAGAGCGTCTTCTACTACATGCGTGCAAACGTCCTCATCACAACCAGCGGCGTTTTCGACCAGGCGGCCCTGAATTGCGCCATTGCGGAATTGGGTATCGACAACATCCTGTTCTCGGTCGATGATCCGTTCGGAGACAACTTCGAAGCCATGGATTTTCTGAGTAAAGCCCAACTATCAAAGGAAGACAAAGAGAAGTTGGCGCATGAAAACGCCGAACGCCTCCTTAAGCTCGCGCCGGGGGCCAAACCCAGCACGAATTCAAGCCGCTCGCTCTTTTCCTTCCAGGCAAAAGCCAAAGCCAAAATAGGCCGCACGATATTGTCCTTATTAGTGAAATAAAATCCTTACAGTCCATTAGCGAAGGGCAGTCAGGGCTCGGAATTAGTGACCACGGAATTAGTGACCAGACGGGACGTAACCCATGATAGTATCTCTTCTGCACAGGCGAACGTTCCGTCTGGTCACCAATTTAACTATCAGTAACTTGGCTATGACCGTCTGGTAGACAGGTCAAGTTACAGGAAACCCGTTTTCAGGGATACGCTTCCGACTAGAGATCTCGTGGCTCTGACAACTTTGCACCAGTGAATGCAGTCGACGATATTCGCGTCGATACCAGCCTGCGCATTCTCGACCGACGACTCAGGAACCCAACTGAAAATTGTGCCTCCTGAATACAGAAACCATGTATCCCAAGGAGGAGCATCCTCAATGTCGAAGAAGCCGCGCGAAGAAGATTCAGATGCGCCGTCCGTGACAGTTTCCAATGGCTCGTAAAGCAGTAACTTGCCTTTTGATTGCGCGGCTGCCGAATCAGCAATTTCTATATCCGTATCGCGAACGAGAGTAGAACGCATTTCATTGATTGCGTATATCGCTCGCTTGTAGCTCTCGCGTTTTGCTTCAGTCCAGGCTCCTGCGCTGAACTCATCGAAGGGTGGGACTCTGAGAATGGCCGAAGGATCAAGTTCACGGCTACGAAGCTGATCAGATTGCAGCAATCTACTCAAACACCATGCGACCGTCTCTGAGAGTGCCTGCAGGACAGCGGGCGACGGCTCACGCCGATTTGGGACGATCTTGCCGAGACCCAGCTTAATCATCTCTCCAGCTTACCTCCGGACGGATCTGCCGTGGTTACCAAAGAAATCCTCTTACCCTCTCGACACGCTCCGAAAGCCGTACTAGTGTATAAGTAAGAACCATACGTCGGCCCGTCTTCACGACGGCGCTGCTTGGCGTTGCCCCGGTGAGCTTTGCCCGTGCATCTGCCGCCCACCACCCGGAGACATCATCGCTTGATTGCATGATGACTTGGGTGCAGCAAACGGTAAAGTGACAAACAAAATGATGGTTGACGCCTGTCCTCAGCATGGATGCGGCCCGCGAGGGCGCGCCTGCGGAGAACGGGATTCACGGCGTCAGCAGGGTGCGCTCAGTGCGTCCTCTTGATTGAGAAGTTTTGACAACTTAAGAAAACGCCACATCATCGGAAAGCCCGGGCTAACCGAGGCCAGAGGATAACGGACGCCGGTGGGAAACGCGACAATCGCTGATACGAAGCGCGCAGGCAGACACATTGTCCCGTTTGTCACCGGTAGAAGTATGTTCCAGGTGTAGGCGAACGTTCTGCCCATCGAAATGTTGGAGCAAAGCCTCCGTGATCGAGGGAAAGCTGAAGGCTGCAAGTAAGGACGGGGCTTTTTGCGCTTATTGCGCTTTTTGCGCACTTTTTTGAAGTTACGTAACCGGGCGGAGGCTTATACGTCGACTGCAGAGTTCAGCCCCTTAATAAGGATAAAAAGCATGCCAGACACCCCCTTATCGCGCTTACCGCGCTTATCGCGCAGATTTTCCGGGGGCCTGAATCGCCGATCACAGGCACAACTCGCCGGACTTAGTTCGCTTACTTCGCTTTCTTCGCACATTTCTACAAGGAAACCAAAACGAGGAGAGCATCTAAGAGAAAACGCAGCGCTGCCAATGCCCCCAAAATGCCCAAAAAGATCGAATTTTATCGAATTTTACAAAAATCGAAAATTGAGTGGTCAAAACGGGACCGTCACTTAGGAAAAAAGAAGTCTGCTACAGACCAAAGGCAAGTTGGGGGTTTCAATTGCTGTGTGTTGGCGCGAGTACCTCGAACGTGGCGCCCGCCATGTGGCCTGAAAGAGTGAGCTACCCAACCCACGAACAGGTATATTGGTGCGCATGGCGACCGAACCATCCGAAGACTTGACAGAAGCTGCTTCGCCCGCCACCCATGCGGGCGGCAGCATTCACCCTGTTCCGGTCGTCATCGGCCCCTATCAGCTTCTGCAGTTGATCGGCGAAGGCGGCATGGGCCAGGTGTGGCTGGCCGAACAGCAGCAGCCGGTACACCGCCGAGTGGCGCTCAAGCTGATCAAGGTGGGCATGGATACCCGTGAGGTGGTGGCCCGATTTGAGTCCGAACGCCAGGCTCTCGCCCTCATGGACCACCCCGCGATCGCCAAGGTTTTCGATGCCGGCTCCACGCCGGAAGGCAAGCCCTACTTCGTCATGGAGTATGTCGACGGGCTGCCGATCAACCAGTACTGCGACCGCCATCGCCTCACCATGCGGCAGCGTATGGAGCTCTTCATCCAGGTCTGCGAAGGCGTGCAGCATGCACACCAAAAAGCCATCATTCATCGCGATCTCAAACCTTCCAACATTCTGGTCACAGAAGTCGACGGCCGGCCCGCCCCGCGCATCATCGACTTCGGCGTCGCCAAAGCGACCTCTCAGCCAGTGGACGCAGCCACCATGGTCACCCAGCTTGGTGCGCCGATCGGGACGATCGGCTACATGAGCCCGGAGCAGGCTGGTTCCGGCGGTGAAGACATCGACACCCGCAGTGACGTGTACTCGCTGGGTGTTGTGCTTTACGAGCTATTGGTCGGCGCCTTACCGCTCGACCTGAAGAAGCTCGCTACAGACGAAGCATTGCGCCTCTTGCGCGATCAGGATTCACCCCGGCCCAGCACCCGGCTGCGCCTGCTGGCAGGCGAGTCTGCAGTGACAGCGCAAAACCGCTCCGTTGATCTGCCCACACTCACCCGGCAACTGAAGGGCGATCCGGATGCCATCGCTCTCAAAGCCCTGGAGAAAGACCGCCAACGCCGTTACGCATCGCCTTCCGAACTGGCTGCAGATATCGGGCGCTATCTGCGCAACGAGCCCGTGTCGGCCCATGTGCCTAGCCGAGCCTACCGCGCACGCAAATACATCCGCCGCCATCGCGTAGGGGTGGGGCTGGCCTCCGCTGTGTTGCTGCTGTTGCTTGGCTTCGCCATTGCCCAGACAGTCGAATTGCGCACCATCCGCAAAGAACGTGATCGCGCCGACCGCGTTACTGCCTTCATGACCGGCATGTTCAAGGTCTCCGACCCCAGTGCGGCCCGCGGCAATGACATTCGCGTTCGCGAGGTGCTCGATAAGGCTTCCACACAAATTGTGAACGGGCTCGAAAAGGATCCCGAGGACCAGGCGCAGCTGATGCAGGTGATGGCGGAGGTTTACCGTAATCTCGGGCTGTATCCCCAGTCCGAGTCACTCCTCCGGCGTACGCTCGCGATCGAGAACCAGATATCCGGCGTAGACAAGCCAGACACTTTGAAATCCATGAACACCCTCGCGGGTGTGCTTGACGAAGAGAGCCGTTATGCCGACGCAGAGAAGGTGGCGCGGGAGGAGGTGGAGCGGCGAACCCGCGCGCACGGCCCTGAAGACCGCGGGACCATCGATGCAACGCGGCAGTTAGCCTACATCCTTGTCGACGAGGGTCGCTATGCGCAGGCAGAGCCAATCAGCCGCCAGGCTGCCGGCATCGCGCTCCGCAAATTTGGGCCGCTGGACCCCACCACGATTTCTGCGGAACGGACGCTGGCGGTCAATCTGGCGTATGCCGGTAAGTTGGACGAGGCAGAAAAGGCCTTCCGCGAAGTGCTCGAGGCAGATACGGCCACCCTCGGTCCCGACGACATACAAACGCTGCGCGCCGAAGGAAATCTGGGCGCCATCCTTCTGCAACAACATAAGTATCCTGAGGCGGAGAAGCTCTTTCGCGAAGCGATCGCGAAGTTCGATCGTGTGCTTGGGCCGGAACACCCTACAACCTTGCTCAATAAGGGAAATCTCGCGCTCACCCTGCTGGATGAAGAGCGCTACCCGGAGGCAGAGAATCTGTTTCGCGAAACGCTGGCTGCCAAGACAAAGAAGCTGGGCGCGGAGCACCGTTCCACTCTCGTAACCGCCGGCAACCTTGCCGACACGCTGCTGAAGGAAAAGAAGTATGCCGAAGCGGAACAAGTGGTCCGGCAAACCCTTGCCATCGAAGAGCGGACTCTGGGCAAGGATCACACCGATACGCTGATGAGCAAGATTGTGTTGGGCGAGATTTTGACCAAAGAGGGCCACTACCCGGAAGCGGAAAAGGTACTGAAGGAAGGCTACGATAGCTTGGTGCGCGTCGTTGGAAAGGACCGCGAGTATACAAGCCAGGCCGCATTCAACCTGGCCGAGTTAAGTGCCGCAGAAGCGAAGAAGGCCGACGCTCTCGCCTGGCTAACCAGCGCGATCGATCACGGGCTTATCGGCGAAGACGATGCGGGCACTGATCCCGTTTTCAAACCCCTGCATGGCGATCCCACGTTCGAGGCCCTCGTGGCGCGCCAACATGCAAAAATCGCGGCGGAGGCAAAGGCGGCTAAAAATAAATCTTGCCCGGCCGCGCGATTCATTCACTTCGCAATGCGAGGATGGTGGCCAAAACACCGGAACTGCGTGAACACTACACGCGCTGGCTTGGAGGATGCGCGGGGGGAAGAGAACCTTCCGGGTTCCGCTTCCGTTACTCTTTTCATGGCAAGCGGCACTAAGGATGAACAGTGTTGGCTGGAATCGGATTCGTAGAAGATTCAATGAAGGCCGCTAAAGCCGATGTGAAGGAGAAAGGATCGGTTCTCGTTATGATGGAGGAAGACCTACAGTATAGGACGACTTCCCGGATAAGTGGCTTATGTACACCATCTAAGAAGTCGTTGTTAATAAGTTTTCGTTTTAGCAGGGTCAGTCGACACTCATCGCTGTGTTTACTATTGCAGAACGAATTACGAGAGCCTATTCTCTTGCAGGGAATTTTGATACAGAATTTAGTCCATATGCCAATGAAAGCAATGCGTTCACCCGGGGCGCAAGATTCTCGAGCGCTTCATAGGCTTCGCCGCCGCCTGGATGATCGGCACATTCTCCGAGGGTGCATGCTGCTTGCGATAGCGGCTGGAACTCTGGGAACGTCCCTATTCGCCGAAGACCAGACGCCCCCAGCTCCCAAAGTCGCTGCACAGATGCAACAGGAGGTTCGCCAGGGTAATGCCTTATTACCACTCCATTGGGACCCGGACCAGGGCAGGATTTTTCTTGGCGTTCCCCTAACGGAGAAGGCCGGGACAGCTTCGCCCGAATATATTCTGTCTGACACGCTCACCTACGGTGTCGGCGAGAACGATCTGTCAATGGATCGCGGGCAGATTGGGATCCAGGACACTGACGTTCTGACCCCGTCGACGCGGCTCGTGTTTTTTGAAAAAGTTGGACCGAAGATTCTGCTGGTGCAGGAAAATACCAGGTTTCGGACCGCGGCGGACGACCCTGCAGAGCAGGTCGCAGTGCAACAGTCGTTTCCCTCCGCGATACTTCACAATTCAAGATCGTCGACCAAACCCGGGCCTTGCCGAAGTGCACGCCACAGATTATTTCCTCCAGGACATCCAGGCCGTTTCCGAAGTCCTGTCGGTGACCAAGCAGGGCGCCTATAAGGTCGATAAGGACCGGTCTACGATTATTCCTGAAGCGTCAAAAGCTTTTCCGGAGAACAGCGAGGTTGAGGCCGAGTTGACGCTGGGCACCGACGATCCTAACCAGGCGAAAAAGCTGGCCGAAGTGGCGCCCGAGGTTCGCGCGCTCACGGTGCACGAGCGCCACACCTTTCTCAAGCTTCCGCCCCCGGGATATGTTCCGCGCCGGTTTTCCCCTCGCGCCGGCTATTTCGACACCACGTGGCGTGAAATGAACACGCCCTTGGGGGTTGACGTTGATCAGCAATTCATCGAACGGTTTCGGTTACAAAAAAAAGATCCTTCGTGCGTGAAGGACTGCGAAGCAGTCAAGCCTATCCGGTACTTTGTCGACCGCGGCGCTCCGGAGCCGGTCCGCAGCGCTCTGGTCGAGGGCTGCCGTTGGTGGGACACAGCTTTTCAGGCGGCCGGGTGGGCCAAGGGAACCTTCCAGGTGGAGCTGCTGCCCGAGGGCGCCGATCCTATGGATGCGCGCTACAACATCATCCAGTGGGTACACCGGTACAATCGCGGTTGGAGTTTCGGGGCTGCGCTCATCGATCCCCGCACCGGCGAGATCCTGAAGGGCAATGTGACGTTAGGCAGCCTGCGCGGGCGGCAAGACTATCTGCTGGCTGAGTCGCTTCTGCTCCCCTATAAGGATGGCAAAATTCCCGACGCAGCGCATGACGCTGCACTTGCGATGGTGTTGAGTCGCATTCGCCAACTTGCCGCACACGAAACCGGGCACACGCTCGGCCTCATGCATAACTTCGCAGCCAGCAGTATGCCGCATTCACCAGATCAGACCATGAGCGTGATGGACTATCCGCATCCCTGGGTCACGTTGGGATCAGGCGGCACGCCCGATCTCAGCCAGGCTTATCCGGTCGGGATCGGGGTGTGGGACAAGGTGGCTATCAACTATGGATACCGCGAGTTTGACCATGGCGGAAATTCCAACGAGGATGCAGCGGCGCTGGAGAAAATACTGCACGCGGCAGAGGAGCAGGGGACCCTGTTCCTGAGTGACGCGGACGCCCGCAAACCGGGGACCGCGAGTCCTTTGGACAACCTTTGGGACAACGGGACAAATGCCGGTGCGGAGCTGAATCGGATTCTCGAGGTTCGCCGCGTCGCTTTGGGGCGCTTTGATGCGGATGCGATTCGCCCGGGAACGCCCTCGGCGCAACTTGCCGATACGCTGGTGCCGTTGTATCTGCTGCACCGCTACCAGACGGAAGCGGCGATCAAAGAGATTGCCGGCCTGGATTATCGCTATACCGTGCGCGGCGACGGACAAAAGGAGCCAAAAATAGTGCCGGCCGAAGAGCAGCGGGCTGCCTTAGCCGCGTGGTAAAGACGCTCTCGCCGGAGGTATTAACCTTGCCGGAAACGATTCTGCGGCAACTGCCTCCGAGGACGCCTGGTATGCGAACCACCGTGGACGATACTCCAACCGTGGAAACTTTTGTCTCGCATACTTTGGTGACGTTTGATCCGGTTACGGTGGCGGAGAGTGCCGCGGATCTGACGCTGGCCGTCCTCTTCGATCCGGCGCGTGCCAATCGCCTTTGCGAATATCACGCGCGCGATGCTTCGATGCCAACGCTGGATGAGGTTGTGGATGCGACGATGCATTCGGCAGAGTCTGTAAGCGGGATAGGGAATCTTGGGAATGTTGTCGGGGCGGCGGTCAAAGCACGAATCCTCGAGGCGCTGTTTCGGCTGGGTGCGAATGCGCAGTCCTCCTTCTGCGTTCGGTCGGGAATTTTGGCGAAGCTGCAGTCGATGGCGGCTTCTTTTCCAGATGACGCCCAGGGGAAGGAACTCAAGCGGCGGATTGCGGCTTTTGTAAAGGATCCGGAGGGGTTTGAATCTGCGCCAATAGTCGCTGCTCCCCCGGGAAGCCCAATCGGGGAGGATGGCGGGTTATAGGCATCGCTGAGATTTGTCTTATCTCGCTTACCGACCCGCCACCATCGGCAAAATCAGCGCACTCGAGTGCGCACCGCCGTGCAGAATCGTATTGGTCGCCTTCACAGATTGCGTCTCTTGCGCGCCGCGCTTACCAGTATTCAGATTGCGCTCGAAGCGCGGAAAATTGCTCGACGATACTTCCAGCCGGATGCGGTGACCCTTCAGAAAGACGTTGCTCGTCGACCACAGATCGATCTTGTACTCGTAGACTTTCCCAGGCGTGATGGGTGCCGGTTCCCCTGTCGTGGAGACGCGAAAGCTGGCGCGCAAAATTCCCTCGGTTAGATTTTGCGCGAACCCGTTGGGCCAAACGTCCACCAGCTTGCCCGTGAAGTCAGTGTCCACGGCAGAAGACTTGGCAAACAAATCCAGAGTGACCAGCCCCGTGACTTCTACATCCTGATCGAGCGGCGGCGTGGTGTACACCAGCACGTCGGGGCGGGCTTCCACCTCTTTCTGATCGCGTGGTCCCGGTGCCAGATGTTCGGAATCGCAGCACAGTGGACCACCCACCGTCGGAACAGGATGAGCCGGGTCGTAGACGAAACTGTCGGCGCCCTCCTTTCCTGGCGCTGCCGTGGCAAGCGAACCATCGCCCGAAGCACTGTTGGCCTTCCCGCCGGACTCGAGATAGTAGCGAGTCTCGGTGGCACGCGCGAGGGGCCACGCCGGCTCATCGCGCCATTCGTTCTTGCCCATCACAAAAATCCTCACCGGATTGCTGGTCGCGAATTGGTTCTGCTTGCCCAGCAACAAGTAATCGAACCAGTCGAGCGTGGTGCCAATCTCGTCAAAAGGCGCGTCGGGGCCGAAATCGACATCGCCAACTTTGCGTTTCCAGCCGGAATGGCCGCCGATCGCGATGATCAGATGCTGTGCATCGCGCGCCGCCTGGTTTGCGGCATGCGCCCTGAGCCCCACGTAGTTGCGTAGCGAGCCGTCCTGGAAGAGGTCGTACCAGGCGGCAATGGTGAGCCCCGGGACCTGCACGTTCTGGTAGTTCTCTGCGATCGACCACTGTTTCCAATAGCTGTCGTAGGTGGGGTGCGCGAGCCAGTCGAGAAAATAAGGTGCTAGCTCGTGCGTTAATTGCGATCCGCCGGTAACGCGGTTTGATGTTGAAGACCGGGAAGTGCGCTCAACGGCAGCACCCTGTCGCCCTCCAGCGCATTGGTGTCGTTGCGGAGCAGCCGGTTCGCGCGTGTCCTGCGCCAGGCCGGCGGTCCACGATTCGTCAAACCACTGTTCGAAGGCGCCGCCCTGGTAGGTCCAGTTTTCGTGGTAATTCGACGCCGTGACCACGGGGCAGATTCCGGCCAGGTGCGGCGGATGGCTGATGGCGGCGAGCATCACCGTCGCGCCTACATAGGATCCACCGAACAAGCCCACTTTGCCGTTGGCATGTGGGAGCGTTGCGGCCCACTCCACCGTGTCGTAGCCGTCGTCGGTTTCGTGCTTGAAGGGATACCACTCGCCCTCGGATGTGTAGCGGCCGCGTACATCCTGGATCACGACCATGAAGCCGCGAGCGACGGCCTTGAGGGCGAAGTCCGCGCTGAGGTCTTTGTTGTAGGGGGTTCGTTCGAGGAGCAGGGGGAAGGTGCCGTCACTCGCGGGTCGATAGACGTCGGCTTTGAGGGTGACGCCGTCGCGGGTTTTCATGGTGACGTTGCGGTCGATCACGATGTCGGATTGGGCCAACCCAAGGGCAGGGACAAACGCGCCGCGAGTATGAAAAGCCAAAGACGGGTTCTGGACATGAGGTTTCCCGGCGGCAGAAGCCGAGGCAATTCTAACCAAGGAGGGTCCTTCCCATCAAACAGCTTCGCCGGGATCGACTGCTTGCTGGTCAACATGCCCTTCCATGGGTCTTTGCTGAGCCGGTCGCTCCAGTCCGCGAAATTTGCGATGAGGAACTTTGGCGCATTCTTCGTCTTTAATTCTGACCAGTCCAGCGGCAGCGCTGCTGCCATGCCCAAACGGGCTCGGCTGGAATAGGGAGCAATGGCTGTCGCATCCCGCTCATTGCGCAGGTAGTCCACGAAGATTTTGTTGGTCCGCGCTGCCTTGGTCATCTTGCTGATGTAAAGCTTGCTGTTGTCTTGCTCCATCTGCATCGTGAAGGCGTGGGTCAAGGCTTTGATCTGCTCCCAGTCGTACTCGGGCTGGATCGGCGCCACCACATGCAGCCCCTTGCCGCCTGTCGTTTTCACATAGCTTTCCAGACCCAGTTGCTTGAGCCGCTCGCGCACCTCCACGGCACTGTCAGCCAGCGTGGACCATGACACTTTTTCATCCGGATCAAGATCGAAGATGATGCGGTTGGGATGCTCCAGATCAGCGTTGGTCGATCCCCAGGGATGCACCTCAAGCACATTCATCTGCGCCAGGCCCGCCAAGGACTGCTCCCCCTGAACTGTCACGTAGGTTTCCGAGCCCTTCCCCTTCTTGTCGGGTATCTCGACACCCTCGATTCCAGGAGGCATTCCCGGCCCCAGATGCTTTTGATAAAAACAGTGCTTCCCGGCGCCGTTTGGGCAGCGCACCAGCGACAGCGGGCGCCCCTCGACATGCGGCAGCATGAGCTTTGCGACCGCCAGGTAATAGTCAATCAGCGCCTGCTTCTTGAGCCCGGTCTCTGGATCGATCACCTTGTCAGGATGCGTCACCTTGAAGCCTAGCTTGGGCGGTGCTGATTTCGGTTCTGCGGGCTTCTGGCTAAGGCTCGGGTCAGGCACCTCGCGATGCACCTCCGTGGGTTTTTTATCTTCTCGCAAACCCTTGAAGCTGGCTTGCCGGACCAGGTTATCCGCGGTCCAGGTACTGAATTGAACTTGCGCCACCAGCTCGGGCCGCACCCATAGTGCTCCCATGGCCGCCGCACCCGGCACGTCCACAAAGGGCATTTTGGTCTGTCGCATAGCCTCCAACTGCTGGCGCAGCTTGTGTGAGCTTGCCTGGGTAAAACCAGTCCCGGTACGTCCGGCATAAACCAGCTTCTTGTCGTCGTAGTACCCCAGCAAAAGCGCTCCGATGCCCTCGGACCCATTGGCCGGCTTGGTAAACCCTCCCACCACAAACTCCTGCCCCCGATCACATTTGATCTTGAGCCAGGATTTGCTCCGCCCCGATACATAAGCGCCGTCAGAGCGTTTAGACACGATACCTTCCGCGCCTAGCCGGCAAGCCTCGCGAAGATCGGCTCGCCCTCGGTCTCGATGTGCTGGCCAAAGCGGACGGTTCCCTGGTCCGCGAGGCTCTCAAGCATTTGCGCCAGGATCCCTTTCCGCTCGGTGAGTGGCTGCTGGCGCAGATTGTGTCCGTTGAGGTGTAGCAGGTCGAAAACGAAGTAGGTGAGGGGATGTTTGGCGCCCTCTTCAAAAGAAGCCTGCAGCGCCGCAAAGCTGCTTTGTCCATCTGGGGAGAGCACCACTACCTCTCCGTCCAGAATGGCGCCCTCCACCGAAAGCTTGCCCACCTCGCGTGCGATGGAGGGCATGCGATGCGTCCAGTCCAGCCCGCTGCGCGTGTAGAGCCGGACCTTGCCCCCTTTGTCGATGTGCGCCTGCACCCGGTAGCCGTCCAGTTTCAGCTCGTGGACCCAGTGCTCACCTACCGGCGGCTTCGCGGCTTCCGAGGCTAATTGCGGGGGAACAAACCCAGGCAAACTCTCCTTCTTGCCCGGCAGTCCTGATGGCGAGAAGGGAACCGGACGCTTTCCCGGCGAACTCTTGCCATGGCTGGACGTTTCCGGCCGGTTCGATTGCCACACATGATCCTCGGCGTGGGCAATCGCGTCCATATCCCGCTGGGTGAGGACGCTGTTGGGTTCCTTCTCGGTAATTGGCTCGTCGCCGGCCTTCTGCTCGTACTCGTCGTGTTCCTTAATCAGCAGCCAGTTCGGCTTGGCTTCGTTGGCCGCCCTGCCGCCCATGCGCACCAGAACCCATTTGCCGTGCAGCTTCTTGCCGTGAAGCACAAACTTGAGGTTGCCCTTGGCCAGGCTCTGATCCGGGTCGCCTATCGGCTCCCAGGTTCCTTCATCCCACAGCATCACCGTGCCGCCGCCGTATTGGCCTTTGGCGATCGTGCCTTCGAACCCTCCATACTCCATGGGGTGATCTTCCACCTGGACGGCCAGCCTCTTATCGCCGGGCACGTAACTCGGGCCCTTGGTCACCGCCCAGCTCTTGAGCACTCCGTGCAATCCAAGGCGGAAGTCGTAGTGCAGGCGAGTGGCGGCGTGCTTCTGGATGACGAATGGGAGAGGTCCTGCATCAGGGGCGGAAGTGGTCTGGCCGCTTGGTTCGGCTGTCTGGCTGAAGTCGCGCATTTCGCGATAGCGCGCCAGCTGCTCATCCACTAAACCCGACGGGGTAGGAGACTTTGCCTCTCGAGTTGTCGCCGCTTTCTTTCCTTTAGCGACCATTTATGCCGTCTTGCTGCGTTTGCCGTGAACCAGTTTCAGCTTACGCTTGGCCGATGTCGCCGCAGGAGCCTCACGCCCGGAAGTCTTTGACGACGTTTTCGACGCCGGCTTCGTGGCCAGGCTCTGGCGCAGGGCAGACATCAGATCGACCACCTTACCACGAGCCGCGGCAGGCTTTTCCTTGGGTAAAGGCTTATTCGCTAATTTCGCTTCCACCAGCTCTTTTACCGCAGCTTCGTAGTCGTCGGTAAACTTGTCCAGCTCCAGCGGCCGCTCATAGGTCTTGATCAGTTGTTTGGCCAGATTGAGTTGCGACGCGTCCTGTTTCACAGCCGTAACCTTGCCGAAGTATTCGGCTGGGTCGCGCAGCTCCTCGGCGAACCGCAGAATGTAAAGCATCATGCCCAATTGTTTGCGGTCTGGCGGCGGGGTGATGGCCACCAGGTGTTCCCGTCCGGCGAAGGCGATTTCGCCCAAGGCAACCGTGCCTGTATCGATCATCGCCTGGCGCACCACGGCGAAGGCGGTCGCTTGCGGACCCTTCTTGGGCACCACAAAGTATGGCTTCACAAACAGCGAAGGAGGCACCTCGTCCGCGGGCGAAAACTGTGCAATTTCCAGGGTATCTTTGCCCGGAATCCGGAGGCGCTTCAGGTCTTCCGGCTCGATGATGGCGTATTTGCCCTTCTCGTATTCGTAGCCTTTGACGATGTCGGACTTGTCGACCGCATGCCGGTCTTCGCCATCGTCGTCGTCCTCATGGTTCGAGGCCACATTCTGGTGGTGGATGCGCTGGCCGGTTTCCCGATCGAGCTGGTGGAACTGGAAGGGGCGAGCCGAGTTGCTCGCGGGGTAGATCTCGACCGGGAAACTGACCAGCGAAATGGAGATTTGTCCGGACCAATAAGGGCGTGCCATCGAACAATTTGGATGCAAAAGACGCCGTCTGCGCCACAGAACTTGGAGTTTTTGACCCCCTTTGGTAGTCTTTTCAGGTACGCATGCGCGCGTAGCTCAGTTGGATAGAGCGTCTGGCTACGAACCAGAAGGTCGGGAGTTCGAATCTCTCCGCGCGCACCACTTCCGCGGCTTCCCCTTTGCCTCCCATCCCTACATGAAAATATCCCCCCAAAAGCTCGCTTGGACACAGCGCGGCGCCGCCCTGGCGATCATCGCCTTTTGGATCTCGTTCTGGGCAAACCACACAGACCTGCCGCAAAACGTAGTGGACTTTGAGTGGTGTTTTCTGCTGCCCGATATCCTCTGGATCTCGGGAGCTTTTGGGTTAGCAAGCCACTGGCTGATCACCCGCGACCCACGGGCCGGCATTGCCACAGCCGTAGCCGGCAGCTCCCTCGCCTACCTCGGTCTCTTAGACGCCGCCTGCAATTTCCGCCACGGCCAATATACCGGTTCGTTTTCCCGAGGCGCTCTGAATGCGGTTATCAATATCGCCTGCTTGCTCTTCGGTTGCGCCAACATCTGGTATGCGGCTCGGCGCGCCTAGTTAAAAACAAAATCTGACACCACCGTTCGATTCCGTCCGATTTCCTTAGCCCGGTACAGAGCGGCATCGGCCGCCGCCAGTATCTCCTTCTCGGAAATCGCACCGTGCGTGGTCACGGCCGCGCCGATGCTCACGGTCACGGCGATCTGCCATCCATTCACCCGCACCGGCCCATTATCCACCGCCGCTCGCACTCTCTCCGCACCCAGGTCCACTTGGTCCCGGGTGCAGCCGGGCAGTACGATCACGAACTCTTCTCCGCCGTAACGTCCGACCGAGTCATAACTCCGCACTGCCTTACTAATGCGCTGTGTCACTTCTCGTAGCACCGCGTCTCCGGTCAAGTGCCCGTACGTGTCATTGATTACCTTAAAGTGATCTATGTCCAGCATCAGGATCCCAGTCGTGGTCTTGGAACGAGCACCGCGCTCCAGTTCGCGGCGCAGCATCTCCAGAATTTCACCCCGGTTCCACGACCCCGTGAGCGCGTCATGGGTTGCCTGAAAACGAAGTAGTTCATGGGCTCGTATCTGATCGTCTTGCAGGGTGAGGATACGGTTGCAGGCCCGCAATCGAGCCCTTAGTTCGCTGCGATCGAATGGCTTCGTCAGATAATCATCAGCACCCGCTTCCAGACCCCTGACCAGGTCCTGTTTCGCATCCTTTGCTGTCGCCAGCAATATGTATTGGTAAGGGATTTGGTTACGTTCTCGAACCTTGCTGCATAACTCCAGACCATTGATGGCCGGCATCATCCAATCAAGGATAAGTACTTGCGGCCGAATCTCCTGCTGCAGGATAGCCCAGGCTTCGGCGCCATCCTCGGCCATCGTAACCTCGTATCCCCATGTCGTCAGCCAACTTTCGAGGATCCTGCGGAACATGGCATCGTCTTCCGCTACCAGGACCCGGTTGCAGGAACCTCCCGGCCGTTCAAACTCCATCGACCCTGCGTCCTTCCCGGCCATTCCAATCATTGGCTGCTTCATCGCACTCCGGGTCCGGGATGGCGAGGTCGCTCTAGCCAGGCCGGCACAGACTCTTACTGGTCCTATCGGCGTGCTTGGGGTGTCGCACTATGAGTGGGGAGTGGTAGGGGAAGGACGGTATGAGACTATGCAACCAAGCCGACGGAAACAAACTTCCGTACCTTGACTGTCGTGATGTGCTTCCGCGAGCGCGCCTATTTGGGAGGTAAGGCCGGCTCTTCTTTGGGCGCCGGCGCGGCCGCTAGCGGAATCTCTTCCACAATATCGATGCCGGTGCTGCGAAGCAGTTCCGCTACCACGTCACGATTAAGCCGGGTGAAATCAAATTCCACCCGCATCGTTTTCTTTTGTTCATCGAGCACAATCTTACGAATCCCGTAGACACCCCGAGCCTTTCCCAACGCCATCATGGCTGCTTCGGTCGGGTGCAGTTCGTATCGATATAAGACATCAAGGTTCGTTGTCATGAGGTCATCATAGCAAGGGGTTAAAGATGGGAGAGATAATTCACAATCTCCGGCGAGGTCCAGTCCTGAGCGCTGATGAACTTACGCCGAATCTGCCCATTACGGTCGATAACGTAGCTCTCAGGAAAGCGAAACGTTCCATAAAGCGCATTGCTCGACCGCTCGGGATCGCGAATGGTCGTGAAGTCGATGCGATGATCGGCAAGAAACTGCCGATACGCGTCCCCATCCGTGTCCACGGAGACGCCCAGTACCGTCACTTGCGGCAATTTGTGCTGCAGTTCGTTGAGTGAAGGGATCTCTTCGATACACGGGGGGCACCAGGTAGCCCAGAAATTGAGCACCACCACCTTACCCCGGTAGGCGCTCAACTGCAGCCTGCGACCTCCGTCATTTAACGTGAAATCCGGAGCCGGCCGGCCAAGCTGCGTGGGATGATCACCGCGATCGCAACCTGCCGCTACCAGCAACAACAGAACAACACCACAACTGATCCACTTGGTCACGCCTTCTATGATAACGACCAACCGTCCAAGCGTGTGCTCACCCCAGGGAAAGGCTCTCGCTTTGATGCACTGACCGCGCGTACTCGTTTGGATGGACCCGCGCCACGATCAGCCAATTCACCAGCCTGGCGGGTAGAAGCCGGCTCACCATGACCGCCATCCAACCTGCCCGGTAGTTACGCCAGAGAATCCCAATCTTGCGACGGTTGTCTGCGCTCGGTTGTCGATTACCCATCAGCTCGCGCGTCAGCCGCCGTCCGAATTGCCGCTGCACAAAGCGGACTCCGCGGCGGTGCTGGCGCATCTTCTTCCGATCGCCCTGCACGTAGGGAAGCTCCATCTTGAGAACCTCCAGACTCACCATGAACATCCGCTCTGCATTGCCGGAGGTATTCGCTTCATGAAGCCGGTACTCAGCCACAGGAACGTCGTGGGTAATTACCGGGCTTTGCCGCGCCGTCCGCAGGTAGAGCTCATAATCTTCTGCTCCCTGCACCTTTTCGTCGAAAAGCCCGGTGAGCTCTAAAGCCGAACGCCGGTGCAATACCGAGCATGGTGTTTCGATGAAATTGTGCTCCAGAAGCTCCTCATAGTGGTCGTGTCCTATGGCGTGCTTCTGTGAGTAACCAATTTCTGTTCCGTCCGCCTGGATGTAGCGATGCTCTCCTACCGCCATAGCGCACTCTGGCCGCTGTTCCAGGAACTTCACCCCCACCTCAATTGCCCCCGGGAGCAAGCGATCGTCATGATCGAGGAACTGGACGTATTTGCCCCGGCTGTGAACTACGCCAGTATTACGGGCAGCCGAGATGCCACGATTTGCCTGGTAAACGTATTGCACGGGGTAGGATTGCGCGATCTTGGGCGTTGCATCGGTCGAGCCATCGTCGACCACAATGACTTCCACCCGCGCATACGTTTGCGCCAAAACACTCTCAATAGTTTCGCCAAGGTAGCGGGCTGAGTTGTAACAAGGAATCACCACGGAAGCCAGCGGCGCCGCTTCGGAAGGCAGGTTGGTCGCCCCGGGGGAGACTTGCAGCAAGCTCATCTTCCTCCTCGGTCAAAATCACGATTAGCTCGGGTGGCATGTCCGCAGTTCTGTGGGATAAAGAGCCAGCTATGCGGTTAGCCATCCCATGAACTATTTTGGCACACAATTAAACTTTGCTTCACACTGCTGGCTCTGGGATCAACCAGCCTGAACAGGAATCGTGAATTTTTATAATGCTTTAAAGTAAACGGCGCCGGGGGAAGGTTAGCCGCACAACCCGCCAGTTCCAGGCCGGGTTCAGTCGTACTTGGTGTTGATGCCGGAAAGGAAGATTGGGATGCGTCTCTCGGTCATCGTGCCCGCACGCAATGAGGCGGATGTTCTGGGACCCTGTCTCGAATCTTTGCTGGTCCAATCGGTTGAGGGTTTCGCCCTGAGCAAGGATTGGGAACTCCTGCTGGTGGATGACGGCTCGACCGACGGCACCCGCTCCATCGCCCTCGGATTTCCCCAAGTTACCGTCCTTGATGCTGAACCACTGCAACCGAAGTGGACCGGGAAAGCCAATGCCGTCTGGACGGGAGCCCAGGCAGCCCGGGGCGAATGGCTCCTGTTCACCGATGCAGACACCCTCCATGCCCCCGGCAACCTCGAGCGAGCTCTGCACGAAGCCGAGCACGCCAATGTGGGCATGCTCTCCTATTCGCCTCGTCAACTGGTGACCGGCTTCTGGCAGCGTGCACTCATGCCGCTGATCTTTTCTGAACTCGCGCTCACCTATCCCCCGCAAAAGGTTTCAGACCCCTCGTCCCGGGTGGCCGCAGCCAACGGTCAGTTTCTGTTGATCCAGCGAGACGCTTACTTTCAGGTCGGCGGCCACCGGGCGGTGGCCAGCTCGCTTCTCGAAGACGTCGATCTGGCCCTCCTGTTGAAGCGTAGGAAATTTCCTATTCGCTTCCGCTACGCACCCGATGCGCTGAGTACACGGATGTATCGCAGCATCGGCGCCATGATCGAGGGCTGGACCAAAAACCTGGCCAGGCTCTTCAGCTTTCCTCTGCTGATGGCCGCCTGGCGGGCGGTGGATCTGCTGCTCCTGATCGGGCTGCCGCTCCTTTTATGGCATTTTTTCGCCATACCTCTGTCCCGGTACGCCCTCGCCCTCGTTTGGCTGAGAGTGCTGTGGAGGTTCTACTCGAGGGTAGCGAAGTCCAACTTTTCCCCCCTCGATTGTGCGCTTTCCGTCTTCGCTCTGCCTCTTTTTTGCCTGTTGCTGGTGAGCAGTTGGTGGCAGCACACGGTGCGCAACCAGGTGGGCTGGAAAGGCCGCTCCTACCCCACCTCAACCTCAAAATAATGAAGAACATAGGCCTGTCGCAGCATCTCATCGTTAGCTGTTGAGCCGATATAATGCCACCCAGGTCAACTATGATTCTGCTCACCCGAAAGGCTGAATTCTCCGCCTCACACTACTACTGGTCAGAGCAGTTGTCGCCCGCCGAAAATGTGCGTCTTTTCGGCAAGTGTGCGAATCGAAACGGCCATGGCCACAACTACACCCTTGAAGTGACCGTGGAGGGAGAAATCGATCCTGTTTCCGGCTTCGTGGTTGACCTTAAAGAATTGAAAGATGTGATCCATCGCCAGGTCGTCGATGTTTACGACCATCGTCACTTGAATCTCGAGGTCCCTGAATTCAAGCACATGATCCCGACCACGGAGAATCTCGCCATCGCCATCTGGAAGCGGCTGGAAAATCAAATCGAGGGGGCGAAGCTACACCGCATCCGCGTATACGAGATGCCCGACTTATTTTCTGATTACTACGGTGAAGCATGAGGGCTTACCTGTCGCGTCGCTATGTCCTCAGTGCCTCCCATCGCCTCTATTCCGAGGCCTACAGCGAGGCCCAGAACCGAGCCGTCTACGGCAAGTGTGCCAACCCCCACGGCCACGGCCACAACTATGTAGTTGAGGTCACCGTTGGCGGCCAGGTTGATCCAGTCACGGGCATGGTCTGCGATCTGGCTGAGCTCGATGGTTGCGTACAAACTAACGTAATCAACCGCTTTGACCACACCAATCTAAATTTTGATTCGCTCTTCACGGCACAAGTGCCCACCACAGAAAATCTGTGTATAGCCATTCACAACCTGCTCGCGGAGCACTTTGTTCACGCAGATCTTGAACGAGTGAGGGTGGAAGAGACGCAGAACAATTTTTTCGAGTATTCCGGAAAGGGAAAGCATGGCCCAGCCAGCAGTCGTTCGTAAGCCCCTAGTTTCCAAAGGGTTGAGTGGATACTCAACCGAAGATCTCTACACCGAGCTGATTACGCGCTTGGGGGAAGACCCCGGCCGCGACGGCCTGATCAAGACTCCCGAGCGCACCGCCCAGGCGATGACCTACCTCACAAAGGGCTACCAGGAGGATGCGGAGAAGATCCTGCGGGGAGCACTCTTCGATGTGGATTATGACGAGATGGTGATCGTCCGCGACATTGAAGTCTTTTCCCTTTGCGAGCACCACATGCTGCCCTTCTTTGGCAAAGTCCACGTGGCTTATATACCGAACGGAAAGGTGATTGGCCTGAGCAAGATACCCCGCCTGGTCGAAGTCTTTGCCCGTCGCCTGCAGGTACAGGAGCGCCTGACCCGGCAGATTGCCGACTCCATCCAGGAGGCGATTGAGCCCCAAGGTGTTGGCGTGGTGATCGAAGCCAGGCACTTGTGCATGATGATGCGCGGAGTGGAGAAGCAGCACTCTTCGACCGTGACCTCGGCCATGCTGGGAGTCTTCCACCAGCAGAACACGCGCACCGAGTTTCTGTCCCTCGTGCAATCCCGCAACCAGAGCAACTTATAGTAGAGAGTGTGAATGGGCTCCTGGTGATTGATAAGCCGAGCGCGATGACATCGCACGACGTGGTCTCGCGCTTGCGCCGTGCCACTGGCGAGTCGATGGTCGGGCACCTGGGAACGCTTGATCCGATGGCCACCGGAGTCTTGCCGCTGTTGCTGGGGAAGTATACCCGCCTGGCCCAGTTCTTTGGCCCGCTGCCCAAGGCCTACACCGGGGCGATCCGCTTCGGGTTTTCTACCGACACCTACGACGCTGACGGAATTGCTGTCGCCCAGGCAGTGACCCGATTGCCCACCAACGAAGAGATTCAGGCCGCCGCTGTTCACTTTCGCGGGCAGGTTGAGCAGACCCCGCCCCAGTTCTCTGCCAAGAAAGTGGACGGCAAGCCCGCCTACAAGGCGGCGCGACGGGGAGAGAGGGTGGAGCTAAAGCCAGTGTCGTTGACGATCGAAGAGTTTGTCATCGGCGAATTGGAGGGCGAGTGCGCCGAGTTCACCATGCGCATTTCTTCCGGTGGCTACGTGCGCTCGGTGGCCCACGATCTGGGAAGAGCATTGGGTTGCGGTGCGCATCTGGCCCGTTTGCGCCGTATCGCGGCAGGACCGTTCACGCTCGAGCAAGCCCTGACATTGGACGAGATGTGCGCTCTGGCGTCCGCCGGCACCCTGGAACAAAGTCTGCCGCATCCCCGTACTTTATTACCAGAGCTACCCGCCACCACGGCTGACACCTGGGTTGCCGGGCGGCTGAGAAATGGCAATGCCGTGAACCTACCCGAGTTTTCTAACGCTCCACTGGCCAAAGTCTTCGCCGGCCAGCGCGATCTGGTGGCCATTGTGCGCCGGGTAGCGGGCACGCTGTTTCAACCCATTGTGGTTCTGGGTTGATGTCTTCATTTCTTGAGCAGCGGTTCGATCAGCGGGAGCAGATTTTTTGCCACCTGCGCATTGCCCTGGTCGGTGGCATGAATCCCGTCGGCCTGCATGTCACCCGAGACTCCATAAACATCCTTAAGCAGGAACGGCAGCATGGGCACGTGATACTTGGCTGCCAGCAGCGCGTAAGTCTGGTTGAACTGGCGGATGTAGTCGGCGCCATAATTCGGCGGCAAGGTGATACCGCCCAATACCACCTTCACTCCCGACTGCTGCAAAGTCGAAACGATGTGGTCAAGATTCTGCCGCGTGTTCGCAATGGGCAATCCGCGCAGACCATCGTTACCGCCAAACGCCACGATGACCAGCACTGGTTTCAGACTCAGCGCGTCCGGCAGCCGGTCGACACCGTCTTTGGTAGTGTTCCCGCTGATCCCTTGATTGATGACCTGGTAGTGATAGCCGCCGGCATTCAAGTCCTTTTCCAGGTAATCGGGATAGCTATCCCCAGGATCAGCGCCGTACCCGGCGGTAAGGCTATCTCCGAAAGCAACAATGACCGGCCGCCCATCGGGCGCCGCCGCATCGCTCGCCGAATCCGTCACCGGGGTGGGTTCGGGCGGCGTTGTCTCAGCACTCCGCTCAGCAGTCTTGGACTGGCAACCAGCGAGCAGCAGGGAAGTAGCAAACACGAGGGCAAGGATTCGTTGGCAAGTCACAACCTCACTCTAGAGCATTTTGGGCCAAAGCGAAGGATCCGAGAAACCCACAGGGGCAATTCATGATTGAAGTACGCGGCCTGAAAAAATCAATACGCAACGGTACCCGGACGATCGAAATCCTCAAGCAAATCGATCTGCTCATCCCGTCCGGGCAATTCGTTGCCATCATGGGTGCGTCCGGAAGCGGCAAAAGCACCCTGCTAGGCCTTCTCGCTGGCCTGGACTCACCCACCGAGGGTGAAGTCTTTATCGACGGCACCGAAATCAGCCGTCTTCCCGAGGACAAGCTAGCCGAGGTGCGCGGGCAAAAACTAGGCTTTGTCTTCCAGTCCTTCCAACTGATCCCCACCCTCACGGCATTAGAAAATGTCCTCCTGCCCCACGAACTGAATGGATCCGGCAACGGCCGTTCCACAGCTGCCGATCTGCTGCGCAGTGTGGGCCTTGGGGATCGCATGCATCACTACCCAATACAGTTGTCAGGTGGTGAGCAGCAGCGGGTCGCACTCGCCAGAGCCTTCGTCCTGCAGCCTCCCATCATCTTTGCCGACGAACCCACCGGCAATCTCGATTCCGAGAACGGCGCCCACATTCTCGCTCTGCTGCTCGAAAGAAACCGCGCCAGTGGTGCGACCCTGGTCCTGGTGACTCACGATCCTCAGGTCTCCGCACACGCCGACCGTCGTGTGATGCTGCGCGACGGCATGATCGTGGAAGACACCATGCAAAGGCCGGCCTGACATGCCAACCACGCAGAAACCGTCACTCACCTGGAGCTCCGCTGCGAAAATCGCCTGGCGCGAACTGCAGGCCTCTCGAGCCAAATTCCTGTTTGTGATTGTGTCTGTTGCCATTGGGGTTGCCGCCCTGACCGGTGTGCGCGGCTTCAGCGACTCCTTTCAAAAAACGCTGCTCGGTGAGGCGCGCACCATCATGGCGGCCGATCTTTCTGCCCGCATGTTCCGCCAGCCCACAGAGCAGGAAGAGCAGCAGCTGGGCCTAATGGCATCTAAGGGCATTGAGCGAACGCAAATCACTGACACCGTTTCCATGGTGTCCTCGCCTGGTGATCCGGTGCCGTTGCTGGTCTCGCTTAAGGCTGTTGATCCTCAACGCTATCCCTTCTATGGCACTGCCGAGTTGCAGCCCGCCGGGGATCTGCGCCAGGTGTTAACCGATTCCACCGTCGTCGTCGCTGAAGATTTGCTCATCCGCCTGCACACCCAGGTGGGCGCGAGCCTCAAAATTGGTGATTCCACGTTTCGCATTGCCGCCATCCTGCTCCATGAACCTGATCGCATGAGTTCAGGAATGGGACTAGGGCCGCGCGTGATGATGACGCAGAATGCGCTCGAAAAGAGCGGCCTGCTGCAGCAAGGAAGCCGTTCCGGCGAGCGTTTCCTGTTCAAGCTTCCGCCCAACGGCAACATCGCGAAGATCCGTGCCCGCCTGGAACAAGTTCTGCCAGACGCCCAGGTCACCGACTTCAGAGAAAGCAATCCAGCGCTGACCGACGGTCTCAAGCGCTCAACCGGTCTGCTCAGTCTCATCTGCCTGGTGGCCATGGTGCTGGGCGCGATCGGAGTGGGGATGGCGATGCGTGCGCACCTGCAACAACGGATCGATGTGCTCGCCATCATGAAGTCGATCGGCGCGCGTTCTTCGGATATCCTGCGCATCTACCTTTTTCAAACCGTGCTGCTGGGATTAGTCGGCGGCTTGATTGGCGTTTTCTTCGGATTAGGAGTGGAGTGGATATTTCCCTCCCTATTAGGGAAGTTCTTGCCCTTGCGCCTCGATCTCCGTCTCCCCTGGCACTCCGGCCTGGCGGGACTTGCCACCGGCATTTTGACCACCGTGCTCTTTTGCTTACCGCCGCTGTTACAGATTCGTACGGTCCGGCCCAACCTGGTGTTGCGCAGGATGGTCGAGGAGCCGAGCGAACGCCGCAACTGGAGAACCCGCTTGCGCGAGGGAAGGGCACAATGGATCGTCGCGGTCATAATCCTCCTGGGCCTGGGAGCTATCGCTGCAGCCCTTTCTGACTCGGTGGAAGTTGGGCGCTGGTTTGCGGGAGCATTGTGCGCATTGCTTATCGTTATCCTGGGCTTGTCTGCGCTCACTTTGCGTGTCCTGCGCGCGTTTCTGGCGCGTACCCGCATCCATTTGCAATCCGCTGTTCGCCATGGCCTGGCCAACTTATATCGTCCCGGGAATCAATCCGCAGCGGTGCTGGCGGCTTTGGGCATGGGCGTCATGCTGATCCTCACCGTCTTCCTGATGCAGCATGGCGTGATTGGGGAAATGAAATTAAGTTCCGGCCCCAACCTGCCAAACATCTTCCTGATCGATATCAGCAGCAAGGAACTGGCAGGCGTGAAGCACCTCTTAGCCCAGCAAACAGCGGTCACGGGCGATGTGGAGACGCTCCCCTCGGTTGCGGGAAGAATCATTTCCGTGGACGGCGTTGCTGCGGACGGCCTCAAGCTAAAGAATTATCCCAAGCGATTGCTGCAGACGGTCTCTCTGACCTGGTCGCAAGCCTTGCCGGAGGGATCCAACCTGGCGCAGGGAACCTGGTGGGACAAAGACGACGGGCAATCGTTGGTTATCACCGAGCACATTGCGGAGCGGCTTCATTTGCGCCTTGGCTCGCATATCGTGTTCACCTCCAATGGACGGACGATTCAGGCTACGGTTACGGCCATCATTCGTCACAATGGCCAGCATGTATACGCGCGCAGCGAATTCATCCTCACCCCGAAAGCCCTGGCCGGTCTGCCGGTGGTCTGGTACGGAGCGGTGCATGTGGACCCGCGCCAGGTGGGCGCGGTGCAGAGGGCGCTCTTTAATGGGTATCCCACCGTCACGGTGATCAACATTGCCGATGTGATTGAGACCATCCAGGGGGTGGTGCAGCAGATCACCATCGTGGTTCGTTTTCTGGCGGCGTTTTCGATCCTGGCCGGCGCGGTCATTCTAGCCTCGAGCATTGCCAGCACCCAATTTCGAAGAGTGCGCGAGGTGGTGGTGCTTAAGACTTTGGGCGCCAAACGAAACCACATTGCCGCTGTCTTCAGCGTCGAGTTCATCGTGCTGGGATTACTCGCCGGGTTTGTAGGCGTGATCTTCGCCAACCTGCTCTCGCGTGTTCTGCTGCATCGCCTGGATGTAGCCTTTCACATCGAGTGGCTAGCCACCGCCATCGCGTTGGTCGGGACCGCAGTGTTGGCGACAGCAACGGGCTGGGTAGCCAGCTTCCGTATCCTCGGCCAAAAACCGCTGCAGGTTCTGAGGGAAGAATAGGTGTCATCCACTCCTCCACTCACGCGGAATAGGTCCGATATGCCAGGAATCAATAGTTATCGAGAAGGTGTTCAAGTTCTTTGATCACCTTGCCTTCCTGATCGATCGTGCCGGAGTTCCCACACTTATTCACGACCCAACGCTGGTAATGGCTGGTCAGAAAGAGGAGGTACTCCTGGCCGACCTGCAGGTCGTATCCATCTGCGGTGTGTTCACTGAAGATCGTGATCTCTCCGGATCGTTTGCCTTTGACTGTCTGGTTAATTTGCACCACAAATTCGGTGCCGTCGAAGGTATCCCAGGACTGTGGCGCCAGACGAGAGGACATCACTGTCCCGATGATGACGGCCTCTGAGTCCTTGAATTCTTTTTTGACCGGCAACGGATTGGTGCACTCCGCAAAAGAAGCTGCCGCGAAGAGAAAACACGCCAATCGCGCCGCAACCAGCTTCGTTCGCCTTGATTTCGTTGCTCTGGTTTTCCCCACCATGCTTTTCCTTACGTCCGGTGAAGTCGAATGGAAGCTAAGACAGTCTAGCCCGGGTGAGTTGTAAAAACGACAAGACCGGCCCGGATTAGGCACGGGAAAAGAACTACGCCAACACGGGAGCAACCAGGTAGTAAACAATCCGTCCCCCACGAAGTCCTTATCTCTCAAGCTTTTTGCGAGGCGGAGAGAGTCTGATGGAAATGTTGATGGAAATCGGATTTTTGAGTCTATCCTCGCACACCAATGCCGGGGTGCCCCACATCTTGCGTTGGCCTGTTACCGCAGATCTTCCCATAGAACTTCGAGTGGTGTAGTATTCCTTCCAATAGAATTTCGAGGGGAGAGGTCCATGCGCAAAGGGAGCCAACCGCAGAACGAGATGCTCAAGGGCACTCTGGACATGATGATCCTGCGGACACTTGTCGGCGGTGACGCTCACGGGCACACCATCGCGAAAGTCATTGAGCACACCTCTGAAGATCTTCTCGAGGTGGAGCAGGGCTCACTGTATCCGGCGCTCCATAGGCTTGAGGATCGCAAATGGGTTTCTTCTTACTGGGGTGCGAGCGAAAACAATCGCAAGGCAAAGTTCTACCGGCTGACGGCTGAAGGCCGAAAACAGCTGGTGCGCGAGACTAGCCGCTGGCGCCGTATGACGCGTGCCATCGGCCTTGTGATGGGCGAGGAGGGAGGCGCGCAATGAGTTGGTCGAGGTTTCTTCGCCGCAAGCGCTCCGACGCCGAGTTGCAGGACGAGATCGAGGCCTTTCTGACGGAAGAGACGGCTGGCAACGAGGCGCGCGGAATGCCGCCCGACGAGGCCCGGCGGCAGGCGCGGATAAAGTTAGGCAATGCGCAGAGAGTGCGCGAATCGCTGTGGGCGCAGAACTCTCCGCGAGCGCTCACGAATATCGGCCACGATCTCAAATATGCCTTTCGTACGTTGAGCCGCACGCCCGGATTTTCGATCATCGCGGTTGCGGTGATGGCTCTGTGCATCGGCGCAGCCACTTCTCTTTTCACAATTGTGCGCTCGGTTTTGCTGAGGCCGCTTCCTTTCCGGGATCCCGGCCGCCTGGTGATGGTGTACGAACACCATCGAGGGGCCGGGGCGAACACGACAGATTTCGAATACAATCCCGTGGCGCCGGCGGACTTTTACGATTGGCGCTCGAAGACCCATGGCTTCGAAGACATGGCAATCATGGGTTACGCCGGGTACAGCTTGACCGGTGAACGAGGCGAACTGCCGGAGGCGGTCCGCGCAGCCACGGGCTCCTGGAATTTGTTTCCGCTCCTGGGAGTGGAACCGGCATTGGGCCGAACATTTACTGAGTCGGAGGATCGGCGCGGCACCACTGTTGTCATGCTGACGTGGAGTGCATTTCAGAGACGGTTTGCCGGTGATGCGAAGATTGTGGGTCGCCAAATTCATCTCGACGGCAGGCCTTTCACGGTCGTCGGCGTGCTGCCTTCGTGGTTCACTTATCCCGATGCCGGCATTCAGTTGTGGGTTCCGTATAAAGCGGATGCCACGCCCGAGCTCCTGCAGCATCACGATTGGCACCAAAGCCAGGTAGTAGCGCGGTTGCGTCCTGACGTGAGTCTTGCGAGCGCCATGGCGCAGGTGGCTGCAGTACAGTACCAGCTTCACCTGCAATACCCACACGACTCTGTGAACGAAGATGTTGCTCCACGTTCGCTGAACGAGGATCTCGCTGGAAACGTGAGGAAGGCGCTGCAATTAATGTTGAGCGCCGTTGGCTGCATGCTGCTGATCGGCTGCCTCAATGTCTCGAATCTGCTGGTTGCGCGGGGCGCCGCACGGCAGAAAGAAGTAGCGATTCGCAGCGCTCTCGGAGCGCAGCGGGCCAGCTTGATTCGCGGGCAGTTGACCGAAAGCGTGTTGATCTGCGCGGCCGGTGGCCTGGGCGGCATTCTGCTCTCGGTACTTGCTACGAAGTGGATCGCGCATGCGTGGAGAGACCTGCCCACCGCGCAAAGCATCCACCTGGATGGTGCTGTGATTGCGCTTGCCTGCGGGGTGATGTTCGCAGCCGCGCTGGTTGCCGGATTGCTGCCCGCGCTCTCGACAACGGGCAAGAGCATGCTGACAGCCCTGCAGACTTCTGCGCGCACAGGAGCGAGCAGCGTTTCGCACACCGCGCTGCGAAAGTCCCTCCTCACGGTGGAGATTGGAATCACGGTGGTCCTGTTGGTCGCTGCGGGCTTGCTGCTCAAGAGCTTTCTGCAGCTGCGCTCAGCCGATGTTGGCAGCGTTACGGAAAACATGCTCACGCTGAGGTACAGCCTGCCGGAAAAGAAATACGACACGCCGGAGAAGGTGAACGCATTCAATGAAGCACTGCTGGAGCGAGTCAGATCCATTCCCGGGGTCCGCGCTGCTGCATTGGGAAACACGCTTCCGGGTGCGGGCTCCTGGGGAGACTTCGTATTCACGGTGAAGGAGCATCCTCCGCTGAAGCCGGGCGAAGACCGGCCCGAAGCGCTGGTGAACTGGGCCGATCCAGGTTATTTCAGTGCCCTCGGGATTCCGCTTGTGAGTGGCCGGTTCTTTACTAACGACGAACGCGGTCCTCGATCATACAAGGTGATTGTGAGCCGTCAACTTGTCCGCCAATACTTCCCCGGTGACGATCCCATAGGCAAGCATCTGCACGTTCCGGCGCATTTCCATGCAGGAGCGCCTGACGACGTCGATTACGAAATCGTGGGCGTAGCCGGCGACACCTTGTACCAGGTCGGCAAAGAGTCGAAGGCGACCATGTACTTCCCGATCCTTGAAGGGGGCGCTGGAGGCGGCAATATGCTTGCAGTGCACACGGCGTCGGACCCGTTGCAGTTCTCGGTTCCGGTGCAAAGGCAAATTGCATCTCTTGATTCCTGGGCTTCCGGTTTCCGATGTGCGCACCATGAACCAGGTGATCGGCGAGTCATTGGTCAATGCACGCCTGAGCGCGACCCTCGTTCTTGCCTTTGCGATTTTATCGCTGCTTCTTGCCTCGGTGGGATTGTACGGGGTGCTGTCGTACCTGACCACTCAGCGCACTTCGGAACTGGGAATCCGCATGGCGCTCGGCGCGCAACGAGATCAGCTTTTGCAGTTGATGCTGGTTGATGGCCTGCGGCCGGCGCTGTTCGGGCTCGGCCTTGGCCTGGTGGTGAGCTTCGCGGCAACACGCATCTTCCAATCGATGCTTTTCGGAACCAGGCCTCTCGATCCTGTGGTTCTCTCCGGCGTGATTGCGACGCTGTTGGCGGTCGCGGTTCTCGCCTGCCTCATTCCCGCCTGGCGTGCTTCCCGGTTAGATCCAATGAAAGCGCTCCGAACCGAGTAGCACGGGATCTCACCGGGCTTGGAGGTGGAAATCCATTCATCGTTCATTTGCTGCATTAGGCCCTTTGTCTACCACCGGCCCGCGTGCGCACCGCCGTCCACGTGCAGCACCTCTCCGGTGACGTGGCGAGCTTCGGTAAGGTAAACGACAGCGTCGGCAATGTCCTTCGCCTCCGAAATCGTCCCCATGGGAGAGAGGGTCTTCATAACGTCCTTTTCGCTCGGGTCATGAAGACGAGTGTTAACAACTCCGGGAGCTACCGCGTTAAAGCGGATGTTGCTTTTCGCATATTCGCTCGCGAGGCTCAGGATAACCGCATCCAATCCTCCCTTGGTGATCGTTGGAATGGAGGCTGGAACACCTAAGATCGGGTTGGCGGATAGCGCTGCCGTGATGCACGTCACGCTACCGCCAACGCCCTGCGCAAGCATCTGTTTCACCGCAAGTTGAGTGATGAAGATGAACCCTTCGAGATTCGTGGAGACAAAGGCTCGAAACTCGTCGATGGTGTAATCCGTAAATGCTTTGCTCGAGAAGATGCCGGCACTGCTGACAACGTGGTCGATCGAGCCGAACTTTTCGATCGCGGTCTGCGCAATCTTCTCCGCTGTCGTTGAAAGTGCGATGTCTCCTTCGACGAGCGCAAGGTTCGATGAGGGAGTGAAGCTTTCGCTCGAAAAGTGGCGCGCGTTTGCAACAACGTTATGACCGCGATCCAGAAACGCTTGGACAACAGCTGCTCCGATGCCTTGTGAGCCTCCTGTTACGATGGCTGTCTTTTTGTTTGCCATGCCAATCTCCAGTTGTTATTCGACGGGCTCTTAGCGCCGTGGGACCGCGCAACCTGTTCAGTTCCAACTTCAGATTAAGCCATGGAGCGGGAGTGTTCTATTAGACGAAAGTATCGGCCGATACTTTCGTATTAGTGCGTGCGATGCGGGATATCGTGAGTATCCGACCAATCAAGTCACTCTAAACTACAATGTTGATTGGCAGGGCTCTGTTCCGAAAGGGGCTTAATATGGCTGACGCGTTCACGCTTGATCCCGCCCACACGGCCGTCTTGAGCATGGATTGTCAAGCCGGCATCGTTTCCATTTACACCCGAGAGGGCAAAGACGCTTTTCTGGTTCGAGTCGCAAGTGTTCTCAAACATGCTCGTTCTGCCGGCATGACCATAATCCACATCCAGGTGGGTTTTCGAGCGGGACTTCCCGAAATCAGTTCCCGAAATGCACTTTTCGGCGCCATTAAGTCTTCAGAGCAGCATCAGCAGCTATTCCGGGAACCGCATGGAATGATTCCGGATACCATCGCACCCCAAGGCGATGAAATCGTTATAACCAAGCACCGAATCAGTGCTTTCGCCGGCACGGATCTCGCCATGATTCTTCGCGCCAATGACATCGATACATTGGTTCTTTATGGCATTGCGACCAGTGGTGTCGTCCTTTCCACTCTTATCGAGGCTGCTGACGCCGATTACCGTCTTGCGGTCATCGGCGATTGTTGCGCTGATCTCGACTCAGCGCTTCACGACTGCCTCATCCAGCGATTCTTCCCTACACGCGGGTCGGTCTTCTCGTCTGAGGGTTTTATGGCCGCCTCGAGGACGGATAAACAATCGTGAAAAGTTCTCCTGGACAGAGAATTTGTGATCGCTGCGCGACGGCCGGGGCATAATGGTTAGAAGGCTGGAACAGAACTTCTATGACTGCAGAAATCCTTCAAGAAACGGGTTTGCCAACGATTGATGAAATAAAACAGGCGCAGCAGTTGGTGTATGAGGTTATGCCGCCCACTGCGCAGTTCGTTTGGCCTTTGCTGTGTGAGCGCTTGGGTGCTGAAGTTTGGGTCAAACACGAGAACCACACCCCGATCGGGGCGTTCAAGGCGCGCACAGCGGTCGTCTATACGGCACAGCTCTTTCGTGATGTGCCACGTCTGCCGGGACTGGTCACGGCCACGCGCGGCAATCATGGCCAGGCGGTCGCGCTGGCGGCGAACAGGTTCAAGGTGCCGGCGCATATAGTCGTGCCCAAGGGAAATAGTGCGGAAAAGAATGCAGCGATGCGGGCGCAGGGAGCCGAGCTCGTAGAGTTCGGCGAGGACTTCCAGGAGTCCAAAGAGCATGCGCAAAGTCTTGCCCAGCAGCATGGCTGGCATTTCGTTCCTAACTATCATCGCGACATCATCAAGGGAGTCGCCACCTATTGGCTGGAGTTCTTTTCTCGAGTGGCCGATCTGCAGGTAGTTTACGTGCCCATCGGGCAGGGTTCGGGTATCTGCTCCTGCTGTGCGGTTCGCAACGGGTTAAAACTGAAGACGAAGATTGTGGGTGTTGTCGCCGAAGGCGCGCCTGCTTATGCGCTCTCGTTCGAGGCGGGACGCAAGATCGCAGCTCCTGTGACCACGTTCCTTGCCGACGGAATGGCTTGCCGTGTGCCCGACGATGCTGCGCTTGAAGTAATACTTGGCAATGTAGACCGCATCGTGCGCGTGAGTGAGGAAGAAATTCGTATGGCCATGAGGTACTACTTTACCGATACGCACAACGTGGTGGAGGGAGCAGGTGCGGCCGGCCTGGCCGCCGCGCTGAAAGAGAGGCAGCTCATCCGCGGAAAACGCATAGGCCTGGTAGCGACTGGCGGCAACGTCGACCACGATGTTTTTGCCCGGGTTCTCCAGGATTGACGACGAATCGACCGTTGGCAAGCTGCAGCGATTTCCTCACGCCGCCCCCCTTGTCTCAGGGACGATAGAGTAGCCTAGATGAGTCGCGTATGACCTACTGTCGATCTACTCTCTTCGCCGCTCTCTCTTTCAGTGTCGTGCTCTCCCCGGCTCTCGCGCAGGTGTCGCACGTTCCACCTTCCAATACGCAGCTCGCCAGCCCGCAGATCGAGCGGAAGGTCGATGCACTGGTCAAGCAAATGACGCTCGACGAGAAGATAGGCCAGCTGGTGCAGTACAGCGCGACCGAAGCGCACCCCGCGCCCACCACCGGCAACACAACGACCGCCCTCAACGTGAACCCGCCCGCGCCTGGAGGAGTCGACAGCTACGTGCTCGCACAAAAGGGGCAACTCGGCTCCATGCTCAACACGGTTGGGCAGGGCCTTACCAACCATTTTCAACACGCTGCCGTGGACGACACGCGCCTGCATATCCCGCTGCTTTTTGGAGCCGACGTCATCCACGGCTTCCGTACCATCTTTCCTGTTCCGCTGGCCACCGCATCCAGTTGGGATCCCGCCCTGATTACGGATCTCGCGCATATGGCTGCCATCGAAGCCCGCACTGCAGGCGTCGACTGGGTCTATTCCCCCATGGTTGACATCGCGCGTGATGCACGATGGGGCCGCTGCACTGAGGGCGCGGGGGAGGACCCCTACCTGGGTTCTGCGATCGCTCGTGCCTATATCCGCGGCTATCAGGGAGAGAGCCTCTCGGCGCCAGGCTCCGTCGCTGCTTCGGTCAAGCATTTTGCCGCCTACGGTGCTGCCGAGGCCGGCCGTGAGTACAACACCACGGACATGAGCGAACTGCTGTTGCGCCAGGTCTACCTGCCGCCGTATCACGCAGCGGTTGAGGCCGGCGCAGCCACCGTGATGTCCTCCTTCAACTCGCTGAATGGGGTTCCTGCGACCGCCAACCCGTTTCTGATGCAAACCATCCTGCGCGACGAGTGGGGTTTCGACGGCCCCGTGGTCTCCGACTACACCGCGGTCATGGAGCTTACGCATCATGGCATTGCACTCGATGCCGCCGTGGCGAGCCAAAAGGCTCTGATGGCCGGGGTCGACATCGACATGATGTCGCACTACTACGACGCCGAGCTGCCGGCGCTGGTCAAGTCGGGCCGCGTGCCGATGCCTGTGGTGGATGAAGCCGTGCGCCGCGTCCTGCGGCTGAAGTTCGCGCTCGGTCTCTTCGAACACCCTTTTACTGACGGCCCGGAGGTAACGGGAGCAGTTGCCGAGCATCGCCCACTAGCCCGCCGCGGGGCGGAGGAGTCTTTGGTGCTGCTGCAGAACAATCCTGCGCCGCAGGACGCGCTCCTGCCTTTAAACCCGGCCACCAAAAGGATCGCGCTCATCGGCCCGCTGGCCGACGATGCCAGCGACATGGTCGGCGCCTGGTCGGGGGCGAACAATTTCGGCGATGTGCGGACCTTGCGCGCCACCATGGCGGAGCGAGCCCAGCAAAGCGGCGCCATCCTTACCTATGAGAAGGGAACTGAGATCTCCGGGACTTCCGACTCCGGGTTCGCCGCAGCGGTTGCCGCGGCACAGAATTCCGATGTCGCCATCCTCGCCCTGGGCGAGTCGAGCGACATGAGTGGTGAAGCCGCGTCGCGCGTTCACCTGGATTTGCCGGGGAACCAACAGCAGTTGCTTGAGGCGGTGGTCGCAACCGGCAAGCCTGTCGTCCTGCTCGTTTTCTCCGGCCGCCCGCTGGTGCTCGACTGGGCCGCTCAGCATGTACCGGCAATTATGGAGGTCTGGTTCCCGGGGGTCGAGACTGGACCCGCAATCGCCGGCACCCTGTTTGGAGATGTAGCTCCCAGCGGCAAGCTCACCATGAGTTTCCCCCGCGCTGTGGGGCAGGAGCCGCTCTACTATAATCAGCTCCCGACTGGCCGCCCCATCCAGCACGCTGACCCCGCTCACCCCGGCTACGTGGAGATGAAGTTCGTGTCGCGCTATCTCGACGTACCGAATGACGCCCTCTTTCCTTTCGGACATGGTCTTACCTACTCGACGTTCGGTTACTCCGATGTTTCGCTTTCGACGCAGTCCATTAGCTCAGCCTCGCTGACGCGCGATCAAAAAAGCCAGCCGGTGGTCGCAACCGCCACAGTCACCAATACAGGAAAACGCCGCGCCACTGAGATCGTTCAGTGCTATGTCAATGTTCGAGGCGCCAGCACCGAGCAGCCTGTGCGCAATCTCAAGGGCTTTGCTCGCATTACGCTCGACCCAGGCGAATCCCAGGCGGTTCACTTTCCTCTGGGATTCGGAGAACTTTCGTTCTACAACGCCAAGGTGCAACGGGTTGTCGAGCCGGCTGACTATACCGTTTTTATAGGGGGCAGTTCGACCACCACCAATGCTGGCCACTTTACGACTGCTCCGTAGCAACGAACTCCTTCTGGATATCCCGAAATTTCAAGGAACCTTTTGCGCATCCACTCCGTATCCCATGCCATGAAGACGAAATATGCTCTGCCACTGGCCGCGCTCGCCGTTTTCGCCTCGTTGACTGGCCTTGCGCAAGACCCCGATCACTCCTGGTCCAGGACCTATCCGGTCAGCGGCAAGCCTACCCTTACCCTCGAAACCGCGGATGGCGGCGTTGAATTTCACCCCTGCGGAGACTGCCATGAAATCCGGATCCACATCGAACTGGTGGGGCGAAAGCTGAGCGACTATCGCCTGGAAGAGGGCCAAAGCGGCGATGAGGTTCACTTTCTCTTTAAGGAGCGGCCACACCTGGGCGCTCATATCGTCTGGCATCGGGAGCAAACCCGGGTGACTGTCGAAAGCCCTGCCCAGCTCACTCTGCAAGCCAAGACCTCTGACGGAAATGTAACTGTATCCGGGTTGCAGGGCGACCTGAGTCTGACTACTGGCGATGGGAACCTGACTCTCGATCGTGTCTCGGGCAACCTGCGCATCAAGTCCGGTGATGGCCAGGTGAAGATCACCAACGCCGATGGCGCCATTGAAGCCCGCACCAGCGACGGCAACCTCAGTGTCGATGGCGTCTTCCACGCTCTTGCGCTGCACACCAGTGACGGTACGCTGGACCTCAGCTTACGTGATGGAACGAAGCTCGCTGGGGCCTCGACCATTCAATCGTCCGATGGCTCGGTGACCATTCGCGTTCCCCAGAACTTTGCCGCCGACCTCAGCGTGCATACCAGCGATGGCAATGTGGATTGCGCTCTTCCGATTACTACGGACCATTACCAGTCCGGCGGAGAAGGCCATGAGTTGCGCGGAAAACTAAATGGCGGAGGCACGCCGCTCACCATCCACACATCCGACGGTAACGTAAAGATCGAATACCTGTAGGATCGGCGGTCCCAGAAGGGCACGCTTTGCCTTTAGGGGCATTTCCGCCTGATCCGATTTCCTGTCCATTTCCCTCCCTTTTGTCATCCCGACCGGAGTTTCGATGGGCCTTCGGCCCACCTAAGATGATGAAAATAGTGCGGACGAATATAGAGTGGGTGGCCCAGGTCTCAAAAGCGAGACCTGGGCCACCCACTCAAAGTCTGGAGGTTGCAGCTTGATTTTCGACAGAGCGTACCCGGATTTCCTGCTTCGCGCTGCTGGCGACGACCACGTGTGCGATTTTTCTTAAGAAAACCGCGCGATGTTGATGTGCACGCGGTTGCAGCCTTTCGGTAAGCCCAGCAGCAGAAGTTTCCCACGCAACCGTGGTCTACGAAATTCATGATTGTTGACAAAATCTGACATGAGACACAGTTGACTATAGTTCATGGGCGGCTTTTCGCAGACGGGCTGGTATTCTGTCGCCGCAGCGTTTGATTGGAGCCCGAGCGCGCAACCAGGTATTTGTCGGGAGGGTAAGCGGTATGCAATTCATTCTTGCGGTCATTCTTTTCGTAGTTGTCATCGGAGCGATCGACGCAGGTTTGCCTTGGCCGCGTTGTGGATCGAGGGGCGCCAGGCAATGATCGCAGGACACTTTGGCTTTGCCGCTTTTGCCAAGTCACGTGAGCCGCGGGTCCCGCTTTGGTGCCTGATGTTGGCAACAGTGTGGCTCGATATCGTATTCGTCCCAATGTTTCTGATGAAACTTGAGACGTTGGAGCCGGTTCCTGGCCTTCAAGGTGGGTATGGGGGAAACATCATCCATGCCGATTACACACATTCCCTGGTTGGTGCATTGGTACTTTCCTTGATCTTTGGTCTCATCTTTGGTGTGCGATGGGGCAGGCGCTGTGCTATCGTGCTGGCGCTCGTCTCTTTTTCTCATTGGCTGCTTGATCTGGTCGTCCACCGTCACGACATGCCCATTTTGCCCAGGAATCTTGGCAATCTTCCCAGGCTTGGATTCGGTTTGTGGCAGTTCAGGACAGGCTCAATATTGGTGGAACTTCTTCTGGTGATCCTGGGTGCGTGGTCCTATTGGCGGGCAGCAAGCCTTGTCACTGCCGCGGCCCAAAAAGGCCGCACCAGAGCGCTGATAACTGCGGCACTCATTTTTCTTTGCGGCGTGACAGTGCTCGCTCTGGATGTTACCGGATGAATCTGGTTAAGCATCACCGTGGAAAGCAGTTGAAAGGACGAAACGTACCTTTTGAGGCAAATCATCGAGGTAATCGAAATGCAACCAGAAGAGAGTTTTATGCGCAAGTACTACACGGACGAGGCTTGGGCGAAGAGAGCCCACATAAGAAAGCAAACCACTGCCGAAAAGCTGGAGGCGAATAGGGATGCTTGGAGACAGCTCTTCCCCAAGGTAGAGGCGGTCCTCGGTCTGGATCCTGCAGAAGAAACGGTTCAACTTCTAGCGAAGGAATGGGTTCTTCTGGCAGAAGTATCCACTGGAGGCGATTCCGGCATTAAAGCTGGAGCCATTAAGGCATGGAAAGATCACCAGAACTGGCCCTTGTCCGAACAGGATGCCCTCCTTGATCGTTTAGGCCTCGATTCGGGTGGCGATAGAGATGCGTCGCTACAACGACTAGAAAAAGTTGCCAAATTGATAGGCCAGGCGATCGGTCGGAAATACTACGGGGCACTCGATGGAACACTCGTCGCCTCGCTCAACAAATCATCCGGTAATCTATCCTCTCAGTGATGGGTTGACCTTTTTCGGGACGTCGAGGATGCTCTCGCTGAAGATCCGGCGGGCGAGAAAGCCCAGGCTCTAGCGGCCAGGTGGGCTGAACTGAAGCGGGACGCAGTAGTCCACGCCCGTAGGATGCCGCAGCCCAACGATTTTCTAGAGGTGTTGCGGAGCAAGTGGCCACCCGATGCTTCTGTCGTCGTAATCAACCAAGTGGCACGTCTCTATCGCATAGAGCAGGTCTCCAGTTTCCTGGCGAAGGCAGTGGCGCGTGGCGAGGAAAAATGCAATTCGGCTTAAGACCTAATTTAAAGAGACGGCGCTAACAGGCTTTACGTGCCTTTAGACCAACCTCCCCGGAAACGGGATTTCCGGTAACTTGCCTGCCCCGACTCTCCGACGTGGAACTTACCGATGACCCGTGCTTTTCAGGAACTAACCTGAATACGACACTCCCAGTTTTAGCCAAGGCCGTCAGTGCTGGAGGTCGTACTTCAGCAACATTCTTCCAGACCGAAAGGGTTTGTGTTCCACCAGCTTCAGGTTGACCCGCTGTGCATAGCTCGGCACCAGAGGAAGTCCCTCGCCCAACAAAACCGGAATCACTGCGGCTCAACCGAGTAACGGCTCCGATCGCCAGGAGCGAACGAAAGAGTTCGCCGCCACCAAAGAGCCAAATGTCCTTCTTCGCTTGCACTCGCAGGCTCGCGACAGCGTCGAGTGTTAGCTCTGAGATTATCGTAACGTTGGGAGCATCCTCCCTTCGCAGAGTACGGGAAGCGACAAAGATCTCCGGTCCCTGCGTGCCGAACTGCTCGAAACCTGTCTGCGCCATTTCGTATGTTTTGCGTCCCATAAGAAGGATGTCGAATCTCGACCACAATTCAGCGAAATCCATATCTGGATCCATGGGAATCCAGTCCGCCTCACCATTCGGCCCAGCGATATAACCGTCGAGGCTCATCGCAACCGCATAACAAATCCTCTTCATCTCAGCTCCTGCTCAATCACGATTCTGTCAGAAAAGCGAAGATTACCACGAGAAACGTCACTTATCGTCGAAGGCGAACTCACCTTTCAACCTTAGCGGCACGACAGGATTTCGTGGGCTCAACGGGCATATTTGTGGCCTTACCAATCACCAAGGGATCACGCCTCCTGTGCGGGTGAAGGTGCCCGTCGGCCCATCCGGGCCGATCAGCGCAACGCGCACCGCCTCGGCCGCACCCTGCTCGACGGTCTCCGTGCCCTCATAGCCGTTCAGGTTTGTCTTGGTAAAGCCCGGCGAGACGGCGTTGACCTTAATCCCTTCCGGCTCCAGTTCGATTGCGAAGGCGAGAGTGATCGCGTTCAGTGCCGTCTTGGACGCCGGGCCGTGAGAGCCGGAAGCCTCCGCGTTCGCAGTCAACGAGCCAACGCCGCTCGAAACGTTGACGATGCGGCCAGCGGGCGCCTCTCGGAGCAGCGGTAGCATCGCCTGGGTGACGGCGAGGACACCAAACACGTTGGTCTCCCACACCGCGCGCAACTCATCCAGGGATACGTTACTCGGCCGGGTTGTCTTCGTGTACTCCTGGATGGGCATGCCCGTATCTTTCGCGTATTCGAGATAGCCGCGTTGTTGATGAGCACATCGAGCCGGCCAGGCCCCCTGCGGATACGCTCCGCCGCGGCGGTGATCGAAGCTTGATCCGTCACGTCGAGTTGGAGCGCGATGGCGTTCGCCCCAACTTCTTTGGCCGCAGCTTCGCCGCGCTCGAGATTGCGCGACCCAACCAGCACAGTGAAGCCATACGCTACGAGATCCTTTGCGATTTGCAGACCGATTCCTTGATTAGCCCCGGTGACCAGGGCGACGGGCTTGTTTTGCATGTTCTCCTCCATGTGGCAGCAGGACTGTGTGCGGTTACGTCCTGATAGCGGTTACGATTTCCCCCGGCATTCATTGAACATCATTGCGTTATACCTTGGCGACTTACATCACCACGGGACTGTGCCGTCCTCATTTGAAAACGTGCCCGTCGGGCCGTCCGGGCCGAGCAGTGCGAGGCGCACTGCTTCTCGGGCACCCTGTTCGACCGTGCGTGTGCCGCGGAAGCTGTTGAGATCGGTCGCGGTGTAGCCTGGACACGCTATGTTGACCTTGATGTTTGTCTTCTCCAGTTCAAGCGCGAAGGCCAGCGAGATCGCGTGCAAGGCCGTCTTCGACGGACTGTAGGCGGCGCCGAACACATGGCGATGCTGATAGTTCGGATTTGAGTTCAGCGTCAGCGAACCGGAAGAACTTCCGATGTTCACGATCGTCCGCGGCGCCTCCGAAGGAGCGGCAGCATCGCCTGCGTGACGGCCATACACCTAACACGTTCGTCTCGAAGACTCTGCGGACATTGTCGATCGACGCAGAACTCGGAATGTTCGACTTCAGTCGCTCCTCAAACGAAGTGCCCGGCTTTCCTCAAACGTATGCCCGCATTGTTCACGAGCACGTAAGTCGGCCAACTCCTTCCGGATGCGCTCGGCCGCACTCGGCGATCGAGGCCTGATCCTGACGTCAAGCTGGATGGCGTGGGCATCCTCTCCAACGCGGGTTCGCCGCCGTCTCTCCATTCGCGAGGTTGCGCGACCCGACGAGTACAGTGAGGCCATGCTTCGCAAGATCCTTCGCGATCTGAAGCCCGATGCCTTTGTTAGCCCCAGTGACCAGAGCAACACGTTTGTCCTGCATGTCATCTTCCTCCAAGCGTGCGGCTGTCCCCTGTTATTCTGGAACCACCCGGAACGCTGTTCCAGATAATAAACGGAACAATGTTCCGTTTGCAAGGTTCTGTCCATGAAGAGACGTATGACAGCACAAACGGAGAAGCAGGAGGCCGGCAAGCCTCGCCGCAAGCGTGCCGATGGACTGCGCAAGATGGATTCATTGCTCCAGGCGGCTATGGAAGTCTTTGCAAAGTCAGGAGTAGACGCTCCGGTTCGCGAGATTGCGGAGCGCGCGGGCGTCGGCTTGGGAACGGTTTACCGTCACTTTCCGCAGCGATCCGATCTCATCGTGGCCGTATTTAAGAGCCAGATGGACGCCTGCGCGGATGCGGCTTCAGTGATCGCGAGCAAGTACGAGCCTGGTGAGGCATTGGCTCGCTGGATGCAACGCTACGTAGACTTCATCGCTACTAAGCGAGGGCTCGCACCAGCGCTTCATCGCCCGGCCTACCGTTCTTCTTTCCTCGGCAAACGACTGCGGCCGTCATATCTCCGACTTCCTGGATGCGGCCGTTCGAGCGAAGGTCGTGCGTCCAGCTATGGAAGCCGACGACCTGCTACGAGCAGTCGCAACCCTCTGCCACGGAGCTCACGGCGAAGAGCCCGCCTATGCGCGAAAGATGGTCGAACTACTGGTGGATGGCCTGCGTTACGGAGCCGGCAAGCAAATCAACACGCGGGAAAGTCGACCCGACTAACCTGCAAAGTCGAGACCCATCGCGCGCCGCGCTCCAGGACGCAAACCCACGGCCAGTGTTGCGGGCGTACAACTAAAATTGCATAGGTATCATGTCGGTGCATTTCACCATGCAGAACCTTGTGCCCTGTCGTTCGTTGGGCGTCCGCGCTTAGTCTGCGTAGCAGACCTCGCCGCGATAGCGCAACACCAACGTATTCTGTTGAAAATCCGCTATCCCGAAGTAATCCAGATAACCCGTGGCGTTGTTAAACTTGCCGGTTCCTCCGGATATGTCCGATCTGTAGTTTCCCCAGGGGACGGCCACGATGCTCTTATCGCTTGTGGGATAGGTGGGGGTCAGCACAGCCACTTTCAGCGTGATCGTGTCGCCCGCCGCGGTGACCCAATAATGCTGCACGTTGTAGCTGCCGTTGCTGTTCTGCCCCAGGATAGTGGCTGCCACCGAGCCACTCAGATCACCCGATACCGGGCCCAGGTTGGTGACGCCCGCGATTGCCCCGATATTAGTGATCAGAGCCCCGCCCACGGGGATACAAGCGGAGTGTGCACTCTGACCCTGAGCCAAGGCAAAGGGGGTCAGACGAGTGATGTTGCCGGGATTCAAAGCCAGGAGCGCGAAAACGCCTCCAGCCAAAGCGCGTACTGCGACTATCCTTTTGAGTTTCATGCCAGTCTCCTTGAGTTCGGGACGGGCGGAATGATCGCGCTACCTGTGTGACGGCCCCGCTATTGTGCCGGCACGTCGTGCCACTCCGCCTGACCTGCGCGTTCGGCTCGCGGCCTTCGCGCACTTCAAACTTCGCGCAGGCAACCGCCGGCAGCAATAGACTGCGTATAACTTCGAGGTAAATCGCAGGTAAACTGGCGGGGAGCCAGCCTTGTCCCCGCTCAACTCGCGTCCATACCGCTTCCAGCTTGACTTCCCAATTAGAATTAAGGTTCAAACGCTGGTGAGCCCCGCTATGCCTGTACCAGCCACGGGATCCGCGCGCCTCCGAGTCGGAGAGTTCGAAGTTGATCTTCGATGCGGTGAAGTGCGGCGCAACGGCGACAAGGTCAAGTTACAGGAACGACCCTTCCAGATTCTTGCCGCGCTCCTCGAGCGGCCCGGCGAAGTGGTGACCCGGGAAGAGATCCAGCAGAAGCTCTGGCCCACCAACACCTTCGTTGACTTTGAACACAGCATTAACACTGCCGTGAATAAACTGCGCGAGCGCGTTGGGAGATGACGCCGAGAATCCGCGGTTCATCGAGACCCTGCCACGCCGTGGGTATCGTCTGATCGCTCCCGTCGAAATCGTGGAGCCCCATGATGCGGCCCGGCGGTGGAGATACGCCCCCGTGCCGCCGCACGCAAGTAAACCGCCAGGAGACCAGCCCACAAAAGCGCTGGCCTTCGGCCGCGATGGCCGGCGCCCTCGTCGTCGCTGCTCGCAACTGCCTGCGTCGCGCTCTTTTTCCTACTCCCTGGCATCGCACCAGCAGCCCCTCACGCAACCCGTGGGTGCAGATCACCAATTTTGCCTGACTCGGCAACTTCGCCGGCGTTGTCAGCCGATGGGCACATGATTGCCTTCATTCGCGGGCCCGGAAACCTTCGTCACACCCGGCCAGATTTACGTAAAAATGTTGCCGGATGGCCAGCCCGTTCAGCTTACTCATGACGATCTACGGAAGATGGCTCCGGTTTTTTCGCCGGACGGATCGCGCATTGCTTACACGGCCACAGACACAGAGTTTCGGATGGACTACCTGGGTTGTGCCGGTCCTGGGCGGTGAACCGCAAAAGCTTCTGCCGAATGCGGCCGCGCTCACCTGGGCTGACAGGCAACACGTGGTGTTTTCGGAAATCAAAACAGGGTTTCACATGGGCATCGCCACCGCCTTGGAGAGTCGAGCGGCAGAGCGCGATTTATATCTGCCGGCCGATATGGAGGGTATGGCGCACCGCTCCTGGGTATCCCCAGATGGTAAATGGATTCTGCGTTTCGGAGATGGACAGTAGTAGGTTGGCGGCCATGCCGTGTGCTTCCTTTTGATGGGAACACCACGGTGATACGGCCGGTCCGGCGCCGGCGCGTTGCACCTACGCGGGTTGGAGTCCCGATGGCAAGATGATGTACTTCAGCGCGGATGCCGGGGATGGATACCATATCTGGCGCCAGCGTTTTCCGCGCGGCGACGCCGGAACAAATGACCTTCGGCCCAACAGAAGAAGAGGGCATCGCCCTCTCTCCGGATGGCCGAACACTGGTGACCTCGGCAGGCATCCGGGAAAGTACTGTTTGGTTACACGACTCCCGGGGTGACCGCCAGATCTCCGGAGAAGGCTTTGCCAGCGTGAATGGTTTGGGATTTGGCGGCTCTCACGGGTCATTCCGTTTTTTCGGCGGACGGAAAGAGACTGTTTTATCTGGTGCGGAAGCAAGATTCCCTTGCGTTTCTGCTCGGGAGAGCTCTGGATGGCGGATTTGGATTCCGGCCGGAGTGTGGCAGTTCTACCAGGCGTTTCCATGACTGAGTTCGACATCGCGCCCGATGGCGAACGCGGTCGCGTTCACGGCTCCAGATGGGCAAGGAGCTTCGCATGTTTGGTTAGCCGCCGCTCGACCGTCGTACATCCCCAAAGCAGCTAACTTCGTCTGTCGCTCAATGGCCATCTTTTGGAACCGAAGGAGAGATTTACTTTGTGGCGCGTGAAGGCGGCCAGGAATTCTTGTACAGGATCGGACCGAATGAAACCGTACCCCGACAAGATGAAACCCGAACCCCTTGCGGAGTTCAGAGGTATTTCGCCCCGTGGCGAGTGGTTGCTCACGGACTTTGCCCCAGCTGATAGCCCGCCCGGTACAAGGAGGGTCTCAAACTCGCATCTGCAGTTATTGTGAAGCAGGGTGGGGACCCGGTAGTAAGTTTCTCTATCTAAGATTCCGCGAGCGTTGGCGAGATGGGTGGCGGAAAAACGATCGTGATCGGCTTGCCCGCCTGGCAAGGATCTCCCTATGCTGCCGCCGTCTGGCCTGAAATCCGTCGATGACGTTAAGGGGCTGAATGTGGTCGCGGACATTGACACGACGGGAATGCGGATGTTCGCGCCTGGTCCCAATCCCTCCGTATATGCCTATAGCCGGGTGACGGTACAAAGAAATCTCTTCAGGATCCCACTGAAATAACACAAGGCTGGAAGGCTTTTGGACGAGAAGGCCAAAGCAGGAGAGGTCTCAGGCCTATTCGGGGACGGGGCCTGTTCGAGGACGGACTGAATTTCCCCTAATCAACGTCGAGTGCAATTAACGTATGCGATTGTCTCGTGATAATTTTTCCTGCGTAGCACGTCAGCCACGCTTCCGTCGGCCTGGAGGCGCTGAGACCACTAGCACCGAGGACCATGAGTGATGAAGCCTGATGCTCTCTCGAATGTAGATCGCCGAGACTTTTTGAAATTGGCCGGTGCCGCAACCGCGTGCAGAGTTTCGCACCGCGCTTTTGCAGCATCGTCTGAACGCTTCGCGGTGATTGTCGATCCAGCAAACGCCGCGGCTTCGAGCGGGCCGGCAAAGAGAGCCGCTGAGCAGCTGCGTCACGCGCTAGCTGCGAAGGACGTAGCCTGCGACATAGCGTCCTCCCCCGAGGCCGCCACCGGCGCTTCGTTATGTATCGTTGCCGCGGGTCCCGAGTCGCAACTCGCCAAGGGTTTTCCCAAAGCCGGGCCCCTCACCGCGGCGGAAAGTTTGCGTCTCTCCCCGGGAATGGCAGGCCGCACGCCCGCACTTCTGGTATCCGGAGCAGACGTCCGAGGTTATGTCTATGGATTGCTCGAGCTCGCGGACCGCGTTCGTTACGGCTCAAGTCCCGTAGAAGCTCTGCGCCTCACAGATGTGGTGGAGGAGAAGCCTGCCAACGAGGTGCGCTGCGTCAGCCGCTACTTCTGTTCCGAACTCGAAGATAAATCCTGGTATTACGACAAAACCTTCTGGACCGGATATCTCGATTCGATCGCCGCAAATCGGTTCAATCGCTTTACGATGGCCTATGGCCTGGAGTACGACTTCCCCAGGGGAGTAACGGACGACTATCTCCATCTCCCTTACCCTTACCTCGTGGACGTACCGGGATATCCCGACGTTCGCGTCATGCAGCTCGCCGCGCCGGATGGCACCCGGCTGCCTACGCCGCTGCCCGTCAGCAAAGCAGAGCGCGACCGCAATTTCCAAATGCTCCGCTTCATCGCTGCGGAAACCGGAGCCCGCGGTTTGCATTTTCAGCTCGGCATTTGGACTCACGCTTACCAATGGACCGATAGTCCGAATGCCTACCACCAGATCGAAGGACTTACGCCGGAAACGCATGCCGGCTACTGCCGCGATGCGCTTGCTGTCATTCTGAAAGAGTGCAAGGAAATTCAGGGACTCACCCTGCGTGTACACGGCGAAAGCGGCATCCCCGAGGGAAGTTATCCCTTCTGGAAGACCCTCTTCGAAGCAATCTCAGGCGCCGGTCGAGAGATAGAGATCGATATGCACGCCAAGGGTGTGAATCAGACGATGATTGACATCGCCACTGCTACAGAAATGCCGGTGAAGCTGGGCGCCAAGTATTCTGCAGAACATCAGAGCCTCGGTTATCAGCAGGCCGACATCCGCGCCCTTGAGATTCCGCACGCCAACCTGACGAAGACAGAATCGGCGCTGTTCAGCCTCAGCAGCGGATCGAGGCTCTTTACCCGTTACGGATACGGGGACTTTCTGCACCAGGGCGCCCGGTATCGCCTTCTCTTTCGCTCGTGGCCTGGAACCCAGCGTCACCTTCTCTCCGTTGACCCGGAGATGGCAGCCGCCTATTCGCGCTCGGCCAGCTTCTGCGGCGCTGCAGGCCTCGACCTGATGGAGCCACTGACATTCAAAGGCCGGGAAGGTTCGGGAGTAGCCGGTGGCCGCTGTGCGTATGTCGACGCGTCGCTCGACCCAAAAGCCGACTGGCAAAAGTATGAGTACTATTATCGCGTCTGGGGCCGCAAACTTTATGATCCTGATGCCGATGCTGAGACGTGGCGCAGGTACCTTCGCTCCGGCTTTGGAGGCGGCGCCATCGCCATCGAATCCTCCCTTGCCAGCGCCAGCCGCATCCTGCCTCTGCTTACTTCGGCTCATCTGGATTCGGCGAGCAATCACGATCTCTGGTACGAAATGCCGACCAACATGCCGATCGTGCAGGGCAGCGAACCTTCCCCGTACGGCGACACACCTACCCCCAAGATCTTCGCAACGGTAAGCCCGCTGGACCCGCAGATGTTCTCGACCGTCGTCGAGTACACAGGGGCTTTGCTCGCGGATCAACCCAGCGCGAAGTACCCGCCCGTTGAGGTGGCGCAATGGATCGAGGATTGCACTACGGCATCGCGTGCGTCTCTGGACGAAGCACGCCGCGGAAGCCGCTCGCGCACTTCGCCTGAGTTCCGGCGCATCGAAGAGGATGTGCTTATCCAGATTGGCCTGGGAACCTTTTTTGCGCACAAGCTGCGCAGCGCGGTGCTGTTTGAAATCTGGCAGCAGACCGGCGATGCTGAGGCGGGCACACGCGCAGCCGCGCAGTATCAGACGGCAAGAGATGCATGGGCAGCGATGGCCGCGCGTGCGGCTCGCGTCTATCGATCGAACGTCTCTTACGGTGGCGTGCCCAAGCGACGCGGACACTGGAGCGACCGTCTGGCCGGCATCGATACCGATCTGGCAGCGATGCGCGCCAAAGTACAGGGGTCACCCGCCGCTGCGCCCGCGAGCCAGAACATCGCAAAGGCCATGCGCGCTGCCGCCAACCGCACCCGCCGGCCCGGCGCACAGTGTGCCCACACACCGCCGGATCTCTTTGAGCCGGGACAACCGCTTTCCTTGTCTCTGGGTATCGCGCCGCCGACCGGGGGAGTGAGCAGCGTCAACCTCTGCTACCGGCATGTCAATCAGGCAGAACGCTGGAAATCCGCCGCCATGAGCGGCCAGGGCGGCCATTTTTCGGGAGCGATTCCGGCCGAATACACCGACTCCGAATACCCATTGCAGTATTACTTCGAGCTGAAGGACGAGGAAGGTTCCGCGTGGTTATACCCCGGCTTTAACGAGACGCTATCCAACCAACCCTACCTTGCGGTGTATAAGCGGATGGCCTAGCCAGAACGAGTCGCGTAGCGAACCGGCCCCTGCCCTGAATCTCTCAGTACATCGTGGCAAGCCCATCTTCTGGATGAGGGAGCGATAGCGCGGGTCGGCATGGAGAAAGTCGAAAGCGGGGTCCGATTGAGCCAGCAACAGCAACAGTGGATCGCGTTCATTTACACCTTGCTCCAACAAGGCAAGAGTCTCATCGTGCTCACTGAGCCTCCCGTGCAGGTCTGCAAGCTCGAAAGTAGAAACTCTCGCGGTTCGCGCCCTCTTTTCCACTGCAGCCAACTGGCAACGAACCACTGCAGCGTATCCGCCGGTCTCGAATGCACGGCGAACAGCGGCCGACAGGGGAAGATCTCCTTCAGCTGAAATCTGGCGGGCGAGCATTTCAACGGCCTCTTTGTCCATACCTTTCCAGTGATAGCCATCAGCCAGTTCTCCGAGAATATCGGCAGCCGCAGGAAAGTCTTTCAGGCGCATCTCGCCATCACTGATCGCAGCATCAAATTGCCGGGTGCACCTGTATATCTCCGCCATCGCCCCCGGATGCTCGAAGGGATTGATCGCTGTGGACTGTTTCTGCACCGCGATAGCTTCGTCATAGCGGCCCAGTGCGCAGAGAACCCTCGCGTGCAGGTGGAAAGTCCTCGCCATCGCTGAGAATCCAATTCTGCGGCCCGGGTAAGCTCATTCAGTGCCTGCACGCCATCACCACGGTTGAAAAAGATCATGCCTCCCAAAGTTGCATGGGCTCGTGGGAGACTGTCGTCGAGTTCGACGCTTTCCTGGCGCGGCTTCCGCCTGCGGCAACGCCTGGAGGGGATCCAACTTCACCGCTGAGTGCCCTCATTGCGTAATAATCGCCCAGCCCGGTCCAACCAAGGGCATAATCGGGCTGAATATCGACGGCCTGCTGGTAGTACCTGCCGGCATCTTCATTTCGTCCGACGACCCAATAGTAGTGGCCACGCAAATAGGCGTCGTGAGCTTCCGGTTTGATGTAGCGGGCGTTGGCGTGCAGGCGGCGTCTGCACTGTTCAAGCGAGCAGCGATGGCTCTGGCGGCATAGTCGGGCAGCACAGCAACATCGTTGGTGTCGCGGTCGTAGCTTTCGGCCCATAGATGATTGTCCGTGTCACCGCGGATAAGTTGCAGGGTCATATGCACCCGGTTACTCGAGCGCGAGATTGAGCCTTCGAGGATGGCGTCAACGTTGAGGGCGCGGGCGATTTCCGGCAGCGACCGGTGCGCGTCCTTGAATTGCATGGCGGAGGTGCGGGAAACGATCCGCAGGGTGGAATCCTTGGCGAGCATGGTCGTCAGTTCGTCCGTCATGCCGTCGGCGAAGTACTCCTCATTAGGATCGCCGGAGAGATTGTTGAGAGGGAGAACGGCGAGCGAGGCGATCGCAGCGTGAGTGTCTCGATCGAGGAAGCGGGCAGCCAGCGGATGCGGGCCGAGGGTGAGTATCAGAAATGATAACCAGCACGCAGACACAGAGGGCAGTCACCACCCAGAGTCTGTGATGGGGTTTGGCAGCCGTTGGGATGACGGGCGTAGCAGAGATCTCCGGTGGACCAGAGCAGGCCGACCGGAGGCAGGTCGACCGGATCCCCAGAAGGTTGAGTTGGCTCGGTGACTTCTGGCTCAACGGCCGTAACGAGTGCGATGAAGCGGTAACCAGAGCCGGAGATTGTCTGCACAAACCGCGGCAGGTCCGAACTGTCACCAAGAACCTGGCGAATTTTACGGATTGCCGTGTTGATTCCGTGTTCGATATCGACGAAGACTTCCCGCTCCCAAAGGCATCGGGCAATTTCATCCCGGGTAACAACTTGTCCGTGTTTGGTGACCAGGAGGACGAGAAGTTCGAGAGGCTTCCGCTCAATCTTGAGCCTGCGGCCTTTGCGGCAGAGCTCAAATTTGCCGCAATCGAGGCTGAAGTCGCCGAATTGATAGACGACAAAGGGCACTGTCTCCCCCGCAGCGTGGCTGAAGTATAGCATCTGGTCAAAAGCCTGGACGGAGGAATCTCTCCCAGCTTCAGCGACTTACGCCTTCAGCTTTCTTCACCTCTTAATTCATCTTCCTGCATTGTCCCCCGAACTCGAATCGGGTCTTATCTCATTCGAGCCGGCAAATTCCCCGGCCCAGGAGGAAGTCATGAAATCAGGAAATTGGAAAATTGTGCCGGCGCTGAGCGCGCTGGCACTCGCAACCATGTTTGCTCCCTACGCCCATGCCGGCTGCGGCCTCTATCATCCAGTGCCACACGCCGCCAGTTGGCAGCCCCAGATCGCGCTCGCCGCGACTTGTATTGGCGGCTCTCACCATCGACGACGAGTGCTGCCACCCCGTCACGAACCCAGCATCGTCGGAACCTGGAAAGAGAAATGGATCGCCGAAGCCGGTAGCAGTAGTGAATTCCCGGTCGGCAGCGAGTTTGACGCTTCCTACTCTCAGTGGCACAGTGACGGCACCGAGATCAATGTCTCCGGCCTGCGTGCTCCCATAACCGGCGATGTTTGCCTCGGTGAATGGATAAAAACCGGCGCGCGGACTTATCAGTTGAACCACTTTGGAGTCTCGTACGACTCCACAGGCACCACCCTCGTCGGTCCCGCCCGCATTCAGCAATGGCTGACCCTCGATGCCAACGGGGATTCAACCACGGGAAAATTCACCGTCGTTCAGTGGGACGAGTCGGGCAATGTGCTCGCTCACGTGCAGGGCAATGTCACCGGAACCAGAGTAACCATGGAAACCGGATTCCAGAGCGTTGAGTAAGTTAAATCCTGATTGGCAATCGCGGGTCTCGCTCGGCGCTGACTGGATCGAAGCGTGACCTGCGTTTGCAAAGAAAAGCAAAGAAAGCAGGACAAACGGATATAGCCCTAATGCGAGCCCAGTTGCCCGCTTTTGCTCCAATGCTTGCCGCGCATCCACGCATCCAGGTCGGCCCGGCGCGTACACCGAGCCAATCCTGTCATTCAGGTGACGGTGGACGGGCACATCGCCTCCCGCTTCTCCCAGCGCTGAACCGTCCTCACGTCCCGTTGAGGTAGGCCGCAATTTCTTTCCACGAATCCAGCCGGTCTTCGGATAGCGGTGTTCGAAGGGATGGTTCGCCCATCGTGCTCTCCTGGTTGGTCCGCAAACGTCACGAACCCGGGAAGGGAACCAGATTGTACCCCTGCTCTACGACGGCACGGCATTCGACGGCATTCGACGGCAATCCAGGGAAACGCCTGTACTGCTGCACCTTACCGTTTGAAGGCACCCGACAGATGTCCCATTGTTTCCGTGCGTCTCAAGCGAATCTCAAACTGGAGGTCTTTTATGAAATGCAAAACCCTGGCTTCGGCGGTACGCGTGCTTTCACTGCTCTCGTTGGTTTCAGGTACCTGTGCTTTGGCCCAGGAGAGCTGGCCAGTGCACCTCACCGGCCTGATCAACGATTATTCACCCCTGGATCCGAATATCAAAGGCAGCCCATACGAAATGCACGGCCAATGGTCAATGGACGTCAACGCGCAACGGGGCACCGCCGACTTCTCTGCGGATATGACGATGTCCGATTACGGAACCACAGCAGGTGTCCTCGATGCGACGAAGGGCGGTGCAGGCGCTCACACGCACCACATCGCGTTGACGAACATTAAGATCACCTGGAACATGACTGGCTGCCCCACATACGCCACCTCTCCCCCAAAAATGGGCTTTCAGTTGAACGGAACAGTCAGCCTTTTGACGGGGAATGGAAACAACGCTCCTTTCGAGACGAATCCACCTTCATCCACGCTGCAGGTCTGTGTCACCGGGGGGGATGATGTCAAGTATTCGCTTCCGAATACGAACATTACGCTGGTGTTCGGGGGGCCTGCGACTACACATTTCGGGCAGCAGGCCATCCATGGCGTCGCGCGTGCAATAGACAGCCCATTCGGCAATCGATGAGCCGGTTGATGAACCACCAGTGGGATGATTTTATGGGAATCCGTCCCCTCTCGGGCGTAGTTCGAAGCGTCAAGGAAGAAAAATAGATGGAGGGGGAGTGCGGTTCTGGGAGGGGTCGGCATGGTCCGTCTTAGTCTCCCCTCCCTTACGCCGTTTGGCACGATAAAAGCAGAAGGTGATACTCAAACTGACTGTGGTTCTCTGCGGGATTATCGTTGCACTCACTGGTCTCTAAGAAAGGGGGCCGACATGCCAAAGAGCCTGGTATGCCTCGTTTTGCTTAGCGTCACCATCGCGGCCACGGCTCTCTATGATTCAGGAACGGCTTTGGCGACGGAGGCCGAAGGGTACCAGAGCACCGCGCTCGCTGTGGGCCACTTTCGCGAAATTGAAGTCACTAGTACCTTTCCGCGCGGCCAGAAGGCGCCCGGGGACCAGCAAGCCTGGCAGTCACTGCAACAGACAAAGGGATTGTCAGACGTCTATGTGCAAAGCAATACCTGGACGCCTGGCGGAAGCACTGGCTGGCACATGCACCCCGGGCATAGCCTGATCATCGTCACGCAAGGGACCTTGACGGACTATGAAGGGCACGATCCCGAGTGCAGACCTCACGTATACACAGAGGGGATGGGATTTGTCGACCCCGGTGGTGAACACGTACACAACCTCCGGAACGAAGGCGATGTCGAAGCAAGGGCCATCGCCGTTCAACTCATTCCCGCAGATGCGGCGCGTCGGATTGACGTTGCCGATCCCGGGAACTGCCACTTCCGCCGCGGACGAGTTCATTTAACGCCGCTACGAGCGATCCCGGACGGGCACCGGGCTCTTGCGTCCAGCGATCGTTAAACACCGTTGCAAACCGCTGATAAACACAACCGGGCTCAGGCGATTACGGCGACGGCGATTGCCCACTCTGGTCCTGGAGAAATCGCGCTTGATCTTGCCGTTATTCCGTAATCACTTTGTCAGCCCATTCCACGAGAGAAACAAAGATTGTGGGATTTCCGTACTTCGCTCCGTAGTTGCTGAGATCGGCCTCGGTTACGCCACGAGCCCGGGAGCAGGCGCCGCAGGCATAAATCGGAATATGCCTGGCCGCGAGTTTGTCCAGTGTCTCGGCCACCTTCGGCCAACCCACGGGCGTGACGGCCTCGGCCACGACTTTGCGCATCAGAACGACCGCTTCTCCAAGAAGAAAGATCTGCACCTCGTGGCCCGCCTCGGCGAGGGCGAGTCCGTGCGAAAACGGAAATGCCGCCTTGGTCGGGTCGTCCGAGCCCCAGGCGCTCTTCATCATGATCTTGAGCGGCTTGTGGGTTTGACCTTGTACTTGCGCCTTCACCCCGGCCGCCGCGGCCATCGCGAGGAGTGGTAAACCGGCTAGGCGGGAGAGAAAAAAGCGACGAGGCTCCATAGAGTGCGCTCCTTATCACAGGTCTCTTAGTTCCTGGTGAGTGCCCCACGCGGCGACCCCATCGAATCGACGCAAACCTCTGATGCCGAGAAGTTTCACACCGGAGGCAAGTGGAAGTCCACTGCAAAAGCTCTTATTTTTGCTTCGGATGGGCGATAGGCCCGTAACGTGGCGACCCTTAAGGGTCAAACCGCGGACAACTCCTGGGAAGGTCCGTCACCAGCGAGCCGCACCTTGTTGCAGGCGGCTTCATGGACGCGACGAATCGCATCCACGACGAGTCCGGGCTCATCAACCTGGATCATGTGGTTACTGTTGTTCGCCCGGATGAGTAGACTATTTGTTGATAGCGCGGCCAGCCGCTTTTGACCGTCACCCCAGCCCTTCTCGAGAATGGAAAATGGTCCCGGAAAAGGCTGGCCATGCGTGATCACCGCAAGGGGCAAATCGTCGAGACTGCCCCCGCCTCCAAAATTCGCGATGGGCACTTTCACGAGTTGCAGGGAGGCCAAATCATCTCCTGCCGCCGAATACTCGGCCGGCCGCACAAATGAGAACCCCACATGGTCCAGTGGAAACAATTGACCCAATAGCCGCAACACGCCGAAACGAGCCACAAGCTCAACCGCCTTATTGATGAATCTAAGCCGGGCATAGAAATTGAGAACCTCTGGTCGGAAGAACGCCGATTCTTCGGGTGTATCGACGAGTACCAGTCCTGCCGTCTGATCGGGATAGTTTCGGGCGAAGCACCGGACAATGAAGCCGCCGTAGGAGTGCGCCACCAGAATGTAAGGTCCTGGGATATCTGCGTTGGCGAGCAGAGTGTGGAGTTCTTCGGCGCGTTCGGCAATTGTGCGTCTCGCCGCAACCGGCTCGCTCCAACCGTAACCAGCTCGATCGTAAGTACAAACGCCGGCAAACTCGGCGATTTTATCCTGGACGGGCCACCAAAGCCGCGATGGCTCTCCTGCGCCCTGTTCGATCACGACGGTAGGGCCGACGCTTGCCTTGTAAAACAAGTGAAGTTTATGGTCACTGACGGCGACTAGCCGCCCGAAGGCCGGATGAACCTTCTTTTCCTTCCATTCGGCAGCCTTCTCATAGATATAGCCCGCCGCGAGAAGTGCGGCCCCGGCGAACAACGCGATCACTAGATCCCATTGCCAGCTTGAGGTCATGGAAGAGCATAATAATACATTGTTGTATAAAATGCACGAGTGTATTTTATGGAGTAGCGCGACAAGTGGGGGTGAATGTGGTCGATCGAGCCGGGGGCGGCAAGCGCGCACGTACAAGAGAGAAACTCATCTCGGCAGCGGCGGCAGTTATCGGCGAAAAGGGTTACGACCGGGCACCGCTCGAAGAGATCGCCGCACGCGCCGGAATGACCCGAGGCGCGGTGTATGGCAATTTCAAGAACAAGGAGGAGCTCTTCCTGGCCCTTATCGCGTCGCGCTGGAAACCGATTGTCCCGCCATTGAAGCCCGGCGCCAGCCTCAAGGAACAGTTGCACATCTTAGGCGAAACGGTCGCCAAAGAGGCACGGGCTCGTCGAAATCAGGCCGCCGCTGCGACTGCATTTCAACTATACGCGCTGACGCACGAGTCGATGCGGTCCCATCTGACAAAGCAGAACGCGGCCACCTATCGGCGCATGGCAAAGGAATTACTGAAGGTCGTATCGGCGAGAGAGCTGCCCACGTCAGCCGAGAAGTTTGTTCGCATACTGGATGCAATGACTACAGGCTTGCTCTTCACGTATTTTCAAACGCCGGAACTGATAACCGAAGACATTATCATCACCGCATTCGAAGCACTGTCTTGAGGGACCTGTTGCATCCCTCATGCCGTGCTGTCTAAGCACAATTCCACCCTGGTAAATCGTGGAGATGCGCCCTGGTCCGAAGTTGGTCACTGGGAGTTGCACCTACAATCGACCCGTCTACTCGCAGCGAAGCGCAACTCCCGTTTGCGGCTTTACGGAACTACGGACACCGGAGGAACTGGCTCTTGCCTATACTGGTCGCGGCACGCTGAGGAGGAAGAATGGTTCGCATCACAGAGATCGCGCCAGAGATCTACAGGATTTCGGTGTTTGTTCCTGAAATCAATCTGGAGTTCAGCCATTTTCTGGTCAGGGACGAGGAGCCGCTGCTGTTCCACGCAGGGTTGCGGGGGATGTTTCCTCTCCTGCGGCAGGAGATCTCACGGTTGATGGACCCATCGAGAATCAGGCATATCGGGTTCAGCCATTTTGAATCGGATGAGTGTGGCGGCCTGAACGAGTGGCTCCAGATTGCACCCGCGGCGGAACCTGTTTGCGGCTTAGTGGGAGCAATGGTGAGCGTGAATGATTTTGCGCTGCGGCCTGCGCGCGTGCTGACCCGCGACGACGTGTTCTCGACCGGGAGATACAGGTTCCGGTTCATTCCCACGCCGCATGTGCCGCACGGTTGGGACGCCGGTGTTCTGTTCGAGGAATCAGAAAAGACGCTGTTCTGCTCCGATCTCTTCCACCAGTGGGACCAACTCGAACCAACCACCTCCAGCAGCATCATCGAACGCTGTAAGGACGCATTGGTGCAGACGGAAGCGGGCCCATTCGCGAACTATGTGCCCTACACGCACCACACGGGTCTGGTGCTGCATAACCTGGCGGAATATAACCCGAAGACGCTCGCTGTCATGCACGGCTCGAGCTATTCGGGCGATGGCGGGCAGGCCCTGCGAGACCTCGCAACCGTAATGCGGGAGGTGCTTGGTCCAAAGGCGGAACAGGGCACGACATCGATTGGAACCGTCGGCGGTGCGTGAGCCGGTATCGGCCGGCAACTCCTCAATTGTCCGGTTTGCCGATTCGGCCAAGTGATGGGATGCCGGGAAAACGGGGGCAAAACGGGGACCAGCTGGAGTAACCCCCGTAAGTCGCGATAGGGGTTACTTCGTCTGTCCCTTCAATGCCATCGTTTCTGCGAAGGATCCCGGGTACGCCAACTGGATCTGCACCGGAGGACTGAAGATCGGCATGATCACGGTTCGTTGGAACGAGAAGGAAGGGGAAGAACACATGGAAGCCAAACTAGTAAGCTTCCAAAAGATCTCTGAGGCCATGCCAGCGAAAAGCGCCAAGGTCAACCCCGAGGATAGGCAGCTGCTGCTGCAGGATTTGCGAAGCCACATCTTGAGGCGCTATGGGCGTTGATTCAATGGATTGTACTGGCCGACAAGTGCACCGTCTGGCGCAAGCATAAACACAATTTTGGCCGCCACTGCCGTATAAGATCTGGAATTCGATTTCGCGGAAGGTGGGAACGCTCAGGCGGACGGGTGGAATCGCCCGCCTGTGTCGACCATCTTGATTACTGCCTCGTCATCGCCAGGTTCAGTCGCTGCTCCGGACTGATCAGGTGGTCATGGCTGTCTTTACCCACGTCGATTTGCACCCAGTGGATCTTTCCGTTAAAGACGCTGCTGCTGGTTTTGTAGTCTGAGCTGACTGCTGTGCCGCAATCGCGGCCAACATTGGTCGTTTCATCTGGGGAAAACAACATTGGAACCGTGCGTTCAACTCGTCCTTCCCCGACCTTCTTGCCGTCGTAATAAAGGCTAACGTTGCCGCCCTTGGCTAACCCGCCGCCATCGTAGGCGAATTCCATACGCACCTGGTGCTGACCGGCCGGAATTGCCTGGCTTGCCTCCGTAATGAAAGTTTGAAGAGCCAGGAAGTTATAGGCGAACTTTGCTTTCCCGGCCTTGGTGTAAAGACTCATCCCACCGAACGCACCGCCCTGGGCAAGGATGACGCCTTCAGCTCCCTGCGATGGCACCTCAATCTCGGCGGTGATGGAGAACGACTTGTTTTTCATAATGAGGACGGCGTTTTCGCTCAATCTTCCCATCCCGCCAAAGAGCAGTTGCGAGTCGCCCTTGACGAGCTGCGGCCGGCCAGCCATGTCAGCATTGAAGCGTTCGATTCTGCGGTCGTCGATCGGTAACACGTTGTACTTGACCGCCTCGATCAACCATAGCCGCTGCAGTTCGTGCAGCTTCTCCGGCATCTCCTTCGACAGATCGTGCGCCTGGGTCCACTCCTTGTTGCCGTCGTACAGTTCCCACACGTCGTCGTCAAAGGCGGGCAGCTTGGCGGCAAATACCCAAGGTGTCGAATGCCGGGTCACCGCGCTCCAGCCCTTGTAGTAGATTCCCCGGTTGCAGAACATCTCAAAATACTGCAGCTCATGTCGCTCCGCGGCCTTGGCGTCGTCGAACGAGTAGGCCATGCTGACGCCTTCCATAGGCGCCTGCTGCACACTATTCACGATCGTCGGCTGCGGCAGACCGGCCACTTCGAGTATGGTTGGGGCGACGTCGATTACGTGGGAGAACTGCGAACGGATCTCGCCTTTCGCCTTGATGCCCTGGGGCCAGTGGACGATCGTACCATTGCGCGTCCCGCCCCAGTGCGACGCCACCTGCTTGGTCCACTGATATGGGGTGTCCGTGGCATGCGCCCAGCCCACCGCATAATGGTTGTATGCCTCCGGGGTGCCGAACTTGTCGATGTGCTCGATCAGGAACTCCGGGGTCTCGAGGGCAGCAAATCCGTTGCCCACGAGTAACTCGCTAAACGTGCCGTTTGGCGTGCCTTCGGCGGAAGCGCCGTTGTCCCCAATGATCAGATAAATCAGGGTGTCATCCAGGATTTGGAGATCCTTGAGCGTGTCGATCAGCCGACCCACATGATGGTCGGTGTGCTCCATAAATCCGGCAAAGACCTCCATCTGGCGGGCCAGCATAGGCTTCATCTTCGGGTCGAGTTCATCCCAGGCCTGAATCTCCTTCGGCCGCGCGGTCAACTCGGCGTTCTGCGGAATGACGCCCAGATTCTTCTGCCGGGCGAGGATTTCCTCGCGCAGTTTGTCCCACCCCTGGTCGAACTCACCTTTGTATTTGTCCGCCCATTCTTTGGGTACGTGATGCGGCGCATGCGCGGCACCGGGTGCGAAGTACATGAAGAAGGGCTTGTCGGCCATCAGCGCTTTCTGCTGGCGCACCCATGAGATGGCCTTGTCGGTCATGTCCTCGGTAAAGTGGTATCCCTCCTCCGGCGTCTTCGGTGGATCCACCGGCGTGGTGCCCTCATAAATCGACGGGTCCCACTGATTGGTCTCCCCGGCGATAAATCCATAGAAATACTCGAATCCACCGCCGCCTGTCGGCCACTGGTCGAATGGACCCATCGGGCTTGTCTGCCAGACCGGTACTTCGTGGCACTTCCCGAACTGCGCGGTCGAGTAGCCGTTCAGTTTGAGCGTCATTGCCAGAGGCGCTTTGTTCTTGGGCAGTATGGAGCTATAGCCAGGCGCGGAGGTGGCGAGCTCAGTAATGCCACCCATCCCGACCGAATGATGGTTGCGACCCGTAAGCAGGGCCTGCCGCGTCGGCGAACAGAGCGCGGTCGTGTGGAAGCGGTTGTATTTCAGACCGCTGGAGGCGAGCTTCTCAAAATTCGGCGTTCGACAAGGTCCGCCGAAGGCGCTGGACGCGCCGAAGCCCACATCGTCGAGCAGGACGACCAATACATTGGGCGCGCCTTTGGGTGGACGCAGCGGTTCGATGGCGGGAAACTTCGTGTTGGGATCTTTGGCATCGTACGTTGTCAGACCAATATGTGGCCGATCTGGGATCGGCAAAACAGCGCGGTCTACTTTTGCATCTGGCATTTCAGGCTCCTCACTGCTGAAATATTCTTAGCTCTCGGTGCATCCAAATCTGTAGGTGTTTCGACAGAGGTTCGCTATTCCTCAGATAACAATCAAGACCGGCATGAAGACGCCGGATGGTCGTGAAGAGACGCTCACGGAATACTTGTGCGATCATCCCGACTGTCCAAATCTGGCTACCCAGGTACTGGGCTTCGTCAAAGAGCTTGGTTTTGGCGTCGCAGTTTGCGAAGATCATGCCCCGAGCTCCACAAATAGCTAATGTATGAGCAGCACGCACGGCTCACAACTGTCTCAAGTGACAGGCCCGGACGCAGATAATTTGGATGTTCACCCAATCAGGTCTTCAGTTTGGCCAAGGTTCGAGGACCCCTCATTTGATCTTGTAGGTTGCGCCAAAAACGATACCCTGAATCGATGCGTTCATGAGGTTCCCGTTGTGGTGACGGAAAACAGGTGACTGACGGAAAACAGGTGACAGACAGGACGATCACCTATGAGTCATGAATCTGTAAGTAATCGTCCTGTCTGGAAGGTGTGAAGAATTGCCCCACGAGCTGTGCAGATCGGCCCCGGTCCAGTCGAAACCTCGTGACAAAAACCTCGTGACATAAGCCTGTTGAGATTGTGAGCCGTTCCATAATCTTGCCGTTAAGTTTGCCTACAGCTTATCTTCGTAGACCGTATTGCTGGTGGTGGCCTTTTTAAGCAGCAGCGACAGTTGCGTTAGCTATCTTGCAACGTATGCTAAATAGCCGGATGATGTTGTAACTGAGGCAAGCCCACGTAGCCTCCATGCCCGCTTTTTGTTTCCCTCGACAGCGAAATTGCCGAAGCCCACATCGCTCTTTAACCCAGGCGTGAGGGAATTCCGCGATCTGCGAGCGCTGCTTGTAGATTTGCTGTGCCGCTTCAGTCTCCATCTTCGCTTTAAATGCGCTTGTTTCCGCAGACTCCTCGATACGAGTGATTGAGCGCCTCCACTTTGGGGTCGGCTTCTTCGAGGCACACTGAGTGCGATAAAGGCAGCAAGCACAAGCTGTCCTTGGCGCCTTATACACATGCGTGTGCACCCCGTGTCCACGATCGAGGACGCCTTTGTGCGCTAGTTGTTGTCCGGCAGGGCAGAGGTAAATATCATTCTTCGCATCATAGGGGAAAGCACTGCTGATAAAAGCCCCGCTGCGCCCTTGGGCATCCGATTCTGTTGGTTTCCAGCTGTCTTGCCACGAGCCGTAAAAGTCGACACCAGACTTTGCAGCAGCCCGCACAGACGCATGGTTGGTATAGTCCCCATCGGCAATCAATTGCTTCGGCAGACAGCTGAGAATCTCTTTACAGCGCTCAAGAGCTGGCTCTAGTTGACGATAGTCGATGGCGTCGGTGGTCGCCTCTACGTTCACTACGAACCCGTGGGTGGTGTCGGTCACCAATTGCACGTTATAGCTGGGCACGGTGCCCCCTTCGCCGTTGCGCATTACATGAGCCTCGGCATCGGTGGTGGAGGCCCGCGCCACAAATTTCGCCTTATCCTCTTTCTTTTTCTTTTGCAGACGCTCCACTTCACGAAGCGCACTTTCCAGCCGTGTCACGCGTTCCCGCGCCGCCCGTTGTTTTGCAGCCGTTTGGCGTTTGGCGACTTTCTCCTCTTCTGCGGCCTGTTCGTTCATCTTATCCAGTTGCGTTTGCGCTGCAGCCAGATGGGCTTCGATCTTCTCTTTACGTCGAAACGTGTTTCCACTGGCGCTGGCTTTAATCTTGGTGCCATCCAGCGTCACTCGTTCCATGGTGATTAGCCCTTCGGCGCTCAGCACACCCACCACTTGCACGAACACACTGCCGAGCGCTTCATGATTATCAGAACGGAAACCGGATAGGGTTCGATGACTGATTGGCTGCAAACCGCACAGCCACTGGAATGCCGGTTCAAACTCGCACCGCCGCGCAATCTCACGCGCCGAGCTGATCCCTCAGCACAATACGGTGACAGCTTACCTATTGCAGCAAATTCAGCTGTTCCCCCACCGGGATCGCCACGGCCTTCCGCCCTGGAGCCCGACGGGCAATCGGTCTGCCAAGCCGACGTTCTAGTTCGATTACGAACTCCGCGGTGCCCAGCGGGCGCCCGATGCCCTCCGCCTCTCTCAATGAGCTGAACTTCTCTTCATAATCCTCTAGCAACAAATCCCGAAAAGTCGGCCAGCGGTCGAGCACAGGACGCACAGAAACCATGCTGTCATCCCTGCCAGCAAGGTGTGCCCGCACACTCGACCACGCCCACTCCTCGGCGCGACGCACCAGCCGGGCCCGTACCGGATTCAGACTGACGTACGATACCGCGGACCTCAAGTGTGACTCGTCCATGGCGACCGACGCGAACCGGCTCTGAAATAAATGACCGGTCCATCGGCCACGCGCATTGATGAAGTTGGTATACCGGCGATGCGCTTCTCCCAACGCCCGGCTCATGCCGTCCGCTCCCTGCGGCGTCAAAATCAAATGGACATGATTGGGCATAAGGCAGTAGGCCCACACCTCCACACTGAACTTGCGTAACTGCTCCGCAAGCATGTCGCAATAAATCTGCTGATCTCCATCCTCGAAGAAAATTGCCTCGCGACGATTCCCGCGCTGGGTCACGTGGTGAGGAAGACCAGGGACGACCATGCGGGCGAGACGACTCATGCAGGCAAAATACCACGAACTCAGGTGAATGGGTATGCTGTCACCGGATTACGTCCTGTCACCGGATTACGTCCACCCGCCGGAGACCGGCCTTCTCATACCATCTGTATTCACTCCGTTCTCAGCGCTTCCATCGGCTCTGTCTTCCCTGCGCGTATCGCCGGCCTGAGGATAGCCACCAGCAGGGGCACCAGCAGGACCAGCAGGGATGCAAGGTAAAGCCGCAGATCATCCGGTTGCACCCCGTATAACTGACTGCGTAACAGCCTGTTCGCCGCCAGCGAGACCACAGTACCGGTCGCCAGGCCCATCGCTGCCGGGACCATCGCCCGCCGCACGAAAAGTCGTGTAATGTCACCCCGCGTCGCTCCGAGTGCCATCCGGACGCCAATCTCCTGCGTGCGCTGCGCAGCAAAATACGATACCACTCCATAAATTCCAACGCAGGCCAGCAGCAATGCGATCCCGGCAAATGACGCAACCACCGCTGTGTTCAGCCGTGGTTGGGCCACAGCATCGTTTAGTAGCTGATCCATCGTCTCGATCTCGCCTACCGACTGCCGCGGGTCCGCCTGGTATACCTGCTCGCGGATCGACTTTGCGACTTGTTCCGGCGGCACATTCGTCCTCACCAGAAAGTAGCGATGCCAACCGCCATTGGCGTTCGCAGGCCAGTAGACAGCCGGTCCAGGCTCCGCCGCGATCGCTCCCGATATCAGTCGCACATCGGCAACCACCCCCACAATCTCGTGCGCCTGTCCATTCAGGAGCAGGTGATGTCCGATTGGATTTCCCTTCGGCAGAAACTCCCGCACCAAGGCTTCGTTCACCAGTACCGGTGGCAGTGTCGAAACCTGGTCCTCCGCCGTAAACGCTCTTCCCGCCAGCAGCGGTGTCCCCATCGTCACCAGCACATTCCCGGCGATATTCCGGTTCTCCGCGCTGATTGCCGTCTGATTGGCAACTTGCGGCAGCCAGTCCGCGTCGTAGCTGCCGCGCACATGAAAGTCGGTCATCGGCGGCGCACTGATCTGCCCCGCAGCCTCTACTCCAGGGAGATTTTCAATTCGATGTTGCACGTCGTTGTAGAAATTGCGTACCGCTTCCGGGCTCGTGTTCCACGGCAGCACCAACCGAAACGTCAGCAGGTGTTCCGGCTCAAATCCCAGTGGCTGCTTAGTCAAGTTCCACAGCGACTCCGCCAGCAGCGACGCACCCACCAGCAGCACCAAAGACAGACCTACCTGCACCCCCACCAGGACGCTGCGCAACCAGTTGCCCGATGATCCTCCGAGGCGTGCCTCACCCTGCTTGAGCGCCGAATGCAACTGCACCTTCCGTGTTTCCAGCACCGGAACCACTCCGAACACGATTCCAGTTGCCAGCGAAATCAGCAGAGCGATCCCAACAACAATCCCGTCCATGTGGATCGTGCCCGGCCGCCCCAAAATCCCCGGCAGGCTAGTAGCGGCGGTGCGAGTCAGCGCGAATGCCAGGAGGATTCCGGTACCGCCGCCTACCAACGCAAGCAGCCCGCTCTCCACCAATAACTGAAAAGCCACGCGCCGTCCCGACGCACCCAGCGCCCGCCGCAGAGCAACCTCCCGCTGCCGAGCCGTCGCGCGAGACAAGAGCAGGTTGGCCACATTGATGCAAGCGATCAGCAGCAGCAGGGCCGACGCGATCAGCAAGGCCACCAGTGCCGGTTCCTCGTTGCCGTACCGGTCCTCGCGCAGCGTCTCGCTCGTGAACCGCCACGCGCCGTCGCTCGACGGATACTCCCTCCTGAGTTGCTCCCCGGTCCGATCCAGATCGCCCTGAGCCTGCGCCGGAGTTACGCCCGGCCGCAACCTCCCAAATACAATGATGTTCCGCAGTCCGTCGTCCCGATAACTGCCCCAGCTATTCGGAACAAACTGCGCCGCGTGCCAAAGGTCCACGCCTCCCGGGGCAGAAAAATCTCGCGGCATCACGCCCACAATCGTCGCCGTCTGCTGATCCAGCGTCACCTGTTCTCCGATCACGTTCGGATCGCCTCCGAAAAGCCGCTGCCATCCCGGATAACTCAACACCACGGTCTGCGGGGCATGGGGCACGTCGTCTTTCGCATTGAATACCCGCCCTAGCATCGGCGCTGTGTCGAAGACATCCCAGAATCCTGCATTCGCTCCCGCTGCCTTCACGTAGTTGGGCAACTTCTTTCCCGCAATCAGGGTGCTCTCGTCGAAGTAAAAGAACGCCAGACTGGAGAAGCTCCGGTTTCGCGCCTCAATGTCATAGAATCGCGGACCCGTCATCAGCCCCCCAGCCGACCGCCCGGCAATCCGTGTGTCGTGAATCGCGACAATCCTCTCCGACTGTGGATAAGGCAAGCTCCTCAGCAGCGTCGAATACACCACCGTGAACATCGTTGTCGTCGCCGCAATCCCCAGTGCCATCGTCAACACCACGACGAACGTGAACCCCAGCGAACGCCTCATCTGTCGCAGCGAAAATCGCGTGTCCTGCGCCAGACATTCCAGCAAGGGCAATCCCTCCTCTGCGTGGTACTGCTCTCGGATCGCCTCCGCGGCGCCAAGCTTCATCCGCGCCTGCCGCCGCGCCTCTTCCTCGCTCATTCCGGCCTGTATATTGGCTTCGGCCGCGCGCGCCACGTAGTCTTCCAACTCTTCACGCAGCCTCTGATCGCCGCGCCGGCCAGTGACAAGATTGCGCAGACGGATCAGGAATCGATTGAGAGTCTTCATGCCAGATCCTCGGCTTTCACTTCAAAGAACCGTGCGATGATCGCCGCGGTTTGCTCCCAATCGCGCTTCTCGGCTTCGAGGAGCTTATGCCCCGCACGCGTCAGACGATAAAAGCGGGCACGCCGGTTGTTCTCAGAAGGTCCCCAGTCCGACTCAACCGCGCCCTCCTGTTTCAGCCTCAGCAGTACGGGGTAGAGAGTGCCCTGGTTAACGAAGAGCTTGTCGCCGCTGATCTGCTCGAGCCGCTGGGCAATGCCGTACCCGTGCTGGCGTCCGAGCACGTCAAGCGTTTTCAGCACCATCAGGGCCAGCGTCCCCGGTTGCACGTCCTTCTTGGTCTTCATGAACATTTGGCATCACCACCTCTGACATTTTGGCTACCAACAGGAGAATGGCACCTTTCCATTGGGAAAGCAACAGAACCGGTAAACGGGACGAACAGTTCGCGTGGTTTCGTGGACTGGAAGATGTGAAAAAATCGATTTCGCTGAAATTTCGTCTGAACCGAAATGTATGCCGAAAGCCCAGCGGTCGCTTATAAGGCATCCTGGCGCGATTTTTTTCAAGGCCGAAATTGCTACACGTTTCTAAATCAATTTTTTCACATCTTCCAGACGGACCTGGCACTTTGAGAATCAACTTTAGAACTTAACGATCTTATACTTTCTCAAAGTGTCAGGTCCGCAGTGTGTCGGAGAGAAACTGCTTCAGTATCGAGGCAGAAGGTGGCAGTGGCTTCGCCGAGGCGCAATTTTCTAGATCGCGTGCAACAGCCTATATGGAGTCTGTGAGCTGTTGACGCGAAGCGGAAGCAGGTAGTTCTGGCCAGGTCGTTAGGCGTGAGCCAAAGTCATTCGATGGCGAAATAGTTTGAGAAGATTGTGGGTGGCGCAGATGAGCTTCCACTCTGATGTCACGTTCAACAGGCCTCGTAAGCGGAATCTGCGGATACCACGTGCTTCTTTGATCTGGCCGAATACCGGTTCCACCGTTGTCTGTCGAAGTGCATAACGGGCTTTTCCCTCTTGCGTGGCCAGAATCTCTCTCATCCGAAATGCTTCCTGGCTGCGCGGAGCACTGGGCGGTAGAGGGCCGCCTGGTGGTCGCGGTTTGGAGTCAGGTGCTATCAGCATCTCAATGCCGCTAACCGCCGGATCCCCAAGGCTGATTGTGTCCCAATAGCCTGCATCGGCGGTGATAGTTGTTGGCATCCCTTGTGCTGTGCTGCGTAGACTCTTCACCATGGGCAACAATTGCTGCCGATCGATAGGTTGCTGGGTCAACTCCGCGGCAACGATGATCTGAGCCTGCGAGTCCACGGCGATCTGTGCGTTGTAGGCCTGCACAAATCCTCTCTCCCCGCTGTCCTTCATTACCCGCGAATCCAGGTCGACGAAGTTATATTGCCGGCTGGGCGCAGCGGCGTTCTTTCTCGCTCGCAGACGCTGCTTCTTCTCCTTCTCCCGCTGGCGGCGATCCTTCGGTGGCTGGCTTGTCTGCTCCGCTTTGCTACGGGGACCGCGTTTGCCCGGGGGATTATTGTCCAAAGCAGCTTTTAGTTGCGCTTGTGCTTCCTGCTCTAACTCCGCCTTTGCTTGTCGCAGCCGCTCGAATCGCTTCTGGGCATTTGCTAATTCGTCGGGCAGTTGGTTGGCCGCTTGGTCCTGGCCGAGGCGCCGCTCTTCCTCACGATCGGTCTGCTGCGCTTGACTCAGCAATCGCGCAACCTCGGACAGACAAACCCGAGCGGGACAGACGAAATAACCCCTCAGTTTTGAGCAGTAGAACCCCACAGAATGCGCGCCGTGCAGCAGTCTAAACAAGGTGACGGCCTCGCGCGGCATACGAATCTGCGACGCCTCGCGACCGCTGTCAGAGGTGATCGACGATTGATCCGACAGCACCGAGACCGGCCAAGCTTACAAAGAGCGCTACGATGGCTGCGCGACTACCCAGGTTCAAAACGATTGCCAACAGGTTCACCGCCATAGAGGCGAAGAGGATCGTCTTTGTCACCAGCGCGATGCCGTGAGTATAGGAGCCATGGGCGCTGCCGAGGAAGACTCCTAGGATGACCATAGAACAAACCAGAGAGATCGATCCCAGGTGCTTCATGGCTTTGGGGCCACCGGTTGCATGCAACTGCCGCACCGCGTCGCCTGCGATGTCCTCAGCGGCCTGCCACAAGTATGGCAGGGAGGACCATAGAGCGAAAGCCGATGGTGGGCAAGAGCGTTTGGATTGGTCTCAGCATAGCCGGTGATGCGTTTGTACTCGGCGAGCATTGGTGCTAAACGTTGCCTCATAGTTCCTCCCGGGCCTCGACGCGAAACCATGCTCAGGTATTCTTCCTCATCAAGCATCGGCATATCGGCTTCTGCAACGCCAGCACCACAGCATCTTCATAGGCATTTGGAACCCGATGTGAATGGGTCATCGTTCCAAGGAGTACATTCCAACTGCAATCGCAACGTATGTCAACACGAACGGTCCAGTCAGCACGTTCCACCAGCGTGACACGCTCTGGGCGATGGCAACCGACAGGAGTGCACCTCCGACGCACCAGACAATAAAGGTGATCTCGGAGACATGGGGCGTCGGTAGCGCCCTGATGGGCATGATCAAGCCACATGATCGTATCCCATGTGCCTCCGCATGACCTAGCCGATGCATAGTCATCGACAGGGCACGTACAATATGCACCATCGGAGCCATGGAGTACTGAAGGAGATGGACGGTGCTATGTCGTCAGGCATCCTTTCGGGGACGCATCCTTTCGGGGACGGACGGAATTTCCCTTAATGCCGACGAGGCCGTCTAGACCTCCCGTTGGAAGGGGTTTGCTAACCATGAGGTGAGGCGCCATGTCTGAGTCAGCGCCAGTGTGAATGCGACGCTCATTAGGGGAAATTCCGTCCGTCCCTGAAAAGGGTCGGTAATTATTACGTTATCTTCCCGTCCGTTTTCAGGCAGCAGATCCAGATAGACGCTGCGATCCGGGTCGCAGGCAAGGATAAATTGCCGTCCATTCCCACGCTGGGTAACGTGATGCGGGACCCCGGCTGCGACCACCCGGGCTAGACGCGCCATGCATCGCACCTTAATGACGGAAGTGACTCGTTCGGCGATTGCGCCGAAAGAGCAAAGAACCTCGCTAAGCTGCTCGGGCGACACAACAAAGCAGGTGCCAGAACCACGCATCCATCATGCAGCATCCTGCATGAGCTTTTGCTTTGCGCCGTATTAACGGCACTTCAGTTTGTCCCCGCCTCTCAACAACTCAATGCCGTAAGATAGCCTTACGAAGCGAGCATTTTCTTGGGGGTACTTCCGTCCGGTCCCCTTATTACCGATAACAAAGAGCAGGAGGCGGTTATATGAAGATTCAGTTGCAGCAAGTCTCGATGTCGGCTTCAGAAGCAGCGTTGCGGACGCATCGAGTGCTGATTGACAGACCTAACGAGAAGGGCGGGACAGACAGTGGCCCCATGGGAGGAGAGCTGTTTCTCGCATCCATAGGCGGCTGCTTCATGAGTACCCTTCTCGCCGCCATCCGCGCGCGGAACGCGGCTGTGTCGGACGTTCGCGCGGAAGTCATCGGAACGATAGCCGAAACGCCAACACGCTTTTCTTCCGTGGAACTGCATGTCGAAGCGCAAGGAAACTCCGAAGAGATAGAGCGGCTCGTCGCGATCGCCGATAAAGGTTGCATCATGATGAACACCCTTCGCGGCGTGCTCGATGTTCGCATCCGGATTGGTGCCGCGATTTGACAGGAAGATCGATGCAAGTCCGAGCCGTCGTGTTCGACGCCTACGGTACCCTGTTCGATACAAATTCCGCGGTTCTTGAGGCAAGCCGCTCCCTTGGCCTGCAGGGTCAAGCGCTTTCAAATCTGTGGCGGCAGAGGCAATTGGAGTTCACGTGGCTCTGGTCGCTGATGGGCAAGTACGAAGAGTTCTGGAGCTTGACCAGAGCCGCGCTGGATTCTGTCCTTCAGGAACTCGGTGTCGAAAGAGATGGACCCAAGGTTGAACGGCTGATGCAGGCGTATTGGGAGCCACAAGTATTTCCCGACGTTATGCCGGCGCTGGATGCGCTCGGGCGATTGCCTCTGGTGATTCTGTCGAACGGCTCGCCGGAGATGCTGCAATCAGCAGTGCGCTACAACCACCTTGAGTCCAGGTTTGCGCAGATCATTTCAGCGGATCGGGTGAAGATATACAAGCCGTCTCCGCAGGTTTATGCGCTCGCAACGGACTCTGTTGGGCTTTCTGCGGAAGATATTCTTTTCGTCTCCTCCAACTGGTGGGATGCCTGGGGCGCCAAGGCGTTTGGATACACGGTCTGCAGCTGCAATCGATCCGGCAGGCAAATGGGCTTCTCACGTTCTGCTCCAGATCTTGTGGTTGCTCGTCTCGACCACATTCGCAGTATTCTGTAACCTCTCGCGCGATCCCGGCGTCTGATTGCTGTGCGTCATCGCGCAGGCAATGGTCGTGCGCATCGACTGGCTCCCTCGATGAGCGAGCCAGCTTTCAATATTTTCGAACTTCCAAAGCGAGCGAGAAGGAGAGTGGAGATGGGCAAGTTGGAGGGAAAAGTGGCGGTGATCACCGGAGCAACCTCCGGAATGGCGCTGGCGTCGGCCAAGCTGTTTGTTGAAGAGGGTGCGTACGTGTTTATCACCGGCCGGAAGCAAGACAATCTGGACAACGCGGTCAAAGCGATTGGACGCAATGTGACCGGAGTGCAGGGCGATTCGGCGAAGTTGGCTGATCTCGATCGGCTCTACGCGACGGTCAGCCGGGAGAAAGGCTATATCGATGTGGTGTTTGCCAGCGCCGGTCATGGCGGTGGCGCGCCGCTGGGGCAGATCTCAGAAGAGCAGTTCGACAGCATCTTTTCCCTGAATACCCGCGGAACACTCTTCACCGTGCAGAAGGCGCTTCCCATGATGCGCAATGGCGGATCGATCATCATGAACGGATCGATCGCTCACCTCAAGGGCATGCCGGGGATGGGCGTTTATGCGGGAAGCAAGGCAGCGCTGCGGTCGTTCGCGCGATCATGGGCGGTGGAACTCGCAGAGCGCAGGATTCGCGTGAACGTGCTCAGCCCGGGACCGATCGCGACCAACGCTCTCGCGAACGCCCCTGAGGCAATGAAGGAGAACTTCCGGTCAGCCATTCCGCGCAAGGAGTTCGGAAGCTCGGAAGAGATCGCGACGACGGCTCTGTTTCTCGCCTCCGGCGACTCCAGCTTCGTGAACGGCAGCGAGATCTGCGTTGATGGCGGATTAGCGCAGATCTGATTCGCACGGTATCCTGCTTCCTGTCGGAAAGACCGGCTGGCAGGCATCCTCGCAGCGATCGCCATTGTGGCAGCGTGGTGGGTGCCGACTGCGAAACGCCTTCGCGGCGATCTGTTCCTACAGCTCCGTGCCTCGCAGGAGCAGGTACACGGATTGGCGCAAGGCGTGCTCACCGGGCGCTTCGGGACCCATGCCGCTGTCAATGCTGTCCATACCATCGCGGGGACAATCATGACCTGGGGCATTCCTCTTCATGGTCGCGGCCTACCCCGCCGGCAGTAACCCCTCGACGCTTCGAGCCGTGATCGACGCATACTTCGTGAGATACTCCGTCCCGTCGCTCAAGGAACAAAAGGATCCCCAGTTAGCGAAATTGCTGGGCGCATGCCGCAACAGTTCCGTGCAAGGGGTGTGTCAATAGCTTGCTCCTCTCAAAAATTTCCATCTGATCACAAAGCGAAGAGAGAAAAGTTTTCAGAGGCGTGTAACCTTGCATGTTGGCGTCGCTCTCATGTGACGTGGCCGGTGAATGAAGAACGCCGGATTTCCGCAGGGATGCCCGGGTTCCTTCTGGAAGCTTGAAGAAAGCCAGTCCGTGATCACAAATCTAATCGGGGAGCAGACGCAAATGAGCGACGCAGGTCATCATTTCGAAGTTGTACGTGCGATAAGAAAGTCAACCCTCAAAATACTCACCGGGATGTTGGTTTTGAGCGGAATGGCCGCTATCTCGGTGCAACCGCTGAAGGCGCAAGACAACAGCCGTCTGGACTTCGTCCTCGCTCAGTTTGCCGATTCCGGAAAAATTGAGGCAGGAGCGAATCTACCTGTGCAGCAGGGCTTCGCGAACGGTGGATTAGCGATCTATATTACGCCGGAAGTGGGCGTAGATCCTAACAGCTCGTTTGTCACCACCGCGCAGGGCATTGCAAAGGGATTCAATGCGAATTTCATTCCCGCGAATTGGGCGACTCTACCTGGCAGCGCCGCAGTGCGCAGTATCTTTGTGTTTACGAACGTTACGCAAGGCAATGTGCTTGGGGTCCTCCCGAGTCCGGCAGGTCCCAGTAACACGAATGGAGGTTACTCGCCACTGTGGCAGGTGCAGCTGGTTGCCTGGAACAATCCCGCAAGTGCGACTGTGCTGACTTCAGCAGCGGCAGTAAATGCCGCCGCGACCGCTGGGCAAGTGACCATTACCACCACGCCCATTATCGTTGAGTGCTCGGTAGTTCTCGGTATTCCGCCTACCGGCCAGTTGCCGGGGTCGAGAGTCGACCTCGCGGCTCCAACGTTTGCCGCGGGCGGCAGTGTGACGTCGATCGCCAACCTGCCTTTGCAAGCCGGGTACTTTAACCGTGAGCCCGCGCTCTACATCACTCCTGAGGCGGGAATCGGCGCCGGGGGCAGCGCCTTTGCCGCGACGGCGCAGGGCATTGCGCAGGGATTCAACGCCAATTATGTCCCAACCGCTTTCAATACGCTGAACGACCAGAACAAAGCGGTGGACGATATTTATGTGTTTAGTAACTTTACGCAAGGAAATGTACTTGCTTCCGCTCCGAATCCGGCCGGGCCTCAAAACACAGATCCCAATTACACGCCGATATGGCAAATTAATTTGGTAGCCTGGAATTCCGGCTTCAAGCCGCGTCGTCTGACTTCCCAGCAGGACATCCTTAATGCCCAAAAGAATAAGGAAGTGACGATTACCCTGGCGCCCATCATCGTGGAGTGCTCAGTAATCTATACTCCGAGTGGTGGGTTGCTGCCCGGAGCCGAGATCACCGTCAACAACGGCCGCCCTGCTGGGCGCTAAAACCGTCTCCCGTTCCGCGGTGCGAAAAGTCGATCGCTGGGCAGATAAGGGGACCGGACGGAAGTGCCCCCGACGAAGTCGGCGGTCGGGAGAAATTCTCACGTCAGGGAATTAGGCGTCAGACGGGACTGATACTTTTAGGAGACAGTTTCTAAAAGCACCAGCTCCCGTCTGACGCATAAATCATAAATCCCCGCAGGCATGTAAATCGCGGTGTGGTTAATCCGCCTGCGCGTTCTGCGTATAGTCGTCTCATCGCCGCTTGGCGACACACTTATCGTATGCATCCTCTTGGCTGTCATACTCGTCACACCCTTCATTGAAGGAAGTAGAGCCGGTTTCACAGGTCCCCGAGTTATTCCGCTGCCCATTCATAGCCAGCATAATGTCCGGATCCCTCATCGTAAGGATTTTGCGGTTCAGTACACGACGCCTCATTGTCACTTCACGTCCATGGCAACGGTGCCGCTGCCCGTCTGCTGCATATCCCGGCTAACGGCCCGGACCGTTTCCTCATTCGCGCCGCAAGCCAGCAGCAGGTTCAGCAGCGTACTGTCTCTCGCGATCCGGACGTTGGGACTGATCACGGTCCGGGCATCCTCCGCGAGACACTGCACGGACCAGGTGGTGTCGCGATGCATGAAGTTCACCCAGATGCGCATAGAGAGAAGCCTAGCAGAGGCCCCGCGAAAAGACCCGCACATATCTCCCCGAGCGAGTCGCGAGTTGCTCAGGATCGGAATAACAAGCGAATGGTAGAATTGGGCAAGGTGTCAGGAGAAATCAGTACCAGTAATAGTTACCAAAGAATTTATCCTAACCTCTTGTTGAGTTCCGAAAACGGTACTATCCTCTTGCGTAAGAACCGAATGTTCGGAGCCCACTTGATGAGCGGTCTTTGACAACTTATGAAAAGCCACACCGGCGGCGATGCGTCCGCACGTTGTGAATGATTTCGCGAAATTGCCAGTCTGATACGGTCCGTCCTATAAGCAATGAGGCAAGATGCTCAATTAATTAATTCCAAAATTTGAGCATCTTCATGAAACAAAGGACTTAGCCGCAAAACTTGAGCACCTTCGATAAAACAAAGGACTTAGCGGCACGCATCCCCGCATGAAAGCGCCGGCAAGGGGCTTATCTCTCTTTTCTCTCACAAAATGCATTCTTTTTTCGGAAAGCTTTGCGCGTCCGCGGCCTCTCACAACACCTATACCTTCAAACAGACGGAAGGTCACCGTTGCTTCAACGATCTTATTGCTCAGACGTTTCGTGGACGGACGGAACTGGTACTTTGCAACTTGCGGCGAGGGTGGCAGTTCCGTCCACGGAACGTCCGGCTGAGATTGGGCATTGGTCGAAGAACCAGGGGTATGGAGTCGGGCGCCTCGGTTGGGGCAGCGAAAAAGAGGGACAGTTGCGGTTAGGGGCTTTTATCGCTTTTATCGCACTTTTGGCACTTTTTTGCAGACGCTATGAAATCTGTCCCGTTTCTCCGTTTCAAGTGGCCGGGATACGGGCTATTCGTACAGTGTCAAAGCACAATTCCACCCTGGTAAATCGTGGAGATGGGCCTTGGGTCCGAAGTTGGTCGCTGGGAGTTGCACCTACAAGCGACTCGCCTACTCGCAGCGAAGCGCAACCATCGGGTCGATAGAAAGGGCCCGGCGCGCGGGAACCAGGCAGGCGAGCGCGGCGACCGCAATGAGGAGCGTCGACACGGCCAAGACCATGATCGGATCATGCGTACCATTTTCGATCCAGCGAGCAATGATGCGGTTCAGTCCGAAGCTAAGCGCAAGACCGGCGGCGATGCCAAGGCCAACACCGGTTCCGGCAGAGAGCGCTACGATGCTCAGCACGTCGCGGCGCCGCGCTCCGAGGGCGACGCGAACCCCCAGCTCACTGGTGCGCTGCAGGACCGTATAGGAGACTACGCTGTACAGGCCTACCGCGGCGAGACTCAGCGCCAGTATGGAGAACGCGCCAAAGAGCATGGAGATGAGGCGCGCCCTCGCATACTCCGGCTCACGCTGGATCCAGCCTTCGAGGTCCCGCACATCGCTGAAGATCTGCTGGTCCGGATCAAGGGAGGCGATCTGTTGGCGGACGCTATGCAGCATGGCAAGCGGCTCGCCTTGCGTGCGCACCAGGACTTGGGTAAACGGCAAAGTCATCAGCGTGTAGGGCGCGTAGACCGCAGGCGCCACGGGCTTATCCAGACCGTCATCCAGCGAATCGGCGACAACTCCGATGATCGGCAGCCATCCGTCGCTTCCGGTTGCGGCCAGCCGAATGGGTGGAGTGTTTGCGAGTTGCGAGATGCGGACCGAGTGCCCCAGCGCATCCCCGCCGGAAAGATAGTGACGAACGAATGCCTGATTCACAAGGACCAGTGTGGCTCCACGCGCGATCTCGCTCTGCTCCCAGGAGCGCCCTCTGAGCAGCGGAATCTCGCAGCGTTGTGAAGTATTCAGGGCTGACCAATTCCACGTGCGCCTCTTGCGCCTGGGAGGCGGCCTTTCCCAGGATTTCGACAGGAACGGTCAAACCGCTATCCGGCGGAGTGGCATTGGTCGATATCCCTGCCCCAAGCACGCCGTGTATTTCTGCGACTTTCTCACGAAGCTGCTCGAAGAAGCGGCTGCGGTCGGCCCATGTTGTGTACGCATTTTCGCGCAGCGGAATGATGACTGACATCACGTGCTTCGGCTCATACCCCAGCGGCACGCGGTTCATGCGAATGAATGCCTGAATAGCAGCAGCTGCCGCCGTCATCAGCAACAGAGTCAGCGCGATTTGTCCCGCAATCAGCGCGGTGTGCAGGCGTCTGCCTTTCACGCTGCCCGTCAGCCGCTGTGTGCCGGCCTGCATGACCTGGCTGATCTCCGGCCGCGCCGACTGCAGTGCAGGAAAGAGGCCGAACACGATTCCGCTCAGCAAAGCCAGACCTACGCTGAAAAACAAGACAGCGAAATTGATGTGGAAGTCGGCTTCATAGGGGTAAGAGTGGTCCGGCAGGCGCGGGATGAGGAACCCAATGCTTTGGTAGGCAACAAAGATGCCCAGCCCCGCTCCGGTCACCGATAAGAGCAGTGATTCGGTGAGGAGCTGGCGCACGATGCGGATGCCGCTGGCTCCTACGGCCGAGCGGACGGCAAACTCGTGCTGTCGCGCCGTGCCCCGCGCCAGGAGCAGAATCGAGACATTGCCGCAACCAATGACGAGCAGCAGCGCGACGGCCACAAAGAGTAGGACCATCGTCTTCTTCAGATCTCGGGTGTACGTCTCCGCCACACCGCGCACGCTGATCTTGAATTGCTTGGGAAAGATATTCGGGGTTTGCCGGTCGAACTCCTGGTAGAGGGGCCGGAATTCGTCCGCGGCGGCGGCCATGCTGATACCGGGCTTCAACTTGATCTTGGTTGCGTACTGATGCGCCTGATCCGATTCCAGCTTCAGGGGCAGATAGACATCGCCATCCATCCACGTGAAGCGCGGCGGCATCACGCCAAGAATCGCGTAGGGCTTGTGCGTGAGCTGGATAGTCTTTCCGACCACGGCAGGATCGCCCCGATAGTGCCGTTGCCAGAACTTATAACTCAGCACTGCCACCGGCTGAGGATCCTGTCCGTCAGGCACGTCGGAAGGGACGATGTATCGGCCCAACAGGGGCGACAGGCCGAGGAACTGGAAAGCGGATCCCGTCATCATGAGCGCGTTGACGTCATCGGGTAAATCACTGCCCGTGACCGTCTGGCTGGAAAAGTCGAAGGCAGCGATATCCTCAACGGCATGCGTCTGCCGAAGCTGGTGAATCTGCGGACCAGTCAGCCTCCAGGTTCGATCATGGCCTGCGTTGTCCGTAGTCCAGACGTCGCAGATCCGCTCGATTCCCGCGTACGGCCAGGGATGGAGCACAGCGTCGTAGAGGATGCTGTAGACGGCAACGGTTGCGCCAATGCCAAGGGTGAGCGAAAGGACCGCGGTAAGGGAGAAACCGGGGTTACGGAGGATTTGCCGGAACGCAAAACGGAGATCCTGTAGCAGTGTCTGCATCAGCGCCTCCTGTGGGAAGGGGACAGCCAAGCCGCTTCTGAATTGTGAAGCACTTTGGGGGCCACGCCTGACATCTTCCGACGAGCACTCACCAGAAACCGTAGCACGGATTGCGGCGCTTGTAGGTAAACGTGAGGCTGGACTAAGGAAGCGAGGGTATCTGAAATTTGTTCATCGCCCTTGAAGCCATTGGATACGATTCGGGAGAAGGGCCGTGGGTCCCAATTGAGGCTTGGCGGTCACCTTTCTTCGAATCAAACGATGTCCAATTTCGCACAGCGCTTTTCACAAACGAACAGCGTTCTACTAGATGACAACCCTTCCACAATCGGACTAGGCTGGCCGCGCTGCTTCAGCGCACATGTCTCACGATACGGGCGAATGGTTTCAGGCGCCGTACCCTGGGGGCGCTGTGAAACCACCGATCATGTCGCTCAGAAGAGCCGCAAACTCAATAGACGTCGCATCTTCCCAGAATGGCCCCATGATCTGGATTCCAACCGGCAGGCCGGACGAACTTTGGCCTATCGGTGCAGCCGTCGCCGGGCAGCCGGTCAATGTCGCGGTCACTACCCACGGCATGAGTTGCATATAGGGGCTAATTCCATCAGGAGTATGGATAGTCCGAGTCGAGGGATCTGCCGTGTGGTCATGTTGGAAGGCAACGGTAAAGCAGATCGGCATCAAGAAAACGTCAACCTGTTGAAAGTATTCTTGCCACGTGGCGCGGAAGGATAACTGCCGGAAGCGTTGCTGCTGCCAGTCAGCGTACGAACTGAGCGAGCCGGCGGCAGAGGGATTTTGTGGATTCTGCTGGTACCTTTTGCGGTCTATCTCCTCCGCCTGCTTGCCCTCGGTGCTGAAGGTGAAAGCAGAGAGCAGAAACATATAGTTGTTGTAGGCTTCGCGCAGGTCGTAGCTCCGGCGGCCAGCCGGGCCGTAGTTGTACTCCTGCGCGCTCGAGCGTGCTGAGCGTTTTGTCCATCAGCGGCCGCACTTCGGAAGTCGGGCTTGCCATCGGGCTGTCTAACACGTACCCAACCCGAAACTCCTTTAAAGCACGCTTCCGGGGCGGCGGCAATGTCCAGGACCAGGCCTTTCGCTCGTATCCAACGGGGCCGCCCAGCACCCTAAGCGCCGTCATCAGATCACGCGCACTACGTGCCATCGGGCCCGCCACCGCAAGCCCGGTCGAGAACCCAGGCAAGCCAGGGGCGCCTCCCGGGACTTGGCCGTTTGCGCTAACGAGATCGAGAGTCGGTTTGTGAGCGAAGACTCCGCAGAAGCTTGACGGGACACGCAAGGAACCGCCGATGTCACTACCAATGCTCAGATACGACAGGCCGGCGGCGAGGGCGGCGGCGCTCCCGCCGGAAGACCCCCCGGGCGTGCGGGTCAGATCCCACGGGTTATTGGTCGTGCCGTAAATGTCGTTGAATGATTGCCAGTCCATCAAGTTAAGGGGAACATTGGTTCCACCGAGCAGGACGGCCCCGCTATCGAGCAGGCGCTGGACCGCGGCGGAGTTTGCGGGCGCCTTCGAACCCTTGAGGGCTACGATCCCCCAGGTGTCGGGTTCGCCCTTCACGCCGAACGACTCCTTGACGCATATCGGCACGCCGTGGAAGGGTCCAACCTGATCGCCTCTCGACAAGGCGGCATCGGCGCGGCGCGCTTGCGCCAGCGCTTGATCTCTCATCTGGTAAGTGAAGGCGTTTAGTTTCGGGTTGTATCTATCAATGCGGGCGAGCATGCGATGCGTCACTTCGGTAGAAGAAACTTGCTTCGCCTTGATCCTGGCAGCAACGTCAAGCGCAGAGGCAAAGTCGAGATCGCTCGTGTTCGCTGAGAATGTGCGCGGAATCATTCCCGCAGCGATGAAGGCCGAAGCAGAGGTCAGGAGTTCGCGGCGCGTCATGTGCTTATCCTCATTCAGTTTCTATCATGCTGGAAGATAGCCCAGAGAGCCAGTCGTCATGCGGGCGACTCATCAGCCCCTTCGCCACCAAGTAATCGCCTGTTCAAAGTTCCGCCTGCGAACAGCATTTCCTCGAGCGCAGCGTCCACGGACGCTTGTGTCAGAAGTTCGCCGCCGGAGGTTTCGATCTGAAATTGCGCGCACCGCCGCATCAGCTCTTTGATGAAGGCGGCGCTGACTCCCTTCGTACGCCGAACGATCAGATCCAGCAGGTCATCTGATATTTGCGAACCGCGTGCGTACAGCTTCGTCAACTTCGCGCGGCCGTCGTGGTCGGGCAACGGAAACTCGATCGCCTGATCGATGCGACCAGGGCGCGAGACCAGCGCTGGTTCGATCTGATCCGGACGATTGGTTGTCAAGATAAACAGCACTTCGGAATCTTCCTGTAGTCCATCCATTTCGTTCAGTAGTTTGTTCAGCAAGACCTCCTCACCTCCATTTCGCATCTGCGTTCTTTCGCGTGCGATCAGATCGACATCTTCAATCACCATCATGGAGGGCTGCAGGAATCGTGCCAGACGGAAGTACTCTCCCAATAGCCCGACCTGCTCGGCCGTCACGAGAAGGGTTGTGTGATTGGGCAACTGCGAAGCCAGATAGTGGACAGTATGCGTCTTTCCTGTTCCTGGCGGACCATAAAACAACAGCCCTTTGCGCACCTGAAACCGCATGGATTTCAATGCCCCGCGTGCAGCCATAAAGCCGGCCACGTTGCGATCGAGTGTGGCCAGGGTTCTCTGCGGCAGGATGACGTCCTCCCGGTTCACCTTGGCCAGCCGATGCACCTTCACCGAGCTACCACCGCCCATCGGATGGTGGTGGGCCTCGAGCGAAATGATGCGACCGCGATAGCTCCGGGCCTGACTGATCACTTGCTCGAGTTGGCGGAAGAAATCCTGCGAGAACTGCGCCCCTCGTTCGCCTGCGGGAACAGCAACTTCGACGCCAACCCCGGTTTGGAACCCGAATCTTCCACCCGGCGCGAGCATGACCGCGAAGGGCAGCCCCTTATCGCGTCCTATCCACAAGCCGTTCTTCAGACAACGTATCGGAACCGGATCGCCGATATCGATCTCGTCGTATTGCAGTGGACCCACATCGACGTGGAAGTGAGGACCGCCGAGCATCTGAGCGAACGTGAGGCTCTCGTGCGAGTTCGGTGAGACGAGTCCAACCAGTTTTGTTTGCGGATCTTGCTTCAATAAGCTTTCTAGCCCGGACTGAACATCGATCCGCGCAGTAATGGGAAACTGGCGTCCAGCGGTTGCGATGTCGCGAGCAGAGACTGCGAAATGCTTTAGTAGCCTCTTTTGAAGTTTAGGTCCGCTATAGCCCTGGTTGCCGACGGAAAGTGAGAATCCCATGCATCTTTGATACCAGCTTCTCGTGCCCGTATGGTAGCCGCTACGCTGGAAAATCCGACTTACGAAAACCCACTTTTCAACGGGAAACGAGCGCCTGCCCCGGATCGCCGGTACCCAGAAGTGATCTCGGTGGCTAAGGCGCCGCAGACCGGGAATTGAAGCGGAACACAGCGGCCCGTAGCTCAAGCTTCCGATCAGGTAGGAGTCACCGCTCAGCAGCTAGAAGAAGACGACAGCCGCCCCAGAATCTGCCGCATTGGCCTGCACCAATAGCGTACACTGGCTCTTGCCTCCGACCGGAGGCCAAGGGAGCGGTATACCACTAGCCTTTATACATGCACTTATCAATTTTGCTACGGGCCAACGGACAAGTTCCGGGCGTTTCAGTTTTCGATCTGTCAGGAGTCAGCCTGTATAAGCCGCCTAATTTGAGCGCCAGATCACCTTGCCGCCACGGATCGTATATTTGACCTTGGTGAACGCCTCTGGGTGCCCCGACGCCGGGTCTTCTGACAGAATCGTCAGATCACCGCGCATCCCTGGCATCACCTTGCCTTCGCGCTGCGATAGATGAAACAGCTCCGCCGGGGCCGTCGTCAGCATGGCCAGCACCTCGCGAAAGCCAAACCCAGCCTGCATCAGCTGACGAAATTCCTCGCTCTGGTCGTAGTCCGGGAGAAACCCGGTGTCGGTGCCATAAACCAGCCTTCCGCCAAGCTGGTGAAACCGGTAATCGAGCCCGCGAATGTTCGCGATATCATCGTCGCGCGAGAACAGCTTGAGTGTCGGGATGATCGTCATGTGTTGCGCAATCATGCGCCGCAGCATCGCCTCATCGATTCCACTTGTAACCTCCGGCGTATGCGCCAGAACGTCCACACCGGCTTCGATTGCCACTTTCGTCCCCTCAAGATTTGAGGAATGCGAAAAGACCAGCTGCCCGTGTCTATGCGCCTCATCGGCCGCTGCACGCGCAATCTCCACTTTCATCGGAGTGATGTGACCGGGACTTACAATCGAACCGGTGAAGAGCTTTACGATGTCGTATCCAGCCGCTCGGTTTTTATCGACAATTGCCGCTGCGTCTGCGGCCGTCTCAGGCTGCCCCATCTTTGCCTTTAATTCTGCGGGAAGATCCGCTAAGTAGTACGGCAACGCATGCGCGGGAAAGATAGGGATGCCTGCGGTAAATATGCGCGGTCCCAGGACTTCGCCGCTCTCCACGCGCCGCCGCAGTGCAATCGTATTCTCTCCGTCCGAGCCGGTATCTACCACTGTCGTAAAGCCCGAGTGGGTGAGCATCTCGCTCATCTGGCGTGCCAATTTATCTGCGGGCTGATTCGCGGCGTCGTTCCACTTCGGCTCCATGAAATGCACATGCGCATTCCAGAAACCGGCAAGCACAACGCAGCCTTGGCAGGAAATCGTCTCGATGTCCTTGGGGATGCGCAGATGCTCGCCGACGCCCTCGATCACTCCATGACGAATCACAACCGTCACGTCCTTCCGCGCCGGCGAGTCTGGCGCGGAGTAGACAGTGGCGCGCGTTATCGCTAAATCCTGTGCTCGACCAATCGCACCCAGGCCGAAAAGGAATAAAGCAAGGACAATGGCCCTAATACATGAGGTTCTTATCATTGACATTCCTGTTTATACAGCAAATGCTCCCCGGGGTGAGCTTCAACTATCATTCAATACTTCGCATAGAAACCTCTAGGCGCCCGCAAACGCGACGATATCGGCCAGCATACGATCCGTGTGCGTGAACGGCAGGGCCGTGCGCGGCATTCTCGTATACCGAAAATTGGCTGCCAGCGATGAGTTCGTGAGTCGAGCGACCGGTCGATTCCAGCGGGGCCGATTTGTCAATGTCGCCGTGCAGAATAGCTCTACCCTCACTCCTAAAACTAAAATGAACACTTTCGGCTGAATACCGGTCTTTACCAACGAGGGGACTTACGGACGTCCTCGCCTACTTTCAGTTCAGTATCCGTGTCACGCAGAAAGGAAGTTCTTGCTGGTTACCTCAGCAGATGGGTTTCTCGACGAGGGTGAGGAAGCTCGTAGCAGGGGTGGGGTCGCTCGCGACAAAAAGATCGCTCAAGACACTGCCTTCTCCTTGCTGGTTGATCGCCACGCCCAGCTCATGTACCGTATCGCCTTCTCTTTGCTGCGTAACGCGCAAGATGCTGAGGATGCCGTCCAGGAGGTCTTTCTGAAGCTCTACCGCAGCACTGCCTGGCACCAGATGAACGACGAAAAGGCGTTCCTGGCGCGAACGGTCTGGCGCGTAGCGCTAGACCGGCTGCCTAAGGTGGCTGAGCAATCGATCGATGACGGCTACGAACAATTTGCTGGCAATGGAGTCTCGCCAGAGGCAAACGCCATCCGCAAAGCGCAGACTGACTACCTGCGGAAACTCATCGACGGCCTCCCTGAAACTTTGCGGCAAACCTTGATACTTAGCGCTATCGAAGAGCTCAATTCACGTGAGGTCGGTGTTCTTCTCGATCTCCCGGAAGGAACGGTGCGAACACGCCTGAAACAGGCACGTGAGGAATTGCGGAGACGCTTTAATGCTGCAAACAGGAGCAGAAAATGAACCGATTTGATGATTTGCTGTACGAGGTCTTACGAGAAGACGGCAATCAACAGCTACCGCCTGGAATGAACAAGAGGATATTAGCAGCGCTCCCGCACGAGAACCATCAATTTCCCGGTCAGAGCGCGATGCGAGTCGGGATTGCTGCGGCGATGCTGATCGCTGCATTCGGCATCGCGACGTGGACACTGGTGCACACCAGTCGCGGTCCAATAGTTGCGACATTTTCGGATCCGAGGTCCCTCGAGCGATCAGCAAATCCACACGCGTCGGGCGAAGCTCGTCCAGCCCACCTTCCTTTGTCTGCCCACCAGCCACGCGATCGGAAATCCGTTTTGCATAGGCCGATTTGGAATCAGTTGTCTTCGCAGCAACGCTCGATTCGGATTACGCCGGTGGTCATTGATCCTCTGGTGATTAAGCCCATCGAAATCGCGTCAATCACTCCCAGGGGTTCAGCCACGAAAGGAAAATTACGATGAAAGCTGCTCACACAATAGCCCTTTGTCTCATTTTGATAGGTGCAACCGCCGCAGGGATCGCGCAGCCAGGGCGGCCTGGTTCCATGGCCGCAACGTCATCGCGGTATTTTCAAATCACTTTGAATCTCAAATTCGCACAGGCCGCCGACCAGCAACCGGCTACGGAAACCATCACAACACAGGTTGCTGTTCGGGATGGAAAGCCCGGCTCTTGCAAGGCTCGGATGCTTTCGCAGGTGCCTACGGGCACGGGAGGCGCGATGAAATACATCGAACTGGGAACCAAGCTTGACTGTAACGATGTCCGCGTTGAAGGCGACGGCATCGCTCTCGAGTTCGCGCTTGAGACATCCGGCTATATGGGGACCGCCAAGACGAAAGGCAGCGATGGGGTGGTCTTTGAAGAGCCGATGATCACTCAGCGCAGTGTTGAGCTCTCGGTCAAATTGCCTCTTGACCAGCCGAAGGTGGTCTTTGATTCGAGCGCTCATCCTTCGAAACCGTTAAGCCCACTTCCACCTTCGGCGGACTCTTCTGCTGGCATTGTGAGCGCGATGCCAGTTCCTTCGAGATTAGGCGCGCCGATGCTGATTGAGATGACGGCTACCGAACTGAAGTAGTCGAGGGGCCTTAGCTAACCCCGCCGTCAGGCCTCTCGATCGGTCAGGAGAAGCTATCCCGACCAGGTGGTCGCAGGCCTCAGCCGCGCAGTCGGCTCCTCGGACTGGTGGCCAATCAGCGTTGATGTGGATTCCCCTGACGAGGGTTGCGGTACCTTGCTGAACGACACGTACCGGTGGAGCGCCGTCCCTTGGAATTGCGCTCAAGGCTCTGTGACGCGCCCATCGAACCTCCTTCGCTGAGTGTGTCTTTTTCCGTCTCACGTTTTCACAACTTTGTCTTCCCTTCCACGCTTTACAATACACGCACATCAGAATATGGATCCTATGAGTGCCTGCAACCGAAGTGGAAAGGATTTCTTAAACATGAGCAGCGATCCCGCGTAAGCCCTTGCCGCATCCCGAACTACAAGAACAACAGACCAAGCCGCTCCCCGGCCTCTACCCCGCGGCGGTTTCTTCCGGACGCAGGCAAGGGCCCCGAGACAAAATGAACGAGATCCCCGTTCTTCTGACCTTGTTGCAGGTGAAGGGGACAAGCTGCCAGCGTTAAGACTGTTTTCGTATCGCCCGGCTATTCGTAAGCGCATGGCGCAGGGACTGGCTACTTCTCACTGTGGTATTGCCGTTTTGAGTGAATCTATATACTCACGCCACAGAGCTGTCAGATAGATCCAGTCTACGGGTGAGGGGCTTTCCTGTGTCGTCTCGGTGCGAGTGACAAAATACAGGGCAGGGATTCCGATGGAGGGTTGCGCCTGCATATAGTTCCACCACTCTTTCAGGTTGGTGGAGGAGGCGTTATCGGTATCGACAAGGGCCCAGCCGGTGATGTTCGCCATGCGGGCGCGAAGGCGCATCATCTCGGTGACATTGCGGCTGGCATACCAGACATCGTTCAGGCGGATCACGTCCGACGATTCGCGGAAGAGCGCGTTGGTGGTTTGCGTTTCTACCATTGCGTCCGGCTTCTGCTTGTGCGTTTCACTGTAGAGGATGGACTGGAAGCGGCGGACGAATTCAATGCCCGTGGCCGGGCCAGTCAGCGACAGACCGGGGGCGGCGGGTGCCCGTACCCAGTCTTCCTTGAATCCGTCAACACCGAGATCCTGGACGAGGTGGCGAACGCGCGGGCGCAGCCAGGCTTCATATTCGGGTTTGCCTACATCGGCGATGACGCACTTGCCCTGGTAGGTAACGCAGAGTGAAGGCGGCAAGCCGTCAGTATCCGCGACCGGAACCCAGAGGAGCACATGGCGTCCCTTCGCATGCTGCGCGGAGATGAAGCCTTTCAGATCGGGCCACTTTTGCTCATCGACTTCAAAATTACCGTAGCCCTGTTGCCATTTATCGTCGATTACGACAGTTCCGACCGGCAGCCCACGCTCGTCGAGCATGGCGAGCCATTTTTCATAATTTCCCTGCGTAGAGAGCTTGTTGGGCGCGCCTCCTTGGGGAACCGATTCGACCGTCTGCTCGGCCCAGCCACAGAAAATGGGCAGGTGGTGCCAGAAAGCATCTTTTGTGACTGGAGACGTTGCGAATCCATTTGCCGAAAGCCATGACGTGTAGCTCTGGAGGGCGTCGAGCGGGCTATAGGCCATGTTGATGGTGAGAACGGGCGAGCGAAAGCCGTCGTTAACGCTGCGGTAACCCATGTAGTCGACATAGAAAGACGCGCCGGCATAACGTGAGCCGGAGTATTCGAGCGCCGGGAACTGATAGTCGCCGGGTTTCGTTCCGATGCCGACACCGGTCCACGTGTTGTCAAAGTGGAAAGCGAGGAACAGGGGAGGCGGCGCAAAGGTCCCGGCCATACGCTCGGGACGGAAGTCCAGCTCAGAACTTTCTTCACGGCCGATGCTGAAGCCCAGAATCTGAGGCATGGCAATATTGAATTCGAGCTGGTCGGCGAGGTTGGGGTTGGGCGCGAAATAGCGGTCGGCATAGATGACAGCGTCCCACGCGCGACCCATTGTGGTGCCGTTGTCCCAGCGGTTCGAGACTCCATTTGCGAGGAAGTAGCAACGGCCGAGTTTGCCGGATCCCGTGGCGAACTGTTGGAACTCAATGTGGTCGGAGAAGAATCGCCACTGAAATCGGCGGCCTGTCCACAAATTGCTTTTTGCTGCGGCGTTTAATTCGAAGGTGTCTTCGCCTGACTTGCGCAGCGAGTAAGAGATCTCAGATAGATGCTCTTCGCTCGATGGAGAGGCCACCCCGGCAACAATTGGCACTTGGAAGACGGTCTGGTGTTCACGTTCGAGCTTTAACTGCGGAGGGGCTCCCGGTTGATCGCTGGGCGCGATGGTTACGGAGTATTGAGCCATAAAGACGGACTGCGACGCAGCCGCCGATACCTGTGCGTTACCGCAGGCCGAACAGGCGGCGAGGAGCAGAACAAGGAACTGTCGGCGGCGCAGCCATTTTTTCATAGTCCTTATCGGATGGCGAGGGGATGCCTCGCGCCGTTGGCAATTTTACGCCAACTGAGATGCGCGTGGCCGGCCAGGATTCTGAGATCGGGACCCAAATACGTCGACATGATCACAGCAAACAAAACTCTACCTGTTTGAAATCTGGCGCGCACAAAGCTCCCAACAGATGTTCAGGAGCAAAGGTTGTGCTTAAAGCCAGAACGGTCATGCCTGCGTTCCGTCCCGCGAGAATACCCGCAGGAGTGTCCTCGACTACAACACATCGGTCATACGGAACTCCGAGACGATTTGCGGCCTTTAAATATCCTTCGGGATCAGGTTTTCCACGGAAAACATCATCCGCGCTAATCAGGAGCGGCGGAACAGGAAGGCCCGCGCATTCGAGTCTCACTGTCGCTAATGCTCTGCTCGCCGAGGTCACTACCGCCCATTGATGTTCTTTAAGCCTGCGTAAAAGTTGAGAGGCCCCACCAACGGCGACAATTCCTTCACGCGCTGTGCACTCTTCTTGCCTCGAGCGCTCTTGCTTCAGACTCCACATCGAGGTGCGGAGCTACATCCATGAGCGTGTCTACGGTTCTTCTTCCGTGGGAAATCTGCAACAGATGGTGCAAGTCGATTCCATGTTTTCGGGCCCAGCGTTCCCAGATGGCCTCCACGCACGCTGTGGAATCGACCAGGGTGCCATCCATGTCGAAGAGGATTGCTTTGCAGATGAGGCGAATCAAAAGATTTAGGCTCCGGCTGTTACAGCTTCTTCGTTTGCGGATCGTGATGTTGATTGCAAGGGAAAGAAGATCGGTCCAACTGCGACAATGATCCCGCAGAGCACGATCACTCCCATCGCCTGCCGCAGTCCAATCATGACGGCGAGCGACCCGATAATCGGCGGTCCCGTTAAAAAGCCACAATAGCCGATCGTAGCGGTGGCCGAGATGGCCGGGCCAGCCCCCATTCTTGTATCGCGACCCGCCACACTCCAGATCACCGGAACGATATTTGCGACTCCTGTCCCCGCGAGCATGAGGCCGAACACGGCGGGCCACCAGGAATGAGAAAGAAGTGTGCAACCCAGGCCGGCAGTTATCAGGAGACCACTTCCATGCAGGATATTCTTGCCGCTGACGCGTTGCGCGAGCCAGTCCCCTGAGAACCGTGCCGCCGCCATGGCGATCGCAAATGCAGCGTACCCGGCGGCTGCCAATGGAAGGGTCACGCCGACGTTCGAGTGGAGGTACACAGAAGCCCAATCCGCAATGGACCCCTCCGCTAACAATCCAAAGGATGCCAGGACGGCGATCCGCAGCAGTGCGGCATTTGGCCAGACAAACTTCGCTGCTGCCCGCGGCCTGACCGCCTCGTCCACAAGCATCGGCAGGGTCAAAATGCAGCAAAGACCGAGCACGCCCGCAGTGAACGAAAGATCGGATCGAACGGTGCCTTGACGCTGGAGCATGAGGCCCGCAGCACCAGCACCCAGCAAACCTCCGGCGCTCCAGCAGCCCTGGAAGAAACTCATACTCGACCGCCCATAGTGCTTTTCAACCGCCATCGCCTGCGCGTTGACAGAGATATCGAAGGCTCCTTTCGCGGCTCCAAACAGGCCCGCAAAAATGACCAGAAGCCAGAAACTCGAGGCTTGCGCAAGAAGCCCGATCATCAGTACATAGCTGATCGCCGCATTCCGAATCACCCGCCGGCTGCCGTAACGAGCGACGAGTTGTCCTGTTACGGGCATGCTGATGATCGCGCCGGCTATGGCGCTGATCAACACAAAGGTGAGAGATCCGTTCTCGATATGAAGGAACTGCTTGAATACCGGCACGTGGGCCGCCCAGGTTCCAAAGCCTGCTCCATCGACGAGAAAGAGCACTGCGAGCGCCCATTTTGGCCACTTCACCCCGGTACGGTCCATTGCGATTCGCCCCTGTTAATTAGGCTGCACGTTCCGTATCATTCTGTCCAATATGCAATAGGAGTTGGTTTGATAACCTGTAGGAATGGCTCTCGAATTATCTGAATTGCGTGCCTTCCTCGTGCTCGCGAACCATCTGCATTTCGGTCAGGCAGCGGTAGCGCTACACGTCAGTCAACCAGCACTTACCAAGCAGATGCAGCGGTTGGAAGCCAAAGTAAGCGGCCCGTTGCTGGTACGCGGATACCGGAGGGTAACCCTCACGCCGGCTGGGGAGATCCTGCGCGATCGTGCGCGCAGCCTGTTGCGAGAGGCGGAGATTGCGGAACAGATGGCTCGTCTCGCAGTGAGCGGCAAAGCCGGATTGTTGCGCATAGGTTTTGGCATCGCATCGCTGGCTGCCGGCCTCCCGGGCATTCTGACGCGATTTCGAGAACACTTTCCGGCGGTACAAGTGTCCATGCGTGATATGTCCACTCCGGATCAGATCGAGGCGCTTGAACAAGGTGACATCGATGTCGGTTTCGTCCGGCTTCCAGTCGAGAGTGCTGAATTGGTCACCGTGCCGGTGCTCGAGGAGATGCTGGTTGCGGCGGTTCCCCGCGGTATGTCCTATCGCAAGGGACTCTTCAGTCTTCGAAACGAGCCATTTGTATCCATCTCCCGTAGCGTCTCAGTCAGCTTCTACGATCACCTTGTACAGACCTGCAGAGCTGCGGGCTTCAGCCCTCGCATCGTTCAGGAAGTCAACGAACTATTCACGGTCCTCAATCTCGTGCAAGCGGGCGTGGGTGTCAGCTTAGTACCGCGCTCGGCCAGGCTGATGCGAGTACCTGATGTTCGTTTGCTCGACACGAATCTGGCCGAAGCAAGATGGAGGATCGGCATAGCCTGGCGCAAGGTCGACCAATCGGACCCTCTTGTCCGCAATTTCGTCAGTCTTGCACGTCGACCGCGCAATGCCGCCGTCGGAGCACCAGGGCATTAACAGTAGGTGCATACCCAGTCTCGGTCTCTGGTGAGCATATCGAGCACAGCTTTCAGCTCTTCAATCTGCCTGGACAGTTCAACCGGGTCTGTTGACCGAGGCTGCCCTCAACCCCGTTCGCAGACGAGGGCGCCCGCCTCGGCCGCAGCGGCGGCCAGTATGCGATTGTGCAGGGTAAAGAGTGCAAGTTCGAGGCGGTCGGAAACGCCCGTCTTGTCATAAATACTGCGCAGATAGTTCTTGACCACCTGTTCGGTGATGCCCAGGCGCAGAGCAATCTCTTTGTTCTTGCAACTTTGCACGAGCAGGGAGACGACCTGCATCTCTTTTGGGGTCAGCCGATCGCGAACACGCGTCCCTATGGAATCTTCTTCTTCCGACCCGGTAGCTTCGCCTGGCCGCTGAATCGACCAGTAGCCTTCGATCACCCGGTTCACGCATTCCACCAACTCCTCGCCGGCAGTGTTGCGATAGAGCACTCCGCGAATATCGTGAGCGATGAAGCTATGGGCCGGCTCGCTGTTCTCGGCGATCACCACCGCGCGGCTTCCCGCCGTCTTTACGTGCGCCATCAAATCCTGATATGCGGGCCGCAATGCGGACGCAAACAGAACAATCGAGGGACGATACGCATCGACCGAGAGCAGGAGGCGTTCGAGGTCCGCACACTGTGCCACCAGGTGAAAATCTTTTTCGCTCGCCACGATCCTGGCCATGCCAATGCGAAAAAGCTCTTGGTTGTCAGCGAGGAGAATTTTATTCATCAAACTATTTTATGCCCCGGGTTGCTTCGATTCGCAACCTCCAGAGTTACATCCTGGCTGGATTAACCCGGTGGCAACATATCTATTGCAGAAAATTCAACGGGTCGCCTACGAAACATCCAAATTGCCAGCTCCGCTATTCGGCGACGGATCGGGATCACAGGGTTTCTTCGTAGAGCTTTTCTCTGGGGGTTAGTTCGTGATCCCCTCACTGCCCGTATCTTCAATGCCGACTTACCTGGATCGACCCAACATGCGTACCTCATCGTCGATGCCCAGATACTCCCACCGTTGCAGTGCGATTGGCACGTTCCCATTCAACCACACGAAGTTGTGAAACTCTTGCAGCTTGAACTTGTTGCCCTGCTTCAGCCGGGCATCCTCGAGCATCTGCACGATCTGCAGTTTTCCAGTTTGGTAGGCGATTTTTTGGCCGGGCAGCTCGCCCATCTCAATGACTTCCGTACGAGCATCTGCCGCGTCCATGGGCACATTATGCTCCATATAATCTGCCGCCTGATCCGGTGTCAACATTCCCAAAGCGACCTTCACATCCACAATTACGCGCAGCGCCCGCAATCGCATTTGGTTGTAAACGATCTCCCGCGTGTGTGGGCTGTCATCGTACAGCCCCGATTGCAGCATCATCTCTTCCGCGTAGAATCCAATGCCTTCATTGGCACCCGAGTCGTAATAATGACGGCGTACCGGATCCGGGTTCTGCCACGACGCACAAAGTTGCCCATAATGGCCGACTGTCCCTTCGTGAACGATCTGTATCCGCGGGTCCTTCGCATCGGCAACCCAGAAATAACCTGCGGCCGGCGAGGGCGGCGCCACATACCGGATGCCATCCTGGTTGAGCCGTGAGGGCGACGTGAAGTCATCCATCTCGATAAAATCCCCTAGCGCGGCAAGGTACGGTGGTTGTGGCCGCAGTGTGAAGTGTTGCAGCCCGGCAGGCAGTGTCAGAATCTCCCGCTCGGCCAGGAATTGACGTATTGCCACTTCTGCTTTCTGGTTGCGCGCGACAAACTCTTCCAAAGTCGGCGCCATAACCAGGGGCGGCACCAGGCGATTGCGGTTTGCCTCAATCCCTTCGAAAGCTACTGCGCGTCGCCATTCCTGCTCGGCTTGCGCCACCAGCTCTTCCGGCGTGTATGGCATCAGGGCCACGTTTCGAAGGAACCACGTATAGTTCTCCCTTCCGATCGCCGACTGCGGAGGCAATGCCGGCAAAGCCTTCTGCAGCCATACCCTGTAAGCCTGCAGGGAAGTGGTAGCCCTTTCTGCTGATGCCTGCCACTCCGTAGCAGCAATCGTCGTTGCCGGCGCCAATGTACTGACTACCTGATCCAGCTCAGGGCGAATGTTAGCCAGCAAATCAATTGCGGCCTTTGCGTACGGTGCCGGCGGCGACACCAGGTTTTGTTTCGCCTCCTCAAGGATTGCGGGAATATTGTTCAGCCGAGCGATGATCTCCCGGCTCTGATGCTCGTCGTACGGACCGGGCACTGTCAGAGCCTCTGCCACTGGCGTCAACGTCTGCTCGATGTAAAAATTCGGGTCCCTCTGCCATCGCTTCAGGATATCCAGCTCCCAATGCACACGCGCCAACCCCGACCCGATGAGCGAATGGTCCACCTGTTGGTGGACTGGAACAGTAGAATCGTTCAGTTTCCTCCAGCGCTCATCGAAAGTTGCCAGTTCCTTCCGTTGCTTTTCTACGCTCGTGGCCGACCAATCACGGACCACTCCCCGGGGACGCTCCATGCGCGTCACATCATCGCCCGTGTACTGTCCATAGCGTGCTCGCCACAACCAGAAATCAGATGCGAGCTTCTCATCCGAATCCCCCGATCGCTGCGCAAATCCAGACGCAACCAAAACCATACACAAAGCAAATGATGCTCGTTGTCGATTCAATGCTTTCATCCTCGTGGGCTCGTTTTTTAGGAAGTGTCGCAACGCTATACCGGCCACCAAGGCTAAAACCTCAGCCAACTAAGAAGAAAAATCGGCGGACGATATTGAGTGGGTGGCCCAGGTCTCGCTTTTGAGACCTGGGTTTCTCCTCACAAACGAGTCTAAAGGTTATCGCCTTATTTTCGACAAAGCAAAGTGGAGGGATCTTGCCCGCCGCATCTATACGATGCATGCCGGCATACTCGATAATAGCGGTGAGCACAGATGCGATCGATTGTCCTTGGCACGGCCGGCCATATAGATCATGGAAAGACATCGCTTGTCTTTCGCTTAACGGGCACCGACACTGACCGGCTTCCGGAAGAGAAGAGCCGCGGCATCACAATCGACCTGGGTTTTGCGGCGATGCTTTTTGAGCATGAGCAAACCGAGCTCAGCCTGGTCGACGTACCCGGCCACCATGCCTTCGTGCGCAATATGCTTGCCGGCGCTGGTGGCATCGATTGCGTGATGCTGGTGATCGCTGCGGATGATGGCGTCAAGCCGCAGACCACCGAGCATCTCGCAATCTGCACTCTCTTAGGCGTGCGCTACGGAATTGTCGTGCTGACCAAGAAGGATGCAGTGAACGCCGAGCACCTGCAGCGCACGGCCGCCGAGGTGCAGCAGTTTCTGCGAGACACCTTCTTACACCAGGCACCGATGTTGGCGGTTTCGGCGCGTACAGGAGAGGGCATTGCGGAACTAAAGGCCGAGCTCGCCCGTTTGGTGGCCCGGATACCAGAGCGGAGCGCAGACTTCTTACCCCGGTTGCCGCTCGATCGCGCGTTCTCTATGAAAGGGTTCGGAACCGTGGTCACGGGGACGCTGCAAGCAGGCAGCATGCGCGTGGGCGATAGCCTGGAGCTGCAGCCGGGAGCGCGCATCGTGCGCGTGCGCAGTTTACAGGTTCATGGTAGTCCTCGGGACCGTGCCGACGCTCCCTGCCGGCTGGCCTTGAACCTGGCCGCCGTCGATGTGCGGGACGTCAAGCGCGGAGACACACTCATACCGCCTGCAACTCTCAGCTGCGTCAGCACCATCGACGCAGAGGTCGTAATGCTGCCCGGCACCCCGCCGCTGAAACACCGATCGAGAGTACGCCTGCATGCTTTTACCTCCGACACCCTGGCAACTGTTCTGCGCTATGAGAACGATGTAACCCCGGAACAGAACACCGCGCTCATCCGGCTGAAGCTCTTCGCGCCGCTGTTGCTCGCGCCGGGCGACAGGTTTGTGCTTCGCCAGGCTTCTCCGCCCTTGACCATTGGTGGGGGCCGCGTTCTGGACACGCACCCTTTGCCCGGGCTGAGAAAAGCGGCGGCTCTTGCCTGGCTCAAACAAATCAATGCTGCCTCTCGGCAAGAGCAACTGCGGTTGCGCGTGGTGCGGCAAGGCGTCGCCGGCATCAGCCTGAGCGCATTGATAGCGGAAACAGCACTGACCGAGCAAGCGCTGGAGACCGCCCTGGAACCACTGCTTGCGCAAGCGCGGGTGATCGCCGCTCGCTCCCGAGGTGGCTCTCATCACCTCCTCGCGGCGGAGTCGCTCGAGCAGGCGTCAGCCCATCTTTTGAGGGAATTGGGCCGGATGGATGGCGAGCCCATCTCTCGCGCCGAGCTGCGTTCGAAAACGCGGCTCAGTGACTGGGTATTCGAGTTGGCGCTGAAGCCCGTGCTGGCGAAGGAAGCCGTCCAGGCCAATCGAGACAGTTTGCGGTTAGTGACTTCCTCCGGCAATCTCTCGGCTCAGGATGCCCACCTGGCACGGGTTGAAGAACTCTACATACGGGCCGGCCTTGCGTCCCCCATTCTCGGAGAAGTGTCAGAGAAGACAGGAATCGCCTCCGCGGATCTGCATCGCCTGATCACACAGTTGCTCCGGGTGAAGAAGTTGGTACGCATGGGGGCCGACAATCTGTTTATTCACGCCGATGCGCTGGACCGCCTTACCTCCGCCCTGCGCCAGCACCGTGGCGAAACGTTCGATGTTGCCCGGTTCAAGAGCTTCACTGGACTAACCCGAAAACACGCTATCCCGCTGCTTGAGTATCTTGACCGCATGCACGTAACGCGAAACAACGGCGGCACGAGAGCCATCCCTTGATGCCCTTGCCGGTCAGTGGCGGGTTGCAATGCATTGACCGGACCGAGCCATGCTCTTACTATAGGAGAGTCACATCCGCCGTATTGCCCCCTCGTTCAATGGTAGGACAGCTGCCTCTGGAGCAGCATATCGGGGTTCGAATCCCTGGGGGGCAACCATTGAGAATCAGCAACTTACGCTGCCTGCCATCTCGCAAAAAGCCTCAGCCGTAACATTTAGTGGTAACTTTTGGTTCGGAAATAGGCGGGGATCCGTGGCTATTCCAGGGAACACCGGAGGAAAAACCGGCGCATTTTTCGTTCCGATCGTTGCGGCAAGACTACCTGAGCAGCATTGCCTTTGTGGGCAATGCCGGCGTTTGACCGAGTGCTTGTTCTGTAGGAAAAAGCATTCACTATGACCTATGGCAAGCGCCCCAAGTTACCTCGCGGCCTTCGTTGGAGGCCCAAGTCTTCACAAATCTGTTTCAGCTGGCGCGATGCGCACGGCAGTCAGCACCAACAGTCCACCCGTACTGCCGATCCCGCGGAAGCAATGGCATTCAAGCTCACTTTCCTGCGCAATAAGAAGGATGCAGCGCAAGAGCGAAAGGTGCAGTCGGAGGACAGAAGCCGTCTGCCGCTCGAAAAAGCCGCCGAACTGTACTTCAACTGGAAGGCTGCGGACATCTCTCCGCGCACGATTGCTCGCGAGAAACGCCTGTTCAAGAATGTGGAGAAGTTTATCGGAGAGAAGAGAACGGTGCGGTCAATCGATCTCCAACTACTGGAGGAATATCAAGAAGAACGGCGCAAACAGATCAGCCCGACGATGAAGAAGGCGGTGACCGCGCGTACCGTGAACTACGAGTTGGGTCTTTTACGTGGCGTCATGCGGTATGCGAAATGCTGGAAAGGGGAGTTCGCCGAAGGTTACAAGCCGCTAAGGCAGAAGAGGCGTCGTGTGGGGAAAGTTGCGACCAAGGAACAACTCATGGGGATCATCGCCACGGCAAAGAACAACGAATACTGGCAACTGGCGATGTATTGTGCTGCCGTGGCGGCAGGTACCGGTTGCCGCAGCTGGGAGATCAAGAACCTTCAGCTCCAGGATATTCGCTTGGCCGCGGGCACGATCCTGATTCGTGAGGAGATCGCAAAGAATCGTCAGGAGCGCGAACCTCGCTTGATGGCGCTCGCGGAGTGGGGTCTGCAAGAATTGCTGTACCGGGCGCGGCAGCTGGGCGCGAGCGAACCCGAGCACTATCTTCTGCCGCTGAATTTGCGGAAGTCCCGGCACTGGTCGAAGAAGACCAAGCAGAAATGGGATGTTACACAACCGATGACCACATGGGTGAAGTCCTGGCGAAAACTCATGGAGAAGTGCAAAATGCGGGGCTTTCGCTTTCATGATCTTCGGCACACTTTCCGAACACAAGGGGCGGAAGCGGGGGTGCCGCTTGAGGTGATGATGGCACAGCTGGGCCATATGGACCGGGAGATGTCTCTCGAATACGTTCACATCCAGCAACGGGCGTTCGAAAGGGCAAAGGCTCTGATCGAGCAGGAGCAAGCCGAAATTGTCTTTGCTGCAAAAGGAGGAGTGAGAAGCAATCCCGCGCGAGCCACAACAGCAACCGCAGCGACCAGAATCGCTTTACCCGAACTGCCTGAGCATCCTGATGCCAAGAACCTAAGACGCGTTCCGAGAAGCTCGCCTTAATCTCCGTCGATATAGGCTCGGAGAGCGGTCTGTGGATAGCGTACTAGGCGCCCAATTTTTTTGAACGGTGGCCCCGGCTGTTTTCCTACATACCGTTTCATCCTCCATTTTCGCAATTGCGACATGGATACCTGCAGCATGTCGGCAACCTCTTCTTCCGTGTACATGCGGAGGGCGGTCGGCGCGAAACCAGACCCTGCAACATTCACCCTCTGAGGGCTGAATCTGCGCTTGGTAGCATCCAGGTCGTTGAGATCGGAAAGAGGGTTACCCAGATCCTCTGCGGGGTTCCGACGCAGTGCACTCGTTTTCACAGGCATCTCCTGAGATACAAACTTCAACTCCAGGTGAATGTTTAACCCGGATGATTTGCTCAGTCAAATAGGTCGCCGACCCAACACTCCGAAGGCCTTGTCAGCCACCGATTCGATTTCAGTATCGAGATGCACGGTGTCCTGAAGTGTAGAACCTTGCGCTCGGATTAGCTCGGGAGCAATTGGGAGATCGCTTGAAAGATGCCTCTTGCGCAGCGATCTCCGACACATAGGTTTGGGATTTGACCGAATTTCGAATTCGCCCTATTCTCCAGCCACGTTGGATGTGGGGAGATCAGCATGCTGAGATGCTCACTTGCTGACCACCCTCAACGGCTTGTTGGCCGATGGAAGATCGTGACGGCAATCCGGGACCCAGTAACTCCTGCGTGAGGACATCATGACTATCAGGTTCAATAGAGAGGACGCTCTGACCTGCTGTAGCTGCTTTATCGAAAAACCATCATTCCGATTGGTCTCGCTTGAGCTGGTTCCAGGCAAAGATGGAGGTCTCGTCTCCACATGTATGTCGACATTACTGTGCGACGAGTGTCTCAAGCCGGAGTTGGATGATTTTCATCGATCCTTGGAACAAACCGAAATTCCTCTCGGACAAGGAGAAACCGAGGATGAGTTTCTCTATCGTCAAATCGGCGTTTTGGTTGTCCCTATTTCCCTCAGCTACGAGGAGGGGCGACTCCTGGCCAGCGAATTGCAGACCGACGGGCTAGAATGTGTTGTGAATTAGCCCGGAGTAGGGAACTCGGGTTGTGGCGACTTCATTCTCGAGCGCAACTCGGCAGAGCATTCGACTCTTAATCGACAGGTTGGTGGTTCGATTCCACCCGCGTCCACCATTGATTCTAAACAGCTTATTGCATTATCGAGGTTTCTGCGTCTTCGGACTGTGGTGGAAATTGTGTGGACCTTTTCCCCGTTATCACCGAATCAATCGCAGAGATTGCGGAGCGTTTTGCTTCCAGGCGAGTGTGGCTGTAGCGCTCCATCATCTTGCGTGACAGGTGCCCGGCCAGGGACATGATTGTGGCATCGCTGGCCTGACCTTCGGCTAGAAGGCTGACGAACGAATGCCGCGCATCATGCCATCTGCAACTCACGCCGGCCAGCTTTCGCGCCGCGGTCCATGAGACTTTCCAAGAGCCGATCGGAACTTCCGGCCGGACCTCATAACGAGTTGTCGCATCTCCCTTGTGGCCTTCCTCTCCATGCAGGCCGTAGCGCTCTGAAGGAAAGATGAAATGGCCTGGTTGCGCGTCGGGGAACTGGCTTCGCCATTCCTGGAGAACCTGCACCGCGGTTGGGCTCAACGGCACTTTTCGACCTTCACCGCCGGCCCACACCTCGCTGGCCAAACAGAGCGCGTCCGATTGTGGTGGATTTTGTGTGGACCCTGGCGGGAAAACGCGGGGCATCCGGAGAGGACAAACCGGCTAGCCGGGCTGGTAAGATCGGCGAGATCCTCAATGTTTTCAGCCCACTAGAGGAAAGCAGGGGAGTCTAGGGTACAATCCCTTTACTCCCCTGGTCTACGACTCTTAATCGACAGGTTGGTGGTTCGATTTTATCTTCGGCAAATCAAATGAGCGAGCCGTCAGATCACGAGACCGGTCCGCGAGCGAATCGCTTACCGCTGAGGCCGGCTTTTTGCTTTGCTCCGGGATAACCTTCTACGGTTCTGAATGGACTCGTGGTTGTTGATGGCGAGAGCGGGGAAGTGACGAAGCACGTCTTCCCCGGCCGGTCGGGCGTAGTGGGCAGCTCGAGGCAGGGAGAGTCCGGTCGCGGCAACTTCGTCCCGAGCGCCGCTTGGCAGAGCGTTGGTCTCATAACCCAATCGAGCGTAATGCTAAGTGCTTTTAGATCTGATATTTGCAGGGAAACTCAACCCCAATCCAACCCCAAATAACAGAGAGTGGGGTAGCTGCCTGAGTACAGTAGACTCAAGATATTGTGGTTTTCGGTCCAAAAGCCGATTTGCAGCCTGATTATCCTGCTACATGGCGGCAATTTCGCACCTGGTTTCCCGACGAGCAATCGTGCATCGCCTATCTGGAGCATTTGCGCTGGCCGACAGGCTTTCGCTGTCCCGGCTGCGCTGGCGAAGAGGGTTGGCGGTTGCACGACGGATGCTGGGCTTGCTCTGGTTGTGCTCGTAGAGTTTCTGTCACGGCGGGCACGATCTTGGACCGCAGCCGAGTGCCTCTGGCGGACTGGTTCACGGCTATTTGGTTTATGACCAATCAGAAGTATGGGATCAGCGCGCTGGGCTTACAGCGGCTGCTGGGCTTGGGGCAGCTATCAGACCGCCTGGACGATGCTGCGCAAGTTGCGTTCGGCCATGGTACGTCCAGGCCGCGAAAAGCTTAGCGGAACCGTCGAGGTCGATGAAGACTTACATCGGAGGCATTGAGAAGGCCAAGCAGCGACGCGGCGGGGAATGTAAATTCATCGTGGCCATCGCCATTGAATTGCTTGTGCCCAAGGGCGTAGTTCTGGCTCGTGAAGGTCGGTATCGGGTTGGTTCTGTAACGACGGCGTTCTCCAGCAGGCGATAGAAGAGCATTCCCCGGCGCCGCGATTTTCGACGGTTGAAGCGAAACGCAAATTCATCCAGATACGCATCCAGATGGGCGGCGGTGACAGAGCCCTGATGCGTTCCCAATAGCCAACGTTTCAGCAGAGCAGCAACCGTATGGACACCGGGCATGACGACGTGAGCTGGATCGCCACTGGCCGCGAGGCAAACCGGGCGGTGATGGTAGTTTTGCTTGGCCAAGCCCTTATAGCCATTCCAAACGTCGGTACACACATCCGACCCCGGTTCGACAGCGTACTGGATAAAAGGGATCAGGCTGGCCGAGGAAACATCTTCGATACGCCGGAGCCGCACCCGACGCAGAAACACTACTGGTAGTGGCCACTGTACTCAGGCATCTACCCCACTTAACAGAGAACAGATTTCCTTCGGCCTCTTATCGTAGGAACGTAGGAAACCCAAAGGTCGTCCTTATTTCGGCGTTTAGCCGGCATTACCGGTTTCCTACTTCGGAAGGGCGTGATTACCCTCTTCAGCGGGAATTTGGGCTTCATGAACTTATTCCAAGCAGTGGTGATTATGTTGTTTTGGGAATTATTTGGCGTAAATCTTTGCTCGCTCTTCGGCGTAAATCTTGGGCATGCAGGAGCTGGCGGAGTTGTCGGCACAGGCTCGGGATATTGCGTTACCACGCTTCCGGCTGCTTGAACCACACCTTGAGCAGCATCGATCGTCGCGGCAGACGCGGAAGTTTGCCTTTCGGACGGCGCAATTTTTTGGCTGTTACGCCAAATACCGAGCAAAGATTTAGGTCACATTGATCTCCATAAACTGCACATTATAAATAGGTTAATGTCTAAAATTGCCAACGATAATGCCTCTTATCAGTAGTAAAGTGGCTGTTGACAGAAAATTGCCGATTTCCCGGCTTTTGGAGCCTTTGCCATGTCCCACGCTTCCCGCGCCGCCCATATCGGAGACCTAATCGACGACTTGGCCGACCTCTACCTGGCCCAGGTCGCCGATCTGCGCGAGTTTGCCCAGGCCACGGAGGCCGGGGAAGGCACCATGCATCTCGAAGACGCCCTCCGCCACCGGGAAATTCGCCGTGCTGACCTTTACCGGCAGTTCGAGCAGGCCGCCTTCTCTCCGGCCCCGATTGCGGTGGTCGCTCCCAACGAGCTCGATCTCCCCGAGGATAACTGATGCTCTCCTCCTGCCGGTGCGCCTCCGACAACTTCTCTGTCCCAGCCGAGCAAACGTGTCTCCTATATAAGGAGGTGCCCGAGCTCCCTCGCCAGCCTTGGCACCACCAGCCGGTCGACCGTCCGGAGCTCCTTCACCTTGGACTTGGCGACACGACCCGAAACCTGCCGGCAAGCGACGAGGTCTCCGCGTGAATCCGACGTCCCTGATCCCGGTGACCCAGCCCGGCGATATCCGGCATGACCGCGTCGGCCAGCTGGTCAAACGCGTATTGGACGGTATCACCTCAGACGAAACGCGCCGCGCCTACAGCCATGCCTTGGAGATGTTCCTCGAGTTTTGCGGCCGGGAAGGGAGTCCGACGCTCTCGGCCGAGCTGGTCGCGAGCTACCGGGTCTCGCTGGTCGGGGAAGGGAAGTCGTCCTCCACGGTAGGAGTACACCTGGCGGCCATTAAAGCTCTGACCCGTGCGGCGGTTATGGCCGGGTTGATGGCGGCAGAAACCGCTGCTTCCATCAACGATGTGAAAGGCGCGCCCCGGCGTGGGAACCGCATCGGCAACTGGCTCACCCGGGAGCAGGCGCAGGAACTCCTTTCGCTGCCGGACCGGGAGAGCCTCAAGGGCAAACGTGACTATGCCATCCTGGCTCTCCTCCTCGGCTGTGGGTTGCGCCGGACCGAGCTCGTCTCGGAGGTGAAGATCGGCGCCATCGCCCAGCGGGAGAACCGCTGGGTGCTGGTCGACATCACCGGAAAGGGAAATCGGGTTCGTTCGGTTGCCGTCCCCGCCTGGGTCAAAGCAGCGATCGACGCGTGGACCACCGCGGCCGGCATTACCGAGGGGAAGATCTTTCGCGCGGTGCGCAAGGGCGGCAAAATCTGGGGTGAGGATCTCACGCCAGGAGCAGTGCTGCAGATCGTTCAGCAGTACGCCCGCGAGATGGGTCTCGAAAAGCTGGCGCCGCATGACATGCGCCGCACCTGCGCCAAGCTATGCCGCAAGCGGGGCGGCGACCTCGAGCAAATAAAATTCCTGCTCGGCCACGCGTCGATTCAGACCACGGAGCGGTATTTGGGAGCCGAGCAGGACTTCATCTCTGCCGTGAATGACAACCTGGGACTGGAAAGGTAGTAGCGGCGAGCGCTATTCCTTGATCCTAAAGTGACGTAAGACGTCGTTTAGAGACGCGTCGAGATGAAGTCCCAAGCGCTCCTTGAGAGTGCCCAACTGCATTTTTTCTGAAAACTTTGGGGCGAACTTCTCCCCGTATTCGGCGCGCAGAGTCCCAACTAACGTATCGTTCCTCTTGCGCTCCTCTTGACCCGTTGCATCACGATGACGATTCAGTCGCATAGAATGCACCTTTCGAAAAGGATCGTTGGAGGCGATTGTATAGGCGATCCTACTGATTTCACGTTTGATAGCGGAGGGCTTCTCAAAACAGGCCGTATTCCCTTGCACATCACGATAATCACGATTATCATGGAAATCATGGAAGGTGCCACCATGTCCGAGACAGTCACATCCTGTGCCGCCATCCTTGAGCCTTCCGGCGTCCATACCCTCGACGTGCGTCATGCAATGGACAAGCTGATCGAAGCCGTTTCCCCGAAACAGATCTCTGCCAATGCGGCCTATAGCGTTGTCGTCTACCGCATCCAAGAGCCAAAGCCTCAACCTAACATTTTCAGTGCCACGGGAAAGTTCGTCCAGGCATACCTCAAGGGCTGGCAGGTCCTTTCCAAGATGGATGTTGGAGCCGGAGGGAAGAAGCATCATCAGACCGGTGTCCTCGAATATGACGAGATCGGCTCGGTAAAGGTCTTCGCCGGCAAAGCGGCTGTAAGCGCCCTCAAGCAGCAAGCCAAGCCGTCACCGGGCGTCTATATCAACATCGCACATCTCGATACGCTAGTGCTCGAGGGCCTCCGACTGCCCCATCTTCCCGAGAGCTTTCGCAACATGCCTCTTGTCTTGCAGGTCGAGGAGACGGATAAGCAGCATGGCGAAGTGACTCTCGGCTGGGAGAACTTCATCAAAGCTACCTTCGACGAGATGGCCGCTCAGGAGACCATACATTGCGACACCGTCGAATGGCGAAGCCAGTTCATGAAGAACCATCCGTGCTGGACCGCGAAGGAGGTTGCCGACCAAAGTACCAGCACGGCCAGGAACCGGGGCGCGCTGGCCTCCCGTTGGGCGCAGGAGAAGAAGATCTTTTCCGTGAAGTACGAGGGACAGTTCTGTATCCCCGCTTCCAGTTTCAGAACGGGGAGCCGCTGCCCGCAGTAGGCAAGGTCATTCAGGCATATCCCACCCATGCGAATGGATGGGATTACGCCTATTTCTTTGCCACGCCGAACCCCAACATCGGAGGTCGCAAGCCTCTCGAACTGCTCAAGACTGATCCAGAGCGGCTCGTCTCGCTCGCTCGCGCCGCCGCTCACCCTGCCGATGCCTATTGAATGCCCACCTGCCCCCGCCGCGCCCAATCCTGCACTCGACGTCCAGACCTCGACGGTTAAGGCGGGGGCAGTGCTGACACGCTTTCACAGCAAAGCGCGGGCAGCGAACGTATACAACCCCAACATCAACAAAAAGATTGATGTGGAAGAAGACGGCGCTCGCTTCAATCCGTTTCCCGGAGCCCCTGCCACGAACATCTCCACGCTGTATGCCGCAGACAACTTTCGTGCCGCAGCCCTGGAGAGTGTCTTTCGTCTGGTCGAGCATGTGCCGAACCGGACCTATCCACGGTTTGATTTGTCCGAGCAATGCTATAGCGAGCTCAGGGTCGAGGTGGACTTGACCGTACTCGAACTCACCAATCCCCAACTCCGTCAGATTGCCGTACCGGGCAGGCATTCTTCCCTCGAAGAGGGCGAGCTAATTCATACGCCGCCGAGCGAGTATCGCCGTACGCGCACCTGGGCGCAATTTCTCCATGCGAGCCTACCAATACTTCACGGTCTTAGTTGGCGTCCGCGTCTAGGCGGCACTGGACTGGCGTTCATGTTTTTCGGGGATCGCTGTCCGTCCAGCGCTCTCACCGTCATATCGGGACCGATTGATGCCTATGCCGGCGCCGGCTTTTGGAGAGTGGACGAAGTTGCTCGTCTTTCGAAAATCAAAATCATCGGCTGACCTGTTGTTTCAAACTCTATTTGTCGTAGCGGCTGTTGTCGCGCGGTACTCAAATCCCGGAATATGTTCTGCAGGGCTGTTTAGCGGCAGTTAAATCCCGGAATCGACCGTGACAAAGGCTCTGTGTAAAGGTCTCATTTCGGGACGAGAAAATGGCTTTCTATCCTGTGCCAGAAGCAAATGGTTTTGGCACGCCTACTTCGTCTCTTTCTTTCGACTAGGGAATAGAAGGATCGTCGGCGCCACGGCGTCTTTGGGGATGTTTACGTCCGTAGGCATATAGCCACTCTTTTCCACGTGCAGGGCAACAAAAGGGCCCGATAGATCAACTGGCAGAAAAACCTCGAAGCGGCCATTGGAATCCGTAACATCCTTCCCTATTGCACCGCGCACGGTTACCACGGCTCCCGAAATCGGTCGCCAGGAATCATATTCCGTAACTACTCCAAAGAGGGCGCCGTTCGGATTCTGCGGTCGGGTGCTCACTTGATTGGCGGGAAGAGATGCGGCCCGTCGGCGCGTTCTTGTATTGAGTCGCGATCTTGCCTTCAGGATCGTGAACGAGGCCGAGGGACACAAAAAAGGTCAGGTTTTTGCACGCGGCATCAGTGTTCCCGGTCCCGGTCTTTATGGCTTCGAGTGTGATGTTCGCTTCCGATTGCAATCGTTCGACCGCCTGCGTATTTGCGTTGTTGACTCGCGCCACGATAACGCTGCCTAGTAATCCAAGAGCCGCCGCGAAGAGACCAATTACTGTTGGATTTAGCCAGCGCGATCTCTTGAGTTCCTCCTCTTTTGCGAGGACCTCGCGTTCCCGCGCTGCGACCTCTCTCTCCTTGAGATCGAGCTCGCGCTTTTTGTCTAGAGCATCTTGACCGGGTTTTGGGTCATCGACCAGGATGCTTGGCGAGCTTCCCATTTGTCGTTCTCCTGCAGTCGTCCTTCCCGCGGTAGAAGCCTATCATGCGTGAATCGGCAAGCATGCCGGATATTCACGACGTGCTCAGCGGCTTCTTGCCGGCCATCTCGTCGAACACCACGGCGCGTTGATCGGCAGGATGATTTTTCCGGGCCAATCCCGTGCTGCCTAGCTTACCGTGCTCGTGTCGCGCTGCACTCAAATCGGATCTTCCGCACTTTCGGTGCAGGCTGGAGGGGGAAAACTTGACATGTTCGATACCTTGAAGAAGTGAGCCAACGTATTGACTTTGTTAGGAGTTCGCTGCCATCGTCCGAACAACTGATCCTGGAAACTGTGGAGGAGACGACCCACGGTGTTGTTCTTCGGGTGCGCGCCAAGCACCTGCCGCGCTGTCCAGCCTGTTTCAAATGTCGAGTGTCGTATCACAGCCGCTACGCCAGGCGAGTGCGAGACTTGCCATGGCAGGGAAGGCAAGTTGAAATTCATTTGCAGACGCGACGCTTTCGATGCCGGAACAAGGGATGCGCTCGGAAGATCTTTGCGGAAAGTGTGCCAGCCGTAGCAGCTCGGAAGGCGCGAGAAACCATGCGCCTGTGCGAGATCGTGGGCTTGGTCGGTTATGCTCTCGGTGGATTGCCTGGAGAGCGACTCCTAGATCGGCTCGGAATCAAGAGTAGCGACGATACCGTGTTACGGCGCGTAAAGGGGCGAAGACGTGGGGCGATCCAGCCGGCAGTGCGTGTGCTGAGCGTTGATGATTGGGCCTGGCGCAAGAAGCAACGCTACGGGACCATGCTGATGGACTTGGAGCGGTCACAGGTGATCGACCTGCTTCCCGAACGATCCGCCGATAGTTTTGCGCGCTGGCTCGGTTTGCATCCTGAGGTGGAAGTGATCGCCCGTGATCGGTCCAGCTTGTATGCCGATGGAGGACGACAGGGCGCTTCCTCCGCCGTTCAAATTACGGATCGCTACCACTTGGTCTCCAATCTGAGTGAGGCGGTGGAACGCGATGTCCAGCAATTGCAGATCGACGCGCGCAAGCAGCTGGCTCAAAGCGAGGTCCGGGAACCGAGCGCAACTAATAAACTGACGCTGATCGAAGCGCGACGCCAGAGATGTCGGCAAGCGCGCTACCAACGGTACACGAAGGTGCATGAATTACACCGAGGAGGCCACACTCAACTAGAGATCGCGGAGAAGGTCGGCATCGGCGCGGAGACCGTCTCCCGATGGTTGAATGCGCCAGCGTTTCCAGAGCGTCGGATCCGAAGCGACCGGCGACGTGATCAGGCCCTTTTCCTTCAGAGTCGCAAACGTGGATTGCAGCCGTCATTGACTCGAACCCACTACTCTGCGGGCCGCGTGTCCGCGCTCCTCAACATGCCGCCACAAACTCTGTCGGTGGCGCAGAAGAGACATTTAGACGCGTTCATGCGCTTTTGTCCTGGGGCTCACAAACTGCGCCGATTTGTTCTCCAGTTTCGAGCCATGCTGCGCTGGCGAAGTGCCAAGAGACTGAATACGTGGATAGATTCGGCCACCGTTTCTGGATTCCGGTTCACGGCCCAGTTTGCCAGAACGCTGCGCCGAGATTTGGAAGCAGTGAAGCTATCGATGACAACGCCATGGAGCAATGGCCCCATTGAAGGACAAATCAACCGGCTAAAAGCGATCAAGCGGCAGATGTATGGGCGGGCAGGTTTCGAGCTTCTGAAAGCGCGAGTGCTGCCTTGGGATGCTTCAAGCGCAGCTTAACCCTGCACCGAAAGTGCGGAAGATCCTATTTAGGTGCAGAAGAAGCACGATGCGTGCGGGTAGCAGGAGTAAACCAGAATCAGCAGCTAAGAGGGGCTGCTTCTTTCCGAGGGCAAAGCACTGAGTTCATGCCCTTTGGGGCAAGTCAAACCGATAAATTGCGGGTGGAAAGATGCGGATCAGCTGACGCTTTTAGTAAGTGCCCGGCACCTGGTGTCCCGGGAAAAGGCTCGGTACGCCGGAAGAATGCCGGCGTACCGAATCCGAAAAAACGGCAGAGAGGTAATTATGCCCGGGGCCGGGTTACCCGCAATACGCATCCCGCCATCAGTGACAACAATCCCAACATACCGATGAGAGGGAGGGGACTTCCTGTCGTCGGTAGTTGAGCCGGGGGTGCTGAAGCCGCTAGAGTTTCAGGAGCCGGGGGAGCTACGGGTTCAGCTTTGGCGATCAGAATCGGTACATCCGCCGGAGGTGCAGGAGGGGGCGGCGGCATCGATCCCGTTATCCTCCTCTGATTTGCAACTTCGGTTTCCGTAGATTCAACCACTTTGGTGGCTGCGATCTGCATCCCCTTTTTCAAACCCCAGGCATCCACCATCTGTCCATTGATGCTGAACTTCTGCCCCTTTGGGATCTTGAATGACTCATTTTTCCCATCCGCCAACGTCAGAATGACTGAATTTGGCGGACTGACGTACCACACTGTTCCGGTCACGGTCTGCACCGTTGTCGAACTGTACTTAACCTGTAGACTGCCGTGATTTGCTGTACTTAACCTGTAGACTGGCCACCAAAAGACTGCACTTAACCTGTAGACGACGTGAGTGTGTCAGGCGGGCCGAGACTCGGGCCGTCGCAGCGCCGTAGAGATCCCTAAAGGTAGGTGACGAAGCGCGCGCTCCTTGAGGGTCGCAGGCCATCGTCCGATTTTCTCCGTGATTGCGTCCCTGGTTCGGAGGTCGGCGGACGACAGCGCCACCGATGAGAAAGGATATGCATCGGGTTTGCTGACTGGCGTTTGGAGGCGGTCATGAGGATCAAATCGTTCAGTGATCCTGCTGCCGAGAAGGGCGATGGCTACAGCCGCCGCTACTATCTCACGCTGACGGACCGACAGCAGGTTAAGAGGGCGTTGCCAGACTGTTCGCCTTATTCCGGACATTTCAGAATCCGTGGCCAGGGCGCATCGGCCGATCAGTGGATATCCGCCATCAAGGTTCCCGTCCATGAAGAACCAAATCAGATCATCAATGACGGAGAGAAACTTGGCTGGATCGATCGGGCCGAGCCACATCGGATCAGGATCAATGTCTCGGCAGGCGCAGACTAGTGTCTGGCCCAGGCTCGCAACAAGCTGTGTACGAGGAGACGCTGTTGGAGAGGGTATCGGATGAAGTGCCGCAGCCTTAAAGCACGACGTGCAGCGGACGACAAGTCCGCCATGCTGTGGGTGTGCTACCACTGTTAGCAGACCGAGCAAACAGTGATGACAATATTGAGTGAGAAAATCAAGATGTTTGGGACATATCGTTACCAGAGCCAGGACCCAATCCACCTTCCAGTATGGGCCGGTTGCATTTCTCTCGTGATCCACTAAACACGCGTGACAGGAGGGAATCGGAATGGTCGAGCGCTTGGAGCGGTTTGGTACATTGTGGATGATAGGAAGAAACCACCACGCCGGCGCGTTTGGCAGCTGAGCACAAAGGTCGATTTTAGCCAAGCTGTCCTGAGATATGCAGCATGCCTGTGCCAGGCCTGCAATCAACGAACGTGGTGTCTCGCAATCAAAGTGCGTGAACTTCGCGTGGTTTGAAGTGCCGGCCGCGTATTCGATCAGTTCTGTTATCGTGAGCCCATTGACAGCAGAGACTCGAGCCATCCAGGAGGAGAGAAGCTCACCCTTGATTGGGCGTGGCGTGAGCGGGAGCCGTTTCAAGTGACACCTACTTGCCGACGTGAACGCCTCTCAGAAATAGACACCAGAGTCTCGGTGACAACGTGGTCGGAGAGAGAATCGAGGTCAATGCGTTCCTTGCCGGTCTCGATAGCCTGAATGGCGGCAGTTTCAATCAGCCGGCAAATGCGCACCGTAATACCATCGGTTAAAGCGAGTATCCGCCTGCGGACATCTGTGCCCCGCAGGTTTGAAGGATGGCGCAAAGGAAGGATCGATTCGAAGCTGGCTAAGAGTTGGCCCAGGGCCAGATCGTCCCGCCATGGCGGCAATTCGCTGGCCGCAAAGCGGTCTGCCAGCTGCTGATCGGTCATGAGTGCTTGCTTTGCTTCTTGCGTGCCGACACACACTAGCGGCAGCTTGAGATCGTTGGCCAGCAATCTGATTGAGTTCAGGAATACGCGTTGCTCACGAAACGTACCTGCGAGCATGGTATTTATTTCGTCGATGATTAGCATGCGGACATCCATCTGGCGTGCCAGCACCCGGAACCGGTGACGAAGATGATTCACGGGGACGCCGTAAGGCATGATTGAACCCAATGAAACGATGAGGCCTTCATAGAACTCTCGCTCGCTCGGAATCGGCGGCATTTGTGTCGCGGCGACAGGAGAGCGCGTCATTCCAGTTGTGTCATCGTAAATAGATGGATGCTCTCGCAGAAACTTCTCGATGATCTTTGTCTTTCCCATTCCTGGATCGCCAAAGATCAACAATGATGGCATTCGACTCCGTGGGGGATAGCTAAGTAGGTCAGAAAGCCGAGCCAGCACTTGCTCAGCTTTGGTGTGGTTGATCCATCGATCATGGCGGATCCATTCGATGCGCTCGTGGTTTTGCTGAGCTGCGATCGTCTGATGTAAAGGCAGCAAATGTTGAAAGTCCCCTCCTGTCAGTCCCACTCTTCTACCTCGAACGGCTGGACAGGCTCTTTGTGCAGTGCCCCCGGAGGCGGAGGATTCTGTTCGGAGGCAAAGCTGTCTCCCAACGAGTCCGAGCTTGTCCTTCGCCTCTCCTCAGCACGCCGCGCCCTCGTCGATTTGCGAGCTCCCTCGGCGAGATAGCGCTGCTGCTCGACGACTTCGAACAACACTCTTTCGTCCACAGATCGTCGGCCTTCAGCGCGCAATTGTTTCGTCGCAGCGTGATGCTCCCAAAGCGAGATCGGGGGCAACCGCAGATCTCGATATGGAATCTCCCAATACTCCCCGTTTTCGTCGCGGAAATAGACTCTCGACAAATCCCGAGGATCGTACTTAACAAGCACAGGCTTCTCAGACCTCCCGGCCAAAGGAGTGAGGACGTTGCCCCAGTAGTGAATATTGAACAGCCGAATTCCGTCTCGGCGAATCAACCTGCGCTCCCCAGGGAGAAACTCACAAAAGAAGTGCCTGGCATGTTGAACCTGGCGGAGCCTGCCTCGAGCCCGCATACCCTTCTCCCACGCCACCAGGGGCGGCATGTGCAATGCAGAGTGCACGGACCGGTGATACCGGCCGAGAATCTCAAGAGCTAGCCACCGCTCCAATTCGGACATTGTCATCGTGGCCCCTTTTGCCGAGTTGTAAGAACCTTTCTCCCGCACGTTCGAGAAGGTCGTCCCCGGCAACAGATGAACCGCTCCCATCGTGGTTCCTATGAGCCTTTCAATGTGACCGCCATAGTGTGGCTGCCGCAAGGGGCGGTAGCTCAATTCGATCCCATATTCCTGTGCTCCACGCATGAGCGCGTGAGAATGAAACTCCTTTGCGTTGTCGAGATGGATTTCATCTGGGATGCCACAAACCGGCCAGTCAAGGGACTGGAGCCCGCGGTCGGCAAGCCACGTATTCTTCCCCAACACGCATTGCGTGAGAACCAGAGCCACGGATACTACACTGGGCGATTCAAGGGAAAGATAGAAGCCAGCTACGACCCGAGTCGCCACATCTATTGCGAGTGAGATCCATGGGCGGCCGATTGGCAGTCGATCCCGTTCATCGAGAACAATCAGGTCCATGGGACTGTGATCGATTTGAAGAAGCTGGAAGGGAAGAGTTGGCTGAATATTTACGTGAACTGGTCGGAACGCCTCTTCGGCTGCCTTCGTCCCGAACCGGGCTTTCGTAAGTTCCTTCGGATCGTACTCGGCAAGCCTCTGTCGGATCGTCCGATAGTTCGGAGTCTGCACTTCGACTCGTCGGCATTCTTGAGCGATCCTGCGGGTCAATGCAGCGAATGATGGCCGCACACCCGACATGTAAAAGTCCTCGATGCATTTGTGGATAAGCGATTCCGTATTGGCGGGAAGTAGATGCAAGCCTGACGGCCGACCGCCGGCGCGGGAAAGTAGCGTAGAAGTCTTGGGGCACAGCTTGTACGCGGCGAAAAGCCTGTAAAAATAGGCCCGCCCTACTCCCATCTGCTTGCTGGCTATTTGAATGTCTGTCTCGGACAGAGAGGACTGTGTCAGCAGAGACCGTAGGACTGTTTCACGATGGCGAGCTCGGTTCCATTCCTCAGCGGTGGCTAGCTGGTGCGAGGGATCTTCCGTCATCTAAAAGCCTCGAGGTCTTGGAAATTCGTCTACAGGTTAAGTACAGGACTCTCGAGGTTAAGTGCAGAAAAGCAGCGTGAAAATTTCTACAAGTTTAGTGCAGTAGTCTACAAGTTAACTACAGTGTCTACAGGTTAAGTGCAGCACGCAAGCTATTGAAAACACACAAAATCCTGTCTACAGGTTAAGTACAGCGCGACACCAGCTCAAGGTGTGGTTCAAGCAGCCGGAAGCGTGATAACGCAATATCCCGAGTCTCTGCCGACAACTCCGCTAGCTCCTGCATGCCCGAGCTTTACGCCAAATAATTGCCAAAACAACATATTGGTTATGGGCCGGGACACAATTCCCCAAGCCGTGCGAACACGCCGCAAACCACACGATCGCAACGGTTGCCCATAAATGGAAACGCATTTTTGCCGCTTCCGCCGACCCGCGCAAAAAGCCTTTCGCGCATCATAGCGCGTCCCCGGTGCAGTCGAACCTTCACGTTCTGCTCGGTGAGGTCGAGCGCTTCGGCTGTCTCCGCAGTGCTCAATTCTTCCACGTCTCGCAGCATGATCACGGTGCGGTATTGGTCCGGAAGGTCGAGCACAGCTTCCTCCAGAAGCTGACCGAGTTCGCCGATGGAGGCTCTTTGTTCCGGATCAAGCGACGTTTCGACAACACTCATAGAGCCCTCTTCCTCGTGCTCAGTATCTTCCAGTTGCTGGTTGCTGTTGCGCCAGCGGATGCGGCGCAGTGCTTCATGGACTGCAATGCGGGTCAGCCAGCTAGAAAAAGGCGCGCGTCCGGCAAACTGGTCAAGGTGCTGATATGCCCGGACGTAGGCATCCTGTATCACGTCTTCCGCTTCGGCATCATCGCGCAAGATCGCGCGCGCAACACGATAGAGCCGCTGGTTGTAGCGGCGCATGATGATCTCGTACAAAGCGGTATCGCCGGCCTTGACTCGCTCGATGACTTCCTGGTCGGTCCAGCCTTCAGAACGGGCTCTTTCCAGCGTTTCGATTGTTTCCATGGTTTCTACAGATATAGAGTCGGGTCGGCGGAAAAGGTTACACGCATGCGTCGCGGGCAGCAATGAGCAGGTCTCAAACACATAAGAAAATGAAGCCCGGGCCCGGTTCTGGATCGGTGTGGAGGTCACATCGCTGCAGCGGTGGTATTTTCAGCAGATTCCCGAAACTTGTAACCAATTGCTGGCTCGCCGCTCTCTTAAGTAGAGGGCCGAAAAAAAATGACCGATTTTAATGATCACCTCAACGTTAGCTGGTGGGCGCTATTGAATCCTGCATAACTAATGTCCTATTTTAGGCGCAAAGAAAGAGGACTGTGCTGGATGAAGGAGCGCAATAGATTTTCGTGGTTTTGCAGGGAGCGGGTGGAGTTGCGTGCCAAATCCGCGAGTTGATCAACTTCGTGAATGGCGCGATTGGCCAAGGGATTCATCTTCGTCCAGGACCAGAGATATTCCACTGGATTGAGTTCAGGAGCGTATGAGGGAAAGAAGAAAGTGCGCAGTTGAGGGGCGGTGGCTAGCCAGGCGTTGGTGGTCTTTGCGCGGTGTGCGTTTAGCCGGTCCCATAGCAGGCACCAGTTGTCTTCCAGTTCCCGGTCCAGCTGCTTTAGAAACGAAATGGCTCGCGGGGAATCGACATCGCGGCCCGGGTAAAGACGGAAGTACAACCGCACCTGATTGCGCAGGGGCGACACGCACAAGGCGGCGATTGCGGAGACTTTTTTGTGATGCCGGCCGCGCTGGTAGAGTACAGGGGTTTGTCCGCACGGCGCCCAACTGCGGCGCACCAGAGGGGCGAGCAAAAAGCCGCTTTCGTCCAGAAACACCAGCCAAGCCTTCAGCCGGCTTGCTTTTTTTTAATGGCCGGCCACACCTGCTTGACCCACTGGCCGATGCCTTCTTCGTCGCGTTCGACGGCCCTACGGGTGGGCTTTTGCGGGCTCCAGTTCATGGAGTGCAACAGGCGGCAGACGTGATCGACGTGGTAGCGAACGCCAAACGTGCGCTCAATGTGCTCGGCGACGCGGGGACAGGTCCACAGATCAGTTGGGAATCCAGCCACTCGCGCGCCCTTAAGCAGATGCTTTTCCAACCGTTGGCGTTGAGCCGAGGTAAGCTTGCGTGGCCTGCCGCTGGCCGGCACCGCCTGCAGCGCCGCTCTGCCGCCGAAACGCAGATCGCGCTTCCATCGTCGTACGCTACGCGGATCGACATCCACGGCGCGAGCCACTTCGGCCTGAGTAAGTCCTTGTTCCAACAGTGTGACGGCATGCTCCCGCTTGCGCTGCAACTCTTCCGGACTGCCCTGCGGTCGGATAGTTCACCTCCCAGCAACAAAGACAGTATAGGACATTATTTATGCAGGAATCAATAAGAGTCGGTCTGGGAGTTGGGCCCATTATCACCGGTATCGACAAGTACTTTAACAAGTTGACCGACTGGAGTATGTACCTGAGTCCTCTGGCGACGAAAGTCGTGCCGGTTAGCGCCACAACTTTCATGCATGCCGTTGGACTTGTGGAGATTATTGCTGGACTGATCGTGCTGAGCCGGTGGACCAGGATCGGGAGCTATGTGGTTATGTTTTGGCTGCTTGGCATTGCGGTGAACTTGGTCACAACCGGCATGTTCTATGACCTTGCCATGCGTGACGTGGAAATTGCCATTGGTGCATTTGCTCTGACGCAACTGACAACAGTGCGGGAACAACAGGCAACGGTAAGAAGTAACGCAAAAGATATGCCCGGGTCACAGTTTGCTGAGACTCGGTAATGCGACACAACAAAACTTAATCGGAGGATAGCTATGAGGAAACTCAGTTCGTTTCTTGTGCTGCTGGGGCTGTGTGCGATGCCTGCACTCGCCGCTGCTGCGACGTACGAGAATGTACCGGTGGTGGATGTCAACTGCTCCAAAAAGGTGGCCGCCGACCCTGACACCCACACCCGCGCCTGCGCATTGAAATGCGCCGCGAGTGGTTTCGGCATCTTGACGAAGGACCAGCAATTCCTCAAGTTCGATGCTGCGGGAGACGCAAAGATCGTTGAAGCCCTCAAAGCATCTGGCGCAAAAGACCACCTTCGGGTGAATGTTGAAGGAAATGTACAGGGCGACACGCTGAAGGTCACCTCAATAAAACTGCTGTGATTTCGTGATGCCAACCTCTTGTGCGCCGGTGCTTCCTCTGGCGCACAAGGTCGCAGGCGCGCTAAGACGAGAGACTAGACGCCTGAGCCGGTTGTCGTCCGTATTCAGGTGAGATCATCGGTGGATCGTGGGGCACTTCCTGGGAAGTGCCCGCACTGTCAACGTTGTGTGTTGCCTCAGCAAGAAAAAGCGCTACATTCTTATCCACATTCTTGCTGGAGCTAGCTCAGTGCCGCCATGGCGTACTCACTCCAGCATCAACACAGGCCTGGATGACGCACAAGCGGCTAGCTGCCGTATCCTCTGTGCTTCATTTTCTGGAGCTTCTCCGCAGTCGGCCACGCGATAGTGAGCAGAAAAGCCGACTCCTCGAGCGCCTCGACCTCGTGTTCGATCGACGCGCTGAGCGTCACTATAGTGTTTGGCTGTAGAGTGTGCGCCTCTCCCTTTGCAGTAAAGCGTATTGAACCCTTCAGTAGCTGTACGGAGATGGTGCCATCGGCGTGATGTTCCTTCAAGATGGATCCTTTCTCCATCGAGATCAAGACCATCCGGAAGTCTGTCTTCTTGAACAGTGTCCTGGCAGAGTGACCCATTGGCCATGGTCTCTTCTGCTCGGAATCCAACATCTCCTGCGTAAGGTTGAACTGCGCAAAGTCCTTCAGCATGGTGCCGTCATCGGCAAAGCCTTCCGTTGTCATACGCCCAGCCTTTCTTTTGTTGGATGCTGTCTCAGGGATTCTCGAACTTCGTTGCGGGTTTCAGGCCGGTCCCGGGTGCCCCGGTCCCGAAGGCGAGAACCCGCTTCATGTTCACGGAGATGAGGTTTGCCTTACGTACAACGAGCTCTGCATGAGGAGCGCTCATCACCTCGTTCGCAGTCTCGGCAAACAGCGTTAGCCAACGAGCGAAGTATTCAGCTTCGATGGGCAATCGGAAGTGGGCGAGAAGTGGATTGCCTTTGTATCGACCCGTGGTCAGCAACACAGTAGACCAAAAGTCTTTCAAAAGGGCTAAATGCGAATCCCAATTCTGCACCGCATCGTTGAAGACGGGACCGATCTCCGGGTCTTCGCGCACCTTTGCGTAAAACCTATCGACGAGCATCGCAATCTCTGCTTCGGTGATGGGCCTTTCTGTGTTCATTGAGCGCCTCCGGTAGGGTGTATATGGCTGCGCCAGATTGGATACGGCAATCCCGCGAGCCTATTGATGGCAAACGCCTGAGCTGCGAGTAGCACGACGGCAATTTCGATAATTGGGAGATATCCGGGTTTGGCGAGGATTCCCAAAGAAACAATCATCGTGGTCGCGCCTGCAGGAGGATGGTTGACGTGCAACAAGACCATGACGGCTCCGGTAAGGGAAAGCGCAAGGGCAGAGGCCAGAATGCGCGGCCAGTAGACCTCCCCGCTGAACCCTTCCGGAAAGGCGTGCATGCCGGTGACCTTGTAGGCAGCGAAGCCGCAAAGCAGCCCGATGGCATGTCCGAGCACGGCATTGCGCGGGCTGGCGGATTCAGCCAGTGGGGTAAAGAAGAAGAGGTAGGCCGTCGGGCCCAGCGAGGGGAACACGAAGGGACTGCGTGTCAACAAAGCCAACAGGGTCAGCAGGGCTATGGTAACAAAGCTGTTGAGCGCGACGTAAGCCGCCCAGACGAATGTCGGCGGCAGGTGAGCCAGCAGCCAATTCAGGCGAAGCCGGTTGATGAGCAAGAAGACGTGTTCTGCCCGATGGTTCGGAGGAGGATTCACAGAACGCTGCATCGGTATCGTCACTGCCGTCTAGATGTTGGGGAGCAAGTCGAAGTACTCATCATCTTCATTGATCCCGCCTTCCCCCTCGCCTAAGGTCTTTTCCGAGGCGACGAATTCGATGCGCTCAATCCACTTCACCATCTTGTAGCCGAGCTGGTTCTCCACCCGCAATCGCAGCGGCGCGCCATATTCTGCAGGGAGCGGCGAGCCATTCATGGAGAGAGCCAGAAGACATTCTGGTTTGAGCGCATTGAAGATCGTCTGGGTATCGTAGTAGAGATCTCCATAGAGCGACCCGCCGAAAGAATAGAACGCCACAACCCTGGCTGAAGGGAGTGGTTTCACGTGCTCCATCAGCTTGCGCATGGAGACACCGCCCCATTGCGCGATACCGGACCAGCCCTGGATGCAGTGGTGCATGGTGATGTTCTCTTCCACTCCGAGTGTGCGCAGATCGTCCAGCGATAGTTCTGCGGGATTCTCGACCAGGCCCGTGACCTTGAGTTTGTAGCTCTTGAAATCCTCCGCAACCAGCTGCTTCCAATCCTCGCGTATGGGAACCTTGCCGTTCGGCCAAAAGTGTGGGGATATATCTTTCGCGGTGTAGTGCTCACGCGGTATCAGCTGATCGAGAGTGAGGAGCATGACGGGATGAGTGACGGCCTTCTGTGCATGCTGGAGCCCCCGTGGGAAGAACCACGAGATATAGTGTGCAACGATCCAGGATAGCAGCACCAAGGCGATCCCGATGAACCCCAGAATCATGCCAGTTGGCCGAAGATCGTCCGTCCCAAGAACGATGTGGTTCATATTGCGCTGGAAGCCTGTCAGCACAATCAACGTGACGTGGACCACGATAAATCCGATGAATCCGACGAGGACAAGGAAGTGGATGGAGCGCGCGCCCTGCCTGCCGCGGAAGATCTTCGTATACAGCGGGAAGCGGTTCACCAGAGCCGGCGACATCGCCATACCGGTGAGGATCGCCAGCGGAGCCATTACGAAAACGGTGGCGAAATAAGCAAGTTGCTGCAAGGCGTTGTAACCGTAGAAGCCGTTCGGCTCAGGCGGGAAGTGGAAGTTGGCATAAAGAACAAAGGTGTTCCATGCCTGTACGAAGACAGCCGGGGAGGCCGGCACCAATCGTTCCCATTGTGTACTGGTCAAAAGGCCGATGACGAAGAAAACACCCGTGAGGACGAAGCCGTAGACCGTGATGAAGTGCCAGGAGCGCGCAACGCCAACCGTATGCCGATAGCCCGGTGTCGATACCAGCGGAGAGAGATAGCGGGCGTCGTCCTTTGCCGTCCAGATGCGATCCTTCGGCACCTCGAGCGGCGTGAAGCGGATCCACTCTGTCCCCGGAGTGCAATGGTCGTTCCAGTAAAGTCGAGGATGATCCATTAGGATCGAGAGCCCGCTTCGGATAAGCATGAACAAGAAGAAAAGGTTCGAGAAGTGACTCCAGCGAACCCAGAAAGGAAAGCCGTGAGGTCCGCTCGGAGTGCCTTCGGCGGAGGCTGACGATGGAGCAATACGTGGCAGGCCGAAGATTGCATGTTGCGACCACGCCAGCACTAAGGGCGCGAGGAGCACAGCCAGGATAAGTAGAAGCGTTCGCGCGCTGATCCATATGCGGAAACGCCGATCTTCCGGATAGTGCACCGCTTTGTGAGCGGCATCGAAAGCAATCATCAGCGAAACCCCCAGGCTTTTAGCGATAGTGCCGTGGCAGAGTCAGTCGTCTAGTCGAGCGTGGCGCGAATATCTTGGAGCAGGGGAGAAGGGAGTGGAGGTTACCGCGATACGTCGTTTCACAGCATCCGCGGTGTCTTTCACTCCGATACATGGTTCCGCAATGACGTATGCCATGACTGCTCCCCTTCTGCTGCCGGTAACGATGGGTAATTGCCTGCGCACGTCGAGGGAAAAGACATACGCTCCAGAACGCTCCTGAGAAACACACCCACCTGACGATGATCCTGCTTCAACCAGCAGCCACTTCAACGGAATGAGGGGTGCTTCCATAATCGTACGCCTCGAAATCGACGATCGGCGTTTCTATGAAATTTTCAGCCAATGGGGGCGACTGCACCATCCATTCCAGCCCGGCCGCCTGCCACGGATTCGAACCCGCGATCTTTCCATACTTCAACGACCACAGAAGATAGAGCGCTGGGAGCAGGTAGCCGATAGCAAGAATGGAGGCGCCGGCAGTCGAGAGCACATTCAGCACCTGAAACTCAGGAGGATACGCGTGATAGCGTCGAGGCATGCCCAAATAGCCAAGAACGAATTGGGGAAAGAAGGTGAGATTGAATCCGATGAAGAGAATCGTGGCAGCCAGTCTCCCCAGCGACTCCGGATACATTCTTCCCGTCATCTTCGGCCACCAGAAGTGCAGACCAGCCATAACTGCGCTCACCATCCCGCCCACCATCACGTAGTGGAAGTGCGCCACGATGAAATAGGTTTCGGTCAGATGGATGTCCATGCCCAGAGACGCCAGAAAGATTCCGGTCATTCCCCCCATGGTGAACAGGCCGATGAAACCCAGCGCATAGAGCATCGGCGTGTCAAACGAGATTGAGCCTTTGTACATGGTCGCGGACCAGTTGAATACCTTGATGGCTGAAGGCACCGCCACCAACATACTCATAAAGGAAAATAGCAGGGCTGAATAATTAGAGATGCCCATGATGAACATGTGATGCGCCCATACAAAGAAGCTGAACACTGCGATGGACACGGAAGAGAACGCGACTGCGGTATACCCGAATACCCGTTTTCGGCTGAAACATGATACGACTTCCGAGATAACTCCCATGCCAGGCAGGATCATGACGTACACCGCCGGATGAGAATAAAACCAAAAGAGGTGTTGGAAGAGAAGCGGATCGCCACCTTTTGTTGGATCGAAAATGCCAATCCCTGCGACCCGTTCGAGCACGATTAGCACCATGGACATGGCGATCACGGGAGTGGCCAGAACAAAAAGAATCGACGTGGCGTAGTAAGACCAGATGAATAACGGTAGCCGAAACCATGTCATGCCCGGGGCGCGTAACCTGTGGATGGTCACGATGAAGTTCAGGCCAGTCAGGATGGAGGAGAAGCCGGCAATGAAAATGCCCATGGCGGCTCCGATGACGTTAGTGTTTACGTAATGCGTGCTCAGTGGCGTTGTGAATGTCCACCCCGTATCCACGCCGCCGGAGATCATCATGTACAACTCAACGCAGCCCCCGATCACGAAGAGATACCAGCTAGCCAGGTTGAGTTTGGGAAAGGCGACGTCGCGTGCGCCAATCATAAGCGGGATAAGAAAGTTACCCAGGACGGCCGGCGCGATGGGCACCAAAAAGAAGAACACCATGATGATGCCGTGTATCGAGAACAGCTTGTTGTAAATATCGGAAGTCACCAGATCGCCGGCGGGAGTCAGTAATTCGAGCCGAATCAATGCTGCTGCGGTGCCGCCAATCGCAAAAAAGAAGATCGTCGTGATCAGGTAAAGCAGCGCGATACGCTTGTGGTCCTGGGTCAACAACCACGATTTGAGGCTGTGCTCACTTCTGAGGTAATTGTTGCGCGGCAGCGTTGCGGGCTCAGGCAATGTCGTGACCATAGTGGTCTCCATGGCGCTGTCAGGCGTCTATGTCCGGAAGAATTTCGTTGCGTCGTATGAATCAACCAGTTGGTTCAGAGTATGCTTCTGCATCGCGGGAACTTCTCTTTCACAATGACGAAAGCCATGCTCTTATGCCACCCTACCGTACGGCTTGGCGGTATGCTATGACTTGGGTCATAGCGAGGATCTCCTTTCATCGGCTGTATGCAAATCAAGTCAATCACGGCCCTTCAGCGTACGCCACTCTTCGGGTGTCTGGCGGAGAAAGAGCTCGCGGACATCGCGCAACAGGCGGTGGAGCTTCGCCTCCAGAAAGGCGAAGTGTTATTCATTGCCGGCGAGCAGGCCAAAGGCCTTTTCGTGGTGGTGAACGGCAAGATACGTGTTTTTCAGCAAAATGCCGAGGGCCGGGAACAGGTGATGCACGTGGATACCGCCGGCGCTGTCATCGGTGAAGTCGCCGTGTTCGATGACGGACCCTACCCGGCCTCCGCGGTCTCCGAACTGGACGCGGAACTGCTCTTCATCGATAAGCACGACATGCTTCGGTTGTGTGTTAAGTATCCAGCGCTTGCGCTCAAGGCGTTGCGGCTCATGGCAGCCCGGGTAAGGAGACATGCGCAATTGGTGGAAGCTCTGTCGTTTCAGGACGTTGAACATCGGCTGGCATCCTTCTTTATTAATGAGGTGAAGCATGCAGGCAGTCCCGTGCAGGGCCCGGTTGCCTTGCATCTTCTTTTATCGAATCAGGAAATTGCAAGCCGGATCGGCTCGGTGCGAGACGTGGTTTCGCGTACCATCGCCCGGATGAAGCACGATGGATTGATTGCCATGAACGGCCGCACCCTCATCATCCCGGATTTGCGAGCCCTCAAGGCCTATGCTGCAAGTGCTAACGGCGGACTTGCTGGCTCGTCTGACTCACCCCACGGTCCAAACCTGAGTGACCGCAACACATGAGATAGGACTGAGAATGATCCGCCTTAAGCGTGTTTATGATCCTGCGAGCAATGACGACGGCGTTCGCCTTCTCGTAGAGCGCCTGTGGCCGCGCGGGGTGAAAAAGACAGACTTGCGACTCGATGCGTGGCTTAAGGATGTAGCCCCGAGTACGGAGCTGCGAAGGTGGTTCAGTCATGACCCGGCTAAATGGACAGAATTTCAACAAAGATATTTCGCTGAATTGGACGTCCATCCGGAAACGGTCGAACCGATTCTCAAAGCCTCAAGCCAGGGCCATGTCACGCTGCTGTTCAGCTCCCACGATGCGGCGCATAACAATGCGGTCGCTCTCGAAACTTACATTGCAGCCCACAGAGGTAGGCACGATCGAAGATAAGCCGCACAGTTGACCGGCAGTAAGCAGACAGGGCATTCATGAGGAAAGCGGCGCCAAACGGTCGTGCCATTCCTTTGCTAGTACTCGCGAACAAACTCTGCGACCCTATTTTCCGCTGTGACGCTATATTTGACGATTATCCGTGAGTTTCTCATCGGATCAAAGTTGAGACCGCCGATAACGCCTTCGGGCGTCTCGATACTCGTGTCCTTGGAGATCTGGTAGGACTCACTCACACCGGCCTCAGTCTTTATTTCCAGGGTGTGGTGTTTTCGATTTCCATTGATCACCGTTCCGGTACTTATCTGAAGCGGAACCTTGCCAAGGTCTCTGATCGCGACGACCGTCCGTCGATCGTATCCGCCGTAGAAGTAGACAATGACATGGTCACTGACCTTGTTGTAGACATCCGGCTCAATCGCTCCAGCCCGGATGTTCTTATCGAAGGCAATTGTGTCCTGCGGCTGGTTGGCGTACGAAAAAACACTTTGACCGCCATCGCTGGTTTGCACACCGATCGATTTCGTGGTCCTGTCCACGAAGGTCACAACACCAGTGAGAGCATGAATCACCTCCTGGGCTCGCAGTACAAAGCAACTTGCAACGGAGAAGGCTCCCATGAAGAAAAGTCTCATCCACGTCGTTCTCATATATCCCCCTTTTCACCCCGAGAATGGTCGTGATTGCAGGACAAGAATGCGTGGGGGAGGTAGCGTGCTGGGGAGGACGGTTGAGCGTCTTTCGCCGAAGGGGATGTGAAAGTCCCGCCGCGGACCAAAGGCGAAGTCCGCCTCGTCCAGGCATCCGGCAACCACAACGTATTCTGTTTGTGTGATGGCAGATGGGAAGTGTCGGTTGCCACGTGTATCGCGATACGATATACTGTTTTCTACGTCGATCGCTAGGCCCTGCCTCGGGATAGGAGTTCTGCCATGCTGCCTATCGTCTGGTTCTACATTGCCGTTGTATCGTTTCTGTTGATTTTGCTTCTGTATACGGAATTGAGGAATCAAGCCCGGCGACACGTGAAGGGATGCCCCTCTCTCCACTATATTTCCCCAGAGCGCCTCAATTCCCTGATTATCATTGAGCCAGACCTGCAAATCCTAGAGTTAGGATCTCAATACGGCAACGCAGGCATTTCGGATGCGCACCAGATGCCGGTCGGTCAACTCGAGGGCTTTGTGAGCCATACATCGCGGTCCACGATCCTCGTCTTCTATGATTCAATAAAGGACCCGGTGCACTGGAGACAAGTGGAGTTCCTTGCCCGTAAATACTTATTGCGTAACGTCTTCGTACTCAAGGGGGGTCTCGAAGCGTGGCAGAGTTATCAGCATGCCAGCCACCCGGGTGACATTGGCCCTTCAACCCACACGGCTAAGCTCACATGATCTGACTCTGTTCCTCGCATAGCCAAAAGGATCGCAACAAAGTCGCACATCAAAGATGATCGATCTGGTGAAATCTTGCGGATCTTGTGACCACTCAATAGCAACAACTCGCTGTGGTTCATTTGGACCTTCAAGAAAACGTGTGAACTTCTTTTGCATTCTCCGGATGCGAAAAAGAACAAGCTTTCAATCGAGGTAAATATATGCGTCTGCTTACCCTTCACGACCTTACGAACGTTACGTCACTTTACAGTCTTCAGATGCGCTATTTGCTCTCAACCCAACAGCAGTTTTCCAGGGGATTGGAGGGCATGATCGATGCCGCCTCCGATCAGGAGCTAAAAGACGCGTTCCGCTCACACATGCAAGAAGTCTCGCTTCAGCGTGAGCGCATCGATCAGATTTTGATCGAGTTGACCAGCAAAGCAGATGATGCAAAATGCGCTATCACGTCGTCTTTGATTGCATCCGTCGAGAAGATCGTAAGGGAGACAGATCGAGGTCCGGTGCGCGATGCCTGGTTAGTGGCGGGTGGGCGCAAGATAGAGAGCTTCGAAATCGCTTCCTACCATGCTGCCCTACAATGGGCTTCGCTTTTGAGCTATGCATATCACGTATCTTTGTTACAGGAGACGCTGGACGAAGAAGTTCGTGCGGATGGTAAGCTTCGTGACATTGAACGAAGAATCAATCTAGCCGCCATGGCTGTCTGATACCTGCAACCGTACCCGCACTCGGGTTGACGCGCGATCAATTGCATCAAATTAAGATGTGTTTATCCGTGTCTGAACTCAGTCATCGAGATCGTCGTCTGCGAATGGCCTGCAGGGCCTTGAAATAGCTCTGAGAAGCCTATGGCCGTGCTCGGCATTGTCATGGATAAGCACATCTGCTTGGGAAACCATTCCTATCAGCGCACCTTGCTCATCTACAACAGGCAAGCGGCGTAGTTGTTGATGCTGCATCGTCAGCTCGCATACTTCTAAGGGGTCGTCAGCTTTGCACGTGACAGGTTTCCATGTCATCACGTCCGAAACTGTGCCGCCTGTGAACAGCGGGGTTTCAGCGAGTACCCGTATGCAGAGATCACGATCTGTAACGATCCCCACAAGCGTCCGTGTATTTTGATCCGTTACAACGGGAACAGCTCCGACCCCATATTCTTTCATGAGTTGTGCCACTTTTTGTATAGAGTCAAACTCAGTACAGCAATTGGGAAATCTGCTCATTATATTTTGGACCTTCATAAACACCTCCGTTATTTCTTGCCCACGTGGGACCGCGGTTCGTTCCGATGCCCCGCTGATTATCGATGCAAGCACGCCGGGGACCGGCGACTCGTCACTACGGCCTCCGCAGGACGTGTCAGCCGGCCAGCGCGCCGGGGATTGCTGGTACCACGGATCTGGGCACGACAACCACTCCTGTCTCGCAGGTCTGCACTACAACATGGCTTTGCGTGCAATCTCCGCAGAGCCAATAGTGCTCCCTCCGGCGGGCGATCCTGCCGTTGATGACCGGGCCTCGTGGGTCTGGCATATCGAAAGCAAAGATCCGCCCCTCGCGGAGATAGCGGAGAAGTTTGGAGCAGTTCGGATTTGCGCATTGATTAATCATAAATACCCCCACAGGTAAGGTAGTGTCGACCATTGCCAACCTCAGCGACGAGGGCATCCTGCATCCTCGTCTTTCGATATGTAGTGAAAGGTGGGGGAGAACTGTGGCCCTCGCGTCCGTCCGGGGCTGATTTCAACGGTCTCAAGACTCCGGCTGTTGAGAGTCACACGATGCATCCCCCAGGAAATGCTTTGAACGGTGAGCGTAGGGACAAATCTCTCCTCGTGATAGACCCAATTTCCGACTTTCACCGACAGATATTTGATGTGCCAGGAGTTTGGCTCCATAATGAAATCCGAGAGAATACCAACACGCCGGTCCGTGGACCAGACCTCATAGCCAAGAAGATCCATTGTGTTCCGGAGGTGAGGATCGTCATTTGCCTGAGCCGGAAATTCCCTTTGAGCTGGAACCAGCGCCGCAGGCACATACCATGTGGGTTCGGAATCGGGCCATCCGAAATACTTCTTCAATGCAAGCTGCTGTTGCAGAGAGACCGGCTTAACGGAACTGACATCTGCGCATCTGACCAATTCCTGATGCGTAAGGTTTGCGGCAATAACCTTTTTTGTCCAATCGGGCCTGTCAGTAGCACAGGTGCGAATCACTACTTGCCGCCTGAAGAGCCAACTTCCTGCGTTGGCAACTAGAAAACAAATGGTCCAAGATCGATCGTCAAATAGAAGGCTACAGACTTGGTGTTCTTTCCCATCGGTTGTGACCAATGGGATCTTCATCAATGTCGTGAGGCTGGTAAACATGTCTCCCCCGTTCGAGGATCTGATCTTCGGTGCCCTGTGACCAAACTGTAGGCCATCAAACATCACTTACATCGTAATACGATGCAATGCGAAAAACAAGGTTGCGTCTCAAAGCTGAAGCAGCATGTTCATGAAACGACCTGCGCGTTCAGGACCGATTGGCTGAGCTCTCAAGCTGCCGAGAGGCGGCGTTGTCGCTTCGACGCCGATCCGAAGGATCAGTTATGGCCTCCTTGTTCAGGCGGCACGTAGTCGAAAAGTCGCAAACGTTCACTCTCGCGTTCCACTGATCGGGTACGGCCACGTAAGAGTTCATTCAAGGAAATTGTCCCGCAGAGTTGCTGGCTGGTGCGGTCGACTACTGGCAATGTGGCCAAACCTTCTGTCGCCATTACCTCCGCCGCTCCCCGCGCGGTGCCGTCCGCATACACATAGTGTGCCGGCAGCCCTTGCTTTGGCCCGGGAGCCGTCATCGGCGACATGAGTTCCCGTACGATGACCAGTTCCAGCGGATCGACTCCGTATTCCCGGCTAAGGTGGTACCCTCGACGACTTAGCTTT
>CAWBRJ010000050.1:0-149219 GCA_963790935.1 uncultured Acidobacteriaceae bacterium | reverse complement strand
GTCCCACTGCTAAAGTCGCTTCGCGTTCTCATCGACCTCAGACAACTATCCCGTACGCTAATCTTCACGGCTTTCCAGGCTTCTTCGCTTCAGTGGTATTACGGCCATTGAGGTTGCGGGACAGCATCAGCTTGAGTGTGTATTTGTCTGACCCCGCGGTTAAACCGTACCCAACTCCGATTTCCACACTCAGGCCAAGGAACTTGCTGCCAGTGTAATCGGCAGTCGCCCAGACTTCGTGAAATTGTTTGGAAAGCGGGTCGAACCCGTGCAACGGGCCGAACCCGTCATACTCTTCGCCGGCAAGGGCCCATCTGTCGTTGAAGTTATAAGCTATTCTCCCCGCTGGATTGTACTGAAGATTGCCGAATCCGCCGGTGTAGTCCGTATCGAGGATAGGGTTGTAAATGATGTCCCACGGATGCAAATGCAGTCCTATGATCGGCCTGATCTCAGAGCTGACCGTTCGAGGTTCCCAATAGCTCCTGTTAACACTAAGCTCGAAATTCGCTGCGTAGAAGAACGTGTGGTCGTGAGCGTTTGGGCGCGTAAAGAGCTCGCGAATCTTGAAGCCGTTGATCGTCGATCCGTGGTTTGTCGAATAGGGTGAAGACACCGGGAGATAAAGCCCCTGCTCGAACCACGGCTTCACGCCGTACGCCCATTCGGCGGTCACTTGATAGGAATGGTTGGCGACGATCGCGCCAGGGTACGTGGGCACGGTCCGCCCCTTGGGAGTGAAGTTATTGTGGATCATCAGATTGAGTATCCCAGACGGAGCGATCTCTCCGTCGTAGACCTGAATTTCGTCGGTCTGCGAGACAGCCAGCACTGGAAACATGGTGAGAGAGAGAAGGAGGAATGCAAACGGACGAAATCTCATTAATTTCCTTGACTCTCCTTAGCCGATTCAACTTTCGTCATAGCTTCAAGCCTCCGAAGAAACAGTGTGCTGATACATCGCACTCATGCGTCTGCGACTCGGCCGAACGACCAGCACTGCGCAAAGGAGTGGAACTTAAATACGATGGGACTGCCGAGTGCGAATTCACTCACCGGCTATGATGCGCGGCTATTGTTAGGCGTACGAGAGAGGGGAGAGACCTTCATTCCATGGTTCATGAGCGTCCTCATTGTTCACGGCGCAGATCATGGTTGTACTTGACATTTAGTCTTAACTCATTAAGACTAAATGTAGCAAGCGCGCTCTGCGATGTTCCGTGCGGGTTAACGGGCCTGCAATCCTGTGTACCTTGCCCAAGTGAGGTCAGAGGGAGCCAAGATGGAGGCAGACGACGATGATATTCCGGCTGCATACTTGCTCTGCACCATTGCAGCCATCATTGTCATTGGAGTCGCGGCAGCGGGGGCGTTCATCATTTTGATTCGTAGCTGATACAGAATTTGGAAAGTCGCGCGAAATAAGTTGCCAGGAGCATAGGACAAATCCGTTGAAAATCAACTGTGCCCTAATTCATCTACTCGTCGTATCGGTTTCAGTCATTGCTCCGGTCCGATCGCGCGCTCAGCAGCCTCTGCTACAGATTCCGCCCTCCACTCCTCTGCCCATACAGCTTGGGAAACATGTCCCGATGAAAAAGGGCGAGCCTTTAAAAGGCTATCTGCTGTACCCGGTGTACGCCGACAATCGACTTGTCATTCCTGCAGGCACCACGCTTCTCGGCAATGTCGTCAAACTAAATCCAGATCGAAGCCGTCGGATACATTCTCGTCTTCGAGGAGACTTCACTCCGTTTCACGTTCCTGTTGTGCAATTTGATCAACTAGTGCTGCCGGACGGATCCCTGCAACCCATCGTGAGTCAGAATGCAACCGACGGCGCAACAGTTTTGCACCTTTCCGCTGCACCTTCCGCGACTCGGCGTTCGGTTTTCACCCAGTTGCTAAACCGCGCGAAGCAGCAAGTCAGAGATACAGCCGCCTTGGTGACTGCGCCTGGCCGTGCTGATCGGTTGGTGCAGGCCTTTTACAGACAGTTGCCGTACCATCCGGAAAGAATCGAGTCTGAAACCGCATGGACAGTGTCGCTGGAGCAACCCCTGTCGCTACGACCGGACAGTTTTGCTGCCGAATTGAGCGCAAAACCAGCCAAAGGTTTCTTGTCTCAGCGAGTCAATGCCCCTGTCTTGCGCGAGCGATCCTGGCAACTACACGCTTATCTCGAAGAGACAATAAGTTCGGCACAAAAAAAGCCCGGAGACACTTTCACGGCTGTCGTTGCCGAACCGGTCTTTGACGCTAGCCAAACTTTGGAGATCCCCCAGGGGTCTCGACTGATTGGAACGGTCACGCAGGCCAAACCCGCGCGATGGTTTGGCCGCTCGGGCAAGTTGCGATTCAATTTTCGAGAGCTAAGGCCTCCCGACGGTCTTTCTCAGCACGTGGATGGCACCCTAACGGGTGCGGATGCGTCTAAGTCTTCAGACTTGCAACTTGATGCCGAAGGTGGCGTACAGCCGAAATCGAAGAACGGTGCCGCTATCCCTCTGGCACTGACTTTTCTGGCGGGTCGCGCTTTAGATGATGATGGGAGCTTGGCTGGTAACAGCGCTGTAGCCTCGAACGGGTTTGGCATCGTAGGCCGCGTTGTCGGCATCGTTGCGAGTTCTCGTAATCTCGCCGCCGGAATTGGCTTTTATGCAGCAGCTCTATCTTTCTACGATCGATGGGTCGCCCGTGGACACGATGTGGTTTTCCGCAAAGATACCCGCATTGAAGTGACAACATCGCCTGGCCGGAACCTTTTCCACGCAGCAGAAGTGCAGCAACCTCCGCCCATCGATCGATAAAGCCTGCGAACTCAGCGGGCTAAGACGAGTTCCTAAGAGAATATGACAATTCGGCGATTGCTTATTGTATCGATCACAGCACTGGTTCTCCATCTTGCCTTGTGTCCTGGAACAATGGCTCTTGGACAAGGTTCTCGCGAGACCAGCGAACCGGGGGCGGAAGGTCAGGTCGATGCTGCACCTAGGCCGCCCGCTGCGGAGGCGGATGCCAGCACTTTGCCCGACGCCCCGAGCGCTGCTTGGCAACAGAATAGTCAGAACACTCCCGCTCGCCCTGGAGCCATGAACGGCGCGCCTCCTGGCCAGGTCCCTCATGGCGGAAAACAGACGAAACGAATTCTCTACATCATTCCAAATTTTAGAGCAGTAAGCGTGGACGAGAAGCTTCCGCCGCAAACCATTAAAGATAAGTTTGTTACAGGTACACTCGATAGCCTTGACTATTCTGCGTTCATTTTTGTGGCCATCCAGGCTGGCGTCGCAGAGGCACGCAACGCAACGCCAGAGTTTCACCACGGCGCAGCCGGCTACGGGCGATACTACTGGCACACCTATGCGGATTACGTGGACGAAAACCTTTGGGTTGAGTTCCTTCTTCCCACAGTTCTGCACCAGGATTCCCGCTACTACACGCTCGGCCGTGGGGGCTTCGCTAAGCGGCTTGGATACTCTTTGTCACGTGCTGCCATCACGCGAAAAGATAATGGCCATGCGACCTTCAATTCTTCCGAGATCTTCGGCGCGGGTGCGGCCGCCGGCATCTCCAGTCTCTATTACCCCAGCCAGGAGCGCACCTTTACCAACACCTATCAACTTTGGTTGACGAATATAGCGATCGACGCTGGATCAAACCTCTTTAAGGAGTTTTGGCCGGACATTAACAACAGAGTCTTCCATCAGAAGGAATGAGAGAAGCAACGGCAGAGAGCTGCGTACTGTTGCGGATACGCGATCTACCCCAATCCACCCGGGAGGATTGCCCAGGCAATTTACCGAAAACATAGGTGCATTCGATGGGTCGACGCAACACCATCTAGTAGAACTTTTCTATAGAAGGATGGTGTTAATGAGCGAAGGGAAGCAGTCGAGACTTTCTGCTGCGCAGAGAGCTGATGTCTGGAGGCGATGGAAGGCAGTGGAGACGTTGCATGAGATTGGGCGTGCCTGTGGCAAGCCCCATAATTGCATTCGCTGTGTATTGTTGCCTAGGGGAGGGATTGCTCCGACGGCTCGCCGGCGCTCTAAGCTAGCGCTTAGCTTGGCAGAGCGAGAGGACATTTCGCGAGGAATCGCGTCCGGCTCATCGATCCGTGCGATAGCCAGCGGCCTTGATCGGGCGGCGTCAACGGTGAGCCGAGAGGTGACACGCCACGGTGGCCGTCCGGCCTATCGTGCCCTCGATGCGGATAAGCAGGCATGGAAATCCGGGTTGCTGGCGAAGAGGTGTCTACTAGCAAGAACTGCAAGTTGCGGGAGATGGTTGCGGGTAGGCTGGTGTTGGACTGGTCTCCGGAACAGATTTCCGGGTGGCTGAAGACGCAGTATCCCGACGACAAGAGCATGCGCGTACCCCACGAGACCATTTACCGCAGCCTCTTCATCCAGGCGCGGGGCGTGCTGAAGAAAGAGCTGATGGAGCATCTGCGGACCAAGCGTTGTATGCGCCGTTCACGACATGCAACGGTCAGCGGACAGTCGCGGGGTCAAATCGTCGACGCCCTCTCGATCCGCGAAAGGCCTGCGGAAGCGGAAGATCGAGCGGTTCCCGGGCACTGGGAAGGCGATCTGCTGAGTGTGGCAAAGAACAGTTACATCGCGACTTTAGTAGAGCGTCATTCGCGCTTTGCCATGCTGGTCAAAGTGCCGGGCAGGACGAAGGCGTTATGCACATCGTGCTCGGGTACGGCGGTGGCGATGCGGTTCAGGTAACCAGTAGTCAATGCGCAGAATCCTCAGCCCGGACCATAGGAATTAGACGTCGCGTGTAGCATCTTGGGCATCCTGGACGACGAAAAGATGATCATCCGTCGACAGGTTTGGTTTTGCCGGAAGGGCGCGCGAGGGAGCCAACGCGGCTCGAAGCGTTTGAGCAAGCGATAGCTGCCGCCTGTGCCACGGACAGGTTGTTGGCGACCTTTTTGAAACCGTAATGGGATGAGTCTTCATCGCGGGAGAAGCTCTTCAACAGAAGCATGCTTCCATTCACATGGATGCGAAGTTTTGCTGTCTTCCATTGCCCGGGAAAGACTTCCTCCCGAGTGATCGAAAAACTGCTACCGTTGCTCACCTCGCCGAGCAGGCCAAAGCCGAACTCCACTTTGTGGTCGAGATGTGCATCGATGCCGCACAGCCGCATGTCGGTCCTGTGAATGAACAATACCCCCGACATGGCATGAATTACCCGATCCTCATAGCTCTGCTCCTCAAACGACGGATTCGGCTGAAATGTAATACGGGTGCAGTCGCCCTGGGAACCATCGATCCTGAACAGAAAAGCTCTGGGGAGATCTCGCAGTAAACGCGCCAGCCGGCCCTCATCTTCTCTCCGCCCCTGGCTTTCGCGGCGAAAGTCTTCCGGGTGATTTACGAGATTTGCTATGCGGTCATCTTCGGCCTTGGCTTGCTCGGCGGATAACGGCTTGCCATCCTCAGAGAGAAGACGGTGCATGCGACCCTCTGGGGTTTCTATCACCAGCTCGTTCCAAAGATGACCCTTTGTGCGAGTCGACCGCGACTCCCTCGTGTATTGGAAGCGCTGGCGATCTTTCATTGCAGCCGTTTCGGCCTGCACCATCCGGTCAACGTCCTCTGTCGCCTGCGGTTGAATTTGAACTGCTACACTTGCGCACCAAACCTCGCTCGAAACAGAGGCCACGCAGAACAACAACACAAGCGGCAAGCGAGGTAATCGGTAAATGGTCATTACTCTAATTGACAAGCCTTCTCGTGGCGCATTACCAGCAGTGAAAAAGGACCCGGGCTTTTTGTGATCTTCGAGACCTCTCTTCAACATCTTAAACCATTAAGACTCATTGATAGGTTAAAACTTAATACGTTAAGAGTTGTATAGCGGGAAAGTTGCACTACCAATTTGGCAAGGTGCTTCGTCAACAGGTAAGCGGGGAAGTTGCCGCCAAACATCCGGCATACGATGACAGTGTCGGGATTATGAGACATAATCGAGCGCAGGGAACAGAGATGTGCAGATGGCGGAAGACGGAAGCACTGCGATCCCTACTTGCTGCCCAGCACCCCTACGATGGCCTATTAGTCGATCTTGGGATTCCAGATCAGGACGGCATCGACCTCATACTCCGGTTACGCAGATCAGGACTCTTCAGCCCGTCGTCATTCTTTCGGCGAGACGGTCCGTGGACGACTGCGTAAAGAAAGCTTTTTTGGCCGGCACTCTTTCAGATGCCAACGGAATGCCCCCTGCATGCCGAATTTTCCAAGCAGTTCGCTCCATCGACATGAAACTCAGGTTGTCATCGTAGCGCTCGACTCGCTGTTTGCCATTATTGCGACATACCGAGCCTAGTGCTCCCCTGCAAATCAAACGTCGATTGTTTGTCCGGCGTCCCAGGTGACAAAACCAGGTGACATGACAAAACCAGGTGACAATGACAAAACCAGGTGACAACAAAACCAGGTGACAATGACAAAACCAGGTGACACAAAAGGGACAAAAACCAGGTGACAGACAGGACGTACCCCCATGCCGCCACAACTACAGCTACAAATATCAAATCATGAGTCGCAATCTACTCTGATTAAAAGGCCAGTTCGCTCTGTCTCGCATCCAAACCGGTTTTAGGAGGACGCCCTCCTTTTTGTGGTGCCGGGAAACAGGGGGGAACAGGGGGACAGTCCGCTCGTTCACCAACGCTCATGAAGGGCGCGCAATTTACTGATAATCCCGTTTTTGAGAAACTCGCGTCAGGTCTAGTTCCTCCCTGGCGCACCCGGAAGCTCGTTGAGCTAGCAAAGGCATGACTTGAAAACCGGCGATTTCAATCCGTCTAGACTTGCTTCCCTTTACTACTTCGGCGATCTCCAATACTGGAAATTCCCAAGACTTGCCACAGACGCCCTTATCAATGGCTACGATGGAGCGGCTTTGCGAAAGCTGGCGGGCCTGAAGGGGCTGAAGGATATTGTCGAGAGCGACCTGCCTAGTGGAGCAATCGATTCGGCCTTCAGGGAGATGGGCGTTGCTGCGCCAATACCCAAAGCGGAGGCAGCTCTCGCTCTTGCCACCGAAGCGGTCAGGCGTGTTATCGATGGCGACGGGAACGTTTTTGATGTGGCCACCCACATCCAAATACACCTTTGTGGATTGGAAAGTCCGATGCCGCAATTACGTCGGATAGCTGAACTGTCTGTAGAGGCGAAACATGCGCCTCGGTATAGATGGAACGCACTGGAGGAAGACTTGCGAGCCGCGATGTCTTCATTCCTCAGTAGTAGAAGTTGACCGTTTGATCCCAGCACCTGCAAACTCTCGTCTTAGGTAACTTCCCAGAGGACAGAGGCGGGGGTGACCGCCGCGCCGGGGAGGAAACCCGGGGGCAGTCTGCAATGCACCCCTTTCTTCTGGTCCGGGGGCATGATGATCGGCATGGGCGAACAAAAGGCAAAGCTGGTTTTCAACTCCATCCTTCAAAGCCACCCAGGCGAAAGAAATTGATCCGGACGGCAACTGAACGCCCGCTGTTTGCGTATCAACATCAACGGAGGTGGCTTCCGATGCACTCGATTGCGTGTTTCTTAGGTCTCCTGTTCCTGGTGATTTTTGCTCTGATCGCTATCCCAATCCTGATTCTCGTGGCGAAGTTAATCGGACTAGCGTTCATTGGAGGAGCGATCGCTTTGATCGTGCTGGGTATTTGGAAGCTCTTCGATCTAGCGGAGCCGCAGTACCGGCCATATTGATCTCACCTGCAGTCGCTACGCTCGGCGCTGGACGAGGAGCCGGCACCTTGCTCTTCGGCCTGAAGGCGTGGGGACCCGGTGACTCTCGCCGGGGCCGCCGCGCTCCAGGCAGTGGTGACGTGTGCCAGCGTGGTGAATCCCCGAAATACGCTTGACGTATCGCGTATTCCGAGCCACACTAAACAGTGATCGCCGGGTTTAGGAACAAAGAGACTGCCCAATTCGCGGCGGGAAGAACCGTTAGAGCGTTCACCGGATTTGAGCGGGCAGCCCGTCTCAAACTCGATCGCCTGGATGCAGCGATTGCGCTCGCCGACCTCGCCGCTCTGCCGGGCAACCGCTTCGAGGCGTTCAAGGGTGAACCAAAAGGACAGTACAGCATCCGCATCAACGATCAATGGCGGATTTGTTTCACCTGGCCCAAGGGAAAACCCGGCCCCTCGGATGTCGAGATAGTTGACCACCACTAGGGAGAGAAAAACATGGCTTTGCCTGCAATACACCCCGGCGAACACCTGCAGCAGGAGCTTGAGGCTTTATCCATGAGCGCCGCCGCCTTTGCGCGGAAGATCGATGTGCCCGCCAATCGCATCACCCAAATCCTGAAAGGTGAGCGCGATATCACTGCCGACACTGCGATGCGGCTCGGACACTTCTTTGGCACATCGGCGCAGTTCTGGATGAACCTGCAATCGATCTACGATTTGCGGCTGGCGCAGGATCGCAACGGTTCCGCCATAAAGGCGCTGCCGACCCTAAGACAAGACCGCAAATACGCATAACCATGGCCGGCGTGGCTCGTCTAATCCCTCTCATGTCGCCGGCGCGCAGTATCTTAGCTACGCTATTCCTGGCAGGTTGGAGAAAATGTGATCGCCGAGGCAAGGTAAACGATGTCAGATTTCGTCAGCCACGACGACTATCAGGAGCTACCGGCTATCCCAGGCGCGCCGCTGTGGGCCCGGAAGCATGACTACATGCCCGATGGATCCGCATTCTTTGCGGTATGCGAGGGGCAAAGTGGGGGCTATGACGGCACTCTTAATATGACTGGCCAGGCGCCTTTCCCCGTAACTTCAGCAGACCTCAAGCAATGCTGCGAAATGCTTGAGGACCGATTCCGGGAGGTCATGCCGGATCATCAGTGCGGCTCCCGGTGCATCGATTGGGTAACGGCCAGGACGATGTTCGGCAAACCTAACGGTAAGGTTCAGTAGCCGCTGTCGTTCGCACGTGTTGTGCGGCCAACGGTCAGTTACCAGATATACGTTACCTGCCGCGCTCGGCCAACAGACGAAACAAGTCCAACCCACCGGCGCTCCGCCGGCGAAAAATAATTTTCTAACCCGTGGCATGAAAACCCCGCGCTGGCGCATCTATAACACACACAAAAAAACCGGCAGGAGCAGCTTTCCCCCAGCAGCGATCGAGCCAGGCAATTGCCACAAGGGAAAACACCCATGCCAAGGAAAAAAGTAACCGACCCAATCACAGACCAGGAAACAACCTTCGCCCGCCTGGTCATGTCCGGAACCATGACTGACCGTCAAGCAGCCGAAGCCGCCGGTCTCAACCCTGACTCCGCCGCCTACACAAAGTCCAAACCTCGCGTCCGGGCCTACATGCAGGAGCATCGTGCTGCCGTCGAGCAACAGCTTATCGGCGAGGACGTCGACGGACAGCGCCGGCTCAAACAAACCCGTGACCGAATCCTGGCACGCCTTTGGGAAATCGCCGACCGGGACTTCGAACAGACCCGAGGCAGCGCCTCTGCCCAGCTCAAGGCCCTTGCCTTGATCGCTGCCATCGAAGGTCTGATCCCGAATCGCCGGGCCGAGAACAAACCCGAACAAAAGCCCGTCGCCCCGAACTTCTATCAGGCCGCCTGGCTAAGAGCCCAGCAAAACCAGGACGCGAACCCCGCGCCGGCCGCGGAAAAGCAGGGAGCCGCTCCAGAGCACCAACCCGCTGCGGAACCACCCGATGTCCCGGCTCCCATATCCGAACCGGCACCCACTAACGCTCCGCCTACGGCCCCATCGATGCCTCGTGTCCCCGGCGCCGAATTCGGCACTCCCGATACCAGGGTCCCCTTCTCGATAAAGAAACCGTTTGCCCCTCTCGGGCTGAATCGAAAAAGGTAAAAAACGCGCGAAACCGTCGAATTTTATCGAATTTTACAAATGCAAAGCGACCGCAAGAAAGGAAGAGCACAAGCGAGGAGACAAATGAAGATCAATCGACCCCCGCCGTTCGCGAACGGTCCGATCGCATCGTTTATTGTAGGACGCATGCGCTCGTTCTTGTCCGTCCCTCGCTATCTACTCGCTGCTGCGGTTGTGCTTGCAGCCCCTGTCTTACCATCCCGGGCGTTCGCTGGTTCCGCACCCACCCTGCAACAGCTGCTGGCGTATCCCTATGTAAGCGGCCTGGCTGCGTCTGAAAGCGGCGACCGCTATGCCTGGGTGGAGAACGTGCGTGGGGTCCGCAATATCTGGTCGGCTTCGGTAACAGACACGAAACCGCGCCAGCTTACGCACTACACCGAAGATGATGGACAGGAACTGGGCCAGCTCACCTTTTCTGCCGATGGAGCAGATCTCATCTACGTGCGCGGCGGAGATCACGACGAGAACTGGCCGGCCAAGGGCAATCTTGCTCCGAATCCCGACAGCGGTCCCTCTGAACCCAAAATTACGATCTGGTCTGTTTCCATAAAAAACGCCAACGCCGCCCCGACACAGCTAGCGGAGGGAGATAGCCCGGTCTTGTCCTCAAAGGGACAACTGGCCTTCGTGAAAGATGAACAAATCTGGACGGCGCCTCTCCACGCCGAACCCAACGCAGCAGGCAAAGCCCAGCGCCTCTTCTTCGATCGCGGAAAGGATGACAGCCCAGTCTGGTCCCCGGACGGCACACGTCTTGCCTTTGTGTCGGGACGCGACGATCACAGCTTTGTCGGCATTTACACTTCGACCGGAAAGCCGCTTCTCTACCTCGCACCTTCGACCAGCTTCGATCAACAACCGGTGTGGTCGCCGGATGGTCATTCCATCGCCTTTATGCGGCAACCCAGCCAGGGCGATGCGCCCGAGAATTTTCTGACACAGCATCCGCACCCATTTTCATTCTGGATCGCCGATGCCTCTACTGGCCAGGCGCGCAAGGTTTGGAACTCACCCGACACACTCGCCGGTTCGCTTCCGGATCTGGCAGAGAATGAGCCGCTCTACTGGATGGCGGACGGCAAGCTCGTCTTCCTCGCCGAACTCGACAACTGGCCGCATCTGTACGCAGTGGATACAGGCGGCGGAGAAGCTCGCCTGTTGACGCCTGGAAGCTTCATGGTGGAGAACATCGCATTCAGCCCGGACCATCGCACCCTGGTCTACAGCGCCAACACGGGCAACACTGCTGACGATGAAGATCGCCGTCATCTCTTTCGCGTGGGGACCAACGGGCAGGCTCCGGAGGCGCTGACGAGCGGAGACGGGCTGGAGTGGTCTCCGGCTGCGCTGGCGGATGGCAAGGTTGCTTACGCCAGTGCAGGCGCGCAGCGCCCCGCCGGCGTGGCCGTTTTCGAGCGGGTGGGACAAGTCCATGGAATGGATACAGGGAGCGCGAAGGACTATCCATCGAGCGCGCTGATCGTTCCTAAGCTGGTAAGTTTCAAGTCTGCGGACGGTCTTACCATTCAGGGTCAACTCTTTCGCAGTGCCAGCGCTGCTACTCAGCAACCCGGGCTGATCTTTGTGCATGGCGGACCGCCACGGCAAATGCTGCTCGGTTGGCACTATATGGATTACTACAGCAACGCCTACGCGGTGAATCAATATCTGGCAGCGCATGGCTTCACTGTCCTCTCAGTGAACTACCGGCTCGGTATCGGCTACGGCCGGTCGTTTCAGCACCCGGAGCATAGCGGAGCCGCCGGGGCCTCTGAATACCAGGATGTCGTCGCCGGGGCGCTATATCTACAGGAGGTGGAAGGAGTGGATCGGGACCGTATAGGCATCTACGGCGGTTCCTATGGCGGATATCTCACCGGTCTTGCGCTGGCTCGAAACTCCGATGTCTTCAAGGCAGGCGTTGATTTTCATGGCATAGCGAACTGGGTTCCATTTCTCGCCAAGGCTGGTGCGTTTCCCGAGCATTGGTACGAGGCGAATGAGGATTGGAAGCGCGCTGTGGCCACCGCTTTCGCCGCTTCACCGGATGCCGATGTTGCGAAGTGGAAATCGCCTGTGTTGTTAATCCATGGAGACGACGATCGTAACGTCCCCTTTGATCAGACTGTCGATTTAGCCCATCGTCTTGAGCAACAGCACACTCCCATGGAAGAGCTCGTGATTCCCAACGAGATTCATGGTTTTCTGCGCCGGGCTAGCTGGTTACAAGCAGACGAAGCCACTGTCCAGTTCTTTTCCAGGCAGTTTGGGATCAAGGCCACGAAGTGATCTGTTGAGTGTCTTCGGGTAACTACTTAATTTGCTTGCTTGAGAGGAACGCTGTGGTTGGGGTTCGAATGGACGCCCGCTAACTCTATCCCCGAACCATCGCCGGGTGCCCCACATCTCGCTCGTTTTTCGCGAGATGTGGGATACCGCAGGCCTACCCCTCAAGCCTGTCGCGGGTCCCACAGATCTATGCGGGATAGAGCCCAAAAGTGAGTTCATTTCGCGAGTTACCTCTTTCCGCCCCTGATGACCTCACCGCCCTTGACCACCACATCAGGATGCTCGAGCACCTCAATGCGCGCTAGTGGATCGGCGGTCAAAGCAATCAGATCAGCGAAATGACCGGGAGTGAGTGAACCTACATCTGAAGACCGCCCAAGCAAATCAGCCGCCGAAGTCGTAGCGGCCTTGATGGCTTCTGCAGGGGTCATGCCGTACATCACCATGTAATGGAACTGGCGCGCATTGTCGCCATGCGGATAGACGCCGGCATCCGTACCAAAGGCCATTTTCACGCCGGCGGCATGCGCCTTGCGAAAATTGTCCCGCTGGGTCTGTCCCACTGCCCGCTCCTTAATAAGGTTTTCCTGAGGCATCCCGAGTTTGGGGCCTTCCTGAAGGATGTAATCATCGTCGTAGATATCCATCACGAAGTAGGCCCCGTGAGCTTTCGCCATGGCAATACCCTCGTCGTCAACCAGCGAAGCGTGCTCGATCGAGTCAATCCCAGCTTCGATCGCCCACTTGATGGATTGCGTACCATGCGCATGCGCGGCGATCTTCCGTCCTGCCTGGTGAGCCGTGTCCGCCGCCACCTTGAGTTCTTCGAGCGAGTACTGCGGTGCACCGGGCTGGTCTCCCTTGGATAGCACACCACCTGACGCAAGAATCTTAATGACGTCCACACCATACTTCACCTGCTCCCGGACCACCCTGCGGACCTCTTCCGGGCCATCTGCGATCTTGAAGTCGTTCTTGCTGGGGAACAGAGTTTTCGTAACCTCGGGAGCGTAGTTGTTAAGGTCTCCGTGCCCTCCGGTGATGGAAATACCCGGCCCGGAAGCAACGATGCGCGGGCCTGGGATGAAACCGGAATCAATATTCTTACGCAGATCCACGGCCAGAAAGGGAAGAGATCCAACATCGCGAACAGTGGTAAACCCAGCCTCCAGAGTTTTTCTCGCGTTGACGACTCCGGCAATGGCGGAGTCGAAGGGACTGTCCTTGAACCTATCAATCTCCTCGTAACGATCGGCGCGAGAGCCTAGATGGGTATGGCAGTCAATAAGGCCGGGCAGAACATATTCCCCCGAGAGATCAAGAATCTGTGCCCCGGCAGGCGGGTTGAAGCCGCCAGTTTCAACGGATTGGATCCGTTGGTTTGCAACCACCAACGTGGCATTGTCGACATAGCGACCCGTGGCCGGATCAAAAAGGTGGCCTGCGCGGATGTAACTAACGGAGGCAGGCGATGAGGTTTGTGCGATCGCGTTGGAAGCGAAGACCGAACACACAACAATCAATGCGGCAAAGAAAGTTCGCACAGAAATCCCTTCGTGGGCGATATAAAAAATGAACCTTCATTGTATGGCCAGTGGGATGGACAAGTGGGATAAATCTGGTTGGCTCATTCACTGCGAAGCGACCGCATAGGATCGACACTCGCTGCTCTCCAGGCTGGATTCAAACTTGCCAGCAGCGCGGTGAGCATCAATATGCCGGCAGCGAGAGCAAACATAGCCGCGTTTTCTGCGCGCACCTGATAGAGCAACCTGGTCAAAACACGAACGCCAAACGCCGAACCGGCAACACCCAGCACAATTCCGGCGGCCGCCAAAATGAGCGCTTCCCGGATAACACTGACAAGTACCGCCCTGCGACTTGCACCCAATGCCATGCGAACAGCTATTTCGCGCGTGCGCCGGGCGACCAATTGCGCCAGTACTCCATATAAGCCGACGATGGCCAGAACCAAAGCCAGCACCGCAAAACTTCCAAAGAGCACGGTGCGGAAACGAGGCTGTGACAACACTGCCGTTTGCTGGTCTTTCATCGTGGTCACGCTTGCCAGCGGGAGATCACGATCCAGCGAGGCAAGCTGCTGCTCAATTCCACCGACCAGCCCCAGCGGGCTTTCTTTCGTCAGAACCATCAGACACAGGGATGCCGGCGGATCCTGCGTGAGTGGACGATAGACGGCCGGTTGTTCGACGTAGCCCATCTCTTGAAACACGGTGGTCGTCTTGATGTCGGCGACAATTCCAATGATCCTGAGCCACGGCTGCGAAGCGTCGTCGGCACGGCTTAATTTGATGGCGCGCCCGATTGGATCGGTATGGGGGAAGTATCTATTTGCCAGAGCCTCATTCACGATCGCAACCTGTTGTGTTTCTTTTCGGTCCTGGGTATCAAAGACTCTCCCTCGGAAGACTGGAATTTGCATTGCACCAAAAAAGCCTGCGCTCACACTCTGCGTTGCAATGCCACCCGGGGAAAATCCGGCATCCCCTTCCACCGATAATGCATTTTCTCCCATGGGAGTGAAGCTTGACGCTTCTGCCACCGCCTCCACGCCATTGAGCCGGGAAATCTTTTCCGCAAGCCCCGCGGCAAGCCGCGATCTGGCATCAGCGTCTTCGTAATGCTCTTTGGGTAGATTGATTTTGGCAGTCAGCACGCGGTCTGTCCGATAACCCAGTCGGGTCGATGCCATGTTCCATAGGCTTGCGGCCAGCAGTCCCGCTCCCACAAAGAGCATCAGAGAGAGGGCCATTTGCATGACCACCAATGCGCGTGAAGTCCGCCGTGCGGAAACATCGCGGCCTATGCTGCGCTCGCCGTTGTTGAGCACGAAATTCGGATCTACCCCGGATGCGCGCCACGCTGGGATCAATCCAATCGCGATTGCCGAACCAACGCCTAACAGTGCCGCGAACAGAAGAACGCGCCAGTCGAGCGCAACCACGTTGCCCGGCGGCAACTCCACCGGGCTGGCATTGCGGAACCAGTGGATCATTGAGACCGCCAGCACAACTCCAACGCCAGTCCCGCACAGGGCCAGCATCAAGGATTCGGTAAGCATTTGTTGGATGAGGCGCGCGCGGCCAGAACCCAAAGCAGTGCGAACCGCCATCTCGCGCGAGCGCACGCTACTGCGGCTAAGCAATAGGTTAGTCACGTTAAGGCATGTCATCAGCAGAATGAAGCCCACGGCGCCGGAAAGCACCCAGAGTCCGGTCCGCAGCTCTCTCCCCGCAAGCCAGGTAAAGTTATCCTGCAAATCGAGCACCGTAGGTGTAGCAGAAGCGAGCAGAGAAAGGTTCGCAGGAGCTTCCGGCAATGTTCGCTTTTCAATCGCATTGAGTTCCGCTTCGGCCTGCGTATGTGTGACCCCAGCCTTCAACAACCCAAAGACACCTGTCATGGATTCCCAGGGCTTGTTTGCGAATGCTCCCGTGGGAGTCATCAAGGACCACGCATTCGCCTCTTTTGGATAGAACGTAAAGTCCTTCGGCATCACCCCAACGACAACACAGCTGGATCGATCTACCGCCAGGCTTTGGCCGGCGATGTCCCTGGGCGCGCCTAACTGATCCCGCCAAAACGGATAGGCGAGGACGAGGGTGCAGGCATTTTGTAAGTCGCTCTGGTTGAACGTTCTGCCGATCTGGGCTTCGGTGCCCAGCATAGCGAAGAAGTCAACACTGGCCGGAATCGCCAATAGCCCGATTGGTTTGCCGCGCCATTTGAGAGTGCTTCCGTTGGTTGCCCAGCTCAGCGCGGCCAGTTTCTCGAAGCTCTGGCTGCCGCGCTGCCACACTTCGAATTCACGGTAGGTATCAAACCAGGCGCCGGTTCCGCGGTGTGCCGCATCGGTCTGCCATACCACGACCAGCCGGCTTGCGTTTTTATAGGGTAAGGGTCGCAACAGTACTGCGCTGACTATGCTGAAGATGGCTGTATTCGCTCCGATGCCGAGGGCCAGAGTTGCAATTACGGTGACAGCAAATCCCGGCGATTTGCGTAGCTGCCGGACTGCGTAACCTACGTCTCGCCATAAGTTCATGTTGACAAGCCACCTGGAAAACTGGGCACCAAAGAGATGACCAGGAATGTCAAGAATCTGATCGCATTATTTATCGATGAACAGCAGCAGCGATCGTCCACCCGCAATGACTTTGTTAGTGGGCTCCTTCGCTTCGAAACGGGTCTTCGATATCCTCTGTGCTCATGATCTGACACCATTGCCCACTAGTTTGGCACGGTGGAAGGGTAAATTCCACTCCCTCTTGGGCCGCGTTGATGATCAACAGGAAGCTGTTATCAATGACCGGCTTGCCATCCTCGTCGGTGACCTGCAGCGTTTGGCCATTCAAGAGAACGCAAACAGCACGATTCCACTCCGTGTGCCAGGTTTCATCGGAAACCTGCTTTCCATCCGTATTGAACCAGGCGATATCCATCTCCACGATATCCGCCCCTTCTTTGCGGATCGGGCGGTCCTGAAAAAACTTCCGGCGATGAAAATTCGGGTGAGACGAACGAATGTGTATGAGCCGGGCAGTAAATTCGAGAAGCCGTTTCCGTGGCTCATCCAAGTCCCAGTCGTACCACGCCAGCTCATTGTCCTGGCAATAGGCGTTGTTGTTTCCACGCTGCGAACGAGCTACTTCATCGCCTCCCGCAAGCATCGGCACACCTTGCGATAGCATCAGCGTCGCTAGAAAATTACGCATCTGGCGTTCGCGGAGCGCATTGATGGCCTGATCATCGGTCGGCCCTTCGGCGCCCATATTCCATGAGTCGTTGTTGTCTGTGCCGTCCCTGTTACCGTCCTGATTGGCCTCATTGTGCTTCTGGTTGTAGCTGACCAGATCGCACAACGTAAAGCCGTCATGCGCGGTCACGAAGTTGATGCTTGCGTACGGTTTGCGGCCGTCGTCCTGGTAAAGATCGCTCGATCCGGTCAGACGGTAAGCAAAATCGGATAACTGGCTCGGGTCACCGCGCCAAAAACGGCGCACTGTATCGCGGTATTTCCCATTCCATTCCGCCCAGAGAACAGGGAACTGACCGACCTGGTATCCCCCTTCGCCAACATCCCACGGCTCCGCGATCAGCTTCACATCCGCCAGGGTCGGGTCTTGATGGATGGTTTCGAAGAACGGCGACAGTTTGCTGACATCGTGGAGCTCACGAGCAAGCGTGGACGCAAGATCGAAACGAAAGCCATCGACATGCATCTCGGTTACCCAGTAACGCAGCGAGTCCATGATCATCTTGAGCACTTGAGGATCGCGTACATTGAGCGTGTTCCCGGTGCCCGTGTAGTCCATGTAATAGCGCGGATTGTCCATCAACCGGTAGTAGGTAGAATTGCAAAGCCCTCGCCAGCTGAGTGTCGGTCCCAACTGATTGCCTTCACAAGTATGGTTGTAGACCACATCGAGGATCACTTCGATCCTCGCAGCGATGAAAGGCTTTGACCATCTCCCGGAACTCGTTCACCTGTCCACCCGTGTCGCCGGTGGAGCTATAGCGGGGCATGGGGGCGAAATAGCCCAACGTGTTGTAACCCCAATAGTCTGTGAGTCCTTTCTCGACCAGCGGTCCCTCGTCGATAAAGTGGTGTATGGGAAGAAGTTCCACAGCCGTAATGCCGAGCTTCTTGAAGTAATTGATGCTCACTTCGTGGCTAAGCCCGGCATAGGTCCCGCGCAGCTTTTCAGGGACTTCCGGATTGCGAATACTGAAGCCCCGAACATGAACTTCGTAAACAATGGAGTCGGCCAGGGGGAAATCGAGCCGGCAATCGCCTTCCCAGTCAAATTTGCTTTCGGTCACGACGCACTTTGGAATGCCGGCCGCCGAATCCTGAGTGTCTATTGTGAGATCGTTCCCGGAAGCCGCATCATGACCGAAGATAGGCGCCTTCCAGTCGACCTTGCCCGAGATCGCTTTCGCGTAAGGATCGATCAGGAGTTTAGCGGGATTGAACCGACGACCCTTTTCCGGTTCCCATGGGCCATAGACGCGATATCCATAGAGTTGACCTGGCTTAATATCGCAGAGCAGGCCGTGCCACACATGGGCTGTTCGCTCGCGAAGCGTCAAGCTGCAGGTCTGTTTGCCATCCGCGTCAAACAGGCAAAGATCAACCTGGGTGGCGCCTTCTGAAAAGACCGCAAAGTTGGTGCCTTTGCTGGAACTGGTGGCGCCGAGAGGGTAGGGGCGGCCCGGCAAAAGAGTATGGTCCATGTTCCTCAGATGCATCAGTTGTGGGATTTGCTTTTCTCGAGCCCCGGTAGAGTATTACCTGTTGCAGATTATTGACACAAAGTTCTTGACGAGAGACAAACCGTCAAAGTAGATTGTTGCACGATAAGAGGACTGAAGCGCGCAAAACGGTATCGCTGCGACGCTTTGGATGTTACGATTCGCACGCTCGTTGCATTGTTTCAGCAGAAGCTCGACTAACGCTTTCGTAACCTGATTTGTGGGCCCTGGAGTGGCAATATGCGTTGGTTCTCCCTCGTTGTGTGCTTGTTTTCCACCTTTCTCTTCGCCTCCGGAACGGCATTCGGACAATCCTTTTCCAGCAACGGCCTGTACTGTACGGCCGGTTTGATTCCCGACGGCTATATCGATTTCACTCAATTGCCGGCGGCGCCGACGGGAGCGCCGGGTCAGCCTACGGCCCCGGTCACTGCGACGTTGCCGGTTCAGGGTGTGCCCGGATTGACGGTCACGGTGACCATCCCCGCTTTGACCGCCCAAACTGCCGGGCCTATCTACACGGTCAGCGGGGGAACACTGCAATTAAACGCTCTGCCCGCTCAAGGTTCGTCGGAACCTCCTACCGTGCTCAGCCTGGAATTCAACCAATCGATCTATGGTATAGGTCTCAACACCGAGACGAGCGGAAGGTTTGATTACAGCTACACGCTGCAGGTGGGCACGCCGACTCCTGCGCCGAGCCCTTTTTCGACCACCGCAGCCGGTTACACGCTGGATTATGAGAGCCCGCAAGCGCAGAGCCTGCAGATGGTTGGTTTGCAAACCCCGTTTCAGACCGCATCCGTTCAATTTTCAGGGGCCGAATTTACCAGGATAGCGCTCTCCAATATCCGCGTGCGCTCGGCGTCAGCACCCGATCCGTCGAAGGCAGTTCCCACCAAAGGATTGGAGCAATGGCTTCGCGCGGATACAGGGAGTATCTTCGGCGGCGTTTGGCAGGACCAGTCTGGCAAAGGCCACGATGCCTACCCAGGCACAACGGCTCCCAGCTTTCACCGCAGACGGCCGTAACTGCCAGGCCGCCTGGTCGTTCAGTAATAACGCGTATTTCAGCTTCAATCTTCCTATTGGCGGCTGGAGTGAGATGACGGTGTTTCTGGTAGCCAAGGCTACCACCGACGGACCCGCTGCCAATCTTTACTCGCAGAACAGCGCCATCCTTTGGACGGAGAACGAATACTGGGGCAATACCTTCGTCAGCCCCTATCAGACGCATGTATCAGCGCGGTTCGGTACCACTCGGCCGGGGAACAATCTCTTTTATGCCCGCCCGGGCGGCGGCGTCGGGCAGGATTTCACTTCCACCCGCGCTGTGCACGATCATGAAGCCGACACCCTCTACGTGAACGGATTACGTGTGTTCCGCCAGGGCGGTAAATGGCCGGTGCTCGGTGGCGTTACAGGCGCCGGCACTATTGGAGAAGGAATTAATCAAACATTCTTCAATGGTGAGATCAGCGAAATTCTGGTCTACAACCGGGTGCTTTGTGAAGAGGAAGCAGCCGCGGTCGAGAACTATCTGGCGCAGAAATACGGCTTGCATTAAACCGGCGAGTTGGACTCATGTAAGACTCGCGGATGCCCAGAGCCGATCAACCAGGCGACCGGCGCGCTGCTCGATAGCAGCCATGGCGTCCAGGACCGTGTCCTCCCGAAAGCGCCGCCCGACAATCTGAACCCCGGCAGGCAAATTCTCCACCAGGCCGACGGGCACGAATCCAGCCGGCAGCCCAAGATAGTTGATGCCGTAACTGTAGACCGCAGAGTCCCACAGGTCTTTCGTCTGCGCGTATCCCAGCGCGTCGTAATTCCACGCATAGCCCGGGCGCATCAGGAAGGGCGTCAGCACCAACGGATAAGAATCCAGAAACACGTTCCAGCTGCGCGCCATGCTTGTCTTTTCCGCGAGACCGGTGCGAACACCCTCGTAGTCGAGGATTGTTCCCATCTCGTAATACCAGGCGAAGATCCGGCGTAAGTCGTCACTTCCGTGCTGATCGACCGTTGGACCTAAGGTCGCTTTGATCTCTGTGAGCAGCACACTCAACCAGCCGCGCGCCGGATCCATAATGGACGGCGGCTCGACCTCGACAACCTCATAACCGGCATCGCGCAGATAATCTGCAGAGCGGTCAATCAACTCTAGAATGCCCGGATGTATCGGGTATCCGTGACTGTTGCGTGTGACCGCGACGCGAACCGGCCGCGGCAGAGGCTCGCCATCAAACGGCGCAGGTACCCACCAGGGATCGCGGACATCACCGCCGGCCATCACGCGTGTAGCAAGACGCACATCCGCGACGGAGCGGGCGATCGCACCCTGAACGGATGTGAGCTGCCAGTGCAGACTGCGCTCGACGGTTGCGGACGGGTTGAAAGCCGGGATGCGACCCTGTGTCGGCTTGAGCGTCACCACACCATTGGCGAAGGCAGGGAACCGCAGCGAGCCTGCGATGTCGTTGCCGTGATGGATCGCGCCGAACCCGACCGCTGCAGCAACCCCGGCGCCTCCGGAAGATCCTCCCGGAGACGCATCGGGGTGCCACGGGTTCCAGGTGCGCCCATGCAATGGATTGACAGTCGTGAGCCGCATGGAAAGTTCCGGCGTATTGGTGCGGCCGACGATGATGGCCCCCGCAGTGCGAAGGTTGCGAACCAGGGGCGAGTCCTCCGGTGCGATGACATTGGCGAGAGCGGGGAGGCCGTTCGTGGTCGCCTGGCCTTCCTGGTCGACGTTCACCTTGATGGTGATGGGAACCCCGAAAAGTGGTCCCGGCTCGGAAAGGGCCTGCAGCTTGCGATCAGCAGCGGCAGCTTCGGCGAGTGCCTCGGTGGTGAGGTCCACAACGATCGCGTTCAGCCTGGGGTTGAGCCCCCGAATGCGTTCCACGACGGAAGTCATGACCGCGGAACACGAGAACCGGCGGTCGCGGATACCCGCAGCCACCTCGACGGCGCCTAATTGCCACAATTCACTCGTCAAAGCACCTCTTCTCTATGACTTGAGTGGAACGGGGGCGAAACCCAGGTCTCAAAAGCGAGACCAGGGCCACCCACCCCAGGGGCTAAACCGGCTGCGGAAAAGTCGACGGCCGCCTCCCCAGCGAAAGGGGAGTCCGGGCGCCGGGAGTTGGCATCAAATTCCATGCAGGGATAATATAGGTCTTGAGAAAGACCTGTTACCTGTAGCAATTCTGCCTTCCCACAATTTCGTCAAAGAAGTGCAGATGGGCCCCGGTTGTTGCTCCATGCGAGGCGCTCATGAACACTCATTCCCTGGTCCAATTCCCAGAAGAGCAACCCACTTCTTCTGACATCAGCAGCTGTCTTGCAGGAACTGACGAAGATCGCCCGCGACTCCTGGAACTGCGCACCGAGTCGGGGACCCTCTATATTTGCCCGTCAAAGTGGCAACGGCTTCGCCTGCTCTGGACCTTCCGTCATTTTCATGTTCTTCCACGAGAGGTTTTGAGCCGCCGTGACCAGCATCTGATCGAGAAACTCTCCCGGTCCGCGGTGATCACACCAGCACAGCCGGTACCGAGAACCGCCATCCTGGGAGTGGTCGAAAAGCCGCGCATCAAACCGATGGGATCCGCACCCCGTGTGGTCACCATGCGGGCGGAACGAAATGCGGCGCCAACACCGCCGGTGAGCCCTCTGGTTCCGGGCTTGCCCAGCCCGGGTCTTCACCAAAGGCTCTTTTTCGACAAGCCTGGCGCGAAACATGTGGAGCATGCTGTCACGAGCCCTAAGGAGCGCGAGTCCGGAGCTCCATTCCGGCAATGGGGAGCTGTGGGGACGCTCGCGGCCGTCTGTCTTCTGGTGATCGTGGCGAAGTTTTTCGTTGCTTCTCCACCTGAAAAGACCGCTCAAATGACTAAACCTGTCACTCCGGCGCCGGTCACGCAACATGCGATGCGGGCTTTACCGCCAGCCGCGCCGCCACCAGCTATCGTAAAGCCAAAGCACCAGCCGGCGTCTCCGCTCCCGGCCGCAACAACCGTTGCCCGGCATGCGGAACCGCTGACGATTTCGCCGGAACCATCCTTTGCCAAGCACACTTCAGGAGCTGGGTTCACGAAATCGCTCTCGTTAGCTCCGCCCGCACCCGACCAACGACCGTTCGTCTCGGAACTTCCGCAGGGTCACTTTGCTGCACCCGTCGTGGCTGATCCGAACGAGGTAGGCGAGTTGCACCTGAAAGCATTGATTGCCGCAGATGGATCGGTCGCAGACGTAACCGTAGTGAGCGGCGACCCGAAATTGGCAGAGGCGGGAATCCGCGCGGTCCGCCGTTGGCACTACAACCCCTACGAAGCCTCGGCGACTCAGGCAGAACGAGAGACGTTGATCAACATGAGGTTCTTCGGCCAGGATGCGGTGTCGGTCACCTCAGTAGCCAGATAAGCCGGCCTCTCCGGTTGTTGAAATCTAACTTGCCTCAGTCAAAAAACTGACGATCCGTCGTCCGCCAGATGCGCTTTGGCTGCCTGCACACGGAAGTTTACGCCAATCCCCGGCCGGTCCCAAACCTTGATGAACCCTGCTTCAACGATTGGGTTGGGGAGCCCGTCGACAATCTCATACCACCAGTCCGGCTGTCCCAGCGGATACTCAAACGCGATGTAATTCTGCGGCAATGCCGCCGCCACCTGAACGTGGGCCGCCAGTCCAATGAGTCCGTCGAAGATCCCGTGGGGAGCAATCTGTATCCCGTGAAGATCAGCGTATTCCGCGATCCACTTCATTTCCGCGATCCCTCCCACGTCCTCCGGGTCAGGGCCCACAATATTCACCGCCTGTTTTTCGATCAGGTCTTTGAAGTTCTCCCTCAGGTAGATCCCCTCTCCGGTATGAATCGGGACCGAAGTACTCACGGTCACTTCGCGAAAAAGCTCGGCATTCGGATAGGGTGTGTAGTCGCCAGTGATCAGGTCTTCCAGCCATGCGATGTGCAGCGGTTCCATCGCCCGGGCAAACGTGATCGCATCCTTAACCGTCCAGCCGGGCCCACAGTCCAGCGCCAGCCCGATCTCACTGCCGAGCACCTTTTTCATCGCTTCTACGCAAGCGATGACGTGGTCCATGCCACGCTCGGTCATCATGCCACGATCGGGATGCGAGGCGCCTTTTCGTGCCGGTTCGTCGTACCACGCATTGGGCACGGCGGGTAGCATCGCCGGATCGTGAAAGCCGACCGCTTGCTTGATCAAGGTAAAACCCTCTTTGGCGTCTTTCATCTTCGCCATGTTCTCGGCGTAATCCTGTGGCATGTGGCCAGTCATGGGGAAGCGGACACCTCCGTTATAGATACGGACCCGGTCCCGGATCTTCCCCCCGAGCAGTTTGTAAACCGGTACTCCGGCCACCTGGCCGGCAATATCCCACAGTGCTATCTCGATCGCGCTGACTGCGGCACCCCAGGGTTTGAATGCACCGAGGCGGCGGATTTTCAGCATCACGCGGGCCACGTCCGTCGGATCTTCGCCAAGAAGATAGTCGCGATAGAAAAGCACCATCGGCTCGAGATATGGCTTGTAGGATTCGGCTTGCCCCTAGCCTGAGAGCCCTGGTCGGTGACGATGCGACTGTGGGGTTTTGCCCGATGATGGCGCATCGAAGGTCTGATCTTGATGGGTACCTGTCCAGCGCGTTTTTCTGTGGCCGGCTTCGCGGCAAATCGGTCGCAGCCGCTGCTGCCGAGGCGAGTTGATAAATCCTCTACGCGTCCAATGACCCATGAGTCTTTCCCCTTAGGCAAGATTTGGCACTCTTCGACCTGGCGAGAAACGCGCGTTCGGCCCCGGTCTCATCCGGCTGGCATGTTGGGCACCAATAAAGGGTCCTGCCGGCCATTTCTACTCGGCGAATTGTCGATCCGCAAACAAAACAGGGCTTGCCGTGACGGCGATAAACGTAGTGAGTTTCTTCGCTCTTTGCTTTTCCGGTTGGGTGGGGGCGGTCTTTGGATCGGGTGGTCACAATGCGCCGGTCCACCATGCCCTCCGCCATGAGCTTTACCGCATCCGTCCAGATCGCTTTCAGTGTCTTGACGGAGACGTCTTTGCCTGCTGTGAATGGATTCTGCTTTGCGCGGTAGAGCAACTCTGCCCGATAAATGTTTCCGATGCCTGCGAAGACCGTTTGGTCCATGAGGAGGGCACCGATCGCCAGCTTTGCCTTATGCACGTAAGCGAAGGCTGGCGAAGGGTCGGCGTTGAGCGCCAGCGGGTCCGCGCCTAAGCGGTTCTCCAGTGCTTGCCATTGCTGGTCGGTGTAAACGGAACAGTCAATTGCTCCACGCAGCTCCAGCCAGGCTGTTCTGGTCGACCAGCGCATTCGCAGCGCGCCCTTTGCTTCAGGGAAAGGCATTTTGCCCTCGGTGAAGTCGCCGAAGCGCCCGAGGTGCACATGGAGCTTGCGGTCGCGGCCAAAATCGTAGCCCAGGTGCTTTCCATGCGCCAGCACCGATTTTAGCTTGCGTCCGGTCAGGAGTGCCGCATCCGGGAAGCGGCCGTTCGGTGTCTCCACGCAAATGGTCTTGCCTACAAACGTCTCCCTATGCAGCTGGGCATAGCGGTAGATCTCATTGCCTTCCGGCATTCGGTCTGTTTCCTCCACGGATCATGGCGGTGTTCGTCGCCTGGTAGGTCCACCCCTATCCTAGATGGGCGGCCGTGTTTTCACGCAGACGGTCTGGGCATTGGCCGTTCGTGGATCAAGGTCCAAAGAGTGCCGAACTGATCGCGCAGCTGACTGAAGCGGGATGCGAAAAAGGTCTCGTTCAATTGCATGTAGGCTTCGCCTCCCTTCATGAGCAGAGCGTAAATGCGCTCAGCTTCTTGCGCAGAATCCACACTCAGGTAGAGATATGCACTGTGCGTCGGCTGAAAATGATCCGGTGGTACATCGTTGCCGATCAGAACGGCCTCGCCAATTTGTAGGCGCGCGTGCATGAACCGGATCCTCCTCTCCCTTATTCGGAGCGGCGCCAGGCGCCTGGCTTTGCTTCATCAGCATGAGTATTTTGCCCCCCAGGTTCTGCTCGTAATAGTGAAAGGCTTGCGCACAGTTCCCGGGAAAATTCAGATGTGTGAAGAGTTTCATGTCAGCTCCGTTCGAGGTGATTTCGGTTATGTTGGTTGTTGCATCGCGGCAGTGTGTTCATTCAATCGATTCAGAGTCTGAATCATGCCTTCCTGCATTCCTGCCTGGAGATGACCGTCGCGAACTTCGCGTGACTTGTGCCGGATGGTATGGGTCACCAGCGTCTCCGCGTGAAGCTCTTCGAACGTAACTGTGGTGAGCCACTCAGGGCTTCCGTACTGAGGCATTTCGTAACACTCGGTGTACACAAGCCGGTGCGGCCGCAGAATCTCGCGATAGATGCCATGAAAGGGGTGGTCGGCTCCATCGGGCATCCGCATGACGAGGCTCCAGGCCCCACCGACACGGAGATCGATAGCACAATGCGTAATGGTTGATCCTTCGCATCCCCACCATTGCCTGAGGTGCTCTGGCCTGGTCCAGGCTTCAAATAACAGCCGGGCACTTCGTTGAAAACGGCAGGTGGACGCGATCTCCCATTCCGTGGGTAGACTGACTGTGACTTCAACGTTTTTTCCTACGAGCATGCTTCGTTTCTCCTCCTGCTTCTAACTTTCCCAGATAGTCGTCGAGCCGGTTCATGCTGTGCTCCCACGAGCGGCGATATCGATCGAGCCACTTATCCACTTCGCGCAAAGGAGCACTCTCAAGACGACATGGTCTCTTCTGGGCTTCGCGGCTACGAGTGATCAGACCCGCGCGTTCCAGAACCTTGAGGTGTTTGGTGATCGAAGGCGCAGTGATTAAAAACGGCTCAGAGAGTTCCTTGACGGATAGTTCCCCTTGCGAGAGGCGTGCCAGGATGGCCCGACGAGTAGGGTCCGAGAGTGCAGCAAATGTTGCGCTGAGGTGGTCTGGCACTTATTTCACCTAATGGCTAATTAGCCAATGGGGAAACTATCTCAATTTACGCTGAGCTTGTCAAGAGGGAATTGAGCTCGGCAGGCGCGTCTATTGTCAGTCTTCTTTGGGGGGTGAATCGAGAGCACCGATCGAAAAGTGATCGAAGGTGACTTCTAAAGGCTCTTTACCTGGCGCAGCGGCGAACATGCCAATTTTGACGGGTACAGCCGGCGGGAAGAACGCAAGACGGATCATTGACCATTCCTGGTTATCTGTTGAATAGGAAAGCTGAACTGTGTCGTGATAACGCTGCAGGCGCAACCAGATGAACGCGGGGCTGTCAGAACGAGCAAGGACAGACCAATCTGAAAACTCCCGGGTGACGACGACACTCACGTTTTGCTTGCCGTTCACAAACTCAATTCCTGCCTTGATCCAGTTTTTCTCATCAATGCGTATCATCAGGCCGGCCTGATGATATAGCTCGTGATATTTGCCCGAGATCCGAACCCTGGCTTCGAAGTTCCCAGTCTGTTCCTGGTATCGAAACGGACCGTTGTCGCGAATGAAGCCGTAATGAGTCACCTGCCAGTAGTCGGTGCCGGGGGGCACCGTTTCCGTCAGGGTGTCCCCGGTCTCGTTCCAGTGCGAAGGCTGGTACAGCCACGCGCGGGTGATGGTCTGATCTGTCATGTTAGCCGTAAGCATAGCAAAGCGAGAGCAACGCCGGACGCGATTGCGTTTATAGTGATCCCACAAGTGCAGATGCTTAAAAGACGTAAACGAAGGAAGCTATGAGGCGAAGGTTGAACCTGGTGTTTCAGGGATTGTTGTGTCTCAGCGCTATCGGCGCCATCCTCTTAGCCGCAGGGGCGCAGGCAAGACCGCAAGACGCAGAACTAGTCGAGCGCCGCAATGCGGTCGAAACCGAGCTCGAGTCCATTGCCGTGATTGAGCACAAGGTGATGGTGCCGATGCGAGATGGCAAGCGCATGCAGGCAGACATCTACCGGCCCAAGGACTCATCGAAGAAGTATCCGGTCATCTTCGTACGCACACCCTACAACTTTAACTACTGGGATGTGGAGTTAGGTGCGCCCCGCAATCTGTCGACTGAGCTTGAGGCGGTCAAGCACGGATACGCCTATGTAGAGATGAACGAGCGCGGGCGCTACTTCTCGGAAGGCGACTACGATATTCTCGGCACGCCCCTGACCGACTCCGATGATGCGCTCGACTGGATAGGTGGACAGCCCTGGTCAGCGGGGAAGGTCGGCCTCATCGGCTGCTCCTCGTCGGCCGAGTGGCAGTTATCTGTCGCTTCGCGGGGTAACAAAGCGCTCACTACTTTCATCCCGGAGAGCTTTGGAGATGGGATTGGCCGGGTGGGCCCTTATTATGAGCAGGGCAACTGGTTTCGCGGGGGCGCGGTTCAGATGCGCTTTTCCCGCTGGCTGTACGAATACGGATTCGCCACCAGGGAGGGTCGACCCATCTTTCCTGAATCGATGTCGCAGGAAGAACTGACTGCGGCGGCAAAATCTTACGATCTCTCCGCACATCCGCCGGCTATCGATTGGAACAAGGCTTACCGGCATTTGCCGGAGAAGGATATCCTCGCCGCCGCGGGGAGTCCGCGAAGCATCTTCGACAGCCCCACACCGTCGGGCAAGCCGGCCATGATCGAACGCTCGCCCAACGATCCAGCCTGGTACCAGGGCGGGCTTTGGAACGACAGCATGCGGATTGACATTCCGGGCTTGTGGCTCATGACCTGGTATGACAATAGCGTCGCGCCCAACCTGGCGGCGTACAACTATGTTCGCAAGACCGCCAGCCCGGCCATTGCCAACCAGCAATACGCCATCATCGCGCCGGTTACCCACTGTGGTTACAAGCGCGCCTTAGAACACACGATCGTCGGGGAGCGAGACCTGGGCGATGCACGACTTGATTACGACGCCCTTACGTACGGATGGTTCGACCACTTTCTCAAGGGCGAAGACAACGGTCTGCTGGCAAAGACACCCAAAGTCCGGTATTACACCATGGGCAGCAACAAGTGGCATTCGTCCGATACCTGGCCGCCGGAAGGAGCCAAGCCGCTCACGTATTTTTTTGGTAGTGCAGGTCACTCGAACTCACTTTACGGAGACGGCGTTTTGCTGCCCTCACCGGAGCAAAGCGACAACGCCGACAAGTTTGTCTACGACCCCATGAATCCTGTGCCCACTCCGGGAGGGGGGTTCTTCGGCTCGGATCACAAAGGTGGGGAGTTCGACCAGCGCGCGCTCGAAGCGCGCAACGACGTGCTCGTCTACAGCACCGGTCCGCTTAAGGAAGGGATCGAGGTCAGCGGTCCGATTGAGGTCACGCTGTACGTCTCAAGCGACGCGAAGGACACCGACTTCACCGTCAAACTTGTCGATGTGCTGCCCGACGGCACCGCGTACAACATCGAAGACAATATCCAACGCATGCGCTACCGCGAGGGCTACGAAAAGCCGCCGGTTTGGATGGAGACGGACAAGGTCTACAAAGTCACGTTCCAACCGATGCAAACCAGCAACTACTTTGCCGCGGGAGACCAGTTACGGGTTGAGATCAGCAGTAGCAACTTTCCTTTGTTCGACCGCAACCTAAACGTGGCGGGAGAAAACTACAACCAGCTAAAGGGAATTGTCGCCCACAATGAACTCCACCATTCGGCGCGGTTTCCTTCCAGCATTACCCTGAGTGTCGTCAAAAGGTAGGCAACTGTCCGTACGGCGAATAGTAAGCGTAAGCGCATAGGTATACTGGGGGCGTCTCAATCTTTATTGCCTGACTCCAAGGGAAAACAAAACAAGGCTACTGTGATCAAGATGTCCTTGAAGCTGTGAGTCGATTGCCCGCGGTGTGCGGTCTCGGAGAAACGTCCCTGTCTTACAGGACAGCCGGCGAGAGGGTGCAAATGAGAGGCTCAGCCAGGCCGAGCAGACGAAGCTTTCTCAAGGCGGCCGCAGGAACCGCGTTCATGGCTCCGCTGGGTTTTGCGGCTGATATGGCCGGCGAAAGCACAGACCACCAGCAAGCGATTTTGGGTTTGTTTGCAACGCTGCCCGGAGACAAAGCAGTCAGGATTTTCGCCCCCGCGGCCAAAGGAAAGCCTGCATTTTCGGTGGAGATGAATGCCGAGCGGCAGTTTTTTGTGGGCAGTGCGGTGAAAACCTTCATTCTGGCGGAAGCCCTGCGGCAAGCCGACACGCCGGATGTGGTGCAGACTTTGCGGACAAAACAGTTAGCGCTGGACGCAAGCGTATGGAACCTGGATAGCGCGACCTTCAATCCGCCGAACCTGATTGGCGCGGTATCGGAAAGGACGGCGCTGGAGGCGATGATCCGACACAGCGACAATACGGGAACCGATATGTCGATGAAGCTGGTTGGGCCGGACAATGTACGGCGTTTCATCGCGTCGGCGCAGTTGAGCAACACCGCGATCCCAGACAGCACATGCTCTCTCTTCGGGTATCTGCTCGGGGCTAAGGATTACAAAACATTTTCCTGGATGCAGCTCATAGCGGCAACAAACAGTCCGATGGTGAATTCTCCCATGAACAAAGAGCAGACGATGGCGTCATCGGCTGGGGATTTCGTTTCGTATTATTCCCGGGCGCTGCAAGGAGAGTTCTTCAAGAACAAAGAAACCCTCAATGAGTACCGGCGAATTTTGTCGCTTGGGGATGCGATCTGGCTCTTGCCTCTGCCGTTGGGAGGGAGTGCGTTCTGTAAAGGCGGAAGCATTGACGTGCCCGGGTTTCACGCGGTTTGCGCACCGGGTGGGATGCTGTTCGAGGATCGCTGGGTCTATTTTGCGTTTATCATCAACTGGCAAGCAGCAGCGGTGACCGATCCTCAAACAGTGGCGGACTTTGTGAAGGCGGCGAGCCAGGCGATGACGATGGTGAAGGATGCATTAGTCACGACTTAGTGCTGAGCAGCGCCGACGACTGCAGGCAACCCCCAGGAATGGGCCAACCGCGCATACCCCAACGCCGGTAGTTGTACGAGCAGCGGCTTGCGCGTTGGGTCGAGCCAGGTAAGCAGGGTTTCTAATTGGTTTTGCGACATAGCCGTGCATCCGGCCGTACCTCGGTTCCCACTGCCCCAAATGTGGAGAAAGACGCACGACCCGCTTCCCGGGACCGGCGGATTAGCATCGCTCTTCATGTCACCGCCATTGTGACCGACGACGATTCCCCAACGGTAGGCTTCGCCAACATTACGCATATGCTCCGAGCTGTTCCAGTCAGGAACAACGGCGGAACGATCGACCACGCGGTTATAGTACTTCGAGCTACTGTCATCCACGCATTCGATCGACGGGGTCAGTTGCAGGTAAGGTGTCTTTAATCCCGGCAAGGGCTGCGCTGTGTCGCCAAACGCTGTGCCCAGGGCGAAGATGCCGGCGGGGGACCTGCCATCTCCTTCTTTCTTGACCGGGTCGGAAGCGAGGCGCACTTTGGGATCATCGGTCGCAATAACGCCGATGCCCCATCCCATGCCGTTCTTGCCGACTACGATGGCGATCGGCTCGCCCGCTGGACGCCAGGCCGCCTGCGGAGTGCCGCGCTGGTATCGCTGCAGCGTTCCTTCGACCGCGTTCCAGTCCGGTGTGGTGACCACGATCATCTGCGTTGACTGCATGAGAGCGTCGGGTTCGGCCGCCGGAGCAGAAACAGCAAGAATTCCGGCTGCGCTCAAGAGCAGGCCCATGAAAAGGTACATCGGTTTCATCGAGTGCAAGTGTAAGCCAAAAAGGGGACACGCTAAAAGTCATAGCGCAAGGAGAACTGCTGCTTGCGCGATTGAACCAGCTGATGGCTGTAAACCCCAAACCCCTCACCGCTGGTGACCGTGTTATTCAGGCCTCCCAGAGCGCTAATGGCACTGGTGTCGAAGCGAGCAGAGTTGGACACGTTAAAGACCTCCCAGGAAAAGCGCAAGGCCTGTCCTTCATGCGTTTTCAAGACTTTCGCCAGGCTTCCATCCTGCTCAAAGTAACCATCGCCGCGGAAGGGATTTCGCTGACCGTTTTCGCCGGGATATGGATACCGCAGCGGGGAACCGTTGGCTATGCCATTGTTGAGAGCATCGGGATCGGCGAAGACCTCCGGCAATCCCTGGGCGTTGATGTGCCGGTGTATCTTGATAGGTCCTGTGATCACAGCGAGACTCTGGTTCTGGTAATTGGTCGCATAGGCGTAGGGCGGCACCACGCTGAACGGCAACCCACTTGACCAGCGCGTGATACCAGACAGCGTCCAGCCGCCGATGAACGCATCCGTCAGGCGGTTGGCGTTAGTAGCAAATCGCTTGCCCCGGCCAAACGGAAGTTGATCGACAAAGTCGCCGGTAAGCAGATGGCGGGTATCAAAATCCGAAACGGCGCGGTTCAGGCTGGGATTAAAGCTGTTGGTGATAAAGCTGAAACTGTTGGTTGTAAACTCGCTGGCGCGCCCGTGTCGGAGCCCATGTCAATGGAATTGCCGTAGGTATAGCTGAAGTTAAGGCCCAGCCCTGCATTCGTAACCCGCCGCAGGATAAGCTGGAGCGCGTTGTAGCTGCTCATGCCGATCGACGACCAGGCGAACAACGAGGAGAATTGCCGTTGATAAAACCTTGTTGTGACGTTCCCATTGGCGTCTACATTGGGGCCGCAACCCAGACCACCTTCGCTAGGGAGACAAAATGCATCCAGCACAGCGAGGGCGAAGGAGTCATTACCCGACAGCGCCTGTTGCTGGTAAACATTGGTGTAAATATTTTGCGTTGCGCTCATACCAGGGGAGGCAAGGTAGGGAAACATGTCCTCCCAGTAGGGGATGGCCGGTACGGTTGTCTGACCGGCGTAAGTTGCTTTGGCGAGAAGTGTACCGGCAGCAAAATAGTCCATTCCTGATTTTGGATCGACCAGATCAAGCGGTTCGGCCAGATCGAGCTGTTGCAGCAAATGCCGCCCGAAGGTGCCGACATAGTCGGCTTCAACAGAAAAGCCATGCGACAATTCGCGCTGTATAGAGAAGTCGGCTGCGATGGTGTATGGCGTCTTGAGGTGATTATCGATGCCCCAGGTGATGGCGAGCCCGTTATTCACGGTATTCGGTGGAGTGTAAGGATATTGGATGGTGGACGGGATGTTGACCCCTTGCAACGGCGGAATGTTATTGATGCCGGTAAAGCGAGGAGCATTGTCGACGGAATATTGGCCAGCGGGATTCGTGATCTGGGTGTCCACGCCGAACGAACCATACTGGGAAAAGGTATCGACGATGCCTTCACCAAAGTGGTCAAAGAACAGGCCAAAACCCCCTCGCACCGTTGTTTTATTGTCCGGTGAGTAGACCACAGCAACACGCGGGGCGATGTTGTTCCGCTGCATGTTCCAGTACGGGCGAAGACCGTGCGCCTGGCCTGATGGGCCAAACGCCAGGTCCGGCTGGTCGCTGAGGCCCAGAGCCGCCTGTGTGTAGCGATTCACAAACCATTGATGAGTATCGATGGTTGGCTGGAGCTGTTGCCCGTTGGTTTCATAGGGGGCTTGTAGAAGTACATGCCGTATGCCAAAGGTGAGCGTCAAGTTGGGGTAGCTCCTTCCAGGAATCCTGAATATAGTACTCAAATTCGTGCGAGAGATAATTTCGGGTAATAGGAACTCCTGCGGCCAATGCGGCTCCCGTCTGCCCATCCGCGTTTACATGGAAGTTGAACTGCCCCTGGGTAAAGGGCACCAGGCCAGCGACTATACTGGCTGCAATGTCATAGCTGGTTTGGTTCCCGCTGTCCACAGTGGGATAGCCGAAAGCATCCGGGTCGAGACTGCCCCCGGTGCCGGAAATAGCGCCCCCTGTATTCAGCCATTGATTGTTGGTGCTGGCGAAACCGTAAGATGTCGCGTTCGAATTCTGGTAGTTGGTGATAATGCGCAAATTGACGCCGTAAGCCAGAGTGTGGTTTCTATGCGACCAGGTCACGTTGTCAATGAAGTTGTTGACCGGCACGTGGACGATGGTGGAGCAATTTTCCGAGGTAGGCTGGGACACAAATCCAGCTGGACGTAGGCGCCGCAATCCTGCCCCGCTTTGCTGTAGCCCTGGCGTATGTAGCCATAGCGAAAGTCGTTGATGAGATTGTTGGTGATGGTCCAGGTATCGCCTGCTGTGATGCCCTTGCTGTTGTCTTTGGTGAGATACGAGGGGGTTTGACCAGGAAACTGAAGGATATCCGCAGTGGTGTCGTCCTGCAGGTTACCGCGCACGAATAGCCGATGTTTCGACGTTGCGTACCAATCCAGGCGAACGATGGTCGTATTCAGGTTGATGGGCGCGGCTGAAGAGAAGGAGAAGGAGCCAAAGTTCAAACCATCGCCCAAAGCCGAGCCATTGGCGGTTGGAAACTCGTTCAACACCGTCAGCATGTACGGGTCGTCCCCCGGACCCCAGGGGCAGGTTCCGTTGGCGAAGCAGTTGGGGTCCATGACCGCAATTTGTGCCGGCGAGAGCGTGACCACATTGCCGTTGCTCAAGTATTTAAGTTCTCCCGCCTTGAGCGAGGCAAACGGCGTGGTCCGTTCCACCTGCTCGTTCTCACGGATGTGCGAGCCTTCGTAGTTGCCAAAGAAAAGAGCTTATCGCGCTTGACCGGACCACCGACGTCACCGCCGTACGTGTTGCGAATGTACTTGCCGGGGATATTCGGCAGACCCGACGCTAACTCTGACTGCTTGTTGAACCAGTCGTTGGCGGCGGTTTGGGTATTGCGGTTGTATTCATATAATCCGCCATGAAAATTATTTGTGCCGCTCTTGGTCACCAGGTTGACCTGTGCGCCGGCGGAGCGGCCCTGATCAGAATTCGCCAGACCGGTGGTGACACGAAACTCTTCCACGGAATCCAGAGTTTCGCGCAGTACGCCTGTAAATGCATAACCATTTATCTGATCGTTGTCATCCATGCCGTCCAGCGTCACGTTGCCTTGATCGGAACGAACACCATTGACGCTACCAGTGCGGCTATCGCTATCCGCGTCGATGTTATGACCTAAATAGAGCACGCCGGGCTGCAGGCTAAGCAGGTCAGGAACGTTGCGGTCCTCCATAGGCAAGGCCTGGATGGTCGCGTTGTTTACGGCGCTGCCAAGGGTCGCGTCCGAGGTATTGAGCGCGACCGTCTGCGCGGTAACGTCCACCGTTTGCGACACGGTCTCGAGCGTCATCCTGAAGTCAACCGTAGCCGGATTGCTGACCAGGAGTTCCGCCACCTTCGTCTGGTTGCCAAAGCCGGTTGCGTTGGCCGTGATCGTCCAGGTGCCGGGATCAAGTTGCTCGAACCGGTATAGACCGTGGGCACTGGCTGTGGTCTTCCTGACTTCGCCGGTTGAGCCACGACTGATGGTCACGGTAGCGCCGGGCACGAGGGCCCCGCTGGCATCGGATATGGTTCCGCTAAGCGAGGTTGTTGCCTGTTGGCCCGGGAGCCGGGCGGGAGAGAACAAAATGACCAGTACGGGTACAGCCATGATGGCTGCAAAGACATGTCGCCTCATTGGGCCTCCAAAATCGCAGTGGAGAACGCTTTGTGCTAGCGAAAATTTAACTGTCTACTGAGCTGACTGAGATCCCTGAGCCCATAGCTGTGACGAGTCGCCGCACGCCTGGTGGTGCCGGGTTGCCTTACTCGGCAAGCGGTCAATTCCCATCCGGGTGCGGCACTGAATATCTGTGGAGTGGATATTCAGCGGTATGGATGATAGCCCGGGAAGCGTGTCTCCGGCTAACTTTTCGGAAGTATACCCCAAGCGCTCGTAGCGGGGGCCAGTTTTTGTCCCAAAAATCAAGCTCCGCGAAGTCATCGTAAGGCAACGAAGATTCGCAGAAGAAAACAAGCGATTGCGAATCAAGTATGCTGGCCAGGATAGGACTGGTGGACATGCTATCGCTAGAACATCCAAATCGGATTGATTTCTACTTTGTGGCCGGACTAGTTGCGATTGTTGCTGTGAGCGTCTTCTGGCTGATGCGACGCAAGTGACGCGAGTTTGCCACCGTCGGCAAAGGCGCGGGAAGGGTATCGACAAGGCGGATGTTTACGACCAAGTTGACCGTCTTCCGCGACATAGTCATCGAGGAAACGCTGCCACTGAGGGTTGGCTGAACCAGTTTCCTGAGCCCTCCAATAGTCCGACTGCTGCAAGATCGGGTCGATGTCCTTTAGACGCGTGGGCTCAAAAGCAACTGGAAACGCGGAGGTGCACCGCCCAGCAAAGGCGAGGAACGGATTGAACTCGCAGCGAAAGTCGTCTCTGAACTCTCCCGGTATGCCATTCTGGCCGGGCGCCGGCGACGCAGGCAGGTATGGACTCCGCCGAAAGCGGAACACTGCACGGTGGCGGCGTTCGAAGACGACCTGGTCGGCGAGGGTGAGCGGGACAGCCAGTCCAGCCAGGTCAGTAGTGGTTACGAATAAATCCACCTCTTGCACCAGTACTGGATCCTGTGACCTGGTTTCCTCCATTTTGTCCAGGGCGCCAAGGAGCATTGCATACATCTTTCCGCTATCGAGAACTGATTCGGGAGGGTGTTGCTTAGCGATGCTAAAACCAGCGGGACTGGGGCCGGCAAATTTATCATTGAGAAGCATTGAGATATCGGCCTGGTGTATCCATAGTGTTTCGAGAGCGCGGAAGTCCTGACCTTGGGCTAAGGCCTTTGCCAGAAACACGGCATTGATACCACCGGCAGATGTTCCGGACAAGATGTCGACAACAAATCGCGAGCGAATCTTTTTATCCGGCGCATAGATTGCGGACGCCCCGAGGGCGGAGGCCAACTTACGATAAATTTCTTCTGTCTTGCTCTGGACAGGCAGCAGGTTCCCCTTTCCATCGTCAGCGGTTGCACGGACAAGGGAATAGAATTCCTGGGCCACCCCGTTGATGTAAATAGCCAGCGATACGCCACCGTACATAACCAGAGCGAAACGAAGTTCCTTCTCCAACTGGAGCTGGAACCTGGAATTCGATTCACGAATCTCAACCATAGTGTGGCCTCCTGAAACACGAGATTCTGATCACGAGATTGGCGACCTGCTGACAGATAGTGAAGATCGTTACAAAACTGTTTCACAAGAACACATGGGCGTCTATCGATCTGCAATGATAGTTAACCTATAGGTAACTTCCACGGATGCCCGATGATGTTGCAGGGAAGGGCTGGCGGTTGTCGTTTATTGGAAGAGACTCACAACTGCGTCGGCCGGGACGGTCAGAACTCGCAAACGACCGAAGAGCAGTATAGTGTTCATCCGTTCAGCGTTGAGCCCGCCGATTCGCATCCCAGGGGAAGATTCTCCATGTGTCGTCCCTTCGGGACTCGCCTCATAGACCTAATCCTACCCGGCACTGCCGTGCCGGGCTACAGGCTGTTTCGTCCCCGTTCGACAAGCTCAGGGCAGGCTCTTCGGGACTGCTTCGTGCGCCATCTAGCAAGGGCTGTTTCTGCCGAATGTTGAGTGGGTGTTCCGGCTAGGATCTTGCGAGGAGAACCCAGGTCTCAAAAGCGAGACCTGGGCCACCCACCGAATGCTGAGTGGATGGCCCACTCGGAGTCGTCGATGGACCGTTCTCGCGGGTTTATTTCGCCACCGCCGCGGTCTCCAATCGGCCGCCACGAATCCACTCCAGAATCGTACGGTATTGCCAACTCTGTTCGTTGCCCTTCCAACGTTGTCCACCGTTATGTGTGGCCAGGTAATCGCCCACATTCCCCGCACTGTCGGTGGGCCGCGTTGGCTTGATGAGCATCAAGCTTCTTGTCGGATCGCTTGATGTCCACCACGTGCATCGCGTACTTGTAATTATCTTCGCTGTCCTGATCGGAAAAGACTCCCTGGTCATTTGGCGGCCGCAACTTGAAGATCACATGGCTGGCATGGCAAAACACACAAGCTTTTCCGTCCGCGCCCTGTGTAGCCAAAATCGGCTCAATCTTAGCCACGAAGTAATTGAAGTCAAGCACTGAGCCAGGTTGAACATCCTTGAGCGCCTCGCTCAGCTTCTTTCCTCCCAGCACGCTGGCCGCGATCAGCTTCAGCCGTGGATTGCTGTCGTTCTGTAACTGCTCCATCGCGGCGCGGAACTCCGGACGCTGCTCCACTCCTTTTACTTTGCGCAACACATCCAACCCCGCCGCGCGTACGTTGTTGTCGGGGCTGCGCAGGCTGGCCAGCACCGTATCCAACACCAGGGGATTGTCCAGCAAATCGATTGGCTTTTTCACCGCCACCAGGTTGTTCTTATTCAGGAAGTAAGCCTGATCCTGCGACACAGCCCCACCCGCAATGCCTAAATGCCGGCTCAGAAATTTGGGATCCCCTACTTCTTCGACGAACATACCCATCCCTTGCGGATTCAGGTTCGCGAACGCGGTTTTCACCAGCGGCGCGGTCTGCGCGTTGCCTAAGAAGTGCTCCAGGCAAACCCGCACCGCCGCTCGCTGCACCTCAGGGTTCGCGTCGTTGAGCCCAGCCAACACCTGATCCCGCATCGCCGGCTCTTGCATGAGTCGCTGAAACGACGAAGCCGCATTCAGCACCTGGGCGTAGTTAGCGGGGCGGGGTTGTTCTTCCAGCAAGCCGCGGAGCGAGGCCAGGACCTCCGGCTGCCGTCCCCAGGGAGAATCGCTGGGCAGCGCCGCCAGCAAGGGCAGCACCACCGCCTGGCTGTCAGGATTGCCTTGCTTCAGAATCTCGACTACCTTGCTGACCAAACGCGGATCGGGTGCAGAGGGAGCATCCAGATTCAGGATGCCCCGCTGCCCATCCTCGTAGACATAGCGCACCGTCTGCCGCACCTCGAGGTTCGGATCCTCGGATAAGTTCAGTGCCGCCAGGGTAAAGCGCTCATCGCCGGCTCCGCTTAGCGTGCTGCCCGCCTTCAGCACTTCGATCTTCATGGTGTCGTTGGCGCCTTCAAGGCAGGCCAGGAGGGCGTTTTCCAACTCCGGACCAGAGCTCTTGAAGAAATGGATCAGGTCGCTGTCGTTTCCGATCCGGGTCTGGAAAAATCCGTTGTGGACGTCGTACTTGAAGTCGACCGCTTCACGATAGGGCGGATATTCATAACCCTCACGATGCAGATCGGGCACGCCGCTGACGTACTTGGTAAGGACCGCCGGCAGACCGATGGAGACCGTATTCTCTTTCAGAGCGGGGAGAGCATAGTGGCGCACATGAAAATCCCACAGCGCGTTGAGGATTCCTTCGCGCCCCAAAGGCGTGCCTTCGCGCAGGACTTTCGCCAGCACTTGTGCCTGGTCGCGCACCACCGCTTCGTAGCCGGCGCCGATGCGGGCTTTATCGTCATCCAGGGCGCTGGCCCGTACCCAGGCGGTCAGGTAACCGGTGTTCTCGTCGAGCAGGTCGTAGACGCTCTCCTCGAGCCCGCGGCGGACCATTCCGTCGGTTTCGGTGTTCAGGCGCGTGGCTAAGACTTCGAGGGTGCTGCGGCGCATCTCAGGCTGGTCTACTTGCCAGTAGTACCAGCGCCATAATCCTGCGGCTGCCTCGAAGCGGACGTAGGGGACGGGATCGTTGATGTCCCGTTCGAGGGCGGTCAGGAGGTCTTTGTCTCCGGTCAAATCTCTAAAGTGTTGGTTGAAGACCCGGGCTGCGCCCCAGCGGGTGCGGGCGTTCTGCGAGGCGAGAGCCGCAATCAGGAGTTTGTGGCCCTGGGGAGCGGCGTCCTGCCTGCGGGATAAGATCATCCTCACCGCATAGGCGGCGCTGGATTGGACCATTTTGGTTTGGTCGCCCAGGGCCTGCATCAGGTCGGGTAATGAGCCGGGGTCGGCCATGTGGCCAATCGCGCGAGCAGCGGCTTCACGTGCCAGTGGCTGATCGCTTTTAATGAGGACTTCCCGAATTTGTTTGAGGACTGGCTCGGGGGCCAGATCCCAGTATTGGTCCAGCTGCGATAAGAGCAGCGGCAGATTGTTTTTGGCGAGCTTCACAGGCGGAGCAGGGAAGCCTGCGTCCCAGTTTTTTGCTTCAGTGGTTCCCGGGTAGAGAGTCGACAAAGCCATGACGGCGAACTGGGTGGCGCGGAAGGGCGTGTTGAAGCCCTGGTAAACAGGGTCTCCTTCCCAACTGCCCTCCTGCCTTTGAGCGGAAAGCATGGCTTGCACTGCGCGGGCTAAGTGTTCATCACTTTCGGGGCGGCGGCCCGCCTGGGCCAACGCCAGCACTGCGTTGTAGGAGACGAAGTCCGCGGTCTTGGCTTTTTTGTCGAAGGGATAGGGCCAGCCTCCTTGCGGGGTTTCGTATTCGTATAACTGATTAACGAGTTCGTCGATTTGGGTCGTGTATTTGGCCCGGTCGATGGCTACCAGCAGCATGATCTTCCAGTTCAGGTCGATTACGTTTTTAGGCGTGTAGGGAACGGCCAGGCTTTCAACATGGTCCCGCTCCTCGAGCCACTTGGCATCCTTGCTTTGCTTGTAGACCATGTCAAAGGTCTGCCAGCTTTGGGTGGCGATTTCGAATGGACTTACGTCGGGTTCGCAGCCGTCCGCTTCGTCTCCGGGCATTTCTTTCAGGCCCTTGTAGTGGATCCTGAGAAACTCGGCATAGGGGAGGTTGAAGTTTTTTCGCGGCGGATCGTGGGTGACGTTCTGCTCGAACTGGTTGGTGATCAGCGGCAGGCGGCTCGAGACGGTGCGCGCGGTGTAGATGACGCGCACCCAGTTGGTGTTGGCTTCTCCATATAAGGGCCTGGCGTTGTTATAGATGCGGTCGGCGAGAAACTCCAGGCTTGCTCGCTGCGTAGGGGCGTATCCTTTTTGGACCGCGGTGAGATAGCCCCGGGTGGTGAATTGCGCTGGATGGCAGGCAATGCAGAGCTGGGTTTCGGAATGCTGCATGGTGGTGCGCAGGGCGACTGCTCCCCGGCGCGGGGTATTCGAAAGCCAGGAGTCGCCCATGTTGATCATGAAATCCATGCCCGCGCGCACGGCCAGGTGCGGATCGGTGTAAGGCGGAACAGGGAAGTCCGACGTGTGGAGCTGATAGGCGGGATGGTTGCCGGCTACCCGGACGTAGTACTCCTGGCCTGGCTGCAGGATTCTGGTTCGGAATTTATAGAGGCCGGGGTAATTTTGCGTGGCTTCTACCTGGTAGACAAATTCACCGGTGTTGAATGGGACTACGTCTGAATTGTCTTTGGCCTTCTGGAAAATATCCACGTCGAGGGGTACATCGCGATCCGTCACGTTCAGGGTGAAATAGACCAGCCGGGGCTTTTCACCTTTAAAGGTGAACTTGAACCACTGGAACCCTTTGACCATCGCCGCGTAGCCATCCTCGTTGCGAGAAGGAGCGTAGGGACGTTCATCGTCGCTGCCGTAAATCGTTTGCCCAAACTCAAAGGATTGCGCAGTCTGCCAGGTGCCGTTGGGAGCCGCGGCGATCACCGCAGGGGCGTCTGCCTCGGTAATGATTCTTCGCGAGCTGGCGGCGATCTCAGGGATGGATCCTGAGGAGGAAAGGCTCACCGTGATTGGACCGGCAGCGCGGGGTTGTACGGTCATGTATAGATCGAGGTCCGCGGTATGCAGCCACTTTGAATCGATGACGCCCTGGGAGTCTTTGACCGTGGCTAGTACTGCGTCGCTGCCCTGTACGCGCGCCGGATCCTTCACCGCCACCGTCAGGGCATACATCGTTCCCGGCTTGGCCGTACCGAGCTTGATTTCCTTCACCGCAGCGGGAGGAGCCTGGTTGGCTTCAACGAATTGCTTCACCTCGAGCAGGGAAGCGAGTATCACTGCGGCCCCCACTACTACCCAACGCACCTTAGCCCTGCTCCCTGGCATCCTCGAACCTCCAGCCGTGTCGCTGCAGCGGTTTTGGCAGGGTTTCTCCCCCCGTTTTGAACCGCCCAGAAACTATATACCTATCGAAGTATTGGAAAACAGTGGACAAGCGACCCGGCATCCAGCGGGTAGGCTAGGCCGTGTCCACTTCAGTCATCGGCAGGTCCGTTAAAGCCGGATCCTGCTTTTGCGCGCCAGCAGGCAAAACCTCTACCTACCCTTCGCGCAACCATTACGGCAGTACTCCGTCCTGCTTGCCGGCCCAACAGCGTGGAGTTTTGTAAAATTCGATAACTTCCATCGTTTTTGGCCTTCTCGAACAGCCGGTGCGTAAGCCGTCCCGGCGGCTGTAGAAATGTGCGAACTAAGCGAACTAAGCGAATTAAGTCCCTGGATCGCGACTCCGGTCCCCCCTCTCCAGGGTTGCAAGATCGACCGTCACCGTCCGGAAAATGTGCGCGTTAAGCGTTATGGGTGGGTGACGCTCTGTTGCCGGATCAGGCAAGCCGCTCATTGGTCGAGGGATTGTTGGTTCTCACAGCTAAGTCCTTTGTTTCATCGAAGGTGCTCAAGTTTTGCAGCTAAGTCCTTTGTTTCATGAAGATGCTCAAATTTTTGAATTAATTATTTGAGCATCTTGCCTCCTCCCGGGCTTATGCGCCGGCAGTAGCAAGCTTTTCACCGGCGTGCTTAGTCCTTCGGCCTCGGCTGGCCGGATTTTTCGCCGGTGGGGCTCTTTCTTAAGTTGTCAAAGACCGCATCACCAAGAGGGCGCACTGAGCGCTCCCTACTCAGGTGATGTTTCAGCTCTCCGCCTTAGCGCCCTGGGGCGCGGGACTGCTGCGGAGGAGCCGGTTTCGTCGCTTCATTTCACTTTGTAGTTGAGGTTACCCACGCCATCACGCTTTCAGCGATGAGGGGTCCTCGTTATTGGCGGCAGATGCACGCCCAGAGCGCAAGGGTGCAAAGCCAAACAGAGCCGTCATGGCAAGAGGGCTCCGACATCCAGTTCCTACGCAGAGGATAGTACGTTTTTCGGGGACTGAACAAGAGCTGAGGCTAAGGGGAATTCTTTGGTAACCATGACTGGTAGCTGATAGTTCTCCGAAGCCTTGTCCCATGCGGCCTTTCCCGTATCACGCCTCTGAAAACACCATCCGAGGTTGTGACGGTTGACGTTCACGTTGATGCCGGACGGGGTTGTGGTCATGCGAGTGAAGAACAAGCACGTGTCCGACCTGGCAGGACTTCTGCATAGGAAGGGCAGGAAGGCTGTGCCGATTGCGCTGCTGTCGCGCTGATGCTCGGCGTCGATACGAACGTCCTCGTTTGCTACCTGGCCGGTGATGACCGGTCCCAGTATGAACGAGCCCGGCGATTGATCCATCCCGAAGAAGACATCGGCGAACCGGTGTTGGTGAGTCTATTGGTGTTGTTGGAGATGGAGTGGGTATTGCGCAGCCGGTACGGGTTGCGGGCGAACGTAGATCTCGAATTGTCCGGGTCCAGATTCATCCGAAACATAGGCGAACCGGTGACGAAAGGTTTGGCGGAGAATAGCGTTTCGCGCGACAATAGAAAAGGACAGAAATGACTACCCAGCGCATCGATATTCCGGTTGATCTGTTCGCTCAGCTTGAGGCCAAGGCCCAGGCGGAGGGGAAAACCGTGGATGAGCTCGCGTCCGAGGCCCTTCGCGACAGTCTACGCGAGCAGAAGTGGGAACGTCTGGTCGACCGCGGACTGGAAAACGGCCGCAAATCCGGCATCCGTGAGGATCAGGTGGTGGACGTGGTTCACGACTGGCGCAACGAACAGCACGGGCGGTAGGTGCGTTCGCTCACCTTGGACAGCAATGTGTATGTGAGTGCCCTTAACTTCGGGGGTGAGCCGCTACGTCTTCTGAACATGGCGAGACTTGGGGAAATCCGTCTGGACGTGTCGGCACCCGTCCTGGATGAGGTCGAGCGCGTGCTGTGCAAGAAGTTCAGGTGGGCGCCGGCGGATGCGAAGGAAATCCGAGCAGAAATAGAGCGGCTCGCGAACGTCATTACGCCGTCGGAAAGCCTTACCGTCGTGAAGGCCGACCCGGATGACGACAAGATCGTCGAGTGCGCTGCGGCGGCACGGTCGGATTACATCGTCACCGGAGACAAGCATCTTCTCTTGCTGCGTTCGTATCGCGGTACGCGAATCGCCAAAGCCGCTGAGTTTCTGGCACTCTACCCCAATCGCTAGGCGTTCTTCTCACTCTTCTCGGTTGGTGGGCGCCAAAGATCGCTGAGTGCCAGCGTTAGAACACTCCTAGAAGTGCTGCAATAGGTATGCTGTCCCTTCATCTAACGTTAGGAGGCTGGAATCGCGCAGGATCCGCCCAATTGACAGGCAACGCCGTTGATAGTGATCGTCTGGGGAAACGGATTTCAAGGACTTAACTACGGCGCGCCTGGCGAGGTTTTTGAAACGTGAGATTCGAATCCCGGCCCGGAATTCACGCCAAGTTAATGCGACTTCGCAGGCATTTCACGTCATGACAGATAAAGCCCTGCCGAACGAGGAGGACCAACGGATCGACAGACCGAATGCATTGCCAGTTCTCTTTTCAAATTCGGCTCATCGTGTGATGGGGATCAATGCGCTCACTTCCCTGTGGGGGTAGCTTGTTAATTGCGACGCTCGACACGATGTGACGATTGCTGTTCAATCGGTGGCCGGACGTGGTTCGAGGAACTCTTAGTGGACCGCTATCTGACCGGGGTTTTGGGCTTTGCGATGGCAGGCATTTCGGCGGAAGGGATCTGGTTGAGCCCGGCGCGGCAGAGCGGCAGTATCCGGGCTCGTCGAGGAAAAAAGTGAGATATCGATGGAAGGTACTTGGGCTTGCGTCAGTTACAACCTCATCCGCTGGTTCGGCAACAAGGCGCAAGATTGCTGCCGAAGTGGGAAATGCTGTCCTGGCTGCGCCGAATGTTTCATACGTTCCTCGCGACATTTCCTAAGTTGACGATTTAACTGGTTACCCCGAAACCTCACGGAGTTCGCCTGACATCCTGAATGCCCTACGCAAAATACCTGAATCGTAGGCTTCTGTGCAGATGGCTGGTGGCTCGCGCTTAAGTCTGAACAATGAATACACTGCCGTCTGGGCAGAACGGATTGAGTACTCAAGGGTAAACACTACATCGTCCGGCAGTTCGCAGAACTGCCCGGTGAACGCCAGGTTCTTCCAGCCTGGGGGCACCGCCTGCGGACGATCGCCTTTTTCCCTGGGTAAGAACTGGCTGGTAATGAATGGCATGATGCAGGGAATACATGTAGATCCCTTAAGAATCCCTCGCGTATCTGATTCACTTTGCAAATGACCCAATATCTCGATCATAATCTCTCGCCCCGTGCATTCCGACATCGGTTTCTTAACGAAGTTCCCTGGACGATCGACAAGCAGGCCATAACCCCAAAAGACATCGACATCCCTGGGTTGTCCTAGGAAGTGCGGCTGGTGCGGCAACACAATCGAGGCCAACCAGTTGGAGTCCGCAAAAGTGATAAGCCCGCCCTCTCCAGGCACATTGCCGGTAACCTCACGTGCGATGCGAAAGAACGGTGAATCGCGCAGAGTGGTGGTGAACGATACCCATTTGGATTCGTCTACGTGATCCGCAAAGACAGAGGGACGGCCGAACTCCGGTCTGCCCGTTGCAATCTTTTCCCAGAAAGCCCACGCGCCCGTACTGCTCTTACCGTTGAGCCCCGGAGGCGAGTCCATAGATCCGAGACTGGAACCTTCTGCCATGGAACCCAGCGTAACAACAACGTAATCGTTCTGCCCAATCTCAATCGCACCGGAGGCACCATCGCGCGCATACAGGATTCGCTCCACAGTTTTCGCAGCCCGCTCTTCGCGGAAAGCAAGGTCTGTGACCCGTGTGTTCAATTCAAATAGCACTCCATGCTCACTAAGCCATTTAAGCAGCGGACGTATCATCGAATCGGACTTCTCGTAGGCCGTGTGCATAACGCCATGAAGCCGATTGAATCGCGCAATGATATGCGCAAAGCGGTGAATATAGCGCTTGAATTCGGCGGCGCTGTGCCAGGGCTGGAATGAGAAGGTCGTAGCCCACATCATCCAGAAGTTAGTCTCAAAGAAGGAAGAGTCGAACTGATCAGAGACCCTGGTCGCACCCAGCATCTCTTCCGTTTCTGCTGCTAAGCGCTCCAAAGAAAGGATCTGTCTTCCAGTTAATCCGTATACGGGAGCATCGATCCTGTGTCCGTCGCGGACGAGGCGCGACTTGGAGGAATGCCTTATTACTTGGTTCCAGCCAAAGATCTCCTGGGTGACGGGCTTGCCTGATAAACCCGGGATCGATGAAAAGAGGTCGTAAGTACAAACATATTTATTTTCCAGGATCCGCTCCCCCCGAATGACATAGCCTTCTTGGGACGACCCACCTCCCTCGAGGCTGCCGCCCAGCCGCCCACACTGTTCCAGGATGGTGATGTTGCGGCCAGGAACATCCGCGTCTCGTATGAGGAAAGCAGCGGCGGCAAGCGACGCGATACCACCGCCCACAAGATAAACTTTTGCCCCATCCTCCCGAGCCGTTCTCTCGTTGCCCACAAAAGACCTCCTCGGCGGCAAGATCGCAGATCTGGCTAGATGCCAGGATCTGTGAGAGAAGCTGCTCCGCGCCTGCAACGTCAGCGATTCTACGCCCATTTCCTACGATGGGTCGGCTCACCACGCAGGGGCAGGAGCCAAAGCTGTAATGCAGCAAAGGACCAAACAATCGTCATCACGGAAGAGAAAAGAGCTTAAGAGAAACTGGCGCTGAGCGAGCGCCGCTATCCCGTCTGCCAGTGGGGGCCATCGCGGCCCGGGACGCTTCGAGCCATGGCGGCCCAAGCACCATCGTTACCTACCCATAGCATCCATCGCGTTAACCACTGGGTGCCCAGTTCCGGTAATCTCAGTCACCTGCACGGCGGTCCTGGAGGCCGCCGTTGCCTGAACTTCGACGAGAGATGGGAAGGCGAGCTCGCCGGCAACTCGGGGGCCTTTTCAGCGGTCTGTCGTTTAGAAAAATCAGGTCTGTCGAGCTCCCGGCGCGTCACGGGCTAATACGAGAGTGATTCATGGATAAGTAACGAGAAACGCCCCAGGGTGCGATAGACCGAGATTGCGATCAGGATCATGCTTTTTGCCACGGCGAATGGAGGGGCCGCCAACGGTCTGCAATGAGATCACTCGCGCATGCAGCCGAATTTTCGTCCGGTGTTAACGGTTTTCCTGAGCGACGGGACGCGCGGCAACGCCGAAAGCCTCTGCTTCTCATCTGGGCCTGACGATATAATCCACATTCACAGATTATGGCCTTGACCTCCGGCACCAGACTCGGTCCGTACGAGATCCTCGCACCGGTCGGTGCCGGTGGAATGGGGGAGGTCTATCGCGCACGCGACACGCGCCTTGGACGGGACGTCGCCGTCAAAATTCTTTCAACTCACCTGTCTTCCGATCCTGATTTGAAACAACGCTTTGAGCGCGAAGCGCGAGCCGTCTCTTCGCTCACACATCCCAATATTTGCTGTCTGTACGACGTCGGCTCTCAGGACGGGACCGCTTTCATCGTCATGGAGTATTTGGAAGGTGAAACCCTCGCTGTTCGGTTGAAGGCTGGTCCTCTTCCCTTGCCGTTGTGCCTGAAGATAGGCATCGAGATCGCCGATGCTCTCGACAAAGCTCATCGGGAGGGCATCATCCATCGTGATTTGAAGCCCAGCAACATCATGCTCACCAAATCTGGCGCAAAGCTGATGGACTTCGGTCTGGCCAAGTCTGTCGTCGCAACGTTACATGGCGTCACTGCAGCCCCGATCCCCTCACAAGATGATCTCCCGACGATGAGCGTGGTAGCTCCAGACTCGCCGAACGCCCCTTTCACTGAGCACGGCGCGATCGTGGGAACGCTCCTTTATATGGCTCCGGAATCGATTCAAGGCCGACCGGCAGATTTCCGAAGTGACATCTTCAGCTTTGGCTGCGTACTGTACGAGATGATATCGGGCAGGCGAGCTTTCACCGGCGAATCAAGACTCAGCATCGTGGCTGCCATTCTGGAGAAAGACCCGCAGCCCGTGGCCAGTTTGCAGCCTCTCACTCCGGCTGCGCTCGAACATGTGGTGCTTCGCTGTCTGATGAAAGACCCCGAGGAGCGCTGGCAAAGCTCGCGAGATTTGTCGAGAGAGCTGAAGTGGATCTCAGGAGGAGTGGGCCTCACCAAAGCGCCTGAACCCGCGCCGCGTCGCCGGGAGCGACTCGCGTGGGGAGTGGCGGCTCTGTGTATCGCCCTGCTGACCTGGCTTGGAGTTGCCCATTGGCGCAGCATGCAGTCGGCGGAGAGTCGGCACCTGCACCTTTCATTACTTCCGCCGCCCTCTACTTCGTTCGTTCCCTACAATTTCGCTATCTCGCCCGACGGCCGGCGACTCGCGTTCGTGGCTGCCGCACAGGATGGTCGCACCGCTTTGTGGATCCGCTCCCTGGCCGCTGGAGCCGCGCAGCAGTTGACCGGCACGGAAGGGACCTTGTTCCCATTCTGGTCACCGGATAGTCATCAAGTGGGCTTCTTCCAGGCGTCCAAGCTGAAGAGCGTTGATCCGAGCAGCGGCGCTCTCCAGATCCTATGCGATGCACCCGGTGGCGCGGGTGGGGCATGGAACAATCGGGGCACGATCATCTTCGCTGGATTTCAGAGGGGCATCACTCCCATCGGCACAAGCCCCGGCATTTTTAAGGTATCAGACTCGGGTGGCGAACCGCAGCCGGTCAACATGGCTAACGCGCCGAACGCCGCGACATTTTGGCCCTCCGCTCTTCCGGATGGAGACCACTTTATATATTTCATTTTCGGGAGCTCTAACTCCCCTCAGAAACAGGGAATCTATCTCGGTTCTCTAAGTACGCAGGAAACCAAATTGATCTCCTCTGAGATCATCGGCAATACTCAGTTCGCATCCTCGCGCCTCTACTACGTCCGTGACGGCAGCCTCATGGCGCAGCCGTTCGATCTCAAACGGCTGCAGACTACAGGTCCGCCGGATGCTGTCTCGCGACAGGAACTGGAACAGTCGCCGGCCTTTTCCCGCGCGGGATTCTCGATCTCGGAAAACGGTGTGGTGGTCTTCCAGTCGGCAACCGAGAGCGTTTCCCGGCTCTCCTGGTTTGACCGTTCCGGTAAAGAACTGGAAGAACTGCCCACAACCGGCTATCGCGACCCTGCTCTCTCGCGCAATGGCGCTCTGCTCGCAATCTCCTCCGACGATGATCACAACGGCAAGCACTACATTCATATTTACGATTTCGCGAGGGGTACAAGCACCCGCGTCTCAGATGGAGGGACCGAAGTATTTCCGGTTCTCTCGCCTGACGGCAAAAGGGTGGCATATGTAGGAAATTTTGCCAGGACTTCTCAGTACATCGACGTTGCGGCTACCGATGGCTCGGGCAAGCTGGAGCGACTCGCGGCGTCCGATTTTCTGGTTCCCAACGACTGGTCGGCGGACGGGCGCTTTCTCGTCTATATGCATATTCATGGCAGTGCGCCGGACCTGGACACTCTTGACCTCAGTAACCATTCGCAGACAGCCTACGCACCGGGTGCGGAAGCCCAATTTTCTCCCGATGGGAAATGGATCGCCTTCACCGGAGCTCCGTCGACGACCGGAGAAGACACTGAAGTGTATGTATGCCGATTCCCTAACCCAGGCGGGCGCATCCAGATATCCAATCATGGCGGCGCGCAACCGCGCTGGCGTGCGGATGGAAAAGAACTTTTCTATATCGCCATAGATAAAAAGCTTATGGCGGTATCGATCGACACGTCGCATGACGAGCCGGTGGCAGGCGTTCCCCACGCTCTTTTCCAGACGCGCATCGTCGCGGCGCGTACCGTAGGATTCCAATACGCCGTCTCCCGCGATGGCAACCGTTTCCTAATCAACTCGATGCCCGATGTCGGAGCCGCTCCCCTGACTGTGCTCATGAAGTGACCTCGAATCCCGATCCTTCACTTTGCTCTTGAACACGGTCACGGCTGCCAATTTCGCGAGCTCCGGATCTGGCCTCCAACAGCTACCTAGGCTCTTCTTCAACTAATTCATTCGAGGAGAGGTTGTCGTCTACCCGAATGCACCGGGATTATAGGTAACTTCGCGGCGCACCTGCTATCAGAGCCGCTATTCCCGATCCGTGTCCATCTCTTACTTCCTCTTTTTGGTTGCGAGAATGTCCATTTGAGATAGCAAAGACTCAACGGAAAAACGAGGGGCAGCTTGGTTTAGCTGCCCCTCGCTCGCGCAAACGGGAGAGCGGAGCCTATGAACTCCACCGATCCGCCGGGAGAGGAAGCCCGGCCCGTTGCGCAAACTTTGTCAACCGAAGAGCGTATCGGCGGTGGGCAGCGGCGGTTGCTGAGCGCTTGGATCGGTCAAGAGCGAATCAGCGAACGTTGCCCAATAGACCCTAGACCTTGCAATGGAAGGGCCCGGATCTGGCTGTGCGAAGTTGTGGGATAAGGCCGCGCCAACCCGGTCCTGGATGCGCCTCCAGTCTTGATAATCGCCGAACGGTAGCGCCGCCTGGGAAACTGCGCTCTGGATTATCTGGACCTGTTGCTACTGTGGCATGGCATCCAGAGCGACATTCGCCATGATCAAAGAATTCAGGATCACCCGCAGCCGCTCCCTCTCCATGTTGATCTTATCCCATTATGTAATCACGTCAGTTGCAGACTCCGGAAAATTATGCGTCTGACGGATAATTTTTGACGGATAATTTTGTGGGGATACAAGAACCAGATGTCTTAAAAGTCCTATCCGCCAAGTCACAAGTCCGGTATGAGCAAAAACTGGATGTGGCCTCGAAGGCAATCCCGGAATCACTCAAGCCAGGCGGAGTAAATCCCCTCGGTCAGCTTTACGTCCACATCAGCGGGGGTCTTCACAGAGAATCGGACGATGCGTGCGTGGAAATATTTGACGATCTACGCGCCAACTTCGAGTATGTTTTCTCACAAATCTACAAAGAGACGCGGGATAGGCGTGAATATGCGGAACGCCTGAAGAACCGGCAAAACAGGAAATGATTCATCCCCGCTTCTGCTTTGCCCACCGCAAAAGATACGTGTCAAAAGATACGCGTCAGACGAAACAATCCCCGAAATCTCGCGTCGGCACATCCGGGTTGTTTCGTCCGTCACGCATCTTATGTGTCCGTCCTGATTTTTCCCCCGTGCTGTCACTAAGCTCGTGTACTTCAACACCATACCCAATGCTGGTATAGACTATGGTGCAGGAGAGTTCAGAATGGAAATGACCAGAAAAATCACAGTTGAGGTACGGGCGGACCTTCTCCGAAAGGCACAGGAGGCCAGCGGTTCCGGGATCACAGAGACCGTCCGCGCCGGTCTTGAACTTATGGCTGCTTCCCGCGCCTATGCGCATTTGCTGCGGCTCAGGGGAAAGGTTCACTTTTCGCGTTCACTGGCGGATCTCAAGGCCGATAGATGATCGCATCCGACACCAGCACATGGATCGCGTTCCTTGAAGGCAACAGCGGTGATGACGTCGAGATGCTCACCAAGGCACTCGGGGACCGCCAGGTCGTGATGGCGCCTGCAGTCCTGACCGAATTGCTCAGTGACCCGGAGCTCCCCTCGTCTGCCGCGCACACTCTATCAGACTTGCCGCTGATTGACATCCGCCCGGGCTATTGGCATCGCGCGGGCAGCCTGAGAGCTCAAGTGCTGACAAAGAAGCGCAAGGCACGTCTTGGTGACGCGCTCATCGCTCAGAGCTGTATCGACGGCGGAGTACCGCTTATCACCAGAGACCGCGACTTCCAGGCCTTCGCTGATACGGCAGGGCTTAACCTGATCCTCTAATGATTGGACTTTTTGTGGACAGACCGGATCTGACACTTTCGCGAGATTTGTACAATTTAGAGCAACACTTCCTGCACGCCGGTGGTCATAAGCGCGGCAGCCGGCCTTTGGCTTGACAGCGGCACTTCCGTGCCGGGCTACAGATTGTGCCGTCGCTTCGGGACTCGCCTGAGTTGCCTGATCCTACCCGGCACTTCCGCTCCGCTCGCGTGTTCACAACCCTCGTTTTCATGGCTTCACTGTCAGGGTCGGACAGGTTCAGCTCCCGGCGGTTGATCATCACTTCCACCCAGCCCCTGTTTAGTCGTCGTCCGGCTGCCCTGATGGATCCTCCTGCAAAAAGTGCTGCGGCGAGAAGGTAACCGGGATAGCCGAATAGGGGATCGGGCTTTGCGAGTAGTCGAAGCAGTCGGCAAAGTCATCCGCGTTGACATCCCGCGTGCCCAGGCTCGGGAGCCCGAAAACCTCCTCGGTGTAGCGCAAAAAGCCGCTGAACTCATGCACCTGGTGCGAGATGTACCCCTTCTTCGCGTAAGGGGAAACCACGATCACAGGCACCCGAAAACCGAGCCCCATTTTGTCTACCTGGGGCGGGCTCACATGGTCGTACCATCCGCCCCAATCATCCCAGCTAACAAAGATCACCGTCGAATCCCAGAACGGGCCGGCGCCGATCGCGTTGATGATGTTCGCCACCCAACTGGGCCCTTCCGCCGTGGATCCCTTCCCCGCATGATCGGAATAGGCCATCTGAGGAACGATCCACGTTACCTGGGCCAGCTTGCCATTTTTGATGTCGGTCAGGACCTGGTTATCGGGTGAAACCACGTGGTTGTTCCAATCCTCCCCAAAGCGGATGTGGCGAATCGCCTGGAAGGCTGACCAGATATAACCCGACGTGTTGCTTTCCCCGGGAGCATAGTAATTCCAGCTGATACTCCTGGAATCCAGCAAATCAGCCATGGTCGGATAGTCGAAGCAGGGATAGACGCCGGGCAAATCCGTACCGTTCGGCCCCACCATTGCCACCCTCCCCGTCTGCGGAGCGTCGCAACCCCAATCCGCCGAGCTCGGATTCTCGTCTGCCTCGGCCGACTGACCCGCAATCATATATTGATGCGCAGGAAAGCTAGGGCCAGTGTTGGATTGAAACATCCGATCGCCCAGCGTGTATTGCCGGGCCAGAGTCCAGTAAGGCTCCGTCTCTTGCTGAGGGACATAGGCATAGGGCAGGTACGGAATGGGATATTTGTCATGGGCAAACCCGTCCATCATTCCGTTGTCCCAGGCTTTCCACCAGGCCAGATGGCTGTGGTCGACGTCGGTGCCTTGTTCGATTCGGACCGGCCGCAGAGCAACCAGCTTGCCGTCGCTCATCCCGCTGTCGACCGTGTCCGCACCAGGAAAACCATGGAACAGGTTATCGAAGGAGCGATTCTCCTGCATGATCACGACGATATGTTTGATTTTCTGCGATTGCATCGGCAAGCCCTGGACGATGCCGTTTTCGCTATAACCGCAACCAAGCAAAAGCAGATCCAGACAGAGCAATACTGCAAAGAAGGAGTGAAACATAGCCCTACTCCAATCCATTGGGTGCGAAGCATGTTAGCTGGGGGAAGCCACATCTTCCGCTTAATTTATAAGCCTTGTACTAAGATCCGGTCAAAACAGGCGCGGCGTTCGACTTATCGCTTAAGAACAGAATCGACCATGCAGCGAGGCAGCCGAGATAGATGATGGCGCGAAAGAAAGAAAGACCTGTAAAGAGTGCAGGCTGCGGATGCAGAGCAAAATGCTGGTGTACGATCTCGGTTGCGACATTTGCTGCCGAATAGGCAGCAAAGCCGAGAGCGATCCCAAGCGGAACTCTTCGCTTGTACAGATCCACTTTACGTGGCAAGAAAAAGAGACACGGAGTTACCAGCAGCCACATAACCGAAATAAACACACTCAGTCTGAGCGCAAGGTTCTGCTGTGAGGAGTGAGAAGACGACCCGACATACCACGCGACCATAAACGAGGTAATCATCAGTAGCGGAATAGCCACTGCTGTGCGAACTCGACCGAAGCGCCAGGCGACCCAACCAAGCCTGAAGATGAGGAGTAACTGCAATCCGGGATCGAGATAGATGAGTACCCAATACGACCGGAGCCATCCGGCGGGAAAATGACCGGCCAGCAAAAGGGCTGAGCGCAAAAAATAAAACGCAATCAAAATTGCAAATACCGGCAGGCGAGCGAGCAGGCGGCGGCGAACAAGAATCGTGAGCAGGGTCAAATGACCCACCATGCCGGCCGCAGCTAAACCATAATCAACCGTTCGTATCCACACAGGTTAGTTGGAGGCGGGGTTTTAGCCCCGCCGCAAAACCCATCCATCTTAGAAGCCTTCGTCCGAGGACGGACCATAAATCGCCGGCACCTTCGCCTCCAGCAGACGCAGGTAGACGGTGAGTTGACCTCGGTGGTGGGCCAGATGCGTCATTGCGCCGTCCGAGATCATGGCATAGCGCGGCCCTTCGCTCACCACCTGGTCATTCATGCGGAAACGCCACATCTTGGTCAGATGGTCCTCGGTCGTATCCTCCAGCGCCTTGCGGGATTTGGCCAGACCTTCGGCCAACATCTGGCACAGCTCTGCCCGGGTGTTCACTGCCTTGGTCTTCATGACCTCGTTTTCCGGGTCAGACAGGTTCAACTCCCGGCGATTGATCATCACCTCGACCCAGCCGGGGATCGACGCGACCAACGCCGCCAAATAGCCCAATTCCATCGAACGCCTGTGCGGCTTCCAACTGTTCCGCCCTTCCGGGACACGCTCGATCACTTTGCGCGAGGTAGCAGCCTCGTGCTCTAACTGCCATAGGAAAAACTCTCTCAGTCCCATATGCCCTCCCCACACTTTGAACTTAAAGCGGCATATATGACACGGGCTGTCATATATTTAAAAGAAACTAGCATTATGAAATCCGGCCGCCTACTTTCGACCCTCATGTTGCTGCAGGCGCATGGACGTCTCTCCACCCGCGAGTTGGCGGAGCGGCTGGAAGTCTCGCAGCGCACCGCGCATCGCGATATGGAAGCGCTGAGTGCGGCAGGGGTTCCGATCCTCGCGCTGCGTGGATCCCAGGGAGGCTGGGAACTGGCCCGCGGATGGCGCACAAAGGTACCGGGGCTTGATGAGGCGGAGCTGAGTGCGCTGCTGATGTCGCAGCCCAGCGCTCTCGGGCATCCCTCGCTGGCCGCCGCGTCGGAGCGCGCTTTCGGTAAGCTGCTGGCCGCGATGCCACAGAAAATGCAGACGCAGGCTGCGTCTATCCGCGCCCGGCTGCATATCGATCCTGAGGGCTGGCATCCGTCTTCCGTCGACCTCAGCTTGCTTCCGGTTGTTCAGGACGCCATTGCCCGCGATTGCAAGCTGACGTTCCTCTACTCCCGCGCGGATGGCGAGACAGGAGTCCGCACCGTCGACCCTTACGGCATAGTCAACAAACAGGCGGTCTGGTACCTGGTGGCCCGAGCGCCGGCTGGAATGCGTACCTACCGGCTTTCGCGGATGCAGAACGCGGTTGTGCTCGCGGTGACGTTTGACCGGCCGGCGAACTTTGACCTCGCTGCCCATTGGAAGACTGCGACCGCACAGCTGCAGCAGAAGCGAACCCAGTTTCAAGCTACCCTTGCCCTGACAGCGGATGCGGCCAACTCAGTTGGGCGGTGGTGCCGGGTGTCGGCGGCAGCTGATGTGCAGGCGACGCCCGTCCTTCCGGACGGGTGGACCATTCTTCACGTTTCGTTCGAGAGCATGGAGGAGGCTCGGTTCCTCGCTCTAGGCCTGGGTGCCCGGGTTCAAGTTCTTGCCCCAACAACTTTGCGCGAGATGGTACTGGAAGAACTGCAGAAGGCGTTGGGGCGACCTGTGGTCAATGTGACGGGAACCTAGTCGGTGGAACGGTTGATCCGGGAAGGGCACGGCTTCACCCGTGCCGTAAATATTAAGAGCCCCGGGGTCTAGCCCTTGAGGGCATCTTTCTCAGATCTCGCAGTGAATTTAGAGGATGGAAAAACGTACCTCAGGGGCTGAAGCCCTCATGAGTGTCGTTCCAGTTGCGGCACGGCTGAAGCCGTGCCCTTCCAGGACCGAGTTTTCCCAATATTCGTGCCTGCCGCGCCATATTTCGCGCTTTTCTCAGGCGAATTGGTCGATGTTCATGTCCAGCTTGTAGGTTTCGCCGTGAGCCAACAGATCTTCCCAGGTCACTTCACGTTTTTCGTAGCCGGCCATGCGACCGAGCATGCAGCTCAAGGCTGTCTCCACTCCGGCGGCAATCTGGTTGTGATACTGGCCAGAGGTGATGCTGTCGATGAAGGTGCGCTCCTTGTCGCGATCGGCAAAGGCCAGGTTGTCAGAAAAGCTGCCGTTGGCGGCAAACTTGACCGGCCCGGTGGTGTTCATGGAATCGGCCCAGGCCCAGGCCTGCGTACCCACAATCTGCACCGGGCCCGCGTAGGGAACGGTCGCCGATCCGTCAGCACCGAAGAGCTTGAGGCCGGCGTCGAATCCGTTGTTGCCGAATTGGGTCGAAGCAAAGGCGAGGTGAACGCCTTCCGGGTAAGTGAAGTCCACCTGGTAGTTGTCCCAGCAATCGCCGGCATGGGTCAGGATGTTACGGCCTCCCGTGGCTGTTGCCTTGAGCGGGTGCGTGCCCAGCATCCAATTGCAAAGATCGATAATGTGGATGTTCTGCTCCACCAGGATGTCTCCTGATAAGGCGCGATACCAGAGCCAGTTTCGCAGGCGGTACTCGTCGGGCGAGGCTCCAGGACGAACCTTTTCTTCCGATGCGGTCGCATAGTAGTTGCCGGCAGCGGCGGCGATCTTGCCCAGGGCGCCGGCTTTGATCTTTTCTGCAATGGCGGCAATCGGCGGCGCGTTGCGGCATTGGAACCCGACATCGACACTCTGCGTAGACTTCACCTTCTTGGCGATCTCGAGCGCCTGCTTTGCCTGGGCAACGTCGACGCCGACTGGCTTTTCGCAGTAGACATGCTTGCCCGACGCAACCGCGGTCTCCAGGTGCTGCACATGAAAGAAAGGAGGGGTGGAGATCTGAATGAGATCGACATCCTTGGCGGCCGCCAGTTGCTCGAAGGCATGTGGCCCGTGGAAAAGCAGTTTTTCGTCGATACGCGGGCAAGAAAGGCTGGTATTCAATTCGTCGAAATGGCTGCGGCCCAGGTCCAACTTATCGGGAAAGATATCGGCCAACGCCACGACCCGCGCGGTGGTGCTGTGGGCGAAAGACGTCGCAACGGTCGTACCCCGATTGCCGCACCCCAGCAAACCAAGGCGAACGGCGGAGTTGGCCTGGTAGCTGAATGCAGTGCTCGGCTTCAGTAACAGCAGTCCACACGCGGTTCCAGTCTGTAGAAATTCTCGCCGATTCATGCATTCACCTCGCGAATGACTCGTTCCAGATAAGCCTTCTCTGTTTTCACATCTTCGATTTGCTGCGGGCCTGAGATCTCGCGCTCAATGCTGATGGCGCCTGTGTAGCCCAGTCGATGAAGCTTGGTAAACACTGCGCGAAAATCCACCAGGCCTTTGCCGATGAGAACCTCTTCCCCAAACTCGTTGGGATTGGTAGGCCAGCGGCCATCCTTGGCGTGCACACTCTTGACGTGGGACCCAAGAATATCGACCGCGTCGACAGGGTTCGCTTTGCCGTAAAGCAGCAAGTTGGCGGTGTCGAGACCGACGCCCAGGTTTGGCAGACCTACATCGTGGATGGCTCGGGACATGGTCGTCGGGGTTTCCTGGCCTGTTTCCATAAGGAAGTCCTGACCGTTCCCCTGGCAATGCTTGGCCACGGTGCGGATGGCTTCCACCGCTTGGGCGTAGAGCGCATCGCCAGGATTTTCAGGAATAAACCCGCAATGCGTTTGGACCTGCGGAATGCCCACCAATTTGGCAAAATCGGAGGCCTGGCGCAGGGCATCGATGCGCGCTGCGCGGGTCTTAGGTGGAACCACGCCGATGGTGTCCGGTCCCTGCATAAAGTTCCATTTGAGGGGTGGCGGCCCCACTACCTCTATGGTGGTTGCCGTGAGCTGGTATTTAGCCAACAGGTCGCGATATTGCCTGGCCAGGTCAGGGGTGAAGCTGCCGAGATAATCGTCCATGGAGAGAAAGACGGTGGGAAATCCCAGCTCATGCACCATGCGCAAGTGTTCTTCAGGTGCCCCGAATGGCTTGATCACCACGCCTAACGCAAACGGTTTGATGGGGGCAGCCGCAAAAGCCCGGGGTAATCCCTGGGCAACCATGGCGGACGCGGCAAGACCGACAAAATGTCTTCGATTCATTCAGATCACTATAGCCAGCGTGAGACTTTCCTGCAAAATTCCCTGGGTTCCCTGCAAAAGCATGGATCCCCGGTGGGGGCGAGCCCATCCTCGAAGTAACCTTTTGAGCGGATGTACCATAAATATCAGCAGGTTCGGGTAAGCAGATGAAAAGACACATCAATGCCTACGTAGTCATATTCTCACTGGTGACTGTTCTTGCCCTGGCGACTGCCAGTGAGTGCCATTCCATCACTTACCTTCCGTCTCTGCGTTATGGTGCGTTGCTTTGGGGTTGGTGGGGAGTGATTGCCAGCGCCTTGTGGAGGTGGGGAAAACCGACATGGTTCTTATCGCGCCCATCCATATCGGCAATCGCAGTTCAATTGCTGGCCGGGACCACGCTGGGAATTGCCCACCTGCTGCTGATGGGCACTCTCGGTGGCTCTTTGCTTAACATCAATCGCCTTGGCATGGAGGTGCTGATCTATGGATTCGTGTTTGGAATGACGGGAGTGATCCAATTTCAGCTGCGCGCCCAGTTCGATGCGATGGAAGCCCTGTCCTTGCAGAGGCAGCTCTCAACAGCACACTTGCGGGCTCTGCAGATGCAACTGGAGCCGCACTTTCTCTTCAATACCTTGAACGCGATTACTACACTGGTCGAGCTAGGCAGGCAGCAAGAAGCAGCAGGGATGCTGCAACATCTCAACGCTATTCTGAAAAGCACGTTGACCCGGGACACTCCGCAAAAAGTTCCGTTATCGCAGGAGTTGGAGTTAGTAGAGAACTACCTGGCTATCGAGCAGGTTCGTTTTGCCGATAGACTGCGGGTCGAAATCAAGGTGGACCCGCGCGCTGTCGACGGCTTGGTTCCTTGCTTTTTGCTGCAACCGATTGTGGAGAATGCCATCCGGCACGGTATCGCGAATTGTGAGAGCGAGGGAATGGTTGAGGCATCGGCCACGCGCGATGGCGATCTGCTGCACTTCCTGGTGCGGGACACGGGACCTGGACGAATTTCCGCGCAACCGAACGGGCATGGCATCGGCCTGAAGAATACCCGTGAGCGCCTGGCACACTTCTATCCTGCCGGCTATCAGATGGAGGCCCAGCCTCTCCATTCAGGTGGGTTTGAGGTGGCCATCACGATTCCATATGAAAGCGTTGCGGTATGAAATACCGGGTTCTTCTTGCCGACGACGAGCCCCTGGCCCGGGAGCGGCTAAGATTTCTGCTGGCCGGACAGCAGGACGTAGAAGTGGCGGGCGAATGCCGTAACGGAAGGGAAGTGATTGCGGCGCTCAAGGAGAGCCGGTTCGACGTACTCTTTCTCGATATTCAAATGCCCGGCATAGACGGGTTCGAAGTTATTGAACGGATCGGCTCCGTGCACATGCCAGTTACGGTGTTTGTCACGGCACACAATCAGTATGCGGTGCAGGCATTTGAGGTGCATGCGCTGGACTATCTCACCAAGCCAGTGGAAGCAGATCGGCTACAGGCAACGATGTCACGGGTCAGAGAACGGATTGCTTCGCAGGCAGCACTGGTCACACAAGAGCAGTTGAAATCAGTGTTAATCAGCCTGGAGCAAGGCGGGGTTGCGCGGCAGGAATTTCCGCGCCGCCTTCTTGTTCATAACGGGACCAAAGATTCTTTCGTCAACATTCATGATATTGAATGGATTGAAGCGGCTGATTACTATGCCTGCCTGCACGTTGGAAGCAAGAGTTTCATGTTGCGCGAGTCTATCAAGCAACTCTCGAAAACGCTGGATCCGCAGCAATTCGTACGTATTCATCGTTCCGTCATCGTGAATGTGGATCAGGTCACGGAGATTTTCCGTGAAGGCCAAAGCGAAGGTTCGGTGGTTCTGAAATCTGGCCAACGGTTAAGGATGAGCAAAGCCGGCCAGCAAGGCCTGCTGAGCGTTAGCCGCCGCTGAACCCATACCCTTCGAACAACCGGAGTTTTTCCGCAGCCTGGTTCCCGAAAAAGATTAAAGTGATGGTTGCAGAAAGCGAGCTGGACTAATTGCCTGCCGCGACTTGTGCCCCGGCCTTCTGCGCCTTGACCCAGCTCTCGGTTCGCGCGTCCAGCAGATCCAGGGGCAGGACACCCCCGCTCAGCATCTCGTCGTGGAAGGTCCGTATGTCGAACTTTGGACCCAGCTCCTTGCGCGCGCGCTCGCGAAGCTCAACGAACTTGAGTTGCCCTAATTTGTAACTGAGGGCCTGCCCTGGCCAGGCAATGTATCGGTCGGTCTCAGTCTGGATCATCGGTTCATCAATCACGTTGGCCTTGCGAAAGAAGTCCACCACCTGGTCGCGGGTCCAGCCCTTGGAGTGGATGCCGGTATCGACCACCAGGCGCACGGCGCGAAAGCGCTCGCTGCTCAGCCGGCCGTACTCCGAGACCGGATCGCGGTAAAAACCAACCTCCTTGCCAAGTTGCTCCGAATACAGAGCCCAGCCTTCGATATAGCCCGAATTAAAAGTGTGCCGGCGAAAATTCGGCAGACTCGTCATTTGCTGCGCGACCGACAACTGCATGTGGTGGCCGGGGATACCTTCGTGATAAGCGGTGGCTTCGTCATCAATGAGGGTTCGGTGAGCAAAGTCAGAGGTGGCGACAACCACCCGTCCGGGCCGCTTGCCGTCTGGAGTTCCAGTTTGATAGTGGGTCGCCATCGCTGCCTGGAACGGCGGAATGGCCTCAACCGTCACAGGGGAGCCTGGAATGTAGGTAAACAGCTGGGGCAGCTTGCCCTGCATCTGCCCAAGATAACGGCGATAGTCATCGAGAATCTGCTCGGCCGACGTAGGAATATACTTCGGATTCTTTTTGAGCGACGCATCGAAGGAGGCCACATCGGAGAAGCCTTCCTGGTGCGCGATCGCCAGCATTTCTTTCCCGATCCGATCCATCTCCTGCAAACCGAGCTGGTGGATCTGGTCGGGAGTCATGTCGGTGATCGTGGTGCGGCTGCGGATGTAATGCCGGTACCGCTCTTCGCCACCCGGCAGCGAAGTGGTGGAGAGAGTCGTACGGCCGTGAGGAGCGTACTCCGTCGCCACAAAGCTCGCGAATTGCTTATAGGCGGGCAGCACCTCTTTATTTACTGTCTCCGTAATCTCGCGGGTAAGGCGCTGCTGGTCGGCGGAGGAGATGCTGCTGGGGTATTTCTTTGTGGGCTGCAAAAAAGGATCGTCGGCGATGATCCCCTGGCACTGACCGGGAACCTTCTCCAGCAGAAAGCGAACGGGCATGAGCTTGTCTTTCATGCCGGCGCGCAGGACCTCTTCGGTTTGCGTGAACACGCGTGGAATCTGATGCAAGCGCGAAATGTAATCCTCGTAGTACTTGACGCTGCTGAAAGGCGAGGAGAGGGGGAGATCTGCCAGTTCAGTGTGCGCGCCGCCCATTTGCGAGAGCGGCATCTCAAAATCCTTGAAAGCGTAGTCTTCGTTGCGCTGCTCCAGCATACGAACCATTAGCTGGTGAGAAAGGACATCCTGCTCGCCAAAACCTTCGGTCGGAATTGCCTTCAGGCGAGCGAGAAATGTCTCATCCACGTAATGCTGTCGCTCCGCCTCAGCCATCGATACGTCATCGAGTTGATCGTTATAGCGATAATCCCCGTATGCGGTCGCAGTTTCTGGCGAGGACTTCAGGTCCGACTGGTATTGCTCTTCAAACAGCGCGTTCTGTGCGGCGAGGCGCGCAGCGACGGAGTCCACTGGAGCAGCGAAGGAAGTCGAAGCGAAGAACAGGGCAACGGTAAGCGAGACAATTTGAGCGCGCATCTATAACTAAAGACTAGCAGAGGGAGCGAATTGTCACCCGTTACGTTACCAGAGCTGGTGCACTAAGGGCCTAATCCTCTTATCGTAGATAGCGCGAACAGCCGCCATGACTTCTGGCGTGAGCGATGGCAGATCAGAGGCCTGTGCGTTTTCGGACACCTGGCTGGGGCGCTTACCACCGGGAATGGCACAACTCACCGCATCGAACATCAATATCCAGCGGAGAGCAAACTGGCTCATGCTTACGTCAGCCGGCACCAGGGCGCGTATCTCCTCGACCGCCGCCAGCGCAACGTCATAATCGACGCCGGAGAAGGTTTCACCCATATCGAAGCGCTGACCCTGACGGTTGAAGTTGCGGTGATCGTCGGGACCAAATTTTGTATCCGCGCGAAACTTGCCGGTAAGCAATCCGCTGGCGAGGGGTACGCGCGCCAATATGCCGACCTGCTTTAGCTTGGCTTGGGCAAAAAACAAATCCGCCGGACGCTGGCGAAAGCAATTGAAGATGATCTGCACGCTCTGCACGTTGGGATACTCAATCGCCTTGAGCGCCTCTTCTACCCGCTCCACGCTAACGCCGTAGAAGCGGATCTTGCCCGCGTGCACCAGGTCATCGAGCACGCCGAAAATCTCGGGACGATAATAAGCATCGGTCGGCGGACAATGCAGCTGTACCAGGTCGAGAGCCTCAGTGTCCAGGCCGCGCAAGTTGTCCTCGATCCAGGACGTAATATTGGCGCGGCTGTAACCTTCCACCGTCTGGCTGGGCAAGCGCCGGCCCACTTTGGTGGCGACGATGATCTCTTCTTTGCGGGATTTCTTCAGTTGTGCGATCAGGCGATGGCTTCGACCGTCACCGTAAACATCCGCAGTATCAAGAAAATTGATGCCTGAGTCGATCGCCTGGTTCAGCGCGGCAAGTGACTCCTCATCGCTGACCTGGCCCCATGCGCCGCCAATGGCCCATGCTCCAAAACTGATCTCTGAAACCTTCCAACCGGTACGGCCAAGTGCGCGATAGTTCATCGCCAAATAGTATCAGCCGGTGCAGCGCGCCAGAACGATGGTGACGTCATCCGGCTGTTCCACTGTGCCGATCCAGTCCGCGACGGCGCCGGCGACAATCTCGGTGATGCGAGGCAGAGGTTTGTTGCGATGCTCCTGGATCAACTCGACCAGCCGCTCCTCACCGAATTCGCCAAACTCGTTTTCTGGTTCGGTGACCCCGTCACTGTAGGCGACAAAAATATCGCCGGGCTGCATCACCAGCGTCGATTCGTCATACGTGACACCATCAAACAGGCCGACCACGGTGCCATTGACGGTAAGCCGGAAAACCTCGCCGTTGGCGCGCAGGATGATGGGCGGCAAGTGGCCCGCATTGCAATACGTCAGCACCCGCGCCTTGGCGTCATAGCAACCCAGGAACAACGTTGCGTATTTTGCCGCCGGGGTGCTGCGATAAAGCTGGTAGTTCAAAGTGGTCATCAGCATAGCCGGCGCCACTTGCGATTCCGCACTGCCGTCGCCGCGATAGTACATGCGGGGATCCGCCTGCGATGCATAGGTCAATGAAGCGGGCAGGGAGGCAGGCAATAGCGCCATCTCAGGCTCAATCGAATACGCGCGCACGAACGCATGCACGGTCGCCATCAACAGCGCAGCGGAAATTCCTTTGCCACTTATGTCGCCGACGGCCAGCACCAGCCGGTCGCTACCCAGGGGAATGAAATCGTAGTAGTCCCCGCTCACGGTACGCGCGGGAACACAAACTCCGTGAACCTGGAGTGACGGCAGATGATCGGTCACCTGGCGAGGGAACAATAATTCCTGCACCTCGTAGGCGATGCTGAGTTCGTTCTCCAGCCTCTGTTTCTCTTTCTGCTCCTGAATCAGCTTGGCCAGCGATCCGGTCATGGAGTTGAACGAATGCCCCAGAGCCGCCATCTGATCGCGGCCCTGGAGTTGTATCCGGTGGCTCAGATCGCCGGTGTTTACATGTTCCGTGGCGCGATAGAGTGCGGCAACGGAAGCGGTCATGCTGCGCGTGAGGCGTACTCCGATGTAAAGAGCGACAATCTCAATGATCCCGAAAAAAACAGCGATCGCGAGCAATCCGTCGCGGAAGACCAGGTATCTGTCTCCTAACGTTTCAAACAAAGTGGCGTAGAGCATCGAGGGCCGAGTCGCCACCACGATGAGCCCTTGCTCTTGCTTCTCGCCGGTTTGCCAGTCCACCACGTTGAAGAGCGTGGGAAAGTTCAAAGGTACGTCAAACCAATGGGAACCCGGGGGTACGTGACCGGCCGTTACCGGCATTCGGCCGTCTGGCTGACGGGAGTAGCCAATATTACCTTTTTGGTCGGGCGGAGCCAGGGTCACGTTGCCCAGACGTTCCGCGGTCGGTATGAGCAGATTGGGAGTAATCGGAATATCGGAAATGAGGGCAGTTCCCGGGCTGCCACCGACATAGAGCCGGATCGCGCGCAAATGCAGGCCATCGTGATCGACAACGAATCCGGTGAAGTCAGCGTTGATGAAATCCGGAATGGATTCCGGGGCCTTTTTGAGCAACTCTCCACCGGTGGAGAGGACAAAGCCTTTTCCGTTGCGCGACAAAGTAACGGTCCGCCCAGGGAACCGCTCATCGGAAGCCCTGGTAAACTCGCCCGCGATCCTCTCGTCCAGCTTGCCCGATTTTTCCAAAGGGAATAGCTGCGCAGCCAGCGCATCATTGGCCGCTTGCAGATGTTGCAACTCTGAATGCAAATCTGAGATGACCACGTAGGTGGCAAATTGGCCGGCGAACAGATAGCTGGCTAAGCCACCCATGAGCAACAACAGCAGGATCGGCATGACGCCGATGAAGAGGTAAGTGACGATCAACCGGTTGCGCAGCCGCCACATCAGGGGCCGGTATCCCCAACGGCAGAGCGTGACCAGGCCAACAAACGCGAAGGCCATGGTGATAAATATCGCCCACCCCTCCACCTTCGCTCCGGAGATGTCGGCGGTCCAAAGCAGCAGGCAAAGAACGCCCAGCCACAGGGTAAAGCGGCCCCACTTGGTGCTGGGACGCAGGATTCGTGTCAGCCGGGCCCTGATAGCACTGGATTTGAGTAACTCGATCACCATACGTGTTATGCCGGGCTCTTCGTAGTATAGGCCAGTCGCAATAAGTGCTGTTTATTTGCGATGATGAGGAAATGCTTTTGAAAGAACAGTCCAGGCTCCTCGAACTGATTGAAAGCGGATTCGCCGCCTTTCGCATCCTGGTGATTGGGGACGTCATGCTGGACCGTTCCATCTGGGGGGACGTGGACCGCATTTCGCCCGAAGCGCCGGTCCCGGTACTGCGTTCGGTGCGCACCACCAATTCGCCCGGCGGGGCAGCCAACGTGGCCATGAACCTGGTTGGCCTGGGCGTGAAGGTCACCCAGGCAGGGTTCTGGGGCGACGACGGCGAGATGCGCCAACTGAGTGCGATTCTCACGGCGGCCGGCGTAGATGCTTCTGGGATGGTCGTGGCCGGGCAGCCCACTATTTCGAAGACCCGCATCGTCTCTCGTCATCAGCAATTGCTGCGGTTGGATGTGGAGAGCGACGTGCCGCATTTCCAAGCGGAGAACCAGGAGTTGCTGGAGCGCTCGCTTGCTTTGGCCCGAACGGCCGACGCGATTATTCTTTCCGACTATGCCAAAGGTGCGTTGAGCGCGGCACTCTGCCAGGCGGTCATCGCCCTGGCCCGCGAGCGCGGGATTCCTGTTCTGGTCGATCCCAAAGGCCGAGACTTTACCAAATACGCCGGCGCCACCACCATCTGCCCTAACCTGCAGGAGCTGGGGCTGGTAGCCGGTATTCCCCCCGGCAACCTGGAGCAACTCCTGGCCGCCGGTCAAAAGCTCGTCACGCAGCTCGGAATCGATTACCTGACCGTCACCATGAGCGAGAAGGGCATTCGCATTCTTGATGCCGATTCCTTTATTCATTCTCCTACCCGGGCCCGCGAAGTCTTCGACGTAACCGGCGCCGGGGACACGGTCATTGCCGCCCTGGCTGCCTCGCTGGCGGCGGGTCTTGATGCAGAGACTGGCGTGAACCTGGCCAACATTGCCGCGGGCATCGTAGTCGCCAAGACCGGAACTGCGCCCATCGCGCGCAGCGAGCTGGTGGCGGAGTTCACCAAGTCCACCCAGATGAAAGGCCCGGACAAGATTCTCGACCTCGATCACCTGCTGGTTCGTCTGGCGGAGTGGCGTGCCAACGGCGAGCGCATTGTCTTTACCAACGGTTGCTTTGACATCCTGCATGTGGGTCACATTACGTTGCTCGAACAATGCCGCGAATTTGGCGACAAGGTTGTGATAGGCGTGAACAGCGACGCCTCCGTCAAGGGACTGAAAGGTCCCACGCGGCCGGTAGTTGGCGAACGGGATCGGGCCCGTGTTCTGGCCGCCCTGGGCTCGACCGATGCGGTCGTCATCTTCGATGAGGCGACACCGGCGGAGCTGATCCGGCAGGTCCGTCCCGACGTGCTGGTCAAGGGCGGCGACTATACCGCGGCCACCATCGTGGGAGCAGACGAGGTAACCACCTGGGGCGGCCGGGTTGAAATTGTGCCTACCGTGATTGGCGTGAGCACCACCAACACCATCCACAAAATGACGGCGAATGCGTAACGTTCCTAATGAACAAAGAGTAGGTCTGGAACGAAAGGCTGTGGTTGGGCTTCGCCCATCGTTTTCGGCCCACGTACGCTGGTGCGAACAAGGGGCACCCCTACAGAGTTGTGGGGACCGCATCAGGCTTAAGGGGGAGGCCTGCTGTATCCCACATCTCGCGAAAAACGAGCGATGTGGGGCACCCGGCGTCGGTGGAGGGGATAAAGCCACAAAGCGCTTTCCTTCCACCACTTCACTTGCCGCCTGCGAGCCGTTTGCTCAAAAGCGAGACCTTGGGTACCCACTTATTTTTCATCCGCGCCAGTCTTATTCGTTTCGCTTTATTCGTTTCTTAGGGTCTCCATAGGGTCGACGCTCGCGGCTCTGCGTGCTGGAATCCATGCCGCGCCCAGAGCCAACAGGAACATCACCGCAGGCACCGCGCAAAACGTAAGCGGATCCAGCACGCTGACCCCGAAAAGGAAGCTACGCAAAAAGCGCATCAGTAAAGCGGCCACAGTCAATCCAACGGCGGACCCTCCTACGGCGAGCATCAGGCTCTGCTTTACGATCGCACCCACAATCTGCCAGCGCATTGCACCCAGCGCCAGTCGAATACCGATCTCCCGTGTCCGCCAGCTTACGATGTAAGCAATCAGACTGTAGACTCCGACGCTCCCAACCAAGAGCGCCAGCGCACCAAACGAGAGCAAGAGGATGGCCAGCGATCGCGAAGCCGACACCGATGCTGCTACCACCTCGTTCAGGCTGCGGATGCGGGTCACCGGCACCAGCGGATCGATTTCTTTCACCACCCTGCGCAACTCGGCTGCCGCTTCGGCGGTGCTTGTGCGCGTGCGCAGCAGCACATCCATCACCGGCTGCTCACGGGTGCTTGTCATGGGAAAATAGACCTCGTCGGAGAATCCGCCTGCGAGACCGCCGCCGTGGGTGTTGCTGACCACCCCTACGACGACAGCCGCCGTGTCGTTATTCCAAACTGCCGGCACCGTTTCATCCACCACACTCAGAATGTGTCTCCCCACGAGGGTTTTGCTGTGGCCATAACCGTTCCGCCATGCTTTGGTTGATGACAGCCGCGCGGCTTGAACCCGATCCATCTTGAGCAGTCAGCATGCGTCCACGCGTCAACCGCATCCCCAGGGTACGAAAGTAGTCAGGCGAGACGATGCGTTCGGTATCCACCAGAGCGATTCTGGCGCGCATCCCTCGGATGTCTTTCGGCGTCGTAGATATAGTTGTTGTCCCGCCCGCTCAGAGGCAAGGAATCGGTCAGAGCAATCGAATCGATTCCCGCAATGCCTTGCGCTTTGCTAAGCAGGGTTTGAAAGAATGCATCGCAGTGGCCTTGCTGCTGGCATGCCGTCGCATCCAGTGAGACCTCTGCGGTGACCACCCGCTCGGTCTGAAATCCGGGGTCTACCTTCGACAAGCTATAGAGACTGTGCAGCAGCAAGCCGGCGGCGGTAATCACCACCACGGACAAACCTATCTGGCTCATCACCAACGCGCTGGACACGCGAAACTGCGATGCCTTGCCGGTGACGCCGCGGCTGCTGGTGTGCAGCGGTCCCTGCAGATTAGGCGAGGCCATCTTGATTGCCGGGATCAAGCCGAAAATAAATCCAGTCATCAACGACGCGACCGCGGCAAACAGAAAGACTGGCGCGTGCAGTGATATTTCGTTCAACCGCGGAGTATCGGGTGGCAACAGCAGTACCAACCCCCGCAGACTTGCCGCTGTCGCCAGCAAGCCGGCAACGCCCGCCAATGCACCGACCAGAACACTTTCGGACAGCAATTGGCGGATCAGTCTGCCTGAAGTAGCACCGAGTGCCCCGCGAAGCGCCATCTCTCGTTCGCGGGTAGCAGCTCTCGCCAGCATAAGGTTGGCCACGTTGGCGCAGGCAATGAGCAGGATGAACCCCACCGAGCTGAACAACAGAAGAAGACGAGGACGAGTGGCGCCGACTTGTGATTCAAGCAGTGGCACGACGGTTAGATCTGCCACCCAGGAATCCGGCATCCGCCAGGGAAATAGGGGCAATAAAGCCGCATGAAGCCGACGCAGTTCGGCCTGCGCCCGCGCCGGGGTCACGCCATCCTTGAGCCGTCCGAACGAACGTAAATCAAACTTTCGCCAGGGATCGATCGGATCTCCCCCTTTGAATGCGACTGGAATGACAAACTGAGTATCGGCATAGGGGAACCGCACACCGGCGGGCATGACGCCGACGATGCGCCGCGATACGCCATCGATCCGGATGGTCTGGCCGATCACATTCGGATCCTGGCCAAATCGCTGCTGCCAGTATCCATAGCTAAGGACGACAACAAGGTCCTGTCCGGTTTGTTCCTCGTCCCGGGTGAAGAAGCTACCTATAAGAGGATGAATTCCCAGAGTGTCCAATGCGTTGGCCATGACCGTGGCGCCGAAGACCCGGTCCGAGGAATCGGTCCCGGCAACATTCGATTCCGCATCCGCCCCGAAGCCACTGATAGCAGCGAACGAATCAGAATGCTCTCCTAAGGCGCGGATCCAGCCTTTGGGAAAAGGGCTGACGTCGCTCGATATGATTCCCACGAGCCGGTCCTGGTGCGGAAAGGGCAGGGGGCGCAACATGATCGAGTCGACGAGAGAGAAGATCGCGGTGTTTGCCCCGATCCCGAGTGCCAGCGTCAATACCGCGGTCAGCGTAAACCCGGGTGACTTTCGGAGCTGCCGAAAGGCGAATTTGAAGTCGTTCATCATGCGTATTCGGTGATTGCATGCCGTCGGCCACTCGCAAATTGCGGAAAACAAATGATTAATGCGCGGATGAGTCTCAGGGGTTGTCCACCAGCGAAACCTTTTGTTCGGAAATGAACACTAGCGGGGACAGAAGATGCAGGGTTGCGCGGCCCTCGATAGTGTTCTTCCTGAAGATCGGTTGCTGGGGGAGAAGTGCAGATCCCTCCACTACGCTTCGCTCCGGTCGGGATGACAGTTCTATTGGGGGTGGGCCGGGGTAAGAGGCGGGTCATCGGCCCGGCCGGGAACGGATTGCGGCTCCGGGGCGGCTTCTTCCGGGGCTGGTGGCAGCTGGGGGTCCGCGGATTCTTGGTTCTTCTGGTTACGCATCCATTCGGAGACATAGAATGGCGGGTTTACGGGCACAGGGGCGGGTTTGCTCTGGGCGGAGACGGCGCGGCGATCCGGTATCAGGCCTTCAATGGCAATGATCATGGAGAGAGCCTTGACTTGGGCGGACATGCCGTTGCGGGTTTTTTCGGGGGCCAGGTTGGCGATTTCCCATAGGCGGGCCAGGACTCGGCCGCGGCTCAGGTTGAAGCGGCGCAGCTCTTCGCTGTCCTGCTCGACGAGCTGTTGCTGAATGGCGGCCCGATGCTCAAGCATATGGCGCGGACACGGGGTTTGGATTTGGTGCAGGCGGCGGTGTCGGGGTTGAGGCCGGCGGCTTCTGCGGCACGCCGGTCGTTCATGGTTCCAGAGAGGACTGGACGTGCAAAAGCTATTTCCTGGTCTGTGATAGGGTCGTTGACTTCGTTTTTGGGCATTGGTGGCTCCGTTCGCTAGTAGTTCGAGGGCAATTCCTTAGAGGTCGAATCTTCGAAAACGTACCTCAGGGGCTAAAGCCCTCATCTGTGGCTTGCTTTTTGGCACGGGTTAACCCGTGCCCTTCCAGGAAGAGCGGCTCTTTGGGGGACTGCGGTTGAAGGCAGGGGTTTTCTACTGCGCAGGCACAGTGGGGACCCAATAAAACATCCCGCCGGGGGCGGGATGTTTGTGATTGCCTGATTTTTGACCAGGGATCGGGTGTGACACCGGACAGCGGTAAAACTGTCCTTCGCTCGCGCTTAGTCCGTTTAACGAACGGAAACTCCCCCGGCTAGGAACGGCTGCGCGCTAAGCGAGCTCCTGCCGAAATCATCTTTAGATAGGATATAGCGATCAAATCCCACGCCGCGGCTCGGCTGGAAATGCCGGAATCTTTTCTGAACCGGAGGTCACCCTCTCGCAGGTACTTTGGTTTATTCGAGATGAGATGGGTGGACGGGCTGCGGGCTAGCGTCGTCTCCAGCTCTGAACCAGGACAGCTGCGGCAGCACTCAGCAGCGAGACGGCAGTGACCATCCGTAGAGCTCGCTTTGCGTGATGAAGTTTGGGCTGCTCGAACTCCGCTCCCAGCAGCGGCGCTTCCATGGTCTCGCCGGCATAAGTGTTCACGCCTCCCAGGCGGACGCGCAATGCACCGGCCATTGCGCTTTCAGGCTGGCCTGCATTGGGACTCTTGTGCTTGTTTCCATCGCGTCGCCAGATTTGTAAGGCCGACTTGCTCTCCATGCCTGCGGCGGCCGCGATCGCCAGCGCAGTCAGGCGCGAAGGAATGTAGTTGGCCGCGTCATCTAACCGGGCGGCCGCCTTGCCAAAATAAAAATAGCGTTGGTCGGCGTGGCCGATCATGGAATCCAGCGTGTTTACGGCCTTGTAAGCCATCGCTAGCGGGACACCACCAGCGGCCATGTAGAACAACGGAGCCACAATTCCATCGCAGGCGCTCTCGGCCAGGGTCTCGATGAGAGCGCGATGAACCTCCGTCTCACTGAGGTCCTGGGTATCACGGCCAACGATTCTCGCTAAACGCTCCCGGGCGTGCGGCAGGTCTGGTTTCTCGAGCGCGCGAATGACGGCAAGACTCTCATCGATCAGATTGCGCGTCGCGACGCAGGTCCAGGCCAGAAGGATCCCCGCGCCCCATCTGACTGCCTTGGCCGTAGCGAAGTACGACAGGCCGACGACGGCTACGGTCAGAACCGCGCCCGCGATCAGCTCCTCCCGCGCGCTTTGATCCGGGCGGCGGAGCAATTTTTCCCCGGCTTGGGTGGAACGCCCTATCAGCCGTACGGGATGCGGGAGCCACTCCGGGTCGCCGGCAATCCAATCGAGCAGACAGGCTGCGGCAATGGTATTCATCGGTACTCCAGGCCTGCCCAGGAAAAGATCCGCCGCATGTCGAGCGAGGTGCTCACCTGGCCGGCGAGACGGTTGAGAGACTCCTCTCTCTGCGCCCGCCATGGATTGAGCGCCGACGGAGAGGCGAGGCGGTGAAAACTCCTGGCTGCGTGCAGAAACTCATGGCGGAAAGTGTCGTCATCAAAGATGCCGTGCAGGTAGGTGCCGAGGACACGCCGGTCCGTGCTGATGCATCCGTCCAACTCGCCATTCTCCAGGGTGGCGAAGGGCTCTGCCTGATCCAGATACAAAGTCTTGCCGACATGAATCTCGTATCCCGCAACTTGCCGCTGTCGCAGTTGCTGTTGAAAAAGAGAAGCGTGCTGGATGGTGCCGGAAGAGAGCCGAGTCACTTTTTCGGTCTGCATCGTAGTGTTGATGGGCAACAGGTCGAGTCCCGGGAGGCAGCCCTGCCGCTCAATGCCTTCTGGATCGGCGATCTCTCGCCCCAGCATCTGCATTCCCCCGCAGATGCCCACGATCAGCCCCGGGAATAGGCGCAGCGCTTGATCGAAGCCGCCTGCCAGCATCCACTCCAGGTCGCTCATGGTTTCTTTGCTCCCGGGCAAAACCACTACGTCTGCATTCGTTAGTAGCTGGGCCGATCGGCAGAAAAGCAAATCGACCGAAGGTTCCGCGCGCAGTGAATCAAAGTCGGTGAAGTTGGAGAATGACGGCAAAGCCACCACTGCGATACGCAGGCGGCGTTCGTGAGTTTTGTCGATTGCCTCCCAGCCTGTCCGCGCGAGGGGCGGCAGACCGACACTGTCCTCCTCTTCGAGAGCCAGACCCGGCAGGTAAGGAACCACACCCAGGCACGGTTTTCTCATGCGCGCTTCCATCATGTGGACACCTGGTTGGAGGAGGCTGAGATCGCCGCGGAACTTGTTAATGCAGAAACCGCGGATGCGATCGCGCTCTGGTGGATCCAGGAGCTCGACCGTGCCGAACAGGGAAGCGAAGACTCCCCCGCGATCGATGTCTCCTACCAATAAACAAGCGGCATCTGCCATGTCTGCCATGCGCATGTTTGCGATGTCGTGCTGTTTGAGATTGATCTCGGCTGGAGAACCGGCCCCTTCCAGAATGATCACTTGGTACTTCGAGGCGAGTGCTTGATAGCTTTCGCACACCATGGGCATTAGTTCTTCCACGCGTCGCTGATGATAGTCGGCGGCGGAAATCTGCCCCCAGATTTTGCCTCGGACTACTACCTGGGAGGTGCAATCACCGGACGGTTTGATGAGGATGGGATTCATGTGAACCGACGCTGCGATGCCGGCCGCTTCAGCCTGCAGTGCCTGGGCGCGGCCGATCTCGAGGCCCTCAATGGTTGCGGCTGAGTTGAGTGACATGTTCTGCGATTTGAAGGGAGCTACGCTGTATCCGCGCTGCGCAAAGATGCGGCACAGGGCTGCTGTCAGCAGAGACTTACCAACATGAGAGCCGGTTCCAAGAACCATGATGGCGCGGGCCTGGCTCATTACGCTCCTCGATTCCCGCTTTTAAAGAAAAACATTTCCACGTGACATCCGCTGGACCGCAGATCGCTCCGCCGCTACGCTCCGGTCGAGATCCGGAACAAAAGGCGAGGTGGGCTTCGCCCATCGTTTTCGGCCCACGTAGCTGCTGCGAACATGAGCCCCCTGAAATCATCGGCCCGCATAGGTTTGAGCGAGAGTTTTCCTTTGTATCCCAATCTCGCGAATAAACGAGCGAGATGTGTGTCCTCGACGATTCCGGTGCGGGGTATAGATCTCCAAAAACCCGTTTGTTTCATCTTGACTTGCAGCGGAGCGCAGTGGAAATCTGCGGTTCTATTAGACCTACCAGGCTCGCGACCATTTCGGACCGGCCTTAGTTTCATCACGGAGACGGGCGTCAATGCCGGCATTCAGCTCGATCAATCGCCCGAAGAGCCAGATCAGATCAGAGAGGCGATTGAGATAAGCCAGCACCTCCGGCTTTACCTCCTGCCCGCTTTCAGCCAGGCGTACCGCATTTCGCTCCGCGCGCCGGCAAACGGTGCGAGCAACTTCATACGCCGCAGACTCTGTGTACGCACCAGGCAGCGACCAATCCGCAAGAATCCCTTCCGTGGCTTCGATCTGATAGACCAGCTGCGTCAGGAACTCGACGTCTTCCGGCGTGATGTAAACCTGCGGTTTTTTGCTTTCCGGAGGCGTTGCCAACGCCGAACCAAGCCGGAACAGCGTCTTTTGGATCTGCTCCGTCCAGCCGGCGATCTCTGCATTTTTGCAAATGCTTCGGGCAAAACCCAACACAGTATTCAGTTCATCGACCGAACCGTAAGATTCCACCCGCAGGTCCGCTTTTGAAATGCGAATGCCGCCTGCGAGCCCGGTTTGCCCTGCATCTCCATGCTTGGTTGCAATACTCATTTGCTTTCTCCTTCATATGCGCACTACGCAGCAATACTGTTGGGTTTCTTGCCAGGCCCTGGGCTCGGAGTAGCCGCACAAATGGCGTAAGACGACACGCAAGCACGCCTCCATGCGTAACGACCGCAATAGGGCCGGGACTGCGATTCATAAGATGATTCGACTTCCGCGAGTACACGGCGCTCGAAGTCCTGAAAGCTTTCCCCGGAAGGCGCGGGCAGGTTGGGATACGAGTTCACCCATTTTTGCGCATAGTCAGGATCCAACTGCTCAATCTCTTCCCAACTCAGGCCTTCCCAGTCACCGAAATCAATCTCGCGCAGCGCCGGACGCAGCACCCGGGGAATGTTTCTACCTGCCACGATCGCCTGCGCGGTGCTGGTTGCACGGCGCAGATCGCTGCTATAAACCGTATCCAGCATCTCCTCTCGAAGCAGCTGGGATAATCTGGTAAGCTGCGCCCGCCCCTGTGCGTTCAGATCGGGGTCGGAGTGGCCACAATAGCGGCCCGCCATCTCCGTCTCCGCATGACGAATGAAGAGCACCCGGCTCATGCTTTCCACACTCCGCAGAGATACACGGCGATCTCCGTCAGTTGATTGGTGGCGCCGAAACAGTCTCCGGTGACGCCGCCAAACTTTCGCATATAGAACCAGCTCGAGAGCAAAGGCACAACGATCGCCGCCAGCACTGGCGCAATTGCGGCTTTACGAAGAGTCACCGCCACGGTGGCAATGGTGAAAATGGACCCGGCGATCAATGAAGCAATCGAGGTCAAGCGCGCGATCCGCGCCCCTTGCCCCTCACTTTCGCGCGCTGGGGGAAGGTAGTAGCTGAGTGGCAGCATAGACCAGCGGCACAGCACATGAGCCGAGACCATGTAAGCGATGAAGTGCTCGAGCGGCAGTCCAGCTAGCAGCACGGCGCGGCTGAGCAGCGAGAGCACCAGCGCGGTAGCGCCGTAGCTGCCGATCCGGTGGTCGCGGAGGATCGCCAGCCGCTGTTCTCGGCTCCATCCGCCCATGCTATCGGCGACATCCGCGAGACCGTCCTCATGCAGACATCCAGTAATCAGCACCAGGTAGACCAGCACGGCGAGAGCTGAGACGGGGCGGCCCAGATGGGGCGCAAGCACTTTCTCGACCAGCCCCGCGCCAAGCCCGATGACCAGGCCAACGAGGGGAAAGTACTTGACCGAGCGCGCTAAACCATCAGAGGCAAAACCCATCTTCGGGTAAAGGCAGCCGGGTGAGAAACTGGAAGGCTACCGCGATGTCCACCGCAAATTGCGGGGCGCGCGAAGCTCATTCCGTTGCCCCGCTGATACCCGCGGAAGTGAAGGTTGCCATCTCCTGATAGAGGCGCATAGCGGCTTCCAGAATGGGCATAGCCAGAACTGCACCAGTCCCTTCACCCAGACGCATATCCAGATCAAGAATGGGCTCCATCTCGAGATGGGCCAACAGCACCCGATGGCCGGGTTCCTGCGAGCGGTGTCCAGCGAACAAGCAGGGCCGTACGCCGGGTGCAAGGCCGCACGCGATGGCCGCGGCCGCGGTGGAGATAAATCCGTCTACAACGATGGGAATCTTACGCTGCGCGGCGCCCAGCATCAGCCCCGTCATGGCAGCAATCTCAAGCCCGCCCCCACGGCGAAGAATTTCCCGCGGGCTTGTCATCTCTGGAAAATGCCGGCTCACCACGGATTCCACGACGCGGCATTTATGCGCATACGCTTCGCTCTCAACCCCTGTTCCTTTTCCCGTGACCAGGGTGGCCGGGCAGGCCGGTAAGCGCAGCAGTCATGACGCTGGCCGCTGTGGTGTTGCCAATGCCCATCTCACCCACCGCGATCAGGTTCCTGGATTGAGCGTAGGCAGCCTCGGCCAGCGCCTGACCAGCCGCGAGCGCCGCCTCCAGCTCTTCTTCGCTCATGGCCGCTTCTCGCAGCATGTTGCGGCTGCCCCGGCGAACTTTACGTTGGATCAGCCCGGCATGGCCGCTAAGATCGGCGTCCACACCAACGTCCACAACGTTCACTTCTACCTGGTTCAGCCGCGCCAGCACATTGATGGCCGCGCCCCCGGCAAGAAAATTGAGCACCATCTGCTGCGTCACTTGCGACGGATAGGCACTCACCCCCTCTGCCGTGATGCCATGATCGGCAGCGAATACGTAGACCGATTTGTTCAAGCTAGCCGGAAACCGCCCTTCACAGATCGCGAACCATTGCGCAGCCAGATCTTCCAGCCGTCCCAAACTACCCAGGGGTTTGGTAAGCGAGTCAAGGTGGGCCCTGGCCTCAGTCAGATAAGCAATCGTCGCGATATTCATCGAGCCTCTTTGCGATAGAGTTCGGCGCGCTCAATCAACAGCGGGTGCCGGTCCGGAGGACACTGAAAGGCGTGCTCCAGTATGGATGGCTTAAGGATCTGCTCCGGGCTACCGCTGACCAGCGGCTGATTCGGGCTGAGCAGAAGTACGGTGGAAAAGTTCTTATCCACCAGGTGCAGATCGTGCATGGAGGCAAGGATGGTGATCCCCTCGTCGCGCAGGAAATGCAACAGATCGATCAACTCCACCTGCCTGCCGATATCCAGGTTCTGGGTTGGCTCATCGAGCAGCAGCAAGCGGGGTTGCTGGGCCAAACCCAGCGCTATTTTGACCCGCTGGCGCTCGCCCCCACTCAGCTCGTTGAAGATACGATGGCGCAGGCTGGACACTTCTGCCAGGTCGAGGGCCCGATCGACGGCGATCCTATCGCTGCGTCCCGGTCCGCGTAGCATCCCGATATAGGGGGTTCGACCCTGCTCCACTACCTGCTGCACGGTGAAAGCAAACGGAAGCTCCAGTTGTTGGGGAACCAGCGCGACGGTGCGCGCTACTTCTTTTATTGGGATTGTCTCCATGGGACGCTCGCGCAAGCGAACATGACCGCTTGCGGGGCGCAGAACCCCGGCAGCAATACGCAACAGTGTCGTTTTGCCAACTCCATTGGTACCGATCAGGGCGCTGCAGCTGCCCTCTTCCAGTTGGAACGTCGTCTGGCGCAGCACGCTGTTCCCCTGGTAGTCGAAATGAACGTCGTCGAGGCGTAGCAGGCTGCTCATACGGTATAGTTCCGCTTCATCTTGCGCAGCAGGTAAAGGAAGAAGGGACCGCCGACAAAAGCCATCAGAACGCCCACCGGAAGTTCGGATGGGGCAAAGATGGTACGCGCCAGGGTATCGGCAAGCATGAGAAAAATGGCTCCGGCCAGCGCTGTGACCGGCAGCAGCCGTACGTGATCGGGGCCCATCATGAGCCGCGCGACGTGAGGCACGATCAAGCCGGCGAAGAAGATCACGCCGCCGAGCGAGACAGCCACGGCGGTCATCAGCGACCCTATCAAGATGATTGCTACCCTTGCGAATTCAACATTTATTCCGAGCTGTTGGGCGTACTCATCCCCCAGGACGAGTGTGTTCAGCGTGCGCATGAGAGGGAGCGCCGCCAGGATGCCCAGGACGAGCAGAGTTGCACTCACGGCTAAGGATGTCCAGCCAGGGATGCCGATTACGCCATGAAGCCAGGCTGCGAGCACCTGGTTTCCGATGCCGTTGCCTGTCCGATCGAAGAGTTCGAAGAAGTAGCTTGAATTCATGAAAATGGTACTGATGGCAAAGCCGGCCAGCAGAAGGGTCACCACGTTGGTCTTGCCTCCCGATCGGGCTAGCGAATACACCAGCGCCATGGTCGCCGCCGAGCCGGCGAAGGCCAGCAGTGCTGTAGCGCTGAAGCCGAGGACCGACCACTGGGAAAGGAAGGTGATACCCAGGGCCGCGCCAAAGGTCGCCCCTCCCGAAGACCCGATGACGTACGGGTCGGCAATAGGATTGCGAAAGAGCCCTTGAAATAGCAGGCCGGAAAGAGCCAACGCCGACCCCACGACGCCTGAGGCCAACACCCGCGGCAGGCGTAGGTGAAACAGGATTAGCCGCTCCGTTTCGCTGAGCGGTCTATGCCAGAACATGGCGGCAAAAATGGCGCGCGGCGAAATGTGGACTGCGCCGGTTCCGAGCGAGATCACGGTCATAAGCCCCAGCCCCGCGATGAGCAAAAGGTTGAGAACCAGGGGCGCGAGCGTGCGTCTTCGAGGCCCTCTGACCGCGGGAGCATGGGTGGTGGCTACCGTGGCTATTTCAATCGCCAAGATTCGCCTCCAAAGCTGATCTTCACGCCGGCGCGAACCGTGAAGGGAAGCGCGGGATAGCCGAACTCTTCGCTGTAATGTTCGCTCAACAGATTCTGCATATCGGCGTAGGCCGTGAATGATCGCGTGACCTGATATCCACCGCCGAGTTCAAGGCGTTGATACGCGCCATCAAGGTTGCGGTTGGGCAGCAGCAGGCTATTGCCGAACTGCGCATCGGTGAGAAAGTCGCTGTCATCCCGCCGGCCAACCAGGGTACCTGTAAATGCTCCATACCACTTCGATTGATTATAAGTAAGGCCGAAATAGCCGGAGTGGGGAGCGCGATTGAACGGTCGTGCCCCGACCAAAGGAGAAAAGGCTCCGATCGCTATGTTAGGGAAATTGGGGTTGTAAGTGGGCAGAGACTCACTGGAAAACGACTGTTGTACCAGCGCATCAAGATAGGTGTAGCCGCCGCGGGCAAAGAGATGACTTCCGATCTTGTACTCGGTGGCCACCTCGGCTCCCTGGGCGCGGAAGGCCTGGGAGTTAACCGCTGCTCCAAACTCGACCGCAGGATCGCTGGCGGCGGGTAGACCGAGGGCGATCAGCGCCGACTGCGGCACGAATTCCACACCGTTGGTGAATTCGTTGTGAAAGTAAGTCAAGGTGATGCGGGCGCGGCCGTTCCAGAGTTGTTGATCGATGCCCCCATCGAAGGTGCGGGAAGTTTCCGGACCGATCGGAGACACGTGATACTGCTGGATCAGTTCGCTGCCGTTCGGCAATGCATCGAGGATGCCGAAAAGAGAAATGCTCTGATAGTAGATACTGGGCTCTTTGATGCCCTTGCCGAAGCTGAAATTTAGTTTCGTTCCGCTCAGCCAGCCGGCATTGCTGGGGCGGAACAGATAATAGGCAAGGGAAGCGCGAGGCGTAGCGGCAAAACCAAATAGGCCGTTATCCTCGAGCCCGCTGCCCACTGTGTAATAAAGACGGTTCCACAGGTCGCCCGCAAGTTGAATAGTGTAGCTGTAGTTGCCGCGCTCGATGGCGGTTGGCGTCCCGCCTGATGTGAGCGTTGAGCCGCGTTCATCTTCATATTTGAACGCGCCCAGGGCTACGATATGCGCGTTGATGCGGTAATCGGTCTGGGCATATACAAAATCTCGCTTACTGGGGGCGAAATAGTAGTTTGGATAGGTTGATCCGTAACTCGCACCATATTGAAAGATTGCCTGGCCGCTTACGCTATAGCCATTCGCTCCTTGAATGTTGACCGGGGCACCCAGGTAGACGTCCTCTTCGGGGTTGTAGATTCCGGTCGCAGCGAAGTCAGTGTAGTTGTAGTGCAGGCGCAACCCGCCGTAGCGAATCTGGTTATGCCATTTTTCCGTGCTCTGGTTGTTCCAGGCGCCGCTGTAATAACTGTCCTGTTCTTTAACATTTGCCTCTTCAGGGATGCCGTAAAGCAGGGTGGCATTGGGCTGATCGGAGGCCACGTTGATTTTCCGTAGGGTAAAGCGCAGATCGTTGGCGGTGTTCGGCGTCCAGCCAAAATTGCCCGCGTAGGTCACATTGTGAAAGGCATCGAAGGGTAGACTGTTGCGCGTGTCGGTGCGCGCCAGGGCGGAGTAGTAATCAAAATGACGAAAAGTGCCGCCCAGCGTGCCCACCTGACGAAAGGTGTTGAAATTGCCACCATCGCCGGAATAGGTTAGCAAGGGAAGCAGAGTACTGCCGCGAGCGGTGGTAAGGCTCACCACGCCTGCCAGGGCATCGGAGCCGTAGAGCGCGCTATTCGGCTCCCGTAAGACCTCGATCTTATCGATGCCGACCGCATCGATATTGGCAAACTCAACCGCTCCGCCGATATCGTCGGCGGGAACTCCATCGATCAGCACCTTATTGGCGTTGGTGTTGCCACCGCGAATCGACAAGCCGGTGGTGCCCCCTACCTGCCCCGTCTGCGTGAGTTGAGCGCCGGGAATCAGGCGCAGCGGATCCTGTATTTCGGTGGCATAGCGGTATTGATCCGCGTTTAACACGCTCACCGGCGCGCCCACCTGGGCTTCGGGAGTGGGTGTTCCGGTGGCGGTTACGGTCACTTGTTGGGTTAAGGTCTGCGTCGAGAGGGTGATATCCACTTGGGCTTGGGCCGTGGCCGAAACAAAGACTGGATTGCTGGTCGTTGGCTGAAACGTTGGCGCGACAGCTCGGACCTGGTAGTGAGCAGTCTTCGCCAGATGAAAGGTGTAGTTGCCATTGGCATCCGTGACGGTGCTTTGAACTACGGTCGTGCCGTCGAGTAACTCCACCGTCGCCGAAACAACCACTGCGCCCAACGGGTCAGTCACGGTTCCGTGCACACTGCCGCCCTCAGCGCCAAGCGCTATTAACGGCGCGAGCAGCAGAGCCAGACATCGCGAAACACCGGCGGAAAATCAAAAAGTCGAACATGTCTTACCCCCCTCGGGTTGTTAAAGCAAGGCCGTTCTCCTGACTTACGCGTCAACAAACCGTGGCTGCCTTCCCGGGAACTCATCCCAGTGGCGTTGATAATCCTTGCCTGGTTCTCTGCGCTTACAGTTACGGGGTAGTGGCGGATTTGCACCGCCTTCTCGTCACCTTGCTGTGCTTATGCTTCTGTCTAAGTTTTGGGTGCTCCACATATCGCGTATTTGCGAGATGTGGGAAGTACCCCGTACGGTTAAGGATGAAATTCCCTGGCCAACTCCTCCAACGCATCGATGGCCACCGGACTTGGCTCCTGGATGCCGGTGTCCACGTAATAAACCTTGCCTGATTGGATCGCGGGCAGACTGCTCCAGCCGGGCCGGTTGCGCAACATCTCGATCGAGAGCTTTCCTCCGCGGATGAGCACCAATGCCTCAGGCGCTCGGGTGACCACAGTTTCCATGCTGACCTCCGGCCAATCAGGCAGCAGGTCATCCGTTACTGACTTTGCACCCGCGGTCTCGACGATCTGGCTGATGAACGCGTTCTTCCCGATCGTAACGATCGGGTCATACCACACCGGTACCAGCACCCTCGGCGCTGGTTTTCCTGCCGAACGCGCTCTGACGGCTTCAATACGCTTGCTAAGGCTGGCGTTGAGCGCTGCTGCCTGGGGCATGCGATTCAGCGCCTCGCCCACACTGCCGACCGAGCGCAGTATCCCTGAAAGACCATGCGGGTCGACGAGATACACAGGGACGCCTAGGTTCTGCAACTGGGCCGCGGTTTCCGTGGCTCCCGGTATGCTCATGCCCAGCACCAGGTCGGGATGAAAGGAGAGAATGGTTTCGATCGAGGGCTTTACCAGGCCACCAATACTTGGCTTCTTCACGGCTTCGGGAGGATGGGTGGTGTAATCGCTGACCGCCACCACATCTTCTCCCGACCCCAGTGCGAACACCGTATCAGTAATGCTGGGCACCAGGCAGACGACTCGATGCGGGTGGTCGGGCACCGTGACTGTCCGTCCGGTTTCATCCGTGAGCACGCGGCTTGCCTGCGCGGTCACGGCGGCCGCCAGCAGGACCAACAACAGCAGAGCCCTGCTCATGACGCCACCGCCCCCTTGAGGACCAAGGGCAAGCCGGCGACCAGCAAAAGGACATCGGACGCCACCCGGGCCACGCGCTGGTTCATCTCCCCCAACAGGTCACGGAAACGCCGGCCGGACGCATACTCCGGCACCACGCCCATTCCAACCTCATTCGAGACCAGGACCACTGAGCAGGGGGGCGACTGCAGGGCACTGCAAAGGGCGTCGATCGAGGCTGGTTCATCGCTGCCGGCCTCGAGCAGGTTGGCGGCAAAAAACGTGAGGCAATCGATGATTAACAGGTCACAGGCGGGACCGTGATGGGCGATGGTCTCCGCCAGTGCCAGGGGCTCCTCGACCGTTTGCCAATGTTGCGGACGGCTGTGGCGGTGGAGATCAATCTTGCGCCGCATCTCGTCATCGCCGGCCCGGGCCGTGGCCACAAACACCACCCGTTCGGCTTGTTGGCCAAGCTGCTGTGCGTAGTGGCTTTTACCGCTGCGTGCACCTCCCAAGCAAGAGGGTCACCGTGTTGCTGCGGTTTGTATGCATGCATCGCCTCTTGCGCAGAGCAAGGCTCTGGCGGGAAGCGGGATCTTATAAGAAGGCAGCGTCCTCACTGAGGAGCAAACGACGTCAGCGAGGTTGCTTTCCAGCTCTCCCATCGAAGCTGAAAAAGGCCCTGGTGGGCATCTGGCCGGTCTCCTGACTTGCGCCTTCCTCGAGCTTGAACAGCCTTCCCAGGATTTACATCCCAGTGGCTAGAGCAAATTGGTTCAACTCTCAGCGCTTACAGTTACGGGGTAGTGGCGGATTCGCACCGCCTTCCCGAACACCAGATTGCTCAAAGATAGCTCGCCCGTTGCGGTGCGTCAATGGTGATCAGATCGTCATGAAAGGAGGGTCGATGGTCCTTCGGTCCACCTAAGAAGATGAAAATGGCCGCGGACGAATGGTGAGTGGGTGTTCCGGGACCCTAAGGAACAATCTACTTTCCTGGGTGAGAGCTGACTATCCCACCCTTCGCAAAAACGCGAGATGGGAGCGGATACCGCGGAAGAACAGTCTTAGCGGTACGCAGTTTGATTTTCGACGGGGCGGATACCCCAGTTCTCTATACCTCGATGGGAATAGGATCAACCGAGGTCTCAGCAAAAGCGGGCAATGTTAACGAGGGCAGGATACTGGCAATTGCTGCATAGACTAAGAGTCCGCCGTAAAGCTGGGGGCTGATGGAAAAGTTGTCCCGCAACAATTCAGCGATGACCAGGGTGAAAATCAGCGTTGGAGTGAGGGCGATGGCCACGCGGAAGCTGCCGCGGTGCCCCCTATGTTGCATAAAGCGCGATTGCAGCCAAACCACCCCCAGGCGAACCGGTATGACCAAGGCAGCAATCACAAAACCGTAGAGCAGGGAGGCTGAAACCAGCGCGGCACCGGGTACTTCGAGGCCGTTGTGAAAGAAATAGAACGGGATGAAGAAGGAAGCAAACAACCCGATTGCATCCAGATTCTCTGCCGAGGCGAGCGTCGCCATGCGCTTGTTCAGCGACCGGGCAACCAGGCCGGTCACAAACGCGCCCACCAGGTAGTAAACGCCGAGTGTCTTCGTAAGGACGGCGCAGATCAGTCCAACCATCAACAGCAGCGAGAATTCCGAGCCAGGAGCATAGGGCACCACCCAACGTCCCAGCGCAAGAAAGACCAGGGGCATGAGCGCGATCAACAGGGCGATGGCGCCACCGGAGATGAGCAGAGTCTTGAACGATCCGGCCTGAGAGATCACCAGGAACAGGCAGACCGCCGTAACTTCGCCCGCCACTGCGTGGAGAGCCACTTCGGACTGTTCGGTATGGTCGAGGCCGGAGTGGGGCAGCATATCCAGGATGAAACCCGTCGACGGGGTGAGAAGGGCGAGGGCAAGCAGCCAATCCACCTGCCAGCCGAGGTGGAGATATACGGCGGCGAGGCGTGCGCAAGCCACCAACACCAGGCCGCGTACCGCGAAATTTGCCGCCAGGGACGGAAGCTGCCGCCGCAGCTCAGCCAGGTCGACTTCCAGGCCTGCGAAAAGAAAAAGTGAAGCAATCCCCAGGGTAGATAGATACGAAATAACGCTATCGCCGACGAGCGGCTTGAAAAAGCCGGCAACGATGATGCCAAACGCGAAGCAGGTGAGCGGCGCGGGAAGACGAAACCGCTGCAGTGCGCGCGGCACAACCAGCAGGCCAAAGACCACGGCGAGGTAGATAAACGTAGTGCTGGGTCCTTGCATAACCCTGCTCCAGGTGATTTGTGGCCCAGGTTGAAAGGGGAGGTTTAACTTTAACGCGGTTAAGGTTGGGAAGGAATGGAATTCTGCTTACGGCCGCTTCACAGATCCTTGAGCAGCCAGCGGACGGATCTCTTCTGAATTTCTATGTATTGAGGATTCCACATAGCATGGATCGTATGGCCGACTGCAGTGAATACCACCCGGCCCTGGCCGAAGTCATAGGCCCAGCCCGATATCGACCTGGTCCCTAGATCTTCGAACTTCAGGCCATCGATATTCTCTGCCTCCAGGATGATGTGCTTTGGATCCTTGTCATACGTCACGTAATGCTGCTCATCGTTCACGATGAACGAGCTCATGCCGGCGGTGATCGGATGCTTGTTCTGCGAAGCATGAACCTGAAATGGCCGCAGCGGCGGGTGACCGATATACGCTCCACCCATTGCTTCACGGTAATTTTTCGAGCTGAGCGAGATGTGGCTACTGTTGTGGAGAGCATAGAAGCCATTCCCTGAAGTCACAAAGTCCTTGATCGCTGTCCCTTGCTCCTCCGTGATCCAGTTAACGGGCTTTGCCTCGGGAAAGCTCTTCGGTGTTTCGAGATCCGCCTCATAGGCCGTGTAGGCGTCCGGCCCCAGGTAACCGCCGGGCCAGATCATGCCGTCGCGCAGGATCAGCAGCAACTGATAATCCTTCAACAAACTGGCTGAGAGCTGATCGTATTGAATGGTGTAGTCGATCGGAATATTGAGTTCCTGGAACACCCGGTTCAAGCTCACGCAAATGTAATCCGGGTTGTGGTAGCGGTCGCCAACGAGTGCCAGGGCGCGCGGCTTCCCACGGTCTCGGGCAGACGAAGAACCAAGGCCCAGCAATCCGGCACCGGCCACGATCCCGGCATTCTGAACCAGAGTACGTCGCGACAATTTCGCTCGCGGCAACTTCATCGCGCCTCCAGCGTTACTCGGCAGGGACAAATAAAATAGCGATCGGGGATGGAGTATCGATTGGCTGGCCAGCCGGCTTCAACTGGCCGTCCTTCGGATCAACACTAAAAACCACCATTGTGCTCGAATCCTGATTCGCCGCGATCAGATACTTGCCCGTTGGGTCAAGGGCGAAATTCCTGGGAGTTTTTCCTTGTGTGGGCACTACCTGGACCTTGGTCAGAGTACCCTTGGCTGGATCAATCGCGAACACCGTGATGCTGTCGTTCCCGCGGTTGGAAGCGTAAAGAAACCGGCCGCTTCGATCGACCTCTATCTCCGCTGAATTATCCTCCCCCTTGAAATCATCGGGCAGGTTGGAAATGGTTTGGACCGGCGTCAGCGAGCCCTTCGCAGGATTGTAGGAAAAGACGGCCACGCTCGAGCCCATCTCGCACAGGGCGTAAGCGTACTTTGCCCCATGTCCGAAGGCAAAATGCCGTGGTCCGTAACCCGCTTTCACTTGCCGCGAACGCAGGATCGTTGGGAGCGAAGGTGCCTTTTTGTGCGTCGACGCGATAAATCTTGACCTGGTCAGTGCCCAGATCAGGGACAAAGAGGAAGCGATTGTCAGGCGAAAGCACCACCGCATGCGCATGCGGTCCCGTCTGCCGGGCAGGATCTACGCTGGAACCGCTATGCTGATAGAATCCTGTCCTTTCGCCGATGCTGCCGTCGGCCTTGATCGCGAAACGAGGCCACGTTTCCACTTCCGTAGTTGGCCACGAACAGCATTTTGCCGGTTTTGTCGACGACCAGGTGGCACGAGCCGCCTCCGCCCGCATCGACTTTATTGAGGAACGTCAAGGCGCCGGTCTTACGGTCGATGGAGTAGCTGCTGACAAAGCCGTTCTTCTTATAGTCGTCCGCTCCGGGCTCCGGGCCCATCTCGGTGACGGCGTACAGAAAACGATGCTGGGGATCGGTGGCCAGAAACGAAGGATTTGGCAGTTCCGCCGCGACACCGATCGCCTTGAGTTGGCCGGTCGCAGGGTCGAAGCGGAAGCTATAAATACCTTTGCTGGAGGAAGCGGTGTAGGTACCAACATAAGCCAGGTAGGAGCTGGCGCCATGCAGTGGGACGCTGGCGCCGGCCAATGTGAAATATCCAAGCATCGCTAACCTCATCCATTTCTTGAGAATCGTCATCGTTACCCTCGCAAGTTGAGAACGCCGCCATCAAAGGGCAGGTCCGCTCCGGTGAGAAAGCTGGCAAGATCCGAGCACAAATAAACCGCTAGCCCGGCCACTTCCTCTGGCCTCGCCATTCTGCCTACGGGCTGTGTTTTTGCCAACTCGGCCAGCATCTCGGCCTCGCGGCCGGGATAGTTCTGCTTCAGGTAGCCATCCACGAAGGGAGTATGGACGCGCGCCGGGGAGATGCAATTGCAGCGAATGTTTTTGTCCAGGAAGTCCTTGGCCACCGACAGGGTCATCGCGCGAACCGCGCCCTTGCTCATGGAGTAAGCAAATCGGTCTGGAATGCCGGCGACGGCGGCCATGGACGCCAGATTGATGATGACTCCGCCGGATTGCTTGAGCATGACGGCGATCGCAGCCTGCATGCAAAGAAAGGTGCCTTGCACATTCACCCGGAAGAGGCGCTCGAAATCCTCGACGGTGGTGGTCGCAATGGTCCCTATGTGGGCAATGCCCGCACTATTGATGAGGATGTCGATGGGCCCCTGATCGGCGATTGCGTTGAAGACCTGCTTCACGCTCTCCGGGTTGGCTACATCGCACTGCAGGGACGAAGCTTGTCCACCTGCGCGGCTTATTTCGGCAGCACTTTGCTGGGCGGCGGCTGGGTTGATATCCAGGACCCAGACCTGAGCCTGGTGTGCGGCTAACGAAGCAGATATGGCCTGGCCAATTCCGCTGGCCCCGCCGGTGACAACGGCGACTTTGCCATTGAGTTCAGTGCCGTTCACCGCAGGTCCCCATATGCGCAACCGTTCTATAAGCTGCCCGGCCGGATGTCAAGCAAGCCGGGATGAGCAAAGTTCACATATTCATCACTCTGATGGTTACGATGAGCGTCCATTCATCTCTCACCAGGCCGGCCAGGCTCCGCCGGAAGCGGCTTAAGCCGTGTGAGAACTCGATCCTGGAAGGGCACGGCTTCAGTCGGGCCGCACAATGACACTGCCGTACCCGGCTTTAGCCGCTGGGGTACGTTTTTTCCATCCTCTGAATTCTCTTATGCGCAGATATAAAGATGCCCTCAGGGGCTAAAGCCCGGGAGTTCTCAACCAATTACGGCACGGCTGAAGCCGTGCCCTTCCAGGATCGAGTTCTCACGCAGGCTCTTTAGCCCGTGAGGGCTGCTTGTCGTACTAGAAAGCTTCCTTGATGAAGTGCGCTGTTTTGGTGCCGGCTTTTTCGGTGTAGTAGACCGTTACCTTGGCTGATTTGTCCGCGCCCTCGGCAACATCCTTACCTGTGTCTTTAGCCGCGCGATCGGTTAAGTGGAAGGTTTCTTCGGTGCCGTCGGCGGTCTTAACGGCGATGGTCTTTGCTCCTCTGTCTATGTGCGAAACGGTTCCATCGGTCGTTTTCAATCCGTCATCGCCGATTTTATCGATCTCGTGCGCTGTATCCTTGCCCCCTTCAGAGGTGTAGTGGACGGCCACTTTGCTGCCTTCCGCCACCCCGTGGGCTGCGTCGACCGTTCCATGCTCAGTATCTTTGGCTCCGTCGACGGTGACGTCGCTGGCATAGTGAAAGGTGTGCTCGGTGCCGTCTTTCGTTTCGACCACCACGGTCTTGGTACCCGAGTCGACCTTCTTCACCGTGCCGTCCACCGCGTGAACCACATCTTGCGCCGCGAGACTTAACGATGTCGTCAATGCGAACGCACTCACCAGGGCTAATGTCTTGATCATGACCATCCTCGTTTCGTACTCTGTGAACACAATCTTATATCACCAGCCGCCACCCAATGCCTGGTAGAGCTGCACGTAGTTCTCGAGCTCGGCAAACCATGCCTGCGTGGTCTGGAGCTCGGCGGTGAAATATTGCTGCTGGGTGGTTAACACTTCGAGAAAGCTGGTGGCTCCGCCGGTGAAACGAACATTTGCCAGGCGCGACGTCTCTTTGTAGGTGGCTGCCTGCTCCTGCAACTTCACCCGGTACAGCCGCGATTGACGATAGCCAACCAGGCTATTGGAAACATCTGCAAACGCCTGCTGTACGGTTTGCTTATAGGTAAGGTCGGCCTCGTCTCGTTGCGCCAATGCCAGCCGGTATTGGCTGGTGATCCGTCCTCCAGTGTAGAGAGGCTGTGCCAGTTGGCCACCCAGGGTCCAGAAAGTAGCGGGACCTTGCAGGAAGCTGGTCAGCGCCGTGCTCTCGGCCCCGAAGGTGGCGGTTAAGGGGATCTGGGGGAAAAGGCTGCCTTGGCGACACCGACATTGGCGTTGGCGGCGACCAAAGACTCTTCCGCCTGGCGGACGTCCGGGCGACGTTCCAGAATCGCCGAGGGAAGTCCGGTAGGGATTTCATCGAGATGTGGTTCATCGACGAGGTTGAGCCCGCGTGGGATGGAACCTGGATTCCGCCCGAGCAGGATGCTGAGCTGGTTTTCGGTTTGCTCGATTGCCTGCTTCAGGGTGATAACTTCTGCCTCCGCCTGCTCGACAAGTAGCTTTGCCTGATACACATCGGTAATCGCGTACTCGCCGCCCTTGTAATTAATGGTATTGATGCGCAGGCTGTCCTGATCAGAAGCGACTGTCTCCTGGGAAAAATCTAGCTGCGAATCCAATTGACGCAATTGAAAGTAATCCAACGCGACGGAAGAGATCAGCGTCGTCTCAATCAAATGCCGCGCGTATTCCGAGGCCAGAAGATTAGCGCGAGCGGCCTCGGTCGCCCTGCGGTATTGTCCCCAGAAGTCGACGAGGTAACTCAGCTGCAAGCCGGCGGTGTCAAACGTGGGAGAGCCCGGAGTAGCGCGCATACTGCTCATTTTGTACTCCAAACGATCCGCTAAGGGACGGCAATTGATTGGACCGCGTCACCCCAAGAGATGCCTGAGCCTGCACAATACGGCTGGCCGCTATACGAATGTCGTAGTTGTTGGTGAGTGCTTCTTTGATCAGGCTTTGCAGCACCTGGTCCTGGAAAACCGATTCCCACTTCATCTCGGCAAATGTTCCTCACCGGCGACCGGGCTCGGAGCGAGTCCGCGATACTGACCGGGCACGTCGAGCACGGGACGCTTGTAGTTAGGCCCCACTTTGCAGCCCGACAACGCGAGCAGCAATAACGGGGCGATGAAGACTCGGGTTCTCATTTTGCCGGTCCTTCGATTCCGTCGCGGTTTCTGGCGGCCGCTGCTCGCCGCTGAAAAAGAGACCTGCCTTCTTCGACCACGTCAAAGGAAACGGGGATAAAGAAAATGGCGATGATCGACGCCGCGAGCATGCCGCCGATGACGGCTGTGCCCAGCACCTGCCTGGAGACGGCGCCAGCGCCGCTTGCGGTCCACAAGGGCACGCAGCCTAGAATAAAGGCAAAAGCGGTCATCAAAATCGGTCGCAGTCTAAGCTTCGCACTCCGCTAAAGATGCATCGAGCAGTGACTTGCCGCTCTCGTATTCGTCTTTGGCAAATTCGACGATCAAAATCGCATTCTTAGCGGATAGCCCGATCAGCATCACCAATCCAATCTGCGCGTATACGTCGTTGTCGAGACCTCTGAAGTACAAAGCAGCAAACGCTCCAAAAATTGCGATGGGCACTCCCAGAAGGACACTAAAGGGGAGAGTCCAACTGTTGTATTGAGCGGCCATGATCAGAAATACGATCAGAAACGACAGCCCAAATACTACCGCCGGATTGACCCCTTGTGCAGCTGTGACCTCCTGGTAGGTCATGCCTGTGTAGTCGTATCCCATCTGCACCGGCATGGTTTGCCGGAAGACTTCTTCCAGGGCTGCGATGGCTTGACCCGAGCTATATCCCGGCGCAGCATTCTCCGTTGATTTGCACTGCCTGAAACTGGTTGTACCGGGTCACAAACTCGGGGCCGCTTTGCTGATTGATCGCGGTCAGCGTGCTCAGCGGGACCAGCTGTCCCCCGGCATTGGTGACGTAGAACTTTCCCAGGTTGCTCGGGTGACGTGCGGTAGCTGCCTTCCGCCTGGACATAAACTTGCCACTGCCGGCCAAAGCGAGTGAAGTAGTTCACCAGAGCCCCGCCCATAAAGGTTTGCAGTGTCTGATACACATCTCTGAAGGCTCTACCTGCTGGGTAAGCACCTTTGCTCTATCTACAGTCACTCCTACCTGCGGAACGCTCAGCAGGGCAGTGGTCATCACGCCCGCCAGCTCGGGCCGTTTTCTCGCCGCAGCAATAAAGGTTTGCTCGTTTTGTGCTAGAAACTCGGTCGTCCCCCGGATCGATCTTCGAGCATAAAACTGAATCCTCCCGAGGTCCCCACACCGGGAATCGCAGGCGGAGGGAAGGAGAAGGCGATGCCCGACGTAACGTGAGAGAGAGCGCCGGCCATGTGCCTCTTGATCGCGGCATAGCTTTCGTCGGGAGTCGGTACGCTCCGCCCAGTCTCTTGAAGGAAACAAAAAAGAAGGAGCTGTAGGTCGTGCTCACGCCGCTCAACAGGCTGTATCCCACCACCGAGCTGACGTATTTCACCCCCGGCGTTTTCATGAGAATATCTTCCACTTCTCGCGACGCTTCCGAGGTACGCTGCAGCGAGGAAGCCGGCGGCAGTTGAAGGCCGACAAACATGAATCCCTGGTCTTCGTCGGGAAGAAAACTGCCGGGCACCGCTTTGCCGAATAGCCACGCACCTGCTACCAGCACCGCAAGCAACAGAAAGGCCAGCCATGATTTATGGATGAGGTGCCGGCAGGCGCCTACGTAGCCATCAGTAGCGCGGCCGAATACTCGATTGAACCAGCGAAAGAAGGCGCCTAACGGACCGCGAGATTCCTTCTTCGGGCGCAGAAGCATCCCTGCGAGAGCAGGACTGAGCGTCAAGGCATTGAACGCGGACAAAGCAACGGAAACCGCGATGGTGACCGCAAATTGTTGATACAGCCTGCCCGTAATGCCGGGAATGAAAGCGGTTGGTATGAAGACCGCGGCCAGGATCAGGGCAATGGCGATCACCGGCCCGGAAACCTCCTCCATCGCTCGCAATGCCGCGTCATGCGGCGTCAATCCTCTCTCAATATGGTGTTCAACTGCCTCGACCACCACGATCGCGTCGTCCACCACCAGGCCCACCGCCAGCACCAGGCCAAACAGCGAGAGGGTGTTGATAGAAAATCCGAGCAAGGGAAAGAGGATGAACGTGCCAACCAGCGAGACTGGCACGGCCAACAAAGGAATCAGTGTGGCCCTCCAGCCTTGAAGGAAGAAAAACACCACGAACGTCACCAGTGCCAGAGCTTCGAGGATGGTGTTTTGGATGTCTTTGATCCCTGAAGTGACCGCGAGCGTCGTGTCCAGCGCAACGACATATTCCAGTCCCTGGGGGAACCTGGTCTTTGCTTCCGCCATCACTTTGCGGATGGCGGCGGCGGTGGTGACCGCGTTACTTCCCGGAGCCTGGTAAATGGCCAGCAGCGCGGCAGGCTTGCCGTTGTAGCGGCCGATGACGGAGTAATTTGCTGCCCCCAATTCGATCTCGGGCAACATCTCTTAAGCGAAGGATGCCGCCGTTGCTATCGGCACGCACGATGATCTCACCGAACTCTTCAGCAGAGGGAAGCCGGCCGGGCGCACGAACGGTATAGGTAAACTGTTGCCCGGGTGGAACCGGCTCGCTTCCGATCTGACCGGCCGGGTTCACCGTATTCTGCGCGCGCATGGCATTGATGATTTCGGGAACGGTTACACCCAGGTTGGCGAGTTTGTCAGGATTGACCCAGCAACGCATTGCGTATTGCCCGGCGCCAAAGATGGACACGGAGGCTACGCCCGGCACCCTGGTTAATTCGTCGTTGAGATTGATGAAAGCGTAGTTGGCAAGAAATATATTGTCGAAAGCGGTGTTGGTTGACGAGAGATCAATCAACATCAGCGGCGCCGCCGTCGACTTTTGCACCGTCACCCCGTTATCGAGGACCGCACTTGGCAGTTGCGAGTTGGCCTGTAAGACGCGCATCTGAGAAAGGATCTGGTCGGTGTTGGTAACAGTGTCGATGCCAAAGTCCACGGTCAAAGACATCTGGCCGTTACTCGCATTTTGCGAGGACATGTAGTTCATGCCGTCGACGCCCGCCATCTGCTGCTCAATGGGGTGGCTACCGACTGGGCCACCGTGTTGGCATCGGCGCCGGTGTAATTGGCAGTAACCTGAATCTGTGGGTCGGCGATTTCAGGAAACTGTGCGATCGGCAGGCCGAGCAAAGCCACCACGCCGGAAATGACCATCAAAATCGAGATAACAATGGCCACGATGGGCCGGTTGATGAAGAACTTTGACATTAGTTGCGCTCCGCGGGAGCGACGTATGGCTTCGCACTCACCGGCGTGCCGTCTCGGACCTTCATAAAGCCCTGCACGATGACCTTGTCACCGAGCTTCAATCCTTCAGTAATGATCCAGTCCGGGCCAACGCGGCTGCCCACCGTCACCGTCCGGAAGCTAGCCCTATTGTCCGGATTGACCACCGCAACCTGATACATCGATTGCACTTCGATGACGGCTGCTTGCGGCACCAGGAGCGCCCCTTCATTCATCCGGGTCTGAAACCTGACACGTCCGAATCCGCCCGGGCGCAGAACCGCATCCGCATTGGGGAATTCGGCCACCAACTCGATCGTCCCCGTCTGGCTCGTGACCTCACGATTGACCAGCACAATGCGTCCCTTTCGGATAAGGGAGTCCGTTTGCCTGTATAAACTCCAGAACTGGGCTGGCCACGCGCTGCCCACTAATCAAGCGAAAAGCTCTCTGCGCTTCGGTGAGATAGTCACTCTCGCTGATATTGAAATAGGCCCAGATAGGGTTGACCTGCGAGACCGTGGTCATAGTCGTGGTGGTGCCCACCAGGTTGCCAACCTGGGCGGCGGAGAGCCCAGCGATGCCATTGATCGGGGAGTAGACCTTGGTCCAGGACAGATTCAATTCTGCCTGGGTCAACTGTGCTTTGGCCGCGTCCAATTGAGCACGATTCGCTGCCTGGGTTGCGATATCGGTATCCAGCTGTTTTTGTGGAATAGCGCTTTGTGCCGCCAGTGGCCGGTCGCGCGCGACGTTGTTCTCGGCATTGGATAAATTCGCCACCGCCTCGGCCACCTGGGCTTTCGCTTGTGCAATCGCCACTTCAAAAGCGTGCGGATCTATTTCGTAGAGAAGCTGTCCCTTCTTCACGAAGAAACCATCGCGGTAGTTTTGCCGCAGCAGATAGCCCTGAACCCTGGGAGTGATTACGGCGTTGTAACGGCCGTTTAACTGCGCCACCCACTCCTGGTAGATGGGAACATTGCGCTGGGTAACCTCGGTGACTTCAACTTCAGGAGGTCCCGCTTCAGGAGCTTGCTGCTTTTCTTTACAACTAATCAGCAGGATGGTCAGGCACAATGCAGCCATAGAGGCGCGTGGTCGGCGCTTGGGTCGGGAAGGCATGGCCACTCCTGAGGTCGATGAACTCTACCGGGGCCCAGTCCCGCTATGCTGCTCCTCCGCTCGTCACCGGGAGCGCTTGCACACAAATTGCCTGTCGTGGATACCCAAGGACTTTAGCACACGGAAACCCTGCGTCCTGCCGCTTTGTTGAAGATTTTGACGGAGAGACTGGTCCGGCCGCGATGCCAGCCCGGGGCTTGTTTGCCGGGCGAGGCGCAAGTATATCTTAGGACGGTATGGGGATCAGCCGAGGAGAATGGGCCGTGGCACTGTTCCTCGTTTTCCCCCGCTTTCCCAGTCTTGGGCGCAGGAGAGCGCGCCGGCCGCAAGCCAGGAAACGTCAACCCAGCAACAAGAAGATCCCAGGGGAATTCGCACTCGGGAGTTCCTTGGCCTGGGCAGGATGCCGGACGCCAAGATGGCCGCCGAGGGTGCAAAGATCTTCGCGTCAACGTGCGGCTTTTGCCACGGAGAGAATGCTCGTGGCGCAAGTGGTCCCGATCTATTGCGCTCGCCCGTGGTACTCGACGACAACCAGGGAGAACTTATCGGCCAAACCGTGCACGAGGGAAGACCGGCGAAAGGAATGCCCGCCTTCCCCTCTTTAACCAGTCGAGCAATTGCGCGATATCGCGGAATATCTCCATCTGCAAGTGGAGCTGGCAGCGAACCGGGGAACCTACAAAGCGCTGAACGTGGTAACCGGAAATGCCAAGGCAGGCGAGGCCTATTTCAACGGCGCAGGAAAATGCAATACCTGCCACTCCGTCACTGGTGACCTGGCGCACATTGGGTCAAAAATGGACCCGCCCGATCTGCAACAAAGATTCTTGTACCCGGGCCCCAGCCAGCCATCCGCTACCAAAGTTACGGTGATCCTAAAAGATGGTACGCAGATCAGCGGAACCCTCAAGCATCTCGATGACTTTTATGTCTCGCTCTGACGATGCGGCCGGCAACTACCGCTCGATCGCTCTCGAAAAGGCGTCACCGTAAGGTGGAAGACAAGCTGGTCTTCCATCGCCAGATGTTGGATAAGTACACCAATCAGCAGATGCACGACCTTACGGCCTATCTGGTGACCCTGAAGTGAAACTAGTCTTTTGCTGCCTGCTGGCATTGCTGCCCAACCTATCAAATGCCCAGGGCCTTGATCCCCACAAGCTGCTGCAAAAGGAACCCGTCGACACCTGGCCCACTTATAACGGAGACTACTCCGGGCGTCGATTCAGCCCTCTGACCCAGATCGAGACTGCGAATGTCCGCCATCTGTCGCTGGCCTGGATGTATCGCGTGAAGATTGCCGGCGGCGCCATGCGCGGCGTCGGAGAGCCCGATATCAAGTCCACACCCTTGATGGTGAACGGTGTTCTCTATTTCACTATTCCCGATCACGTGTATGCCCTCGACGCACGCACGGGTGCGGAGCTATGGCATTACGACTGGGTAGATAAAGGCGGCCACCTGATAGGGAATCGGGGAGTCGGCATGTATCGCAACTGGCTCTACTTCATGGCCCCGGATGGCTGGTTCATCTCGCTCGATGCCGCGACCGGTAAAGAGCGCTGGAGAAAGAAAGTAGCCGACGAGAAGATGCAGTACTTCACCACCGGAGCGCCGATGGTGGTGGGGAACCACGTAATCGTGGGCGTCGGCGGGGATGCCATCGACGTTCCTGGCTATCTTGAATCGCGCGATCCAGAGAACGGAGAGCTGCAGTGGCGTTGGAATAGCGAACCCGCCAAGGGAGAGCCCGGATCGGAGACCTGGCCGAACGAGAGCGCGATGAGCCATGGCGGCGGCATGACGTGGCTGCCCGGAACGTATGACCCTGAGCTCAACCTGCTTTATTGGGGAACAGGCAACGCCAATCCGGTGATGGCGGGGCAAGGCAGACCGGGCGCTAATCTTTGGACCTGTTCGATTGTTGCGCTCAATGCGGACACCGGCAAATTGGTTTGGTATTTTCAGGGATCGCCTCACGATACCCACGACTGGGACAATACCGAAACACCGGTTCTCTTTGATGCCGAGGTCGATGGCAAGCCGCGAAAGCTGCTGGCTCAGGCAGCACGCAACGGTTATTTCTTCGTCCTCGATCGGACCAACGGAGCTCACATTATCTCCAAGCCGTTCGTTGCGCTGAATTGGTCCAAGGGGATTGATGCCAAAGGCCAGCCCATCCCCGACCCGCAGAGAGAACCTTCCGTCGATGGCAATTTGCTAACCATCAACGGAGGTGGTGGAACCAACTGGATGCCTCCCAGCTACAGCCCGCAGACCGGCCTGTTCTACGTCAACGCGACCCGTGGCTACAGCGTTACCTACCTGACGGATACCAGCGCCAATCCCGAAGGTTATGGGGGATCGACTCGCAATCTGTGGTCGCAACACGTTCTGGAAGCGCTGGATTATAAGACCGGAGAGGTGAAGTGGAGCCATCCTTATACAACCGCTGACTCGGCGGGAGGCGGTTACGTTGGTGCGGGAATCCTGACCACTGCAGGCGGCCTTCTCTTTAGCGGGGACTACAACCGGAATCTGATCGCCTTCAACGCGGCCAACGGTGAAATCCTATGGCATTTTCCTATGCTGCGTTCTGTGGGAAACGGGCCCGAAACCTACCTGTTGGATGGACATCAATATTTGATCGCCGGAGGCGGTGACACGCTTTACGCATTCACGCTGAATTAAGGCCGTCACTTCTTCTCCGTCTCTGCGAGAAACGCAACCAGGTAATCTTTCCAGATGGCTGCCTGCGTGTGGGTGCCGTGGCCGTGAGTCTCCTCCGAAGCCGGAATAAGGATGAACTTAGCGTGTGGCATCCTGGCAACCATCTTCTGCGCGATACCGAGCTCCGGCGGATTGACGAAGTCATCGGCGGAGTTGATCCATAGCACGGGAGCAGTGATGGTGCTGAGCTTCGGCTCCGGGTTGTAATTACGCGACGCATTGACGTAATAAAGAAAATCGTTGGCGTCGGTATGCGCAATCATGGAGTCCAGCGTGCGATCGACAAAGCCCTCCGCCAGGGCCCGGGTCGGATATTGTTTCTGCATCGGCAGCGGCGCCAATCCAGCGACGAAGATCAAATCATCCGCCCCCCGAAGACCCTCGACTGGTTCCGTGGTGTAATCACCGTTCTTCCATGCAGGATCGTCGCGGATTATCTGCATCGCCATGTATCGCCACATGCGATTGCGTCCCGCGAGCTCCACGGGCAGACAAGCGAAGGGAGCGAGTGCGTCAGAGAAGTTGGGATAGGTCTCGCCCCACACGAAAGACTGCATACATCCCATCGAGGTACCGAGAATAAGGCGCAGATGATCGACGTGGAGCCCATCAACCAACATCGTGTGCTGCCCAGCGACCATATCGTCGTAATCGTATTGAGGGAAGTGCATGCGCAAGCCATCGGAAGGCTTGCTCGATTCACCGTGGCCGATGTCGTCGGGAAGGATGATGTAAAACTTCGTGATGTCGAGCGGTTGACCGGGCCCGAAAAGCACGTCGGAAAAGATCGGGTTTAAGAGCGAGTGAGCGTCGCCTCCGGTGCCGTGCAGTAGTAGGACCACGTTGTCGGTGTGACCGGCTGCATCGCGATGAGGCTTACCCAGCGTGAGGTAGTGGAGTTTCAACTCCGGGATCGATTCGCCGCTGCCGAAGTGAAAATTCTGGATAACGTAGTTGCCGTCCTGGGCCGGCCAGTGGCTGGCCTGAGCATAAGAGGTCGCACAAGCGAGCAGCGCAAACAATAGAAACCGGTGCATGCTTCTCCTGGAGCTACTGGCCATTCCCATACGGGCTCGGTGCTTTGCGAACCGGAGGCTTGTAGTTCACCAGCTCATCCACTGGCTTTTTTCCGGCCCAGGCGATACCGCGCAGCACCATGGCCTGAATTTGCGGGTTGGCAAAATTCGCATACGTGTGACCTTGCATCCAGACGAATGCTCGTGCCGGCTGTCCGCCTGCAAGTGTATGTTCATAGGTCCAGATCTGGGGCACGACTTCGCCTTTGTGCGTACCCGCGCTTGGAGTTCCCGGGATGATGGCCGTCGCCAGCACGTGGATTGCCGGATCCTTCGCCCACGTCATGTTGAAGAACGCTTCATCGAAGACCGTAATGTCCGTCATGCCCGCCATGATGGGGTTTGCTTTATCGACGATCGTATAGGGAATGTCTGCACCCAGGGTGTAATTCACCTCGCCATGTTTCTTGGCACCGCCCACCAGGGTCGCGAAATAGGCGGGATCCGGGCCGCACAGGGAATCATGGAGACTCACAATCCCGCCTCCACGTTTCACAAAGGCTTCCAGCGCGGCTTTCGTGCTATCCGTCATGTACCCATCGTCGCCCTTATAGATCACCAGGACGTCGGTATTCTCAAGTTCCTGGGCGCTTGGCTGGTGCAGCGAGCCGTCCACGATGGCGCCGTGCTCGGTGAGAATCTTGCTCCAGTCAGCAAGAAACTGGGGATAGTCATGTTGGCCAAGCTGGTGTGTCTTGAGTCCCGCCTGCAGGTAGACCCGCATACCATTCGGGTTCTGATTCGACGGCCTGGGCGCGGAAGCGGGTTGTTGAGCGGATAAGGGTAGAAAGCAAAGCGCGCCTAAGACTAAGGAGAAGACTGTTGAGAGCCGCGGTGTCATCATGTGCGGCATCCAGTATAGCCTTCGCTATGGATGTCCCGTTTGTCGCTTAACGGGATGTGGAAGCAGCCGTGGGAGCAAGCAAAATCGTGCACCGTGCATAGAGGTGCAGGATAATGTTCATATGAGGGAGAAAACCTGTATGGCTCTCACCATGACTTCGATCCGGCTGGACACAAATCTGGCCGATGAGGCGGCGAAAATCCTGGGAGTGAAGTCGCGAACGGAAGCGATCCACGTTGCCCTCAGCGAAATCGTCGATTGGAGCGCTTCAAGAACCTTATGAACAAACACTCGGGGAAGCTATCGTTTGGTGGATAGCTGATCTGACCGGCGCCGATTTTGAACTGATTGCGTCCTACAAAGCTGCCCGCGGGCTTAGCCTCGAGATCTGGTAGCCAGTGCAGACTGCGCGCACAAGCGAACGTCTTTGCAGAATTCGTCCATCCGCTTCTGATCGGTGTCCCATGAGCACATAAAGCGGGCCGCTCCGCCGATAAAGGTGTAGAACATCCATCCCAGCTGGCGCAACGCCTCGAGGATTTCGTCGGAGGCGTTGACGAACACCGCGTTCGCCTCAGGGTCAGAAACAACGCGGATGCCCTCAATCTGAGAGAGTTGACGGGCCAAATAACGGGCGCCGGCATTTGCGTGCTCGGCGTTCCGCAGCCATGCCCCGCTGTCGAGCATGCCCACCCAGGGAGCCGCAAGGAAACGCATTTTCGAAGCCAGTTGTCCTGCCTGCTTACACCGGTAGTCAAAATCTTCCGCAAGTTCGCGATTGAAAAACAGAATCGCTTCGCCTACCGCCATTCCGTTCTTTGTGCCTCCAAAGCAAAGCACATCGACACCGCTTCTCCACGTGAGGTCCGCGGGTGAGCAGCCAAGACTGGCACAGGCATTGGCAAAGCGAGCTCCATCCATGTGGAACCGCAGCCCGTGTTTCACGCAAACCGAGGAGAGGGCGCGCAATTCTTCAACGGTATAGACCCGGCCCGTTTCGGTCGATTGACTGATCGTGACCGCGCGCGGCTTGGGGAAGTGTATGTCCTGGCGATTGGTCGCGAATTCCTGGATGGCTTTGGGCGTAAGCTTGCCATCGCTGCTTTCGGCCACCAGGAGCTTGGATCCGTTGGAAAAAAACTCCGGCGCGCCGCATTCGTCGGTCTCTACGTGGGCCGACTGAGCGCAAATCACGGCGTGATACGACTGGCAGAGGGAAGCGAGCGCCAAAGAATTGGCCGCCGTGCCATTGAAGGCAAAGAAGACCTCGCAATCCGTCTCAAACAAATCCCGGAAAGCGTCGGCGGCAGCCGCTGTCCACGGATCGTTTCCGTAGGCCGACGCGTGGCCGCGGTTGGCACCCTCCATCGAGGCCCATGCCTCGGGGCAAATCCCGGAATAGTTGTCACTGGCGAACTGCTGCAGAAGCTCGGTGTTCTTAATTTCACGCATTATCGGATCTCTCTTTTGACTTTAACCTTTCCGGACCAAAGGCACTGGAATTGTGTCATGAGATCCCAAGGCACGCCGCTGTCGCCGGCGGCCGCAGCCGCCTCGTCCAGCGATGCCCAGCCGTCCGGCAACTGCCGCAGGATCATACACTTAGCAGCTTGTGGGCAGCGGGAAGCGCGGCCATTGAGAGGAAAGGAAGGTTGGATAGGATTGAAACGAGAAGGAGGTGTCTGATGACGAGGGGGTGGGGGATTGTTCACCATCTCGTTATTGCATTTTTCACTGGCCAATGAAACACCGACGAAGCAGGGCACTCGTTCAACACAATTTCTCGCCTATGCCCGTTGGGCAGCACTCTCCGAGAGTGGCCGCCACCATCCTGCCTTCGGCTGCCCGGACTTTAACGCGCCCGAGCTTCCCGCGGTGCGGGAAGCCCGGTGACATGCGTGCCCGATTAGCAAGACCGAAAACGATTTCCTACTGCTTCGCGTCGGCCTGAGCGGTCTGGACCTGCGACTGCGAGGACTTCAGAGCCTGCCGTTGCTTTTCCAGATCTGTGTTCTCCGCTTCCAGCTTCTTCTTCTCTTCCAACAGCTTCTTGTTGGAGGCGTCAAGCTTCTGCGCTTCTTTCAGCAGCTCCTGGTTCTTCTTTACGACCGAGCGCTGGGTCGTGACCTGTTCGGTAAGGGTCTTGTTCTGATCGGCCAGGCGCTGGCGCAAAGCAGAATAGTCTACCGACGCATCATTTGCGTTGGCTGGCAGTGTGTTGCTCTGGGCTAGGCCAGGGAGGGCAGAGAGAGACAACAGCAGGGCACATGTCGGAAGAACACGCATTGTTACACCTCATTCATTAGGTTGAACTTCATCGAGCAACGCCCGGAAATTGTCCCGAGCGAAAGGCCATCGAATGACCTAATCGTACTGGAGGTATCCCGTTATGGGAGTATCACTTTCGGACTACTTAAGAGAGATGGTCAGGCCATATGCAACCCTGAAATTTCAACAGGTACCCGGAAAGCCCACAGCCCACATGACTTAAGTGCTGGAGACTCGATGCGGTGGGCGGCCGCCTCTTCCACACTAAAGTAACTTGCGTTAGGGCGTTGTATATGGTTCCCCTAAATCCGACTGGAATAAGGTGTGCGCGGGCTTTGGATGGGAGGTCGTTTGAAACCGTTACAATTCCAGATCTGCTGGGGATGCTTGCCCGTGCTGTAGACACAGCCCTGGGTAGATGCCATTCGCCCTCTCAAAAATAGGACCGTGGAGCGGGAAAACAACTTAGCGCTTTTCCGCTCCATGTCCGTCGGCCAGCCAATAGACTAATTACTCCTGGCAGTTTGTCGCAGTCGAAGTTGTGTTGCTTTGAAAGACTTCACCTAAGTGGGAATACGGGTTCTCGTTGCTGATGTACATATTGTTAATTGCCATGTCTGGCCCGCATATTGCGTTGTCCTCCACCAACAGGTTGCTGGAAAGGCCAACGGCAACGCCGGTAGCCCAGTATCCTCTCACCGTGTTATTGAGAACCTTGGTGTTGTTGCCCCAGGCTTCAATCCCTATGCCCACCCAGCAGCTTGGACCGCATACGGCCGGCAGCTGGTCATCGACGAAGTTGTTGTGAACGACCAGGCCCGAGCCGCCTCCAATTGCAGCCGATATTCCGAAAGTCAGCATCCAGGGAGACAGCGGGTTTGAAATATTGTTGTAGGCCACTTCCAGGCTAGTGACTTGCGAGTTCTGCATCTCGATAGCCATGCGGTGAACCTGGGTAAAAGCATTATTGTTGATGTGAACATTGGCGCCATTGGTGTTGTTGAAGAAGATCTTAATGCCCTCATTGACGGTGTTGAATGTGTTGTTATTTATGGTCGTATTGGAGAACCCATACCCAAAAATTCCGGACACTCCCAGGTTCTCGTCCGAGCTGGTGTACAGAATCTGAGAATTGAGATTTTGAAAGGTGTTGTAGGAAAAATCGGAATTGGACGCACTTGTATCGATGAACAGTGCGACAGTAGAGGGCCAATTGGGCCACTCGGTTTGTCCATTCGGTCCGTAAGAAATATTGCGAAAGGTATTGTACTCGACGTTGACGCCGGAGACGGCCTGCCAAAAGTGGATCCCGCCACCATCGAAAATCAGGTGCTGAACGGTCAGTCCGTTTCCGCTGAAGGCCATCACAGGATACCCGCCCGTCCCATGAATAATGTAAGCGTCCGAAGTTCCTTTCAATTACCCACAAGTTGAGCACCGAGAAGGAACCCGAGTTGGATGTCAGTTAGGCGCGCGACGCCTCTCCAGAGGACCATATTGCCAGGAGGCGGATCATGGGCGCGGGCAAGGTATCCGCCAAGTCTGGCCAGTTTGACCAGATAAGCAGAAAGCGGCTTAGTGCGTGGTTTACCGCCCTTCTTGTCGTTGACCAACTGGTCCAGCAATCGAAGCTCAAGGCTGGTAAAAGCCAGCTCCGGCGAAGCGTTGGGGATCGCGCGGTTGATCATCGTCAGCCAGAAGATGCGCCAGCCCAGGATGCACAGGATAGAGAGGAAGTTGACGAGCCGCTCCGCGGTGCGGAGTTTTGACGCCTCTGCTCTGCAGCCTGACTTCAGAATCTTGTGGAAGGTCTCGATCTTCCATCGCTGACTGTACCAATGGATCTTCTCCAGGGCATCGCGGCGCGAGGTCACCGGAAGGTCAGTGATCAGTTTCCAGTCGATCCTATTTCGTCCTCGCGGCTTGTCCCGCTCCTGAGCATGAATAACAGTAAGATTCAGATCAGGGTATTGCTTCTGCTTGCCGATAGGAGGAAGCACGCGGATGCGGCGATAGCGGATCTCCAGAACCGCCTCCCCGATCTGACCTCGGTCGTCACTCACTTGAATGCGATGCAGCCCCCGGACAGGTACCCCTTTCATCTCATCCGCGATGGTGTGCTGGCCATCTCCGGCCAGCCGGTCCACGCAGGTGCGCACCAGGAAATGCGTTCCCACCTGCTGTGCCGTACAGAACAGTTCGTAAATATCACTCTCCCGATCGCCGATGTGGATACAGCGCCGCGGCTCGTCGAAGAGCGCAGTGGATTGGCGCAAGTTCTCCAGCCAGCGAAAGCTTTCCTTGACTTCTATGGGTACCCGAGTGGGATTAATTCTCTTCTTCAGCGCGTTGCATCCGTAAAACTGATCCCGGCTCCAGAACTTGATCGCGCTCAGTCCGAGGGGTATACCGTCAGTGGTTACCGCCAGGCTGGAGTGCATCAGCAGACCGCAGACAATGGTGTGCTGCGGAGTTCCATCCCTCTTCCTTCTCACCGGAACGTTTAATCGATTGGCCCTGGGTTGATCCGATATAGCTGCGCCCTGGCTGCAAGGTGAGGTTCGTCAGATTGTAGGTGCCCGTCTGAAAATAAATAGTGTCGCCGCTATGGCTATTGTTGATGGATGCCTGAATCTGTGTCTGAGCTTCCGAGGGTACCACGGTGATCGTGGAAGCCAGGCTGCCTTGGGTGCAGCTGACGAAGAGGGCGAACAGCAGGGCGAAAATGGCCCCAGACTTCTTAAGAAACATGCGTACTACCTCAATCCAAAGGAATATTGTCTAAGCGCTACGAGGCAGTGAGTGATGCAATGGAGCAGTGACGGGGGTTGAATCTCCGCGGGTCCCAGGGCCAGGATTCACGCTTTGAGAAGGGAAGGGTTGTGCCTGAAGAAATTACCCTCGCTGACGATCAACTTCAGGCATGAAACTCTCGTGAGGTAATCAGTCTTTCTACCTCAACGTAACCAGGCGCGCATGATTAAGCGCTAAAGCTTGCGCACGGTTGCGTATGACATCCTTTCGCAGGGAAAAACTTACAAATCTGGGTAATAATTGCTGAGCGACATAAACCGACTTCATTTGGTAAGTAACCACTGGTAACTTACCCGGCGGGCCGCATAATTTTTACTTGAACCCCGTGTCAGCATTACATGCACAGGCGATGAGAGCGCATTTGTCTTCTGAAGCTAACTATGTTATGGGACAAGTTAGCATAACTCGAGACTAACTCTTAGTAAATTGTCTGCACGGATATTGAGGGAATATTAATGATTGGACCTGCTGTTGATTGATCTGCGTGGAGGCATGCATTGGTAATTTATAAGCTGCAATGCTGCTTTTGGTCAACTAAGTATGTTTAGCGAGATCAATAACGAGAACCTCCAAACGTAAACCAACAAACCGGTTAGCGGCTTGTATCATTGGCTCGCAGTTCGGTCAAGTTCAATTTGGCGTATTCGACCTTTGCCTGGATCAGAATCGGAATGTTCGGATCAGCGTCTTGCCAGAGACGGAGGAAGTCTTGATAGGGCTTCTGCGCGGCGACTGGGTCTCCTTCCATTGCTTGGGCACGCGCGAGTTGAAGCCGCGCCAGGGGGCCCCTGCATCCGTTCATGGAGGTGGTAACCGCTCTGCAGCCAGATGACTGAAAGGAATCCTGGGAGGGTTCGCAAAATGCGAATATTTCCTTGCCGAGTTCGCAAAATGCGAAGTAGACTAAAGCAGTGCACATCATTAGCCGAAGGATGCTTTTGGAAGCAGCACAGACGCACGGTGATGGCTTGGATGTTGCGCTGGACGCTTTGTATCGAATCGCGCGCAAGGCCTCGTGGAAATCTCTGGCCGGAGTTCGACAAGTGTTCCCGTCTGCAGACGGAGTAGGAAAGTATACGGTCTTCAACATCAAAGGGAGCAGCTATCGGCTCGTAACGGTAATCTTTTATCCCAAGACACTGTTCATTCGAGAGGTACTGACACACGCCGAGTACGACAAAGGAAGGTGGAACAAATGATCGCGCCGACAGCAACATACGCGAAGCTAGTCGCGAAGACTCCTCCTCAAATTGTTCGCACCGAGGAGCAGAACGAAAACTACATCAAAGTTCTGGAGGGTTTGCTGAGTGGCAAAATGACGAAAGAGGAGAGTGAATTTGCTGACTTGCTGACACTTCTGATTGAGGATTTTGAAGAGAGGCACTATACCCTGCCAAAAGCCTCACCTATTGAAGTGATCATGTTTCTCATGGAGCAGCACGGTCTGAAACAGAAGGACCTTACCGACGTCTTCGGAACACCGAGTATCGTTTCTGAGGTGCTAAGCGGCAAGCGCGATCTGAACAAAGATCACATTGCTAAGCTAAGCGAACGCTTTCATGTTTCGCCCGAAGTGTTTTTCTAAGACTGCATCCGGGGGGGAATATGGCTACTCTGTCTCGATCCTCAGTGTCGATCAACGACCAAGCCTGGCAAAGAGACTACCCGAATCAACGCTGCGGAGAAGCCGGATTTGCAGTGGCCGGCGGAGGAGAGGACGCGGGCGCTGTTTGCGGTGGCGGGACGGGTAGCACGGGGCGGGATGTTGGCGACGATGTCATTTCCTCGTCACCTATCTCGAAGGTGGGCGTCCCCTTGGGCAGCTTGAGACGACCGTCAGCCAGATAAGCGACGACGACTCCGCCGGTAACTTCGGGGGCTAAGAAGACCATCGGGAGAAGATACTTCTTGCTCTCAATCAGCGACTGAGCCACGCCGTCAACGGCGTGGCTGCGAGGCATACTGCCGGGCACCTGCGGAATGATGAAGGCAGTCATGTCGATCTCGGGGTGCTTCTTGCCATAACTGACCAGCGAGCGCGCGACCTGCTTAGGGGTCATCAGGCCGACGTCAGCAATGAAGTTACGATGAATCGCATGGGGCAGGTAGATATCGAGAACGACGCGAGAAAAGTCTGCACAGTTGTGGAAGAGGATATTGAAGTGGCCGACGTTGCGTCGGTCGTTGAAAATAGCGATGAATCGCTGGTCCTGGGCCGGAGTGCTGTTGACCTGAAAGCCGTGGATGGTCCGGTCGTAGGACGAACCTACCAGTTCGTACCACTCGCCTTTTGGGGAACCACCCTGCATGTTGTCCGGTGCGAGTGCGAGCAAGTGCTTTATGCGGTAGGCATCGCGCAGGGTCATCACCTGTTCCTTGTCCACCGTTGCGGGGATGTCGTTCACCGAATCGACAGCGTAGAGATAGGCAACCAGGGGGATCGCGAGCCAGTCATAGCCGTCGATCTTGTGGTAGCGGCTGATCACGACGCCATACTCGCCATCGTGGCAAGTGCGCAGCACCGTCGGCGTATCTGCGCAGATGCGATTGAAATAGACGGCGGCGTGCCCGGTAGGGTTCATGGCGCCAAATGTGCCATAAGGCTCTTCCATCAGCAGCGCGATCGAGGCGTGTGCACACGTTGCCGGCACGGCTACAAGACAGAGAAGAATTGCACCCCGCCAAAGCATCTTTTTAAGCAGGTTTCTGGCGTTTATCTTGCTCTCCATACATGCCCCAGCCGGAAATGCGCTCGCAGGCTAGGACCCTCTGAGTCTTGCTTCCTGGTTCGCCTCTTTCGAAGCAGCAAGGCGTCATCTGCTGGGGAAGGGTGCATCGGAGTGGGAGGACGACCGCCGCGAAAACGCCGCCAGAACCAGAGCACTAGTGCTGCTACGACGAAAAGCTTGAAAAGCTCCACGATGGGGTAGGTCTGGTCCATGCTTTATGGGGGCCTTTTATGGCGGAGAGAGTGGGATTCGAACCCACGGTACCTTGCGGTACACACGCTTTCCAAGCGTGCGCCTTAAGCCACTCGGCCATCTCTCCCGGTCAAACCGGCAAACATTGCGCGCCTCATTGACTTTACCATCTTGAAATTACCCCAGCAAAGATCCCCTCCTGATCCACCGCCGTCAGGATCGGTTAAGGTGAAAGGACCCATGTCGTCCCGTGCTCCAGCCACGCAATCGCTCAGCCCCTCGCGTTTTCGCACCGAGTTGGCGGCCTTGTTGCGATTAGCCATCCCCGTCGTGCTCTCCGAACTGGGGTGGATGGCCATGTCCATCGTGGACACCATCATGGTAGGACGACTGAGCCCGGCGGCCATCGGCGCCGTAGGCATCAGCAGCGCCATCTTCTATGTGCCTGCGCTCTTCGGCATTGGATTGCTGCTGGGGCTCGACACCCTGGTGGCCCAAGCCTTCGGCCGCGGAGACTTTGATGATTGCCATCGCGCCCTGGCTCAGGGCGTCTACCTCGCCATCGTTTTCGCACCCTTGGCCATGCTGGTGGTCGGCTTCGCCCCCCATCTATTTCCAATCATCGGCATCACCGAAGCGGTGCGCACACCTGCCAGGCAATATATTCAATTGCTCAATTTCAGCGCGCTCCCACTGCTCATCTACGTTGCCTTCCGGCGTTATCTGCAGGGTGTCGGCAAAGTCAGGCCGGTGACGTTTGCGCTCATCTCGGCCAATCTCGTCAACTGGTTCGGCAATTGGGCGCTGATCTACGGCAAGCTCGGCCTTCCCGCCATGGGCGTGCGCGGTTCCGCACTCTCTACCTGCGTGGCCCGGATTTACATGGCCGGCGTGCTGATCTGGTGGGCATGGCGGCACGAGCGGGAACGCGGTCACCCCTTGTTTGCCCATTGGCCCGGTCTGCGCCCTGCACTCTTTCGCCGCTTGCTGCAGCTAGGGTGGCCAGCCGCTTCGCAATTGCTGTTTGAGGTGGGAGCATTTTCGCTCGCCACCCTAATGGCAGGACGGCTTTCTCCCGACATCCTGGCCGCACATCAGATCGTGCTGAATTCAGCCAGCCTCACCTATATGGTGCCGCTAGGCGTTTCGGCCGCAGCGGCCATTTCGGTAGGCCATGCGATCGGAGCAGGGAATCAGCCCCTCGCCCGCCGCAATGGATCCATGGCCATCGGGCTCGGTGTCGTGTTCATGGCCTTGGCGGCAACAGCGTTCATAACCATTCCCCAGGCCCTCATCCACGTGTATACCCACGATCCGCAGACCGTCCTCGTCGGAGTGCGCCTGCTGGCAGTGGCGGCCATCTTTCAAGTTTTCGACGGTATCCAGGGCATTGGTACCGGCGCCTTGCGCGGCTTGGGCAAAACCCGCGGCCCCATGCTGGTCAACCTGGTGGCGTACGGAATCATCGGCTTACCTATCGGATATCTACTGTGCTTCAGAACCCGCTTTGGTATTTACGGGCTGTGGAGCGGCCTCACCCTGGCACTCATCTTCGCGGCCGCGCTGGTGCTCACCATGTGGCTCAAAGATTCGAAAGTGGTTTGATCCGCCACTGCCAGGCGGTTCAGGAAGGTACTGGGGACGCAGTCGATTTGGTCAGCGTGAGTGGCGATGCGCTTAACCGGTGTCCAACACGGTTCATCGGAATCTCGACCAGATAACGGCTCAGACATGCTGCCACCAGGAGCGCCAGCAAATTCCACGGCGGCCGCTGCAGAGCGCTAAAGCTTCCTCGCGCCATCACCGATGCGATTTCGGGCAGAAAAAGCTCCTGCCAGATATAAAGACTGTAAGCCAACGTTCCAATCCATCGCATCGGCTGCCATTCCAAAGCCCGCCCTAACCAGCTTTCCGGCTGGGTGACCGTGCTTACCAGCAGCACGGGTAGCAGAATCGACCGCCACAGGGTCAAGCCCGGAACATGCATGAGCTGCGTAATAACCAGCAATACCAGGGGCACCAGCCACAACTGCGAAAAACGAATGCGCCCAACCACACGCTGGATCCTGGGAAAGTAGATGGCCGCGAGGCAGCCCCACAATAATCCGTCCATCCTGGTGTCGGTCCGGGTCAACAGGTTTGCCTGCGGCAGCAAGCCGGCCAATAGCAGAAAATGCCCTTCCACCACTCTCCAGGCGAAGACCAGCATGGCCAGCAGGAACGCCACTTTGCCCGCTCGCCGCGGCTTCGCAACCAGGAGCAACATGGGCCAAAAAAGGTAAAAGTGCTCCTCCATCGCGAGCGTCCAGAAGTGGGCGGTATAAAACCCGCCGCGTTCATCTGTCCCCAGAGGCAGGTAGTTGCGGTAGAACAGCAAACAACTTGGCAGGTCGGCATTGTTGAGCGTGATCACGCCCAATAGCGACACGACACAAAAGATCGCCAGCGCAACGTAGTAGGGGGGCAGGATGCGAAAGCATCGTCGCAGGTAGAACCGGCGCAGGCTGATGTCGCCTTCATCTTCATACTCCTTCAGCAGCAGCCCGCAAATCAGGAAGCCGCTGATGGCAAAGAAGACGTCGACACCAAGGAGCCCGTGAGCACAGACCCTGTACAGCAACGAATCTTCAGCGAAGAAGCCCGACCGGCCATGGAAAAGGATGACTCCGATGACCGCCACGGCACGCCAGCCATCCAAGGTGGGAAGGTATCGATTTTGACGATTCACTTCGTCTCCGCATCCCGAAGGGGCAACCATCAGGTTGGCGAATGCCGGGCGAGGCCATTCGGTGGGAAACCGCCGGGGGGGAACGGTCGCATCATAGCTAGGAAAAACAGGACCCAAGCAGCAAAAGGAACTGCATTACGTCAAGCATCAATGAATTAGATGCAGTGCAAATGAACGGTCGGGCCTTATCTTTCGGGTAATCACGTCCGATAACATATATTCTGTTAACTAACCGAAATAGGACCAATTTCCTTTCGGGCCCCGAGGCCTGGGTCTGAACGAATTCCCTGGTCGCGCTAGGAGGCACACAACGTCGTGTACCGGGTATGCATCCCTTTTGCAATTCGGTCCCAGGTGAAATGCCCCATCACTCGCTGACGTCCGGCACGACCCATAGCTTCACGCAAATCAGCGTCGTTCAGCAGCCTTAGCAGCGCATCCGCCAACTGCTCCGGATTGTTCTTTTCAACCAGGATTCCAGTCTTGCCGTCCACCACGGTTTCCACCAGGGTCCCTGAGCGGCTGGTCACCACAGGCAGACCGGCGGCCATCGCCTCTACCGCCGGCAGGCCAAAACCTTCATCCCAGATAGGCGCAAAGGCAAAAATGTCGGACTCATAATATCGGTCTACTAATTCCGGCCGCTGATACATTCCCAGGAACCACACTTTAGCGGCCACATCGGCCGGGAGCCCGGCTTGCAGGTAGTTTAGATACGCGTTCTTGTCCGAGGCCTTGCCGAGGATTTTGGACTTGACCAGGCCCCAGAGGCTGTTCGCATAGAACGGGGCCACCCTGCGGATCGCTTCCAGATCGCGCACATCAAAACTTTCCTGGATGGGATAGTTCCCTATCGGGCCAACAATGTCCAACACCACATCTGGATACTGCCGCGCCACCATAACAAATGCATCCAGCAGCACGTGAAGGCCCTTGTGCGGTGAGACCGCTCCGCTATAGAGAATGCGCTTTACTTTGCGCCGCCTGCTTTGAGAGTAGTCGTACTCTTTGACAAACTCCCGCACGTCGATCCCGTTGTAAGTCGTCTCGCATCGATCTGCTACCACCGGAAAGGACTGCCTGGTCTTATCCGTTACATAATCCCCAACCGTAGTCACCAGGTCGACGGCACGCAAGCGGCGGGCTAACACCCTGGGATTGCTCTGGGAAAACCATTCGCTGTGCAGATGCAAAACGATTTTTGAGTTTGGATTTAAGGCTCGAATGGCAGGGGCATATTGAGAGCAATGCTGCAAATGAATCACATCGCAACCCTGTCGCTGGAGATCGGCCGCGACGTGACGGCCATAATCAGGAAACAGCCAACGTGAGGTGGATATCGGCGTCGATCGAGGAAATAACTTAGCCAGCTTCTTTAGCAGGTTGAATCGCCACTTGTCTTCTCGCGTCGCGGAAAAAAAACGAAAGTCAATTCCTGATTCCCTGCCTTCGGATGCCGGATTTCCATGGTTGTCTCTGAGGCCATAGACGAGGACCTCAGCAGACTGCGCGAGCGGACGAGCAACCCAGTAAGTGCAAGCACCTACGGAGTTCTGGTTCGGGGGGATTATGGTGTCGATCGGCTGATTGACGAAAGCGATTTTCATCGTTTGTCGACGCGTCCAGTGGTCTGTTAAGTGTCGCTAATTTGTTAAGTGTCACTGAACACAGTATGGCCGCACTGTTCGTCCTATGTCAAAGACAATCCGGATCGATTGGTGGGAAAGTTGGTAACGACGAAATGGTGACTTGGGTGCTGCAGAAAAAACTGGAAGTGACGGTTGGGCCGTCAATGCTATGACTTCTGACCCGAGCGAACGCGGCCATCCGGAGACTTCTCAGGCTCCCGCCGGAACTTCATCTCCTGTGGGTCGAAGCAGCCGTCGCACTTCGCGGAGTTGGATGGGCCAGAAGGTCACTACCTTACTGATCGCCATGCCAAAGGCTATGCCGGTCAGACCCCAGTGCGGAGACAGCGCTATGCCAGATGCAATCACGCCCAGCGCACAAAGAACCAGAGAAATTGCCAGCGGATTGACGCGCTCCAGCCCGATCATCATCTGCCCGGCTGCCATGAGCCAAATGCCAATCAAGCTGTAAATGCTCAACCAGCAAATCAGCGAAACGCTGGGAACCGCAATGGCGCCTGCCCAGATCCGGATGACCGGCTTTGCGGTAAGCGCGACCACCAGCAACGTGGGAAGACCAAAAGCCAACGAGGCCCTGGTCGCATTCTTGTAGGCGCCACGGATCCATTTCCAGTCGTGCCGGGCCCTGGCCTCGCCAAAAGCGGAAATAAACGGCTGCGTCGCCATGAAACACAAGTCCATCGGCAACGCGATGATCTTGTAAGCCACGACAAAGATCACGACCTTCGCCGGGCCCAGCATCTGGGTGATGATGATCGGCTGGCTTTGGTAAATACCCAACGAGGCAAGTTGCGTCACCAGGTACTTCCCGCCCAGGCTAAAGAGACGTTTGACGCATTGCCAGCGTACGGCCGACGGAACAGGAAGCAGCCAGTCATAGCGGCGGAACATGTAGACATAGTTGATCACCGCGATGAAGGCCCTCGTTCCTGACAGGGCCAGCACCAGTTGCGGTAGCCCGCCATGGGTGCGGGACACAAAGATGAGCGCCAATAGAGATGCTGAGTTGGTCCCAATTCCCCAGATATTCGCGAGAAACCCGTCCTGGTACGCGCCATAAATCGAATTCTGCATGCTGAGAGGAAAGTTCAGCACGAAGAAGAATAAGGTCAGGGCGACAGCCACTTGCAGTTCGTGAGTCGACGTTGCAGCAGAAGTCCTAAAAACGGCCCGCCAGGGTATCAACCGGAAGGTGGCAAGGCAGAGGACACCGGCGACGGCGCTGATGCCGCTCAACGCCCAGAAGGCAGACGCGGAATATTGTTGCGCTCCCTGACGGTCTTCCCTGCCGCTGGTTTCCGCCAACACATTCACCAGCGCGTTGCCGGCCAGCCCGAAGTCGGTCATCGACATCCAGGTGATCAAACTGCTGATCGTAAGCCACACCCCGTAACGTTCAGCGCCCAGGTAATGCACGGTGAGCGGAACCGAAAGAAAACTGATCAGGATGTTGAGCGCTTTGGCAATAAAAGAGGAAGACGCGGTGATACCCGCTCGGCGGTATCGTTCCAGTCCGCGGTTAGCGTGGGACTGGGTGAATACAGCCTTGATTTTTTCGAGACTGAGATAGCGTTTGACCAGCGCGAATCGGCTGGGACCGGCAAGCTCTGGAGTATCTAAATCGCCCAAAGGATTCCTCGTGGTTCCTCACTGAGGGACTGGAAGAGCTTCAGATTTACTTTACTTGTTTAAGCGGATCTGAACAAAATGGCCAGCCCAAATATGCGCCTGTAAAGGCCTTCGGCGAGCCAATAAGTAAATTATTATCTTATACTTGCGTCGACTCCCACGCCCGGAGGATGAACTCCGGGCGGGTTCTACATTTTGTAGCGTCCCAGGTCTTCATCGTTGAGACCTTCCAGCCAGCGCCGTAATTCCTCCGGCGTGGTCTCCGCCATGCTGGGAGCGAGTTTCGCGATCCGGATGACCTCTTCGCTCACATAAATCGGGCAGTCGGAGCGCAGCGCCAAGGCCAGGGCGTCGGATGGGCGAGCGTCAAGCGAAACCACCTCTCCACCCTGCTCCATCCAGATCACGGCATAAAAGGTGTCGTTCTTAAGTTCAGTCACGACCACTCTTTCCACCGTTGCGTTCAACCCCCGCACGAGGTTTCTCAGCAGGTCATGAGTCATCGGGCGCGGGGTGGACGATTTCTCAATCTCCAGCGCAATGGCATTAGCCTCGTACATGCCAACCCAGATAGGGAGAACCGTGTCGCTCTTGACATCTTTCAAGATCACGATCGGCATATTGGTCGCCGGATCCATAACCAGGCCGCGGATCTTCATTTCCACATCCGTGCCGGCCGGATCCTTGACGAGACCGCGGGTCTTCGTGTCGACATCCATAATCAACTCCGTTCGGCGTTGTTAGGAGATGGCCTCGCCGACCAGGCTGTTGGGATGGCTATGGGTGATCCGCACCGGAACATAGCTACCGGGAGCGGGGCTGATAGGCTGCGGTGTAGTGAAATTAACCGTCTTATTCTGCGAACTGCGGCCGATCACTTGCCCTCTTTGGGTGTTATATCCTTCAACGGCCGCTTCCATGACCTGCCCTATGTGACTGGCGTAACGTGACCTCTGGATCTCGCGCTGGCGATCCATCAGCACTTGCAACCGGCGGCTCTTCTCCTCTTCTGGGATGCTGTCAGCCAGGGACAAGGCAGGAGTATTCGGCCGCGGTGAGAACTTGAAAGCGAACACCGCGTCATAGCCAACCTCGTCCAGCAAGCTCAGTGTCTGTTCAAAATCCTCTTCGGTCTCTCCTGGAAATCCCGCGATCATGTCGGTCGTAATACTGATTGGACGTTGCGCTGCTTTGATCCACTCAATCCGCTGCAGATATTGTTCCCGGCTATATTCCCGCTGCATTCCTGCCAGCACCCGCGTCGACCCGCTTTGCACCGGCAGATGAACGTGGTCGCACAAGGTCGGCACCGCGTCGATGGCGGCCACGATGTCCGGAGTAAAGTCACGCGGGTGTGAGGTGGTAAAGCGCACCCGGCGAATCCCCGGAATTTCCCCTACCGCGGCCAGCAATTCGGCGAACGTGCACTTCCCTTCGCGGTCCTTATACGAATTAACGTTTTGCCCCAGCAGCTGGATTTCCGTGTATCCCGCTTCTGCCACCCTGCGCGCCTCGGCCAGAACCGAGGTCGAAGTACGGCTGCGCTCCTTGCCCCTCGTATAAGGCACAACGCAATAGGCGCAAAACTTATCGCAACCCTCGATGATGGTGATGTAAGCCCGATGAGGATTGGTGCGGGCGGTGAACTCAGTTTCAAACGTCTCTTCCGTCTGCCGGTCGTCCAGGCCGGTGATCCGCGACTCCCCTGCCTCGAGGCGAACCAGCATTTCGGGTAATTTCCGGTAGGACGCCGATCCGGAAACCATCGAGACATAAGGCGCGCGCTCGAAGATCCGCTCCCCTTCCTGCTGTGCCACACAGCCCAGGACCACAAATCGTTTTCCCGAAGCGTGCAGCTTCTTGTAATCGTTCAGCCGATTGAAGACTTTTTGTTCCGCTTTGTCGCGGATAGAGCAGGTGTTGTACAGGATCAGATCGGCGGCAGCCTCGGTATCTACCTGGGCGTATCCCTCATGACGCAGCGTGCCGATGACTTTCTCTGAGTCATGCACGTTCATCTGGCAACCGAAAGTCTCGAGATAAAACGTCTTATTGGCTGCCATCGTGAGACAGAGTATACCGCAGTGGGCGCTGGTCATGGTTGTCCCCGAGGCACGGTGAGCGCGTTGAATAACTGTTAAACTTGAGGGGAACGCGGACGCGCAAGAGGTCCCGTGGAGGCAGAACGATGGCTGAAATGAATGGCAATTACCCGACCGGATTGCGGCTGAAGCTGGGCTTGGCGGAGATGCTCAAGGGCGGCGTCATCATGGACGTGATGAGCACCGAGCAGGCCGTGATTGCCGAGCGCGCCGGAGCCACTGCCGTCATGGCGCTGGAGCGGGTGCCGGCCATGATTCGTGCCCAGGGCGGCGTGGCGCGCATGGCCAAGCCCAGCCTGATCAAGCAGATTATCGGTGCGGTCTCGATCCCGGTGATGGCCAAGGCACGTATCGGACATTTCGCCGAAGCACAGATTCTGCAATACCTGGGAGTCGACTTCATCGACGAGAGTGAAGTGCTGACCCCGGCGGATGAGCTTCATCACATCGACAAGCACTCCTTCACCACTCCCTTTGTCTGCGGCGCGCGCAACCTGGGTGAGGCCCTGAGGCGCATCGCCGAAGGCGCGGCGATGATTCGCACCAAGGGGGAAGCGGGCACAGGGGACGTGGTGCACGCGGTCAAGCACATGCGGCAAATCGTGAGCGAAATGAGAGCGCTCACCGTGCTGCGCGACGAGGAACTCTACGCCGCTGCCAAGGAACATCGTGCTCCTTATGAACTGGTGCGCATGGTGGCCAAGACCGGCAAGCTCCCGGTACCGAATTTCTCTGCTGGCGGCATTGCTACGCCTGCCGACGCAGCCCTCATGATGCAACTAGGGGCGGAGGCCGTCTTTGTTGGATCAGGAATCTTCATGAAGGAAGGCGCCACCCCTCTCGATGTGGAGCTGGATCCGAAAACCGGCGCGGTCCGCAACCCTGAGGAACGCGAGGAAGCGGAGTCCAGAGCGAAGGCCATCGTGATCGCCACTGCCCATTACAACGATCCCAAGATTCTGGCCGAGGTCAGCGAACAGATGACCGGGGCGATGCAAGGTCTGGCAATCGCCGGCCTCCAAGAGGGTGAACTGCTGCAAACCCGCGGCTGGTAACCTCTTGCAACGTCCGCGCATTGGGGTGCTCGCCATCCAGGGAGACTTTGCTGCCCATGCCCAGGCACTTGTCGAGGCTGGTGCCGACGCTGTCGAGGTCCGCACGCCGGCGCAGTTGGAGGGTCTCGACGGCTTGATCCTGCCTGGTGGCGAGTCGACGACGTTCCTGAAATTTCTCGAACGGGACGGTCTGCTTGAATCTTTGCAGCGTTTCGTTGAGCAAAAGCCGGCCTTCGGCACCTGCGCCGGCTGTATCCTCCTGGCCCGCAATGTCTCCCATCCTGCCCAGCAAAGTCTTGCCGTGATGGATATCAGCGTGGAACGCAATGCCTATGGCCGGCAGATCGACAGCGCCATCCAGACGGGCGAAACCAGGCTGCCAGGAGGACCGCTGGAGATGGTCTACATCCGTGCGCCGCGCATTGCCAGTGTTGGCCCTGGCGTCGAGGTCATGGCGGAAAGGGACGGTTTTCCCGTCCTGGTGCGGCAAGGCAAACTATTGGCGGCCACCTTCCATCCTGAGCTCTCGAGCGATCGCCGCGTCCATCAACTCTTCGTCGACATGGTCCGAGGCTCATAGAGGCTGCGGAAAAAGTCGCCGTTGCCGGTAGACCGCGGCCCTCAGCGGCTAAAGCCGGACTTGTTTTCAATTAATTACGTACGGCCTAATGCTCGCTGCGGCGAGGTAGGCCGTACCCTTCAACAACCAGAGTTGTTCCGCAGCCTGTAAAGCCCAACGTATTTTCAGCCGTTTTCGGCACGACTGAAGTCGTGCCCTGATACAAAGCCCAGTTCTGACCCCAGACTCTAAATCCCATTTGTTTAAAATATTGCGGCCACCAGGGCTAAAGCCCCGAATTTTACATAGGGCGTTTCCGCGGGTTGAAGACCCGCTCCCCCGGACTGAAGTCCGGGGCTGGCACCTACAAAGCAGAGTTTTTCTGCAGCCTGTATAGCCGATTTAAAGCAATGCCACAAGGTTCGCTTTTGCTTCTGCGCCTTCTGTGGAAGTGACTACAGTTCATGCCAGAGAATTAGATTTCAACAAAGCAGTGTGAGTCCAACGTCAAACAGGAGTAATCTTCAGAATGTCGGAGTTTCATCCATGCCTGCTACCTTCACCCGCACCCCTGTTGAGACCGAGCGCAAGGATCCCGGATTTGGCGGCAAACCGCCGGTAGCCCGCAGGCCGACAGGCGGCGGTGGAGATGGCGAAAATTGGGACAACCGACCATCCGGCCGGCGGGGACCCCGTGACCTGCTGAGCCGCTATCGCATGGTTTTGTTCTTCGCCCTGGCCAGCGACCTGATGTTTTTTATTGCCTTGGTGAGCGCTTTCTTCGCCCGCCAGAGCAGCGGCCACTTCACTGCGAACAATACCTGGGTCATTGACTGGCGGCCGGTCGCGGTACCGCCCATCCTCTGGATCAATACCGCCCTGATTTTGCTTAGCAGTCTCACCATGGAAATCGGCCGCAGGCATTTCTTCCGGGAGATCGACGTGATGGAAGAATGGCTGGGGCTAGGACGTCCGACCATCCGTCGCGCCGCCCCCTGGCTGACCGCGACCGTCCTGCTGGGTGGCCTGTTTCTCGCCGGGCAATGGGTGGCCTGGAAGCAGCTCGTGGATCAAGGCGTCTTCTTCGCCTCAAATCCCAGCAGCCACTTCTTTTACCTCATCACTGGCACCCACGGTCTGCATTTGCTGATCGGCGTGGCGGCTTTGGCGGGAGCAGTGCCGGCGCTTATGTTTTTGCGCCGCATCGAGCTGCGTCAAGTGGTGGTCGATTGCACCGCGTGGTACTGGCACACCATGGGAGTTTTTTGGATCTTCCTCTTCGGCATGCTTGTCTTCTGCCAATAATTCATGAGCTCTGACACCTGGCCTGAGCTGAAATGGCTCGAATGGCAAAAAACTGCGGATACCCTTCACATGTGGACGCAGATTGTCGGCAAGACCCGGCTTGCTCTAAGCCCACTGCAGGCCCACTGGTGGAACGTTCCCCTGTATGTGAGTGCCCGCGGGCTGAACACCTCGGCCATGCCCTACGGGTCAGAGTTTCTCGAAATCACCTTTGATTTCGTGAGCCATGAGTTGCGATTCATGATGAGCACGGGCGCCAGCCTGTCGACTCCTCTGCGCGCGCAGTCGGTGGCCAGTTTCTACTCCGAATATCAACGCAGCCTCGCCGCACTCGGTGTCAGCGTAAACATTCACCCGGTGCCGGTAGAACTTCAGCACCCGATTCCCTTTTTAAACGATGAGGTTCACGCGTACTACGACCCCGACGCCGCGCACCAATTCTGGCGAGTGTTGATGCACGCGGACAAAGTCTTTCAGCAATTCTCTTCTCGCTTCGTGGGCAAGGTCAGCCCGGTCCACTTCTTCTGGGGAAGCTTCGATCTCGCAGTCACGCGATTTTCCGGTAGACCCGCTCCTCCACGCGAAGGCGCCGACGCAGTGACGCGCGAGGCTTATTCGCGCGAAGTGATCAGTGCAGGCTTCTGGCCGGGCAATGGGGGCTTCGGCGAAGCCGCTTTCTACTGCTACGCCGCCCCGGCGCCCAAGGGCCTTGAAGCAGCCACCATCCAGCCTGCAAAGGCCGGCTACAACACTGCCTTGGGTGAATTCATTTATCTCTACGATGATCTACGCCGCGAGCCCTCGCCCGAGGAAGCACTGCTCACCTTCCTGCAGAGTTCCTATGAAGCAGGGGCTACGCTCGGCCAATGGGATCGCAACTTGCTCGAGCGGCATCCCTGAATCCAGCTTCAGGCATCGTTTATTCTTGCATCATGGAATTTAGACGGCTTGGACGTTCGGGATTGAAGGTCCCGGTGCTTTGTTTTGGCGCCGCAACCTTTGGCGGTGGTGGTGAGTTCTTCAAGGCGTGGGGATCGACGGATGTGGCCGAAGCCACTCGCCTGGTGGACATCTGTTTGGACGCTGGGGTAAACCTCTTCGACACCGCAGATGTCTACTCGCAAGGCATGTCGGAGGAGATACTCGGTCAGGCGATTGCTGGCCGTCGCGACAAGGTGATGATCTCCACCAAGGCCACTTTCCCCATGGGAGAAGGTCCGAACGATGTCGGCTCCGGGCGGCTTCACTCTGGTGCGTGCCTGCGAGGCGAGTCTGCGAAGGTTAGGCACTGACTATATCGACATTTACCACTTGCATGGCCAGGATGTGCACACGCCTGTTGAAGAGACGCTGGACACTCTCGACACGCTGGTGCGCGACGGCAAGGTACGTTACATCGCGTGTTCCAACTTTTCCGGATGGCATTTGATGAAGTCGCTGGCCGTGTCGGATAGGTATGGCTGGTCGCGTTACGTCGCCCACCAGGTGTATTACTCGGTGATCGGCCGTGACTACGAGGACGAGTTAATGCCGCTGGGGATCGATCAGGGCGTAGGCGCCATCATATGGAGTCCTCTTGGCTGGGGACGGCTCACGGGCAAGATCCGCCGTGGTCACCCGTTGCCGGCAGAGAGCCGTCTGCACAAAACCGCAGAGCAGGGGCCGCAGATGGACGACGAATATCTATACAAGGTGATTGATGCGCTGGACGAGGTAGCTGCGGAGATTCACAAACCGCTTCCCCAGGTAGCGCTCAACTGGCTACTGCAACGTCCCACGGTGGACACGGTGATCATCGGTGCGCGCAATGAGAGCCAACTACGCCAGAACCTGGCCGCGGCTGATTGGAAATTGACACCTGAGCAAGTTGCCAGGCTGGACAAAGCAAGCAAGACCCGTGCCCCTTACCCCTACTGGCACCAGAGGCTATTTCCGGGATTAAATCCGCCAGTCGTCTGAAGTCGCCACCCACTCAAAGGTAATCCGCCTACTTAGCGTCCAGTGTGAAGCTATCCTTCAACTCAACACTCTTCTCCGCCGCGTCCGGATCCGCCACGCGATACATCTTCGCGTCCGCGTGCTTACCCTCAAGCGTAATGACCAAATAATTAAAATTAGGATAAGTGCGAGCCCGATACAGGTCCTCATCCCCGCGAATAAAAATTGGATAAGGCCGAGCCCCGCCGCCCCCGGTAATCACATGCGTGATGCCATTCATTTCAAAACGCTCGTAATTATGAATATGGCCGTTGAAGATAACAAACTTGGCGTGAGACCTGGATGCCCATCCTTCCAGATCATGACGCAAATCGAGCGTGGTGGGATCGGGGATACCGAGCATGAAAGCCGTTTGCAGGTCGGAAACCAGCGGCACATGAAACAGCAAAAAAACAAAATCCGCCGACGAGGGCAGATTGGCCAGCTGCGAATCAAGCCACTGTCGCTGTTCCCAACCGCGGCTGAGAAATGTACTGCTATCGAGCGTGATGAGGTAGATGTTCCCCAGTTGTACGGAATAGTAGTCATGCCGCTCAAGCTGGGGGTACGCCGCGTAATAATTTGCTAGCCCTTTGACCGGATCCGGCAATCCCTCGTGGTTGCCGATGGTGGGGTAAATGCGCAGCTTCTCCTGGGTCCAGAGCGCGGTTTCCTGGCCATAGACCTTCCAATCCTCCAGGTTGCTGCCGTGAAAAGGCATATCCCCAGTGAGGAGCAGGATGTCGGGCTTTTCCTCACCCACCTTTTGCGCCAGCCATTTGCGCACCCCTGGACTGGTATCGGAAGTATTGCTGGGGTCAGTAAAGCGCATGTCGCCATAGACCACGATGCGCAGCGGCCGTCCCGAGGGCAAATCAGAAACAACAAACGTGGGTGCGCCTTGGCCGGGGACCTGTGCTGTGGCGCCGCAGCAACAGATGGCAAGCAGACACCAGAGAGCATTACGCCAGCGACGTATCAGCAATAGCCGCCGCCCACAAAGTGCACAACCTCCAAACGGTCCCCTTCGCTGAGACTCGTATGGGCCCATTCAACGCGGGGAACGATCGTACCGTTATGCTCGACTGCTACCCGGTCGCCTTTCAGGTTGAGGTCGGTGATCAGATCCTGGAGATTGGCCCCGGGCGCCAGTTGCGGAAATTCACGCGACTGGCCGTTGAGGACGAAGTGCATAAACGCAGACTAACAGACTGTGAAAACGATGGCGGAGGAGACGGGTTCAGCTCAGTCCGCAAGTGAAAGCAGTCGAAGAAATTCGTTTTCGTCCCACGTACGCTGGTGCGAACATGGGGCACCCCGAAAGAGTGGTGGATTGGCAGGGTGGTTCCTGTAACGCAACTCTTCACGGGCGCGCCCCACGCATTGATCACCGGCCATTCCCTGACCCCATGTTGCTTATAGTCGACCGTAAGAACCACTGCCGGATGCGTTGCCAGACCGGCTGTACCTCGGCGCCGGAAAAATAAATGGCACGGTTCAGCGCTTTAAGCGTCTGAATGGCTGCGATGCGTGGATCTGCATTTCCCAGGGGTCCCTTCTGCGCGGGATCGGCCGCATACTCGTCGGCGAGATATTCGATCGCGTGGCCCAAAATTTCTAACCCCAGTGCGCTCTCGCGGGAAAGCCGCCGGCGAACAAACGCGGCGAGAGGGGGAACCAGGCGGATCGGTCCCACCACGCGCACGTTTTCTGACACTGCGGGGCTGCGAAACCTGGGCATGATGCCACCTCGTATGGGGGGTATCGGCCGGCAACGCAGTTCCTTGAATCTAAGCGCAAAAGCGAACAAACCTGTTATCACGGCCCCGCAAGCCCCGGCTTGACTCCATGCAGACGAAAACTTACAGTCGAACCAGAGCGATCTATCATGCAAACGCCGGATTACTTTTGGAACTATTTGCCGCTGCTCATGCAGATCCTGGTCGCCGTTGCCTTTGGAGTCGGCATCGTCACCGCTTCCTGGTTCATCGGGCGGCACCGTAACACGGCTGTCAAAAACGCCACGTATGAATGCGGCATTGTTGCGGAAGGCGATGCCCGCGGACGCTTCTCCGTCCGCTTCTACATGGTCGCCATGCTCTTCATCCTCTTCGACGTCGAAGCCGTCTTCATGCTGCCCTGGGCGGTTGTGTACCGGGACCTGCCCAAGCTGGTCGGTTCGCGCTTCTTTGGCTTCTGGGAAATGGCCGTCTACCTCGGGTTCGTGGTGGTCGGGCTCTTCTACGTTTCGAAAAAAGGAGTTCTGGACTGGTCCAGCGATAAGGCGGATCTGTGATGGACGTCGCCAACGAAAAAGACGCAGTGCTTCAGGCACATGCGCAAAATAGCGCCATTAGTGCGCTACTTGCCGCCAAACCCACCTGCATCACCAATGCCCGCTTCGATCGTGGTGAGTTGAATCTCTGGATCGAGCGCGATGACATTCGCCCCGTATGCCGCACCCTCAAGGCCGCCGGCTATAACTTCCTGGTCGACGTGACCTGCGTCGACTGGTACCCCAGCGAACCGCGCTTTCAAGTGACTTATCACATCCTTTCTCACAGCCTCAAGGAGCGCCTGCGGCTGTGTGTCATGGTGGATAGCCTGGACACAGAAGTGGCCAGCATTACCCCGGAATGGCCCTCGGCGAATTTCTACGAGCGCGAGGTCTGGGACCTGTTCGGCGTGCGCTTTGGCGGCCACCCTAACCTGCGCCGCATCATGATGCCCGACCAGTGGGAAGGCCACCCCTTACGCAAGGATTACCCGGTGGAGGGTTACCGCTAGTGGACGCCGCAGATTACGCAATTGCTCCGCTGATCGAACCGCGCAAGGAAGAGGGCAACAAGGACCGCACCATGGTCCTGAACATGGGCCCGCAGCATCCCTCGACTCACGGCGTGCTCCGCCTGGTGCTCGAAATCGATGGCGAAACCGTGTTGCGGCTGGTTCCCGATATCGGCTTTCTGCATACCGGAATTGAGAAGACCTGCGAAGCCAAGTTCTACCAGCAGGTGGTTCCACTCACCGATCGCATCGACTATCTCAGCCCGATGTCGAACAATCTCTGCTACTGCCTGGCGGTCGAGAAGCTGCTGCAGCTGGAGATTCCTCCGCGGGCGCAATTCCTGCGCGTGTTGCTGAACGAGCTGACCCGCATTCAGTCTCACCTGGTCTGGTTGGGCACCCACGCCATGGATATCGGCGCGTTGACCCTCTTCCTCTATACCTTCCGCGAGCGGGAAGAGATCCTCAAACTCTTCGAACACGTCAGCGGCCAACGCATGATGGGCTCCTATTTTCGCGTGGGCGGCATTGCCCTCGAGCCTCCCGTCGACTTCTACCAGCAGGTACAGAACCTGCTCAAGATGATGCCGGAGAAGATCGACGAATACGAGAACCTGCTCAACGGCAATCCTATCTGGGTCAACCGCATCAAAGGGGTGGGCTACCTCAGCGCCGCCGATGCCGTCGCCCTGGGAGTGACTGGCCCACCCTTGCGCGCCAGCGGGGTGGATTGGGATCTTCGCCGCGACATGCCCTACTCCGGCTATGAGAAATTTCAGTTCAAGGTCCCGGTGTCCGATGTAGGTGATGTTTGGACCCGGTACACCCTGCGGGTTCAGGAAATGCGCGAGTCGGTCAAAATCTGTCAGCAGGCGTTGGACGGAATGCCCACGGGCCCAATCAAAGCCGACGCACCCAAGGTAGTGCTGCCGGACCGGGAAAAGATGAAGACCCAGATGGAATCCCTCATCTATCACTTTAAGATTGTGACCGAAGGGTTTGCTGTTCCAGCCGGGCAGGTTTATCAGGCTATTGAGTCCCCGCGCGGGGAAATGGGTTATTTCGTGGTCGCGGACGGCACCGCCAAACCCTACCGTGTGCACATGCGCAATCCAACATTTGCTTCCCTGCAGGCTCTGGAAACGATGTGCGCCGGGCGGCTGCTGGCTGACGTAGTCGCCGTTATCGGCTCGATTGATATTGTGCTGGGAGAGATTGACCGGTGAGCGAAATGGAAGTGTATCCGGCCGAGGTGCGGAGGCACGTTTGGGAGTCGCTGGTCAGCATGATGCAGGTCTACGTCCACGCGGCCAGCCTGAATGGCAAAGAGTACGTGGTGACGAGCGACTCCGGCAAGGTCTCGGTGAAACATCAAGACAGAGTATTGACCGTCTCTTTTGATCCCGAGACCGGGAATGCCAGCTGGAACGTCACTTGTCCGCAGTGCGAAGAGGTGGGTGAGTTCCGTATTGATGAGCATGGCACCCTAATCTTCCCGGCTGGCCCCAGGGCGCTTGATACCGCGGCAATGGATTGGATTGCGCTGCTCGACCACGCCGCACCTCCAGTAGTCAACGAGAACGTCAGATCATGAGCACTGAAATTAAAACCATCTTCAGTCCCGCCCTGGCTGCACGCTTCGACCGCCTGGTGACGATCTACCCGATGCGGCGATCGGCACTCATCCCCATGCTGATGTATGCCCAGGATGAGGTTGGCTGTTTGTCCGACGCGGTGATCAGCGAAGTAGCTGCCCGCATCGGGATCACCGAACTCGATGTGCGCGATGTCATCAGTTACTACTCCCTGATGCACACCAAACCCCACGGCAAGTATCATGTACAGGTATGCACCAACATCAGTTGCATGCTGCGCGGTGGCAACGAGATTTGGCCCACTGCAAACAACGGCTAGGCATCGACAACAAGGAAACCACGCCCGATAAGCTTTTTTCTCTCGAAGAAGTAGAGTGCATCGGCGCCTGTAGCTGGGCGCCCGCGGTTCAGGTGAACTACGACTTCCACGAAAATCTCACTCCAGAATTGATGGATCGAGTGCTCCAGGACTACCGGTCGAAAAGCTAACCAAGTACGCGGAGAAAGCGAAGAGCATGGCCTACCTGGTCTCCCATCCCGATGAAGTGAAGCTACTCTCCTCCCGCTTTGGCAAAGGCGCGACCGACGATCGACAAGTACGTCGAGTTGGATGGTTACACGGCGGTCCGCAAGGCCATTGAACTGGGCCCTGAAGGGATCATCGCCGAAATGAAGGCCTCCAACCTGCGCGGCCGCGGTGGCGCCGGCTTCCCTACCGGGATGAAATGGTCCTTTGTCCCCAAGCAATCGGCCAAGCCGAAATACGTCCTGGTGAACGGAGATGAGAGCGAGCCCGGCACCTGCAAAGACCGCCTGATTTTCGAGCATGATCCCCACTCGGTCATCGAGGGTGTAATCATCGCTGGACTGGCTATCGGCTCCAGGATGGGCTTCATCTACCTGCGAGGCGAGTATCGATACCTGCTCAAGATTATGGAGAAGGCCATCGAGGATGCCTACGCCAAGGGGTTTCTGGGCAAGAACATCTTCGGCAGCAACATAGACTTCGACGTTATTTCTCATACCGGTGCGGGCGCCTACGAGGTAGGTGAAGAATCGGCACTGATGGAATCGCTTGAGGGCAAGCGCGGCATCCCCCGCATCCGGCCTCCCTTTCCCGCTGTTGTCGGCCTGTATGGCGGCCCTACCGTCATTAACAATGCCGAAACACTGGCAACCGTGCCCCACATTTTCCGCATCGGTGGGGCGGAGTACGCCAAGATCGGCACCGAGCGCAACGGCGGCACCCGCCTCTTCGCGCTCAGTGGCGATATTGCCAAGCCAGGGGTCTACGAGTTGCCCATGGGCTACAACCTCAAAAAGATGATCTACGAGGTGGGCGGCGGCATCCCCGATGGCCGCTCGTTGAAAGCAGTAGTACCCGGAGGCTCCTCCTGTCCGGCACTACTGCCCAGCGAGATCGATATCGGCATGGACTTCGACCAGGTAGCTAAGGCGGGCAGCATGCTCGGTTCCGGCGGTGTGGTGGTTCTGGACGACACCGTCTGCATGGTGGAGTTTGCCTTACGCACCATGAAGTTCTACCAACACGAGAGCTGTGGATGGTGTATTCCCTGCCGCGAAGGCACCGACTGGCTGAAGAAGACGCTGACTCGCGTTCATGCCGGCGGCGGTGTGGCCAAGGATATCGACAACATCCGCTACCTGGCGCAGAACATGTTGGGGCGCACCTTCTGTCCTTTGGGCGACGCTGCAGCCATGCCCACCATCGCCTTCGTGGACAAATTCCGCAAAGAGTTTGAAGACCACCTGGATGGCAAACCGTGTCCGTACGCCCCTCAAACGGTAGCGGCCCTGGCCGGCGTATGACGCCCGCCCACAACAAAGATAGGAACCCATGGCTGACGTAACCCTTACCGTCGATGGCAAGAAGGTCACCGCACCTGCAGGCACACTGTTGATTGAGGCCTGCCGTGCCGCGAGTATCGCAGTTCCCGCGTTCTGTTACTACCCCGGCCTTTCGCTGTGTGGAGCTTGCCGCATGTGCCTGGTACGCCTGGAAAAGGTGCCCAAGCTGCAAACCGCCTGCACCACGCCGGTAGCGGAAGGCATGGTAGTCACTACCGACAGCGACGAAATCCACCAGGCGCGCAAAGCCACGGTCGAACTGCTGCTGGGCAATCATCCGCTCGATTGCCCGGTGTGCGATGCCGGCGGCGAGTGCGAACTGCAGGACATGACCTTCAAGTACGGCGCCCATGAATCGCGCTACGTCGAGGTCAAGCAGCACCGCGAAGAGCAACAGTGGTCGCCGGTGGTTTTTTTCGATCGCCCACGCTGCATCCTCTGCTATCGCTGCGTGCGCACCTGCGGCGAAGGCATGGACGTGTGGGCGCTGGGAGTACAAAATCGCGGCGTGACCAGCATCATTGCCCCCAACGAAGGGGATCACCTGGACTGCGAAGAGTGTGGGATGTGCATCGACGTTTGCCCGGTGGGAGCGCTCACCTCCGGTGCCTATCGCTATAAAACCCGCCCCTGGGAAATGAACCACGTCTCCACCGTTTGCACCCACTGCGCGGACGGCTGCAAGACCACTCTGGGCGTGCGCAGTGTCAATAACGGTTCCGAGATTCTACGCGGTGACAACCGCGACAAGAGCGGTATCAACGGCGAATTTTTGTGCATCAAGGGACGCTATGCCTTCGACTTTGCCAACCACACCGACCGGCTGACCAAGCCGCTGCTGCGCCAGCCCGATGGCAAGTTCGCACAAGTCAGCTGGGAGCAGGCACTGCAGCACGCCGGTACCAGGCTGCGCGAAATTCGTGAGAGCCGGGGTGGCAGCTCGATCGGAGTCATTGGCTCCAACCGCACCACCAACGAAGAGAACTATCTACTGCAAAAAATGGCCCGGACGGTGCTGGGAACCAACAACATCGATCACCACCGCACCGCCGACTACACCGCCTTCGCGCGCGCTATCTCGGGACATAAAGACCGCGCCGCTTCGCTGCGCGAAACCATGACCGCACCGGCGATCCTGGTGCTGGGCAACGATCCCACGGAGCAGCATCCCATGCTGGCCTGGAACCTGCGCACCAACTTCCGCCACAACAAGGCGCGCATCTACCTCGTGAATCATACCGGCATCAAGCTGGAGCGGCAGGCTCACGAATCGCTGATCATTCCCCAGGACGGCTATGCCAGCGTGGTGCGCTTCCTGTCGGGCGAGGACTCGGCATTTCCTGGCGTTCAACTCGGAGACGAGGCGAAGAAGTTCCGCGATGCGCTCCGCGCCGAGCCCACCCTGTTGATCATCTTTGGATCGGAATACCGCGGCCGCGATGTCGAGGCATTGGTGAACTTTGGCATGGGCCTACCCCAGGCCCGCTTCGCCTGCCTGGGCGACTACGTCAATTCCCGAGGCGCCGCGGACATGGGTCTGCTCCCGGGCCTTCTCCCTGGCTATATCCCCGTAACCCAGGGAGGCGCCTTCGCCGAGGAGTACGGCGATGCCCTGCCCCAGACTCCGGGGATGGACCTGGTGGAAATGTTCGACGCTGCGGAGCGTGGTGACCTGGCTGCCCTGTATATCGTAGGGTCCAACCCCATCGCCCGCTACGGGATTGATCCCGCCGCACTCAAGAACACCTTCACCATCGTGCAGGATATGTTCCTGACCGAAACGGCGCAGTTGGCCAATGTAGTCTTCCCCACGTCCAATCTCTACGAAAAGGCGGGTACCGTCACCAACACGTACGGCGACCAGCAGCTGGTAAAGAAGGCAGGGGACTTGGCCGGTGTGCGCGGCGACTTCGAACTGATGGTGCGGCTCGCAGATGCCATGGGCGCAGACCCCAGGAAGCTGGTTCCTTTCGGCCGCGGAGTGCATGCGGATATGGGACAAACCCGGGGCGCGCAGTCGGGTGAAGCCGACCGTCATGCGGTATGGCTTGCAGCACAGAATCTGGAACCGAAGCTTAGCCCGTTTGATCCCTTCGCCATCCTCGACGAGATCCAACGGCTAGTTCCCGGCTACCAGGTATCCCGGCTTGAACTCCTGGCCGGCAACGACGTTCATGTGCAATCATCGCTGGTGCAAATCGACGCCGGTCCCGAACGCCACGCTTTGATTCTGCCGGCTCAGGATACACTCTTCACTTCGGGCACTTTAGGGCGGTACAGCACAGTTCTGCATTCGGTCATGGAGTCGCACACCACCAAACCAACGGAAACGGCCGCGGACTAAAAGGCTAAGAAAGCAAGGGCACTGCGTGAGCTTCCTGATCTTTTTCCTACTCAGCTGTTTGAAGATTGCCGTAGTGCTGGCCATTTTCCTTGGGTCCGTAGCCTACACCGTGCTCCTGGAGCGCAAGCTGGTAGGGCGCATACAAAATCGTTGGGGACCCAGCCGTGTGGGTCCTTTCGGCATGTGGCAGCCCATGGCCGACGGGCTGAAACTCTTTCTTAAAGAAGACCTGATACCTACCAACGTGTATCGGCCACTCTACATCCTGGCCCCCATGATCGCGCTCGCCTGCGCTTTGATCTCGATTGCGGTGGTACCGTTCGGCGCGCCCATCACCTGGCATGGCGTCGACATGTTTGAGATCGCCAACGTGAACATTGGCCTGCTGGTCATCCTCGGCGTCACTTCCGTCGGTGTGTACGGGATCGCACTTGCCGGCTGGTCCTCCAATAACAAGTACTCCCTGCTGGGTGCCCTTCGTTCCAGCGCCCAGGTCGTCAGCTACGAGCTGGCCCTGGGACTTTCGCTCGTGGGCGTGGTGCTGCGGGCTGGGTCGCTCAACCTGCGCACCATCGTGGAGAGCCAATCCGCCCACGGCATGATTTCCTGGAACGTCTTTGGCGGTTTCCAGTTCGTAGCATTTTTCATCTACCTCATGGCGGCCTATGCGGAAACCAACCGCGCCCCGTTCGATCTTCCTGAGGCAGAAACCGAGCTCACCGCCGGCTACCACACGGAATACAGTTCCATGAAGTTCGCCATGTTCTTCATGGCGGAATACGCCAACATGATCACCGTCAGCTGCGTGGCTAGTTTGCTCTTCTTCGGCGGATGGACCAGTCCCTTCGGATCGCTGTTTCCCCCGGGCCCCTTGTTTCTCCAGGTCATTGCGCCGGTATTTTGGTTTGTCTTTAAAGTCTTCTGTTTCCTTTTTCTGTACATCTGGGTGCGTGGAACGCTTCCCAGGTTACGTTACGACCAGTTGATGGGCTTTGGTTGGAAGTTTCTGATGCCCGTAGCCATTCTCAACATCATCGCCACCAGCCTGTGGCTCGCATAGCGGGGAGAAGAAACCGCGGGTCCCCATCCACTACGCTCCTCTTCGGAGCTCCGGTCGGGATGACAATTCTTTTGTGACCAGGGATCGAGGAGACATGCTTGACCCCTGCAACAGAATTGTCATCCCGACCGGAGCTCACAAAAGAACGTGTCGAGTCCCGACCGGAGCGAAGCGTAGTGGAGGGACCTGCGGTTTCTTTTCCCGCCGCCGAACCTCGATGGCCTTTTACGGAGTCTGAGTAAGAACTAGGTTTTGTATCAGGCCACTAAGGGCTCCTGTACCCACGTCGTAAGCTAAGGTGTTCTACAATCAGCAACGGGAGAATGCTCTGGCATGTATCTGGTTCTCTTCATCTTGTTCGGTGGCCTTTGTGTGGCGGGAGCTTTGAATCTTCTGCTGCAGCGGCACCCTATTAATAGCGCCCTCTCGCTGATTGTGGTGATGAGTTCGCTGGCCGTGCTCTACCTCCTGCTCGGGGCCGAATTCCTTGCTGCCGCCCAGGTGATCGTTTATTCCGGCGCCATCATGGTGCTGTTTACTTTCGTCATCATGTTGCTCAATGCCGGAAGCGAAGAGCGTACCCACGGCAGCCACGCGGCTTATATCGTGGGCATTCCCGGAGTAGCCATCCTGGTCAGCCTGCTGGCCTTCATCTTCCTCTCCGCGCGCACCCACCTGGCGCAGGCCCGCTTGGGCGACTACGTGGTTTCTACCAGCGATCTAAGCAAAGTCCTCTTCCGCGATCTACTGCTGCCCTTCGAGGTGACCTCAGTCCTGATCCTCATAGCCATCCTGGGCGCGGTTGCGCTGGCCAGCAAGGAGCACTGATATGGTTGTTCCCATCGCTTACTACCTGGTCCTCAGCGCGATCCTGTTCTCCATCGGGGTAGGCGCGTTCCTGATCAAGCGCAACATCATCACCGTCTTCATGTCGATTGAGTTGATGCTCAACGGAGTGAACCTGAGCTTCGTCGCCTTCGCCTACCAGTGGCATCGCGTGCAAGGGCAGATTTTCGTTTTCTTCGTGATGGTCGTCGCCGCCGCCGAGGCCGCCGTGGGTCTGGCCATCATCATCGCTATTTTCCGCGCAAGGAGTACGCTCAACGTGGATCAAGTCAACCTGATGAAATTATGAACGGACACTCCCCCCTCCATCTTTGGTTGATCCCGGTGCTGCCGTTCGTGGGCTTCCTGCTGAACGGTTTGCTTGGCCGTCGCCTGCCCAATGCCCTGGTCTCGGCCATCGCGCTGCTCTTCACCGCGGCGCCCCTGGCGCTGGTGCTGAACATCGCCCTGCACTTCAGCAGCCTCACTCTGCCACACATTGAGTGGTTCACCACCCCGTGGATTGCCACCGCAACTTTTCGCGCCGATTTTGACTTCCTGCTCGATCCCCTGTCGCTGGTCATGCTGCTGATCGTCACCGGCGTTGGCTTCCTGATTCATATCTACTCCGTCGGCTACATGGCTCATGAAGAGGGTTACTGGCGCTACTTCGCCTACCTGAACCTGTTTATGTTCTTCATGCTGACGCTGGTGCTGGCAGAGAACTTCCTGCTCATGTTCGTCGGCTGGGAAGGGGTTGGCCTTGCCTCTTATTTGTTGATCGGCTTTTACTTCCAGCGGGAATCCGCTGTTGAAGCGGGCAAGAAGGCCTTCATTCTCAACCGGGTTGGCGACTTCGGATTTCTGCTGGCAATGTTCCTGATGATCGCCCACTTCGGCTCCGTCAGCTACGCCCGGGTCTTCGGCGCGATCGCGGATCATCCCCAGATGCAAGGCGGCTTCCTCACTGCCATTGGGTTGCTGCTGGTGCTTGGAGCCACTGGCAAGTCGGCGCAGATTCCGCTGTATGTCTGGCTGCCGGACGCGATGGAAGGCCCCACACCGGTCTCGGCCCTCATCCATGCGGCCACCATGGTGACGGCGGGCGTCTACATGGTAGTGCGCTCGCATGTGTTGTTTGACCGCTCGCCGTTTGCGCTCGGCGTGATCGCCATCATCGGCGCCGCCACCGCGCTGTTTGCCGCCACTGTCGGCATGGTGCAGACGGATATCAAGCGGGTGCTCGCCTACTCCACCATCTCGCAATTGGGTTATATGTTCCTGGCCTGTGGGGCAGCGGCCTACTCCGCCGCCATCTTCCACCTGGTCACCCACGCCTTCTTCAAAGCTCTGCTCTTTCTCGCCGCCGGCTCGGTCATCCATGGCCTGGGCGGACAGCAGGACATGCGCGCGATGGGTGGCTTGCGCAAGACGATCCCCATCACTTTCTGGACCATGAGTGCCGGGGTATTTGCCATTGCAGGCTTGCCGCCGTTCTCTGGCTTCTTCAGCAAGGACGCCATCCTCTACCAGGCGTTTCTATCACCAACGGCTGGTCCAATCCTGTGGTTCGTGGGCCTGGTGACGGTGCTTCTCACCGCCTTTTATATGTTCCGGCTGTGGTATCTCACCTTCTTTGGGGAGTTCCGGTCACACGATGTACACCCTCACGAGAGCCCCTGGTGGATGCTGGCGCCTCTCGTCATCCTGGCCGTATTGGCGCTGGCCGGCGGCTGGATAGGGATTCCCCAGGCACTCGGTGGGGCGGATCAGTTCGCGAAGTTCCTTGACCCGGTGGTGAAAGACTCCGCGCTCGTCAACCCCGAGGGCAGCCTCAATCAGGAACGTTTGTTCACCGTGCTGTCCGTAATCATGGCGTTGACCGGATGGTTTGTGGCCGACCTGCTTTACCGCCGCAAACCCGGGATGGCAGACCGCCTGGTCGCACGGATCGGTGGCGTATACGGCTTGCTCGTGAACAAGTACTGGATTGACCAAGTCTACAACGCAGTCATCGTAGCCCCTCTGCTCTTCACTTCCCGCTATCTGTTATGGGGAGCCTTTGATCGCGGACTGGTCAATGGCGGCGGCAGCATGGCGGCGGGCAGCGTACGCGGCCTGGGAGCCCTGGTCCAGCGGGTGCAGTCGGGAAACATCCGCTCCTATGCAGGATGGCTCGCATTGGGCGCAGCCGCATTGCTCCTGATTACCTATTTCGGCTTTTCCATGCACCTCTAGAAGAGAGCGACGATCTTGCTGAACGATTCGATATTAACGCTTGCGACCTTCGTGCCCACTGCTGGAGCCGTGGTCGTCGCATTGCTTCCGCGGCGGGGCCGCATCATCCAATGGTTCACCCTGTTCGTCACCCTGGTTACGTTCGGCCTCACCCTTCAATTGCCGGCGCACTTTCTCTTTCGCCAACCGGGCTTTCAGTTTGAAGTAGACCAGCCATGGATCTCGAGTCCCGCCATTCGCTACCACCTGGGAGTCGACGGCATTTCTATGTGGCTGGTCGTGCTGACAGGTTTCCTCGCACCTCTTGGCGTGCTGGCGTCATGGAAGACCATCAGCCATCGCACCAAGGAGTTTTACTTCCTCTTCCTGCTGCAACAAACAGCCATGCTCGGCGTCTTTGTTTCCCTCGATCTATTTCTGTACTACGCATTCTGGGAAATGACCCTGGTACCAATGGCCCTGCTGATCGCCATGTTCGGCCGCGATCGCGGAACCGAGGCAGCGATCAAGTTTTTTGTTTACGCCTTTCTGCCCTCAGCCCTGTTGCTGGTGGCGATTGTCTGGCTTTACAGCAAAACCGGCACCTTCGACTTTGTCCGCCTACAAGAGCTCATGGCGCAAAATCCGCTTCCCAGTCAGGCGCTCTTCTGGGCTTCGTTGGCCTTCCTGGTCGCCTTCGCGGTCAAGGTTCCGATATTTCCTCTGCATGGTTGGCTGGGAGACGCTTTGAGCGAGGCGCCCACTGCGATGGCCATGGTTTTGGCGGGCAAGCTCGGCCTCTACTCCATCCTGCGTTTTAACCTCGGCCTCTTCCCTGCCCAGTCACGCCAGGTGGCGCCATGGATGATCGCACTGGCGGCGATCGGGGTTCTTTATGGTGCGCTGGTAGCCCTGGTGCAAAAGGATATGAAGCGGTTGATGGCGTTCGCCACCGTCAGTTCGCTGAGCTTTTGTACTCTTGGCATTTTCTGCTTCGCGGTTTCAGGGCTCGACGGCGCCGTCTACCAGATTCTCAATGAGGGAATCTCTCTGGGCGCGCTCCTCCTCTTGTTGGGCTTCATGTACGAACGTTACGGAACCTACGACATAGCAACCTACGGCGGCTTGTCCAAACCCATGCCGTGGCTGTCAACGCTGTTTGTGTTTACCACGCTCTCGCTTATCGGCCTTCCACTGCTCAATGGGTTTGTGGCTGAATTCCTTATCCTCAGCGGCAGTTTCCCCGGCCACGTTCGCTGGGTAGCGGCAGCGACCGCCGGCGTTATTCTGAGCGCGTCCTACATGCTGTGGATGGTGCAGCGAGTTTTCTACGGTAGCGAATCAGGCATGGTTGCCGATCTAAAGGTGGCGGATATCGGCTTCCGCGAACAAATTGCCGTTTGGCCTATGGCCGTGCTCATGCTGCTGATGGGGGTAGCTTCCCCTTACTGGATGCGGGCCATCGACGACGCGGTCGTCAAACTGTCAGCCCCGGCGCCGGAGGTTGGAATCGGAATGGCGGCGAAACCATGATGGAAGTGCCTCAGGTCTACCGCATTCTGCCGGAAGTTTTGCTCACCATCACCGGCGTTCTCCTCATGCTGATCGAGCCCCTGATGCCGGCCGGCGTGAACCGGAAGCCGATGGGCTTTCTCGCCCTGCTCGGCGTCGTGGCTGCGCTGATCGCCAGCGTGTGGCAGCTTGGCCTGCCTCCGGGGACCGCGTACTACGGCACGGTGCAGACCGATGCTTTCAGCGTCTTCTTCCACGTGCTTGTCTGCAGCATCGCGTTAGTCGCATTGCTCATTGCCCTCGACGTGTTCGATGCGGGCAAAGAAAGGCCGGCGGAGTATTACCCCCTGGTCATTTTCGGGACCGTGGGCATGTGCCTCATGTCGAGCGCGGTGGAGTTGTTGCTGGTTTTCATCGCCCTGGAAATTTCTTCCATTGCGACCTACATCCTGGCCGCCATTCGCAAGCGGACTGGCAAGAGCCCCGAAGCCGGGCTCAAATATTTTTTGCTGGGTTCCTTTGCCACTGCTTTCTTTCTCTACGGCATTGCCCTCACCTTTGGAGCGACCGGAACCACCAACATAAGTGAAGTAGCCGCAGCCCTCCCCAATAGCGCGACTCCGGGCTTTGCCTGGCTGGCTGTGGCCATGGTGCTGATTGGCCTTGGCTTCAAAGTGTCTGCTGCACCCTTCCAGGTTTGGACCCCCGATGTGTATGAGGGAGCCCCTTCCCCTGTGGTGGCCTTGATGTCGACTGGACCCAAGGTTGCCGCCTTTGCCGTCCTGCTTCGTATCCTTTACTCCGCCTACCCGCAATTACACGCCCAGTGGGAGCTGCTGCTATGGATCATGGCTGCCCTCTCGATGACGGTGGGCAACCTGGGTGCGCTGCGTCAGCACAGTGTGAAGCGCATGCTGGCCTATTCTTCCATTGCTCACGCCGGCTATACGCTGGTCGCCTTCACCGCTCTCTCGAGCGAAGGCGTCGCGGCTGCGATGTTCTACACCGCAACCTACGCGGCGATGAACGTGGGCGCCTTTGCCGCCATCAGCCACGCCGGCGGCTACGATGAACGGCTGGTCTCGGTGGCTGACTACCGCGGCCTTGCTTACCGCTCCCCGCTGCTCGGGGGTGCACTGGCTTTCTTCTTGCTTTCACTCATCGGGATTCCCTTTACCGGCGGCTTTTTCGGCAAGTTTTATGTGTTCACGGCGGCCCTGCACTCAGGCGAAGTGTGGCTGGCGATCATCGGCCTAGTGAACAGCGGAGTCGCTGCCTATTATTATTTGCGGCTGCTGATGTCGGTGTACGGCAAGCCTGCTGATGACGCACCAGTCCAGTTGGTGCCGCGCTTGAATGGCTCGCTCACCTTGGCCTTGCTGCTCACGGTTGCCGCCACCTTCATCCTCGGCGTTTTTCCTGGCAGGATTCTGTCGATGGCTCGAGCCGGAGCAGCCACGTTTGCCGCAACGATCGCCAGCAATAGATAAGGGGCAATTGAGAGGCCGCGGAAAAAGTCCAAACTGCCTGAGAAGCAGCCACCGGGGCTAAAGAGTCTGCGGGAAAATTCGGGACTGGGCAGGAGAGGCAGGGGCTAAAGAGTCTGCGTGGGAACTCGCATGACTTTTAAAGCTTCGAACAAACGGAAGCTTGATCTTCTCCTTTTATTCCCCTATAGTGGTGCTCATGCGCGCTCTGTCCTTCCCCAAGTCTTGCGTGGTCTGCTGCAAGAAGTGCGGCCACGACGTGTTAACCGGAGCAGATAGTTTCCCTGCCTGCCCCGTTTACGTGGTGTGTTCGCTCTGCGGAGAGAAGCGGAAATACCTGCCCTCAGAGGTCATTCACGGCAGGCCGCATTTCCTGCTGCGGAAAAGAGCCAGCAGGCGCCAGGCGCCATTGATTATTTCGGCAAGGGCGCGAGCTTGATCGTTCTGCCTTCACGCGCAGATTGCCTTGCCGCATCCAGAATCTGCATCACGACCACATTGGTCTCAAGCGAAGTCAAATCACCGTCCGGCTGCAAGCTTCCGTTAAGCACGGCTGCCAGGTAGTGGAGCGAGCCGTCGTTGGGCGCGGTCAACGGCGGGGCCGTAGTTTCGCTCTCCGATTTTTGGCCCTTGGTCCGCAGACGTAGCTGGTCCGGTCCAACGGTAATGGCGTACCCGGTCGCACCGTACACTTCCATATCTTTGCGGGCGAACGGCCAGTTCCAGGAAGCCATGAGCACTACCTGGGCTTTCGGATAACGCACAATGACCGTCGCTTCATCGGCCACCCGAGGATAGATTTCCGGTTTGTCCGTCTGCGTAACAGCGGTTACGCTCAACGGAGACTCGCCATGCAAAAGCCAGGTAGCCAGGTCTGCACCGTAGCAGCCAAAATCGTATAAGGCCCCATCTCCATTCTGTTCCGGATCCTCCAGCCACTTGAGGAACTCCGGCTGCACGCCGATCTCCTTCGGTCCTTCGTGGCCGTCGTGCACCACGATCCTGCGCAGATCACCCAGCGCGCCCTTGGCCACTTCGTCGTAGGCGGCCCGGTTGCTTGCGTACCAGGTGGTTTCGTAATTCACCAGGACCTGGATGTGATGTTGCCGGGCGGCGCGGCGAATTGCCAACGCATCTTCAAGCGACATGGTCAGTGGCTTTTCCACCATGATGCTCAACCCGCGCTGGGCCGCTGCTTCTATGACTTCGCGATGTTTGCCCACCGAGGTGTAACCCAGCAAGGCCTGGGGATGGCGGGCGGCAATCATTGCATCCAGGTCGCTATAGAAAAGGTTCGCGTCCAGATGAAATTCTTCTGCGTACCGGTGGCAGAGCGCGGTGTCTGCATCCACGATGCCCACCAGCTGGACCTCGTGCTGATTCGGGAATTGTTTGAGGAACCCACCCACGTGCCCGTGCTCGAGCCCGACGATGGCCACTCGTAACGGCTGCTGGGCAAAGGCGCTACCGCAGAAAAGAAAAAGAATGAGTAATTTGATCAGCCGCAAGGTCACCCTCCAGAACTTCTACGTTTGTGGGGGAGCCTTGCCGGAGCGTCGTACCCAGGCGCCGTCCTGTTTTTCCAGATAAACCCACTCGGATTGCGAGCACAGATTCCCACACCAATCGAGAATATAGACCAGCGCGGCGGTTTGCGCTGTATTGAAATAAACCTCGCTGAAAAAGGTGATGCCCAGGTACTGGCCATAGGCAGACTGCTGGTCCGAAGGGGAGTTCGGGGAGGTGCGCGAGGCTTTGAACTGCGCGACATCGTCAGGCAATAGCAAAACGTAGGGACGGGAGAGTTTGAAACGGCGCGTCAACGGCATCCGTTCTTTTTTGCGCTGGTTGTAGTCGTTCACCGCCTCCTGGAAGCCGCGCGGATTGTCTGACGGCGGTTGCAGGAACGCTTCCGGCGCAAGCCTGGGATTCACGTCATCTTCATTCACAGTGGAGTCGGCGATTGCCCAGGGTCCGCCGGAATCCATATCTGTAAACACCTGCCCGGGCATGACCAAAGAATAGATTTGGTAAGAATCCGGACGCCGATCGGTTGGAGGTGCGGGCTTGGTTTGTGCAGGAGTAAGAGCCGTCGAGGTGGTGATTGCGAGTCCCAGCAGGACCAGGCGCTTGATGGATTGGATCGCCATGGGCAATCACTCCTAGTTGGTGCTTTGTTTTATAGTAGCCTCTCTGGCATAAATCCATGATTACTGTCCGGTTTTGAGAACCGGCGCCTATTGTTCGTTCCGCCGTAAGGGGCGGCCGCCCGTAGCGCCTGTCAGCTTGCCTCGATCCCATTCGAGTTGGCCATTTACCAGCACGTATTCCACGCCCTTCGAAATCTGGTTCGGATTGTCGTAAGTTGCGGTGTCAAGAATGGCCGCAGGGTCGAACACGGTGACGTCTGCGTAGAATCCCGGCTTCAGGAGTCCGCGGCTGGATAGGTGCTCTCGCTGTGCCGGCAAAGAGGTGACCTTGCGAACCGCCTGCGGCAGGTCAAGCAGCTGCAGATCGCGGGTATAGTGACCCAGAAACCGGGGCATCGAACCCCATGCCCGCGGATGGGTATGCGGCTCAAAAAGTGGTCCGTCCAACGAGGTCTCACCGGCGTCGAGACCGATGCTGGTCCAGGGCTGCTTCAGGCCATACTGCAGATCATTCTCGTTGGCCATGAAGTACAGAGCATCCGTCTGCCCTTTATCGGCAAGGATGAAATCGAAAAGCGCGTCCATTTCTGGCTTGCGCTCCATTTTGGCCATTTCCGCGACCGTCTTACCTTCGTAGATTTTGAGGTCTGGATTTACCACCGCCGAGATCATGACGCCGCGACCGCCGCCGCAATCGAGATAAAGGTTTTCCCAATCGTCATGGTCCTTCGACATATCGGCCACCACCCGGCGGCGAGTCTCCGGGTCTTGTAACCGCTGCAGTAGCTTTTCCCTGCCGCCGTCAGCCATCCAGGGAGGCAGCGACGAGGCCAGCGCCGTACCGCCGGCTATGTAGGGATACATACTGGCGGCGATGTCCAGGCCGGAATTCCTGGCCGCCTGCAGTTTGGCCACCACCTCGGGCATTCGGCCCCAACGCGATTTGCCGCTGACTTTGAGATGAAAAATTTCCACCGGAATATTTGCCTCGCGTCCGATACGAATGGCCTCATCCAAAGCAGTCATTTCACTTTGTCCTTCGCTGCGCATGTGCGAGGCGTAAAGCCCACCGTATCGCGACGCCACCTTCGCCAGGGCAATCAGTTCCTCCGTCGTTGCGTAATGGCCCGGGGGATAAATCAGGGCTGTAGAAACGCCCAACGCACCCTGTTCCATCGCCGTCGCCACCAGCGATTCCATCTGTTGCAGCTCCGCCGGCGTGGGCGCACGATCTACGTCCCCCAGAACTGCCTCACGCACCTGGGCTGCACCAACGTACGTCCCCAGATTAATGGGTGTGCCGGTAGTCTCCAGGCGGTGAAAATAACCGGCGAGATCATGCCAGTCGACAGAAAGATGGTAGTGGTCCAACAGGATCTTTTGCGGAGCGAGCGTGAGCTCGTTCTGCGGCGCGATGGAGCCGCCTTCTCCGGTGATTTCGCTGGTGATGCCTTGCGATAATTTGCTCTGCGAACGGTGGTCGATCAGCAGAGACTCTTCTGACTGACCCAGCATATCGATGAACCCAGGGGAAACCACCAGGCCCGACGCGTCGATGACCCGTTTTGCCTGGGCGCCCTCGAGTGGCCCAATTGCGGCGATGCGGTCACCCCGGATCGCGATATCCGCCGCATACCAGGGGTTGCCGGTACCATCCAGGATGTGGCCATGGCGAATGAGCACGTCATAGTCCGCCGCGGGGCCTGCCTCGGGGCCCGCCCCGGGTGCGGCGGAGTGACACCCCGCGGGGAGCAGCGCCAGCAGCGCAAAGAGGAAGCTTACCTTTTTAGCCATGGAATCTGCGGCAGTCTCCATCCTGTTTCCGATTCGACGGTCAGGAAGACAAGCCTGTTCCCGTCCGGATCCTGAACGGTCAGCATAGAATCGTGCTTCTCGAATGCGATGTTTGCGTCATTGAGCTGGGAGGCGGCATGCCGAACGCTGGGCACGGCGAAGAGAACCTGATCGGCGCCTGGGGTGATCTCTACCACCTGACCCGAGGTTCCGGGTAGCAGCAGCGGAATCAAGCCTGGCTCCAGGGCATTGCGAGATTCGTGAAAACCCAGGTTCTGTTCATAGAAGGTCCGCGCGGCGACCGGGTCTTCCATTCTCAAGCTGACGCCCCAAATCTCCTTTGAGATTCGATCTGCGCCCAGGTGTTGGCCCTGGTCCTTGCTGTGCAGGGATCCAGGCATGTACTGGGTATATTCGATGTTCTGTTCTTCAGTGCCCACCATGGTGAAGAGCAGGTTGCCGGCGCCGGCGTGCTGCACGGGCGTGGGGGTAAGGCTGCGGGCGAGGTAAGCGCTGATGGAGTCCTGCGAGATCGGTGGACTCAAAACATAAGTGCATGAAGCCGATTGACTGCGAAGGATCCTGCTGCGGATATATCTCAATAAACTGGTGGTCGTTTACTTTAAAAAACGCTTCGGTAGTCTTGCCATCTTTGGTGAGTGTGAAGGCCTGCTCGAATCCCAGCTTCTGGTAGAAGTAGCGGGAGCGTGTTAGATCAGAGACGCGGATGGCCACGTGTGCGATCCCGGCCAGGGTCGCCGTCGGAATTTGCGCCGTTGCCAGCGTGGGGAATAGGAAGAGGGTCAACAGGCAAGCGCGGAAAAGCCTCATAGCGTCTTATTAGAGCAGTTTCGCAATTATGCGGTCTGGCAAAAATCGCGAGGAGTGGTTTTCCTTGAGAGAAAACCACGACGAGGCCTGTCGCTTCGGTCTACACCAATTGCGAAACTGCTCTATCACCGCTGATCAAGTCAGGTCGGCGCTAGCGCCCACCATGAGATGAATAAAGAATCAACAGCACCAGGAATCGGTTCAAGGCTACCCGACATTTTAATTGCTAAAGCGGCCATGGTTCGCTTGTAAACTCCACTTTTGGGAGGGAACCATGCGCGCGCTGTTGCAGTATCTACGGTTCGCATTTCGTCAATTGCGCAAGACACCCGGCTTCACCTGCACCGTCGTGCTCACGCTGGCTCTCGGCATCGGCGCCACTACCGCCGTTTTCTCACTGGTCGAAGGTATTCTGCTGCGCCCCCTGCCCTTCCATCAGCCCGACCGCCTGGTTCTGCTGGGAGATATCCTGCGAGCCCAAGGGGGCCCCGGCGTGACCGCTCGCGAAATTGCAACCTACTCGGCAGCCACGACCGCCTTTTCCTCGCTGGGCGGCTATGCCACGGCCGGTTATGAGCTTTCCGGCGGAGCAACTCCAGAGCAGGTCAACACTGGCCGCTTCAGCGCAGGCGTCTTCTCCACCCTGGGCGTTCCTCCCCTCCTGGGACGGGTTTTCACCCAGCAGGAAGACGACGGGCATCAACCCGTCGCGGTCATCAGTTACGCCTTGTGGCTAAATCGCTTTCACCGCGATCCACATGTCCTCGGCAACTCGATTGTTTTGGACCGAAAGGCCTACTCCATCATCGGCGTGATGCCCCGCGATTTCGAATATCCCCTGGTGGACGGGCACCTCGATCAGGCACAACTCTGGATTCCCCTGAACCTGTCCGCCGAGGAACTTTCCGAATCGCAGGCCGGTGCATGGCGATACCAGATTGTGGGGCGCCTGAAGGAGGGTGTCAGCCTTTCTCAGGCTGTTCAGGACGTGGATCGCGTCGCCAAACAGGCCATGCGTGATTTTCCGCCTTCTATGGCTGCGATCCACATCCATGGCGACATCAAGCCGCTGCGGGAGGATGCGGTGGCAGGCGTACGGCCGTTGCTGCGGACTTTGTTCTTCGCGGTGGCGATTGTTCTCTTGCTGGCGTGCTTGAACGTCGCCGGCCTGCTGCTGGTGAGGGCTATCCGCCGGCGCCGCGAATACGCGGTCCGGCTGGCTCTGGGCGCGCGCTCCAGCGTTATTCTGCGCGAATCCGCCGCCGAGGGCTTGCTGCTGAGCGTCGTCTCCAGCGTGTTGGGCCTGGCGTTCGCGGCCGCCGCCATCCGCGCCACCTTGCACCTTCTGCCGGAGTCTATGCCCCGCATCGATTCCATATCCATCGATGGCAACGTGGTTACGTTTGCCCTGCTGCTCGCATTGGCGACTGGAGCTCTCTGCAGCCTGGCGCCTGCCTTCGCCGCCCTGCGCACCAACTTGATTGAAAGCCTTAAAGAGGGGGCACAGACTGGAAGCGGTGCCGCAAGCCATACCTGGCTTCGCTCCGCCCTGGTCGTCTCCGAGATCGCCATCGCCATGGTTCTACTTACCGTAGCGGGAGCTTTGCTGCGCAGCTTTCAGAGGATGCGCGCGGTGGACCCTGGATTTCAACCCGACCAGGTCCTGGTGGCCAGCTATCAATTGCCGCTCAATCAATATTCCACGTATGCTGCTGCCGAGAGATTCAACCACGCCGTGGTCGAGCGGCTTCGAAACCAGCCGGGAATGGTGGCCGCAGGCATCACCAGCGTTATCCCCTCCTTAGGCGGGTTTCCTTTATCTACCTACACCATCGAGGGCCAGCCCGAAGAGGGTTGGAAGCTGAAGTTCGCCCCGTTCGCAACCACGTATGGCGACTATTTTCACGCCATGGGGATCCCGCTGCTGGATGGTCGAACCTTTACTGAGGAGGATAACGCCGGCACGCCCCTGGTGGTCATCGTCAACCAGTCCATGGCCAGACACTCGTGGCCGGGTGAACGGGCCGTGGGCAAGCGTATGCATGTTGGCAATCCGAAGAAGGGCCTGCCGTGGGCGACGGTTGTCGGCGTGGTGGCCGATACCAGGCTCGGGGCCCGCGATGAACCCGCCATTGACCAGTGGTATAGCCCGGTGCAACAGCCCGCCATATTCAACGGTGTTGAGGCCTCGGAAACGCTGCCCAATCCAGCGAGCGGATACCTTGCGCTGCGTTCTGCTCTCCCTCCCGAACAGATCACGCAGACTCTACGGTCGAGCGTTGCCGCCATTGATCCGCTGCTCGCTATCGAGCAAGTGCAGCCGATGAGTGAAGCGCTCGCGAATGTCGAGGCGCCGCGACGCTTCAATACCTACCTCATCAGCGCGTTCGCTGCGGGGGCGCTACTGCTGGCCATTACCGGAATCTATGCCGTGGTCGCCTTCTCCGTCTCGCTGCGCACGCAGGAGATTGCCATCCGCATGGCGCTCGGCGCTCCGCGCGCGGGTATTACCCGGCTGGTGGTTATTTCGGGTGCAAAGCTTGCGCTACTTGGATGCGGACTTGGCGTGCTCGGTTCGTTGGCCGTGTCGCGGCTTGTCAGTGGGTTCCTGTTCGATGTGAGCGCAACCGATCCACTGATCTATGGAGCAGGGGTCGTGGTCATGATGTTGATGGCGCTTCTTGCATCCGCATTTCCTGCAACTCGCGCTGCTTCCGCCGATCCCATCGACGCGCTGCGATCGACTTAGTCCCTGGAAAGGACAGCAGATCGTGTCTGAAACGGGTTATCTGGAACGGGTTTTGGCATGGACGTAAACTGGAGACAGGAATATCCATGGCAAAGCAATTCCAGAGCATCGAACCGAACCACCACACATTCATTCAGCAACAGCGGATTTTCTTCGCTGCTTCCGCTGCCGCTGAAGGACGGGTGAACGTTTCGCCGAAAGATGGCGGCAGCCTTGCGCATCCTCAGCACCAACAGGGTCGCTTACCTTGATCAAACGGGTAGCGGCAATGAGACTGCGGCCCATCTGCTTGCGAATGGCCGTTTGACGCTGATGTTCTGTGCTTTTGTGGGTCCACCCCTCATCCTCCGACTCTATGGGCAGGGCCATGCTCTGCTTCGTGGCCGTCCTGCATACTGCGAATTGCTTGCCTCTTCGTTTTCGAATTTGGAGCCGCCCGGAGCGCGTCAGATCGTTGTGCTTGATGTTGACCTGGTCCAGACTTCCTGCGGATACGGCGTTCCCTTGTTTGAATACGCCGGGGAACGGCCAACCTTGCAGCGATGGGCAGAGGCAAAGGGGGAAGAGGGCCTGGAAGAATACAGGCGATCGAAAAATGCGTTCAGTATTGACGGGTTGCCAACCGGACTGCTCGAGCCTTCCTGAGTTGAGTACGAAATGATGAATAACGCGATCGACCCTGAATACAGATGTGCTCATTGTCGGCGCAGGGCCTACAGGCCTGGTGTTAGCTCTCTGGCTGACGCGGCTGGGTATACGCGTGAGGATTATCGATAAAACAGCCGAGCCAGGGACCACGTCTCGCGCGCTCGCTGTTCAGGCACGGACGCTCGAGTTCTACAGCCAGATTGGCCTTGCTGAAACGGTGGTTCAGCGTGGACGGAAGACCATTGCCGCGAATCTCTGGGTCGCCGGCAAGCGTGCTGCTCGTGCAGTTCTTGGAGAGATGGGTGTTGGTCTCAGTCCGTTCCCCTACGCGCTGATCTTTCCTCAGGACGAGCACGAGCGTCTGTTGATTGAGCGCCTGGTTGAGGGCGGCGTTGAGGTTAAGCGCCGGACAGAGCTAACCGCCTTTGAGGACACCGGAAGTGGAGTCATTGCCCATCTGCAGTCTTCAGATGGAGAGCAGGAGACGTGTGAGGCTGCCTACATTGCCGGCTGCGATGGCGCACATTCCATTGTCCGTCAGTCCCTGCAGATTGGTTTTGCGGGCGGGATCTACGACCATCTCTTTTACGTCGCCGATGTGCAGGCGAGCGGCGCCACCATGAATGGTGAATTGCATATCGCGCTCGACAGCAGCGATTTTCTCGTCGTCTTCCCGCTGAAGGCTCAAGGACAAGCCCGGCTCATCGGGACAGTCCGTCAGCAAGCTGAACAGCAACGGGACCTTTCGTGGGACGACGTGAACACACGCGTGCTCGCGTGGATTAGCATCGACGTCCAGCGCGTGAACTGGTTTTCGACCTATCGCGTCCACCATCGGGTTGCCGCTCATTTTTCCAAAGGCCGCGCGTTTCTGCTCGGCGACGCGGCACATATTCACAGTCCCGTAGGCGGACAAGGGATGAACACCGGCATTGGCGACGCCGTGAACCTGGCCTGGAAGCTTGCGGCAGTGGTGCGCGGGCGGGCCGACGCCACACTTCTCGACAGTTATGAACCAGAACGAATCGCTTTTGCGCGGCGCCTGGTTGCTACCACCGATCGGGCGTTCACTGCCGTAACCAGCTCCGGGACGCTGGCGCGGTTCATCCGGCTGCATCTCGTGCCGCTATTACTAGCGCCCGTTTATTCGTTTAAAGCAGCGCGGAGTTTCATGTTCCGCACCGTCTCGCAAACGACGGTCAACTATCGTGGAAGCAGCCTGAGCGGGGGCCGCGCAGGAACGGTTCACGGGGGCGACCGTCTTCCCTGGGTGAAGTTAGAAACCAGCGACAACTTCGCCCCGCTCACTTCGCTGGACTGGCAGGTGCACGTCTACGGAGAAGCTACCGCGGAACTCGAAACCGCGTGTCAGGATCGCAAACTGCCGTTGCACGTCTTTCCCTGGAATGTGGCGGTGCGTCGCAGCGGACTGCTCCGAAATGCCGTCTACCTGGTGCGGCCTGATGGATACGTGGCGCTGGCGGACCCTGAAGGTGGCGCCGTAGCCGTTTTGTCCTATCTCAAGGAACGGAAGCTTACTGCGATCGCGTAATGGTGAACTCGCCTTCCATCTCAGCACCCTGGCCGGGCTGTGCTCCGCCCAGGAAGACAGAGTAGTTGCCCGCCTGCATTGCAGTCTTGCCGTCACGATCTACTTCGCTTAGCTGCGCCGGTTGCAACGGGAAGAGCACGTGCCGGGTTTCGCCGGGCTGCAGAGTTAGCCTTTGAAATCCACGCAGCGAACGCAGCGGCGCTCCACTCCCCTGCGGGCCGCGAAGATAGAGTTCAACCACTTCATCTCCGGCCCGCTTGCCGGTGTTGGTGACGTCGGCTTCGACCGTGAGCGATTCCCCTGGTTTTAGCTTCGACTGCGATAACTTGAGATGGCTGTAGGTGAAGGTAGTGTAGCTGAGACCATAGCCAAATCCGTAGAGCGGCTTGCCGGAAAAATACCGATAGGTTCTACCCGCCATAGAGTAGTTTTCGAAGGGCGGAAGTTGATCGATCGAGTCATAGAAGGTTACAGGGAGGCGCCCGGACGGATTGTTGTCCCCAGCGAGCGTTTCAGCGATCGCGGCGCCGCCTTCTTCCCCGGGATACCATGCTTCCACAATTGCGGCAGCATGCTCTTTCGCCCACGGGACGGCGAGCGCGCTGCCGTTCATCAGCACGATCACCAGAGGCTTTCCCGTAGCAGCTGCTGCTTCGAGCAGTTCTTGCTGCAGCAGAGGCAAACTTATTTTGGTTCGGTCACCGCCACTGAAGCCTTCCAGGTGCACCGGCATCTCTTCCCCTTCCAGGCTCGGCGACAAGCCTACGAAGGCAACGACCACGTCGGCCTGTTTAGCGATCCGCACCGCTTGTTCACGCAGCACACGAGCTTCGGGTTGCCACTTGAAGTGCACCCCCGCCCCAAACACGGGGGCTGTGTGCGCATATTCCAAACGGATCGCATGGGGTGCGGAATCGTTGAAATGCATGGTGAAGGAAGCCTGCCCCGTGGGCTTATCATGATCGCGGCCAGCCTTTAAAACTTCCTTGTCGTCCAACAGGACGCGGAATGTCTCCACCCCATCGCAAGGGAAACAATTTTCGGGTGATATTTCGAAGACATAGTCACCCGGCCCCGGCACAGCGATCCCACCGCTCCAGCGGACACTGAAGGCGCTGGAGGATATGCCGGCGGCCGGTGCGGCGGCGTCCCAGTCGAAGTCCACTTGCTTGTCGACCCGGGTAAGTACCGGTTGGCCCTTCCACTCGGCGTTGTTGAAGTATTCGCCCTTTAAGCCGGCATCATTGCCGGTTCGCAACACAGTACGCGGCACCACCAACGGAAAGCCCGCAACATAGGACGAACCCTGCGCATACAACACTTTATGGAAGCGCTTTTCGATTCCATCCAGCGGTAACACCGGGTGGGTCGGCTGGCCGTTGTAATTGCCCTCGAGCGATTCAAGCATGGTGGCATTGGGACCAATCACCGCAATGGTTTTGCCGTTTGTGTCGAGCGGTAATATGCTGTTTCCGTTCTTCAGCAGCACGATCGATTCTCGCGCCACCTTTCTAGCCAGCTCCCGGTGAGCCTGCGAATCGACCTCGCTCATAGGAATGTGCGCGTAAGGAACATCCTGTGGTGGATCAAACATTCCCAGGCGGAAGCGTGCGGTGAACAACCGCTTGACGGCGTTATCGATTTCGGTTTCACTGACCAGCTTGTCTTTGAGTGCCTGGTTCAACGCATCAAATTCCGAACCACAACTGGTATCCGTGCCCGCGCGCAGCGCCAGCGCGGCTGCATGTTCTTCGTCCGGAGCAAACTTGTGGCCCTTCCATATGTCTGTGACTGCCCCGCAATCGGAAGTGACAAAGCCGCTAAAGCTCCACTCGCCGCGCAAAGTCTTCTTGAGCAGCATATCGTTGGCGCACGCGGGCGCTCCGTCGATCGCGTTGTAAGCGCACATGGTAGAGGCCGCGTGGCCTTCCTGGATGGTGGTGTGAAAAGCGGGAAGGTAGGTGGCCGCGAGATCCTGCGGCGAGGGGTTTACGTCGAACCCGTGTCGCGATTGCTCCGGCCCGCTGTGTACGGCGAAATGCTTGGGTGTGGCAATCACTTTCAAATATTTGGGGTCATTCCCCTGCAGCCCGGTGACGAAGGCCAAGCCCATGCGCGATGTTAAGTAAGGATCCTCACCGTAGGTCTCCTGTCCTCGACCCCATCTCGGGTCGCGAAAAATGTTGATATTCGGCGACCAAATGGTTAGGCCGAAATAGATGCTGTGATTTCCGTGTGCGATCGCATCGGAGTATTTCGCCCGCGCTTCAGTGGCGATGGTGTCTCCCACCGAATGCAGCAGGCTGGTATCCCAGGTTGCAGCGAGGCCAATGGCCTGAGGGAAAACTGTTGCGTTGCCGGATCGCGCAATGCCATGCAAGCCCTCGTTCCACCAGGTGTATTCAGGAATGCCCAACCGCGGAATAGCAGCCGCGGTCATGCTCATCTGCGAGATTTTCTCCTCCGTCGTCATACGTCCCACCAGATCGCTGACGCGCTGATCAATTGGGAGTGACGGATTCTGAAATGGGAAATCCGCCGCGCGGGCGTGCGTTGCGAAAAGTCCTGGAAGCACGGCGGACAGCAACCATAGCTTTGCGAATCTGCGCATCATGAGTCCCCCGGGAGAACGTCAGAATATTAGCAGCTATGCAACGCGCTCTCCCCGGACGAACACCATCGCGGGTCGTTGGGTGCCCAGGTAATAGGGGATTTCTCGGTAATCGCTGCCTTCGTGAATCACAAAGTCGGCGGATTTGCCAGGCTCGAGTGAGCCAACCTTGTCTGCCAGGCCTAAGCTCCACGCGGCGTTGATAGTGGCGGCGGTGATGCCTTCCGCCGGGGTCATCTTCATTTGTGTGCAGGCCAGCGACAATACGACGGGCATCGAGGCGACGGGCGAAGAGCCGGGATTGAAGTCAGTGGCCAACACCACAGCGAGCCCGGCATCGATCATGGCTCGGGCCGGCGGATAATGCCGCGAGCCAATCGAATATACAGAACCGGGTAAGAGGACCGGCTGCACATTCGCTGCGGCAAGAGCAGCAATCGAAGCCTCATCGGTGTACTCAAGGTGATCGGCGGTCACAGCGCGTAGGCTCGCTGCCAGCAGGGCGCCGCCCGAGCAGCTGAACTGGTCGGCGTGGATGCGTAGAGCAAGCCCCAGGCGCCGCGCCGCATCGAGTATTCGCCGTGCCGCTTGCTGGTCAAAGATGTGGGGTTCGCAGAACACATCGCAGAAACGGGCGAGTTTCTCTCTGGCCACGAAAGGAAGCATCTCCTCGATGACCAGATCGACATAGGCATCCGTATGACCAACAAACTCCTCTGGAACCTCGTGCGCGCCGAGAAAGGTGGGCACGCAGCGCAGCGGAGTAGTCTCTGCTGTCTGCTGCACTACGCGCAGGATCTTCGTCTCCGCATCCAGGCTCAGCCCGTATCCGGATTTCGCTTCGATCGTCGTCGTACCGCCACGCAGAAACCATGACGCATGCTTCTGTGCGGTGGCCAGCAGATCCTCCTCTTTGGCCGCGCGGGTTCGGCGGACAGTGGAGAGGATGCCTCCCCCTTGCCGGGCTATTTCCTGATAAGTAGTGCCCGTGCAGCGCAACTCAAACTCATCCGCGCGATTGCCGGCGAAGACGAGATGAGTGTGTGCATCCACAAAACCGGGCGTGACCACTCGGCCCCCGGCGTCGATGATCTGTGCCTGGCTGTCGAGTTGTCCTTCAATGTGGCTGCGTGAGCCGACGGCCACGATTTTGCCCTCGCGGATGAGCATGGCGCCATCGCGAAGGATCGAAAGCTCGCGCATCTCCGCCCTCGCGCGGGCACGCATCGGGCCGGCAAGCGTGAGCAACTGCGAGCAGTTCACAAGCGCCCAGCCATTTTTCCCAGCAGGGTTGTTAATTGCCATGTACCACCGAGAGTACCTCCGAGTCTGACTGTGCCAAAAGACTACACCACGGTTCGCCTCGTGCTTTTTTTGCACATGCAGGCACCGATCATGCCCCATCGCCCCGACTGTCGCCTTCACTGGCTCCGGAGCGCGAGGGCAACGGAATGAATCGGTAGCCAAAGGAGCGCTCCGTAACGACGTATTGTGGGGTTTTCGATACCTCGATTTTGGCGCGAAGGGCGCGCACAAGAACTCGAAGCGCGTCCTGCTTGGATGTCGGATTCCGCCAGAAGATCTCACATAGAGTGATACTCCCCACGAGTTCCCCGGGGTGCGTGACGAAGACCGCCAACAGTCCAAATTCCTTAGGCGTCAGATGCGTTTCCACTCCGCGGACCCAGACTCTATGCATGGCGACATCGACGACGAAGTGCCCGATGCGGATCGGTTCCCTCCCCGGTAGGTCCCCCGGCGACACGAGAGGATTGGCTAACTCCCTCGCTCGGTATGGACGGCCCCTTGCGCTTCCCTCGGCATCGATTAGCCCGTTCTCAAAGGCCACTCGGACGATCTGCGCCCTCTTCCTAACGCCAAGCTTGTGGAATAGCCGCTGTAAAACGCGTTTGATCGCACCTTCAGAAGACTTCAACGACCGCGCAATCTCCGCGTTCGACCAACCTTCTGACACTCGAGTCAGAACCTGGCGTTCCCTGGCGGTGAGCGCTGCGGGACCGTCGGCCTTGTAGCTCGGTATCGAAGCGACACGAAGAACGAGACCAGAGAAACCTCGGCGCCGCGCAGCAAGAACAAACTGCGACGAGTCCTCTTCATGAAATTCACGCCCCAGCAAGACGAGGTCAACGATTTTCGATTCCAGTTGCTTAAGAGCATCGGACAGTCCCATGGCTCGACTGATGGTGCGCAACTGATATCCGCGGAAGACGCGACGGGCGAGATCATCGTTGAACACATCTCCAGAGCCCACGAACAACAGGTCACCCTGTTGGCCTTTGAGCTTTCCAACATCTAAACCGGACTTCTGCTTTGAGTGCTGAACCTGCCTCATATCTTCACCCTCATCGCCGTAACA
>CAWBRJ010000049.1:0-189253 GCA_963790935.1 uncultured Acidobacteriaceae bacterium | reverse complement strand
GGGGTCAGCGGGATTCTGCGCGGGTGAACTCCGGTGGCATCGAAAAATGCAGCGGCGACTGCCGGCGTGCACACGGCATTGGCACCTTCCGAGCCGCCGCCGAAGCCTTTGTCGTCGCGCGAAATCTGCACTACTTTGACCTCGGGTGTCTCTGCCATCGTCAGGATCTTGTAGCGGCTCCAGCTGGTGCTGGTTATTTTTCCCTTGTCAAAGGTGACCTCTTCTTTAAGCGCTTCGCTCACACCCATGACAACGCCGCTCTTCATGCAGCGTTCGAGTTGCCGAGGGTTGATGATTTTTCCGCAGTCGGCGCCGATGGTGAACTTCGTCACCTGCACCGCGCCCGTATCCGGAGTCACCGTGACTTCGGCGATCCCCATCCAGCAGGAATTCTCGCGGATCATGATCCCTACTCCGCGGCCGGTGACGGGCGCACTTCCGGTGCGGCGCGCGCCGGGGTGTGGCGAAGGACGTGGCTCCCATGCGGCTGCCTTGGCCGTGGCATGGATGATGTCGATGAGCCGCTGGTCAGTGGTGTGCAGGAGCCGGAACTGGATGGGATCGATGCCGGCGCAGGATGCTGCCTCGTTCATCAACGACTCGAGCGCGAAGTTTTGCTGGCGCTGCCCCGGGGTGCGCATGATCAAGCCCGCGCAATCCGGCTGTGGGCGAATCCGCTCCCAGGTTCGGCATCCCATACACTTCTTCCCGCCGGCTTTGAATTTTGTCGTATGGCCACACTGTGGCAATCCAATAGCCCGGCTTAGGTTGGCTGCAAGGCATGCCGGCGAGAATAGCGCCGACAATCCGCGCGTCATTCGATTGAGGAGAGTAGAAGGCGCTGCGCAGGGCGGTCACGCAGCCATGGTCGTCGAGGCCGCAGGTTATATCCTCCACCCAGCCGGGCGAGGATGCTGACCATGCCAGGTCGTCCTGCAAGGTCCACTGCACACGCACAGGCCTGCCGGTCAACTGCGAGAGGATTGCGGCATCCCCTTCAGCGCCGTCGCCTCCGAAGGTTGTGCGCCCAAACTGGCCGGCGTGTTCCAGCCAGCGGACGACGACTTTCTCGATAGGTGTGCCCAGCGTATTTGCAATCTGCGCCCGCAACCCTTGAGAGTTTGCGGAATGGGTCCACACGGTGGCTGTGCCATCACCACGCACGTCGGCCACCGCGACAAAGGGACCGATCGGAGCATGCTTCATGTAAGGCTGTTCATACGTTGCGGAAACGGTTCTCGATGCCTTCGCCAGAGCTGCATTGACATCGGCTGCATTCCCATTACTTTCCGATGGCGCACCCCACTTGTAGTCGCGCAGCGCCTGGGTTAGATGCTCGCTGCCCGGCAGACCAGACCATTCGGTCCACTTGGTGCCGGAAGCGACCGATCGCGCGGCGCTCACTGCTTCCCATTCATTGGGAGAGAGCACTGCGACCAGATTTTGTTTGGTGACCACCTGCGCGTTGGGGAAGCGCGTCTTGTCCAGCGCACCGGCGGAGATCAAAGTCGAGCCCAACGTTGCGGGCCGCACCATGCGCGCATGAAGCATCCCGGGCAAAGTGACATCGCAGCTCCATTGCGTCTTGCCCGTGACTTTGCCGGGAATGCCCGGCATGGGGTGGGACTTGCCGACGACTTTGTACTGGCTCATCGGCTTCATCGGCGGGTCTCCCAGCACCACCAGGCCGTCTAACCCCGCTATGCCGTTCCAGGAAGCCGGGTCCACCTTTGCCGGCGCGCCTGAGACCGGGATCTTCAGATCGAGCTGCTGGTCTTGAACGAGTTCTCCATAGCGGATGCTCTTTCCGCCGCCAGAGACGATGCCATTGGTGACCGTAAGAGACGAGACGGGAACACGGAGTTTGTCTGCAGCTAGCCCTAGCAGCGCCTGGTAGGTATAGGCGCCGACTTTGCGCAGGTTAGCTGCTCCATTACGGAAGCCGGCGGAATAGCCACCATCCGGCGTTTTATCTGTGTCACCCATGAGGAGCGTGATGGATTCTGGTTCCACGCTCAGTTCTTCGGCGATTACCTGCGCATAAAAAGCGCTCATGCCGGTACCGATTTCGGTGCGGCCGGTGCGCACAAGAATGGTATTGTCGTGCCTGATCTCAAGCCACGACGTAAGGTGGCTGGTTGCGGAGGCAGGCTGTTCTTCAGCGCCGATGCGGAGAGCCCCGGAAACGTGAACGACACCATGAGAGCGCCGCCCATCTTGACGAATCCGCGCCGTGTAAGCCTGGGGATCATGCTGGAGTCGGCGGGGTGATCAGGCTTTACGAGCATGGGATTCAAACAGTCATGGTTTTAGAAGCCAGCTGCACGGCATCGATGATGGCCGCATAGGTACCGCAGCGGCAGAGATGTGGGGATGGGGGCTTATTCGTAAAGGCGTCTTTGATCTGCACCACGGTAGGATTTGGATTCTTGTCGAGCAGTTCCACCGCGGCGATGATCATTCCGCTCTGGCAGTAGCCGCATTGCGGCACTTGTTCGTCAATCCATGCCTGCTGGACCGGATGTAACGTCCTGGCTGCGTCGGTTTCGCTCAAGCCCTTCTTCTCTGCCCACACCTGAGCCAGCCCCTCGATCGTGGTTATCCGCTTGCCGACGGCGGAGGAAAGCGGTGCGATGCAGGAGCGGACCTCTTCTCCATTGACCAGGACGGCGCACGCGCCACACTGCGCTATCCCGCAGCCCAGGCGCGGACCGGATAATTTCAGTTCATTGCGCAGCACGTACAGCAACGGAGTGTCTGGGAGAAGCGGATAGCGTGTGCTGAGTTCCGTTCACGGATAAGGTTAGTTCGTCCGCCATTTCTCCCGCTCCTTCAGAGCTTCGCCCCTCCATGCCATCGCAACCAGATACCATGCCGGCCAACTCAACGCCCAATTGGGAATCCAGGAGCCTGTGCTACTCCAGGTGGGAATGGTAAGCAGGGTGATGACCGATGCCAGGATAAGTGCCGATCTCAATTTGATCTGGGCAATTTGCAGGCCGCGGCAAACTCCCCAGATCGCCGGGAGCAAAAAGAGAAGCAGGCAAAACCGCGATAACGACTCCACGCGGAACCTTGCCAGGCAAAACACGCAGGGCGCAAAAGATAAAACGGCACTTACCCGCACGGTTCGCCGCGATATCGATCCCATGACAAATCCACCGGTCCAGGACCAGGCGATCAAGAGGAAGAGATTGCACAGCAGCAACGTAAAACCTGGGCCCACCGTCAGCCCAGTCGCCTTGAAGATGGTTGGGTGGATGAGCCGTTGATATGTCTGGCTGACAGAGAGGGAGAAGCCCATCAGGAGCAGGCTGCCTGGCAATGCCATTCCGAACGATGCAAGCCACGGCCGCCAGTCTTTCCAAAGCGCCAGTTGCCGCCGGACCGCGAGACCGAATACATCCAGCAGCCCCCGCAGGCCACTCTCGCCGGCTTCCAGCAAATCACCCAGCACGGCCTCGCGTTCGTCACCTTCCAGCAGTCGAGCAGCAACCTCCACGAATGACCAGCTGATAGCTGTCATGAGGCGCTCCCTGTCCGGTTCGCCACCCACGAGGCGCCGCGGCTTACCCGGATCACCACATCGTAGAAGTCCTTCGCCGCCTTCACGCCTTTAGGTGTTACGCGAACCATCCGTTTGGCGCGGCCACCTCGTTCCGCGGTCGCTTCGCCCATCCAGGTTGTGAGCAGGCCTTTTTTTTCCAGACGCTCAATCGTCGTATAGAGCGCACCGATCGAGCACTTGCGGCCGGTAGTATGCTCAATCTCTTCCCGAATGGCAGCTCCATAGGCCTTGTCTCCAAGTCCGGCAGCCGCGGTGATCATCAGGTACTCGAATTCGCCAAGCATGATTAGAATTACATTGTGATTCTAATAGTGAATCCTGTCAAGGTCGTTTCTTAGGCCAGGAAGGAGGCCGGCCGGCAGACGGTGAGGAGAGCGACTGCGCTTAGTATGATCGAGACCATGCTTCGCTTGATCGACAGTCTTTGCCCTTGCTTTTCTTCCTTAGTGCTCTGTCGAAAAACATTTCCAAGAAAGAGCCGCCGAACCGCAGATCTCTCCACTGCGCTCCGTCGAGATGACAAAGGGAAGGGCGGTGCCTTCGAGTGGTTGCTGAACAGGAGCCGTTTTTCATCACCTTGGGTGGGCCGAAGGCCCATGATCCCCTGTCGAAAAACATTTCAGGAAAGCGCGAACACAGGTCTCTCCACTCGCTGCGCTCCGGTCGAGATGACAAAAGGGAGGAGGCGCTTCCAGGGAGAGTAGTTGCTGAATAGGAGCCGTTTTTCATCACCTTGGGTGGGCCGAAGGCCCATAATGCTCTGTCCCGGGAGCAAGTACCTCACAGCACGCTTTTGGAGGCGGCGATGATTCCCAAGATCCTGTCAGCACTACTCATTCTTTACGTGGCCAGTTCCTCGTGGGCGCAGAGCCTCGATCTCGTGATTCGCAACGGCTCCGTTCTCGATGGCTCCGGCTCTCCGGCCAAACAGGTGGATATTGGCATTCGCGGGGATAGAGTCGTTCTGATTGGAAAAAACCTGAGGCAAAAGGCCAGTCGCGTGATCGATGCACACGGTCTGATGGTCGCACCGGGATTTATCGATCCCCATACGCACACCTTTGAAGATCTCTCCAATCCGGCGACGAGCCGCAACGATGCGTATCTAATGCAAGGCGTGACGACGGTAGTCACCGGCAATGACGGAAGCAGCCCGGTACAAATTGGTGATGCGCTGCACAAGTGGGCGCAGCAAGGCATCGGCACCAACGCCGCCTTGTTTATCGGCCAGGGCTCGGTGCGCGACGCCGTCATGGGCATGTCGGATGCAAAGCCCACACCTGCGCAAATGGATTCCATGAAGGCGCTGGTGGATCGGGGCATGAAGGAAGGGGCGATCGGCATGTCCACCGGCCTGTATTATGCGCCGGGCAGCTATTCCAGCACCGAGGAAGTGATTGCTCTGGCCAAGGTCGCGGCTGCGGATGGAGGCATCTACGACACCCATATGCGGGACGAGAGCACGTACAACATCGGGCTGCTGGCTTCGGTGCGCGAAACCATCAGGATCGGGAGGGAAGCCCACATGCCCGTCATGATTTCCCACATCAAAGCGCTGGGCCGAGACGTGTGGGGGCAGAGCTCGCAAGTGATCGCATTAGTCGATGCGGCCCGGGCAGACGGCGTGCGGGTGACGGCAAGTGAATACCCCTACGATGCGTCGGGAACCAGCGTGGAAGCGGCGCTGATACCGCGGTGGGCGGAGGTTGGGGGCTCAGCGGCATTGTTGCAGCGGATTGGCGATTCAGCGGTGAGGCCCCGCCTGATGGCGGAGATGCAGAAAAATCTCGACCGTCGCGGCGGCGCTGAGTCTCTGCTCATGACAGCGGCGCCTGACAAAGAGTTTATCGGCAAGACGCTGGCCGGGATCGCGCAGGAACGCGGCACCTCGCCGATTGAAGCAGCGTTGACCATCATTCAAAAAGGCGGCGCAGACGTTGCCTCCTTCAATATGCAGCAGAGCGACATCAAAAATTTCATGCGCCAGGACTGGGTCATGACTTGCTCGGATGGCAGCCCTGGCCACCCGCGGAAATATGGAACATTCCCGGAAAAGCTGCGCAAATATGTCTTCGACGAACATGTCATCACGCTGCCCTTCGCAATCCGCTCCAGCACTTCCCTGCCGGCGGAAACGTTAGGCCTGAAAGACCGCGGTCTTCTCAAGGCCGGCTATTTTGCCGATGTGGTTGTATTTGATCCCAAGACCATCCGCGCCCGGTCGACCTATCAACAACCGAAGCTTCTGGCAACCGGGGTGGTTTATCTGCTCGTGAATGGGCAACTTGCGATTGATGCGGGCGAGCTGACGAGTGCCCACGCAGGGCGGCCACTCCCGCATGGGTCTCCGGCGAAACTTTAAGTCACTATCCTGTCAAAACCGGTGCGGAAGAATATAGACAAATGTGTTGGGACAACTGAAGAGCCCTCCAGGAATACTTAAGAAGACCTGCGCATAACGAGTTTACACGAGAGCGGAACATGATTCTCACTCGGCGTACCGCAATGCGATTGCTGGCTGGAGCTCCCGCCATAGTTTTGGGCCCGAAAGCTGGAAGTTCGCCAGCTCGCTCATCGCCACCCGTAACGAGCCAGATAAACGAAATCATCGTGGTGTGCAAGACACATTTCGACATCGGATATTCGGACAGAGTAGCGGATGTGTTGACCTACTACCGCACTACGATGATCGATCACGCGCTCGATCTGATCGATCGATCGAAAGAATTGCCGCCGGAAGAACAATTCATTTGGACGTGCCCCGGTTGGGTTTTCGATCGGATTGTTGAGGACTGGCCGGGACAGTCATCCGAACGTCGTCAACGACTGGACCGCGCTGTAAAGACTGGCCGACTTGTTGCTCACGCGCTGCCCTTCAGCATAGAGAGCGAGTTGATGTGGCCGGAAGAATTTGCACGAGGTTACACATTCGCCGATCGTTCGTGCCGGCGCTATGGCGTGCCGCTACCGCGTGGGGCGAAAACATCAGACGTGCCTTCACAATCGAGAGCGCTGGCAACGGCCCTCGCGCACGGCGGAATAGAATTTATGCACATTGGGTGCAACTGGCCGTCAGGATATGTTCATGATCTTCCCCCGCTCTTTTGGTGGGAGGGTCCGGACGGCTCACGTGTGTTGACTATGTACTCGACGATCTATGGAACGTGTACAGCACTGTGGCCCTGGGGAGGCGAGGGAGATCCTTACATTGGACATAATCTGCTTCCTCCCGCTGACTGGCCCTATAAAACCTGGCCCGCGATTATCGTTACTTCGGACAATTCAGGACCACCCACTTTGGATGCTGTCCGGTCCCTATTTGCTGAAGCACTAGAAAAGCTTCCCGGCGTAAAAGTTCGAATGGGAACGTTGGACGACATCGCGGACGCTATCCTGGCAGAGAAGCCGGAATTAGCTGTTGTTCGCGGTGAAACACCGGATACATGGATCCATGGATGCATGTCGGATCCCGGAGGAATGCGACTCGCCCGGAATGTGCGTCCACTGATCCCAGCAGTTGAGCTCTTACAAACTCAGTTGTGCCAGTGGGGCGTGCAAGCTGACGCACACGATAAGGAAGTCGCAAGCGCTTTTGAACAAAGCTTGCTGTACAGCGAGCATACCTGGGGCCTGGGACAGTCTGTTGACGTTTACGGCCAAGCCTTCAAGGAGCTTCCTCCAGGCAAGTATCAGAAGCTTGAAGCCTCATGGGAAGATAAGACGAACTATATCCGAAATGCAGCAAGCACTACCTCATCGTTATTGGATGCTGGACTCTCCGAACTCACCCAGGCAGTGGACGCAGAGGGACCTAGAGTTGTCGTATACAATCCTTTGCCTTGGCGACGTTCGGGAATAGTTGATATCGATGGCGCATCGTTCGTTGCCAAGGATATTCCGGCACTCGGGTACAGAACGTTTCCTCCTCCGCCATCTATTGTGTCGAAGACACTGTCCGGAGACACTTGTATTCAGGCACCTGGAGTTCACGAGTACGCGTTTGGTTTGGCGACCAACTCATCGTGCCCGCGTTGGAAACTATGTTGCCACTGATGGCTTCGGCCAGCTCCGGCGCTCGCGGAAGACTTCCTTCAAGTCAGTCTGGGATAAGCGTGTCGCGTCCGGGCGTGCTAGTAACTTCGCTCAGGCAGAAGTCAAAAGGTGGAGTGACCTTCTTGCGGTTATGGGAACTCGCGGGAGAATCCGGCAAAGTAACGGTGCAACTCCCTTCCGGATCACTCGCACGCATCGCTAGACCTGTGGACTTACGCGGCAATTCGCTGGGTCAACCAATTGCAATTCAAGCCAGCTCATTCGAGTTCACACTAAACTGCTTTGCCCCGGCTTCGTTCGAATTGGAGTAGATTCGCACTTGGCTGACAGGTTTACCCTCGGGAAATGCGGCGCTCCGGCTCCGCATAGAGCCCGAACTCCGCAATCCCCGGCGGCTTGCCCGTCCCACGTAGGCTCAGGCGTACACGCTCCCCAGAGGTCGGCTTCACCCGATACAGCATCTCCCTTGGTGACTCGCCAGCAAACACCTCTCGCCACTGCCCACCGCTCCACGCTTCGACACGATACGAAACAATGCGGCTGTCCGTCCCGTACTCGCCGAGATATGTCGGCTCAACGACCGCAACCGTGTTGAATATAGTCGGCTTCTGCAGATCAATCTCAACCCACCCCGACGTTTGCCCGATATCGCACTGCCAGTACGTTCCCGGCTCATCATCGTTCGCCAGGTCCGGCCCCGACGTATCGGCAATGCTGCTTGCATACGAGGGCCGCGCAGAAGCAAGGTTCGGTGTAGTGATCTGGGTTGCAGTTGCGAGCCGTGGCGCAGGCGCCCGATCCCGCCAGTGCTGCCCAATTTCAGTAAGCCGGTCCACCGCATTTTGGTCGAACCGCCCGTCCCGGTTAGGCGCCACGTTCAAAATCAAATTGCAGTGCTGCGCATTGAACGGGATCAGCCACTCCTCCACAATTTGCTTGGCCGATCGAAGTTCCTGCGTCGGGATAATCCAGCTTCCAGAACCAGTCGCTTTGCAGCGTCGTTGCCGACTGCGACGGCACTTCGCTCCCGGTCGGAATCGTCTGCCCCGCGTGCTGCTCATACTGCTTCACATCGGTGTAATAGAGCGCGGGCGCCGGATACCTGCCCTGGTTGTAATCGCTCATCAGGCAATTCGGCTGCAGCTGCTTCACATGCCTGTAGATCTCTGGAAACGGCATTTCTTCATAGTTCAATCGGCTCCATGCCGCGTTCCATCCGTCGATCACCAGCGCCGTAATCTCTCCATAGTTTGTCAGAAGCTCGGTCAGCTGGGTCTTCACTTTGTCGATCTTCTCCCGCGTCACACAATACGGCCGGATGTCCGCGCGTAGATCGAGAATCGAAAAGTAGAGACAGGTCTTGAGCCCTTGCGCCCGGAACGAGTCCACATACGCGCGTACAATATCCCGCTTATAGGTCGCCTCCTGCACGTTCGCGCTGCCGCTCGCGGTAGGCCACAAGCAAAACCCATCATGATGTTTCGTCGTCAGGCAGCCATACGCCATCCCGGCGGAGCGGGCAGCATGCGCCCACTGATCGGTGTCGAGATCCTTCGGATTAAACAGCGCAGGTGAAGCCTTCGGATCTCCCCACTCCCGCTGCTCATAGGTGGCCATGTTCAGGTGGATATACATGCCGAAGCGCAGATCGAGGAACTGCTGCTGCAGCTCCGTCATCGACAACTCCGAGTCATTTCCGGGAAGTAATCCAGCCGAAGCCCTTCCCATCGAGGCATACAGCGCTGCAGCGGCCAGGCCGCCGGTAAATTCTCTTCTATTCATCCTGCTCGCTTTCTTACCAAATCCTGTTGCCGCGGACGTTCGTTGAGAGATTCCACTAGTAGGTCTTGACCATGATGACGCTGACGTTAGCATCGGGCGCTTGCTGAGGAATGTCGATCTGTAGTTTGCCCTCGGTCTGTCGAAAGGTCAACGTTCTGCCATTCGCAAGCAGGTGGGCCGACATGACTCTTGCCTCGATGCCGGTAATCTCGCAGGTTGGAGGAGACCAGTCGAATAGGTGCAGATAAATGGACTTGCCCTTGGCCGTAGTCCGCAAACCCGCAATTCCCTGCACTGGTCCATACGTCGTTCCGTATATCGAGTCGCCGTTTAGGGTGAGCCAGCCCCCGATAGCCCGCAACCTTTGCTGGAACTCCGGCTGGATCTGGCCGTCGGGCTGAGGCCCCACATTCAACAGGAAATTTCCGCCACGGCTGGCCACTTCGACCAGTGCCCTGATCAGCGTTTGTTCGGATTTGTAATCGTGATCATTCTTGTTATAGGCCCAGGTATTGTTGATTGTCATGCAGGTTTCCCACAAGCGGAAATCCTCCGGACGCGGAACTGTGTTCTTCAGCTTCTCGGATACCTTTGGGTCAATACCGGTAAGCACCACACCCTTGGTGGGTATCGCGGTGGGAATGAATTGTTCTGGAGTCTCGTAGTCGGCATCCACGCCGATGCGGTCATTGACCAGCGTAGATGGTTGCAGTTCGCGGATCATTTCGATCACCCGCTCACCGTTGTATTTCCTCTGATTGTGGAGGCCGTCGAACCAGATGAGTGCGGCTGAGCCATAACGGGTGAGCAACTCCGCCAGCTGCAATTGCATATACTGAAGATAACCTGGCCACTCCGGCCGCTCCGGTTCTCCATTCCAGTTTTCTTTGGCCAGCTTGGTTGTGTCACGGAAGTCCGGATGGTGCATGTCCGGTGGCGAATAGTAAAAACCGAGAGGCATGCCATCGTCGCCGCAGGCTTTTGCGAGCTGCGCGACTATGTCTTTGCCGTAGGGAGTATTGGTGATCTTGTAGTCCGTATAGGCGGAATCGAACATGCAAAAGCCGTCGTGGTGCTTGGTTGTAAAGACCATGTACTCTTGCCCTGCCGATCGCGCCAGATCGACAAATGCCTGCGGATCAAACTTCACCGGATTGAAGGTTTGGGGCAGCGCACGATATTCAGCCTCCGAAATGCCGCCCGCCTTGGGGACCATGATCGGCCATGAGGCTTCGACGCTAGCCTGCGAATACGGACCCCAGTGGATGAACATGCCGAATTTGGCATTGCGATACCAGGTTGTTCGGTCACACGCCATGGCGGTTCCCCACCCCGAGCGAGGAAGAAACGGCAGCAAGGAACCAGCCAGGGTAAGCCTGAGGAATTGACGGCGAGTTGAAAGATAAGCGCTCATACGGAACGCATGTTAGTGATCCGCAGAACTTTTTGTCAAACGAAGAAGGTCTCGCCGGCCGTAAAATATAAGAAGATTTCCCGTGCACTTGCAAGGCAGCCGTCACAGGGGGCGAGGTATATGATGGGAAAAAGTCCCCATTCGAGCGCTTAAATGCCAATGCAATCCACCCATACGACCGAACGGCTTCTGAAACAGAACCTTGCCGACCTGCTGCGCACGGAAATCATGAAAGGGACACTCCGGCCTGGGGAGCGGATTGTTGAGGGTACTTGGGCGGCCAAATTCGGTGTCGCCCAAGCCTCGATCCGCGAAGCAATCAACATCCTGGCTCAGGAGGGGTTTGTCACCAAGCAATCCGGACGAAGCGCCAGAGTCGTTCATCTCAGCCATCAGGACGTAATACAGCTTTACCAGCTTCGTGGCGCGCTTGAAGGACTGGCAGCCAGCCTGGCGGCGTCCAGCCAGCCCGACCTTTCCCCACTGCAATTTGCCGTTGACGGAATGCGCGAGGCCGCGAATGCGGGTCATCGCGAAGCTCTGCTGGATTGCGATCTTCAGTTTCATCTGCACCTATGCGAGGCAGCCGGCAATCCGTTTGTGCTGGAGCATGCCCGCCGCGTTCTGCTGCCGTTTTTTGCCTTCGTTCGCATGCGCGTAGCGGCCAGGCATCAAAAGACCTCTGTGTGGAGTAAAGACCTGGAAGCCCATCAACGGATCATCGATCTTATCCGCGAAGGTGAGGGCGACATTGCCCGGCAGTATCTGAACAGGGCGATGGAGCGCTTTGCGACTACGGCGTGTGCCAACTGGGAGAAACGTGGGAATCAAGGGCGGTAACTTGTATCAGTAACAAGTGTTTTCACATAGAATTCCTGTGCCATTACTTACCGTGAGGATATGTCTTGAAATCAGCCGGCCGTTTCATCACCGTTGCCGCCACGCTCCTCGCCTGGTGCGCACTGCCCTCATTCGCCCAGACAGAGGGCGAGCATATCGCCGTTTCTTCGGCTCATCCCGTGGCCGCGATCCAGGATACCGAGACGCCCGCGCAGCGTGACGCACGCATGGCCTGGTGGAGGGATGCACGCTTCGGCATGTTCATCCACTGGGGTCTTTACTCCATCCCCGCAGGGACCTGGGACGGCAAGCAAATCCCGAGCATTGGCGAATGGATCATGAACAGCGCCTCCATTCCCGTGGCCGACTACAAGGCGCTCGCGTCCCAGTTCAATCCCACGGCTTTCAACGCCCATGACATCGTTGCCCTCGCCAAGTCGGCCGGGATGAAATACATCGTCATTACCGCCAAACATCATGACGGCTTCGCGATGTTCGACTCCAAAGCAGATCCCTTTAATATCGTCGCCGCCACACCCTTTCATCGCGATCCTATCCGCGAGTTGGCGGAGGAGTGCCAAAAGCAAGGCATGAAGCTTGGCTTCTACTACTCGCAAGATCAGGACTGGACAGCACCCGGTGGCGCGGCCTACAAGACCGGCAATCATGACCTTCCGACGCATCACTGGGACCCGGCCCAGGACGGCGACTTTGCTACTTACCTTCATACCAAAGCCATACCTCAGATGAAGGAGCTGCTGACGAACTACGGCGAGTTTCCTGTCGTCATCTGGTTCGACACGCCGACACCGGACATGACACCTGCGCTGGCCGGAGAGATCGTCGCTCTGCTCAACCAGCATCCGAACCTCATTTGGAACAACCGGCTTGGCGGAGGCTACAAAGGCGACACCGAAACACCTGAGCAGTTCATCCCCGCGCAGGGCTATCCCGGCCGCGACTGGGAGGCCTGCATGACCATGAACGACACGTGGGGCTATAAGTCCTATGACAATAATTTCAAGTCCACCGAGACCCTGCTGCGGAACCTCATCGACATCGCCAGCAAAGGCGGGAACTATCTTCTCAATATAGGACCCGACTCAAAGGGCGTTGTCCCTCCGGCGGAGGTCGAGCGCCTTCACCAGGTAGGCGAGTGGCTCGCCGTCAATGGCGCATCGATCTACGGCACGCAGGCCACTCTCTTCGGACCTGAGGCAGGCAGCTTCAGCACCACAGAGAAGGACAAGGACGGCAAGCCCAAGTTCATCCCCAGCTGGAACTGGCGCTCAACCACGACGGCCGACAAGATCTACATTGAGCTTTTCACCTGGCCGAGTGGCAGCTTTCATCTGCACGAGCGTCCCGCGGACAGTTACCAGCGCCTACCTGCTTGCCGACCCGATGCATAAGCCTCTGAAGGTGACGAAGACAGCAGACGGCATAGATATTCAGCTACCCGCAAAAGCGCTGGATCCAATCGCTACCGTGCTTGTGATGAACACAAAGTGATTGAGAAACGAGAACTACCGCTGCGGCATGGCAAAGTCATTCGGGGGGACGGGAGGCGCTACGCGACAGTTCATTCTTCTCGGGCTTTTGACAGCCATGGCGTTTCCTGCCTGGGGTGCAAAGCGCGTCACCGTTGCGCAACTGGAGCAAGCGCTCGCCACAATCAGCGCCGCACACAGGCCAGACGCAGAGATTGCGCGCCAAATCGCCGGCATGAAGCTTTCCGAGCGTATAACCGAGGCTACTCTGGCCCGGCTCAACGCACATCTGGATACGGGTTCCCAGGCAGCGCTGGCCCTGCAATTGCTGGCTGATCAGTCAGCGTTCCTGGATCCGCCCCCTAGCGAACTGTCGGCTACATCCGCTCCTAACGACGCCACGCAGCAGCGGATGCTTGAGGCTGCGCGAAACTATGTTGCGCGCACGTTGCCGCGGCTGCCCAACTTCCTGGCCGCCCGGTCTATCCACCGTTACGATGACAGCCCGCAGGAGCTGAAGAAAGGTGCCTGGCCGGTGCGTTTGGGGCTACATCTGGTGGACACTTCCATCCGGGAGATCTCTGTCCGGGACGAGCGGGGCAGCCTACCGTCCGCTGTCTGGCAGGAGCAATCTGGGCTGATCTCTCAAGGCGAGTTTGGCTCCACGCTGGGCATGATCCTTGCCGACACAGCCAAAGGAAAGGTGACATGGGGTCACTGGGAGCGGATCGCAGGTGACCCGGCAGCGGTCTTCCACTATTCGGTACCCAAATCCGCCTCGAGCTACGAGGTTATCGGCTATCAGCAGCCGACCGCCGAGGAATACGCAAACCTCAAAGGCGGCCAAGGAGTTGCCCCGATCGGAACCCAGCTGAGCAGCCACTCTTCCAATATCAAGCCCACCATCACCAAGCCCGGTTATCAAGGCTCGCTTTGGCTGGACCCAGCTACCGGGACCATCCTCCGCATCACCATCGAAGCCGACGCGAAAGGCGGCGCCCCGTTCCAGCGGGCCTCCATTCTGGTGGAGTATGGGCCGGTGCAGATCAGCGATAGCAGGTTCATTTGCCCGGTGAAAAGCGTTGCCCTTTACGAAGCGACCGCTCCCGCACAAGCCAATCTCTCAGATGCACCGACTGAGTGGTTAAACATAATTCTGTTTACCCGCTACCATCGCTTCGGCTCGACGATAAAGATTCTGACCGGCAAGCCGGCGCCGCAGTAGTGCAGGTGTCCCGCAAATGGAGAGCGAAACTTCTACTTCTTGTTTTTTTCCGGCTTGGACATGAAATAACCGCGACGCGCTTGCAACTGCACGCCTTCCCGATCCACGTTCACTTTCAAGGAATGATAGTTGCCATCCGGCTTCACCTTGTCCAGTGAAAGTTCGAGCACGTATACAACCTCGGGCGCCTCTATCAGGGCCTTGAAACCAGAATCCAGATCGTTGCTGTTGTGAAAAAAAGTACCCCCAGTCCCGTCGGCGAGTTCCGCCATCGTATTCCCGGCGCTCGCCATGGCGTTGCTACGAAAGTGCGGGCTCCCCATGGAGTTGTGGTCGCTGGCGGTCAGAGAGGTTGTGTATAACCCGCGTGCATCGAGAGCGCTGATGGTTACATTGGACCGTGCTGCAAGGTCGAGAATCTGCGACTCCCCGGCCCACAGTTCCTGCTGTAGTTCGGGGAAACCAGATGACACCAGGATCAGTACGCGTTGTCCGGGAAGAGTGGCCATTCTACTTACAATCTGGGTCATAGTGCCGTACGTTACCTGAATATCCCGTCTGCCAAGACTCAGAACTCGATTGGCAGCCGTTTTCGCCATAAGCGTAGGTGCGTCTTGCTTGGCCAGGCCCAAGTTTGCGATGTCATCGGGCTTGGCCGGCGCGGGGCCGAGGGCCGGGTGGCAACTCACGATTTGCGTTACAGCGTCCGCGAGTGCCCCCGCGTCCTCCTTATTCACGATCAGGTCGGCTTGGTAGTAATCGATTTTCGGACATTCCGTATCGTCAGGACGGTAGACGCGTTGTGTTTCCAGGCTCATGATCGCGTCGCGCAACTTGGCGGGATCGTGTGTCCAACCGCTGTTGGTTTTTCCAGAGGTTGAGACTACGACGGCGATATTCGAGTCGGCCAGTGCCCCGTCCAACGCCTCAACGCCGGCCTTCTTGGCTTGCGCCAAGTCTTCGAAGGTGAGGTTCATGTCGTCGAAAAGCAAGACGATGAAGCGCTTAGGCGCGGCCGGCGATGTATGGTTTGGAACCGGTGGCTGCACACCACTTTCCGGGTTGTTCCCGTGGTTCGAGTCTCTTGGCCCGCGCTGCTCAACCGTGAATCCGGAAACAACTCGCGGCTTGCCGTTGTCAAAGACTTGAAAGTCTTCTTTCTTCAGGTCGCCCAGCGTGTGGCCCTGCTGATCGCGGACTACGACCGGCACCAGGACCCGGCTCACACTCATTTCAATCTTGGGGGTCGTATCCTGAGACTCATTCCCCTGTTGAGCGGCGGAGTGTGCGCAGGAGATGACCACCAGGCAACCGAGGGCAACAACTGGGCGCCAGCGCATATTCGCTTTCATAACGCGCTGGATCCAATTGCGACCGTGCTTGTGCTGAACACCAAGTGATCGAGAAAGAGAACTACGGCTGCGGCAAAGCAAAGTCATTGTGGACGGTCCATCACCGTCTGCACCAGATCTCCAAGCTGTTTTGCGGTGAACTGGTTGCCCTCGATGTTGCCGGCCAGGCGACCCTGGCGATCAATGACGACGGTATGCAGCGTGTGGGTAAGTAAACCTTCGTCACTCCAGAAATTCATGCCGAACATGCCGGCGACCTGCTTTATCTCGGGCAGCGGCCCGGTGAGAAAATGCCAGTCCTCGGCATTGGCCTTGAAGACACCGGCGTACTGAGCCAAGGTGACGCCCTGATCATGGTCGGGATCGATCATGATAGTTAACAGGACCAGATCGCGTCCGGCGCGATCGTGAAAACGCTTTTCAACGGTGGACAGGTTATTGGAGAGACGCAAGCAATAAGTCGGATTGGGGCAGCGCGAGTAACCAAAGGTGAGCGCGACAACCTTACCTTCCAGTTGGGAGAGACGGATTTGCGCTTGCGCCTGATCAGTCAGCGCGAAGTCTGGCACCTGTTGCCCAACGGTTACGATCCTGGCAACGGTCGATGGGTCCGTAGCCCGATGCAACGCGGAAAGCTCACCGGCCTCCACCGGTTCTGGTTCGAAGTTTGCTGCCGTACCCGCATGGATGTTCTCCGCGTAGAAAACGTGCGCACGTTCGACCATGGTAAAGCGAACAGTCTCCCCCGGCTTCAAGGCCGCCAACGTCTTGGAGTCCTGCACTGCGAGGGGCATCTCCATCGCGTCCATGTAGCCAGGAATGGTATCGCAGGACACGACGAGCGAGCGGTTCTCCACGTCCACCTTGAGCACGAGTCCTTTTGCGGGATGCTCCTCCAGAGCCAGGACCCGAGAACCCGCTAACAAAGCTACCGATAGTAAAATCGCCGCAACCTTCATCGCTGGGTTCACCTCCACGAATCACTTCGCCACGGCGCTACCCTATTTTCTCCCAATCGAGCGGTCTGGCGCTTGAGCTTCGTATAGTCCGTTGCAAATTCCTGGATGGCAATGAATTGGTTCTTTCCCACATGGGTAAAGTGCTGCCTGGTATTGGTCGCCGGCCACCACACATCCAGGCCGAGGATACGCGCACCGTGGCCCAGCCCGATGTGTTGCTCCAGTGGGTTAACACCGAAGGAACTCGTTATCGCCCACCGTACGGTAGATGGACCGGGCAGCACCCCCATCATTCCCCACCGTGATCTTGATCTGCGCCCCCACGGCAGACCGGTTGCTCTTCACACCGCTCAGCCGGACGTTGATCCAGTCGTTGTCATTTCCCGGATTCTGGAAGACACGCATCGCGTGTTTATCCGCGGGCACGGCGCCACCTGTCTGGGCAAGGATATCTTCATGACCCGTTCGCTCCAGATCGGCGAAGACTACCCCGTGCCCCTTATGCAATTCGCCTGTTCCCGAAGAGGCCGTGATATCGACGAAGCTCTTGCCGTCTTTGTTGCGCAGGAGGACGTGCGGCGCCAGCGAGGCAAAGGACGGAGTGCCCATGCCGAGATAGATATCGAGATAGCCGTCGTTGTCTACATCGCCAAAGTTGGCCCCCATGGGCATGAAGACTTTGTCCAGGCCCACATGGGCGGTCACGTCCTCGAAAGCGCCGTTGTGCAGATTGCGGTAGAGCTTGAGCGTCTCCGCCTGATGGGGAAGGCCAAGATAGCTGCGCATGACCTCGTCAACCGAAGGGAGGTAGTCATCGACGAAGAGATCGGGCCAGCCATCGTTGTCGTAGTCGAAAAACCAGGTGGCGAAGCTGTAGTAGGGCGTCTGGACACCCGCCTGTTTGGCGATCTCGGTAAAGGTGAGGTTATGGTTGTTGTGGTAGAGAAAATTTGCGCCCGCGGTATTGGACACGTAGAAGTCGACATATCCGTCGTTGTCGTAGTCGGCCGCAGCCACTCCCTTGGTGAATGCTGTTTGATCCACGCCGGCGGCGTGCGAGATATCCTCGAAGGTCCCGTCTCCTTTGTTGCGGAAGAGTTGGCTGGGAGTGTTCTCGTTGCCGATAAATAGATCGAGATAGCCGTCGTTGTCCACGTCAGCGAAGACTGCGGTTTGCGATTGGGTGATGGTTCCGCCCAGCCCGCTCTCCTGGGTTACGTCGGTGAAGGTTCCATCGCAGTTGTTGCGCAGCAGAGATTTCCGCATGGGGAATTCCCACCCGCCGCGCAGGACGAGCAGATCCATGCAGCCATCGTTGTTGTAATCGGCTGCGACCATGTTGAGTCCACCCAACTGCTTCGAGAGTCCCGCCTGGGCGGTGCGATCGGTAAAGGTTCCGTCTCCGTTGTTGTGGAAGTAGTGCATGCTGTCGCACATATCCTGGCTCGACGTGACGACATCGAGCCGGCCATCGTTGTCGAAATCGTCCACGACCAGACCGCCGGCTCCGGCGATGACGTTCAATCCAGCGGCGGAGGCGACATCGGTAAAGCGCCCCACGCTCTCCTTCGATGCGAAGACGCTCAAGGGGATCAGATACTTCGGTGGAACCTTGTCCGGGTATTCGCCGAGCGTCATATAGGCCAGGTTCAATAGCCACCGCACTGCCTGGTTGTTCGGCGCCTGCTCCAGACATTGGAGAAGATACTGAACAGCCAACTTCGAATCCTCCTGCTTTGCGTAGTGGGCGCCAGGGTGTAAAGGGGGGAAGATATCCTGGGTGCCTGAATTGCGATAGACGCCGTTCTCCATCTCGGACTTATGCAGGTAGGCGACTCCCAAAGTTTCCTGCATATAGTTCACCGCATCGGGGAGACTGGATTGAGCAATTTGGTACTGAATCGTCCATTCGCGGATCGCGCTGTCCATGTCTCCCACGTATGCCTTGAGCTGGGCCAGGGATCCATGGCCATAGAACCGGTCGGAGGCAGAGACTTTGTCTGGATCTGCGTCTGCCGCCAATAGAAATTTCGTCTGGCGATCCACGGCCCAGGCATACGATCCCTTCCGGACCTCGCAGAGCTGGTGCAGATCGCCGTTCCATCCGTCCGGCTTCGGATAGTCGAGCAAGGCGGATTCCGCAGTGATCATGCCGGAAGCGTTGAGGTCACCGAGAATGGCTCCCGAATCGAGCAGAGAACGGATTCGCTGAGGTCCCAGATCGGGCGCGCGGGGGGCGGCGGAGAAGATGGTAAGGATAGCGAAGCCCGATGGGGGCATGGGGACGACGTCTGTGAACTGCCCGGCACGGATTCCGCGGACTGCGTCTGCTAGCTCAGGCCGCAGACTTGCGAGACTCAATCGCCCCAGATATCCGCCTTGGGCTGCAGTTGTGTCGATGGATTTTTCCCTGGCCAGCACTCCGAAGTCCGCGCCTGCTTTGAGCTGCTTGAGGATCGCGGCGGCATCTTCGGCCCGGGCGGTGATGAGGACTCCTAACTCTAACTCCTGCGAGTCCGCTGCCTGCTGCGCCTGGCTGTCGGGGAGGAACGCAACGAGAGTCATCAGCAAGAGCACGGGCCCGGCGAGAGCGGCGCTCGTGCGGGATAACAATTTCCAGCTTTGCACGTTTTCCTCAAGCGTTCAGAGCATTTTTCACTTACTACCGGTACCGTCAAGTGTAGTGAAGGGCGGCTTTTCTTGAGGAAAAGCGGTGACAAGACCAATGACCTGCCTACACCAGTAGTGAAAATGGTCTCACGGAAGACCGCGCAGAATTGCCGGTGGGCCGGAGTTGGTGGTCCGGCCCACCCCCGGATTTCCTGTCGAGAGCCTGGCGTTGATCAACATCGTGCGGCTTTCTTAAGGAAAACCGCACACGTGGTCGTTGCTAGCAGCGCGAAGTAGGAAATCCGGGTACTCTCAGAAAACTAACTTGCCACTCACCTGTAATATTCGGTTGAGGTTTGCTTGATTCGTTTGGACCGACCCGAAGGTACTCGGGCTGTTGAGATCGTTGCCCGGCTGGCCAAAGATCGCATGGTTGGCGAGGTTAAAGGATTCTGCACGGAATTCGAAATGGAACTGTTCTTTGATTGGGAACGAGCGAATGACAGATAAGTCGAGATTGATCCATCTTTGATATTGCTGAGTATTACGGCCCCCGTCTCCGTAGGTGTATTGCGCAGGGATCGCCCAAGCTGCGGTATTGAACCATTCCCCTTTCGTCCTATTTGAAAGGTTGGGACTACCGACCAGGTTGCCGCGTTCGTAGCCTGTGTTTCCGATGTTGGCGATATCCGCGCTGTCGTACACGGTGTAATTCTGCCCGTTGCGCCAAGTGAAAATACTGTTGAGTTGCCAATTGCCCAGGGCGTAATCAGCAATGCGGTTGCCGGTGGAAAAGCTCTTGCCTTTTCCGATAGGGAGCGCATAGAGACCGTTGGCAGTGAACACCTGGGGAATATTGGTCCCGGCCAACCCGCGGGAAGCTCCGGGATCGTACGGATTCTGCACCACTTGCCCTTCCACGCCGAACCAGCCGTCGTCTTCCGTCTGCGATTTGGACCAAGTGTAGGCTATCTGGTAAGTGAAGCCATTGGTATAGCGCTTGTCGAGTTGCACCTGAAGGGCATTGTAGTTGCCATTGCCAACGCTACGGTCATAAAAGGTCGGAACGCTGTAGGGATAGAGCGCCCTTGGTTGCGTATCGCCGGGACCCGGTGTGAGAGCGGTGTTGTATTCGCCACCGACGTTGGTGCGATGCGACGAGGAGCCGACGTAATCCATTCTCAAGGCCAATGAAGGACTCAACTGTTGCTGCACGCCAAAGTTGTACTGCTCAGAGTAGGGGTTTTTGATGTGCGGGTCGAAGAACCACTGGTTGTTGGTGAATGGTGTGGCGGGCGGGAAGAGTCCGCCTCCGCCGGAGCCTCCGAAGGGATCCTGGGCGTTTATCGTCGGTGTCGGCGCGGCGGTGGTGGGTTGATTCGCGGTGGAAGCCAGAATCTGCTGGCCGATATCAGGCCATGCGCCCTCGAAGTTCTGGGCCATCTGGGTAACTGCCGCCCAGTCGTCGAAGACGATGCCGAAGGCGCCGTGGATCACTGTGTTGTCGGTGGCTTTGAAGGCGAAGCCGAACCGCGGCCCGTAGTTGGTGTGGACGTTGTGGGTGATCTTTCGATTGGGACTTACCACGACATGATCGGGCAGGGTTCCATTGCCCGGGATGCAGGGCGCAAAGCCGCGAACGTTGCACGGGGGCGGCAACACCTGCACTATAAAAGTGCCGTTTCCAAAATCCATGTCGCCGGTTTCAATCCCACCCTGCTTGCCGATGGTCGCATTGGTTCCATACGCGGGCAGGAAGGGGTAGTCGTAGCGCAAGCCAAAATTCAAAGTGAGGCGAGGCGTGGCCTTCCAGGTATCCTGGAGGAAGGCGCTCAGGAGGCCGCCTGGTCTTTCTACCTCATCCACGTTGCGGCGATTCGCACCGGAGGGAACGTTCAGGAGAAAGGAAGATAGTGGGTCGCCTGTGGCTACATTCGGAAGCTGGGGAGCGGCTGTTTGCGGCGCAGTAAAATCCAGGGAAAGCTGGGACAGCGGGCTGGCAAAGTTAGCGGTATCCCATCCCAGGCCGAACTTAACTTCGTGGTTTCCCATGATGCGCGTATAGGTCCCGCGGTACTCGTAGCTGTCTGTAGCCTTGGGCGTGTCGTCGACGCTCTCACCACCGTTCGCCAACCCGCTGATGCCGGGAGAGGCAAGCAAAGAACCCCCATTGAGGCCGGCAAAGCCGCTGGTAAATCCGCTAGAAAATCCGACGGCGGAGATAATATTCGCGGTCGAAGCGGTAAAGAACGTAGTGCTGTTATCCAAGACCGTGGTGTGCGAAAACTGCCCCTGCACAATCTGTGTGGGACTGAAGACGTGGACGTAGCTGCCTCCCCAATTGCGGGCCTGGATGGGATGGTGGGTAAGCAAATTGGGAAGACCACCCGATGAGTCCACAGTGCTATTGATGAAGCTGTAGCGGAACCATGCCGAGTCCTTGGACCCGAAGTTCTGGTCTACGCGGACATCGAACTCATTCTGAGTTTGCGTCAACGGTGTGGTGTCGATGGCGTTGGCCGGATAGGCACCGCTGCTGTTGGGGGTGCCGAAAAAGGGACCAGCCGCAGGGAAGACAAACTTTGCGTAGGCGACCATTCTTTGGTCAATAAGGGCCGCGGGAATCTGATTGCCAGAAAATGCTGGACGGGTGAAGCCGGTGCCGACCGCCGTTGTGGCATACGGATTGTAGATTTGTGGTTGGCCATTGTCGGCCTCGTTGCCAGCCAACTCCGCCGCAGTAGGCACCAGCAGATCGCTGTCCTCTGTCTTTGAGTACCGGAAACCCTGATAGGCGCCGAAGAAGAAGGTTTTGTTCTTGCCGTTGTATAGCTTCGGAATCAGGACGGGACCGCCCAGGTCCCCGCCAAACTGGTTCTGATGATAAGCAGCCTTGGGTGAGGTCGTAGGCAGGAAGTAGTTACGTGCGTCGAAGACGGTATTGCGGAGATACTCCCAGCCCGCACCGTGAAGATTGTTGGTGCCGGTCTTGGTGACTACATTGACGACGCCGCCCAGCACGGAGCCGAATTCCGCGTCGTCGGTGTGCGAAACCACCTTGAATTCCTGGATGGCATCGATGATCGGCGCAACGGCATAGGTACTTTCCAGCGCACCGTAGTTGTACAGGCCGTCCGTCAGAAAGAAGTCGCTGCGGTTGGTCTGCCCATTGATGGATGGAAAGGAGTAGTCCGAGCCAATGGCAACGGCAGCGCCAAAGCCGCCGTTGTTTTGCATTCCTGCACTCTGCCCGGTCATGATGGGCACCACACCGGGAGTGAGCGAAAGCAATGTGGTGAAGTTGCGGCCATCCAGAGGGAGATCATTTACCTGTTTGGTTGCAATCACTGTGCCCAAGCTGGCGTTGCTTACGTCCAGCTGTGCGGCTGTAGCCGAAACAGTCACCACCTGGGTCTGCGTTCCAACCGTCAGGGTAAAGTCAAATGTCGCGATCTGACTGACGGCAAGGACGAACTCGGCAACCTTTTGGGGGTTAAACCCCTGGGCTGAGGCCGATATCGTATAGCTGCCCGGCGTGATGTTGAGAAAGACATACTCGCCGGAGCCGTTCGACACGGATGTGTGCTCGACCGAGGTATCCACGCTGGCCAGGACGATGCTCGCGCCCGGAATCACCGACCCTTTGGGGTCCCGGATCACGCCATTCACCGAGGCGGTTGAGACCTGGGCACTCGCCGTACCCGCAAGCAGCAGGAGAAGAACACTAAGGAGACCGGCTGTGCGGAGGCGGAGGAGGGAGGTCCCACCTTGGCGGGCGAGACCTAATTCGCGATCTTGCATGTATGACCTCTCTAAAAGGTTCGTCACTTAACTTGCCATCCGGTGCAAGGCCATCTGACTCCCGCTCTTGCGTCTACTTATACCATTACTTTTACGTATACTTTGGGAAGGCGACCTACTTTTAACGAATTCTGCTAAAGGTTGTCAAGGGAAAAGTCAACCTTTTGGAGGAGGCTTCCCCTCAAACGCGCTCGCCACCCCATACCACTGTCCCTGTGTGGTTCGTCACTGCGTATTACGTTGCCGACTACCAGAGAATTCGCTATAGTAAGCGGTTTAGTAACGCGGGCTAGTGTACCCTTATCAGGCGATCCACCCTGTGGAGCGGGTGGGGGTGGCATTAGTCAGGGCAAATTCAAAGGGATGCGCCAGGCGCGAAAGCGCCGGGAAACAGGGCCGGATTCTTTGCAAATGACGATTCGAATGAAAGACATAGCGAAGGATCTCGGCATCTCGCAGGCGACCGTCTCAAAGGTCCTGCGGGAGCATCCCGATATAGGTGAGAAGACACGGCAGCGGGTGCTGGAGCGGGTCAAAGAGCTGGATTACCAGCCCAACTCCCTCGCCCGCAGCCTGGTTACGGGACGTAGCTATCTGATTGGTCTGGTCGCTCCCAGCCTGCTTCATCCATTCTTTGCCCAGATTGCCAGAGCCCTCTCCGACGTAATTCGGGACAAAGGCTACTCTTTGATCGTGTCCTCGTCGGAGGAGGATCCGGAGCTCGAGAAGGAGGAAATATCGCGGTTGCTCGCGCGCCGTTTGGATGCTCTGGTCGTCGCGTCCTCAGGAGCCAATATCGAGCAGTTCGAGCGAATGGACAGTAAGTCTCGACCATACGTCCTTATTGATCGCGACTTGGCCGGTCTGGCGGCTAACTTCGTAGGGGTCAACGACGAAAAAGTCGGCCGGCTAGCGACGGAACACCTGATTGACATAGGCTGCCGCCGTGTGGCGCACATCCGGGGGCGGGATAACAGCACCGGGGTTGGCAGACTCGAAGGCTACCGGCGGGCGCTGCATCACCGGGGAATCCCCTATTCAGAGAACTACGTCGTGCGGTCCTATCACACGGATACCGAAACCACCTCTCAGGGAGCCACGGCCATGCGCCTTCTCCTGGAGCGAGACCAGAAGCCCGACGGCGTATTCTGCTTCAACGATCCGCTGGCGATCGGAGCGATGAGTACCATCCTCGAATCGGGCCTGAGGATTCCGGAAGACATTGCTCTGATCGGCTGCGGTAATTTACCCAATAATCCCTGGCTTCGGGTTCCGCTTTCGAGCATCGATCAGCAGAGCCAGATGATTGGCCAGCGTGCGGCCGAGCTTGTGCTTAGCCTGATTGAATCCAAACAAACGCCCCGCGCGCAAACCATCATCCTTGAACCGACGCTGGTGGTTCGGTCCTCCACACAAAGAAAATAGCGCCAGCCATGTGGCCCTCGTCGAGAATCAGAGCGAGGGTAGGGGCATGACGTGGAAAGAGCTGGCTTCCCCACCGGGCGCCGGTACCGGATTGCGAAGGACGTTTTTCGTAGCGCTCCTGCTTGCCGGCCCATTGCTCCTGTTGTGTGTGAGCGCCGGCCTCGAAAAGAACGATCCTGCCCCAACGGAGGGCGGCGAGCCCAAGGACGGATATATCGGCTCCCAGGCTTGCTCGGGATGCCATTTGGACATCTATCGACGATTTTCGCAGACCAGCATGGGCCGTTCGATGTCTCTGGTGACGCCGGCCTTTCTGGAAAAAACTCCACACCCCGCCTCGTACTTCAATGAAAGACTCAACCGGCACTTTGAAGTCTATTCACTGGAAGGAAAGCTTTATCAAAGCGAATCGGGAACCGGCGCCGATGGGAAGGAGAGCTTCCGGACCGCCCACCAGCTTGAATGGATCATCGGGGCAGGAGTGAATGGATTGGGGGGGATCATCCAAAAGGACAAGTATCTCTTTCAGGCGCCGCTATCGTTCTACTCCCGGCCGATGAGCTGGGGACCCTCGCCCGGATATGAGCTCAACGATATGGGTTTCGACCGCCCGATTGTGGCCGGCTGCATCTTCTGCCACAGTGGCCGGTCGAACCCGGTGGCCGGAACGAATGGACAATTCGAAAACACCCCTTTTTCCGAAATGGCCATCGGTTGCGAAAATTGCCATGGTCCGGGCGCCGCTCATGTGCGAGCCATGCATGGCACGAGTATTCAGGCAAAGCAAGAAAGCGAGCCCGTCAGTACCGGGATTGTCAATCCCGCCCGTCTTACCCCGTACCTGGCCAACAACATTTGTATGGGCTGCCATCAGACCGGAGACGTGCGGGTTCTCAAATCCGGGAAGACTTACCAGGACTTCCGTCCCGGACACCCACTCGACGAGACGCTATCGATCCTGGTGGTTCCCCCTACGCGGGAGTCTCCTCCCACGGCAGACCACGTAGAGCACTACTATTCCATGACGCTAAGCAAGTGCTATCGCGCGAGCGCCGGCCGGCTGCGCTGCATTACCTGCCACGATCCTCATGTGGAGCCGTCGCGCGAAGAAGCACCGGCGTATTTCGCCGGCAAATGCCTCACCTGTCATACGAACCAAAGCTGCAAATTGCCTATCGAGGCCAGAATGCAGAGAAAACCGGCCAATGACTGCGCAGGCTGCCATATGCCAAAGCGCGACATCCAGGTCATCTCCCACTCCAGCGCCACCAACCACCGCATTGTGGCGAGGCCCGATGAGCCGTTTCCGGATGTCACCTTCCGCCAGACCACCGCGTTGCTGCCTGACCTGATCCATCTCGATCCCGCTCCTGGGCAGGAGGCTGTTCCGCCGCCGTTGCTGACCCTGTTAGCCGCTTATGGAGAGCTGGCGGAGACCCGGCCGGAGTACATTGCGCCCTACCTCAAAGTCCTTGGGCAGTTGGAGCAGGCACAGCCGGACGACCCTCTGGTGCAGGCTGCGCTGGGACGCAGAGATCTGAAGAAGGGTGAGTTTCAGACTGCCGCCGGCCATTTCCGCCGCGCTCTCGAGAGTGGTCCACCTACGGCGACCACCTATGCGGATCTCGGCGACGCTCTGACGCACCTTGGACAAACAGAGGATGCCCTTCCCCTGATCGAGAAGGCAATCGAACTGGAACCGTTCAATCCTGTCACCCGGAAAATGCTGGTGGTGCGCTTGATAGAAACCAGGCAATATGCAAAAGCCCACGAGGCGCTCGAACACTACCTCGAAATATTTCCCCAGGACGATTTCATGCGAAAGATGTTGGCTCGCGCAGATGGAAGCTCGCAGCCCTAAAGTGAATCTAAGGTTTCGGGGAAGTGAACGTTTGTTTCCTGACGATGCCTTTGCCCTCCTGGATGGTGATGAACTGCCCTGCCGCAACTTCGGAGAAATTCTCAGTCTTGCCATCGAGCCAGCGGATCGATAGATTGGCCGAAACCGCTTTGCCCAGGCCAAAGTGCAAGCGAAAATCGTTTTGCGAGATATAGGACCCACCGCTGCGAACTTCGTCGATCTGCTTTTGCCCTCCCGCAGTCACGGTGATCCGGGCCCCGATGGCATCGCGGTTGGTTGACGTCAATGCACGTATCAGAATGGAATGTCCGGTTTGAGGAGCGAAGTTCTTGAGCAACGAGGGTGCCTCTCCCATATTGACAATTACAATTTCGTCGTTGCCATCGTTGTCCAGGTCTCCTACCGCCAGCCCACGCGATGAGTGCGCAGCGGCGATGCCGCTTCCGGCCAGGGGAGACAGATCGAAGAACTGTCCGTCTCCGCGATTCCAGTAGAGCAGCCGGCCCTGTTTGAATTTTTCTCCCGTGTGGCCTGTGTCTACTTCGGGATATACGTGCCCGTTGGCCAGGATGAGATCCTTCCATCCATCATTGTCAAAATCCAAAGCGGATGTTCCCCATCCTAGATACCTTGTATTGACCGCGAGGCCGCTATCGATAGTCGCGTCGGTGAAATTGTTCCCACCCTGGTTACGGTAGAGGGTGTGCGTGTCGTCTGCGAAGTTGGTCTTGAAGATATCGAGCCGCCCGTCGTGACTGAAGTCGGCGTCCGCGACTCCCATGCCGGCTTGCTCGCGCCCATCTTCGTTGTAGGCGACGCCGGCTGGAACGCCCATCTCTTCGAAACCCTTACCGCTACCCAGATTGTGAAAGTACAGGCTTGCCGTAGAATCACACGCCACATAGATATCGGGCCAGCCATCATTGTCGAAGTCCGCGACCAGTGGAGTGAAGCAGTAATAATCCTTGGGCGTGGTGATATGCATTAGGCCTGAGACATCGGTGAAGTGACCGTGCCCATCGTTCTGATAGAGGGAGATCGTTTCTCCCGGCAGACCCCGAGGGCCGCAGATCACCGGCAGCCCTTTCCATTCGCACTGCGACCTTTCGCCGGGATGCGGAGTTCGGGCGGGGTCAAACTCAATGTAGTGGGCAACGACAAGGTCGAGAAAGCCATCCCGATTGAAGTCCAGAAACGCGCATCCTGAGCTCCAGCGCGTTTGCTGCGATGACAATCCTCGGGCCTGGGTCTCGTCGCGAAAGGTGCCGTTCCCCTGGTTTCGATAGAGGACATTTTGTCCCCACTGGGTGAGGAAGATATCTACGTTTCCGTCGTTGTCGATGTCACCTGCGCATATTCCCTGCCCCCAGCCGGTATGCGTCAACCCTGCCTTGCGGGTAACGTCTTCAAACTTCAGGCCACCAAGGTTGTGATAAAGCAAAGGGGTTGATGGAGCCCCGCCTTGCTGAAAACGATCGCCGTTGACAAAGAGAATATCCGGCAATCCATCGTTGTCGTAGTCGAAGATCGCGACTCCATTGCCGGTGGTCTCAACGATGTATTGTTTGTTCTTATCTGCGCCTGAGACATTCACACCCGTCAAACCGGCCCGCGCGGCAATGTCTTCATACTGCACCGTCGGCGGCTTGATTCCGGGAGGCAATGGTTTAGCGGGTGCCGCTACGCCATTGCCGGTTGCCACTCCCATCTGAGCGTGACATAGTACCGCGCCTGAAAGGACTAAGAAGGTAGAGAAGCGGAGGAAAAGTACAGAATGCCACCCAGGCGTGAGGGAACGCTTCTTCATCTTTGGCGGATTGTAGCACTGGGCAGTTTTCCCAGACACGCACTCGCTTTCTACCATCCGCAGGATGGTCTCAGAAACGCGACTTGCGATTGCTGAAGATCGCTCGACGACGATAGTCTTGGCTTGGTAATAGAGCAGACCGTTAGAATGATCCCGAACCAACATGACCGATCGCGCACAGGCCCTTTCATTTTCAACCGAAGAATCGCAATCCGGGCGGTGCCCGGTTGAACCAGGCTTCTTGTCTGCGAGGGTGAAGAAGGAGTTTGATCGCGGCTTGCACCGAAGATTGTGTTTGCTTTTCTTGCGGGGCGTATTTTGTGCGTTCCCGCTGGCTATGGCAGCGCAGGAGGTTTCCTCCTGTAAAGGACCTGCCGAACTTGAGCACGTGATCGCCTCAAACCCTTCACCGGGCGCTTTCGATGCGCTCGGAGCCTACTTTGCCAGCCATCACCAATTCTCCTGTGCTATTTCGGCTTTCGAGTCCGCAATTCATCTGGCGCCGGATATGTGGGATGGTCACTACGATCTGGGAGTCGCCTTGCTCAGCAATGGCAATCCCCAGCGCGCCGCCCATGAACTGCAAATCGCATCGAAACTCAAGCCCGGCACGGCAAAGATCCTACTGCCCTTGGGAATATCACTCAGTGCGTTGAATCAACAGGACGCGGCCATCGATGCGTTCAGGGCGATCCTCAAACAGGATCCCCGGTCGGTGCCCGCGCTCGATGGATTGACGAAAGCGCTGATTGCCCAAGGCAGATATACGGCGGCAATCTCCGAACTCAAGAATGCGCCTGCCAATGAAGTACTGCGGCTGAATTTGGCGGTCGCTTATTCGAAGAATGGCAATACGGATGAAGCCCTGCAAACACTCTCCGCGATTGTCAAAGAGCACCCAGCTTATGCCAAGGCTCACATGGACCTGGGAATTGTCTATACCCAGCAGAAGCGATTCGCGGAGGCATCTCAGGAATTCGAGGAAGCGTTGCGCCTGGACCCAACAGACGATGAAGCTCGCCTCTCGTACGTGAAAGCCTTGTGCGCGATCGCGCAATTCGAGAAAGCCGCGCCCATCATCAGGGATTACCTCAAACACCATCCGCACGATTTCGAAGCGTTGTATTTTGACGGAGTGGTTGAACGAGGTGTGGGCAATTATGCCGATGCCGAGAAGGTCCTCCGTCAAGCCGTGGCCTTGAATCCAAAGCATGCCGAGGCTCGCTATCACCTGGGCTTCGTGCTCGCTCGGCAGGGGAAGCTCGCCGAAGCGCGGGTTGAGCTGGAAAAGGCACTTGCACTGGATCCCAGCTCGAGCGAAGCACGCTTTCAATTGGCATCCGTTCTTCGCGCGCTGGGACAGCCGGATCAAGCTCGCGAGGAATTGAAAGCCCTGCAGGAGAAAAAGACCGAAAACGTGAGGCAGGATGTGGCAGGCGTCACGGCCAATCAAGCCAGTGAGGATCTGCAGTCCGGGGATGCACAAAAAGCAGTCGCTCTTTACCGGGAGGCGCTGACGAACGATCCAAACAATGCCCACACCTACTATAATCTCGCGCTCGCGCTGGACCGGCTGGGCGACTATTCCGGAGAACGCGAGGCTCTAGAGAAGGCCATGAAGTTGGACGCGAGCCTCGCTCCGGTTCACAATCAGTTGGGCTTCCTCGATCTGCAGGCGGGCCAGACTGCAAATGCGGAAGATCAGTTCAAGACTGCAATCTCGCTCGATCCGCAATATGCCGAAGCGCAAAACAACTTGGGTGTGCTCTATGGCCGAGTCGGCAAGAACAGCGAAGCGGAGCAGTTGTTCCGCAAGGCCACGGAGAACAATCCTCAGTACGGTCAGGCGTTTGCAAATCTGGGTCTGATTCTGGCCAGCGAATCGCGGTATTCCGAAGCCGTCCAGGCGCTTGGCAGCGCGGTGCAGCTTGAGCCAAAAAACCCTGGCGCGCTGAGCGCATACGGGATGGTTCTGGTGCGCCTGAACCGAGGCAGCGAGGCTTTGCCCTTTTTTCGCAAGGTGACGGAACTGGATCCGAAGTCACCGGGAGCGCATTTGAACCTGGGAATCGCCCTGGCGGATCCAGTTCGACTTGAACGGCGCGCTGGCGGAATTTTCCGAGGCTGCCCGTCTTGATCCCAACAGCGCAGTGGCGCACTACAACAAGGGTCGCGTTCTGCTCGATCTGCAGCACAATGGCGAGGCAAAACCTGAGTTGGAAGCGGCCACTCGTCTTGATCCCAACGCGGCAGACTCCTGGTATCTGCTGGGCTTGATTTCGAGGCAGGCGGGCGACACCGACGAATCGATCCATCAGTTTGAGCGGGCACTTGCATCAAAGCCGGACAACGCGGAGGCACTGTTCATGCTGGGACAGGAGCTCTTACGCAAAGGCGATGAGGCGGGGGCAATTGAGCGATGGCGCAAAGCAATTGAGATTCGTCCTCAATACAACGAGGCTATCTTCAATCTTGCGCGGCTCCTGATGAAATCCAATCCTGAAGAAGCGAAGCGCCTGCAGGCCCGGTTCCAAGATTTGCAGGCGCAGCAACACATCATGGATCGCGCGCAAACGCTGGGAAACTTTGCGCTGGCATCGGCCGATGCGCATGACTGGCCGCAAGCCATCGCGCACCTGAAGGAAGCCCTCGATGTATGCGGAAACTGTAGTGCGTTGTCGCTCCTTCATAAGGACTTGGGTCTGATCTATTGTCACTCGGGAGATTTCAAGAAGGGCCGAATCGAGCTGCTCGAAGCACAGAAGCTGTCGCCAGGAGATGAGGACGTTGCAAAGGCACTCCGCCTTCTCGAGCCGGTAAACAAACCTCAATGAGTAATTGCCGCGGGTTGAACAACTTGTTATTAAGGCTCAAGAGGAAGTTAGCCAGTGATGGCGAACTGTTTTGTGAGGCGACCCCATATGGATCCTCAGGCAGAGGAAGCTGGTGAGGATGAGGAAGCGGATTTTGCCGCCGTTCCTGACATTTGGGCTGGCGGCTATCCTGCTTGGCGGCCGGACTACGGCGGCACAAAGCGGCTCCTCTGGAGCTCCTGTTGTGCACAAGGCCGTGGCGGAGAAGGCAGGCAAGTTCGTCGATGTCACGACGGCCAGCGGAGTCCGTTTTGAGGGTCAGGCGTACCACACCGCCAAGAAGTACCTCATCGAGACTATGGGTTCGGGCGTTGCGTTGTTTGATTATGACAACGATGGGCGGCTGGATATTTTCTTCGCCAACGGCGCGCCTTTGACCGATCCGACGTCGCCGGGCACGATCCCGCAGCAAGGCCGGCCCCAAAGACTGGAATCGGCTCTACCATCAAAGGGAAGATGGAACCTTTGAAGACGTGACCGAGAAGGCGGGCCTGGCCGGCGCGGGCTATGACATGGGCGTGGCGGTGGGAGACTACGACAATGACGGTTACGAAGACCTCTACGTGACTGGATACGGCGGTAACCATCTTTACCACAACAACGGCAACGGTACTTTTACCGACGTGACCGAGGCGTCCGGTACCGGCGGAAGCGGGTGGTCCACTTCCGCGGCATGGGTCGATTTAGACAACGATGGGCGGCTCGATCTGGTCGTGCTGCGGTATCTGAAATGGGACTTTGGCGATCTCTGGTGTGGCGAGCACCGCGATGGGTATCGAATGTATTGCCATCCTGACCTCTTTCAACCGATCGCTCCGCTGGTTTATCACAATGACGGCAACGGCCACTTTACGGAGGTTGCCGCCAAGATCGGACTCGACAAGCCTGGTAAAGGGCTCGGGATTGCGATTGCAGATTACGACCGGGATGGCCACACGGATATCTTTGTCGCCAACGATTCGATGGTGGAGTTCCTTTACCACAACCGAGGCAACGGTACGTTTGAGGAGGTTGGCCTGCCGGAAGAGGTTGGTGTGGATGGGGAGGGCCGCACGTATGCAGGTATGGGCGTCGACTTTTCTGACTACAACAACGATAGCCTGCCGGATCTGATCGTCTCCGACCTCGCCAACCAGAAGTACGCACTTTACCAGAACAACGGGGATGGCAGCTTTACGTACTCCAGCTATGTGAGCGGGGTGGCCGCGGCGACACTGCTCCATTCGGGCTGGGGCCTCGCATTCCTCGACTACGACAACGACGGCTGGAAGGACCTGATCGTGGCCCAGGGACACGACATGGACAACATCCAGTTGACCTCTCCGCAGTTGCGCTACAAGGAGCCGATGCTGCTGATGCACAACAACGGCAAGAGTTTTGTGGATGTATCAGCAGCATCGGGCGAGGTCTTTCATGAAGTGTGGGCCGGGCGCGGGCTATCAGCGGGTGATATCTGGAACGACGGCCGCATGGACGTAGTGGTGACGACCAACAGCGGCCCCGCCTACATCTTGCGCAACGAGTTGCAGACGCCTAACCACTGGCTCGGGATCAGGCTCGTAGGTCACAAGAGCAACCGCGATGGCATTGGCGCGGAGATTAAGCTGACTACCTCGAAGGGAACTCAATTTGTTACAGTGTCCACGGCGGGTAGCTACCTGTCATCGAGCGACAAGCGGGCTCACTTCGGGCTGGGGAGCGATGCGACGGCGCAGTCTATCGAAATCCGCTGGCCGAGCGGCACGGTGCAAATGTTGGGGAAAATTCGCGGAGACCGCGTGCTGGTGGTGGACGAGCCTTCCCCGTCTCGGGCAGCAAACTAAGAAAACAGGGCTGTCCAGGGTCGTTTCCGCGCCGACCAACGGCCCCCATCCCTGAGACCGTCATCGCCAGACAAGCGCTTAAATATCTGCTTGACGGATCGTAATTGGGAAAAGTAGCATCTTCTTTCACTATCTGAGCGCTTGCAAATGCCTCCTAACGTCTCCTTAAATGCCGACAACGGACTGCTCAAACTCAGCCTCGTAGAACGACTGCGCAAGGAGATTCTGAACGGAAAGCTCCATCTGGGCGCGCGTATTGTCGAAGCTAAATGGGCACTCAAGTTTGGGGTCGCGCAAGCCTCTATACGGGAAGCGGTCAATATTCTGGCCCAGGCGGGGTATGTGTCCAAACCTTCCGGGCGTAGTGCGCGGGTGATCCATCTATGCGAAGACGATGTCGTTCACATCTATCAACTGCGTGGCGCCCTGGAGGGCCTGGCAGCGCGCCTCGTAGCGGAAGCAAAGCCGAATTTGAATGCGCTGCAGGCCACGATGGATGTCATGCGTGAGTCGGCAAGCGCGGGGAACTGCGAGGGCCTGCTCGACTGCGATCTGCTCTACCATCTCGAACTTTGCGAACTCTCAGGCAATCCCTACGTCATGCAGCACGCCCGGCGCATCCTGCCTCCCTTCTTCGCCTTTGTGCGTATGCGGGTGGCTGCAAGCGGACAGGAGACGTCGGCCTGGGACAGGGACCTGGAAGCCCATCAACGGATCATCGATCTTTTGCGCGAAGGCGATGGCGAAATCGCCGAACAGTATGTGAAGAAGGCCATGGAACGATTCGCAAAGACCGCATATGACAACTGGGAAAATCGTATCTCACACACCGGCTGATCTCGCAGGCAAGGTCATTCTGTTGACCGGTGGAGGTGATGGTATCGGCCGCGAGTGCGCTCTTGCTTACGCGCGGGAAGGAGCCACGGTCGCCATTCTCGACCGTGATCTGGAGACGGCCCGGCACACCGCATCGGATGCGGGCGGCGACAGTCTTGCGTTCTATGCCGATGTGTCGGATGGCGAGGCAGTTCGCACTGCTATCGGTGCGGTATTGGAACAGTTTGGGCGCATTGATGCGGTGCATAACAACGCGGGGATTGCCAGCCCTTCGAAGCCTCTCCACGAAACAACCGAGCAGGAATGGGACGACTTACAACGGGTGAACGTGAAGTCTGTGTTCTGGACGACCAAGTTTGCATTCGAAGCCCTGGCGGCAAGCAAGGGATCCATCCTGCTTACAGCCAGTATGGCGGGAGTGATCGGGCAACTAGACCATGCGGCTTATGTCGCGACCAAGGGGGCGATGATTTCGCTGACCAAGGCCATGGCCGCTGATTATTCCCGCTACGGAATTCGAGTCAATGCGGTTTGTCCTGCTGGAGTATGGACACCGATGCTTGAAAAGTGGTGCGGCGAGCAAGCGGACCCGGCAAACATCCGCACGTATCTCGATGACATTCACTTGCTCGGACCATGCCCTCACGGGGACGTGATCGCGGATGCTGCAGTTTTTCTACTTTCTTACAAAGCCCGCTTCATCACCGGTTGCATCCTGCCAGTGAGTGGTGGAGCAGAGCTGGGTTTCAGGAGATAGCCAAAGGCGCGAGATGAAGAGCTGCGTGATTCAATCTGTTCTAACCGTCGACGCGCGCTTTGCATTGCCTGATGGGGCTGGTACCGACGCTGTTCACACCGACCCTGAATACTGCATGGCCGTGACACGATTGGTTAGCGACAGGCAGATTTCGGGGACCGGAATTGCGCTTACGCTTGGCAATGGAAATCGGTTGGTATGCGAAGCTATCGATTTGCTGGCGAAGCCGCTTGCCGGCATGGAAATTAACGAGTTGATGTCGAACTTCGGAAGGTTCTCCCGCCGGCTCGCGGACGATCCGTCTCTGCGCTGGCTTGGACCGCATAAAGGAGTCGTTCACCTCGCACTCGCTTCACTCACCAATGCGTGCTTCGATCTCTGGGCTAAGAGCCGCGGGGTTCCTTTGTGGAAACTGTTGCTTGACTTGACTCCGGAGGAAATCGTCGCGGTTCTGGACCTTAGCTACGTCGAGGACGCATTGAGCGAGCAAGACGCGCTCGGGATTTTGCGTGTGAACGCCGCAACTCGCGACCTTCGCAAGCCAATCCTCCAGAGCGGGTATCCAGGCTATGACACCTCTATCGGGTGGATGGCCTATGACGACGTAAAGGTTCGCGAACTCACGGCGCGCGCAATTGACCGTGGCTTTGGCGCCTTCAAGCTGAAGGTTGGATCAGCGGATGAATCGCGCGACCTGCGCCGTGCTGCCATGCTGCGCGAGCTGGTCGGCGAGGCTGGAATTTTGATGTTTGACGCCAACCAGCATTGGAACTTACCGGACGCAAGCCGCATGTGTCGAGAACTCGGGCAGTTCAAGCCGCTATGGATAGAAGAGCCAACGCACCCGGACGATGTGTACGCACACGTGACGCTCGCACGCGAAATCGCACCTGTAAGAATCGCAGCGGGCGAGCACATACCCAATCGCGTCCTGTTCAAGAACTTTCTCCACTACGGAGGAGTACATTTCGTCCAGGCAGATTGCACCAGGCTCGGAGGTGTCAGCGAGTTTCTCACCGTCAGCTTGATGGCCAAGAAGATTGGTCTGCCAATCGTGCCCCACGTCGGCGACATGGGGCAGCTACATCAGCACCTGGTGCTCTTCAATCACGTCGCTCTCGATCATGAAGCAATCTTTCTCGAACACATCCCGCATCTCAAAGATCACTTTGTTTTCCCCGCACAAGTGAGCGGTGGCTTCTACAAAACACCTCAGGAGCCGGGCGCATCCTCTGACATGATCCTGAACGCGAGCGAGCATGGATAGATGGTCCCTTCTCTGCCTATAGGCATCGCGCTCACCCTGCTTGCGGGGTTGATGTCGGGCAACTGCATGTTGCCCTTGAAATTCAATCGACGTTGGAAGTACGAGAACACCTGGCTCGTGTTCAGCGTCGTCTCTCTGGTCATACTGCCTTGGGCACTTGCGCTCGGTCTTGTCGACCATATTTTCCAAACCTACCGTAGCCTTTCCTTGTTCCAAATCGCGGTCCCATTCCTCTTCGGAATTGGATGGGGAATCGCCCAGGTTCTCTTCGGGATCTCAGTCCTTCGCCTGGGCCTCGGCCTCGCCTACGCCATCATTGTCGGACTGGGCGCTCTTCTCGGCACACTGGTCCCGTTATTCGTTCAGCATCGTTCTCAAGTGGGTGAAACTGCATTGATCGAGATCCTCGCCGGCGTGGCCGTCATGATCGCTGGGATCGCCCTGTCAACGCGTGGCGGCCAGATTCGAGAGCGACATACGATCGAGACCGAGGGGCGCGGGCCTAAGACAGATTCGTCGACCCCGCCCGCGAACAAATACCTTGGTGCAGTCCTGCTCGCGATCTTATGTGGCGTCATGGCGCCCATGCTCAATTTTTCCTTCGCCTTCGGCCAGGACATCGCACATCAGGCAGTAGTACTCGGCAACACTGAACTACACGCGGCCTATGCGGTTTGGCCAGTTGGATTGGCGGGAGGATTGCTACCCAACATCGCCTATAGTCTTTACCTGCTGCAAAAAAATAGAACCTGGGCTCGATTTACGTTGGACTCGTCAGACATATTCTGGGCAATTCTCATGGGTGCGCTGTGGATGGGAGCCTTCGCGCTCTACGGCATGAGTTCCAGTTATCTTGGTGCGCTTGGAACCTCGATCGGCTGGGGACTATTCCAGATTTTCATGATCATGACAGCGACGCTGTCGGGCGTCGTCACCGGTGAATGGACGAGAGCTCCGGCCTCATCGAAGCTGTTACTGACATCCGGTTTTGTTTGCCTGGCCGTCGCCACCACATTGCTGGCGATGGGGAATCGTTAAAAATTCAAACACGCCACGTAGGACAAACCCTACCTTACCAACTTTTCACCGTTGTTTTGAATGCGATTGACCTGAGCACACTCCACGTTTCGATAGACAAAAAATATAAACAAATGTTTGGGACAACTGAAGAGCCCTCCAGGAATACTTAGACAGAACCCCAGCGCGTGAATAGCCTTCACTTCTCAAGGCACCGATTGAGTGTGCTTTTCATTTTGGCCTCATTGAGGAAGGCTTAGCATCCGCGGGTTCTCGGGTGTTGCATAGATCATTGACTCTCACGGACGAAGAGAAAGGAAATGGCAATGCAAATTTTGGAGGACTCAAGACACATGCTCACCGCACCCCGGTGGCTCTCTTCACTGCTTCCGTTGCTGCTGATAGCGACGTCGGTGTTTTTGGCGGCGCCATGCGCAGTGGCGCAGACCGCGATGGCAACGATATCCGGTCGTGTCACGGACCAGAGCAACGCTGTTTTACCTAACGCCGATATCAATATTGTAAAAATCGACACTCGCATTAGCACTTCCGCGAAGACGAATGCAGAGGGCCTCTATGTGTTTCCCTCGTTGCAACCTGGGAACTATGAGTTGACGGTCAGCAAAACCGGTTTTCGTAGTACCACGGTGCGGGAGCTAAAGCTGGATGTGCAAGCGAGCGTTTCACAAAATGTCATGTTGCAGATAGGGTCGACAATAGAGAGCATAACCGTTGATGCCGATCCGGCGTCTGAGCAGCTCCAAGGCACCAGTTCTGAATTGGGAACGGTCATTCCTGAGAAGGCCATCCAGGACCTTCCACTCAATGGGCGCAATTTTACTGAGTTGCTCCAACTCATTCCCGGTGTAAATCCAGTCAGCACTTCACAAAGTTCCGGCATTGGCGTCAACGACCTTGCCGTTTTAGCTGTACCGTCTGCTACGGTTGCGCAACCGACCTTCGGAGGACAGTTTAATCGATCCAATTTGTACATGTTGGACGGGACGCTGAATACCGAACTGAACACAAGTGCCTACATCATCCCGCCAATTGCGGATGCCATCCAGGAATTCAAAGTGCAATCCCACGAAGACAAGGCAGAATACGGCGGCGTTCTTGGCGGTATCGTAAGCGTAGTAACCCTCAGCGGAACTGACAAACTGCACGCCAGTGCATGGGAGTTCGTTCGCAACAATATCTTTGACGCGCGCGACTCGTTTGCTGACGAAGCCGGAGGGGTTGCCCTTGCGCCCTCTCCCTATCACCAAAACCAATTCGGCGCTTTGGTGGGTGGCCCGGTATGGATTCCCAAGGTATACAACGGGCATAACCGCACATTCTTCCTTTTTGCCTACGAGGGCTGGCGTTACAACCAGGTCGCCGAATCGAAGTTCTGGGTACCCACCGCCGCCGAGTTGGCCGGAGATTTTTCCCACTCCATCCTTCAGCAACAGATCTACGACCCGGCAACCACCCAACCCGATCCGAATAATCCGGGCGAGTACATCCGTACACCGATTCCGGGAAACATTATCCCAGCGGATCGCCTTAACCCGGTATCGGTCAACTTTATCAAGGCCTATTTCGATCCGCCGAACCTCACAGGAGACCCATTAGGAAATCTCCTTGTGAGCAGGCCGTCGATCAACAACTCCGATCACTATATGGGCCGCCTCGATGAACAATTGGGGAGTAAGGACAGCCTCTTTTTCCGCTATGATCTGCTGAACGTGGTCAGTCTTTCTGCGAATAGCAACACTCAATCTGCTGATAATTCTGTGCCTGCGACCAATTTCATCATTGGTTGGAACCACGTTTTTACTCCCAAGCTCATGATGGATAATCGGTACGGCCAGACCAGGAGGCCATTTGCACGCGCTACAAGTGACAGTGCCGGGCTCAGCCCGATGACGGGCTTGGGATTTGCCAGCGCCGGGCGGCACGACGCTCTCCCTGTCTTCGCCTTGGGGCAGCGGCGGTGTCAATTTGGCGAATACCATCGTAAGCCCGGTCAGAGATCTTTCCGACAATCTGACCTGGCTCCACGGACAACACAACTTCAAATTCGGCTTGCAATACATCAACCAGGGCAATACCTCCACCAGCCCCCCGTATGGCAGCTTCAATTTTACAAACGATACAACCGGCAATCCGGAGAGTGTGGGCAACACCGGCAACTCTCTCGCGTCCGCCTTTCTCGGATTGCCTTCCTCGGCCAGCAATGCAAGCTCGTTTACCCACACCAACCACTTTTCCACCTGGGCCGGTTATGGCCAGGATTCGTGGAACGTAAGCAAGGACGTGACTGTCATCTATGGGTTTCGCCTAGACCATCGGCGCCCATTCGCTCCCGACTCGACGACCTTTGTGAGCGGCCCCAATATCGACGGCACCTATTGGATGGGGTTGAACGCGTTGCCTCCAGACTGCGGCGCAACCGGGCCGATTCCCTGTATCCCCGGTGGACTCGCAAGCGTTCCCTATAACAACGAGATCGTGCTCTCACCATACGGCCGGGCGTTCAATGCTGCTCAATGGACCGACTTTGGACCTCGTCTAGGAGTTGCATGGCGGCCCAATGCTCGCATGGTGGTGCGCGGCGGTTACGGCATCACGTATGACGCGTTAATGGGCATGGAACAGGACTGGAAAGGCATTGCCGGTTCATGGCCGGCTACGGGATCTTTGAACCCGGCCGTATCGTTGAACCAGTTGGGACAGCCGCTTTCACCCATTCAGGACAATTTGAAGGTGTACGGCGTGGGGCTGCCATCGGCCACTCCATGGGGACAACAAAATTGGTACTTTGATCCGCACCACAGGGATGGGCGATCGCAACAGTGGAATGTTGAAATTGAGAGAGAGATGAGCAGGAATCTGGTGGTCTCGATTGGATACGTAGGGAGCAAGAGTGATCGGCTGGATGCCACGGGACTTTGGGATACCGCGCAGACGCCTGGACCTGGAACTGCCGCCGAGGTGCAAGCAAGGAAGCCCTTTCCGTGGTATACGCAAACGAATTTCTATGGCACGGATCGTGGATTTTCCCACTACAATTCACTTCAAGCCAAAGCAAATCGTCACTTCTCGAACGGCCTCCAATACCTGGTTTCCTACACATGGTCTAAAACCACAGATGCGGGCGGCAGTGGCTGGTTTGGCGCCGAAAACGGTCCTGGAGGCAACTCCGCTCTGCAAAATTACTATGATTTGAACGGAAGCCGGGGTCTCTCCCCTCTCGACGCATCGCAGGTGTTAGCCATCAGCGGACAGTACGAGCTTCCTGTTGGCCGGGGGAAGGCATTTCTTAACCATGGGCCGGCAAGTTGGGTTCTTGGCAACTGGCAGACGAATATGACGCTTGAATTGCGTTCAGGTCAACCCTTTAACATGACCGTCCCAGGCGATGTAGCCAACATAGGGAATACCGTTTCGTGGTTCACGTATGCGAGGCCGAATCTCGTAGGAAATGCCAAACAGGGACACTTGAGCAAGAACGAATGGTTTAACACAGATGCCTTTGCCGTGCCTTCGTTCTCATACGGCAACGCGCCGCGAGATTTCTTGCGCGCACCTCATGTCGCTGACACAGATTTTTCACTCTTTAAGAATTTCCCCCTTGGTGAGAAGGCCACCCTCTCTTTCCGGGCGGAAGCCTTTAACATTTTCAACGTTCAGAACTACGGCGTGCCCGACAGCAATTTTGGTGACCCTACCTTTGGCGTAATCTCCAACAATGTGCTGGCCCCGCGCGAACTCCAATTGGGCCTACACTTGAAGTACTGAGCGCCATCGACAGATGACGGCATGCGGGCTGATCCATGCTAAAAGCGGTCCCACGTCGAGTGTGCATTGCGTTGCTAGCTCTGTTAGCTCTCTCGGTTTGCTCTGAGCGGTCTTTCCCGGCTCAAAGTTCTATCGAAAGAGCCCAGGATATGCTCTCCAACGGCTCCCCAGAAGAGGGCGTGGCCTTGCTCCGTCAAATCGTTAAGACTGATCCCGGCAACGTCCAGGCACACCTGATGCTGGGGACGGCGCTCGCGGTCAACGGTCTTCGCAACGAATCCGTCGAACAGATCACCGCGGCCATAAAGCTGGTTCCGAATTCTGCGGATGCCTACAATCGCCTGGGCACGGTATTGAGTCGCTTTCTTGAGACCGGTGCAGCGAGGAATGCGTTTGAGGAGGCTTTAGAACTCGATCCAAAGCTGGCGGCTGCCCATGTGAATCTTGCCCTGATTCTAGCCCAGGCAGACGAGTTGTCTGCCGCACATGAACACCTGGACCGGGCAATTGAGTTAGAGGCAGAAAATAAGGACGCGGCTTCTGCGTATTTCGTGAGAGCGATGGTGTGGAGTGCACAAGGGGATAATCATAACGCAATCATCGACCTGAAGCATGCAACCCAACTGCGCCCTGACTACGCAGCAGCCTGGTCAGATCTTTCTCAGCTACTTTTCAGCGCATCCGATGTAAGCGGTGCATTGGCAGCTGCTGAGAGGGCGGTCGCGATCAACCCGAAAGAGCCAGCGGCGCAGTATCAACTTGGCCGCATTTACCTGGCCAGCGGGAACTCTGCTGCCGCCCTCGAACACCTGAAAGCAGCATGGTCGTTAGGGATGGAAGACAAGCCAACCATGTATGCGCTGAGTCGCGCGTTGCGTTCGACCGGCCACTTGAAAGAGGCCGAAGAGGTGAACCGGAAGGTAATCGAGTTGGAGCGCGAAAGTGTCAATGCAACCCAAGTCTCTTTGACCGCGGCGGGCCTGAACGATGAAGGATTACGCCTCGAGAAATCTGGCGATGTCCAAGCAGCCATGGCCAAATACAAGGCAGCACTCGATCTCGATCCCACCGGCTATGGCTTTCGTTTAAATTATGGGCTCGCTCTTTGCAGGCTTGGCCGTTGGCAGGACGGTATTTTGCAGCTGCGCGAAGTATTGAAGGCCGACCCGAACAGCGCCGATGCCGCCAAAGCGCTCTATATCGCTCAAGAGAAGGTGGCGATGACGCAGTCGTCGCCTTCACCCCGAACCCCTTGATCTAACTGTGTGCGATCAAAATCAGACTGCACTGGGGTTGGAGTCAAGCGACTAAGCGCGGCGTATTCGCGTGCCAATTTCATCTCTCCCAGGTGAGTGTAAATTTGTTCCAGCAGCACATAGACTTGCAGGTCGGCGATAACCACCTGCGGGTCCTCAAGACTGGCGGCTTTTTCGGCATCGCTGCGCGCCTGCTGGAAGTTCTTCATATTTACATTCAGCCGTGCGCGCTCGTACCATACTGCGCGCACCTCCGGCGTGAGCTCCACTGCCTTGTCCAGTTGTTCCTTGCTCGCCGATAGCTGGTTGCGCTTCATCAGGAATCGGCCGTAATTGTAGGCAACAAACGCGTCGAAGTACGCTCCTGCCCTGTTCTCGGCCAGAGATCGTTGGTAGGCGCTCTGGGCACGATCGATTTCCCCGAGCGACTCGAGGTTGAGGGCGAGGTAATCCCACGCGCGCGCATCGGAAGGAGTAATCTCGACAGCTTCGGAGAAATAGCGGACGGCTTCCTTGGGATGTTTCGCGCGATCATGGATACTGCCCAATTGAAACCTGGCTTCAGCGTCATCCGGGTTCAGACGAACGGCCTCCTCCAACAATTTGATACCCTCCTGCGAGTCTCCTTTCATGTCGAGAATCTGTCCCTGAACTGCCATAGCCAATGGATCGCTGGGATCGCATTCCGTAGCCACGCCGGCGGCGGCATCCGCTCGCTGGTACTCGCCTTGGGCAAGCAGGAACCGCGCAAAATAGGCCCAACCTTGCGCGTCCCGCGGTTTCAACTTGGTGTAGTGCATAAACGTCGTGTCCGCGGCCTCTTCACCCCTGGTGGCTTGTAAGCGAGCCCGGTCAAGGACGAGAAGGGTGCAATCGGGGCGCAAAAATTCCAATGCACCCACGGTCTGTTCCGCTGCCAAGATGTTGCCATGGGACAATTGCCTCGACACAGAACTGAGTTGGACTTCGATTCCTGTGCATGGGTCTGCATACCCCTGCGAGGGATTGCATGCGACGAATAAGAAGAAGACCAGGAGCAGTTTCATGCGTTAGTCCTCGGTGATCTTCAACACCTGATCCGCTTTCACATTGCGCACCGTCTGAACCTTTCCCGACGGCCAGCGAAGTTCAATCTCCTTGATTGTGGTATCTTTGCCCAACCCGAAGTGAACTCGCTTGTCGGACGAACTTGCGTAACTCCCCGCTGTGGTCACGTGGTTGTACTGAACCATGCCGGATTCACTGACCGCCTTGATTCGGGTACCGATCCCGTCGCGGTTACTCTTGACGCCAATGGTCTGAATCACGATCCAATGGTTGTGCCCCGGAGAGGTGTTGTAAAGCAGTTCTGGAGGACTGCCGATCACTGAGACCACAACATCTACCTTGCCGTCGTTGTCGAGATCGCCGAACGCTGCTCCTCGATGGGCTGCGCGAACCTGCATATCTGGTCCAGCTTCAACGCTCACATCCTGAAAGCTGCCACTATGCAAATTTCGGAAGAGCGCATTGGACTGCCGGTATTGTTGCCCTGGCCCCGCTCCAGGATCGGTATTCATGTTGACGTGGGAGTTGGCGCTGAATAAGTCTTTGTAGCCATCATTATCGAAGTCATAAATACCGGCGCCCCAGCCACTCATCCGCACGCTCTCAAAGCCGATTCCGGCCTTGTAGTCATCTGTGCTGAACTGCCCGTTGCCTTGGTTACGAAACAGAGGAAACGAATCGCCTCCCAGCGCGGTCACGAAAAGGTCGGGGAGCCCATCGTTGTCCCAGTCCCTGAAATCGGCCCCCATATTCGATATCGCTAGTCCGTCGTCGTTAAAGGCTACAAAAGATTCCACGCCTACCTCGTCGAATCCGCGACCGCCACCCCGGTTCCTGAAGAGAAAGTTCGGCATCTTGTCGTTGCTGACAAAGATGTCCATCCACCCATCGTTGTTATAGTCCGCGATCGCTATACCCATCCCCTTACCAATCTGTTCGGCGATACCCATCGGGCCCGAGACGTCGGTAAATGTGCCGTCGCCATTGTTGTGATAGAGAAAACTCGGCTGTCCGCCGTAGAGACTGGGGTGACACGACAGCCTCCTCCCGACGGGCCCGCAGACCTTCGAATTTTCCGGGGTCCAGTCCAGGTAGCTGTTTACAAAAAGATCCAGGAGCCCATCGTTGTCATAATCGATCCATGCCGCGGAGACGGACCAGGGCTTTTTCCCAGCGGCGGTAATTGCGCCAACGTCAGCACGTTCTGTCACATCTGAGAATGTGCCGTCGCCATTGTTATGGTAGAGAAAATTGCGGTTGACGCCGGTAACGTAAAGATCTGTCCAACCGTCATTGTCGTAGTCAGCCGCCGCAACCCCCATGCTGTAGCCTTCACCTCGAAGTCCAGCGCGATCTGTGACGTCGGTAAACGTCCCATTGTGGTTGTTGTGGTACAGGCGGTTATAGAAACGGGGACCGTCTTTGACGAGTCCCGGGATGGTGGCGCCGTTGGTGAAGAAGATATCGAGATATCCATCGTTGTCGTAGTCAAACAGAGCCACGCCGCCGAGGACGCTGTCGATTACCGGCTTGTCCTCGGTTGGGGAATTATCGAGAACGAAGGGAATCCCTGACGTCTTCTGACGATTTACGAACTTAATCGTGGAGGCGCCCTGTGCTCTCAAAAGGGAGGGCATCCGCGAGGTGCACAGCACAGCCAGCGCCAGACACTGGAAGGCGGTTTTCAAGCATACTCTGCGGGTATAACTTCGCGATGGAATAGCGCGCCTACCTCTGCTCTCTTGAGTATTCAGGCGCAGAGAACGATTTGTGCCAAACGAAGTGTAGAAAATCTTTCGCCAGTGAACCGGCCGCGCCTAAGTCGAGCAGTGGATGAGCGCCACGAATTGTCTTGACAGGAGAATCTGCTTTTATATAACGCTATCAATGCGTGAGCGGGTTCAAAGAGGACGGAACACTGATCCGAGGATACTTACAAAATGCGCGGCGATTGCCCTTTCTATTCTGAACTCCTACGGCTCAGCGACGACAGTTTGATGCAGGAGGTCTGCGCAGGGAACGACGATGCGTTTGCCGTGGTTTTCAAACGTTATCACCATCTGGTGCAAACGGTTGCCCTTCGCATCTTGCGAGATGCCGCCGAAGCCGAGGACATGACGCAGGCTGTGTTCCTGGAAATCTTTCGGAATGCGGCGCAATTCGACTGCCACAGGGGCTCACTCAAGGTATGGCTTCTTCAATACGCCTACACGCGGAGCATGAACCGGCGCAACTATCTTTTGATCCGTCATGCTTATGACAGCACAGAAGTGAGTTCCATCGATCAGGCGGAAACATTCTGGTTTCCAGAACGTCTGCAGGTACAGGAGGCGAGCCGTCTCTCCAGCGAAGCAATGGCGTGTCTTTCCGATTCACAGCGGCAGACGATCACCATGTTCTTCTTTGAGGGATTGACGTGTAGGGAAATTGCAGTGCGTACAGGCGATACCTATGCAAACATACGCCACCATTACTACCGCGGACTAGATCAGATGCGCTCCTATCTCGACCTGCTAACATTCAAAAGGACACGGTCCAGGAAAAAGGAGGATCTGTCGCTATGAAGTTTACAGAATCGAACCCGCCAAAACACGATGAATTCGAAGAGATTTGCGCCTCGGCCAGTTTGGGGAAAGCCACGGCAGAGGATCTTGCGAGACTGGAACGGCATGTTTTGGTGTGCTCCAGTTGCTGGCAGGCTTATCACAACTACGTAAGCGCCGCGGCTTGCGAGTTTGCCGCAGTGGTGCAGGACCCGAGACTGACCGCCAAGGAAGCGAAAGAATGTCTGGATTCTGAGCTCTTCATGCAACGTTGGTTTGATCGAGCGGCACGGGAAGGGCTCACGTTTTCCGAGGAGGCGCGACGGCCCGACGTTCTGCGGCATCGGCCTCGATCCATTTTTTCATCAGCTTTGTTATTGAAGCAATATGCCATGCCTTTAGCTGCGGCGGTGCTCGTGGTGCTGTCCCTCTCCACTGGCTATCTATACTGGAAAAGCCCCTCGAATAGCATGTTGCGAGATCGGGAATCCGAGACCGCCTCGCTGACGCAGATCGCGAATCACGCTAAAGATCTGGAGGTGACCAACGAAACGCTCAAGCAGGATATTGATCGCCTGAATCGGCAACTAGCCGATACTGAGGCCAGACTCAGTGCGACCAAGGCCAACGGACAGAAAGAGATGGAACAAGCCCGCAAGGACTTCGCCTCGCAGCATGACGCTCTGCAAGCTCAAGCGACCCAATTACAAGCACAGCTGACACAGGGCCAGAAGGAACTCGCCCACTTGGAGTCCACCGCTGCCGAGCAGCAAAAGGAAGCAGAGGAAGAGCACAAACGAACCGGTGAACTGCAGGCTAGTCTGGTCGCAAAGCAGGCTGAATTGAGTGACACGACTGAGAAGTTAGACGATGAATCGAACGCTCTTTCCAGGGAGCGCGAGTTACTGGGCAAGAGTAGAGACATAACCGGCTTAATGGGTGCACGCAATCTTCATATCCTGGACGTTGTGGATACGGATACGCGGGGCAAGAGTCGCCCCGCCTTTGGACGCATCTTCTTCACGGAAGGAAAGTCTCTGCTCTTCTACGCCTACGATCTCAATGAAGCCAAGCTGCAGAAGGCTGACTATCAATACCAGGTCTGGGCGAAAAAGGAAGGCCAGAATGGCCAGGCCGAAAAACTCGGGATCTTTTATTCCGACGATAAGGCTCAAAACCGCTGGGTTTTCAAGTGCGACGATCCAAAAGTCATCAAGGAGATTGATTCAGTCTTCGTCACTCTTGGGCCGCCCAACAGCGATCCGACTCATCCAAAAGGTTTGCCTCTGATGTATGCCTACCTGCACACTGCGGCCAACCACCCTTAGAATCTTGCGATAACAGTGAGCTGGTCCGCCATCCTCACTAAGCCGGCAAACGAGTCCGCTTCCATTTTTCGCATAATGTGCCCGCGATGAAATTGAACGGTGTACTCGGTGATCCCCAACTCAAATGCCACCTGTTTGTTTAACAGACCGCTGACCAACAGCGGCAGCAGCTCTCGCTCCCTGGGCGTCAGACACTCATATCTGGCGACCAACCTTGCATATTCGAGTGCCGCCCGGCGATTGTCGAAATTCTGCTGCAACGCCCGTTCCACCGAGCTGAGCAGCAAAGTTGCATCAACCGGTTTGGTAAAAAAGTCACTTGCACCTTCCTTCATCGCGCTTACTGCCAATGGAATGTCGCCGCGCCCGGTGATGAAGATGATCGGGATTCGGCATGGTTCGGCCTTGAGCTTTGCTTGCAGTTCAATACCAGACATGCCTGGCATACGAATGTCGGCAATCAGGCATGCGGCTTTGTGCCTGGCTCCGGAATCCAGGAACTGCTCTGCGGAGTCGAAGCAGAGCGTGGACATCCCCTCCGATTCGATCAGATCTTGCAGTGCGCATTGAACCGACTTGTCATCATCGAGGATTGCCAGAAGGCTTGGCGTGTGCTCGATCTTCATGGGCCAAAAGGTAACGCTCTTCACCAAGGCAGCGCAATCGGATCGTAGCCGAAAAAACTACTACTCAGGTGGTAGTGGATTAGCACTCGAGGAGGAGCGCTATTTAGGAAGAGCAGGTTTGAGCTTGTCGGCCATACGGACCAATTCAATGAGCGAACCTGCCTGCATCTTCTGCATTACGTTGCCTCGATGGATCTTTACAGTGGCTTCGCTGGCTCCGATTTCTGAGGCAATCTGCTTATTGAGCATTCCAGAGACTACGAGTCCCATAACTTCCCGCTCTCGCGCGGTCAAGGCCTGGTACCGCCCACGCAGTTCGTGGACCTCCGCCTGCTGTTCTCGGGCGCACGGTCACGCTGGAGAGCCTGCTGAATCGCGTCCAGCAGATCCTGGTCCCGAAAAGGCTTCGTCAGAAATTCCACGGCGCCCGATTTCAGCGCCCTGACGGACATTGGAATGTCACCATGCGCGGTGATAAAGATGATGGGGATTTGCATACCAATCTCGGTTAGCCGGCGCTGGAAATCGAGTCCACTCATCTGAGGAAGTCTTACATCCAGAACCAGACAACTCGGGTCAGAGGTGGTTCGCCTGCTCAGAAACTCCTGACCAGTTGCAAACGACTCGGCGCGAAGACCCACTGACTCGACCAGATCCTGGACGGCCTGCCGCATGCCACGATCATCATCGATGATGAACACGATGGGAACGGCTGCAGGCTTCATCCATGAGCCTCGGTTTCGCCGGGAAGAGTGAAATGGAAGCTTGCGCCCGCGCCCTCATTGACGGTGGCCCACACTCGCCCTCCGTAAGACTCCACGATCGAGCGGGTGATAGTCAGGCCCATACCTGTCCCCTGCGGTTTGGTCGTATGAAAAGGATCAAAAATCTGTTCGGAACGTCCAGCCGGCAATCCTACGCCGGTATCGATGATGGAAACGATGAGACGACCTTCGGGATTCATTCCCGATCTGATCGTCAATTCGCCTCCGGTTTCTTTCATGGCCTCGATCGCGTTCAGCATCAGGTTCATGAAGACTTGTTGAAGTTGCACCCGGTTTGCCAGGATTTTAGGTGTGTCGGCCGCGAGTTCGGGATGGATCGTGACGGAGTGCCGATCCGCTTCGACCCTCAGCAGAACAGTCATCTCTCGAATTGTTTCCTTCACATCGACAATTTGTCGTTCTGCAGGTGTTCCCGTTCTGTAGAAGGACCGCAAACTGTTGATAACGTCGGCTGCACGATTGCTGTCCTGCTCGATCCTGACCGCTGCTGCCCGCGCTCTTTCCAGGTCGGGTGGATCATGTGCCAACCATCGTAAAAGGGCGTTTGCGCTGGTGATCGAGGCGGCGATGGGTTGCTTGATTTCGTGCGCCAGCGCCGCGGCCAGTTCTCCCATCATGTTGACACGGTTGATGTGTGCCAGATCAGCCTCTAACTGACGCAGCCTTTCGCGCTCCTCCTCGGCACGCTTTCGTTCCGTTATATCCATCGTGATACCGAGGTATTCGCCAATTTCTCCAGACCGATTGTGGTGTCCGATGGAACGAAGAGTTCTGATGGCGCCGTCAGGTGCGAAAAATCCGGTATTCGAGGTCATAATCCATTCTTGCCTGGATCGCACCATAGAATTTTTCCCGCAGGGCTGGCTCGTCCTCCGGGTGAGTGGCCTCGTAAAGGCGTTCGAATGGAATCGGACCCTGGCTGGGATCAATGCCATAAATGCGAAGGGCCTCGTCCGACAAATGAAATATTTGCCCGGTGAGGAAATTGCACGCCCAACTGCCTGCGTGAGTCAGGCTTTGTGCTTCCGCGAGGTAGGCTTGCTCCCGCCGTAGCTCCTGCGTCAGTAGCTCCTGCTCGGTGACGTCCATGCTGGTACCATGAAGCCCCTTGAAGACTCCATTTTCAACAACGGGAACGCCAACGCAGCGAACGTACCGCATCTCCCCGTCTGGTCGAATTATTCGCTTGGTTACGTCACAACCACAACGCTGCTCATGCATCATTTTGACGGTTTCAGCCATAGAGGCTCGGTCCTGCGGGTGGATGGCCGCCAGATACTGCTCAAGGTTCGGGGCCCCGTTCTTGGGATCAAGGCCGTGAATTTTGTAGACTTCGTCAGACCAATAGATACCCAAATCGTCGGACCAACGGATACCCAAATCCCTGGATGCCCAGCTCCCCATATGACCCAGGCGTTCCCCTTCGCTGAGATAGAACTGGCTTCGCTGTAGGGCTTGTTCTGCGCGTTTGCAGTCCGTGATGTCCTGGACGGTACCGAATAATTTGTAGGGCCGTTCCGATGCCTCTTTTTCGGAATCGCCCGACATCGCGCTCCAACGCTTTGAGGTTATGGCATGCAATGTGCGCACTTCCCCGCTGGGAAGAACAATACGAAACTCAGCAACGGGCTGCACTCCGGCAAGAAGGTCCACGTCTACTCCGCTGTAGAGCGACTCCCGATCATCAGGGTGGACGATTCCGCGAACGGTTGCTAAGTCCATAGGACGTTCCTGCGGTTTTAGACCAAAGATGCGATAGCTCTCGTCCGACCAGACGATCACATTCGTCTCAAGATCCCATTCCCAGTGGCCAACATGAGCGACACGTTGGGCTTCTTCAAGTCTGGCTTTGCTTTCTTCTAACTTGCGAGACAGGGCCTGGCGTTCTTCGTCGGCGCGTTTGCGTTCAGTGATATCGGTAACTACGCCCATGTACTCAAGATTGCCCGAGCTATCTCTTCCGGCATGGGCAACCACGTGAACGTATTTGTTGCTACCGTCGGGGAGCAAAATCCGATGTTCGACATCCAGGTCTATGGCGTTCTCCGCGGCGCGCTCCCTGAGCTGTTGCAGGCGGTCTCGGTCCTCGGGATGAATTCTGTCGAATACCAGATCGAGCGTAGGATTCGTTTCTCGGGTGAAGCCCAGAATTCTGTAGGTTTCGTCAGACCAAACGAGCTCCCCATTGCTGACTTTCCATCCGAAGGTTCCCGAATGACTTAGCCTCTGGGCCTCCGCCAGGTACTGCCATCGTCTTTGCAGCTCCGCCTGCGCCGCTTGCAAATCTTCATTGCCCTTATCCACCATAGCCCGCGGCCTCGGAATATTCATCCACAGCTCCCTGTCGCAGTAGAGGCGCTCATCGAGCCAATCTGGCCAGCCGCTGTCATGATAATGCGCGTTCCTCCAGCCAGTCCACGTAGAGCCGGCGCTCTGCAAACAGCCACGAGCTGTCTACCTTCACGAACGTGTCGAGGTAGCGGAGCGAGGCGAGCATCAAGCGCCGCTTTCCATCGCCGACCGTTACGTGGTGTGCCAGACAGTAAGCTTCCCCCGTGGCCCGTCCGGCCGCCAGAGTGAAGATCGTGCTCTGTCCGACGAAGTGCGTGGTCGCGTCGTACTTGTTCAGATCCGCGAATACAGGAGCGAGCGCCTCGCGCGAGTACAACTCCTGGGAGGGCATTGAATCCCTGGCGTTCATGTACACGACGAAATGGGTGTCTGCGGTAAAGAGAGCCATCTGCCCCTTCGCATCGCGGCGGTCGGCGCAGTGTGCGTAGGCCTCGACGAGTTCCCGGATGGCGAGACGGTCGGCGGCTTCTTCGGGAGAGATGGTGACGTGCTGGCTCATGAGCCGGTCTCCTTGTTGGATTCGCTCAGGAAATGCGGTTACTAGAGTATGGCCCGGGGTTCGTGAAACGCCATCATTTCATGTTCGTTATGCCGCTCTGTGCTTTCGGCGAGGAATCGATGCACGAGATGGACGGCCATCGCGCCCTCGCCAACCGCGGATGCAACCCGTTTGACGCTGCCGGCTCGTGTGTCACCCACCGCAAATATTCCCGGCACACTGGTCTCGAGCAGGAGCGGGGAACGGCTCAATGGCCATTGAAAGTTCTTGTATCCAACAAGGTCGGGTCCGGTAACAACGAACCCCTTTTTGTCCAGGACCAAGGAATCTTCAAGCCACTCCGTGCGAGGTGCAGCACCTGCCATCACAAACACGTGGCGAATTGGCCTGGTTACCTTAATTCCTAATGAGTCGTCCTTCCACGCGATACTTTCCAGATGCGCGGTACCGGTGACGGCAACAATTTGAGTCAGATAGTGGATTTCGATCCTGGGATGTGCTTCTATCCTAGCGATCAGATACTGCGACATCGATTCTGAAAGTTTCCCCGAACGCACCAGGAGATGCACCTTCGACGATGTCTGAGCAAGAAAAACGGCCGCTTGTCCGGAAGAGTTTCCCCCACCCACCACTGCTACTTCCTGCGAGTCACAGAGCTGCGCCTCCATATGCGTCGCGTTGTAATAGACCCCTCTGCCGGTAAAAGCCTCTGCCTCCTCGACAGGCAATCGGGCATATTGCGCGCCAGTTGCGATCACGACGCTGCGCGCATTGAACTTAAGGCCAGACTCCAAAACCACCTTAAATGGTTGCCGGCTGGAATCGATATGCACGACTGATTGCGCGACCATCAACTGCGCTCCGAATTTCTGGGCTTGAGCAATGGATCGATTCGCAAGCTCCTGTCCAGAAAGCCCGGTGGGAAAGCCCAGGTAGTTTTCGATCTTTGAGCTCGACCCTGCCTGGCCACCGGGCGCCGACTTCTCGATCACCAGCGTCTTCAGTCCTTCGGAAGCGGCATACACTGCTGCTGCGAGCCCTGCTGGGCCTGCACCGATCACTAAAACGTCGCGCACGCCTTTGTCGATATTGATGTTGAGATCAAGACAAGCCGTTAGCTCGGCAATAGACGGATTCCTCAACACATATCGCCGGTTGCAATAGACGACTGGAATTTCGCCATTACGAACGGCGAGCTTGTCCATCAGCTCAGCGGCGCAGGATTCGGTGTCAATATCGATGTATGTGAACGGATGCCCATTTCTGGTGAGAAATTCTCTGAGCGCAAGAGTACGTGCAGAGCTCCTGGTGCCGAAGAGGACGACATTGCCTTCGCCCAGCTGAATCATCAACAAGCGACGTGCGACAAAGGCTCCCATGAGGATGTCGCCGAGTTCCGTGTCTTTGGCCATGAGCGACAGCACTTTTTCACGAGTGAGTTCAAGGACGGCGCCATCTTTTGTCACCCGCGCGGTAAGGAGCGATCGACTGCCGGAGATTACAGACATTTCGCCTGTGAACTGTCCGGGTTCGCGAACAGCCAGGATCTTCTCATCGTCACCGGTTCTGCTGATCGAGACCGTCCCGTCCAGGACAATAAAGAGAGGAACATCGGGACAAGAGGGTTCATAGAGAACCTCTCCACTACGCACAGAACGCAGCTGCGCCACTGATCTAATCCGGTCGATGTGTTCTCGATTAAGTGTCGGATTGTCTTCCATCCTGCGAACACCTCGCTCCCTCTCACAGGGCACTTTCCTTGACTTTACGTTTTGACTGGGTCCGAGAGTCCTCGCTTTGCGAGCGAGAGGTTCTACCTGAGTACATATTGATGGTATCCCCACCCCGTGCACAAAAACACTACATGTTCCTGTAGGTTCGATCGATCTTTTCCGGAAGGTGATCAACTATTGAACGGCGCGCGGCGCGACTGCGCTTAAGATGATCGAGACGGTTACAAATAATCAGCTCTTAATCTGGTCCGCGCTGGATTCCGATAGGAAATGGACTTTCTCCTTCTTCCAAAATCCAGTCGTAGGTGTATGGTTGAACTGAAGAGCGCCAGGCATGGGGCGTACGGGTTTCTATCCAATCCAGGGGTTCACTGCTGGGCCTATGAACGCAGCTTTCAAAGGCTTGGCGCAGCGCGTTTTGCTGCTCTTTGCCGATCGCCCTGGGGTCGGGTGAGACCAGGAGTACGCTGCCGCTATTTGCTACCGCCTCCAGCCATTGCCGGCTCATGGACCAGGGCACGTCTGGGGTAAGGGGGACACAGTCCGCATCGAGCGAGTAGAACGTCTTGTGCTGCGGCAGGCGAAAGGCGAGGGTGTTGACGCCGATGCGGCGCGTCCTCTCCCACGCTTTTCCGCTGACGTCGTCCCCGGTACGGGAGGCATCGAAGATTCCAACCGACAGGTGGCCGACGGTGTTGCAGCCAAGGATGACGCGCTCTTCTCCGCAGCTTGCACGGAGACGCCGATACAACGTGGTTACGATCTCGGCATTGGTGAGTGTGCGATCGTTGAAATGCCAATTCGCCTGGGCCGGGGAAGCTCCCATTTGACTGCCCCACTGACCCAGCAGTTCGAAGGTGGTGAAGTCATGCTTGATGAGGTCAAAGCCCCATTCGCACGCTTCCGTTGCAACCGCCGCGGCGGCTTCGAGCGCATCTGGAATTGTCGGATCGTATGCCAAAGGGGCCTGCTCGCCGGAGGGCCCATTCCAGCGGGCAGCCGGGAGCAGGAGCGTGCTGCTGGTTGTCGCCGGAGCCCGTAAAGGCCGAATCCAGATCCCAGGGATGACCTGACGGCTGCGGATCTCGGTAGCCAGATTTTGCAGGCTCGGGAAGCGAGACCGATCCTGATATCCATCGTCAATGACGGTGAACGGCTTGTCCGCGTTTGCCGGCGCGAGAGACCTCACCAGGTCTGCATCGCGCAGAATTCCGTCCGGCGTGTTTTTGCCGTAGGCGTAATACCAGTCGTTGCTTCCGTAAATCACATCGAGGGAAGTGACACCCCGTTTGCCAGGAATCTTCGTTCCCTCGGCCATCGCACGACACAGGCGCTGGGTGGCAGTGAAGGCGCTTTCTCCCGGAGCCCCAATGTGGGTCACGATGGTAGCCATTTGCAGTGTACGGCCGCCCAGCTGCACGCCGTTGCCACCATTTCGTACGTCGAGCCAAAGCGATATCCCGGAGGGGTCCACCTGCCAGAAGGCGAAAGATGCGGCTCCCGTCTTGACACCCATACCGACGGTTTGTTCCCTGGTGTGGAGCATCGCGTACCAAGGCAAGGGACGTTCTGCCTGCAATGGCCGCCACTCAAGATCGCCATAGCTTCTCTCCCAGGCGTCGCCAAGAGCAAGAACGTCAGCAGGAAAGCGCCCCTTCCAGCGAAGATGGATTCGCTGCACGGGGAGAGTGGGAGACTCCAGCGAGACCTTCGACTGCTGTGCCCCCGGAAGAAAGTCGACACGCACGCCCGCGGCGCGGCTGCTTCCAGTCCAGGCAGTACCGGCTCGTGACAAGTTGTAGCGGTCTGTCTCGACGTCCCCGACAAATGCAAATGCCAGGTCAGGTTGCGAGAGGACTGGCAGATGAAGGAGTGACTGTGCAGAACCTGGATGGGCGCCTCCGGATTTCTGGGCCCAACCTGTTTGAGGAAGGATAACCGCGCCTGCTGCAGGCAGTGCGGCGTTCTTTAACAAAGCTCTGCGTGTGATGCTTATCCCGGTCTTCGACATGGCCGCCTTTTTCTTTCTTCTGTCGGAACAGATGGCGATGCTTCACTCTGTAAAGCCAACATTATCGGCTCACGCCGTGCAGCCATGCCACTCGATCAGTCTTGCACTGCTTCCCTGGAATTCGCGATGGGCCTTGCTCGGTGCCCCGCAGCATAGCGTGCAGAAAAGGGTGCGCCTTATGCGCCTTATGCGCCTTAAGGGGTAGCATCGGCGGCTTCCGAGACTTTGGACCACAGAGTTGCATGGCGTCCGGGGCCTGGTGAGGTTTGATCGTGAATCAGGCCGAGGCTGATAAGTTGTTCGAGCGCGAGGTCGATGCGCTCTTTGCTGGTGTGGCGGTTAAAGAGGCCTCTGATTTGGGTCCTGCTCAGGCCTTGCGGGGTCACGTCGAGGGCCTGGCTGATGCGGCTGGCCGTGGGATCGATGGGGGCGGTGTCGAAGAAGAGGCGGGCGCTCGCGCGGCAGTAGTCCCATACGGCCAAAGCGGCCTGGAGATGGCAGACATCAACCTCCGGACTGCTATCGAGGGCAGAGTAGATCGTGCTGAGGCGTAGGACCTGGGCTTCGGCGCGGCTGGTGGCGGCTCCGTATACGTTGGGGTGGCCCTGGCTCAAGCCGGCATAACGGTCGTTCCACAATTCTTGCGCGGCTGCGCTGCGGCCGAAGACGAGGCTGGTCTGTGCGCGAATCCAGTCGAGAGCCTGGCGCAGTTCGCGGGCCAGAGCCAACAACTCGTGCGGTGGGAGAGTGCTCCCGTTGGGGAGTGATTGGCTGCGGTGCACGCTGGTCCAGAGGCAGCGGTTGGCAAAGCCGTTGTGAGATTCGCTACGGCCGATATGGTGAAGGAGTTCGCTTTGTGTGACGTGACCTACGAGGCTGATATGCGCGGCAGTGGCGTGGAGGAGATTGCGCCCGTCGTAGGCGCTGAGATCGCCGCCGTCCCAGGCGCAGCGAAGTAGAGGCGAGAGCTGTCCGGTTTCGCGGCCAAGGAGGTGGAGGATGGAGGCGAACTCCTCCGAGAGCAGGAAGAGACGGCGGTCGGTGGCCGGTTGTTCATCGCGCAGAGCCTGGAGGACGGTGTTGGCGGTGGGGCGGCTGGTGGTGACGCGGCGCGTCGTCCAGAGGGGATCAACTTCGGTAAAGAGGGCGGCGATTTGACGCCAGCTTGTTCCTTTGCGAGCTTTGCTGGATTCGCCGACGAGGATGACGAAGAGATTGAGACCGTGCCGAGTGGGGCCGACGAGGGAATGTGGGGCGGGTCCGGCGAGGTTGCCGAAGGAGGCGAGGAATTGCAGCAGGAGAGCCACGGGATCGGCTTCGCTGTGCGGGGCGAGGCTGCGGATGATGCGGCCGGCAAGGCCGTACAGGGCTGGATCGTCCAGGATGGGTGGCGAGAGAAGAGAAACCGCAGGTCCCTCCACTACGCTCCTGCGGAGCTCCGGTCGGGATGACAATTCTGTTTGTGCCGGCAAAAGGGCGGGGTCGTCCGCTGGGTGTTGGACGACGACAGGCTCGTCTACGGTTTGGGCATGCGGCTGGTCCTGGTTCTGAAGGGCGAGGTGTTCTTCGCGGCGACGTCGTTCTACAGTAGCGAAGGCAGACATGGAGGAAAAAGGGTTTCTTGGGTTGTTCATAATACGACACTAGTACGGTTTCGAGTTTTGTATAAGTGGCTTAGGCATTTATTTTGGAAATCATTAGTAACTGCAGCTTAATTGCAGGATGTTACTAAATATAAGCGAATTTCAGCGCGACAAAATGTCATGTTTTAGCATCTTTACTAACCTGCGGTAAGTCAGCTTTAGGAGCCGCACTATAGGACTGTAGCGCCTGGTTGTCGGCAGCATCGTAGAATGTGGTCAACGTCCCGTCAGGTCACCATTCCGCACGATTCAAGGTCGGACTTCCACTCATTCTGTAGGGCTCACCGAATGCCAATGAGCAAGCCTGCGCTCATCCCTATGGATTGCTGGTGGCCTCCCGCAAAGCTGTAGTCATAAGCCGGTTCAAGATACCACCCGAAGCGATGTTTGCCGGTTGGCCAGAACATAAAATCTCCCGCGACTTCCCCAGCTATTGAATTGCTCACTTTCCCGTTCCGGCTGAGGTGAACCCACTGGGGACCGACGCCCAGCATGAACTCTGCCTTCCGCGATATGGTCCACGGTTTCTTGAAGAGCAGGTCGGTGTCCCATTCCGTAGAGTTACGGGTGAAGAAGGGCGACACGCCTGCCTCAAGTTCCAGCCAGTTCTCTACAGGCGTCATCTCCGCTGCAATATTCGGCGCGAACGTCGCTGCGCCTCCACTGAAATTCCAGCTTGTCGCCGCACCAAGCTCAAGGATGACTATAGGGTCTCTATCGTCGTTGGCCCCTTGGGGATGGCCGGAGGGTTTACCGCAAGAAGTCTGCCCATGCGCAGGCAAACACAACAATAAGCACGCGCCAACGAGCGTGAATACACGTCGATACATAGATGTCTCCCAGAGTTAGTTTGTTTGTGTCCTGAGCCAAGCGGCGCGGAGCCGACAAGCTGAGAGACAAACGTCCGGGGTGGTCGAAATATCGGCGCGGGCGGCGCTGGAACAGGGGAAGGCGATTCAGGCCAGACGCCTGCTGTTACGGTATTCATCAGATCCAAGACCGGACCCGCATTCGGGAGTGCCCGAAACGCACAGCACGAGCAGATACCGTTGCAGGTATCCGGGGTAGCAGGTAGCGGATGGTTGGCAAGAGGATGGTGCGAAGAAGATGTGACAAAATACGGTCCATCGCACAGATCACAGTGTGGCGAGTGAACTGCCATGCAGGCCAACACTGCGCACAACAGCCATGCGAGTGCGTGGGTGCGTGTTGTGGTAGCACGATCCATTCTGATTGATGGTAAATCTCGAAGGGTTAAGTTGCTTCTAACCGAAAAAACGCCGCTGATGCCGACGACCCCAGCGTGCCAGCTCTTCGAGCGCAGGACGCAATGTCGCACCATATTCGGTAAGGGAGTACACCGTGCGCAGCACATTCTCGCGATGAACCTCTCGCTCCACGATGCCGGCACGCTCAAGTTCGCGGAGTTGCGAAGTGAGCACTTTCTGCGAGACTTCCGGGATGCGCCGTTGCAATTCACCGTAGCGTACTTGGCCGGACTTGAGCTCCCGGAGAATCAGCGGCTTCCACTTTCCGCCTATCACGTCGATTGCCATCGTAACCGGGCACTCTGTTCGTAGCATGAATAGAACATACAGGATGCGCCGCTCTGGATGGGTCAGGAACAAAAAAGTGCGTAATTGACACAAGCTGCCACCCAACACAAAGATGGCGACATGAAAATCGCGGTGCTCGGATTTGGAAATGTGGGAAGCCAGATGGCAAAGCTGTGGGTAAAGGCAAGCCATGATGTCGTCATTGGTCTGCGGGATATGAGCAAGGACACTGCGGCCGCGCAACAGGTCGCGGCGGTGAAACCGCCCGCGGAGGCCGCTGCCGATGCCGGGATCATCGCACTTGCACTGCCATGGCAGTCGATCGAAAGCGTTCTTGCGGATTGCGGCAGTCTGTCCGGCAAAATCATTGTCGACGCGTCTAACCCGCTGGATGCATCGCTGAACGTGTTGGTGCCGCCAGCGGGAAGCGCGGCTGAACAAATTGCGCTGTGGGCCACTGGCGCCAAAGTGGTGAAGGCCTTCAATACCATCGGCGCAGCACTTTATGGCGATAGCGCTTTTGACAACTTCTATTGCGGCGATGATCCGGAAGCAAAAGAAACCGTACGCGCGCTGATCGCTGACACAAGCGCCGAACCCGTGGATGTAGGCGGACTTGCCAACGCCCGATATCTGGAACAGCTCGCCGGATTATGGATCGCACTGGCAATGAAAGGATTTGCAGGCGGTGCGTTCGCCTTCAATATCGTGCGCAAGGAGAATGCATGACGGTCGAATACATTCGCTATCGATGTGCAGACAAGGAGCGACGCGAAGATCTACTTCAGGCCTATCGGAAAGCGGCCAAGGTGCTGGATGCGGCGCCCGAGTGTCTGGCTTATGAGATGTCAGTGTGCGAAGAAGACGAGCAAAGCGCTGTGCTGCGCATTGAGTGGGAGTCCACCGAAGCGCACCTTCAGGGCTTCCGCCAGAGCGCCAGGTTTCGCGACTTCTTTACCGCCATCGGGGATTTCGTTAAAGAGATCGCTGAAATGCGGCACTACGCGCTGACGGATATTAAACGCCGGTGAGCGCGCCGATTCATTCGTTCTATCGGAGCGATCCGATTGCGTGCTCTGCTGGATCCGTTTGATGGTCGCGAACCAGGCCAGCGCACCGCTATCGTGGTATCTCGTCTGAATCCGGTCCGGTTGGATTGTGGCATACGATGACTTGGTTTTGCCATTGGATGGAGTAGTCGTCTCTCCTACCCGGCTCGCTGTTTTCCCCGGTTCTTGACAGGAATGAGGCAGCGGACTTTGATAGTATCCGGGTCGGTTTTAGGTTTTTAACGGAGTGAACAGATGCTCACCAAATTAACTGTCAACAACGTGGCCGCGACGGTGGACGTGTCACCGGATATGCCCCTGCTGTGGGTGCTGCGCGATGTATTGAACATCAAAGGCCCCAAGTACGGCTGCGGCATTGGGCTTTGCGGGGCCTGCACAGTAATCGTTGGCGGCGAGGCGGTGCGCTCCTGCCAGACGGCGGTGAGCAGTGTCAGTAGCCAACCGGTGACTACCATTGAAGGGCTTTCGCCAGATGGCCAGCACCCGGTACAGGTGGCTTGGGAAGCAATCGACGTGCCCCAGTGTGGCTACTGCCAGGCAGGCCAGATCATGTCGGCCGCCGCCCTGCTGCAGCATACACCGCACCCTACCGATGCAGAAATCGATGCAGCGATGAGTGGGAATCTCTGCCGTTGCGGAACCTATACGCGTATTCGCCAGGCGATCCATCAAGCAGCACAAACGGGCGCGGTAGCCAGCAAACAGTAAAGGACGGGCATACTTATGCGCATGCACCGGAGATCGTTTCTGCAGTTGACGGCCCTTGCGGGCGGCGGGCTTGCCCTGGGTCTTTATCGCTCCCCGCTGGCTGTGGCACAGGGTCCGGAGAAGTCGCCGGAACTGACGCCGCAGGCCTTCATCCACATCGCCCCGGATGGCGCGGTCACTATCATGGCGCGCGCCTCGGAGTCAGGCCAGGGCATGCGGAACATGCTGCCGATGCTGATTGCCGAGGAACTGGATGTCGACTGGAAGGACGTTCGAGTCCAGCAGGCCGACCTGAACGAAAAGATATACGGGCGACAGTTTTCCGGAGGCTCCGCGAACACGCCGATGGGCTGGGAGCCGATGCGCCGCGTTGGCGCAGCCGGACGCCAGTTGCTGGTCACGGCCGCTGCGCAAACCTGGGCCGTGCCCGCGGCTGAATGCACGACTCAATCCGGCCGCGTGATGCACGCCGCCTCGGGGCGCTCCGCGAGCTATGGAGAGTTTGCCGCCAAAGCTGCTGCGCTGCCCGCGCCCGACCTAGCTAGCGTGAAACTCAAAGATCCCAAGGACTACTGCATCATCGGCCACTCGCAGCAGGGGGTTGACACTCGTAAGATTGTGACCGGCAAGCCGCTCTTCGGCATCGATGTCGAGCTGCCCGGGATGTTGTACGCAAGCATTGAAAAGGCCCCCGTATTTGCCGGCAAGGTGAAGAGCGCTAATCTCGATGAGATCAAAGCGCTGCCCGGAGTACGTCATGTCCTGGTTATCGATGGCGGCATCACCCCCGCAGCCTTTACGCCATGGGAGCCAGGCATGGAACCGGGCATCGCCGTCGTTGCCGACACCTGGTGGCAAGCACAGCAGGCGCGCAAGAAACTCAAGGTCGACTGGGACCTGGGCCCCGCGGCTACACAGAGCAGTCAAGGATTCGCAACCAAGGCGGCTGAGTTGCTGAAGGCGCCGCCGGCGAATACTGTGCGCCGATACGGAGACATGGACGCGGCGCTCAAGTCATCGGCGAAGGTTGTCGAGGCGACTTACGAATTTCCCTTCATTGCCCATGTCACGCTTGAGCCTCAGGGCGCCACTGCGCACTGGAAAGACGGCAAGCTGGAGATGTGGTCGCCCAGCACGCTGCCGGGTGATGGTTGCGCACTGGTGGCCAAGACACTTGGCATCCAGGAGAGCGACATAACAACGCACATGGTGCGCTCAGGAGGCAGCTTTGGCCGGCGGCTGCAGAACGACTACCTGGTCGAGGCCGCGTGGATCGCGAAACGCGTGGACGCGCCAGTCAAGCTGCTCTGGTCGCGCGAAGATGACATCGCCCACGACCCCTTCCGTCCAGGCGGAACGGTTGGCCTGAAAGCAGGCCTTGACGCGCAAGGAAAGATGAGTGCCTGGCGCCAGCATTTCGTCACCTTTGGAGACGGCAAGCACGCCACATCCGGCGGAGGTATCGGACAGGACGCCTATCCAGCCGGCTTCCCTCCAGCCTATGCCCTTTACACATCCATGCAGCCCCTCATGCTGCGGACGGGAGCGTTGCGCGCACCGGGCGACAACGCCTATTGCTGGGTGGCGCAGTCCTTCCTCGACGAGGTGGCTTGCGCTGCCGGGCGCGATCCGCTCGAGTTCCAGCTCGACCTGCTAAGTAACAAGCAAATCCCTTGGTCTTCAGGGGAACATGACGCCGTGGGCGATCACGAACCGACGGGACAGTCGGTTCTTATCCCGGAACGATACAAAGGCGTGTTGGAGTTAGTCGCAGAAAAGTCAGGCTGGGCGCAGCGGACGAAATCACCTGGCCGCGGAATGGGAATCGCCGCATGGTTTTGCCATCTGGGGTACTTCGCCGAGGTTGCCGACGTCAGCGTTGACAAGCAGAACAGGGTCACGGTGCATCAGGTTTGGGCCGCTGGAGATGTGGGCAGCCAGATCATTAATCCAAACGCGGCCGAGAGCATGGCGCAGGGCGGAATCATGGAAGGCATGGGCCACCTGGCCCAGGAAATCACGCTGAAGGATGGCCAGATACAGCAGTCGAACTTTCATAACCATCCACTTATGCGCATGAGGCAAGTACCAAAAATCGAAGTTTACTGGCGTAAGACCGACTACGCACCAACTGGGCTTGGCGAACCGACTCTGCCGCCGACTCTACCTGCGGTTGGGAATGCCATCTTTGCAGCTACTGGCAAGAGAATACGCACCTTGCCGCTTCAGCGCAGCGGATTCAGTTGGGCTTAGACTGATTTTCGAGATGTCGCGGTCTTCAGGTTCAGTTCGTTCAGTCGATCGCGGCAACCAAGCTGATGAACGTGTTCTCTTCCGCCGTTGCTACGGGCGTGTTTATGTGGCACGGGTTGGTGAGTTACAGGTTGGGTCTGGTTCTTGGCGTAACCATGTTTTTCGGTGCGTTGCTGGGGGCACGATTCGCTATTCGGATCGGCAATCTGTGGCTTCGCCGGATCTTCCTGACCGCTGTTTGGGCGCTAGGACCGAAGACGTTGATTTTCGACGTATGGGGATGCCGAACTGGTTCCCGCGATGTGTCATCTGGCAGATAGAGTGACGCAGTTAGGGCAGGTTACCGAGATCGCCGTTTCATGGGAACTCGGGATCGCCAGGGTCCCAAGCAGGAATCACAGCCTGGGTGATGACATTGGACGAAACTGCGGGTCCATGAAACACTAGGCGCGAAAGGAATATGAACTGGCCCCGGGAGACCAGGCTTGAGAATAAGATCGCCATTAACCTGGTTTGTCTCAGTTGGCCTGTTTTCCACCTTGTCTGTTTCAGCACAGACTCCTTTCGCAGAAGCCCTGGTTTCAGCTCGCTATACCCTCACCGTCGACGCGAACGGTTTCAGCGGAGCTGGCGCTCGTGTCTTAGCAAACGCATTAGATCAGGCACAATTTGTAGCTATCGGTGAAGACCATCTCACGCGCGAGATTCCGCTATTCACAGCGCATCTATGCGATCAAATGTCGAGGCACGGGCTGGATGCCGTCGCTCTGGAAATTGGCGCCGAAGCAGCACGATTTGCTCAGAGCACACTCGGACGTTCGAACCGAATCGAACTGATGCAAGCGCTGCAACGAAAATACCCCGACAGCATCGCAGTCGTTTCCGATAAACAGGAAAACGACCTTCTAGAGCATTGCTTTGAGTCAGCTAAGCAATCGGGCTTTCAGGTCTGGGGGCTGGATCAAGAGTTCGCAGGGGCTGCCGGCTGGCTGATCCAGACCATGATCGACGGTGGCTCTGGGCCCAAAACAACAGCAGCTCTCGAGACCATGCAGAAAGATGAAAGGGCCTGTGCCGCTGATGCAACGAAGAGCGGCGAGGTGACGCACCTCTATTTGTTTACCTCGACGGACGAGCAGATCGCTGTAGCCCGCGCTGCTATCGAAACAGACGGGACGCCTGGAACTCTCCGGGTTTTTAACCTCCTGGCACAGAGTCGTAGCCTCTATCAGCAACATCGGGTTGATTTCCGCGCATCGAACGGCGCTAGGGCCAAGTTGCTCAAACAGAACCTCCTGCGCCAGTACATTGCCGCCGCTACAAACTCCCAATCCCCACCGCGCGTGCTTTTGAAATTTGGCGATACGCATTTGTATAAGGGATTCAACGAGCTCCACGAACTAAATCTAGGTAACCTCCTCCCTGAACTATCGGCTGCAGTGGGTGGTGCAGGATCTCTCCACATTTTGGTCTTGGGAGTTTCTGGTGTTCACGCTATGTACGGTAGCTATGGTCAACCATTCGCTCATGCCGGATTCGTCATGGATCAGGATACGCAGTACAGGTGGCTTACCCCGGCAGTGAAACTGGCGAATCAGGACTCATGGACGCTTTTCGACCTTCGGCAGTTGAGATTTGGCCGTGTAGCCGAACTTGACAGGGATTGGGAGCGAGTTGTCTATGGCTATGACCTCTTAGTGCTCATCCCGCAAGTTACGCCAGCAGATTTGCTCGAGTGAAGGTCTTGTTGCTGGTAAGCTCACCGTCGCTATCTCCGCCCAGCATCTTTCTTGACAGCCCATCTGTGTAGCGATTAGATTCGGGCAGTCTCGTCCCCTATCTGATTCTTCATCTTTTTCCCGTACACGGCCCAACTTGTAAACAAATTGCACGCAGTCGTCAGTCGCGCCAGCCACAGGGACAATGATTCGCAAGGAGCCGAATGGCAAGATTTCTCATCACAATGCTTCCGGCCAATGACCTTGGTCTTCCTACGCGCATGGTTCCCATTGCGCGCGCGCTTGCAGATCGCGGCCACGAGGTCGCGGTTTTCAATCCCGCGCCTGCGCCCAGCAGGCTGATTGCGGAAGCGGGACTGACAAATTTGCCGATGCCGGCGCGGCCGATGCCGGTGCCTGCGTTCGATCTGACGAATGGTGGCCGAGGGATGGGATGTGGAGCACTTCTTTGCCGGCTTGTACACCAGCGAGGAGTACGTGCGCGACGCCACTGCCGTCTACGTTGACCTGATACGTGATTATGCGCCGGACATGGTGGTGGATTCGTTTGAGCCGATTGCATGCCTGGCTGCGAGCATCGCCAAGGTGCCGCTGGCCACCGTGCTGCAAGGGAATATTCATCCGGCGAGTCGCGGCTTTACGTGGTGGGAAGACGAGCGGCCTGCGGGGCTGCCGAGCGCCGCGGCGCACTTCAGTGCGGTTGCGCAGGAGTATGGATTGGCGCCGGTGAAGCGGATTGTCGATTGGATGGCGGGGGATCTGGCGTTGATTGTGGGAACGCCGGAGACGGATCCGGTGGCGGCGGATGCTGAGGTGACGTACATCGGGCCGATGGTGTTCCAGCGCAGCGATGCTGCGCTGCCCACGTGGGTGGAAGAACTGCGCGGGAAAAATGGGCACGGCCGCGGGCGGCCGCTCATCTGGGTGTATTCGGGGAATCCGCGCTACTTTACGGCGGCCGGACCGTGCGATTCGATCGTGGTGATTCGCGCAGCAATTGCGGCGCTGGCGGACGAGCCCGTGGACGTTGTACTGACCACTGGCTACCAGGAACTGCCGGAAGAATTTGGAGCTCTGCCGCAGAACTTTCGCCATGCGGCGTATGTTCCGGGGCCGCTGATGGCGGAGCGGTGCGACCTGATCGTGTTTCACGGCGGGCATAGCTCGGTGATGACGACTTTAAAGGCCGGAACGCCAGCGGTGATCATTCCCACGATTAGGGAGCGGGAGAGCAATGCGCGACGGCTGGCGTCGTTAGGCGCGGGCGAAGTGGTGATGCCGGCAAACGGCGCGGATGGCGAGAAGCTGGTGGATGTGGCCGAGTTCGGCTATGAAGGTGAAGCGGGTGCTGAACGAGCCCTCGTACCGTCAATCCGCCAAGCGCGTTGCCGAATCCATGCGTCACTTCGGCGGCGCGTGAGGCCGCCGCAGAGCGTATCGAAGAGGGCGTGCTCGCTCAAGGAGTGAAAAGTCGCTGAGTCATTCATGAGCGATGAGATATTCTCCAGGGGGCAAGGCTTCATTCGGAGGGGACGGTTTATCCGGGTCGCTTCCCAGGAAGGATTTGAGAGAGCCGCAGGGCGCACTGCAGATCCCTCCACTACGCTCCTGCGGAGCTCCGGTCGGGATGACAAGGGGGGACGGGTGGCTCAGGTTGGAGTGGTTACGGGATGGGAAGAAACAGCAAGTGGTTCCGCTACACTCTGTCGAAAAACATTTCCAAGAAGGGACCTCAGATCTCTCCACTACGCTGCGCTCCGGTCGAGATGACAAAGGGAAGGGCGGTGCCTCCATCGACAGTGGTTGTTGAACAGGAGCCGTTTTTCATCACCTTGGGTGGACCGAAGGCCCATGATTCCTCTGTCGAAAAAACATTTCCAAGAAAGAGCCGCCGAACCGCAGGTCCCTCCACTGCGCTGCGCTCCGGTCGGGATGACAAGGGGGGACGGTTGGCTCCGGTTGGAGTGGTTACGGGATGGAAGAAACAGCAGGTGGTTCCGCTACGCTCCCCCGAGGACCATTACGATCCTCTCAGCCAATGCTTCGACCGAAAAGAACGGCTTTGGTTTTGAAGCCCGTAGACCTGCAACTCGCGCAGTTTGGCAATTCAACTGACGTAGCTTTTAAAGCGGTCGAGGGCCATTTGAGTGTATTGGCCGACCTCGATGAGGTAGCCGTCGGGATCACGCATGTAGCAACGCCATTCCCAGCCGTGATTGTCCAGCGGCTCAGTAAGAAAGAATGCTCCTTTGTCGCCCCATTGCCTGTAGCAGGCCCAGATGTCGGCGACCCGCAAATTAAGGAAGCTACTCACCCGATTAGGATCGGAAGGAGTTTCGAGGAGGACCTCCGGCTTGTCGGGAGTCGGGCCACCGCCGGAATTGAGAATGATCCAGGTGTTCGCTAGCTTGATGTAGCAGGGATTCTCCGGCTTGATCACTTTCCCGCCAAGAATTCGGACGTAGAAGTCCTTCGATTTTTCCTGGTCCCTCACGGTCAAGAAGTGCGTGGCGAAAAAGCCTTCGTGTGCAATCGGCGCATCCGGCAGATTCATGGTCCTACCATCCACTCGCAGTAAATTCCTTATTCGAACAGAATGCTGGCCCGTTCACCGGATTGCATCGGGCCACTGCCCCATCAGGAAGGCTCACGGAATAGGCCGACCAGGCAGAGGGTTCCGAAGCCGGATAGTCCGTGCTCAGCAACTGCGCCCCGCTTGCCAGCACAGCATCTCGCCGCGTGGTATCGTTGGTGCGCGCCTCTTTCGTATTTTCATCCGTCCGCGTCCGCACCAAATATCCTTTGCGCACCAGGGCGGCAATTTCCTCCCGGCGTCCCCTCGTTCTCTTCAGTGAACGCGCAATCCGGCTGACCAGGTTCAGCGTTGGTAAAGATAATGCGCCCGCGAAGCGACGGGTGACCCTCAAGATACACCGGCCCAACCGGCCGCTGGTCCATCAGAAACGCAACTTTGCCTCGTGCCGCCGCCAGTGTCGGCCAATCATTATGCAGCACCGCCTCTTCCAGCGTCTTATGCTTGCCCCGCACCTGGTCCGGAGTGATCAATTCGTTTGCCGGGAACACCGACCGGATCTCCGCATCCAGCGCATCAAAGACGGAAGGGGTAAACTTCTCCGTCACGGTTGCATGATATTGAGCCGGCAAGTCCGTCTTGGTTTCGAGCAGAATATAAACCGGCACATGGCCGGGATGAGACAACGACCACGCACGAACAATCTGTGAGACAAGCAATCAGCGGCTGGCAGGTGCTGCGGTAGTCATAGTCCTGTATATGCATCACCTTAAAACCGGGCTTGCTCATCACCCCATCTGGGTCAAACTCCGGATCCTTCGGTAACCCCGCTGCAGCCACTAAGTTTATGCCTGCCGGATGTGCATAGCGACCACCCTGGCTATCGGCAAAAATGTCGAGCTCGATTTGCCGTATACCCGCATTCAATTGCTGATCGAGTGGCTGATGCCGATATTCAAGCTCTGGGTAGACCTTCGGATTCTTCTCCATCATCAGCCTGGCTTCGCTCGGCGCCAACCCAGCGTGATAGCTGTTGTGCGAGCCGATGACCTGGATCTGATTGATTTTTACCCCATCATTCGTCCCCTCTTGCCCCCAGGCGCAGGCAGCAACGGAGAGAACCGCAATCCACAGGCCAGGCGAACGCTTCGCAACCATGAGCATCATCTCCAGTAAATCACTAAAAGGCAAAGCGAAGCGCCAACTGCACCTCACGCGAAGGATAGGCATTGGCTGCGGTATAAGTGCCGAAGCTGGCGCCATCGGTAACCGTGGTGTCGGGATACTGGAAGTTGGTAGAGTTCAACACGTTGAAAGCCTCAATACGAAATTCGAGGTTGCTGTTCTCCCAGCCCAGCGGCACCGATTTGTGCAGCGCCAGGGTCAGCTGTCCAAACGCGGGTCCGTGCAGGTCGTTGCGTCCCGCGTTGCCGAAGTACTGGCTGGGCGCGGGAACATTGACCTCATTCGAAAGCAACGTGCCGCTCAACGCGCTCTTGGTCTTCACGTAATTCGATTTGGGCGCATACACCGCCTGGGGCGTGCTCACCAGGTTAGGCCGTACTGAGTAGACCTCGCTCGTACTCGACACCACATACTGCGCCGACGGTGTGTACTCGAGGTTGATGGGCAGCCCACTGGTGACCGAATTGATCGCGGTAAGCTGCCATCCGCCCAACGTGGCCTGCTGCCAGCCGGGGGCATTGTCCCCGAACATCCGGCCCTTGCCAAAAGGCAGGTCCGCGATAAATGACAACGTGTCATTCAATGGCTGGTTGTAGCTCGAAAGCCCACGATCGCCCTGGGGATTGTAGAAGTTGACCAGCGCTCCATCGCCGCCATACGTTTCCAGGTCAGCCGATGCATTATTGATCGCCTTCGACCAGGTAAATGAATTGATCAGGTAGATCCCATTGCTGTAGCGCCGCTCCAATTTGGTCTGCAGCGAGTTGTAGATCAAAAATCCCTTGGGCAACACGGTCAGAATGTTGGTGAAGGTTGAGATCGGCCGGCGCTGCTGCTGTGTCAGGCACCCGATGCCCGCGTCGCAACTTACCGGCTCAGTTGCCGCCTGATTGAAGTCGGTCAGAACAGGAATGCGCACCCCATGGTTACCCACGTACGCGGCCTCAAAGGTAGTGTTCTTCATTACCTCGCGCTGCACCGTCAGGTGAAACGTTTGTACATAAGCTGCGGGAAAGGTGCTGGGGATATACCGCGTCTGTGCCGCCTTGGTGGAGAAGTTCTGCGCCGAGGCAAAGTTCGTCTGATAGCCGGACTGGGTGGTACGGAAGCAGGTTGCGGGGTTTTCGGTAAGCGAGGTGCACAGCTGTTGGGTGGCGCCGGTCACCTGGAACGGCGGCGTTTGGTTGATGGTGGCGTCTACGATGTAAGGGCCGTTGTACCCCAGCGTGCTCTCTCCGCCGAAGCGAAAGTAATGCATAAAGCCTATGCCGTACCCGCCTCGCACTACAGTTTTCGGATCGACCTGAAAGGCAAATCCAAACCGCGGCGCCAGGTCCTTCTTGTCAATGTTTACCAGCGACCGGTTATAGATCGACCCGCCGGAAGCCTGCACCAGGGTGTCGGTGGTTGGGTCAAAGTTTGCCAGGTGATTGTTCTGCTCCCAATTGGGCGTCACCAGTTCATACCGCAGCCCCAGGTTGAACGTCAGTCTGTCGCTGAACTTCAAGTCATCCTGAAAGTAGCCCATATACCAGCGGCGTTCGTACTGAATGGTTGCCAGGTTGTTCAACTGGTAGCTGTTGCGCGCCCCCACCAGGAAGTCCGCCAGATTGAAGGCCTGGATGTGCGCCGCGTCCGTCGCCTGGGTTGGAGTGGTGCGGCTGAATTGTCCACCGTAGATATCCTCACCAAACTGGGGATGAAAGTCGGAGATCGCCATGTTGAAGTAGCCATACTCGCCGCCCATCTTGAAGCTGTTGCGGCCTTTCAAAATGCTGTAGTTCACCTTGGGGTTGGCGTCATATGGATCGGTGAACTGGGGGTTTGTCGTCTGCCGTCCGAACTGCGAGAAGCCGGTGACCGCCTGGCTGTTCAACCCACCGGTAATCGTCGGGTTGGTCGGGATGTTGGGAATGTTGTACTCCGCCAGCAGGTTGGTGGCGCCAATATTTACCGGAGCCTTGCCGCTCCGCGTCCAGGTGAGCCCCAGCCTTAGCTGCAGAATGGAATTCGGCGTAGGGGTGAAGTTATAGCCGAGGGCCACTTGCTTGGTGTAGGCGTACAGGGTTCCGTTGCTGTTGCCTCCGGCCAGACCCGGAATGTTGGGCGCCAGAAAGTAAACCCAGGAGTCACGGCTAAAACGTCCAAACGCCGACGACCTGGGGCTGATGTAGGCGTCCATGCGGCCGTCGCCCTTGTTGATCGTGATGGTGTTTGCCGGGGCTGAAACAAAATTGCTGCCCCCCGCCGCTACATTTTGGTTTGGCGCCGCATCCGCCTGCAGAATGCTCAATACGTTGGCCGCAAAGGGACTCTGATCAGCAACCGGAATTTTGCCATTCGGGTATTGCGCGCCCGTAATCGGGTTCTGCAATGGGATAGGGTTTCCTTTCGCATCGGTGAAGGTTCCCTGCGCTTCAGCCGCCGTCGGTACCACCGCCGTCTGGATGGCGCGATTCACGTTGCGCAGACCTTCGTAGTCGCCAAAAAAGAACAGCTTGTCCCGCTTGATGGGGCCACCCACCGCTCCCCCAAACTGGTTCTGTATCAGAGTAGGCTTCACCCCCGTACCGATAAAAGGGCCGTAAGCATTCAGAACCGTGTTGCGCAGATAGTCGTAGGCCACGCCGTGGAATTGGTTGGTCCCACTGCGAATGGTTGCGTTGATAATCGCACCCCCGGCCCGTCCGTATTCAGCGCTGTAATTATCTGTCTCAACTTTGAATTCCTGGATCGCGTCAGGCGAAGGAATGATCGCCTCATTCGAATACCCCTGGTTGGCGCTCTGGTAGGCGTTGTTATCAATACCATCCAACTGAAAGTTGTTGACCATTGAGTTCAGGCCATTCACGTTGTACGAGGCGTCGCGGCTGGGCAGCGACAACACCTCCAGCAGCGACTCGCGCACCCCGGGAACCAGGGTTGACAAATCCGCGTACGCGCGGCCGTTCAGCGGCAGGTTCACCGCTTCCTGCGTCCCCACCGTCTCGCCCCGATCGCTGGTATCGGTTTCGAGCATGCTCGCCGCACCAGACACATTCACCGTCTGCGCATCGGTGCCGATTTTCAGCGTCAATTCCACTCGCTGCCGTGCGCCCACCGTCACGGTAAAGCGGCCGGTATCTGCTTTCTCAAAATTCGCCGCTGTGACCGAGATCGAATACTCTCCCGGCTGCACATTGGAAAATTCGTAGTTGCCGTTACCATCCGTCTGCCGTTCGACACTTACCCCTTTCGCCGGGCTCAACAGAACCACCGTGGCCGACGGAATTCCGCTCCCGCTCTGATCCTTGATGGTTCCCAACACGCTGGCGGAATCAAACTGCGCCTGGGCAAACGGAACCACAATCATCCCGACGACCATCGCGAGCAGCGCGCCAAGAGTACTTATGAAGACCTTCTGCAGCCTGACGTGGGTTGCGGGGAGAAGATTCGATCGCATGGGTTTTGGCTTTCCTCAATCCGTAGGTTCACAGGCAGAGTGCTCCGCCTACTGCCGGAAAAGTAGCAACCCCCTCGGCCGGATCGGGAGTCAATTCGCAGCAACATCGCTGCCAAGCGCTCCATCTCTTCTGTATGCAGCGATTTATCGATTATTAATATGGCCGTACAGCGCGCCCATTAAACGTCGGATTTAACAGTTAAATCAGCCGGGTTTACGGCATTTTCATCGATCACGTGTGTACTGGAGTTCAAGTTGGGGGTTCTGCGAGAGCACATGCGCGACAACACAGCTCGACTTCAGACCAGCTCTTCGCTCGCGGCGGACCCGCGCTGGGAATTGGTCGAGCGCATTATCAGTTCCAGCGCTTTCATCAAGTCGCCCCGGCTTTGCAGTTTTTTGGTCTATGTCTGTGATCTCTCGCTGCGCGGCCGCGGAGACGAAATCAACGAAGTCAATATCGGCAAAGCCTTGTTCGATCGCGCGCCGGACTACGATTCGTCCGTCGACGGAATTGTTCGTTCCCATGCGAGCCGGTTGCGCCAACGGCTGGAACAATATTTCAACGAAGAGGGCGCCCACGAGACGGTTCGTCTGCTCATTCCCAAAGGCGGCTATATGCCGTTCTTTGAAGAACGCACTCCAGCCCTGGCGCCAGTGCCTCTCTCGTTTCCGTCCGCGCCGGACCTCAGGCCGGCAAAGCAAACCACCGCGGGCGATCGGCGCCTGCGTCTGATCCAGTTGCTTGGCGCCGCTTTGGCGTTGGCCTGCGTGGCAATCCTCTGCTTGGCGGTCCGTCTTCGGGAGCGGGCCGGGCCGCAGATGGTCACCATCCGAAATCCCCTTTGGGCAAGGCTCTTTCCGCCCGACCGCTCCACCATGATCGTGGCCTCAGATACAGGTTTAACCAGCCTGCGAACGCTCACCGGGAAGAATGTTGACCTGGCGGAATATCTAAGCGGCGACTATCGAAACCACATCAGCAGGCCGCTCGGGACTACGCCTGATGTTGCCAGCGAGCTGGGGGCGCGCCGCTACACATCGATTGTCGACTTGAATATTGTGACCAGGTTCTATCAACTTCCGGCGATGCCTGCGAATCGGATTCAGGTGCGCTACGCCAGGGATCTGCAAACCAATGACCTGAAAGACGGGCCGGTGATTTTGCTGGGCTCCCAGGAAGGCACGCCATGGATCGAGCTCTTCGAGGGCCGAATGAACTTTGTCCTGGTGAAGGATCAGCAGAAGCATTCTTTTGTAGTATTCAATCGTTCCCCGCGCGCCGGCGAGAGCGCGCGTTATGAAGTGAACCATCTCGACCCGCAGCATAAAATCTACGGTTTGATTGCGCTGCAGCCCAACCTTGAGGGTTCCGGACAGATACTCATCCTTGAAGGGACCTCGATGGCCGGAACCGAATCCGCGGCGGACTTTGTCTTCGACGATGCACGTCTTCTCCCCTTCCTGGAGAAAATAAAGACCAGCCGCGGGACTATCCCCTACTTCGAGCTCCTGCTGCAAGCAAACAGCATGAACGGAAGTGCCTCGCAATCCGAAATACTCGCCTACCGAACCTTGACTAACTAAGCACCACCAGGCTTGACCGACTTCTTCTGTCTGCCGCCTGCCGCGGAATCGTCCTGCAGAATAGGCACTATAAGTGCGGAGGGGTGAGTCGCATCGTGGAAGATGCTGTTGTTAGCCACTACAGACCTGATCGCAATTCCTGACGGCTTGCTGAGATTCAGGTTGCGATCGAAGCGCGGAAAATTGCTACTACTGATCTCAAGACGCAACCTGTGTCCCGTAAGGAAATCATTGCTGGTGGCCCAGAGGTCAATGGTGAATTTGTAGATTCGACCCGGCGTCAGTTCATCAGGTTTGGTCTGCGAGTCACGGTACCTGGCGCGAACGATCCCCTCGGTGAGATTGCGAGCAAATCCACTCGGGTCCACGTCGACCAATTTCGCGGTGAAGTCAGTATCCACAGCCGAAGATGCCGCATAGAGCTCAACCGAGATCGGGCCCGTCACCTCTGTATCCGAAGCGAACGGCCCGGTGGAATATACGAGAACCTGGGGAAGCTTCTCTACCGCCCGTTGATCGTGCGCGCCGGCAGGTTGATGAGCTTCGCAGCAGAGTGGGCCGCCGGTGGTAGGAACCGGATGGCGAGGATCGTACTGATACTTGTCAGGCGGTTCGACCACGGGAGACTCGGTCGAGAGCACACCGTTCCCATCGACGGAGTTGGCCCCGCCGGCAGAGTGCAAATAGAACCGGGTAGACTTGGCGCGCGCAAGCGGCCAGGCCTTCTCGCCCCGCCACGTATTCTTGCCCATAACAAAAATGCGGACCGGGCTCCCCATCGAGAAGCGATTCTTTTTCCCATAAAACAGGAAGTCGTACCAGGCCAGGGTAACCTCTGCTTCGTCGAACTCAGCCGCGGCCGGGCCGAAATCTACATCCCCGATCCTGCGGCCGGAACCGGCATGCCCGCCAATGGTGACCAGCAGCTGCCCTTGCTTTGCCGCCTCGCTGCTCCCTTCCCGCTTCACGCCAAGATAATTGCGTAGCGATCCCCCGAGGAAGATGTCGTACCACGCGGCTACCGTCAGCGCCGGCACGTCAATGTCACCGTAATGGTCCTCGATCGACCAGGGACGCCAATAGGCATCGAAGCTGGGATGAGCGAGCCAATCGAGAAAATAGGGAGCGAATCGTGCGGTAAGATGCCCAGACGCGAGCGGGTCGTTGAGATGAAAGAGCGGATAGTCCGTCAAGGGAACGATCCGGTCATCCTCCTCGGGGCGCGCGGCGGTCTTGAGGTAGCGATCCACGGTGTCACGCGCCAGTATCGAGGTCCACGTCTCATTGAACCATTGCTGGAACGCGCCTCCCAGATAAACCCAGCCGTTGTGATAATTGCTGGGCGTGAACATCGGGCAAATACCGGCCAGGTGCGGCGGATGCGCGATCGCCGCCAGCATCTGCGTGGCCCCTACATACGACGAGCCGAACATGCCGACGCGGCCGTCGGAGTAGGGCAAGCCCGCAGCCCACTCGATGGTGTCCACTCCATCTTCGGATTCGTGCCGAAACGGGTACCACTCACCCCCAGATGTGTAACGGCCGCGTACATCCTGAACAATGACAACGTATCCCCGCCGGGGCCCTTGATCGCCCAGGTCGATCTCTTTGTCATTGCCCTTGTCATAAGGGGTGCGCTCGAGCAGCACGGGAAAGCGGCCGGCCTTCGCTGGGCGATAGATGTCCGCGTAGAGCACGACGCCGTCCCGCATACGCACGGGAACAGCACGCTCGACCGCTACCGCATCTTCCCGGGCAGGCAGCAGCCCCGGTGCAATCAAGCTCCGCACGATACACAAGAGAATGACCCAAGCCTTCAGCTTCCTTGGTCGGAATTCATATTGCCGATTGTCGCGGGGCTTGCTCGAACGAACGTTCATCGAGATACTCTTTCAGATTTCGCGTGATCATGGCCCACCCAGTGTGGCTTGCATTTAAGAACGGCGGAGGCACAGGCCCGTCGACAAATGAACTAACGGTCAGTTTCGTTGTCGATTTTGGCTCCGGAATGAGAGCAGGCTCGATCAAGTATTCCACCTCGCAGTTGGGCATCACCAAATCAGGGGGCGTCTTGATCCGCCAGGTAACCCGCAGCCGATAGGGCGGTTCCTTCGCCAAGACTGTGCCATCCACCTCCCAGCCGTCATCTCGCTCAAGGCGATAGGCTTCCCCCACGTCGCCGACGGTTACTCGCGAGCGCATGAAATACTGTTCGGTGTCCGCGGCTTCGGTCAGCGCAGCCCAGACCCGCTCGACAGAGGCATCAACAAAGACTTCAACCACGCTATTCAGTTGCCATTCTTGCATCCGCAGCGTTCCTATCCGACCTCCAGCACTGTTTTTGGCAGAAGATGATTGTGGCGCCAAACGCAGTGGAGGACATGAAGGTGTGAGCGCATCACGCCAGCGCAGGCCTGTTCTTGATTTGATGATACCCGTCATCCAGGCGAAACCCAGGTCTCCTGAGGAACGAGTCTGCTTTGCGTGGGAGATTGAAGGGCGAGATTTGACTATCCCACTCTTGAAAGAACGAGAAGGATGGGAGCGGATACCGCGGAAAGGACAGATGTTTTTACCCGCGGTAGCCGCATGGGGCACCCGTCGATTGCCCCGATTTCCTGTACGCAGCTCTGGGCAGGACCACGTGTGCGCCTTTCTTTTAAGGAAAGGCGCATGAAGTGCAGGGAACTCACGAGACTCCACAGGAAATCGGGGTTGGTGGAGGGGATAGAGCCCAAAAGCGCGTTCTTTTCATCGCGGAACAATTACTTAGCCTGACTCGTATTCAGACAAGAGAGCCACTGCCCGCTCCCGGCCTGCCCATTCGGTTAAGGATCTGACCCATATGTCTGTGCATGAACTGCGAATGCCTCTTCGTCATTTGCTGAAGTCGCCCGGCTTCACGACCGCGGCCGTGCTGATGGTCGCGCTGGGAATCGGAGCCACGACCGCCATTTTCTCTATCGTGGAAGGCGTGTTGCTGCGTCCGTTGCCATTCCCGCATCCTGAAAGGCTGGTAGTGCTGTCTGACATCTTGCAAGGAGCCAACGGCGAGACCGGCGTCACGGCTCCCGATATACGCGCCTACACGCGGGACACGCACAGCTTCGAGGCTCTTGGTGGGTATCAACGGGTGGGTTACGAACTTTCCGGCATTGGAGAGCCAGCGCAGGTGAATGCGGCTCGGATGTCAGGCGGGGTGTTTCGAGCCCTTGGGGTCGCGCCACTGATGGGCCGATTCTTTACGCAACAGGAGGATGACCGATACGACCAGGTAACAGTCATCAGTTATTCGCTCTGGCGGGGCCGGCTGCACGGCGATGCGCACGTATTGGGAACTAAGATCTTACTCGATCGCAAGCCCTACATCGTGATCGGCGTAATGCCGCGAGATTTCGAATTCCCCCTGGTGCCGGGACAACTGAACAACAGTGAGCTGTGGGTTCCCATGAGCTTCACTGAACAGGAATTCACGACCGGAGCGGCATCCTGGAACTTCGCCATGGTGGGACGGCTTAAGGCCGGAATCACTGCAGCGGAGGCGCAGAGCGATGCGGAGCGCGTTGCCCGGGAGACGATGCGCCGCTACCCTCCGTTCATGTCGAGTCTGCGCATTCAGGCGGTGGTGCGCTCTCTCCATGAAAAGACCGTCGAGCAGGCTCGCCGACTCGTCGGGACGCTGTTTCTGGCCACCGTGGTCGTGTTGCTGATCGCCTGCGCCAACCTTGCCGGACTACTGCTGGTGCGCGGCATCCGTCGCCGGCGCCAGATCACGGTGCAGATGGCCCTGGGAGCACCCGCAGGTACGCTGCTGCGCGAGGCGGTACTCGAAAGCCTCTTGCTGAGTATTGCCGGAGGCGTGTTCGGTGTGGGTCTGGCGGCTATCGCGCTGCGAGTGGGCGTGAGCCTGCTGCCTGAAACGCTGCCTCGTATTCAGGAAATCAGACTCGACGGGCAGGTGGTACTGTTCGCAATCGTGCTCTCGGTGCTGACCGGCATTGTTTGCGGACTGGCTCCGGCATTCGCCGCCTTGCGGACAAACGTCAACGAGACCCTTAAGGAAGGGGGGCGCACGGTGGGTGGAGGGCATGCGTGGCTTCGCACCGGGTTGGTGGCTGGGGAAATCGCCATCGCGCTGATGCTGTTGGCGGCTTCCGGATTGTTGCTGCGGAGCTTTGAGAAGATGCTTGCCGTCGATCTCGGCTTCCGCCCGGACCATGTCCTCACGGCTTCGTACTCGCTGCCGCAAAAACAATACTCAACCCAACGAGGGGTGGATGAGTTCAATCACGAACTGATTCGCCGTCTTCGGCAGCTTCCCGGCGTGAAGTTTGCAGGGCTGACCTCGTTTCTGCCGGCTTCGGGCGGCGACAGCAATACTGTATTCGACGCGGAAGGCTATGTCGCACCCAAGGGCGCCGGCATGAATCTCGCCACGCAGGTGACGGTGGAGGGTGACTATCTGCAGGCGATCGGTGTTCCGCTCCTGTCCGGGCGTTATTTCACCCCAGCGGACACAGCGGACACGCAACTGGTCGCAATCGTTAACCACAAGCTCGCCGAGCACTGCTGGCCGGGTTCAAACCCGGTCGGCAAGCGTCTGCGCCTGGGGTTGCAAGAAACGAAGATACCGTGGCTGACGGTTGTGGGTGAAGTTGCGGACGTAAAGGAGGCGTCACCCGACGTACCTGACAAACAACAGTACTACATGCCGGTCGCACAGTATGAGAAGTCCATAGGACCCTTCGCCTCTGCTACAGACCTGAACGGAAATGGAGGCTCTGTCGTGGTGCGCACGGCGATGGAGCCCGAGCAGATGGCGAACGTTCTGCGTGCGACGGTCCGCTCGATTGACCCTCAGTTACCCCTCACTCAAGTCCAAAGCATGGAGCGCGCGGTTTCCAATAGCGAAGCACCACGCCGCTTCAACACCGTAGTCATTTCTGCCTTTACCATAGCGGCGGTCCTACTGGCGGCGCTCGGCATGTACAGCGTCATCGCCTTCTCGACTGCTCTGCGCACACAAGAGATGGCCATCCGCATGGCTTTAGGGTCGCAACGCGCCGGCATTCTGCGCCTCGTCTTTGCATCTGCAGCGAAAGTGGCCATGCTCGGGTCCGCGATAGGACTGTTGGGCGTGGTTGCGGCTTCCCGGCTGCTGGGCTCTTTCCTGTTTGGAGTCAGCCCGTTCGATCCGCTGGTCCTGAGCCTGGCCGCAGTTTTCGTACTGCTCCTGGCGTGGCTGGCTTCATTGCTGCCCGCGCGGCGCGCAGCTTCCATCGACCCGATGAGCGTTCTGCGCGCGGAGTGACGTTGGACACCCAGTGCCAGCTAAAAGAACACAGTTGTTGATCGTAAAGCAATTCGCAAGATACCTACGATCGAGCTTTACTCTCTGAGGCTCTCACCTTACTGGTTGGCATTGGTCGTATACTTGCGCAGGATAAACTCCTGTACCAGGCCATTGGCGAGCCGGCCCCCGGCGTTGATGAGCGTGTTGGAGAAAACCAATCCCAGCCCGCGATTGCTTGGCGGATAGTAGAGCTCTGTAAGAGCGCCCGCGATCAGATTGCCGCCAACGCCTGAATAGTTAAACTGCGAACGGCCATTGTCGCCCTTGCAGATAATTGCGAAGGACATGGCGTGAAGCGCGCGCGACGTCCCCGATCCTGTGCCCTGGTAGAAGTAGCGCGGATCCTGATGCAGAAGCGAGGGCAGCACGCCGCCGCCGATCATAATATTGGTGAAGCTGTCAGCAAATGCAGCCCCGAAGCGCTGACCAAAACCCTCTGCACCCTGTTGATAGTTGGGAGTGTCAGCCGCCTGATTCACTCCTGCGAGAAAGACATCGCCCGCGATACTGACCGGATCGGTGGCAGCTTTAAAAGCGAGCTCGTACTTCAGCTTCTTCGTCATCGGCACTGCGTTCTTGTCATAGACCACAAAATAGTTGGGAACAATACCAAAGACTCGCTGTTTCTCTTCTGCCCTAACTTGTTGGGTAGCGAGTTGTTCGACCGTGAGGGCGGCCACCGTAGTCTCCACCACTGATATCTTCAGCCTAATATTGGACATCTCCAATGTTTGGCCTGGCGTGAGGACGATAGCGGGCGAAGTCCAATCTGCGAATCCCTTTGCACTGACAGTGATCTTATAAGCAAGCGCCGGAGCGAGGTCTTTGAACTCGAACGATCCTGTCTCATCTGAATTGAGCGTGCGGTGTTCGCTCCCGGCGGGTCCATCAACCGTGAGGGTTGCCCCCGGAATCGCCGCGTCGTCGACATCAGTCACGGTGCCACGAATGCTTCCGCACTGCGGCTGAGGCGCATCGGTCTGCTGGCCGGGCGCCGTGACGGGAACCATGCTCAAGATAAAAGCGCACAACAGCCAGCCAATCCGCATGGTAGGAAAGATGCGGCGGCCGGCCTGAAGGGTTCAGTCGCTCCCCATTTCTTTACAAGATTTTTTGCGCGACTTTTTCGAGCGCGATCGCAAAGAAGCCCGATTCGGGCACTCGAACATAAATTTATCAACTACAGGAGGACTAGAAGATCGCTGAGACTGCCAAGCTTTAATGGGACCTCACTGACAAATGCTTCTCCATGATGGGCGCCGATCAGCGTGCCGAAGAAACGGTCGCGAGATTCCAGTCCGAATAGGTAGTCGTTCATCCCGAGCGGCAGAACCCCAAAGCCTTCAGCAGTTTTCGCAAACTGCGAAACATGCAACCGAAGCAGTTCGAGTTTCTGGTTGTAGACGTTGGAGATGTCGACGACCATGCTGGGACGCGTGAAATGATGCAAAAGGTAGTACAGGTAAGCCGAAGGCTTGTGTGGTGGATTCGGGTCGTTCGACTTTCTCAGAGCGCAATGCACGGCCGAGTTCCGAATGAGACGGCCGGTCGCTGCATGGTCGGGGTGCCGGTCCTTCCAATAGGGCGCCAGCACCAGCTTCGGACGGCGCCGCCGAATAACGCTCGCAATCTGCTTACGGTTCTCTACGGAATCGATGACTCCGCCATCAGGCATGCCGAGATTTTCACGAAACCGGGCACCCATCGAGGATGCCGCTTCCTGCGCTTCTTTGTCGCGTTCCTCACTCGTACCTCGAGATCCCATTTCACCTCGCGTGAGATCCACAACACCGAAGGAAGAACCCGTGGCTTTCAATAGCAGCACGCTTCCGCCTGCACCCCATTCCACATCATCAGGATGCGAACCAAACAGGAGAACGTCTACCGGCATCGGGTCACCGGGATGCTGGTTCTGTTTTTCACCACTCATCTTGTCCCGATATTACATCGACGTGTAAAGCCTCGGTGCAGTAACATAGCGATTTCCGGCGAGCGTGTGGTACCACACGATGCGTTGTGTAGTAACCCCCATTGTTTTTCCGCCCTTCCAATTCTAATGTTTCAGTTACAAAGTCAATGATGCTCGCCCCGGATAGAGTGTGCAGTTTTGTTAGTGAACGACACATATCCTGACGACCAGCATCAATCCTTCCCAATCGAAAATACCTGGAGTAGCTTCCGCTGAGCGTTTTTACGGCAGCATCTTCTGGAGAGGAATGTCATGGTAAATGATTCAGTCGGAGCCTTGCATATCGCATTAGCGGCCGCGGTGGTCGGTTGGTTGGTATTTTGTATTTCTCACTCCTTGGCGGTTTGGAAAAGACGGAATGCCAACGGAAGTCCTCAAAGTTCTCGTGGTTTGCTGTACGTCGGACTGTTGTTGTGTGCCGTGGCGCTCGCCGGGGGCTGGTTGAACCGCGAGTTGACGAGACGTGCCGGCGTCATTCTTGGTACCGACTTCTTCGTGGTGCGTGCCCATGCGAGGACGACCCCCCATCTCGTCCAAGGTGACTCCGTCGATCAGGGCGCCAGGCTCGCCACCTTTGACGATCTTGAACTCGACCGGGAAGAACAGCATCTTAGGGGCGATATCGCGGTGCTGGAAGCAACAGATCGCTGACGCTCGACTGAAGCCATTGGTGATTGATCCAGAAGTCCTGCGCTTGTCGCAGGATGCGAACGACTCGCAACGTGGCCGCCTTTCTCAGCTCGGTTATGGAGTACTGCACCGCGCTCAAGCCGGTTCCTTCTCGACGCAGGCTATCAAGGACGATGAACTCGTCACTGCTCAACGAGCTCAGAGCACAGCGGCTGAGCTGCAGTACGAACGAACTGCCTCTCTGGTAAAAGATGGCATTGTCGCCCGCAGTAAGTTGGACGCGGCGGCTGCCGCGGCGCAGACCGCCGCACAGAAGTTACGCGAACGGGAGAGTCTCATTCAAGAGACAAAAGCTGGGTCCGACGCCATAGCACAGGCGAAAGTCGGCGATCGCTCGCGACGAGGAGCGCGCCAGGGCCGAACGAACGGCGGAGTTAGCGGAACTTGATGCGAAGCGTTCTGAGCTTCGGACGAGTTTGCTCCAACTCCATCTTGAGCGCAGTGTCATGGCGCCCTTCGGCGGTACGGTTGTTTACCGTCACCCATCCCCAGCACTCGCTGAAGATGACCAGGTCATACTCGCTTTGGCAAAAGGGTCCGGCTTCCTGGCAACCGTGCAGCTTCCGGCACGGGAAGCGGCCATGCTGGCGCCCGGCCAGGAACTGAGGCTGAAGCTTAACCACTCGTTGGTGAGCGAAGAGATTATCGGCCGGCTGCAGTCAGTGCAACCGGTTTCCGGGTACCCGGACCGCCGTGACTTATTGATCGCGTGTGATCTTCCTCCGGAGCAGTTTGCAGCCCTCTCTAAAGGAACCATACCTGTCACTTTGCCATGGCGGCCGGAGCTCTACACCGACCGGTTCGCTCAAGCGGGAATGGTGTTCCTGATCCTGTCGGTGGTTGCGTGGCTCCTCACGCTGGTACGTGCGTGGGTACGCCAGGCCGCCGGATCAAAAGCCGCCGAAGCGGAAGAGGTTGACCGCGTTCTCACACAACTTGGCCTATCTGCTCGGGAGTTCGTGGCGCGATGACAACCGATGCGGAGCGCCTGCAGCTGATACCAACAAGTCCAGACACTTCGTGGCTTTTCTGGATGACACTCTGTTTTGGGATCTTCCTGGCCATCTTCGCCCCATACAGGTTTTGCTCTGGGGCAGTTCAACTGATCGACAGGGATGGCCTGGGTCTCACCTCGGTAGGCCTTTACTTCATGGCCGCCCTATCCGGCCTGATGGGTCTGCGTTGGTGCATTCTGTTCATCTTGTCTTATGCGAAAATGTCCCGGCACGATCGGGAGCTTGTACTGCCGCACGACGCTTCCCTGCCCTACGTATCTATCCTGGCGCCCGCTTATTGCGAGGCCGCTTGCGTCAAGGATGCGATGAGCGCTCTCGTGCGTTTGGATTATCCGGCATACGAGGTAATATTTGTTGACGACGGCTCGAAAGACGACACTTACCTGCTTGCCAGTTCCTTCGCGGGAACGCATTATTCGGAGCATGGTGTGTGTCATGTGCGAGTGTTCACCAAGCCCAATCAGGGCAAGTGGAGCGCTCACAACTACGGCCTGAGGCACGCCAGCGGAAACTCGATTCCTCGTATCGACGCCGATTCACGAGTTGAAACCGGCGCACTCAGGTTGATGGTGCGCCACATGCGCGATCAGCGCGTAGGCGCTGTTTCGGGTCAAATCCGAGTGCGCAACAGAAAGTCGTTGGCCGGGCTGTTTCAAGCCTTCGAGTATGTCCTTGCAAACGGCGCTCTCCGTCTCGCGCAAGGCGCCACTGGTTCCGTGATGATTGTTCCGGGACCGATCGGGCTCTTCCGGCGCGAGGCCCTCGAACGCGTGCAAGCGGAAAATGAACGGGCGCACGCTTGCGAGGATCGTGAGTTACGAGGGCCATTCTCGCCCCTCACTTTTGCCGAGGATTTCCACCTTTCACTCTCCAATTGCTCTCCCTCGGATATCGAGTGAAGTACAAGTCCCATGAAATCAGCGCATACCAAGGTCTTAACCTTCCACGCTGACGCGCTGATCGCCAGGAAACGCGAACCGCTCCACCACATCCTCTTTTCCAGCCGAACTGCACGGCGGAGTCGATTGCCCCTGATTGATGGTTTTTTCAATGAAGTACCGGATGATGGTGCTGTTGTCCTGCACTGGTTCTCGGAACATCCTTTTGTACTTCATCCACGGTGGCAGTCTCTCCAATCTGGCTCCGTGGGCTGCGGCTGCAGTTCTCATCAATGTGATGACGGGAAGCTTGTATGCCGTCGCCCATCGGGATCATATCTATCTTTCATTGCTATCGCCGTTCTTCGATTTCTACCAGGGTATTCTGCTCAACTGCGCTTGGCTCATCGCCATGTTCGACGAGGCGAGAGGCACCGGCATGCGCTGGTAAGGACCAGGCGATGTCCAGCGGTGATTTCGCTCGAATTGTACAGTGCTTGTTGGCGTTCCACGGTGGCATTTGCCGCAGCCCGTAACCCAGAAGACGGAAGGTCAAGCAGGCGGTAGCCTGCTTGCCTGTGATCCAGCCATCGCTAAATCGGTAAAACGATGAGCTACTGCTGGCGGGGATTAGACTCTTGCGGATAATCTTGCCAGAGAACGTTCGCGCGCGCACGGCGGTGAAGAGTATCTATGCGGATTCTGAGTCTGCGATTGATCGTGGCGTTGATTTTGGGAGTCACTCTGGTATCCCTGGCCTCGTCCTGGTATGAGGTACAGGCCGAGAAAGACGCTCTGCTTCGCGACCTGGAACGGAGAGCCGAGACCTTCGGCGAGAGCCTGGCCGGAAATGCGGAGTCTTACCTGCAGTCCGGAGACAAGCCCGGACTCGAACAGATGGTCAGCCGTTTCGGCAACCGCGATCACTTGTTGGGCATCGGCGTGTACGACCGGGATTTGCTTCCGCTGGTTGTGACTCGCGACCTTAGCGCTGTTCTACGAGGAATACCCCCTACCCTAACTGAGGCACTGGCCCGCAAGCAGCCTGCAAGCGGCTACATGCGGTTGCATTTCAAAAGGGTGTACATGCTCGCTGCGCCTTTGCGTGCGGTGGATAAGAGCGTCGCCGGCGGGATCATCATCGTCTATGACACCGGCTACATTCGCGCAGAGATTTTCCGCGTTTGGAGCCGCGTCTTTGTTCACATCGCCGGCATGGTGCTGGTGATTGTCGCCATCACTTTGTTGATCGTGCGTTGGAGCCTTGCCGGGCCGATCGCGCGTGCAGCCGAGTGGATGAATGCACTGCGTACCGCACGCCACTCTGTACAAGTGCCTGCCAAGGATCTCGAGTTTTTCCAGCCGCTGGCGCGGGAGATGGCGCCTCTTGCTGAAAGCATGCGCCAGGCACGCGCGGCCGCGGAGATCGAAGCGAGACTGCGGAACACCAACGAATCTCTCTGGACCGCCGAGCGGCTGGCCGACCATGTCCGCACCAAGCTGGAGGGCAGCAGCCTCATTGTGGTCTCCAATCGGGAGCCCTACGTTCACAACCGGCAGGGCAACACTGTAACGGTCACAGTCCCAGCCAGCGGCCTGGTGACCGCCATCGAGCCGATACTCTGCGCTTGCAACGGGACTTGGGTCGCCCAGGGAAGCGGGACTGCAGATAAAGAAACCGTCGATGGGCATGACCGGTTGAAGGTTCCGCCGGACGATCCTCGATATACGCTGCGTCGCGTTTGGATTAGCCCGGAAGAAGAGGAAGGCTACTACTACGGTTTTGCCAATGAGGGTTTGTGGCCGCTCTGCCACATGGCGCATACACGTCCCATCTTCCGTGCTTCGGACTGGGAATACTACAACAAAGTGAATGCGCGATTCGCCGACGCGCTGGCGGAAGAAATGGCGGGCGAGGAACATCCAGTCATCCTGATTCAGGACTATCATTTTGCCCTGTTGCCGCGCATGATGAAAGACCGAATGCCTCACGCCAGAGTTGCGATTTTCTGGCATATTCCCTGGCCCAATCCCGAAGCCTTCAGCATCTGCCCGTGGCAGCAGGAATTGTTGGATGGCCTGCTCGGTGCAGACCTCATCGGGTTTCATGTTCAAGCGCACTGCAACAATTTTCTGAGTACGATCGATCGCGTGCTCGAAGCACGCGTAGATTGGGAGCACTTCTCGGTCAAGCGCAAGGATCACTGGTCCTCGGTGTTGCCGTTCCCGATCAGCGTGGATTTTCTTGAGACGGCGGAAGCTCCTCCAAAGAACGTTGCGGCGGAAGAACGCAGTACTTTGATTGCGGAACTGGGGATCGAGGCGTCATTCCTCGGCGTGGGGGTCGATCGCGTGGACTATACCAAGGGGATCATCGAGCGCTTCCAGGCGGTCGAGGCGTTCCTCGAAAGTCATCCACGTTATCAGGACAAATTCACCTTTATCCAGATCGGCGCACCCTCACGCACTCACATTCAACGCTATGCCGATTTTCAACGCGAGGTCGAGGCCGAGGCCAACCGTATCAATGAGCGCTTCCAACACGGCAAATGGAGGCCGATTGTCTTTTTGAACCGCCAGCACAACCGTCAAGAGGTGCAGCGCTATTACCGTGCGGCCCATCTGTGCATGGTGACTTCCCTTCATGATGGAATGAACCTGGTGGCCAAGGAGTATGTCGCAGCACGCGAGGATGAGCGAGGAGTGCTGATCCTGAGCCAGTTCACCGGCGCGGCGCGGGACTTGCAGGACGCCATCCTCGTCAATCCATACGATATTCAGTCGACAGGCGAGGCGATTGCGCAGGCGTTGGAGATGGACATCAACGACATACGTCCCCGGATGCGTCGCATGCGAAGATCGGTGAGGGACCACAACATCTACTGGTGGGCCGGCACCCTGATAGGAGAGCTTTGCGACCTTCGTCTGAGCCGATAATGAGCACACGAAACAGTTGCACCTCCCTCGATAAGCGGAAAATGACGTGGCCCAGCGTGACCTATGGCACGCTCTCCGTTGCTCTTTTGTCTTCGTTCCACAATTGATGAGCAAATATCAGGTAGACACTGGAGGTCCAGGTGTATGACGGATCCCGCAAGAGCGCGCACGTTTTCACATCGAAGTTTTCAGCCATTCCACTTTGCTGCACCATCTTGCAGAAATCTACGCGCAGATCGTGTGACAGACGGCGTTGACCGGCAAAATCCAGCCCTTCGGCCAGGAGCATAGTCGTAGGCGCCCAGATGGGTCCGAGCCAGTAACCATCCGGCGTGTAGTACTTACTAGTAAGCGCTTCACTCGAAAACCCGTAAGCAGTGCGAAATCTTCCTTGACGCGTAAGTCCCTCAACCAACTTTTGCTGTACTCCAGTAGGAAGTTTGTTCCCAAAGATGAGAGGCATATAGAGTAAAAGGCTATCTGATTCAATCTCTCGTCCGTTGTCTGCGCTGATCGCCACAAAGTGATCTTCTTTCCAAAGCGTGGCCAGCATCCTCTTGATCAATTGATCCGAGAGCGATTGCCATTGTTGAGCGTCCTGTTCCTTCCCAAGCTTTCGCGCCATGATAGACAGAGCGTCCATCTGCAGGATCAAAAAGCTGTCCAGATCGGGTGTTTCTACCGGTATCCCCGACAGCATGACTGTGGAGTTGTCCCATCCCCAATCATTGCCGTGATTGTACTCAGGAAGGCCGTCACCGTTCGTGTCGCGATAGCGGAAATACCACTCAGTCCACTTTGAGATTGGCTCATAAGCCTCTGCCAAATGTTCCACATCGTTATAGCCGCCGTGCTCCATCATCCATTGCAGCGCCCACCCATGAATCGGCGGCTTGGAGTAGTTATAAGCTTTGAACGAATCTCGAACCTCATCCGGTAGAGCACCATGACGATCCTGGTTGTCGAAAGGCACCATAAATTGTTGCCACGCAAGGTCGGGGTCTCTGAAGGACAAGGCCATTGCCGTGAAGCAGTGGTCCCACGACCATACATTCGCCATCCAGTTCTTTGACATGAGCATCGCTGGCCGGTCCAGAAATCCCATTGGAGCTACCACGCTCGCCCAGTTAACGTACGCGGCCAACTCCGCCCCCGGGCCAAACTCAGAGGGAACCGTCGGCATTCGTTCCAACCATTTTTGGTAGTCGCGCTTCACGGTTTCCACATCCGCAGCAAAGTCGTCTCCGCCCGTATGAGAGGTCCCAACACTGTCGTAGGTGTCGATCTCTCCTTCGATCGAGTGGGAAGCTGGATCAGGAGTAAAGGTCGCAGAAGCGTGCTCGCTCTCTGTACCTGTCCACGATCCGGAGACACGCAGATTGCCCTCCACAGGCCACAGCATGTATTTTTCGGTGCCCCGATACGTATCATGAACCTCCCAATGGCTGTTGCCGTTCGGGACGACAATCGCGGTTACCGAAGAGATAAGCCGGAGTGAAACTCCTCGACCGCGGAAACGAACCTGGTCGGTCTCGGAGAAACAAATATCCACGTTCCCCGTTGTCGCCTCCAAATGGAGGCGAGCAGGGCTGGCTGTAGCCTCAAATGGCACCATGGAATCTCCCGCTAGTAACTCAACGCGAAAAACAGGATGCTGTTCAGCTGCGCTGCCATGCATGTTCCGCAGATAAACCCCGGAATGGGCATCGGGAGCCCGTTCGCCCGAGAGCTTCGAGAACGCCAGATATGAGCCATACCGGCTGAATGGCACCTTGGCGATGTCGATGGTGATGTCGCCCGAGTAATGGTACTGGGCCGTGTCTCCTCGGCTAGAGCTAAGCCGGAAGGAGGGGATGAAGGAGAGTCCCATGAAACAACGCATTTTGTACCGAAGATATCCTTGTGCCAAAGTCGATCACTCGCGCGGCTTATAGCGAATAACCTAGCCCAGCAGGTCTAGATCATTCCGCTGCACTCATGAGGGGAACATGTAAGTGCATCGGTGACAACGCACTGTACGGTACGTTGCTCAAAATCCCAGGAAATCCAGGGTGTTCGCGTGCTCGCCGCCGGGAGGTGCAGTACGTAACTCACCGCTAAGACGTTCAAGTCCGGGGGTGAATTCGGCCTAACCCACTAGTGCCCGACCGTGACACTCTGAGATTTCGCTGATCCGCGGAGTGCTACCAATAGCGTGCGGCAACTATAGTAGCGGCACCGGGATCGCTCTTGAGAACTACGGTACGTACCACCAGCTCTAAATTCTTGCTTGCCCAGTCCTTCGGTGCTGTTGTCGTAAGCGCTTTGAGGCTTTCTGCATTGGTAATGAATTGCCCTGCTGCGCGAGTGCCAAAGGAGGTAACTCCGGCCACAATGATCACAGGATTGCCGGTCTCTGAATTAAGTATCCTGGCGACGATAGCATAGTCTTCTCCGTTGGCTCGATTGGCGTCGAGCCTGAGAGGACCAGCCCTTTTTCGCTCCGCCTGACTCCTGGATCGGTTGCCGCCCATCCTGGCTGCCGTCAAGTGCAAAAGGCAGATTGTGGGACAGCTGCAACGTCAGGAAATTGTTGTAACCACCAACCAGAACTGATGGCGACTCACGCAGGTCGCCAATCGATATATTTTCTCCCGCCCGCACATCGAAACTATGATGTTGGGCCGTCAGGAAAGAAGCAAGCCTGACGTTTACCGACATGTCTCCAACACTAGTGAATTCATAGTTGATCGGGTACACGTCTGCCGACGTCAATGTCTCCCCCGGGGCGAGCGCGGACAAAAAAAGCAGCATCCCATCGCTCTGCTCATGTTCCTGCGGATGTCGCCGTTTCGCTGCGAAGCTTTCCGTCGGCATGTAGATCGCATTGGTACCGGTATAGATCAAGACAGGCTTCGAACTCTGAAGCACGGGCACCCAGAATTGATCCAACGCATTTTGAGGACCGGCCCGCCTAATGACGAAAATCAGAAAAGCGATCAAGCAAGCAAACATTATCCCGGCCAAGCACACCCGCGTGGCCGTCAGCGCCTTGGGTAGTTTGGGAATTGGGATCGCGGATGCTGGAGATATTTGGGTGGCCGCCTCTTTCTGAAATGGGCTCTGTGGAAGACCAGAGGGCTGAATCTTGCCGACGGGCGCTTCTTCGGGGAGAAATTCAAAAGTCGCTCGATACGACCCAGAAGGAATGGTGATCTTGATCCTGGGGTGGCTGGATTCTTCGCTCAGGTAATACTGCGCCAGCCTTTTGCGCACTTCTCCCACTCTGGCACGGACGATCGGATCATCTCCCGTGTTGTAGTCGGGACTTCTGCCGAAGACCTCTACTCCGATCACTCGTTCCTTCAGCGACTCCTCCCCTCCCTTACCGGATTTTTCAACCAGATATCGAAGTAAGGTTTGGCACTGTCTGCTGGAACTAAAGGGAGCGCTCCGTAGGATCTCATCCAACACGACATCGAGCCGGACCGAAGAAACGTGGGTTTCTAATGGTTGGTGGTTTGTATCTTTTTCGCTGACGGTCATAAAGGACTAACAGTTCATAAGCGGGGTCTCACGGGGCTATGTGACGTTCAACTGTACGCCCAGTTTTCGCCCTGCGCAAGCCTGCTATGTCTTTTAGAATGTTTGATTTCGTGGGAACCATGACCATCCCATAGTACCGCGGCAAATCAATTGTTCCTCGAACAGCAGGTCACCGGGTTTACGGCGCAATGAAGCATGATTGATTCGCCGGTCCAGGTCGCGCGTCATCCCAAAGCCGCTCCTTAAAATTCCACTTCTCATAGATCCGGCCACAGAACGACGTTGGGTGCTGAAGTCACCGATTCGGCGGGTCAGGCTCTGCCATTCTCCCAAGCAGGCGTCGGGCCTCAGTACAGTACCGAATTCAGCACATTGAGATTAAGCGCGGTCTTCAGCGACCGTACCGTACAAGACGTTGCCAACCCTCTCATCGGATGTGTTGTCTTGCCATCGATCAGAAGAACGAGGGGGAACCGTCAGGCAAGCTCCCACCCCGAGAGATCTGAACTCCGGCCATCGGACCGTCAGGACAGAATTCAGCGATTTCTACCTTTAGGAGGACCACATGACACAGCTTTATAAGACATCTCTTTTGCCGCATATTTACTGGCGCCTGGCTTTCGGTCGGGCGATCTGGACTCGCACGGGGAGAATAGATCTTGCCGGCGCGACGCGAGCTCAAGGCATAGTGCCCAGCAGTCATACAAAGAGATTTGTCAGCTCCATAAACCTTTCGGGCTGGTTTTCGCACTCCCGCTCGATGCAACTCTTAGCCGTCCCCCTGTTTGTTGTATTTCTCCTGCTCCTTTCAGGCGGCAGCGTTTCTGGTCAGGTCGTTACCGGTACTCTAACGGGCACCGTCACGGATTCGACCGGCGCGACCATTCCAAATGCGAAGGTCATAATAACGGAACTGTCCACGAATTCTGAGCGGACCACTGCCAGCTCTACAGATGGTCGTTACGATATTCCGTACCTGGCGCCCGGCGAATATCGGGTGGAGGTGAGCGCAGCCGGGTTTAAGACTCTCACCCAGGCAGACATCAATATTTCTGTCTCGACAGTCGCCAGGTTCGACGCTGTTCTTACGCCCGGAAGCGCCTCCGAGACCGTCACAGTGACCGCGGCACCGCCGCCACTCGCAAACCGAAAGTGCTGAGGTGGCAGTCAACTTTGGCGTACGAACGGTCACCGACGTCCCGTTGGAAGCCCGCAACGTTCAGGCTCTTGCCGGCCTAGCCGCAGGTGTCACTCCACCTGCACAAAGCTTCACCCACGGTCGAAGATGGGCAGCGCACAACGTTCTTCAATGCCAATGGTCAATCGAATTCAGCCAACAACACAATTGTCGATGGGGTTGACAATACGGATCCGATACTGGGGCTCAGCATCTACCTGCCCCCTCCCGAACAAGTCCAGGAGGTCCACGTTTCCACCAGCAACTATAGCGCGGAATTCGGCCGAGTTGCCGGAGCGGTGGTCAACGAAACGACGCGCCAGGGCACAAACCAATTTCATGGAACCCTGTGGGAATATAACCGGGTTGCGGCTCTCGCGGCGAAGGATTATTTCGGTGGGGAGCCTGGCCAAGCCGCCGCTAACCTTGAACGATTTCGGCGCGCGCTGTGGGTGGACCGGTGGTGAAGAACAACACGTTCTTTTTCGGTGCATATCATGGTGTACGCCAGCGTTCGTCGAGCACCTCGACAGGTACGGTACCCCTGCCCGCCTTTCTTACCGGCGACTTCAGCTCGGTTCCAGGGGCGGCTATCTTCAATCCATTTACCGGTAATCCGGACGGTACCGGGCGCACGCAATTTGCCAACAACATCATTCCTCAAACTCTCATCAGCGGGCCCGCTGCCGCCATCGATAAGTTTTTTCCCGCGCCGAATCTGCCCGGTCTGCAAAATAACTGGGTAACGAATATTCCTTTTAGCTATAACGCCGACAACTATACAGCGCGCCTGGACCACAATTTTACGCGAGCTTACAAAAGTGTTTGGAGAAACAAATATCTCCAGATACGCCACTCAAAACCCCACCTATTATCCCGAGCCAATCGGCGCCGGAGTAAGCGCCAACGACGATAACTATACGGGGATCATCAATTTCACGCACGGCTTTGGCCCCGGCCTGCTCACCGAGCTGCGGCTGGGCTACAACCTGTACGCGACAAACGTGGTCGATACGGATGCAACCTTGAGACAATGCACAGGCCGGGATAGCGGATCCCGACCCATACCCGATATCCGAGGAGGGATTGGCGTTCATGAATATTGGCTCAAGCCCAACCATAGCCATCGGCGGCAGTCCCTACTACCCGCTCAAGAATCGTGACAACTTATTTCAAGTCGTGAACACATGGACCAAGGACCTTCCGAACCAATCGCTCAAGTTTGGTGGGGAAGCTCACAGAAATCGCCTGGACCGCAGGCAGCCACAGGGACTCAACGGAGGTCCCCGCGGCGGATTTTCATTTGAGCCGGGAACGACTCAGCTCAATGGCGGACCAGGGCTGGGGCCGGACGGGGCATATGTCAATGGCCTTGCGGCCTACTTGCTTGGAGCACCGCAGGAGTTGAGCCGCACTTTCATGACCCAGACACCGACCAATCGGCAGACGCAGTTCGCGCTTTTCTTCCAGGATACTTACCACGCAACGCCAAAACTGGTACTCGATCTGGGCATCCGATATGAGTTTTACTCTCCGATCAAACCGAAAGGTAAAGGGGGAGCATCGAACTATGACCCGGCGACCAACGATCTTCTCGTGGCCGGTTATGGAAGCGGAAACGTCGATCTGGCAAACGGAGTGTCATCGCAATCGTTAGCCGAGCCGCGCGTCGGTTTTGCCTACAGCATCGACAATAAATCGGTCGTTCGCGGGGGGTTTGCCCTTAGCGGCTGGATTGGCAGATTCGGGTTCACAGGAGGAACTCTTTCCACTCAATTCCCCGTCATCTACAACGTGCAGGTGGGTAACACTGGAGGGTACGGGATCTCAGGATCCATCGATAGTCTGCCCCCTGTTCCTTTCATTACCATACCCGCAAACGGCATCATTACGCCGGCGCCAAATCAGGCCTTCTTCGTCATTCCCACTCGAAATCCGGTGCCCTATGTCGAAGCTTACAACCTGACGTATCAACGCAGTCTGGGGCATGGGTTTGTTACTAACATCGGCTACGTTGGAAATGTAGGGCGGCATTTACCTGCCTCCGTAGAGCTCAATGCCGCCGCCCCTGGTACTGGGACCGCCGGCCTCCGTTTTGCATCCTACGGGCGCACCGCCAGTACACAGCTGCGCGGCGACTTAACCAGTAGCAACTACAACGCGCTGCAAGTGAATATGACGCGCAGTTTCTCGAGTGGGTTCTCGATGACGCTGGGGTATGCGTATTCGAGATCCCTGGATCTGGGAAGCAATCAACCCGGATTCATTGACAACCTTAACCTCGCGCGGCAGTATGGGCCTTCCGATTTCGATTCAACGCACAATCTTGTTGTCAGCCACGTCTATGAACTTCCCTTTGGGAAGGGAAAACAATTCGTGAATCAAGGAGGGATTGGGTCGCTTCTGCTGTCAGGATGGCAGCTCAATGGGATCTTGCGCTTGCTATCGGGTACTCCTTTCACTATCACCTCAGATGCAACATCGTGCAATTGCCCTGGTAATAGCCAGTTCGGCGAGCAGGTAGCGCCGGTACACTACCCGCACAGTCTTGGACAATGGTTTTCGACCTCTTCGTTCTCTCCACCTCCTGCGAACCAGTTCGGAAATGCAGGCAGGAACTCCGTTCGCGGCCCGACTTTGAAGCAATATGATTTCTCGTTGTTCCGCGGGTTTCACATCTGGGAAAGCGTTGAACTTCAGGCACGGGGTGAATTCTACAATCTGACAAATACACCGAATTTTGCCAACCCGGATAGTGCGGTCACTGACTCTACTTTTGGGACGATTACGTCTACAACCGGCAATGCACGGGCGGGGCAAATTGCATTGAAACTTCTGTTTTAGCATTCCTCCTTGCACGAGATAGGCCACCGAACTATCGTGGCTTATCCCGCTACACTGCGTTCTCAAGCCATTTGGAGGTTGGCCGCCGGCGGTATCGCAACTGCCACAACGGCTGTGCGTCTGACAAGCCAAGGATAGCTATAGGCCTGCTCTTGATTCCTCGGTATTTCTTTGCGGCGCAACTCGGAACATGAATTTCTCTCCTAAACCCAGCCACCTTCGGCACATGTTGAGTAAATATATTGCGAGTACGTGTGGTCGCTGTGAGGAGAACTTTCGTGCAAACGTTTAGTAAAAACGCTGTAATTGCCATTGTTTATAGACTCTCGGCGGTGTTTGCCCTCAGCAGTGCGATGTTTGCACAAGCGCAGTCCGACGGTCGCGCCGGTCTGAAGATGCCGATTACGGATTCCAGCTCAGCAGAGGAGAACGATAGCCGAGACCCAGTCTCCACCCAATATCGAGCAGGTACAACGGCATCTTGCGCAGGGTTGGAATACATGGGATGTTCACAGCGTTACAACGCATGTATTGTTGCCCGAGGGCTTGGCAATACGCCTTGGCCTCATGCACAACTCAACTGAAGGAGGGGACACATTTCTTGCCGATACCCTCATTGGCAGGCTTACCCCGGGTGCGGAACAGGTGTTTCCAGGAGAACACTCATGGGATGGCAGCTACACGGACCTACGCGTTTCATGGAAGGGACATAGTTGGCGAATTCAGAGTGCCCGCGACGGAGACGACCTGGTTCTTCTTGCAAGCCCGCTGCCGTCCAACCCAATCTCTGCACTTCCGCCCACGATCACTTTTTCTGTAAATTTCCTCTGGAACCGGTCCGGCACAGCACTTAAGCATCCGGACTTCATTGAGACCCGCGGATCGTCCGGCGTGGTGTCGATCTACTGCACTTGCACAAGATCACAAGACTTCGCGGGACCTAACGGTCGGGGTCGTACTCAGGACAGCGGGAAAGTGAATTTGCCGATAGATGGCCCCTACTTCTCTACCGACTTTACCCAGCCCGTCGGTATCAGCACAGGCAAACCTCGCACGCTTACAAACATCGAGTCTGTCGTCGAGCGGCAACATCACTTGTATCAAAAGTCCATCGCGGCAGCCGGAAAAGCCGGTCCTATAGTAGATGCGATCGAAACTACTCTTGGCTGGGACACGATTTTCGAGCCGAAGGGCCGCCGAGTCGTTTCTCCCGTCAGCAGAGTGTGGGCGTTGGATGGGGTGGCTACGTCATCTTCGACTGGGATACCTTCTTCGCCGCAACCATGGCGTCCATCGGAGACCGGGATTTAGCGTATGCGGATGCGATTGAAACCCTCCACGAATCCACGGAACAGGGGTTTGTACCAAATTATGCGCGGACGGGCGATTGGAAAAGCTCTGACCGATCGGAGCCTCCGGTCGGGTCGATTACAGTGCTTGGCTTATATCGGAAGTTCCACGATCGCTGGTTTCTGGAGGAGACATTCCAGCCGCTGCTTCAATGGAATCGCTGGTGGACTGCGCATCGCGATGTCCAAGGATACCTGACCTGGGGCAGTGATGGAGAAAACAAGCCTGTGAACCTGGACGACCGTAGTCGAGGAGCCCGGGCCGGAGCAATCCTTGAATCAGGCCTCGACAATAGTCCGATGTACGACAGCACAACTTACAACTCACAGTCGCACCTTCTCGATTTTGCCGATGTCGGTTTGATGAGCATGTATATCTCCGATTGCGACGCCCTGGCTACGATGGCCGATACCTTGGACAAGTCAGGAGAGGCCAGAGAGTTACGCGAGCGGAGCGCACGTTACCGGGCGAAGCTTGGTACGCTATGGAGCGCACAAGATGGCATCTTTCTCAATCGAGATCTCAGTACGGGCAAGTTCAGCCTTCGCGTATCTCCTACCAATTTCTATCCGTTGCTCGCAAAGGCTGCGACCCCCGCCCAAGCGGCCCTTATGATTCAAAAGCACCTCTTGAATCCGGATGAATTCTGGGGCCAGTATGTGATGCCATCGATCGCGCGTAACGATCCTGCATTCACTGAGCAGAACTACTGGCGAGGCCGCATTTGGGGTCCGATGAACTATCTCGTCTACCTGGGACTGCGCAACTACGACGATCCCAAGACTCGCCTGGAATTCGCACAAAAGTCATTTGAGCTCTTCCTTAAAGAGTGGACGGAAAAGGGACATGTTCATGAAAACTACAATGCTGTCACTGGTACGGGCGATGATGTGACCAACAGCGACCGGTTTTATCATTGGGGAGCGCTGCTCGGATACGTCGAATATATGGAGCAAACGCAACCACACGATACAAGCGAAAGATGAGCAGCCACTCACAAACTCAAAGGAAACAGGAAAGAAGCGGCAAGGGTGGAACTGTAGTGGATGGCATCCCCAAGCTGACTCGCTGAAAATCTCTCGACCAGCATTATTGCGGTAATGAGAAATTCGGATGCCGCACCTTCCGATCCTTCGATCCTTCGCAATCGGCGTGCAAACGGATATCAACCGTCAACCGTGGAATCCGCAATCTCGCCTTCCCGGAAATCGACGCCAGCCTGAAACTCATTGAGGTCTGAACCCAGACCAGCCCCGCTCAAAAAAACTCATCATCTCTTGACAATTTTTACTGTGTAATACACAGTATGTATGACACACTATGTGTGACACGGTGCACATGAACCCAGATCCCTTTGAGAACCTCCGGCTCGAACTCCGTCGTGGCTCTGTGGTCCTGGCCGTCCTCGCGGCTCTGCGCAGGGAGCAGTACGGCTACACCCTGCGCAAGACGCTCTCAGATCACGGCCTGGAGATCGATGAAGGTACGCTCTACCCGCTGCTCCGCCGCCTGGAATCCCAGGGTCTTCTGAACAGCCAATGGCGCGAGGAAGACAAGCGCAGGAAGCGCTTTTATCTCCTCTCAACCGAAGGCGCCCATGTCCTCGAACAGCTACTCGCCGAGTGGCGAAGGATCGATCTCTCTCTCGAAGAAGTTCTGAAGGAGCAAAGTCATGGAAATGATTGAACGTTACCTCGAAGCCGTCAAATTTTGGCTCCCGAAAGGACAGAAGGACGACATTATTGAAGAGCTGTCCGCGGATATCGACGCCCAAGTCAAGGAACGCGAGGCCGATCTCAGTCGCAAGCTGTCCGAGGCCGAAGTCGAGTTGATCCTCAAACAGCGTGGCCGTCCCGTCGTGGTGGCCAACCGCTTTCTGCCCCAGGAGCAGCTGATCGGGCCGCTGCTGTTCCCCGTCTACCGCTTCGTTTTGAAGATCATTTGCCTCTGCTACCTGCTTCCTTGGGCGCTGGTGTGGATCGTGATGATGACCTTTGATCGCGCTTATCGCACCCAGCAAACCCATGTATCGTGGTTAGCCGCGGTCGCATCGGCGTGGAGCGCCTGGTGGACTGTTGCATTCGTCGCCATCGGCATGGCGACCCTGGTCTTTGGCATTCTGGAGCGTGTCCAGGCGAAGTCGCATTTCCTCGACGAATGGAGCCCGCGCAAGCTCCCGCGCGTCCGCATTCCCAACCAGATTCCACGCGCCAATTCCATCTTCGAACTGGCCTTGACTCTGCTGTTCTTCGTCTGGTGGGCGCTCCATGCCTCCCCGCGCGTCCTCAATCTCGGCAGCACGGTCCGCATCGAGCTTAGCCAGCAGTGGGTCTGGTTCTTCTCGGCCTATCTTGTCCTGGCCGCCGCCAATGCCGCACTCGCCGCGGCCAACCTGCTTCATCCCTACTGGACAGTCCGTCGGGCTGCGCTGCGCCTGCTCTGCGATGTCAGCGGAGCGGCCCTCTTCTGCTGGCTCCTCCGTGCCCACATCGTCACCAGCTTCTCCGCATCCTCACTCACTGCGGAGAAATCGCTCCAGGTAACCCAGGCGATCGATTTTTGGGCGGACAAGGCGTTCCCCTGGGCCATCGTGGCCTCGGTAGCCGTGGCCGCCGCCGGCATCTACCGCGTCGTGCGCGTCAAACCCCCAGGTTCCTCTTCGGAATAATCGGACAGGACAATCTCCCACAAATTGCAACGCGTTCAGCGGACTTCTATCTCACCGGACAACCAGCAAGAAGATCACTTCGCCGATGTGCACTTAAACCGCCGACGCGAAGAGACAAGTCTTTTGTGGCGCGATGAGCATGTCTCCTATAGGCTTTGCGAACGGTTTATTTCGCGGCAACATGGCAACGGAAACCGGCAGAATTCGGAAAACTGAACAGCATTTCACACCCAGGAGGTCGACTGTTCCCTATGGTAATTTCCACACACGCAAGTCACACAGCGCGTCTGGGGCGCTGGCTGCCTGCTAATCCAGAACATCTCAATGCATGGCTTAAGAAGACTATTCACGAAGCCGAGCTGAAGCGGTCTCCGCATCATCCAGTGGTCGAAGAATTTCGGGCGATGATCGAAAGCGACCCCGAACTGTACATGTACTTTACTCTGATGTTCAAGCAACAGCCCGTGTTTCCTTCGCCACCAGGAAGCGGGGACGTGAAGATCAAGGACTACCATCAGATGCTGGCAGTCATCAATCACGTCCTCACGATTGCCCCGGAGTTTAACACGACTGCGATGGTGGGGTTCCCCATCAACGCCATCCTGGATTTTCCGATGATCACTCCGGCCGGTCTGGCGGCGTTCTTGCTACCAAAGGTGAATGCGATTTTTAGCAAGATCCTGAAAGCGTGGACCGAGTATCTCGATTCTCCTGAATCCACTTATGTCTTGAACCATTCGGAGACAGGCTGGTTATCGCCAAAGGCGCTCGCGGCTATTCAGATCGATGATTTCATCCATGACCCTCACGCGCCACACTTCGGGTTCAAATCCTGGAATGACTTCTTTATTCGCGAATTCAAGCCTGGCGTCCGGCCGGTCGCAGACCCGGAGAACGACAAGGTAATTGTGAGCGCATGCGAGTCCGGTCCGTTCGCAATCAGCACGAACGTGAAAGAAACGGACACCTTCTGGATGAAATCGCAGCCCTATTCGCTCAGGCATATGCTCGACGGCGTGTTTGTCGAGGAGTTTGCCAGGGGCACCGTATACCAGGCATTTCTCAGCGCCGAGAAATACCATCGCTGGCATAGTCCGATTTCCGGCACCATCAAGAAGGTGCGTCATGTGGCGGGCACCTATTATGCGGAAGCGGCGTCTGAACATTTCGATCCAGCAGGGCCAAATAATTCGCAAGGGTACATTGCACATATCGCTACGCGCGCGATGATCTTTATCGAAGCGCCAGATCCGATTGGACTGATGTGCGTGGTTCCGGTGGGAATGGCCGAGGTATCTTCCTGTGTCGTTACCGTGAAAGAAGGCGAAGCTGTCAAGAAGGGAGATCAGATTGGATACTTTCAGTTTGGCGGTTCGACCCACTGTCTCGTATTCAGAAAAGGTGTCATTGCGCAGTTCGCCGCCAGGGCAATTCCCCAAGGTGTGAATGGGGCGAATTCCGCCAACGTCGAGGTGAATTCATTGCTGGCCGTCGTGAGCTAGTGCCAGGAGAATCTTCATGTGTCGTCTCCTTTAGATCGCCTGCGCGTGCGTTTGCACTGCCTGAAGGTGCGACGCCAGAAACGCGTCGCGGTCCTGCCCGTAGTTGAGTACTCACCCACTCTTAGGTTGACATGACAACCACCAACACTTAGGATGGTTGACGTGTCAACCATAACCACCGACGTTCCGTGTGACCATGAAATCGAGTGCCACAACGATCTGCACGCATTCCTGTCCGCCCTGGAGGCCGATCCTTCTCTCTTTCTGCTCGGCCAACTGCGAAAGCGTCTGATCGCACTGGACGACCTGGATGCTGGATTTGGAGGCTTCGATTCACAGAATTCCACGAGATGTGTGTCTTCACGAATGTATCAGCGTGCGAAGGCGCTCCGGACACGGCTCGAAGCCGCAAACTCAGAGCTCTACCAATCTGTGCGCGCTGATATTGTTCGCGGAGGCCAACCGCGTGCGCTTCTTCCGTGGCTCGAGAATTCCGCGGGCCAGAGCGAATCAAAAGGTCCATTGCCTGGCTTGGGTTTCGAGTTTAGAGACGAGTTATTGAGCGGCATTCTTCAACTCCGCGAACCGGGTGAACCAAACCGTCCGCGATCAACGGAGATGGTGCCCTATCAACCGACGCCTGTCCGCCATATTCTCCATCTGATTGCAGCCACCGCGCTTGCGGAAGATGACTTCTTTGTCGATGTTGGATCGGGATTGGGGCATGTGTCCCTTCTGGTCTCCATGGTGACAGGAGCCCAGAGCCTTGGTATTGAAGTGCAAGCGCCCTATGTCGTCAGCGCGCGGGAGTGCGCTCAAAGCCTTCACCTCAGCCGCGTCCGGTTTATCCCTCAAGACGCGCGCGAGGCAGATCTGTCCAGCGGCACCGTGTTCTATCTGTATTCGCCTTTCAACGGCTCGATATTGACCGACGTGCTGAGCGCCCTGCGAATGGAGAGTACGCGCAGGTCCATCAAAATTTGTTCACTCGGGCCCTGCACCCATACAGTTGCGAACGAGACATGGCTGAAGGCGAGCGCACCGCCCGATACGGGGCGCATTACCGTGTTCGACTCTCAATGAGAGCATTATCGCCTGTGCACTCGCCGAAATTCTTGCCCGACCAAAGTTATGTCACGTCAACGGAGGCAGGCAAGCTGGAGCAGATTCAGTTCCCTTCTCGACCAGGCCTCAGTTTTGACGACCGAGCGTTACCTGAGATGCAAGCAAAATCTTGAGGTTCCGCGGCGAGGAGGCACTGGGCCTCCCTGCAGCGAAGCAGACTAGTTTTGCACCACAGGCTTTGCGGCGAGAATGCCGTTGAAGCTGTTGCGGTACTGCAGGAAGACCAGCACCCACAGCACGCAGGCGACGAGCGCTAGAGCGATGCCCGACGACAGCGTGAGGTGGAAGGCAAGGATGTTGTACAGCTCCGCCGCAAGCAGCGTAAGCGCAAGCGGTACAAAGTAGCCCACAAGCAAAAGCAGCCCGCCAATCAACTGCACCGCGAAGAAGAACGAGGCAAAATGCGATGAACTGATGGCGACAAAGAACTGTAGAGCAAGCGGGTTCGCCGGCGGTGGCTGGTGGATGAAGTTGAAAAATCCGTTGAGGCCAAAGACCGTAAACAACAGCCCCAGCAGATAGCGCGCAATGACCGAAACAATCTTCATGGTCGTCTCCTTTAGATCGCCTGCGCGTGCGTTTGCACTGCCTGAAGGTGCGACGCCAGAAACGCGTCGCGGTCCTGCCCGTAGTTGAGTACCGCGGTTCCGCCTGTCGTGAGGAAAGTCGCATCTGTCACACCGAGGAAGCCAAAGACCGACCGCAGATAGGGCTCGACAAAGTTGAAAGAGGCCATCTGCGTCTGCGCATCATAGATCCCGCCGGTGGCGATGATGAACGTCGCCTTTTTGCCCGTGAGCAGCCCTTTCGGCGTTCCATCCGCATAGGAAAAAGTCCTGCCCACGCGCGCGATCTGGTCGATCCAGAGCTTCAGCACCGAGGGCACTCCGAAGTTGTGCATCGGCACGCCGAACACGTACTCATCCGCCTGCTCCAGTTCGGCGAGCAACACGTCCGAAAGCGCCAGCAGTTCCTTCTGTTGCGGAGTGCGCGCCTCTTCCGGCGTGTAGGCAGCACCCACCCAATCGCCGGTAACAGGCGGGATCGGGGTTGCGTTAAGGTCGCGGTCGACAACCGTTGCATTCGGGTGCGAAGACTTCCATTGAGTAACGAACGCACCGGTAAGCTGGCGCGAGACGGATCGCCCATACAGCGGGCTCGAGTCGATGTGAAGAAGCGTGGGCATAATGAGAAATCTCCTATGCGACAAATGATGTTTAATAAACATTTGTCGATTCAAATAAATCGACAAATGTCGCTTATGCATCTATTGCTGCAGAAGAGGCTATGCTTTTAGGTGCAATGGCAGAGACACTCCAACCCGGCAGCATAGGGGAATCCACGGACCCCCGCAGCCTCCGCAGCCGCCATATGTTGATGGAGTCATTAGCCAAGTTGTTGGCCCGCAAGGAGTTCGAGGACATCTCCATCCAGGAGATCGCCGATGAAGCCACCCTAAACCGGGCCACCTTTTATCTCCATTACCCGGACAAGCATGCCCTGCTGCAGGCCATGACAGCCGCCCGCTTCCGCGATCTGATCGCGCGCCGCGGCCTTTCCTTCACAAACTGCGATGGGGCGCTACGGGCCATTGCGCTAGGCGTCTGCGATTATCTCGCCGAGTCTACCGGCTGCCCTGGCCAATTGGCTAAGATGCCCCTCGAAGGCTCGATCATCCCGGTCGTGGAGGGCATGTTTCTGGAAGGCGCCGCGAATCACGCGATGGCACCCGGCGCTGATCCCAGACTGCTGGCAACCACAGCTGCCTGGGCCATCTTCGGAGCCGCGCGACGGTGGCACCAAACTCCCGACCGCATTCCCGCTGAGGAGATGGCTGGCAAAATTGAAGTGATGGTGAAGCCGATCTTTCTCAGCGCTTCGGTGTAGGTTGCCACGAATATTTCACGACCTCTCCGAAAACATCCGCATAGTGCGTACGCACATAAATAAGTAACCGCAAATACCGATTCGACGGCTGATCACTTCCTACAAGCCGACTTGTGGACGAATCTGGGGAGTATCGGAAACCTCTGGCTATTCATCAGATTTTTCTGCAAGCTGCCGCAAAAGTCTGTCGATTTCTTCCGGGCATATTCGTTATTGGCGCAGATGTATGTTTATCAAAACGGGAAGAGGAGAATCATGATGCCACAGTATGTGCTCTTGCTACACAGTGACAGCGAAGCCTGGAAGAAATTGAGTCCGGAGGAGATGCAGAAGAAGGTCGAGAAATATATCGCCTGGCGGAACAAACCCTTTGTCGTGGGCGGCGCAGGACTGGTTCGGGATTCGGGGCGGGTCATCCGTGCGAAGGGTGACGGCGTGAGTGTGACCGAAGGTCCATTTAGCGAGTCGGCAGAAGTGATGGGCGGGTTCTACACCATCGAAGCGCCCGACTATGACGAAGCGGTCAAGCTCTCTCTTGACATCCCTCATATCGGTCTCGGCACAATTGAGATTCGCCAGGTCATGGTCTACAACACGTAGGAGTGTTTGTCGATGCAAGAGTCAGGCAGCCCCGTATTGCTGGAGCATCTATTCCGCCGAGAGTCCGGACGGATTGTTGCCTGGCTGGCGGGGCTGCTTGGTTCGGCACATCTTCAACTTGCTGAAGATGCTGCACAGGAGGCTATGCTTCGTGCCGCGCAGACCTGGCCGTTCCAGGGCATTCCACAAAAGCCTGAGGCCTGGCTCTTTCGCACCGCACATAACTATGCGATCTCATCGGTTCGACGGGGAGCTGTTTTCAGCAGCAAGGCCGATGCGTTGGTTGCTGCGCTTGAAACCGGGGCCCAGCCCATATTGGATCTCGATCGAGAGCAAAGCCTGCGTGACGATGAACTGCGCATGGTCTTTATGTGCTGCCATCCAAAGCTTGCTCCGGATGCGCAGGTAGCGCTAAGCCTCAAGCTTGTTGGCGGATTCAGCAAGGAGGAGATTGCGCGCATATTCTTCTCCGAGCCAAATACGATTGCGCAACGTTTGGTGAGAGCGAAACGGTTGATTCGCGAACAAAATCTGACGTTGGCAATGCCTTCCAAGGCGCATCTGGAGCAGAGACTCAACTCGGTGCTCAAGGTGATTTACCTGATGTTCAGCGGAGGTTACGCGGCACACTCTGGGGAAGAGCTTATCCGCGGCGATGTCTGCCTGGAAGCTCTGCGGCTGGGGCGGCTGGTTGCCTCTTCTTCGATGGGCGCTCCGCGGGTGGATGCCCTGGTTGCATTGATGGCATTGCAGACAGCACGCCTGCCCGCACGGACGGACACAACAGGAGATCTCGTTTTATTGGAGGAGCAGGACCGCAAGCTTTGGGACAAGGATCTGATCGCACTCGGATTTTCCTACTTCGACCGCTCCATCGCAGGAGACGAGATCTCCGAATGGCATGTCCAGGCCGCCATTGCAGCCACCTATGCAAGCGCCGCAAGTTCAGCAGAGATCGATTGGGTCTCCATCCTTGAGCACTACGACCAGCTTATGGAGATGACGGACTCACCGGTTGTGGCACTGAATCGCGCGGTTGTCGTGATGAAGGTGCACGGCGCGGAGGCGTCTCTGGCTGCATTGACGCCTCTTGCAGGGAACAATGCCCTGCAGAAGTATCATTTGCTTTCCGCAACGCAAGGCCATGTGCTGGCAGCACTTGGACGGCTGGATGAAGCAAAGGCGGCGTTTTCGGCGGCGCTGGAGTGCAATTGCACCCTACCGGAGAAGCGCTTTTTACAGCGGCAGTTGGCGATGGTGTCGATGCAACGTCACTCTTCGTAGTCCGGATCAGGGGCATGGGCAACAATCAGTACCCGGAACGCGCTTGTGGTGACTGAATCGTAGGCGGAGGCGCAACTCCGAAGCTCCCGGAAACGGGGTTTCTCTGCGTCGTTGAGTTGTCTTCTTCTAATGTTCCTGCCTTACGGCTTTGAGAATCGGCTCCAGGAAGCGTCCGTATTTGCTGAGGGTTTCTTCGTCGTCATGGGCAATCGCTGTTTTTACGGCGATCGCGGTGGCGGGTGTCACGATTTCAAGTCGGCCGACAAAGCAACGAACGAGTTGTCCAGGTGCCGGATCGACAGTGAGAGGCAAGATGTTGTCGATGAACCCACGCGGCACGATGTAGATCAGGCGACTGCCTTCTTCAAACCAGGAGTCCTTCCAGGTCTCAACCATGGCGTGGGCCTCGTCTCGATAAAGACCTTGACCGACGAGGATTTCTTCCAACTCGCCATAGAGAGAATCTATGTTTCCGTTCAGCACTGGAGGGTCCACCGTTTCATCGGTTAGCCCGCCAGTCAGACGATAGCCGACTCGTTCCCCGCGGCGCTCAAAAAGAATGGCGTTCGAAATCTCGTCTCCGCCAAGACTTTTGACCACAAGCTTTCCTTCGGAGGTCAATTTAGCTGAAATCGGCAATGAGCTGGCGGAAACTCCTCGATAGAAGAGGAATTTCTCTTGCTGCTCCCCCGCACTGGTCTGTACGCGGAGTGGCGAGGAACCGGTCTCGCGGGCAGCGTAGTAGCGGTTCGACTGCGCTTCGCTCGGGAACTCGCCAGCTAGATTCGGAGAAACGGTGAACTGATTCCACGTAATGCTTCCATCCGACGGTAACCGACTCAAACTGGTATCGGTTACGACTCCGCCCGGCTGAACGCGGTCCGCGTGGGGATACCACTCGGTGATGAGTCCCTTGGAGAAGGACACTCTCGCTGACACCGTCACGTCGCGCGGGGAATAGAAATAGAGTACTGGCGTCTCCATGCGAATCTTCCCGCGCAGTGCCAGCTTAAAGTTGGCATCGCTGATGTGCTCCACGAATTTAGGCAGATCCGTAGACGGAGGGAATCGCGGCAGGCCCAACGGCAACCATTCGATTGCGCGACCATCCGTGCCAGCAATCGCGGTGAACGTTCCCCACTCGTGCACCGTCAGGTCAGGAACGGCGTGCGGCTCGTCTGCGCTCCAACCCGCGAGCGAGAAGGCCAACAGCCCGCATGCCAACAAACGGGGAAGCCATGATCTGACTTCCCCTGCTATGCGGGACTTCCTTTTAGCCGGGTTCATTGCTGAAACCTTCCTTCAGGCGCGGCGATCAGAAGCTCCGCAATCGTCTGATGGTTGAAGTTGGAGCCGAGGTTCCGAGCGAGAAGAGGATCGCTCTTCGCCCCTGCCATCGCCTTCCGTGTGTGATCCTGGTGAGCGCTGTCTGAGCCCCGCAGCGTGATCAAGGCAGCCGCGAATTCCATTTCCGGATCCGACCCGCGCCAACTGATTGCCTTTCTTACCCAACTGTATCCGTCGAAGCCGGCTGCGGGGTTGGGCTCGCCTTTGCCCATCCATTGTTTGTAAGCCTCGGCCAGGTAGCCGAGGTCGAACCACGCAAGGGCGTCCGGCCGACCGGCGGCATCTGAATTCGCAGCACGCGCTTGAAGTCGAGTGATCAGTTCCTTGGCCACTTGCGGGTCTTGGCGGGCGTAGATTGTAGCCCGGCGCAAGGTCTCCATATGCACCAAGACAGGAGTGTTCGATTCGAGAATTGCCAGCGTGTCTCGGCTGAGGTTCTTCAGGTCATAGTCTGTGCTTCCTGTGTGGTTGAACTCAACCCAGGGCAGCGACTTCGCGTCCCCGATGTCAATGGGATGACAGATAAGAGGTGGTCCGGCGTGTGCGACGGTTGTGAACCCGAGCAGAACCGCAACGGTGCTGATCGCGAGGCGTGAGAAGGCATGTAAATTCATGTTTTGGATTCCCCCAATCTTGCTGATTTGCCCACGTTTCAAGAGACGCGGACAAAAAGAGGAGTGTTAACAGACGGGTGCGGTGTACCGCGACAGGATTTGTGGTTTGACTACGAGGTGGAATGCTGCAAGTCACTTTTCGCGAACTGGAGTGGCTGTTCCCGCCCAAGAGCGCTCCCAATGGCGCCAAACGGAAATGTCGTCAAATCCCAGTTCGTTCCACCACAGATCCAGCATCGGCTGATCGAGGCGGAAGATGCCTTCTTTCGTGACAGTGGCAGGCGGAGGCACGAGCTGGCTCAACCGGTCGTAGACGAGGACTCTCTGCCCATCATCGACGCGCGAGAGCAGATGCCACAGTGTGAGTGCATCGTTTTTGCGAGCCTCGCCCAGTACGATCGCCAGATCATGTGCGCGTTGTTGCGGTGTGTTGTCCTCAAAATCGAATCTAGCCAAGGCAGAGCGGAACTCGGCGGAGGCATCCTCGAAGTAGGGCGTACCGGGACCAACCTTCGGCCGTGTCGCGCAGGCTGCGCCCGCCGGGATAAAGGACTCGTGGCCATTCAGCTTGAATCCTACCCACCCAAGGGACGTGCGCACCATTCCTGCGCCCGTATCGTCGACCTGCAATGTGTAGGCGCAACCCAGATCCACGGTGACAGCCGATGGCGTGTCGACCACGAATTGACCGGGAGGCGCCCAAATAAAAGCATGAATCGTTCCGCGATCCAGAGCAAGCCGCTTCTGCCCCGAAGCCATGCTCAGCAAGCGCAGGCGTGTGCTCGGATCTACATCGATCGTCCCGGTATCGTCCGCCTGAAGGCTGGCCCGCGACAGCCCGTCGGTTTCAAGCATTTGGCCGACGCCGAGACGGCTGATTCCTTCTTTCCCGCCGATTGTTTTTCTTCCGATTCGAGGTGTCCCTTCCACGCTGGACACATCCCAACCCACCCCAGTGGTTGGAGCAGGCTTCATTCTGTACAGCAGAAATGTCACTGCAACGATGGCTGCCACGGCAACCGCTGCGGTAGCCAGAGCAGGAAACAGACGCATCCTCCAGAGAAAGAAGGTCCATCGTCGGCCGGGGACGATTTCGGGAAAAGCCGGGGTGGGCGAGTCATGTCGAAACTTCCCGAGTACTGCTTCCAGCCTCTGGATCTCAGGATCGGGTTCGCCCGATCCGTCCCACAAATAGTCAGTCGCTCTTTGTCGATGGTCTGTCTTCGGTTCGATTGTTCCCCGCGTTCATGACTAGGACTTCTCCTGTTCTGGTCCATCCCGCCTCGGGTCCGCACTCAGTTTGGCGCGGAGTTGCTCCATGCCGCGATGCAAATTGACGCGCACCGAGCCATGCGTCATCCCGGTGCGAGCCGCTATTTCAGGACCGGTCATGCCCTCGACCAGTCGCAGAATCAGTGTTTCTCGATAAGCATCGGGCAGGCTCATGACTGCGTCGAGGATTGCGGCGGCCGGCCCATCATGATCTCCGCTGGACACTCCCCGCTGAATTCTCCGGTCAGACGCGTCATCGGTCAGCGGTTCCTCTGGCACAGATCGACGGTGGTAATCACTCGCCATATTGCGAGCGATGACTGCGAGCCATGCTCCAAAGCTTGCCGTTTCGCGCAGCGTTGACAGTCGGCGAAGTGCCCTGATGAAAACATCCTGAACGAGGTCATCCACGTCGCTTACCGGGACCTTCGCCAGCAAAACTCCGTGGACCATGCGAGCGTACCGCTCGTAGAGCTGCCCAAACGCCGCCCGGTCTCCGCCCTGCGCCGCAGCCACCCATGTCGCGTCCTCGGAGATTTTCGAGGCGACCTGCTCCCTCACAGGCCCGGGCCCTAGGCCTGCCGCGAGCAGGTCACCTCTGTCACCGGACCTGGCCATGCGCGCAAAATCCCCACAAGAGGATAGACGCTCGCCGAGGAGGGACTGTTAACAACCACCGGATAGTCGGCAACTCGGAAGTTGCTACATGGCCGAAAAGACGGCATCTCGTACAGTCACCCGCGCGGACCGTCGTCCCTCGGCTTCCGTTCCCCAATTTCCGTAGAGCCGGTTATACGGCCATATGCCGAAGACATAGATCCATCCGAATAGCTCGATGAGCGTATTGGGCTGTTAGCAACGATGGAGTGCGCACTGCACCCGCCACAAAACCATGTCTGGTCCCGTCGACAACAATGGAGATGGCCTCGGGCTGCCCCTGTGGTCCGCCTACGCAGGCGCGCTGGGCTGAGGCACGCGGCCGCCGCCGTATCGAGGATTGCTTTGCCGAACCAGTCAATGTGCTTCGCTTGGCCGAGTTGGTTGAGAGCTGAGAACAGTGGTTTGCGTCGATAGCTTCCTTTTCATTTTGTGGATGCGCCAGCGCCATGCGATAAAAGCGACGATCAGCACGAGCACGACAACGAGATATAGAAAATGCGAACTGATCCACAGGACCAACCCGAGCAGGAGCAGGCGGTGATCGGCTCTACGTATGGCATCCGCCGGGATGGTAACGGACTGATTCCAATTCATGGTCTTCAAGCGAGACAGGAAGCCCTGGCGCACGCAGCCTTCGAGGTTATACACGCCGATGAGATGGGAGAAATGTCCCGCGACGATCAAATCGCGGGAAAACCTGCTCCAATTGAGCACGGCGGGGTTTGCGCGGGGATCGCCGTCGGTGACGCCAATAGCGATAGCCTGGGCATCCGGGCCAAGCTTCCAGATGATCGCCGCTCCGACAGGCGGCGGCGCATAGCTGGTGTACAGCATCAGGACTTCCTGATCCCCGCGAACGTCGACGGTGCCGAGCAGACGGTCCAGTAAAGAGGAGTGGGCGTGGCGTTCGACGGGGAGGATTGGCAGTTGATAGGTCTGGACAAGATAGCCTTGTGCCTGCATGTTGGCGATAAGGGCGGAATACGCTCGTATTGCGCGGCGCATGCGCTGCACGTCGACGGCGCGCCACAGAAGCGTGGTAAACAGCCGCCAGGGATGTCTCCTGAGTGTCGCCAGCTGCGCAAAGTTGGGCTCAATGTCGAGTCCAACTCCATTCCAGCGTAAGCCCTGGTTGCGGCTCCAGACGTCGAACGCGGCGAAGCGTGCTGCGGCCGCAGGCTCGTTGTCCGCGCTCAAATAGTAGCCCTCCTTTGGTAGCAGGAGACCGGCGATTACCGGAATTCCAGCCTGATTCAGGCGATGCACTGCCGCAGCGCGTTCCGGACTGAAATCGAGAATGGGAATTGCAACTTCAGCATGCAGATCCTTCAAATCTGCGATCAGATCTTGATGGTTGAACAGGACCTGCATCTCCTCGATCCCCTGATCGCAGCATGCAAATCCAAGATTTGGGGGGACGCCGGGGCCTTGAATGGTAACTCCTGTAGAAGGCATTGCAACGAGTACGGGAACCGAGACGCAGTAACAAATGTTGAGGCAGAGCCCGGCTCGCAGAATGCCGAAGATAAAACGGCGCGAATGTGCAATGCATTTTTGTTTGGGACACACAATGACCGAGGATGAGTTGTGACACAACGTCGTCGGTACGGCAGGTCGTCTCATTGTTCCAGACTCGTCCGGGTCGCGTAGAGGGAACCAAGATCGTCGAACGAAACCACTAGAAGCCTCCCGAATCTAGTTACCGAGGTCGTGAGATTACTGGCTCTCCATAACCACGCGTCCGTTGAGCGGTTGGATGGGTCGCACATCATTTGGATAGAGCTTGCAGAATGCGCCGATCTGTTCCGGTGAAATGTCGACAGGTGTCTTCAACACAAACCACCGAACACCCTCCGTGCAGGGCGGAGCCGTCACCGAGCCCATGTACGTGTAATAAGAAACGTCCTTAGGCACCAGCCCCGCAGGATTAATCTCGACACCTGGAATCATCTGCTCCTGATGGGAGAAATCCGGTAACACCTTGCTCTCGGATGTCGGCATATGTTCCCAGATCCGCTGAATGGTCTCATTCGCTTTGCCCGCTTTCAAAAGAACTGCCACGCCAACGACATTTCCATCGCTGGACTGGTACATCAGGTGAGCAACCATATCGTAGGCTTTTCCGTGTATGTACTCTTCGCTGGGACGGTGAAAGTGGAATTGCGTCAGCTGGTACGTTCTGTCCCCGACGATCAGAAGATTCCCGAGTCCCGCCGCGTCATGGTAGTTCACGCGGATCGTGTAACCGTTGTTCACGATATATTTGAGCGGTCCGTTCCTTGACTTGAAGCGTAGTGCGGGAAGTGACGCTTTTTCCGTAGCTTCAATGTCAATTGGAGACTGTGCCATGCCGGCGTTGCACGAAGCGTACGCCGGATCCAGTTCACTCCAGTGATCGGGGCCTTTGGCCCCTTCATACTCCCATCTTGTCTTCCACTGCGCCTGTAAGCTCAAAAACGTCAAAAGCGCCATGACAACAAGAAACACGACCTTTCCGTAGTTTCTCATCGATTTGCACCTCCGACCGTCTTAATGTCGCACCGCACACCAAGTTCAAATGCTCGAGGAAAACCGCCCGCGCGCTCATGCCCATCGAGCAATATTATCCTTCCTCATTCTCGTGAAGACTTCGTCCATGATAAAAGTATGGATGTTGCGCAACCGGCGGTACTGACCTGCCAAGAAATGAGCGTTTCCGGGCCACAGGGTCCATTCCCGCGTCGCGGACAGTTCGCTTGGGGACTTCACAGCTCCATGCCAAACTGATTCCGCATTTCACGTCGACCTAGCGCAGTAAGAGACAGCGCTCTGCTGTCCAGGTCGCGTGACACATACTTTTTCTTCAGCATCAGGCTAAGCAAGGCGGCGCCAAGTGCTCCGCCAATATGGGGTCGTCGTTCACTCCAATCCAGGCAGCCATATGCGAAGCGGCGGCGCAATGTCCGGGTAGCCTCAATATCGACACCGAGGGCCTGGAGCATCTTTGCCCCAGTCGCCGTGAGCTCATACTCACTGCTACTCTCGTGCGCAAGCCGTTGGATCCAACGTAAAGCCACGAATCGGTCGTGAAGAAGTACGGCGACAGCGCCCGCCATATGGTCATAGCAGGTTCGGGCAGCGCGCAGCCGGACCGGGGTCTTCGGTTCGAAGTCGGTGCGGCCGGCTCCTGCAAGAACGCTCAATCGTTCAAGCACGCGTGCCACGTTGGGTCCCGCCAGGCTATAGTAGCGAAGCCGTCCCTGCACCCGAACTTTGACCAGGTTCTCCGCCTTCAGCCGATTCAGGTGCGCGCTTGCCGTTGGCGGGCTTACCTCTCCAATCACAGCTAGCTCGGTGCTGGTCCGCGCAAGGCCGTCCATCAGGCAGAGCAGCATGCGGGTCCGCGCCGGTTCACCGATGGCAATAGCAATGTTCGAGACTGCTTCATCCGCGGTTTGTGCATCCATACTTTTACCCTAAACGAAGTGACATTGGGTCGCACGCGCTATTTGAGATCGCGCAGATGGGCATCTGCCCTCGCGCAGGTGCCGACGTTGGTAACCGTTTCCTCATTTCCGGCTCAGCGACGGGCATGGTCGGTTGGCAAAGCGCTGAACAGTGCAGAACACCTAAATCGCGCTTACTACGGTACACCGGATCCCAATGTCCAAGACAGCGCGTGCGGCGGATTCCTCCGGGACGCTTGCTGTGCCTTTCGTCTTGTTGGCGGCGTTGGAGAAGCGGCACGAGTTTGCCGCTTGTCTATTTGAGGCCGTAGCGTGGTTTCTGATAAATCTTTTGTAGCTGGCCACCTTGACTCCGTCATACAGTGAACTCACCGGAAAAACAAAACTTTCCGGCTGGTTCGCGCCGCGACAAAGGTTTGCCGACGGTATCGTCGAGTCTCGACGAGCTGGGGACCACTGCAATATTTGTTCGCGTAGAAGCTTGCCATATCGGGGACCAGCGAGGGAACGTTGTTCGCCGATGAAGCGCGAAAGCGCCAAGACGATTTCGTTTACCCTGCGCATTGCGATTCTATAACTGAAGTAATACGCCGAATGGTACCGGGGATTGGTCCAGTCTCTTTTGGAGTATTTGGACTGCCAGACCTGCCCCTAGTCTGTATCTACCCCGCTAAACAGGCTCTCGATTTAGCCGAGGGGAGAACAGATGATCCACAAACACTTGGACAAGGTCCGAATCAATGGAGAGTGTTGGGAATGGTTAGGCTGGCGGAGTGACATCGGCTACGGGTATTTCCAGGTTGCTGGACGTGATTACAGGGCTGCGCATTATGTCTGGTTCCTAGTGTGGCACCGATGGCCCGAAATGTTACTGCATTCGTGTGATCATCCTTGGTGTGTTAACCCTGAGCATCTATATGAAGACACTCAATCGGAAAACGAACACGACGACACACGAAAGGACCGGTGTAGTCATGGTCACCCTTTCGATGACCTTAACACCTACCGTTACATGGATCGAAGAATGTGCAAGGCATGCGCCAGAATCCGTCAACTAAAGAAGCGGATCGAACGCGCCAAGCCTGTAGAGCCAGCCAACCTCGGCGCGGAAGACCTTCCCATGAGTAGCGCTGGGCTGAGATAGACGGCTTCCGGATCCTCGCTAATGTTCCAAATCGCCGAGTTCCTCATCCAGCCCTGATCAGTACCGAGAAGTCTTAGCGGAAGTCCTGTACGTTGGAGGAGTGGGTGATTTTTGCGCTTGCCGAGGCGAATTCTTTCAGTTCATTTTGGCAAATCTTTTCCTTGGCTTGTATGTCACATCGGCTGGTCCTGCCTCGTCATGGTGGTAGTACCAACAAGAGGAGATTGCTCATGACCGCCAAACTAAATCCCTTGACCGCCGCACCTTCACTCATGAAGGATTGGCACAACACGTCCATCGCCATTGCCTCCAGTCTCGAACCGAGCCTCAGCGAGCTGGTGAAGATTCGTGCTTCCCAGATCAACGGATGCGCCAACTGTCTCAATATGCATACCGTGTTTGCACGCGAAAACGGAGAAACCGAGCAGCGTATCTATCTGTTGCCGGCCTGGCGCGAGGCTCCTTGCTATACCGACCGTGAGCGGGCCGCGCTGGGCTGGACCGAAGCACTGACACGACTCTCTGAAGGGCACACGCATGAGAGCGCTTATGAAGCTCTCAATGCTCATTTTTCAGAGGAAGAGCAGGTCAAGCTCACGTTGTTAATCAATATCATCAACGGGTGGAACCGCATCGCGGTTGGTTTTGGTGGCTGGGCCGATCCGGCAACCATAAAAGCTGCTAACAAGGCGGTCGCCGCTTGATGGGAACACGAGAACCGAGGATGCAGCGGTGAGTTTCGAGCCGCTGCGTCCGAAGCTCACGCGCGTCGCCTACCGTATGCTCGGCTCCGTGCAGGACGCCGAGGATATGGTGCAGGACGCTTTCATCCGCTGGATGAACACCGACCGCGGTGATATCCGAGAACCCGAGGCATTCCTGCGCCGCACGGTCACGCGCCTTTGTCTCGATCAGCTCAAATCCGCGCGACGCCAACGCGAGACCTATGTTGGTCCGTGGCTTCCCGATCCTATTGTGGAAGAGGAAGAGGTGGAAGACGTTACCTTGCCGCTGATGCTTGCGCTGGAACGCCTTTCTCCGCTCGAGCGGGCAGTCTTTCTGCTGCACGATGTGTTTGGGGTCGGATTCGAGGAGATCGCGGTGACTATCGGGCGCGATCCGGCAACCTGCCGTCGACTCGCTTCCCGCGCACGTGAACATGTTCGGAATGCGAGGCCTCGTTTCCAGGTAGAAAAACAACGCGGCCTTGCGTTTGCCGAAGCCTTCTTCACCGCATCGCGTAGCGGCGATATAAAGGCTCTTGGCACGATGCTGGCGGCGGATGTCAGCATACATGCAGACGGCGGGGGTAAGCGTCCGGCTGCCACGCAGCCAATCCTGGGGTTCGATGCCGTTATGAAGCTATATGAGCATCTGAAGCCGTTGTTCCTCAAAACGAGATTTATTCGTGCAGCTTTCATCAATGGATTGCCCGGTTTCGTCACGCTGGAAGCCGATGGTGAACTCCAGACAACGGCGCTTGAAATCGAAGACGGAAAGGTCACAGCGATCTATGTGATGCGAAATCCTGACAAGCTGAAGCATCTACATTAGCCCGCTCCCGCCAAGCCAGTAGAAATGCTGTCTCAGAAACCCTAGATGAGCACGCAATATCGGCGAGTTGATCAGTCACCACCGTGAAAGACGCAAACGATCAAATCGTCTTAGAGTCACTCGAAGTTCTTCGGTAGTATTCAGGAGTGACTCCGATTCGCATTGAACTGCTGGGCACAATGCGCTTCACATTCGGGCAGGATCTGGTCACATCGGTCAACACCAACCGTATGCGATCGCTGCTGGCATTTCTTGTGCTGCACAGCGAATCGATGCAATCCCGTGAGCAACTCGCGTCCCTCCTTTGGCCGGAGTCGACGGATGCTCAGGCCCGCACCAACCTGCGCCAATTGCTCCACAACCTTCGGCGGGCACTGCCGATGGAATGCTGTCTTCTTGTGAGTGACAACCATACCGTTCGATGGCTGTCCGATAGTTCTTGTGCGATCGATGTGGTCGAGTTCGAGGCGGTGGCTCGAGCGGCAAAGAGTGCAAGAGAGGGCGATCCGGCGGCTGAGCGTGAAGCTCTCGAGCGCGCCGCGGGGCTCTATCAGGATGATCTGCTGCCCGACTTGTACGATGATTGGCTTCGCCCGAAGCGTGAGCAATTACGTCTGCAGTTCGCGGAGATTCTAAGCCGACTTGCTGCATTGTCAGAGAAGGAAGGTGATTTCGCGGCAGGTATACGCTATGCCGCGCGGCTTCTCGCGCTCGACCAGCTTCGTGAGGGGTATTACCAAATCCTCATCCGGCTGCACCTGCGCAACCATGACCGGTCGAGCGCCATCCGTGTCTATCACCAATGTCTGAGGAACCTTCAGCGCGAGCTTGGCGTCAGTCCGAGCAAGGAGACGCAAGACCTGTTCAAGCAGGCGCTTAAATCGGGAGATGAGCCAAGCCGCCCGGCAGAGCCACCGCCCTTCGCCGCGACGAGGCTAAAACCAATGGTGGGCCGGAAAGCGGAGTGGGAGCGCCTGCTTGCTTGTTGGCAGCACGTGACGCAGGGTGCTTCGCAGTTTGCCGTGGTCATGGGAGAGCCAGGGGTTGGCAAATCCCGATTTGCCGAGGAACTCTATGAAGCGTGTTCCCGTAACCCCAGACAGGCTGTCGCGCGTGCCTGGTGCTACCTGGCCCACGGCCAGCATGCGTATGGGCCCGTGGCCGAGTGGCTCAGGACAGAGCCGTTGCGGGTGGCGCGCGGGCTGTTGCCAAAGCCACAACTGGCAGAATTGGCGCGGCTGCTGCCGGAAATCCTGGTGGAAAATCCAGAAATTCCGGCTCCACAACCGCTCACGGAAAGTTGGCAACGCCTTCATCTTTACGAGGCCCTGAGCGCGACGTTCCGCCTGGCGCCGAAGCCACTCCTGCTGGTGATCGATGACTTGCAATGGTGCGATCACGACTCGTTCGACTGGCTGCACTTCCTGTTTCGAGCCACGGCGGGTGACCGTTTCCTGGTTCTGGGAACCGTAAGGACTGGGGAAATTGGCCGCGACCATCCACTGGCAAGCCTCATGCGGGAGTTGGGCCAATCGGGGCGAATGTCCGAAATCTCGATCCCTCCGCTCAGCGAAGAGGAAACCGCGGCGCTCGCCATCCAAACCGCGACGCATGAATTCGATACGGCGTTCCTGAGCACCCTTTATCAAACGACGAAGGGCAATCCGCTGTTTGTTGTGGAGACTGTGCGTGCCTTGCTGGAAGACCGGGGATCGAAGAGTGCGGTGCCCCCACGCCTCCAGGCTGTGATCTCTGCGCGCCTTGCGCAACTTTCTGCGCCGTCCTACGAGCTTGCTGGACTTGCCGCCACGATCGGGCGTCCGTTCTCCTCGGACTTACTGGCTAAAGCCGCTGACTGGGATGAAGACAGCGTATCGCGTGCCCTGGAAGAGCTCTGGCGGCGGCACATCATCGACGGGCTAGGCAGCGGATCGTATGACTACACGCACGGACTGCTGCGGGAGGTCGCGTATAGCGAGCTAAACCCGATTCGCCGGCGAACATTGCACCGCCGCGTCGCGCGTGCCCTGGAGGAACTTTATCCACCCGATTTCGAAGCCCTGAGCGGGTGGCTGGCCGCGCACTATGACGCGGGTGGAATGGCACAGGAAGCAATCCGCTCCTATCGGGCGGCCGCCGCAGTTGCCAAGCAACGATTCTCCGACGCGGAAGCGGCGGGCTACATCAGGCGCGCGCTGGTGCTATGCCGGGATTTTCCCGAATCCATCAAACGCGACAGAGACGAGCTAGAACTGCTGGTGACACTGGGTCCGTCGCTGGTCACGACGGATGGTTACAGCATGCCTGAGGTGGGTGAAACCTACGCACGCGGACTTCTGCTGTCGAGGCGATCGGGCGATCCCAAGCACTTGTTTCCCTTGCTGAGCGGAGCCTGGCTATTTCACATCGTGCGCGGCCAACTCGAGGAGTCGAGGCAACTGGCACAGGATGCCGTCGACGGCGCGCGCCGAGAAGGTGATTCCGCGCAGGAAAATGCCAGTCACTTTCTTTTGGGCACCAGCTTTTTTCATCTGGGACGGCTGCAGGAGTCATGGGAGCAGATCGAGTTGGCTGTGTTGTCGTCGGGTGGTCCGCCGCACCCCGCATTGGCGTTGTTCGCCGGGCCCGATGTCGGCGTCTTCCGCCGTTCCTACCTTTCGCATTTGCTGTGCTTGTTTGGCCACCCGCATGAAGCGGAGGCGAAGAGCAATGAATCGGTTGCACTCGCCCGCGAGGTGGCGCACCCATTCACCCTGGGCATCGCCCTGGACTACGCGGCGATGCTCAGCGTTTACCAAAGGGAGGGTGGCCTCGCTCTAGCACGAGCCAACGAGGCGTCGGAGATTTGCAAAAAGTACGGATTCGTCTATTACCTGGCGGTGGCGGACATCCTGGCCGGGTGGGCAACCTGCCGGTGCGGGGATACTACGGCCGGATTGGCGAGGCTGAGACAAGGTCTCGACGCACTGAGGAGGACCCAGGCGGAACTTCGCCTGCCTTTCTACCATGGGCTATTAGCAGAGGCCTGTGGATGGTCTGGCCAGATGGGAGATGCGTTGGCAAACATAGCCTCTGGTTTCGCTTTTCTGAGCAAGAACGCCGAGGCGTGGGCCGCGCCAGAGTTGGAACGGATTCATGGAGATCTCCTGCTGCAAAGCGGGAGTCTGTCCCAATCCCAGGCTTGTTATCGGCGGGCGATGGATCTGAGCCGACAGACGGGCGCACGGTTGTTTGAGCTTCGGGCCGAATCGCAGTTGCACGAGTCACACCCGTTTGAACACGGAATCTCCACCGAACGCTGAACAGCACCTCCATAGAACGGTTTCGGAACGCCTCGCATTGGACAGTAAGAGTCGAATCCGTGACCGTTCCCCGGATCGAAAGGAAGGAACCTATGAACCAGGAAGCCGTTACTCAATTCAAGAGCCAGCTCCGAGGCGAGCTGATCGAACCCACAGACGCTGGTTACGACGAAGCACGCAAAGTGTATAACGCGATGATCAGCCGCAAACCGAGGCTCATTGCTCTGTGCGCGGACGTTGCGGATGTTATCGCCGCCATTCATTTCGCCCGGAAGAATAACCTGCTGGTATCGATCCGAGGCGGAGGCCATAACGCCGGAGGGCTGGGAATTTGTGATGATGGTCTCGTCATCGATCTGTCGCGCATCAAGTACGTTCACGTCGACCCCGCGGCAAGAACCGTCCGCGTAGGCGGGGGCAGCACGTGGGGTGACGTGGACCACGCTACGCACGCCTTCGGCCTCGCCGTGCCATCTGGAATCATTTCGACAACAGGGGTTGGTGGCCTTACTTTGGGCGGCGGCATGGGACACCTCACAAGACAGTACGGCCTGACCATCGATAACCTTCTGGCGGCCGATGTCGTCCTGGCGGATGGAAGGTTTGTCACCGCCAGCGCAGACGAGAATACCGACCTCTTCTGGGCTATCCGCGGAGGTGGCGGAAACTTCGGGGTGGTCACTTCTTTTCTGTTCCAGGCACATCCGGTTTCAACCGTCTGTGCCGGGCCAATGTTGTGGGACCTCGATCAGGCCGCTGACATCATGAAGTGGTACCGCGAGTTCATTGCGCAGGCGCCGCAAGAGATCAACGGCTTCTTCGCATTCCTCACCGTGCCACCTGGTCCGCCTTTCCCTGAACATCTGCATTTCAAGAAGATGTGCGCAATTGTCTGGTGCTACAACGGAGGGCTCCAACAGGCGAATCAGATACTCAGCCCTCTGCGCAGTTTTCGGCCACCCGCATTCGAGTTCTTCGCTCCGATGCCGTTTCCGATGCTGCAAGGAATGTTCGACGGGCTCTACACACCCGGTCTGCAATGGTATTGGAAAGCGGATTTCGTCAACCAGCTGGGTGACGAGGCAATCGCCCTGCACATCAAGCACGGCTCTCAACTGCCGACTCTGCACTCCACGATGCACTTGTACCCAGTCAACGGCGCAGCACACAAAGCGGGGAAAAATGAGACCCCTTGGAGCTATCGCAATGCGGTCTGGAGTGAAGTGATCGTCGGCGTCGATCCGGATCCCGCCAACAAGGATCGCATTACCTCGTGGGCCAAAGAGTACTGGGAGGCGCTGCATCCGTATGGGGCAGGCGGGGCCTACGTCAACTTCATGATGGAAGGCGAGGGTGAAGATCGTATTCGCGCGACGTATCAGGGTAACTTCGACAGGCTGGTCCAGATTAAGGCGAAATACGATCCCGATAACTTCTTCCGCGTGAATCAGAATATCCGCCCGGAGGCAAAGGCGAGAGACGCAGCCTGATCGGCCAACCGACCGATTTCCGGAAGTGTCAGCACATTGAATCTGAACCTTCCTGTTCCCTGCTTCATGCCAGGAAGGTTCAGATCGAAGTTACTATGCGCGCTCGACACTGGCCCTCATTCGAAGAATCACGGCCCGCGCAATCGGTGCTGCCACGAAATATGAAGCGCGCCGCAAGTGATCGCGGAGTGCGGACAGCCAGGCCCGGTGATTTGGGTTTGCCGTTAGTAGGGCGGTTGTTCGGGAATGGCCTGTCCATCGGCGCGGGGATCGGAGGCACCGAAATTTACGCCTAGAGTGTCGTCGTGCATGACGGCATTGCCGCGTCCCATCACCTGCGAGTAGCGCGGTACGAGGCTAATCTGGTGACCTTGCGAGGCGAGTTGTTCAAGGACCTCGCGCGGGTAGCCATCCTCAAGATTGACCGCGCAGCCGGAGTTCGCTTTGTTGAAGCGGGCAGCATCCATAGCCGCCTGGATATTCATGTCGAAGTCAACAACGTTGGCCACGAACTGTGCGTGCGCCTGGGCCTGGTTGAAGCCGGCCATAATACCGAAGCCGATGGTCTGGCCATCTTTCTGCATCATGGCGGGGATAATGGTGTGCAGCGGACGCTTGTGACCTGCCAGCGAGTTGGGCTGGCCAGGCTCCATGTAGAAGCCGTGGCCACGGTTTTGCAGGACGAAGCCAGTGTGCTCAGGAACAAGACCAGCGCCGAAGGCGCCCGAGTTCGATTGAATGAACGAGACGACCATACCATCACGATCGACGGTGGCGAGATAGGTGGTGTCGGATTGCAGCTTTTCGAGCTGCTGCTGGCGATCCGAGGGGAGCACCTTACAGTTGGCTTTTTCGGTGATGCCTCTGGCGCGCTCTTTTGCGAGTTCCTTGGAGATGAGCTTTTTGGTGGGAATGTCATCGGTGTGCGGGTCGCCGACATAGTGAAGCATATCGGAATAGGCCAATGCCTTGGCCTCCATTTCGATGTGGAGTGTTTTCGGTGAGTCGTGTCCCCACTCGCGAAGCGGATAGAGTTCCATGACGTTGAGCATGGAAAGAGCGGCGATGCCCTGGGTATTCGGAGGTGTCTCGTAGATGCGCCAGCCGTGGTACGTAGTGGAAACGGGCTCTACCCACTCGGGCTTGTAATCAGCGAGGTCGGCTTTGGCGAGAAAGCCATTGTTCTGGTCAGACAGCCGGACAATGGCATCCGCGATAGGACCGCGGTAGAAGGCGCCGGCGCCGTTTTTTGCAATCAGGCTGAGGCTGTTGGCAAGGTCCGGGTTGCGGAAGATCTGCCCAACCCGCGGGTAGGTTCCACCAGGAAGGAAGACTGAGGCGAAGGCGGCCCGGTCCTTGAATTGCACGCCGTATTGGGCCCAGTTGTCCGAGTCGGTCTCAGTGACTGGAAAGCCGTCTTTCGCTAGAGCGATGGCAGGCGCAAGATCGACAGCGAGCGGCAGTTTGCCGAACTTTGCGTGCAGGGCATCCCAGCCGGCAACGGCTCCGGGAACGGTGACAGCATAGATGCTGGTGTCGTCCATGGTTTTAAGGCCTTTGGCGTTCATGGCCTCGATGGTCTCGGCCTTGGCGGACCAGCCACTCGCGTTGAGGGCATACATCTTCTTCTCTTTTGGGTCCCATATGATGGCGAAAAGGTCGCCCCCGATGCCGTCCATCATAGGTTCGATCACGCCGACGGCCGCATTCGCCGCAATCGCCGCATCGACGGCATTGCCTCCTTTGGAAAGGATCGTAGCGCTGATCTGCGAGGCGAGCGTCTGAAGAGTAGCCGCAATACCGTAGCGGTTAATGGTCATGGAAAAAGCATTGCTGCGGGAGGGCTCGGCAGGATGTTGGCGGGAGTCACGGATAAATCCGCCATTGGCGTTGGGAGTTGGAGTTCCCTCGGCAGGCGCGGAGTTGAGTTGCGCCTGCGCGCCGGGCACCAACAGAAGAAAAGAGAGGATGGCAGGATACGAGCTGCGAAGGGACATGATGGTCAAGCCTTTGGGAAAAAAGGTGCAGCTAGTATATCCAGCACGTTTCTTTTGTTCTATCGAGATGTCTGGTTGTGTCGGCCATGCCATAGGCCCGAAGTGACCCCGAGCACTGCGCCCGCGCCCTGCTGGCACACAAATTTCGCTCCGGTCCTAACGAACAAATCGTTCTCCGCTATGTCTGCTGCTGCGGGAGGCGGAAGGGTGAGATTTTGCGTATCCCACCCGTCGATTAGTCAGGAGTTAGAGCCCAAAAGCGCGTTCAGCGGAGTGCCGTTTTGAGAGGAGGCGGGCTTAGTATACGAAGAGACAAACCATGGAAAACAGCGCCACATTGCTGTTGTATTGTCAGGACCGCAAAGGTCTGGTCTTTGTGATCGCGCGGTTCCTGCTTCAACATGGCGGAAATATTTTGCACGCGGATCAACATCAGGATGCAGAGCAAGGACTGTTCTTCATCCGCATTCAGTGGTCACTGACCGGCTTCGACCTCGACCAGGCTGGCTTTGCCCGCGTCTTTGCGCCGCTGGCGACGGGGTATGGGTTCACCTGGCGGGTGTTCATGGAGCAAAAGCGGCCGGCAATCGCGATATTTGTCTCCCGTTATCAGCATTGCCTTGTCGACCTGCTCTATCGCCACCAGATTGGGGAATTGCCCTGCGAGATTGCTTTGATCATCAGCAATCATGAGGACGCACTTGGCTTGGCCAAGTTTTACAACGTGCCCTTCTGTCACACTCCAGTCAACCCAACGGATAAGGCCGGAGCAGAAAGCGAGCAAATCCGGCTGCTCAAGGAACATCGAGTTGAGCTCATCGTCCTGGCCCGCTATATGCAAATTCTGTCTCCCGACCTGGTGAGCCGCTACCCTCGCAGGATCATCAATGTTCACCATTCTTTCCTGCCTGCCTTTATAGGCGCCAAGCCGTATCATGCGGCCTTTGCACGGGGCGTTAAGCTGATCGGCGCTACCAGCCACTATGTGACCCAGGTGCTCGATGAAGGCCCCATCATCGAGCAGGATGTCACCCGCATCTCGCATCGGGACCGGGTCGAAGATCTCATCGCCAAGGGCCGCGATCTGGAACGGGTGGTGCTTTCGCGCGCAGTCCGTTGGCATTTGGAACAACGCATCCTTTGCTACGGCAACAAGACCGTGGTTTTCGATTAGCCAGGGCTCCCAGAATAGTACTTTCGCGCCCAGTCAGTTCCGGGCGATGATGGACCCGTCCATGAATCAGGGATCAAGAAGCCGCCGGGCGAAGCCTGTAGTGCTCCTGTTGTTTTTTGTAAGCATTGCGCTTCACGCTCAGGATTCCCGGCAAAAAATAGGGCTGGTGCTCGAAGGCGGAGGCGCGCTCGGGTTAGCCCACATTGGCGTACTGCAATGGCTCTACCAACACCACGTGCCGGTAGACCTGGTGGCCGGCACCAGCATGGGAGGCCTGGTTGGCGGTTTCTATGCGACCGGCCGTTCTCCTGATGAGATCCAGCAATTGATTCAGAATGTGAACTGGGACCAGGCACTCAGTGGGCAGCTGCCCTTCCGTGACCTCTCTTACCGCCGCAAAGAGGATGCAGTAGAGTTCCCAACGCGGATTGAGTTTGGTCTACGCCATGGCGTTCAGCTTCCTGCAGGCTTCAATGCCGGGCAGGAGGTGAGCTTCATCCTGGACCGCGTGACGCTTGCCTATTCCGAGATCAAGAGCTTCAATGACCTGCCCACTCCGTTTGCCTGCGTAGCCACAGAGCTGAACACCGGCAAGGAACACGTCTTTCATGATGGGTCACTGTCCCTCGCTCTGCGGGCCACGATGTCATTGCCCGGCATCTTTACCCCGGTACGCTCCGGCAACAATGTTTACGCAGACGGAGGGCTGCTCAATAACCTGCCGGTCGATGTTGCCAAGAACATGGGCGCGCAGCTTACGATCGCCGTTTACCTGCAGGCGGATTCGTTCAGTGCGCAACAACCACTCAACACATTTTCGGTTCTGGGGCAGTCGCTAAGCGTAATGATCGCCGCCAACGAGCTTAAGAGCATGCAAATGGCGGACGTTCTGGTCACCGTTCCACTGCAGAAATACGACGCTCTCGACTATGACAAGGCGGCGGAGATCGATCCACCTGGGTTACGAGGCGGCAGAAAGCAAGAGCGCTATCCTGAGCAAGCTTGCTGTCGATGATTCTAGCGTGGAAGCAATACGTAGAACAGCGCGAAAGGCGCACACGCCAATCCCCTGTTCCCCAATTCATCGCAGTGACGGGCACCTCTCCACATCTGGCAAACAGGATTCAGCGCAGGCTGAGCCCGGATGTGGGCAAGCCGGTGGACAACGTTAACCTGGAACAGCAGTTCACCCGGATCGCGGGAACCGGACGCTTTGCGTCCTTGAGCTATAGCTTGACGGAGAAGGACAACAAGCCGGGCCTTCTGGTCTACCGCTCTGGAGAAGTCCTACTCCCCGCCCATCGTACGGCCGTTGATTATCATCGACGGAACCAATTACAACGAGGTGCTGTTCAGTCTAGGCGCACGCATCACTTTCCTGGACTTCGGTTCGTTCGGCTCGGAATTACGCAACGACGTTGTGGCCGGGTCTATCTATCGGCTGTCCTCGGAATACTACCATCCGTTCTCTCCCTCTACCCATTTCTTCATCGCTCCGCAGGTCGCCCTCGACACCGAGAAGTTCTATTTCTACTTTGACAACCACATCGACTCGCAATACCGGAAGCGGCAGTTTGGCGGAGCCCTCGATGTTGGCTACAATTTCGGTCCGTCCGCCGAGGCCCGCGTAGGCTACCAATCGGCCTATCAACGATATTCGCCGGTGATTGGAGACACGGTTATTTATCCCGTCCAATCCGGACGTATCGGCGTCAGCCGATTTCACTACAACCTCAACCTTACGGACGATCCTGTGCTGCCCATGCGCGGCATGTCCGCAACCTACCGTGGAGAGTGGTGGGATTCGAACACCGGGACCCAAAAGCCATTTCCGCTGACGGAGCTTCTTACTCGTTTTCTTTTCCGTTAATACGAAATCATCAGCCTACCTGACCGCGTCCGGAGGCTCGACGCTGGGCTATGAAAACACGGGGATCCCTCCATTTTCTCTGGGGGGTGGAGTGCAACTTTCCGCCTTCGGAGAGAACGAGCTCATTACCAACCAGTACTACTTGTTCCAGACGGGTTACATTCGCACGCTGGCCAAGCTGCCTCCTTTTCTGGGAGACACCATTTCCCTTTTGACCACCTATGAGGCCGGCAAGACCTTCTTCCTACCCAATGAGCCGAGTGTTCCCATGGACGGAGTCGTGGGCATCGTGATCAAGACTGCAGTGGGACCGTTTGAAATCGCCGGAGCTGCCGGCAATGGCAAAGATCATCGAAAGATTTTCTTTCAGCTAGGCAGATTGTTTTAGCGCCTGGTGGTTGCCAGCAGCGCGATCTAGAAGCCGACACCGAAGTGCATGGCGAAGGTAACGGGGGTGGTGGCAGGTCCTCCGGTGGGGCGATCGAAACGGACCGGCAGGTCGGCCTCGAGGAAGTAGGCCTTCAGCAGGCCGGGCTTCTCGATGGGCCAACTCTTGTGAACGAGAGGCGTGAATCCGTAGGTGCTGGTGTTGACCACGAAGGCCGCGCGCACCCCAACAGCGAACCCATGGCCCACGGCTTCGACAAACCCGGGATGGACGGTGAGGGACACAGTGCGCGGCGATTTCTGAATCGATGGGACCAATTCCATGTCGAAGGCCAGTCGGCCCGGTCCGACGAGCGTGATTCCAGTTGGAAAGCCGATGGAGAATCCGTCCGCGATGGTTGTGATGGAGCCGTTGGATTGGGTGACGAGGGGAAGGACGAACCCGATGTGACCGGCGAGACGGGTCTGTCCCACAGCCGGAGGGGCGAATGTTCCGAAAAAGGCGGTAAGGAGTGGGACGAGAGTGAAGTAAAGCTTCATGAAGGGGTCTCCGTACTTGTGGAGGTGGGGCGCGCTACTTGTAGACCCTATCGGCGGGAAGAGTGGGACCCTTAGATGAAGATCAAAGTCCGGCGTTAGTGGACCGAGGCGGCCGCAGTCTTTTCGGTCCAGCGGCAGATGATATCGACCTCCGCTTCAGTTAAGTGGGCATGCCGGTGGATTCTGCGGTACCGGGTCAGGGGCATCGAGTCCGATCGTAATTCCTCACAGATTCCATTCAGTGCGGCCGCCTCTTCTCCTTTCCCCTTATCTATCGTGGCGCTCCAATCGGAGAGGTTCATGTAGGAGCGAGCACGAATGACGTCGTTGCCAATAACGCCGGATACCATCGGCAGCCGGCTGTACCACGGCCAGCGCGTCTCGTAGGAGTGGCAGTCCTTGCATGAACGAGAGAAAATTCTCTCTATGTCATAGGGCACCGCGAGATGCGCCTCGATGGTGCGGTTCGCGATGACCGGGGGGTTTCGCGCGACGCGGATGCCCGCCTCCATCCACAGGCCGCCAATGATCATGGCGGCGAGCACAACCCGAGGAGCGGACAGTTTCGGGCTCATAGCTAACAGGGCTCCGGGGGAAGGCAGGTAAAGCAGATTACTTGGTGACGTGAACCACCAGCTTCATTCTGGGGTGAATGGAACAATCCACCTCAGCGTCTCCGACCTTGGCGAATGGAATCATCGACGTGGCGCCGGGGGCTTGGCGGTGAAGATCGAATTCCATGCCGGGAGTAATAGAGAACACATTGTGGGTTACCTCATCGTCATTTTTGAAGCTGATTGTGTCCCCCGCTTTGATGGTGATTTCGGTTTGAGAAAAGTGGCGGTCCTGCTGGGTGATCTCATGATCCGCCGCAAGCAGTGGGAGCACGGTCAGAGCCGCAAGGGCAATGGGGAAAAGAGTGCAGAATATTTTTCGACTGATCATGGGTGACCTCTTTATCTGGGAAGGTTGGGGAATTCTACCGGTTTGTCAACGCTGGTTAAGGTGCTGAGAAACGCAAGCAGGTCGGCTTTCTCTTGCGCGGTGAGGTGTAACGGAACGATCTCCGGCGAGAGGCTCTTCCTACGGGCGTCGCCACCGCGGTCGTAAAAGTCAATGACGTTTGCCAGGGTTTGTTCGTTGCCTTCGTGCATGTAAGGAGCACGACGATCGACATTGCGGAGGGTCGGAGTTTTGAAGGCAAACTGCATTCCTTCCAGCGGCAGGCGTGCGCCGCGGCCGCGGTCGGTATCCTCCAGTCCAACGTCGTGAAAACCGTTGTCTGTGAAGTTCCACTCGGAGTGGCATTGCACGCAGCCGGCCTTGCCGTTAAATAGATCGAAACCGCGCTTGGCGTCCTCACCGATGGCGCTTTCGTCTCCAGAGATCCACCTATCAAAGGGGGCCTCGCCGGAGACGACAGTGCGCTCGAAGGTGGCGATGGCGCGCGCCACAGTCTTCTCGCTGATGGGTTCGCCAGGGTAGGCGCGCGCGAAAAGGGTCCTGTACTCCGGGATTCCCTGGAGCACTTGAACCATGGCATCGAGTGGCATATTCATCTCTGGTTTTGAAGCGATAGGACCTAGCGCCTGCGTTTCAAGACTGTCGGCCCGTCCATCCCAAAAGAGAAGATCTGACCAGGCGGCGTTGAGAATGGTCGGCGAGCGGCGACCGAGCTGTTTCATGCCGGTACCAACGCCTTTTGCGAGGCCGTCGCCCCAGGAGAATCCAGGGTTGTGACAACTGGCGCAAGAGATCGAACCCGACTGAGACAGTCGAGGGTCAAAGAAGAGGTTCTTACCCAATAGGTCGCGGTCATTCGAGTAGAGGTTGTCGGGCGGAAACGGTGCGCTTGGGGGCCGCATATATTTCTGCTTCCAATGGGCGCGGGTTGGAGTGCTGGAGGGTGAGGCGGTATTGGCGGTGGGGGTATTTGACCGGGCTAAAGAAAGAAAGCCGGGAACAAATCCGGCTGAACCGAGGAGAAGAATCAGGAACAGTGTGGGGGTTGCTATGGCCATCGGAAATGACTCCGTTCCGTTTCCGCCGGCTCGTCAGCCGACAACTGTTGAACTGAGGATGAAGCCAATAGAGGGTGAATGCGAACCCAGAACGCTGTATGGCGGCGAGACCACCCTCGAAATACCTATCGGCAAGAGAGCGCATAAAGTGCATAGCTCAGCGCGTATTAAAGCCTATCCTCAACGTGCCGATAGAAAGGCTGCGTACACAAATGGCCGGAGCGGCCACTTCGGGGTCAGCCTCCGCAATCCCCCCTATTCAAGGTGAAATCGATGGTACGCTTACGCGATTTGCGAATGACCACCAAGCTGGTGTTCGCCTTTGGGGTGTTGGTGGCAATTGCGGGAATCGTGAGCTACCAGGGGCTGACACGGATGTCGCTGCTGAATGCGAGCGCTCAATCACTTTTCATCCATGATCTCTCCGGCATCTCGGCAATCAAGGAAGCCGCCATCTTTCAAGTGAAGTGCACGCGAATTCTGCGCGATGCGGTGTTGGCGATTGGGGACAAGGAGGCGCTCGAGGACCAAAAGGAAACGTTGGGTGAGCTTGAAACTTCAGTAAAAGACTCGCTGGACGTGGCGGACAAATCGTTCGCAGATGTCCAGAGCAAGCAGAAGGTGGCAGAAGTGCGGAAAGAGCTGCCCCTGTTCCAAGATGAAGCGGAAAAAGTATTTCAGTCCCTTGCAAATGGCGACCAGGGGGGCGCGACGGCAGCACTGAAAAAGACCACTTCGCTCGCCAACAGCATCAACCTGACGATTGCCGAGATATGCCGTCTGCGGGAAGATGCCGCAGCCAAATCGCGGCTGGCAAGCGAGGCTACTTACAAAGTGGCGCGCCTTACCATGCTGTCACTCGCAGCCGGGGCGGCGGTGCTGGGAGTGTTCTTTAGCTGGTTTATGAGCAGGATGATCTCCCGCCCGCTCAGCGGGATGATGGAACTCGTACTAAGAGCTGCGGAAGGGGACCTCACCGGGCAACTTAAAATCGACAGCAAGGACGAGCTTGGACAAATGGCGACCGCCCTGAATCAGTCGTGGGAATCTACGCGATCTGCGTTGTTAGAGGTCCATGACGCGACCAGCCAGCTTACTTTTTTTTCGCGGGGATTGATCGTCGCGTCCCAAGCCCTGGAGCGGGGCTCAGAGCAACAGGCGGCCGGGCTGGAGGAGACTTCGGCAAGTCTGGAAGAGATTACCGCAGCCGCGAAGAACAACGCCCACCACGCGTCGCAAGCCAATCAGCTGGCGCGCAATTCCAGCGACGCGGCGGTGAAAGGTGGCGGGGTTGTTTCCGCAGCCGTGGGCGCGATGAACGAGATCATTGCCTCATCGGCGAAAATCGCGGAGATTGTTTCAGCCATCGACCTGATTGCTTTCCAAACAAACCTTCTCGGGGTTAACGCCGCGATCGAGGCCGCGCGGGCGGGTGAGGAAGGGCGTGGCTTTGCTGTGGTTGCGTCGGAAATCCGCAATCTGGCGTTGAGTAGCGCCTCTTCGGCAAGGGAGATCAAGAGCCTGATTGACGATTCTGTGGGGAAAGTTAAGAAAGGCGCTGAGTTAGTGAATCGATCCGGCGAGACCTTGCAGGGTCTGGTCACTTCGGTACGGCAAGTCACCCAATTTGTGAGTGATATTGCAAGTGCTTCCCAGGAACAGAGTACGGGAGTGGAGCTGGTCACCGGAGCAGTCACCCAGATGGACCGCGTCACCCGTAGCAATTCAGCGGAGGCTACGAAACTCACTTCCACGGCTCAATCATTGGCCAGCCAAGCGGCACAGCTCCAGGAGATGGTTGCTCGTTTTCGGTTGACGGAGGACCCCGCCCGGGATGAGGGACTCCCTGGGGACGAACGCGGCGGAGGCCGGCCTATCCGTTCCAGGGAAGAGATGGCCCTGGTAGAGAGTTTTTGAAGCTGCATTTCACTTGGGTTGGGAAGCAAGCCACACACAGGCTTCTCGCACCCTTGCAGCCTGCATCGGGTTGACGCTCAGGAAATAGCGCTTTCCCTGCGCGCCGGGCTGAAAGCTGGTAGAACCATCGGGTGCGACTGCGACGTTGCCCGGTGGGGATAGGTCAAAATATCCGCGATCGGGGCGCAGATCGAACAGAACGGTTGTCAGGTCCCAGGTGGGGCGGTCATACGGCATCTTCTGGTAAACCCGGTATGCCTCCGCGACGGGGTTGTCTGCCGGGAAGTCGTGTTCAATGCTGGCAGCGGGATACAAGATCGCTTCTCCCACTTCAAAGCCGCTGAAGTAAATGTCGGTCGGCCAGGTAGCAAACAATTTGCTCGCGGCTGGTACGTCGGTCATCACGTTGTATTCCGGTTTGGCAGCAGCGAAATTTCCCGCCATCACCGTCAGCAAGCGAACTTTTTTCTTTACCAGCTCCATCCCACTCAGATTGCTGTCGCGATCGGGCACAGACTCGAGCAATCTCGCCAGGTTGGTGGAGAAGCCCACCTGGATCAGGGTAACGGCGCCGTCCGGTTCGGCAGCCAGCGTCTTCCTCAGCAGTTCGACCGCGTCGGATACGGCAGCCTTGTCGGGGCGCCGGCCGTGGAGTTCGCATACCTGCCTCACGTACAAGCCATCTTCCGTCGTCTTGCCATCGTGGACAATACCGACCGGGATCGCACCTCGGCCGTAATACTCGTCCACCAGGCGAACGTATTCGGCCGCCCAGGGATTGTCTTTGCTTACGGTGACCGCCAACAGTTTGACCTCACCCCTGTTAGCAAAGGCATGCAGCATGGCCAACGCCAGCGCATCATCGACATCGTTGCCCATATCGGTGTCAAAGACGACATGGAGCGGGGTCGCGGCCGAGGCGGAAGCCGCGGCCGCGAGGATCAGCAGTGCGGCCAGAATTGTTTTCATCATTTGCGTTCGTCCTTTAGAGGAACCATACGGTAGAGCTTGAGCCGGTTCCTGTCTTCGTGGTCGAAGACCGGATAACTCGCGACTTGGTCGAGGCGATAATCGGTGAGAGACTCCAGGATGTCCTGATCCAGATCATTCCAACTTACATACCAGCCTGGTTGGTAGCGCGACACCTTTTCAGTAAGATCCTCGCTACTGTATCCATCATTGATCGCGGGGATACCGATCATAAGAGAAAGCTGGTCTGCACTCGTACCAAGCAGCAAGCGGTTTGCTCCACGGTCTGCGTTCACAGTTGCCTGGATGGATTTCGCCGCCTCGTAGAACTGGTATTGGCGATGAGCGAGGAAGTTGAAGATCTGCTCTGTATTGAGGATTACAGCGATGGTCAGCGTGGCTGCCAGGAGTGTGGCCAGGCAGCGATGGCGGCTTTCGAGTTCCTGCAGGGTGAGGACCAGGACGAGGATCAACGGCACCAGCATGACGAGGAAGTACCTGGGTGCATAGTCATCCTGGCGGCGAAGAATATAGAGGGCGTTGCCTGCGAAGGCTATCCAGGATGCAGCAAATAGAGGGTTTCGCCAAAGCCGCCGCAACCAGATCAGCGATAGGACAAGGACGGCGAGCGAAGCCGGGTACAAGATGCGATCGATCCAAAGACCATGGCGAAACAACTGCTTCAGAAGAGAACCTGTGCGCGCAAGTTCTACGTCTGCCAGAGCATTGATGGCGAAGAAGTAGTGGTAATCACCGGCGTATCTGGATCGGAGGAGAAGAAGGAAATATAGGCCGAGGATCGCGCCCGCCAGGGTGCTCACCGTCAGCAGGGCTCGCAGGTTCCTCTTCCAGAGCAACCAAAGAATAGACGGCAGCAAGGCGAGCGAAGTGGTCTTGGTTAGAACCATGGCACACATCAGCACGCCCAGCAGGGGCAACGGCCAGGAGTGTTCCCGATCGGCGTAAGAAGCCGCCCACACAATCAGCACCCACTCGAAAACAACCATGGTGTCTAATGTCGCCAGCCTGCTAAACGCGAAGGCAAAGGGACTCGCTGCTAATAGCACAGCCGCTACCGCCGCGGTGGTTTGTGTGCCGCCGTAGCGGCGTATCACTAAGTAAACCAGGGCTACGGTTGCAGTGGAAAAGCCCACGTTCACGGCCCGCGCGGCAATGATACTCACGCCAGTGAGCTTAAAGACAATGGTTAGCAGGGCCGGCCAAACCGGAACGGCCGCCGCCGGGTTGTAGTCCCCAGCGACTTCCCAGTGTCCAATGAGGAAATGGCGAACCGCCGCGTTGGCCCACCACCCCTCATCGGTGTACTTCGCCGAATCCAGCATCCAGGGCGAGTGGTTGGGAAAGTCCGCATGCAGCCAGACGAAACGCATCAGGCAGAGAATGAGCGCCAGGAAGAGAAGGGTGACAGGTAGCCAGCGTTGCGCCGCCTTTAGGGGCATTAATTCGGATCCTCGAGTTCTCTTGGCACTCTTCCCCAGAGTTTATGGTGCAGTTCCTTATACCGGGAGACAATCTCTTCCTGCAGCGGATGCTTCCCATCGCGGACCACCCAGCGGCCATTCACCATTACATCGCGAATAGCCGACCGGGTGAGCGAAAAGACGGCCAAGGGCAGCAGATCTTCACCAACGTGCCCGGCGATGGATAGATCATCCAGATCCACGGTGAAAAAGTCCGCCAACCCGGAGGGGACCCCGAGCGCATGGGCTCCATGAACGGTGGCGCAGTCAAAAAGGCGCGCGGCCAGGGTCTGATTTCCAATCTGGTCGAGAATGGCCCGCTGTTGACGCTCGAGGCGCAAATGGTATTCGAGCTCGCGCGCGTCTTCGAGTGGATCGATCTGCGCCTGGCTGTCGGATCCGAACGCAATCGGGATGCCCTGGCGCATCACAAGGTCAGCGGCGATGATACCGTCGCCCAGATTTCGCTCGGTGGTGGGGCAGGAGCACACGGTGGTGGCTGAGCGGGAAAGCGAACCGATCTCCTCCGCGGTGATGTGAATTGCGTGCACCGCAGTGAAATCAGGGCCCAGTAAGCCTTCCCTTCCCAGCAGCGCAACCGGTGTCAGGCCATATTCGCGGACGCAAGCCTCATTCTCCGCGACCTGTTCTGCCACGTGCATATGGAGAGGCAGCTTGCGAGCCCGCGTCCATGCAGCAATTTCTTTCAGCTCGCCCAGGGGCACAGCACGCAGGCTGTGCGGAGCTACTCCCATTTTCACGCTGGTGGTTGCGGCCAGGGCCTCCATGTTGTCGATGAACTGCCGCGCCGTCTCATAAAACCGAATCTGGCCAGGGTCCGACGGCAATTCGTATCCAGATCGAAGATACGCGGAGCGCAGCAAAACGATCCTTATCCCGACGGATTGAGCGGCGGCAATGATCTGCTTGCTGAGCAGGTTGGGATCGTCATAGGGACGTCCGCCGGGCGCATTGTGCAGGTAGTGAAACTCTCCCACGGTGGTGGTTCCGCTCAGCAGCATTTCGAGAAAAGCCATCCGCGCCACGTCGTAGACGTCTTGGGGATCGAGCTGGGCGGCAGCGTGGTACATGGTCCCGCGCCAGGACCAGAAATCACGCCCGCTCATCGCCCGGGATTCTGATTTGCCTCGAATCAGCCGCTGAAAGGAGTGAGAGTGCGCATTGACGAAACCGGGCAACAGGGCCCTTCGCGGCAGATCCGCGATCTCGGCCGATGTACCGGATGCCAGCACGGCCCCTTGCGGGCTGACCAGAAGACCCGGCCCGGAGGTGAAAGCTCCGTGGTCATAGATCAGTTCAGGACGATAGAGCGTGTTCACGAGTGACGGGCCTGCTGCACCATTTCGACCAGCATCTTTCTGGTTTCCGCTGAGGTGCTCACTGGGTTCAGGAATGCCACACGGCAGCCCTTCATGCCGTCGGCGGTTTTCATGCGTACGTGAAAGCCCAGGCGATCGACGGCAGTCATCGACGCTTCCTGCGCTTCGATCCCGGCAAATTTCTGCACCAGGAGGACGAGGGCATCCTGATGATCGGCGTTCATGTGTTCAAGAATCCCCGTAGACGCATCCGCCAGCGGGTCGGCCTGGGCCGAGGAGTATTCCGGCGCAGCGACCCATCCCATGACGCCAAAGCCGCCTACGTAATAAACGTCCACTACCTCCATGCGAAAGAAAGAAAAGTCGTCGAAGTCTACCCAATACTTGCTGTTGGGGTGGCGTTCGAGATAGACGCCGCGAGCCTCTCTGGCGTCGTCCCCTGCAAGCACCGAGGCATTGCCCACGACGGTCACCCGTGCCGCGCCCAGCGGATCGCCGCCGGCTTCCGCCTGGGTAACCAGCAGGCTGGCGCGGGGATCCTGTTGCAGGTTCTGCGTGTGCATGGCCATGGTGCTGATCAGGAAGAGAGGACGACCCTCGCCATCCAGGGCAAAAGGCATCAACGACCCGAAGGGAAATCCCGGCCGCTTGCGCGAAAGCGTGGAGAGACTCCCGACTCGGCCCAGATGCATCAAAGTTCGGGCCCGCTCAGCGAACGATGGTTCGGGAATCACCGCTTGAGTGCTCGCCGCGGCTGTACCGGCGTGTTTGTTAGACATCTAGCCCCCTGGGAAGAAGTCTAAATGGTATAAGACACTTAAAACCCGCAGGAGGCACGCATGTATACGCCAAAAGCTTTTGAGGTAACTGACCTCCCCATGCTTCATGCGGCCATGAGGCAGAGCGAGCTGGCCACGTTGGTCACTATCACAACCAACGGCCTGGTAGCCACGCATCTTCCGCTGCTGCTCGATGAAACCAAGGGTGCGTATGGAACCCTGACCGGACATGTATCGCGCGCTAATGTTCAATGGCGGGAAACCGATCCTAACGCCGAGGCGCTCATCATTTTCCTCGGCCTGGATAGCTACGTGTCTCCTAACTGGTATCCGGCCAAGCAGGAGACGGGGAGAGTGGTGCCGACCTGGAACTACGCCGCCATTCATGCCTATGGCCGCATAACCTTCATCGAGGACCCGGAGTGGCTCAGGACGATGGTCAGCGATTTAACCAGAAAGCACGAGGCGTCGTTTCCCGCTCCCTGGCAGGTCACCGACGCACCAGCCGTGTACATTGACTCGCAGTTGAAAGCGATTGTGGGTTTTGAATTTCAGATTCTGCGTTTGGAAGGCAAGCAGAAGTTCAACCAGAATCGTTCCGTGGAAGACAGACTCGGGGTTATCGAGGGATTGCGGGAGCTCGAGGATGAACGCAAGACAAAGGTCGCCGAGCTGATGGAAGGGATTGAAAGCCGGCTAAAACCCTTGTGATACGCTACCTCAACAGGGTCCCGTTCTCTCTCTTTTGCAAAGGAGAAGTGCCCACGTGAGAGCCGCCCGACTATTTGTGCTGGTGATCGTTGTTCCGTGCCTGGCCATTGTTTGGAATGGGGCGTCGGACAGTGCTGTCGAAAACGCAGCGGGCACAACCAATCCGACCTGGAACCAGGCTGCGGCGGCTCATTACCTTGATTATCGTCAAAAGTGGTGGCAAGGTTGGGATGTTTCCCAGCGGGATCATCAGACGGTTTGTGTCTCCTGCCATACCGTGTTGCCTTACGCGTTTTCCCGGTCCAGCCTGAGGGGTTCTTTGGGCGAAGAGATGCCGTCTGGTCCCGAGCACGTCATGCTTAATAACGTGCTGCGGCGAGTCACCATGTGGAACCAGGTTGGGCCGTATTATGCGAATAATCCCAAGGGGCCCACGAAAACGCCGGAATCGCGCGGTACAGAAGCAGTGCTCAACGCACTGATTCTTTCAATTTACGACGCACAAAAAAATCATCTGGCCGACATAACGCGTAGCGCGTTTGATAATGCCTGGGCGTTGCAGATCAAGTCCGGTGAGCAGGCCGGCGCTTGGGACTGGCTCAATTTTCATTTGTCTCCATGGGAGTCTAATGAGTCTCAGTATTATGGAGCGGCACTCGCGGCGCTGGCGGTCGGCACGGCTCCCGACGACTACCGCAACGACCCTAAGATTCAAGAGAATCTTCGTTTGCTGCGCGGCTACCTGGGGCGGGAGTATGCCAGCCAGCCGTTGATCGACAAGATTTACCTGTTATGGGCTTCCTCGAAGCTGCCCGGGCTTTTGGACAAAAGCCAACGTAGCGCGCTGGTAGCGACGATACTCTCCAAGCAGCAAGCGGATGGCGGTTGGAGTTTGACGGACTTGGGTACTTGGCAACGGATTGACAAGACGCCTTTGGAGACACAGAGCGACGGGTACGCTACCGGGCTTACTGTTCTGGCCCTGGAGCAAGCGGGTCTGGCGCGGCCTGCTGCGCAACGCGGGTTGAGCTGGCTCGAGCAAAATCAAAATCGTGACGAGGGAAAGTGGCCGGCCTGGTCGGTGAATTTGAAGCGTGATCCTAAGTCAGACATTGGTCGGTTCATGAGCGATGCGGCAACGGGATTTGCTGTCGCGGCGCTTGAGAATAGTCACTGATACGTTTCGCTTCTACGCAGGAAAAAGACAGACCTTTAGATGGGGCTTCGCCCCGTCTTTATCAACCCACGTACGCTGGTGCGAACATGGGGCACCCGTTCAGAGTGGCGTGAGTGAAAAAGTGAATTACCACTGACACTTCTTTCGTTCGCATGAGTGAAAGAGTGAATTACCACGACACTCCTTTCGTTGGCTTGAATGAAAGAGTGAATTGCCACGACACTCCTTTCGTTGGTTTGAATGAAAGAGTCGATTACCAGGACACTTCTTCGCGTCTCTAGCGCGATGCAGTCGGAGGCTCGGCGGCGGCCGCGAATTCTTCCGCCTCTGACGCCGCCGGACGCACCTTCTTTGCCTTGGTCACGGCTCGTGTGCGCCTCTCCTGAGAACCAGTGACTACGGCCTCCATGCTGCGGAGAAATTCAGGCAGCTTCATCTGTTCGCGGAAGCCGGCGAGGTAGGGCTGGATCTTCTCAAACTGGAAGTACATCTCCTGGCAAGTATCGAAGATGAGAGCTTCGTCCAGCGCGCCGTGGACCACGAAAGCAGCCACCATGTCCCAATATCCGTAGACCTGCAGGATGTGCCCACTCGGCTTGCCGCCGTCCTTGACCAGGCTCACAAAATCGTCCACGGACTTAGGCATGAATTCTCCGCCGACATAATCCCTCGACGTCCGCAGCGCCGTCTCCCGGCGTATCTCGTACAGCTTGAGTATGAGCTCTGCCTGTTCCAGGGCTTTCTTGGTTTTCATTTCGTTCTCCTTATTGTCGGAAAAAATTACGGGCGATGAATAGCAGGTTGGCAGGCCGCTCCGCGAGACGGCGCATAAAGTAGGGATACCAGTCAGTCCCAAAAGGAATATAAACCCGCACCCGATATCCAGCAGCGACCAGCGATCTTTGCAGGTCCCGGCGCACACCGTAAAGCATCTGAAACTCAAATTCGCCGGGCGCAATGCCGCGCTCCCGGGCAAAGCGGCGGGTGGCGTCAATCATCTTTTCGTCGTGCGTGGCAATGCCGTGGTACACCCCGCTGGGGAGTAGGGACTGCATCAGCCTGACGAAGTTTTTGTCCACGTCCGCCTTTTCCGGGAAGGCCAGGTTGGCCGGCTCCTGGTAGGCGCCCTTGCACAACCGTATGCGGATCTTCTCCGCCAGCAAGCGGTCGATGTCCGCCTGGCTGCGGTATAGATAAGCCTGGATCACCACCCCGACGCGCCCCCGGTTTCCGTTGCTCGCGTGTAGCTTGCTCACCATGTCAATCGTGGCCTGGGTGTAGTCGGAGCCTTCCATGTCGATGCGGACGAAGGTGTTGGCTGACGCTGCGTGCTCCACCAGGCCCGAGGCCAAAGAAAGGGCCAATTCGGGATCCAGGTCCATACCCATCTGGGTCAGCTTCACGCTCACATTGGCGTCCAATTGTCGCTGTTGGACGGCGTCCAGCAAGCGGTGATAGACTTCGGCCGCCTGCCGCGCTTCCTGTGGAGAATGGACATTTTCGCCCAAACTGTCGAGCGTGGTGGAAATCCCCTGGCGATTCACGGCTGCAGCCGCGGCAAGCACCTCCTCGACCGTCTTGCCGGCGACGAAACGGGACGACATCCGCACCCCAAGGGAGGAGTTTTCCATGAACTGCCGTAAGGCTTTATTTCGGGAGAGGGCAATGAACATCGACCGCGATATGGGCATGGGAACTGCTTATTCTCGCACACCAGGATCGGCCTTTCCGCGTCGAGAAAACCCCTGGGCCATTTATCCGCTCATACATAGTTGGAAGTAGAAGGTAACCATGGTTAATCAATGTGCTAATCCCGAGCTGCGGCAAGGAACTCCATTACCTCCGTGAAGGACGAATTTACGTTTTTGATTTACCCGATCCAGACGTACCGGTTCCTGCCCCGGGAGGGCGCCTTCGCCGATTGCAACATTTCTGGCTTTGCGGACCTTGTTCGGAAACGATGGTGTTGGAGCAGACCAGCGAAATGAAAATTCGGGTCGTCGTTACTCAGCCTTTGACGACGGGCCACTCAGGGGTAAACTCAGCCACTGTTCGGTCGTAGGCACCAGCGAACGCTTCCCAACGGATGTAAGCGATTTCTTCCAACATCTTGAGTCCGTCCTTGAGGTAGCTGAGCCGCGAGCGTTCATCGTGTCCCCAGGTGACCGGCACTTCTTTCACTTTGTAGCCGCGCTTCAAGGCAATAAACAGCAATTCGGGATCGAAACCCCATCGCTCAATGCGCTGCAATTGGAAGATGGTTTGGGCCACGGGACGGCGAAAGGCTTTGAAACCGCATTGTGTGTCGGCAAAAGGCAAACCCATTACCAAACGAGTGATGGCGTTAAAGCATCGGCCAAACAACTGGCGATAGAGTGGCTGCTTGAGCGTTTGCCGGTTTCGTTCCAGCCACCGGGAGCCGATAGCGATGTCCGCACCTTCGTCCAGGGCATGAAATAAGCGTTCAGCTTCCTCCATGGGAGCGGAGAGATCGGCATCGGTAAACATCACTATCTCTCCCACGGCATGGAGCACCCCGTGGCGGACGCTAAACCCTTTGCCGCGGTTGTGCGGATTATTTAGCAGGCGTACCTCAGGATGCAACTGGGCGAATTGATCCACGACGGCAGCAGTGGTGTCGGTCGATCCGTCGTTGACTACCAGGATTTCTGCATGCCAATTACGCTCATGAACACAGCGCAGAACCTCGTTCAGAGCTTTCCCGATGCGGGCGCTTTCGTTGTAGGCCGGAATTACGATACTGATAAGTGGTCGTTCCAAAATTGATTCCTGACTCGTAGTCCAACCCATTGCATTGATACGCGGTAAATTCTACGCTACTCTGCTCAAAACTGATGCATCTGTAAGGCAATCCGATTTGCAGCCGAGCCACACTCATTTTGACGCCAAATGGCAGGTTTAGTTGCTAAGAGCCCGCAATCCACAGAGAGCGGCGTCCCTGCGATTGATTCCGATGTACCATCAAATTGCTGCATCTACTATAGCTGACACGGGTTACCTTTATACTTTGGAGAAGATCGGACCATGACCAAAGCAGACCTCGTTGAGGAAGTGACCCAGCTGGGCGACCTGACGCGCCGGGATGGGGAAATGATCGTGGATACGATTTTTGATTCCGTCATTCACGCGCTACGTTCCGGCGACAAGATCGAAATCCGCGGTTTTGGCAGTTTTCGTATTCGCCAGCGCAAGCCCAGGACGGGACGGAATCCCAAGACCGGAGCCAAGGTCGACGTTCCGGCCAAGCGAGTTCCCTACTTCAAGCCGAGCAAGGAACTGCGTGACCTTGTCAATCCCAAGGGCAAGGCGCCAGAACCTGACGAGACCAAGCCGGAGACAGCCGCCTAAACTCAGCCGGGCGCGATGCCGATGACGCTCATCATCCGCCCGGTGAATCCTTTTTCGATACGGTGGGAAAAAAAGCGCTCGGTATTGCATCCTGTGCACAGCCCGGTAACAAAAATCGACCCCTTCTTGAGCCCCGCGGCGAGTAGTTGACGACGATTTGCTTCGACCAAATCCAGGTGCATGCCGGGACCGAGTTCGCTGTGCCCGGGCGCACGGGCAGTCAGAAAGAGCATGGGATACTTCTCTTTTACGGGGTCAGAATCGTATACCTCGCGGAAGAGTTCCGGGGCATAGGTGAACTGGGAGTCGAATTGCTGCCGCACCTCGTCTCCCACGGAATAGCAGCACTGCCCAATGCCCGGTCCGATCGACGCGATCAGATTTTCCGGCCTGGACCCAAATTCCAGCCGCATGCGTCCCACTCCGTTTTCCACGATGCGCGCTAAGGTGCCTCGCCAGCCGGCGTGGAAGGCCGCCACCGCCCGGTTTTTGCGGTCTGCCACCAGAACGGGGATGCAATCCGCAGTTTGAATGCCCAGGAGAACCCCGGGCTGGTCGGTCAACAGACCATCCCCCTTCAGCGGCTTGTTCTATATCATCTGCCGTAACCCGCCGGATCAGTGAGGAATGGATCTGCCGCAGCGTCACCATTCCGAGGATCTCTTTACCCTCAGTGGCCGCGCTGACAAATAGACTGCGATTCTCTGCGACATGGTTAGGGTCATCAGAGTTGGTAAAGCCCAGATTCAGATCGGCATCACCGGGGCGGTAAACGGTGGTTTTCCCGCCGCTACGCGTACTGAATCCATGGATCAGCCATTCCTGACGTGACCAACCGGGTACGCGGACAACGTCTAACGATGCCATGAGGCTATCTTACGTAAACAGAATGCCCTGCAGACATGGGTCCGCCTTCCGGCGGACCCGCTTAAGAGGCATATATGGAGGGGGAATCAGGGGTTTTGCGAGGAGAGGCCCGCCGAGGGCGGGGCTTCATTGGAGTAAACAAGTGCCTAGGTTGGAAAGTTTGAAGTAGCCTCTGTTGTTACCTATACGGATGCAATCGCTCAAACAAAGTTGTCCTTCAAAATGAAGAAATTTTTATTTGAGGCTTTCCGGCCGGAGCATCCGCTCAGCCGTACCGGTGACGAATGTCCGGGGGAGGAATCGTTGGCCGAAAACCTGCAAGCGGCCGCGGAAGTAAGGAAGAACCCAAGGCTTGCCACCCGCCAGACCCTCCAGTCCCCTGCGGGCTACTTCCTCCGCCGATTGCACCTTCCGTTTGTCATTTTTCCGGGTCCCGGCGACCTGGTTAAACTCTGATTCTGTTGGTCCCGGACACAGGGCACTCACGCGGACTCCATATCGCTTCACTTCTTCCGCCACGGCCTCGGCCAGGAAGCGATCAAAAGCCTTGGTGGCAGCGTAGGTCGCCAGGTAAGGGACCGGTTGGTAGGAAGCCGTGGAGGCCACAATCATCATCGCGCCCTGCCGCCGCTCGACCATGCGGGGAAGAAACAGCCGGGTAAGGTGAACGACAGCGGCACAATTCACCTGGACCATGTTCACCTGCGCGTCCACGCGGGAGTGGAGAAACTCGCCGTACTCTCCGAAACCTGCATTGTTCACCAGCACATCGACCTGGAGCCCTGCTCCCTCGGTAGCATCGAAAATCTGCTGCGGCGCGCCGGGCTGGATAAGATCGGCAACCATCACCTTGGTCTGGATGGAATGACCTGTGCGCAGCCGCTCCGCCAATAGATCGAGGCGCTCGCGGCGACGTGCGGTAAGGACCAGGTTCACCCCCGCCTGGGCCAACTCCACCGCGATCGCTTCCCCGATGCCGGCGCTGGCGCCGGTGACCAACGCCCACTTGCCCTGCCACGCCTTACGCAGAGTGGCCGACGCCATCGCTTCCCTTCCCCACCGGAGCGCCGGCAAACTCCTCGCCAACCCACGCGGCAAACGCATCCATTCTTTGTTCGCGGCCCAGAAATTCCTCGATCAGCTGCGTGCCTGGCTTGGACCCGCCGGGCTCAAGAATGGATTGCCGGTAGCGCATCGCGGTTGGTCCGTCGAGCAAGTCGGCGGGATCGAACTGGCGGAAGAAATCGAGGGCGATCACCTTGTCGAACATGTAAGTGTAGTAGTTCGAAGAGTAGCCAATGAGGTGGGTGAAGCTCGAGTACATGCGATTGCCCTCGACCCACTCGTAAGGCATCATGCGCTTGTAGCCTTCTTCGAGCAGCTTGTCGGGATCCAGATTTTCCGGCGGCTGGTTGTGCACGTCGAGCGAATAGCTAGTGTAGAAGAGCTGGGTACGCACTCCATCGGCTCTGCCGAAAGCACTGGCCCGATTCATCCTGTCGACCAACTCCGGCGCGATGGGCTCGCCGGTCTGGTAGTGGCGGGCGAAGGAAGCCAACAGCCTGGCGTCATGGAAGAATTCCTCCAGCATCTGCGAGGGCACTTCCACAAAGTCTCCTTCGGTGGCGATCCCGCTGATGCCCGCCCACGGCTGCTGGCCGCCGAGAATAGCGTGCATGAGATGGCCGAACTCGTGGAAAAAGGTGACCACGTCGTTGTATTGCATGAGTCCCGGATCGTCGGCTTTGCCACCGGGAAAATTGCATATGAGCGCTGCCTCGGGCAACTGCCGGCCTCGAATTCCTGGAATGAGCGGGGCAGCACTGAACCACTTATCTTTCCCTTCGCGGGGATGCATATCGAGGTAGAACCGGCCACACAGCCGGCCGCGGTCGTACACGTCCCAGGCGGTCACCTGGGGATGCCAGACGGCGGCCTGTAGGTTGGGCTTGAAGCTGACCTGGAAGAGGCGGGCTGCGGTTTCAAGTATGCCCTGCTCGACGGCAGCGTAAGGAAAGTAGGGACGGACCGATTGGGAATCAAAATCAAAGGCTTCACGGCGGTATTGCTCGTACCAATAGCCGCGATCGCTGGTCTTGAGCGTCGTCAAGCCAGGCTGCTGTCTACGGGCAAAGGCCAGCACCATCTCGTATTCCTGCACAGCGCCCTGGCGCGATGCCAGCTCCAGCTCACCGATAAATTTCTTCATATTGGCGGCTGATCCCATCATCTGGTTAGCAGTCGCCAGGTCAGCCCACGAGCGGAACCCCAGGACAGAAGCAGTCTCCTGGCGTACCGCAAGCAGGTCCAGCAACAGCTGGCGGTTCACTGGATAAGCGCGGGTGTTGTAGGCGCGGAACATGCGCAGGCGCAAGTCCGCGCTCTTGGCAAAGGTCATCACCGGCTGCATATCCGGGAAATCGGTGGTCAGCGTAATCACTCCCTGCTCGTTGGGCGGGTGGTTGCGGATGTAGTCTTCCGGCAGTCCGTCCAATTCCGCGGCGTCCTGCACTTCGACCCGGTTCACGTTCTCCTGAACGTGTTTGGCGAAGGTGAGCGACAGCTCGGTCGCTTTATCGGACAGCTCGCGCAAATGGGCGCGGGTTGCATCGTCCTTATCGACGCCGGCCAGGCGGTAGTTGAGCAGGGTCTGGTTCACATAGTGGCTGGTCCCCGGCATCGGCTGCGCTCAGGTCGATCGCCGCAAGCGCACGGTAAACCTCCTGGTTCAGGGACAACGAAGTAGCCGCCTCGGCCACTGCCTGGGTCAATTCCCGCGCTTTGTCGCGCACCGCTTTATCCGGGTACACGCTGTCCAGCAGCGACGCGAGTGAGCCAGTAGCGCCGAGAGTCGCCACGGCATCGTCATAAGGACGAAGGGTATTTTCCAGGGTCTTCTCACCATCCACAGCTAAAAGGGTATCGATCTGGTCGCGCTGCCGTGCCAGCCGTCCCTGGACCCAATTTTCCAGACCGGGGGCGTCGATCTCACCCTGCTCATTCCAGGGATGCAATGCTGTGGTTTGCTCTACCGATAAATGATTCAATGGGGATTCGCTCCTTCATCCATAATACGGTTGTTGCCATCCCGCGGGTGCGGTCGGTAAGATGCCCAGATTGTCATCATGAATTCCGCTGCTCCAGCTTTGTCGCAGCACTACCTCCGGTCGCGCATGGGCAAAGTGTGCGTGGCCATCCTTGGGTCCACGGCGGCCGAGATGGTCGACCGCGCCGTTGCTTCCATCGGCGACTGCCCCTTTTTGGAATTCCGGCTCGACTACCTGGAAAAGCCACTTGCTGCACTTCCCAAGTTAAAGGAGTTCCTGGCGGAAAACAGCGTGGTCACGGCCATCGCCACCTGCCGCCGCGAGGCCAATGGGGGAAAGTTCAAGGGCACGATCGCGGCCGAACTGGAAGTGCTTCAAAAAGCCACCGCGTCTGGTTTTCACCTGCTGGATCTGGAATTGCAGACGGCCGAGGCGATCGAGGCCTCTGAACTGGAGAAGCTGCGCAGTCGCGGCGTGGCCCTCATGGTCTCGTACCATGATTTTCAGACGACCAAGGATCTGGATGGCATCTTTGAACGCATCCGTCCCTACGAACCTGAATTTATCAAGATCGTGTCTACGGCCCGGTCACTTTCCGACAACGTGGTGATGATGCAATTTCTCGAGCGCAGCGGCGACCATGCCAACGTGGTCGGCCTATGCATGGGCGACCAGGGAGTGGTCAGCCGGGTGCTGGCTGTGCGTGCGGGCAGCGCCTTCACGTTTGCCGCGGCTGTCGAGGGGGAAGAGACGGCTCCAGGCCAGATTACCGCGCGCACCCTCACGGACATGTACCGCATTGCGCAGATCGATACCGCTACGCGCATTTATGGTGTCGTCGGCAACCCCATCAAACACTCCCTGTCACCGTTGATGATGAACACTGCATTCCATCGAGAAACGGTGAATGCGGTGTATCTGGCGTTGCAAACCAGTAAACTCACTGACCTGCTCACTGTGGTCCGCGAGTTGCCTGTCTCCGGTTTGAGCGTAACCATGCCTCTGAAGCAGGAGGTGCTGAAGCATCTGGAAAACATGGACCCTATCTCCGCCCAGGTAGGGGCATGCAACACCATCGTGCGCAACCACGATGGAAAGCTTTACGGGTTCAATACCGATGTTGGCGGTATTGTGCGTCCGCTGGAGAAGCGGCTTTCTCTGGCCGGGGCGAAGATTCTGGTGTTGGGGGCGGGGGGAGCCGCCCGAGCGGCGGTCTTCGGCCTGGTGAACAAGGGCGCGGAGGTGGTGATCCTGAATCGTACGCCACAGACGGCGCAGAAGCTGGCACGGGAAGCCAAAGCAAAAACCATTCGCCGCGAACAGGTGGCCAAGAGCAGCTTCGATGTGATTGTCAACGCCACCGCCGTCGGCATGCATGGGGTGAAGGCGCAACACATCCTGGAGCCGAAAGAGATCAACGCGAAGCTGGTGTTCGACCTGGTCTATAACCCGGTGGAAACACCACTGTTGCACATGGCTCGGCAAAAAGGGATCCCGGTTGTGACCGGGGTGGAGATGTTTGTGCAGCAAGGGGCGCGGCAGTTTGAAATCTGGACCGGCAAGCGCGCTCCCGAGGAGGAGATGCTGCGAGTGGTCGTTCATGCTTTGCGGCAACAAGCGGGGCAGTAAGTTGGTCGAGAACGCGCAGTACTGGATCGATCACCTGGAACTCAGCCCTCACCCCGAGGGCGGATACTACCGTGCCACCTATAAAGCAGACCTGACGATTGCCGGGAGTGCTCTGCCCTCTACCTTCGGCGGGAATCGCGCGGCGTCGACCGCCATTTATTTTCTGCTTGAGGGAAAGGACTTTTCTGCATTCCATCGCATCGCTGCCGATGAGGTGTGGCACTTCTATGCAGGGAATAGTTTGGTCGTGTACGTGATCGATGCGGAAGGAAATGCATCGGAATTGCACCTGGGCTCTGGTAGTGGGTGTTTCCAAGCGGTGGTGAAAGCGGGATGTTGGTTTGCATCGAGATTGAAGGAACCGGCGGGCTTTGCGCTCGTGGGTTGCACGGTGGCGCCGGGGTTCGAGTTTGAGGATTTCGAGCTGGCTACGCGATCGGAGCTAATTCGTGAGTATCCGGCTCACCGGAAACTTATTGAAGAGTTGACCCGGGAGTAGCCCGAGCACGACCAACAAGGAAAAGACAGACCTTGATGGGCTTCGCCCGTCTTCCTTAACCCACGTACGCTGGTGCGAACATGGGGCACCCGTTCAGAGTTGCTGTGAATGGAAGGGTGGATTGCCAGGACACTTCCCGTTCAGAGTTGTTGTGAATGGAAGAGTGGCTTACCAGGACACTTTCCGTTCAGAGTTGGTGAGAGTGGAAGAGTGGATTACAAGGACACTTCCTGCTGCGATCCCACCCTCAGCTCCAGAAGCTACGGTCGAGCGTGCGGTACTGGATTGCCTCCGCAATGTGGCCTACGGTGATGCCGGGCTCTGCATCGAGATCAGCAATGGTGCGAGCGACTTTCAGTATCCGGTCATGTGCTCGCGCACTCAGACCCTGTTGTTGCATAGCCCTCTCCAGGAGCCGCTCGGCTTCTGGAGAAAGCTCACAATAGGTGCGGATTTGACGGGTGTTCATTTGCGCATTGGTGAAGATCCGGTCCTTGAGGAAGCGTTGATCCTGGCGTTCGCGCGCCGCCATCACCCGCGCGCGAATTTCCGCCGATCCCTCGCTGGCCGCACCTGAACGAAGCTCCCGGTACTGCACCGCAGGAACCTCGATGTGGATGTCAATGCGGTCTAACAATGGGCCAGAGATCTTCGATATGTAGCGCTGCATTATCGGCGGGGTGCAGATACACTCGTGGGACTTGTCGTTGAAGTAGCCACAAGGACAAGGATTCATGGCCGCCGCCAGCATGAAGCGCGCAGGAAAGCTCAGCGACATGGAAGCACGGGAGATGGTGACGGTTCCATCCTCGAGCGGCTGCCGCATCACCTCCAACACATTGCGCGGAAACTCAGGCAGCTCATCCAGGAACAAAACGCCGTTGTGGGCCAGCGAAACTTCACCGGGCCGAGGAATACTGCCGCCCCCAATCAGCCCCGCATCGGAAATCGAGTGATGCGGCGAACGGAAAGGACGCTGCGTAACCAGCCCCGCCTCCGCATCAAGCACTCCGGCTACAGAATGGATCTTGGTGGTCTCCAGAGCCTCTTCCAGACGCAGCGGAGCCAGGATCGAGGGCAGCCGCTTGGCTAACATTGTCTTGCCGGAACCCGGTGGGCCGATCATAAGAATGTTATGGCCCCCGGCTGCGGAGACTTCCAAGGCACGCTTAGCAGTCTGCTGCCCGCGGACATCTTTAAAATCGAGCGCGTAGGCATGGTGCTCGCAAAGCAGACTCTGCGAATTGATGCGAAACGGCTGGGCAAAGAGGGTGCCGCCGTTCAACAGCTCGCGGACCTGAATCAGGGTGCGGACGGGAAATACGTTTACCCCCTCAACGACCGCAGCCTCCGCCGCATTACGCTCGGGGACGACAAGATTGGCGATGCCACGCGCACGCGCAGCGACGGCAATAGGCAGCACACCAGGAACCGCGCGCAGAGAGCCATCGAGCCCGAGTTCACCTACCAGCAGGAATTGTGCCAGATCTTTCGGCTCCAACGCACCGTAAGCGCCGAGAATGCCAATGGCGATGGGCAGGTCGAAACCCGATCCTTCTTTCTTGAGATCGGCAGGAGCCAGATTGATGGTGATTTGCGTGGGTGGAATGTTGAAGCCGGAATTCTTGATGGCCGCACGGACCCGGTCCCGGCTTTCACGCACCGCGGCATCGGGCAAGCCGACGGTGTGAAACCAGTCTTCCATGGTCTTGACTCCGGAGTAGTCAACCTCAACATCGATGATGTGAGCGTCGATGCCGTACACCGCCGCACTGAGTGCTTTGAAAAGCATTGGCGGCTCCAGTCAATCCGGTGGGCCGAGTATAGCAGGGGATGGATGCTGACCCTCTTCAAGGAAGGTAGGGCGTCTCTCGAAAAGGCTTGACCGGGAGAGGGCGCCCCACTATAAACGAGCGATATAAGCGCTTATTGGCTGGACTTTCTGAAAGAAATCATCGAGTGTATGTTGCAGACGATCGTCTTTTAATCTTCGACCGGAATCTACAATGTTAAAAGGATTTTATAAATGACAAGCCTAACTTCGCGATTCACCTTTGCCTCAGCTCCCGACAGTTGGGGCGTCTTAGACTATCCCGGCCCGTCGTGGGAACAAAGCTACCAGAAGATGCTGGACGAGATGGTACAGGCGGGATACACCGGAACCGAACTCGGGCCCTATGGATTCTTTCCCACGGATGCGAGCGTTTTGTCTGCCGAGCTGTCCAAGCGGAAGTTAAAGCTGCTGGGCTCGTTTGTGCCGGTGCCGCTGAGCGATCCAGCGTCGGCCAAGGTGGTGGTGGAACAAATCCGCAAGGTGGGCGGATTGCTCTCCTCGTTGGGGGCGCCCTTCCTGGTTTTGGCCGACGCCCAATCGGAAGAACGGGATCGCATTGCGGGACGCGTTCCGGCTGACGGCAGCAAAGGTTTGAATGCCGAACAATGGAAGCAGGTGGCCAAGGTGGTGGCCGAAGCTGCACAGGTGACGGAGGAGTTTGGCCTGGACCTGGTTTTCCATCCCCATGTTTCGACCTACGTGGAAACTGCAGCGGAGACGGAAAGGTTCTTCGATGTGACCTCGGCTACCGGAATCGGGCTGTGCCTGGATACGGGACACTGTGACTACGCCGGGGACGATTGCATTGCGGAAGCGGAGAAGTATCGCAACATCCTGCGCTTCGTTCACATCAAGGATGTCGATCCGGCGGTGCTCAAGGAAGCGCGAGCGAAGAAGATGAACTTTGAGCAGGCCGTCGAGGCCAAGACGTTCACCATCATTGGCGAAGGGTCCATTGATTTTCCCAAATTTTTTCGCGTTCTGGCGCGCAATCATTATTCCGGCTGGATGGTCGTGGAGCAGGATGTGAAGTTTGGAGCGACTACGCGGCCTCCGGTCGAAAGCGTCGCGGCCAGTCTCAGGTACCTGAACAAGGTCGTCAGCCAACTGGACGCAAGCTGATCAGGTCACTAAATCTGGTTACGTCCAGGGCTCCATAATTACCTTCATCGAATCCAGGGCGATTGACTTTTCCATGGCAGCTTCGACTCCACGGAGCGGAAAGCGATGGGTGACAAAGTCACGCAAGGGATAGTGCTTCATGTACCGCACCATCTGCCGCATGCTGGGAGCATAGGCGGCAGGTTCTTCCCCACCGACTCCCAGGATGCGCGCGTTTTTCGCGCAGATTTGCCGGTGGGGACTGATGGAGACCTCGCCCAAGTCAGAGAAGTTTCCAGCCTCCACCAACAGGCCACCCAGGCGCAACATGTCCAGACCCTCGGGAACTGCCTGGGGAACCCCGGCACACTCAATGACCATGTCAGCGCCGCGCCCGCCGGTAAGGCCGCGGACGAAATGGAGACGGTCCACCGCGGTTGTACCGGATACATTGAGCACATGATCCGCACCCAACCGTTTGGCGGTGGCCAGCCGATACTCCGACAGGTCGACGGCTACGATGGTTCCCGCGCCCAGCATACGTGCCTTCATCAGAAAGCACATACCCAGTGGTCCCACGCCCAGCACGACCACCGTATCGTCGAAGCGGAATGACTCATTGGGAAAGGCAGAGATTTGCTTGGCCCGGTCAAGCCCAACCGTCACAGCCATGATCTCAGTAAGAACAGCCACCTCGGAGGGCAGATCATCCGGCACCCGTACCAGGAAACTTCCCGGTACGAGGTAGAGGTACTGCGACCATCCACCGAAAAGATGCGGTGGATTTTTTGCCGTCATGTTGTTGCCGTAATCGGTTGTGCTCTGGCAGAAGTAGTAGGGAAAATCGTGGCGGCAGTAGTAGCACTGACCGCAGCATACGTTGGCCCCCACAACCACCCGGTCGCCGACGTTAAGCGGTATTCCTTCGAAGTCGCTGTAGATACCATTGCCGCCAATCGCTGCTACCGTACCGACATTCTCATGCCCCTGGATGATGGGAAATTCGATCACCCTGGGTGAGCCCGCGCCGGCATATTGGGTTGTGTATCCCTGGTAGGTATGTTTGTCAGTGCCGCAAATCCCCGACATCTCCATCTTGATGAGCACGCATCCCGGTTCAGGGTCTGGAAGCGGATACTCGATGAGCTCATACTTCCCTGGCGACACAAGAGTTGCAGTCAATACCCCCACAGAACCTTCCTTGCTTTCCGAGATCAGCGCTCCACAGCCATGGCGACCGAGTTGCCGCCACCGAGACAGAGTGCCGCGACTCCGCGATGTACATCGCGGCGGATCATTTCATAGATCAGTGCGACCAGGATGCGCGCGCCGCTGGCGCCAATGGGATGCCCTATGGCGACCGCTCCACCGTTCACATTCACTTTGGCCGGATTCAAGCCTACTTCCTTCATCACACCTAGCGCCTGTACTGAAAATGCCTCGTTCAATTCGTAGAGGTCCGGATCTTCCTTCGACCACCCCGCTTTTGCCAGCACTCGCTGAATTCCCAGAACGGGCGCAAGCATCACCCACTTAGGATCGATTCCGCTCGTCGCCTGCGCGCGGATGTGGACCATAGGCGAAAGCCCCAGAGACTGCGCTTTCGACGCAGACATCACCACCACCGCTGCGGCGCCATCGTTTACGCCGGGAGCGTTGCCGGCGGTGACGGTTCCGTCTTTTTTGAAGGCTGGCTTGAGCGCCCGCAAAGCTTCGAGCGAGGCGTCTTCGCGCACCGACTCATCGTGATCGAACGTGGTGGGCGCCTCACCCTTCTTCTTAGGCGGCAGCGCGATACTCAGCATCTGCGATTGCAAATATCCTGCGCGCCAGGCTGCCGCTGCCTTGCGATGCGAGTTCAGCGCATACTCGTCCTGCTGTTCGCGCGTGAAGCCGTGCTTCTCAGCAACGTGTTCCCCGGTCACCCCCATATGGTAGTCGTTGTAAATCTCCCATAGGCCGTCATGGATCATCGAGTCGACCACCGTCGCGTTGCCCATGCGGAAGCCGCTGCGGCCCTGGGGGAGAAGGTAGGGTGCATTGGTCATCGACTCCATTCCCCCAGCGATGACAATCTCTGCGTTGCCGGTCTGGATCGCCTGTACTGCCAAACCGACCGCCTTCAATCCGGAACCGCAGACCTTGTTGATGGTCATGGCGCTGACGGCGGGAGCTAGTCCGCCATGGAGCGCGGCCTGGCGGGCTGGATTCTGCCCCAACCCGGCGGAGACGACGTTGCCCATGATGCACTCGTCGACCTGATCGGGGTTGAGCCGCGCACGAGTCAGGACTTCCCGCACCACCAGTGAACCCAGTTGCACAGCAGAAAAGTTGGAGAGTGCGCCCTGAAATTTCCCAACCGGGGTGCGCACTCCGGCGACAATGACTACATCTTCCATAACGGACAGCCTCATTCTTGAGATGCCGAACAACGGAACACAATAACATGACGATGATGGAAACGCCGCAATCCGACACCCGGCAGACGTACGAACAAGGCGGCCTGGTGGCACCGTGGTGGCACACCGCACTGCTGGTGATCATGATCATCTCGCTGTCCGTTGCCGGAGTGAAACAACTGCGCAGCTTTGGCAGCCAGCCTTTGCACCTGGCGACGAACTACATCCTGACCATCGTCTATGAATGGGTTTTAGCAGGCCTGGTTCTGTGGGGCCTGCATATGCGCAAGGTTCCTCTGCGCCAGTTGCTGGGAGAGTGGCGGCCCGGAGGCCGCGCTTGGTTGACGGACCTCGGTGTGGCTCTCGGTTATTGGGCGGGGGCACTGTTGCTGCTGGCGGTGCTGGGCAATGTTCTGGTGAAAATGTCGGGATCGCACATCGATCCACAGAAAATCGGGGACGTGACCCAGAAACTTGCGCCGGTGACGGGATTGGAGATGGTGCTCTTCCTGGTACTGAGCATCTCCGCGGGGATCTGCGAGGAATTGGTTTTTCGCGGCTACCTGCAGCAGCAATTTGCCCGCATGACGCACCGCGTGTGGGTCGGGATCGCACTCTCAGCGCTGGTGTTTGGCGGCGCGCACGGCTATGAGGGAATTGCTGGAATAGTGCTGATCGCCGCGTATGGCGCTATGTTTGGCGTGCTCGCGCTGTTGCGGAGAGGATTGCGAACCGGAATGATCGCGCATGCCTGGCATGATTCGATCAGCGGCGTCGCGCTGGTTTTGTTGCGACATTATGGTGTCCACCTCGCGGGAAAGTGAGCGCGGAGGAGAGTTGGTGGTTGGCATCATCGATTCCGATAGGTCAATTGATATTCATTAAATGTGATTTTTTTCTTGACACTATTTTTCCTGGATTCTATACATTCGTTAACTGCAAAGTATCTCTTGCAGGTTCGATGTCGACTCGACAAAGGGAGAATAGAAACAATGGCAACCAAGAAAGCAGTAGCAAAGAAGCCAGCGAAGAAGGCAGCCAAGAAAGCTGCAAAGAAGAAGTAAGCAGGCAACGTAACAGGCAACACAATCGGGGGACGCCAAAAGCGTCCCCCGAAGTGTTTTTGCGTACGCACAATCGCCAGTGTTTACGCGCCTGCGACGAAGGTGCCCCGGGAAGAGCAAATCTGCAGTCGCGGGGCAAAGCGACGTTTGGGGATGGAGCAGGCAGCTCCGGTTGCCTGATTTGGAGCTCACCCAGCGTGATGCCGTCAGCGGCGCGGGTGAGTGAATTCCAGGGGCCCCAGGGCGGAAAACGAACAAGCCTCTTACCAAAGTGGTATTCGGCCATGACACCTTTTGACAATCCGGGGGAGCGATGACGCGAAGACGGTGGATTGCCGATGATTGGGACGGCCGCAGCGCTTCGCTCAGGGGCGAACAGGCAGCGCACCTGATTCGTGTGCTGCGTGCGCAAACCGGCATGGAATGTGACATGGTGGCGGGGGATCGTGTGTGGCGCGCAGTCATATCCGGGATCAGTGGAGATGCGGTGCAATTTGCGCTGCTCTCTGAAGTGGAAGCCGAGCCCGCCCTTCCGGTGACGCTCCTGCTCTCGGTTTTCAAGTTCGACCGCATGGAATGGATCATCGAGAAAGCAACCGAGCTGGGAGCGGAGAGATTTATTCCTATGACTGCACGGCGCACTGAGAAGCATCTGGCCCAGGCAGCGACGGCCCGGGTTGAGCGTTGGCGCCGGGTGGCGCGCGAGGCAGCGAAGCAATCGCGCCGATCCGATGTGCCGGTGGTCGAAGACGTGCTTTCTTTGAAAGCGGCGGTGAAGATCAGGCCTGCACCGCCCGGATTGAGTCTGCTGCTGGCCGAACAGGAACGATCGACAACCTTATACGCGGCCATGCAATCGGGATTACAGCAATCTGTCATGGAGAATCCGTCAGTGTACCTCGCTGTGGGACCGGAAGGCGGATGGACGGCGGAGGAAGAAACTCTCTTCGGATCAGAAGGCTGGCAATCGGTGAGTTTGGGTCCACGGATCCTGCGCGCTGAAACTGCGGGGATTACCGCGATGGCGGTGGTTGCTGCGATGTTGACTTGAGTGGGGTTGCTGGCGTCTCTGTCGGCCTTGTGACACCTCTGCGGGAAACCATCTGCCACAATCCGAAAGAGCCTCCACACAGAGATCTGTCCACTGCGCTCTCTCCGGTCGAATGAAAAGGGGAGAGTCGTTATGGTCCAGCAGCGGTCAGGGAGAGAGCCGAGATCTCTCCACCTGCTCCGGACTGTCAGACCCTCCCCTTTGTCATCTCGACCGGAGCGCAGCGTAGTGGAGAGATCTGCAGTACGCTTCGCTTCGGAGATCGAGATGATAAACGGCGAGAGACAGTTATGGCCCTCAGTGAGGTCAAGAGAAGAGCTTCGCTGAACTGGATGTAGCTCTCTGAGTAGAAAGACGAAGCAGACCCATTCAGGTTGATGAGGGAAGAGCGGAGTGTTTCGCGAGAGCGAAGCGCAGGGGAGGGAGTTGCGGTGTCTCCCTCCTGGAGCGCGGGTTAGCTGAAAAGGTCTTTCATCTTGCCCAGCAGACTGCGCGACGTGGGTTTGCTCTCGATGTGCATGGTCTCGCCGAGCTGGCGCAGCAGGTCGCGCTGCGGTTTGGTGAGCTTCTTTGGCGTCTTCACCACGACCTGCACCACCAGGTCTCCGCGGCCGTGCTCGTTCAGATGAGGAACACCCTTGCCACGCAAACGGAACTCCTTGCCCGATTGCGTGCCTTCGTGAATGCGCAGGGTGGTGTCTCCTTCAAGCGTCGGTACCTGGATGTCGTCGCCCAGCGCAACCTGCGGAAAGGAGACGAACACGACGCAATGGAGATCGTTGCCGTCGCGTTCGAAGAACTCGTGCGGCTTTACCGACAACACCACATAAAGATCTCCCTTAGGCCCACCAGCACGCCCTGCGTCACCTTCACCCTGGTAGCGAATGCGGGTTCCATCTTCCACGCCCGCCGGCACACTGACACTGATGGTGTGCCGCCGGTCTGTCAGCCCAGCACCGTTGCATTGCAGGCAAGGATGGGTAATCACCTGTCCGGCCCCGTTACAGATCGGGCAAGTGCGCGCGATGGAGAAAAAGCCCTGCTGGTAACGGACCTGTCCCCGGCCTGCGCATTGCTGGCAAGTCTCGGGACCACGACCCGCCGGCGCCCCGGTGCCACGACACTCGACACACACCTCGGCGCGGCGAATCTGGATTTCTGTCTGCTTGCCAAAGACTGCTTCTTCAAACTCCAGCGACAGATCGTAGCGGATATCGCGGCCGCGCTGCTGGCGGCCATTGCGGCGCCCGCCGCCCATGTTGAACATCTCGCCGAAGAAGTCGCCGAAGATGTCTCCCACGTCGGCATTGGTAAAGCCTTCGAAACCGGATCCGCCTGCACCGCTGACCCCGGCATGGCCGTAGCGATCATAGGCTGCACGCTTTTGCGGGTCCGACAACACCTGGTAGGCTTCGCTGGCTTGTTTGAATTTCTCTTCCGCTTCCGGATTGTCGGGATTGCGGTCGGGATGAAACTGCATCGCCAGGCGCCGGTAAGCGGTCTTCAGCTCCTGATCGTTGCAGTCGCGGGAGACGCCCAGAAATTCGTAGTATTCGACTTTGGTCACTTTAGATGAAGTACTCATGCTTCTTTCTGGTTCGGATTGTTTACGATACGGACAAGAGCAGGACGAAGCAGCCGGTCGCGGATGCGATAGCCGCGGCGAACCTCATCCAGGACCTGGTGATCGGGAAGATCGGTGCGATCGACACTCTCGAGCGCTTCGTGCACGCGAGGATCAAAGCGCGCTCCTACCGTCTCCACCTGGGTTACATTGAGCGCGCGCAACACCTCGTCCATCTGCTTGAGGATGAGTTCGATTCCGGCGCGTAACTGCTCCACGGATCCGGAAGATCCCAGAGCCAGCCGAAAATTATCGAGGACCGGCAGAAATTGTTCCACCGCACCCGAAACTGCGAAATCGCGGAAGTCCGCACGCTCTCGTGCCTCGCGCTTGCGGGCGTTCTCGAACTCCGCCTGCAGGCGCGCCAGCCGGTCTATCGCCTGGTCGCGCTCCGCCTTGAGGCGATCAAGCTCCATCTGCAATTGCGTTTCTGAGCCGCTGGTCTGGGTTGCATCCTGGTTCTCGACCCCGGTTGCGGTTGCATCTACGGGTTCTTCACCAGGATCGCTGTTTTGCCCATCGTGGGCAGTATCGGTAAATTTGCGTGGCATAGTGGTGGCCGTTTTAAAAAGCCTTTCGCTTAATGATGCAGAATCGTGATCAATGATGCAGAGTGCAATGCTCTACAACTTTAAGAGGATAACCAACTATTGCGTTGGTAGTATGCGGTCTGAAAGCTGGGCGATGAACGATACCGCGTTGATGGTCTCCTGATAGGGGATGCGGGTGGAACCAATGACCGCTACCGTTCCCAGGCTCTGTGTGCCCCAGCGCGCCGGTGCACCGATCAGAACCAGGTTTCGCATCTCCGGAATTGTTTCCTCCAGGCCAACCACGACGCGCACCGATTGCTGACGGGCATCCACGTACGCATCGAGCAGTTCGATCAATCGCTGCTTGGTTTCGAGTGCACTGAGCAGCCGGCGAAGCTGCTCTCCGTCGGCTTCGCCCGCGACCAGGTTGGCAACCCCGACGATAAATACCGATTGCACCGCGGTGTCCTGTTCCAAGGCACCCTTGCGGCAGAGCTCTTCGATCGAGCGCATCAGCCGGTCATACTCGTTGCGCTCCTGCTCGAGCCGGCGGGCAAGCTCGGCGCGGATGCGCTCGATGGACCAACCGCGAAAATTCTGATTCAGAAATGCCGCGGCAGATTCCAGCTCCGCGAGGGATAAGTCGCGGTCCAACGCCAGCACACGATCCAGTACGAAGCCTGATCTGGTGACCACGACCGCGAGCACACGCCCGGAGGAAATTCGCGAAAAATGAATGTGGTCCAGGCAGTAAGTCTCCGCTTGCGCCTCCATAGCTACGCCGACCCCGCTCGAGATCAAGGCCAGCACATGCGAGGTGCGTTCTAAAAATTGCTGCCGGCTGCTCACTCCGGCAAAGCTATCTTCTATTTGATCCCTGCGTTCCTGGGTGAGCGCGATGGGAGTCAACTTGGTGTTTCCGTGCAGCTGCTCGACATAGAGGCGGAACGCTTTCGCCGTGGGGCAGCGGCCGGCTGAAGTATGTGGCTGCTCCAGCAGCCCGGCTTCCCCCAGCGAAGCCATTACATTGCGGATCGTCGCCGAACTCATGCCATCCTTATTATCGAGTTGGCGTGCTACCGTTTGCGACGCAACAGGCTCCCCAGTCGCAATATACAGTTCGATGATCGCGTTCAGGACCAGCCGGTCGCGAGGGCTGATCCGAAGGTCGGAAGACATTGTCCACCTGCCCTAAGGCGCTCATTCCACACTGGTTTCAATCCTGGCCAGCGCAGACGAGCCTGACCAGATTCTAGAACTTGAGTGTGTCACTGTCAAGATCGCCGGGGCCAGCCTCTCAAGCTGCGGGAAAAGTCGAATTAGGCAGAATAGAACTTACCTCAGGGGCTAAAACCCATAGTATTCTCATTCGCCTTCGGCCCGACTAAAGTCGTGCCCTGATACAAAACAGGTTTTTCCGGGAAGCCTGTTACGTCTCAGCTGATCTCGAAGATATTCTCGTCTTTCGCCGATTGAGCCAGCGCGCGCTCGGCAACTTTGCGGGCTACCTGGAAGAATTGCCGTGCATGCTGGTTCCCTTCTCCGGCCAGCACAATCGGCAAACCATGGTCTCCTCCATGGCGGATTTCCGGATCCAGTTCGATCGACCCCAAGAACGCCAGGTTGGCTTGCTTAGCCAGACGCTCTGCACCGCCCCGAGAGAATATGTCGATCACCTGGTGGCAGTGCGGGCAAGTGAACTGGCTCATGTTTTCCACCAACCCCAGCACTTCGACGTTGACCTGGTGGAACATCTCGAGCGCCTTGCGTGCATCCTGCAACGAGACATCGGACGGGGTTGAGATGATGACGGCTCCGGTCAGCGGAACTGTCTGCACCAGTGAGATAACAACGTCGCCGGTTCCCGGGGGAAGATCGACAATCAGAAAATCAAGTGCGCCCCACTCGACCTGCTGCAGGAACTGGCGAATGATCTGGTGCAACATGGGGCCGCGCATGACCAACGGCTTGTCTCCGGGTGAAATGAAGCCGACCGAAATAAGTTTGACGCCGTGGGCCACCAGGGGTTCGATGCGATTGTTCTCGAGCACTCGTGGCTGCTGCCCAATCCCCATCATGAGAGGAACGTTGGGGCCGTAGATATCGGCGTCGATAAGACCAACGCGAAAGCCTAATTTGACCATGGCAGTGGCCAGGTTGACGGCCAGCGTGGTCTTGCCTACTCCGCCTTTACCGGAACCGACGGCGATGATGTTTGCTACCCCGGGTAGCGTCTGCGGCCCTGGCGGGCGTTTGCTGATGTGCCATATAGATCCCTTTCTACTTGCCTGCGTGCGTGTTCTGTTTGCGCTCGCGTTCCTGTTGCGCTTGTTCGCGTCGCCGTCCTGCGTCGTCGTAGCGGCGTTTGTCTTCTTCTGTCTCCGTCTCCAATGGTGGAACCCGCACCCGCCGGCCCTGCGGGTCGACGGCGACGAAGGTGAGATACGCCGACGCAACATGACGAAAGCTGCCGTCGATTGTATGTTCCACCCAGACCTTGACCCCGACTTCCATGGAAGTGCGGAACGCACGATTGAGGCTGGACTTTAAAATCACCAGATCGCCCACATGGACCGGGGCGATGAAGTCGATGTGATCCATGGAAGCGGTGACCACATGTGTCCTGGCATGGCGATAGGCAGCCATCGCCCCCACCAGGTCGATGAAGTGCATGAGCCGGCCTCCCAGCAGGTTACCCAGCGTGTTGGCGTCGTTGGGCAAGACCAGCTCGGTCATTTCAGACCGGGAGCCCGCAACCTTGCGCGGCGGAAGCAAAGAATCGGCAGATTCCATATGTTTGAGTGTGGACAAATGCGCTCATGAATGCAAACCAGCGCCGGTCTGGCTCTTCCACTTTCGACACCACCTATTCCCCGGGAGACATGCCTGATGTTCCATACTTGCGAACGGGGATATGATTTATTTACATGGACAAAATTGCGATGCTTACGGAGATCCTGGCGCAAAACCCGGGAGATGCCTTTGCGCGGTACGGATTAGCAATGGAACATGCCAACCAGGGCCAGACAGATGCTTCCCTGGCGGAATTCGACCGATTGCTTTCCACTCACCCCGATTACACTGCCGGATATTTCATGGCAGCACAAACACTGGTAAAGGCGGGACGCAGCGATGCGGCAAAAGCCCGGCTGGAGCAAGGCATCGCCAGCGCACAGCGGACCGGAAATCAGCATGCGCAGGGCGAGATGGAGGCGCTGCTGGAGGAGTTGGAGTAACCGATCCTCCTATCCTGCTTGAAATAGCCAACGGCTCATCGCCTGGGATCAAAACCAGGACCTTGACAGCGGGCCGCGGCAGGGGAAAGACGAGCATAATAACAGCAGCATGAAGATACCTTTGTTCCCGCTTGAAGTAGTGCTGTTTCCCGAGGCAGCGCTACCGCTCCACATTTTCGAAGACCGTTATAAGGAGATGGTGAGCGTATGCCTGGCGGAAAAAACAGGCTTCGGCGTGGTCTGCGCCCAGCGTGAAGGGCTGGCAGTCGTCGGCTGCACGGCGGAAATCATTCGCATTCTGGAAAAGTATCCCGACGGACGAATGGACATCCTATGCCAGGGAGCAAAGCGGTTCGAGATTGAGAACCTGGACAACACACGCAGTTTTTTACAAGCGGAAGTTGACTTCTTCGGAGACGAAGGCTTGTCCGCGAGCCGGGCGATGCGGGAGGAATGCACGGCGCTGCATTTTGAAGTATTGGAATTGATGGGTGGGGAAAAGTCGCACCGGGCGTTTGATTTAAACGAGCCGATTGCTTTTCGTGTGGCGTGGGCATCGCCCACCGATCTGGGCTTCCGTATCGAATTGCTGGCATTGCGATCGGACGCAGAACGCACGGAACGGCTAATCGCGTTTTACAACGCAATGCTGCCCAAGCTGCGACGGGGAGTGCAGGCGAGCATTGCGGTAGCCCGCAATGGACACGTGATGTAGCCGGGTGGGCCTGGTGGGTGTAAGGTGAACAACAAGGACCGGCAAAAGGAGCAAACTTATGTCTTCCCGTCTTCCCCAAACTCTGGGTGAGCTTGAGAGCAGCAAAGAATTTTATGAAGCGCGCTTGAAGACGCGGAGCGTTAAAGACGAGTTGCGGGAAAACCTGATTGCCCGGCTGAAAAGTAAGCAGCCGATCTTCCCTGGCATCGTCGGCTTTGAAGATACGGTGATCCCGCAGATCGTAAATGCCGTGCTGTCTAAACAAAATTTTATTTTGCTCGGTCTTCGGGGACAGGCCAAGAGCCGCATCCTGCGTGGGTTGACGGAGTTACTCGACGAGCAAATGCCTTATGTCGCGGGCTGCGAAATACGTGACAACCCCTATCGTCCGCTGTGCCGGCGTTGCCGCGATTTGATCGCAGAAAAGGGATCTGCCACACCAATCGCCTACCTCCGCCGGCAAGACCGCTACGTGGAAAAGCTGGCTACTCCGGATGTGACGGTGGCTGATCTGGTGGGCGATCTTGATCCCATCAAAGCAGCGCGCGGCGGCCAGGATCTTTCTAACGAATTGACCATGCACTACGGCCTGCTGCCCAGGGCCAACCGGGGAATATTTGCCATCAACGAACTGCCCGACCTGGCAGGCAAAATCCAGGTAGCGTTGTTCAACATCATGCAGGAAGGCGACGTGCAGATTAAGGGCTACCCGGTTCGCCTGGAACTGGATGTTGTGCTCGCCTTCAGCGCGAACCCTGAGGATTACACCGCCCGCGGCAAAATCGTTACCCCGCTCAAGGACCGCATCGGATCGGAGATCCGCACCCATTATCCCGAAACGCTGGAAGAAGGCATGGCCATCACCGCGCAGGAAGCGTGGAGCGATCGGGGTGCAAGCAAAATTACCATTCCGCAATACCTGCGCGAGGTGATTGAGCAGGTGGCGTTCTCTGCGCGCGAAGACAAGAAGGTGGATAAGCGCAGCGGCGTCAGCCAGCGCTTGCCCATCTCCACCATGGAGCTGGTGGTTTCAAACGCCGAGCGCCGGGCGCTGCTGCATGGTGAAAAACTGGTAGTCCCGCGGGTGAGCGACCTGTATGCCGCCATGCCCGGCATCACCGGCAAACTTGAACTGGAGTACGAAGGCGAGATGCGCGGCGCCGATGTGGTGGTGCGCGAACTGATTCGCGCGGCCATCGGAAAAATATTTGACAAGTATTTTTCCGGCACCAATACCCAACAGATCGAGCAATGGTTCAATCTTGGGGGCACGGTGCGCATCGACGACGATCAGCCGTCGCAGGCGATTCTGGAGGAACTGAAACAAATCCAGGGTCTGTTCCCGCAGCTTTCGCCGTTATCCGTCAAGGCTTCCGACGCGCCCGAAGCCGCTGTGGCCGGGGCAGAATTCCTGCTCGAAGGGATGTACGCGCACAAGCGGCTCAGCCGCAGCGAAGAGCGCGGCTTCAGCGCCCAGGAGAAGACCACACGCAAGCAGGAGCGCGCGGAGGAACGGGATTACGACGAGTACCAGGAGCAGCGCCGTAGCCGCCGCGGCTTTAACTAGATGAAACGAATCCGTTACACCAAATATACCGGCGACCCAGCCTCGGAGATGAGCATGGAGGACATGCTCAAGGCTTTGTCGGAGTATCTGCTTGATTCCGGTTTTCAGGATCCGTGGTCGCGGTTCGCCGAGCTCGATGGCGAGCACACTATGGATAACCTGCGCGAGGCGCTGCGCCAGGCCCTCGAGGCGGGCGACCTGTTCGACGACGACATGCAGCAGCGGATTGAGGAGATGGCAGAGAACGGCCAGCTTGATGAGTTGATCGATAAGCTGATCGAGCGCATGGAGCAGGAGAATTACATTTCCGTGCAGGGGCGGCAGGATCCCAACCGGCCATCGACGGCTGGTCAAGCAGGTATGGCCGAGGGCCAGGTGCGGTTCGAGGTGACTGACAAGAGCCTGGACTTTTTAGGCTTCAAGACTTTGCGTGATCTGCTTGGCTCGCTGGGCAAATCGAGTTTTGGACGCCACGATACACGGCACTATGCGACCGGCATCGAATCCAGTGGCGCCTCCAAGATGTATGAATTCGGAGATGTCCTGAATCTGGACACGACGGCTACGTTGAGCTCGGCCATTGCCCGCGAGGGCATTTCCCTGCCTCTTAACCTCGAGTACTCCGATTTGCAGGTGCACCAGTGTGAGTATCAGAGCTCCTGCGCCACGGTGGTGATGCTGGACTGTTCTCACTCCATGATTCTTTACGGTGAGGATCGTTTCACTCCGGCCAAGAAGGTGGCCATGGCGCTGTCGCATTTGATTCGCACCCAGTACCCTGGCGATTCGCTCTCGCTGGTCCTGTTCCATGATTCGGCCGAGGAAGTGCCGATCTCGCAAATTGCTCGCGTCAAGGTGGGACCGCACTACACCAATACGCGTGAGGGTCTTCGGGTAGCACAACGGATTCTCGAGCGGCAGCGGAAAGATATGAAACAGATCGTGATGATCACGGATGGCAAGCCCTCAGCGCTCACTCTTCCGGACGGACGCATTTATAAGAACGCCTTTGGCCTCGATCCGCTGGTGGTGAGCGAGACGCTGGAAGAAGTAGCCCGCTGCAAGCGTTCTAACATCATGATCAACACGTTTATGTTGGCTTCGGATTTGGGGTTGGTGCAGTTTGTGCAAAAGATGACCAAGATGTGCCGTGGCAAGGCGTATTTCACCACTCCTGATACGCTCGGCGAATACTTGCTCATGGACTACATGTCGCGCAAAATGCAGACCATCCACTAGCGTGAATGGCAGAGCTTCACAGAGTGCTGATTCGCGACGCGGACAAGAAAAACGTACCTCAGCGGCTAAAGCCGGGTATGGCAGTGTCAGTTACGGCACGGCTGAAGCCGTGCCCTTCCACGACATTAGCTTGTTTCCGCAGCATGTGTTGATTGGGCAGGTTGGAGCATTCTCACCAGGCTAAAGCCCGGGAATTACTAGATAACGCGTTCTCGCGGGTTTGAAAACCCGCTTCCCGGACTGAAGTCCGGGGCTGGCACAAAGTATTGGCGCGGGGTAAGAATAGACCTCCGCTACTTTTTTGCCATGTAGATGAAGCGCAGGATAAACAGTGCCGCCAGGGTGAAGAGCATCCAGTCTTTGCGCGTGGCCTGCCCGCGCAGCAGGCGCAGGACCGCAAACGACGTGATGCCGAACGCCAGACCATTGGCAATCGAAAAAGTCAGCGGAATGGTGATCAGGGTGAGAAATGCGGGAACCGCCACCATCGGGTCTGCCCACTCAATTTCGGTAACGGCTGAGATCATCAACGCCCCTACCAGGATCAACGCTGGAGCAGTCGCCGCGATCGGAATAGTGGCCACCAGGGGCGCAACAAACAGAGCCATCAAAAACAGCAGACCGGTGACAATCGATGCAATGCCGGTCCTGCCGCCAACAGCGACCCCCGCCGCACTCTCGATGTAACTGACCACCGTGCTGGTGCCGGCCATCGACCCGGCCAATGTCGCCGTAGCGTCGGCAAAAAGGATGCGATTCAAACGCGGAATCTCGCCATCCGGGTTCACCAGTCCCGCCTTCTTGGTCACCGCGACCAGGGTGCCCACGTTATCGAAAAGATCGACGAACAGAAATACGAAGATCACCTCCAGCAGCCCAGCTCCGAAATTTCCTCCCAAGTGCAGAGCCCCACGAATGTCGAGCTGGAATGCGGTCGCCGTCAAGTCCGTCAGGCGATAGTGGACGGGATGCCACTTCACAATACCGAGGGCGAAGCCGGCGATTGTGGTGCCCACAATCCCCAGCAGCATGGCGGTGCGCACCCGCCACGCCTGCAGCACAGCGATGGCTAAAAGGCAGAAACACGCCAGCGCAGTCTGGGGCGCACGCAAATTTCCCATGCCCACAATCGTCGCTGCGTTCGGCACAATGATCCCTGCGTCGCGCAAGCCGACAAAAGCGACGAATAATCCCACGCCCGCCGCGACCGAAGCGAAGAGTTCCCGCGGGATGGCATTCACGATCAACTGGCGAATCCCTGCCGCGGTCAACAGAAGAAACACGCAGCCGGAGATAAAGACGCAGCCCAGCGCCGTTCTCCAGGGAACGCCCATCCCTTTCACCACGGTAAAAGCAAAGTACGCATTGAGTCCCATGCCGGGCGCAAGAGCAATGGGATAGTTGGCAATGATGCCCATCAGAATGCAGCCAATTGCTGCCGAAAGGCAGGTGGCGGCGGCAACAGCAGGCACGGGCATACCCGCTTCGCTCAGGATGTCCGGGTTCACAAATACGATGTACGCCATGGTGAGAAAGGTGGTCGCCCCGGCCAGGATCTCCGTGCGCCAGGAGGATCCCCGTTCCTCGATGTGGAACATTCGCTCGAAAAATCCCAGCGTTCCAGTGCTGGATCCCGGCATCGTGGTGCTCATGGTTTGTCCTCGCTCACTTGCCCGGCAGGTGATCCTGATAGCGGTCCCAATTCGTAACAATCTCAGAGACGACAACATTGCCCACGCGGTAGGCGGCTTCAAGTGCCGGCAGATAGGCGCTATATTTGTGTCCCGCACTGGCGGCCAGGCTTTCCGCTGGGGTTAATCCAATCGCCGGCTGATCGAAGTTGCTGATGGTTCGCAATACCATGACCCGGTCCAGATCGATGCGCCCAGCATGATAAAGAAAGGTCAGCGATTGCAGTACACCGCTATCCTCCATGGCCGAAGCGACAAAATTCCCCTGCCCACCGGTCTCATAGCTGACCCATTGATTGGCCCACTGGTCGAGTAACTTGCCGTGCCAATAGGTAGAAGACGCGAGGACATCGCCCTTGAGCACGAACGGCGGACGCCGCGCGCTTGCTCCCGCGAAGTGTGCCCGTGCCTCTTCGAGCGCCGGAGAATCGTCGAGCTTGACTGCCTTGGTTTGCTGGTAGGCCCATTCCCTCAAACCTGGGTTGAGGTGAAACACAGCATCGAATTCCTGCGTATGGGGTTGCTCGTAGGGCACTGTCTTGCCCAGCGGCACATAACCCGTTGACCATTGCGGAGGAATTTCACGGGCATCGATCTCATGAGCCAGATCGCCATCCACCACCCATTCTGCCCATGCGGCAGAGCCGAGCGACGCATCCTCGGGGTCGGCTCCGGCAATGCCGGCGACCAACCAATAGGCCTTGCTGAGATCAAAACGCGGATCAAGGCCGAGCGCCATGATGGATGCGGCCGCTCTTGCAGTGCCCACGCCGGCGAGCACTCCCATGACACCCTGATCGTTCATGCGCAAATCGTGGTAGCCCTGAGGAAAGGGATAAACGTGGCTCAGGTGTTCGCGTTCTACCCAGTATTGGTACTCGCCGGGCGTATCGCCCTGATCCGCTCCGGGTTCGTAGAGCGCAACGACCACGATCTTCACCGGGATGGAAGGCGGCGCGGCCACACCAGCGCTGGCAGACAAAATCAAGACGAACAGCGCCAGCAATCGAGTGCTCATACGGGAGCATAGACGGAAGTTGCCCCCGAAACCAACAGAAAACACCAACAGAAAACTAATAAGCAATCTTGGACTGGTGTTCCTGCCAGGCGCGAAAACTCTCCATGGCGCGTTCTGCCAACAATTGCACCATCGGCATTTTGCGCTGGTTCCGGGGCACAGCCAGTTCCTCATAGATGAAGTGGTCATCAAAGCCCACCTCGGCGGCATCGTGACAGGTGTTGCCGAAATAGACTGAGTCCAGCCGGGCCCAATAAATCGCACCCAGGCACATGGGGCAAGGTTCGCAGCTGGTATAGAGTACGCAGCCCGGTAGTTGAAACGTACCCAGCGCCTTGCACGCCTCGCGGATAGCATTCACCTCGGCGTGCGCGGTAGGATCGTTGTCGCGACGTGACCCGGTTGACCCCGGTGGCAATGATCTCCCCGTTCCTGACGACCACCGCTCCAAAAGGACCCCCTACTCCGCTGCGCACGTTTTCCGTCGCCAGGCGGATGGCCAGTTGCATGAAATCAGTCTCACTTTGCACTTGCGCTCTCCACAGGGGTGCTCGAATATCCGAAGTATGACACAGGTATTTACGTCCAGCCGGGTGGTTACTCCCGAGGGGGTGCGGCCGGCGGCGATCGTCGTCGAGCAGGGACGCATCCTGTCGCTGTGCGCGCCCGCAGATGCGCCGCGCGAAGCCGTATGGCACGAATTCGGCGCCCTGGTATTACTGCCTGGCCTGGTCGATTCGCATGTGCACGTGAACGAACCGGGCAGAACGGAGTGGGAAGGATTTGCCACCGCCACACGTGCCGCCGCCGCCGGCGGTTACACCACGCTGGTAGATATGCCGCTGAATTGTCTCCCTGAGACGACAACCGTGGCAGCGCTCGAAGCCAAGCGAAAAGCGGCCGCCGGCCAATGCCGCGTAGATTGGACGCCCTGGGGTGGATTGACCGGCCTCAACCAGGCTCATATTGTTCCCCTGGCGGAAGCAGGCGTGTCCGGGTTTAAATGCTTCCTCGTCGATCCTGGCTGCCCGGGTTTAACGATGATCAGCGAGCAGGAACTGGAGGCAGCGCTTCCGGTCTTAGCCCGCACCGGGCTGCCCCTGCTGGTCCACGCAGAGTTAGCGGAATATCTCTCCCCGGGCAGTGAGGCAGACGATTGGCTCCAGTACGCAACTTACCTGCGTTCCCGCCCCGATGAGTCGGAGTTAGCCGCAATCCGCATGCTGATCCGTCTTTGCCGCAAGTATTCGTTTCGCCTGCACATCGTTCATTTAGCAACAGCGCTGGCGCTCGAAGAACTGGCCAAGGCCCGCGACGAGGGCCTGCCCATAACGGTTGAGACCTGCCCTCACTACCTGCACTTTTTCGCAGAAGAGATTCCCGCCGGCGGCACGCTCTACAAATGTGCCCCACCCATCCGCTCCCGAGCCAACCGCGAAGCACTGTGGCAAGGCCTGCGCGATGGAGTCATCGATCTGATCGCAACCGACCACTCCCCTTGTCCGCCGTCGATGAAAGCAGGAAATTTTCGCCAGGCGTGGGGAGGGATCGCCAGCCTGAGCGTGGCCCTCCCGGTCATCTGGACAGAAATGCGCGAGCGCGGCCTGCCGCTTGAAAACCTGGCGCGCTGGATGTCCGCCCAGCCGGCAAAACTCGCTGGCCTCGAAGAACGTAAAGGCCGCCTGGCCGCAGGATACGACGCGGATCTGGTGGTCTTTGATCCCGATGCGCAATTCATCTTAAGCACCGAAGACCTGCATTACCGGCACCTGGTATCGCCCTACCTGGGGGAAAAACTGTACGGCAAGGTGCGCGCCACGTTTCTCCGGGGCGCCGCCGTCTATCAGCAAGGATCATTCCCAGATCCACCCCTTGGCCGGGAGCAAATTAGAATAAAGAGTTATTGCTGAGGAGGAGGTCCCTTTGCAGACCCGCGTGGTGGGCGTCTCCGTTCCCCGCAAGGAGGGCGTTGCCAAGTTAACCGGGCAGGCCCGTTATATTGATGATCTTTCCCTGCCGGGCATGATCTTCGGGGCCACGGTGCGCAGCAGCATTGCCCGCGGCGCAATCGAAGACATCAAATTTGGTGAGGGGATCCCGTGGCACGAATTCACCATCGTGACCGCGAAGGATATTCCCGGGCGCAATGTGGTCTCGCTCATCGTGGATGACCAGCCCTGTCTGGCTGACGGAATGGTGAATCATCCCGAAGAGCCCATCCTGCTACTGGCGCATCCCGATCGCCACGCGTTACCAGCCGCGGTGGCAGCGGTCAAGATCTGTTACAAACCCGCGCCCTCGATCCACAGCATCGAGGAGAGCGAGCGCCGCGAACTGATCATCTGGGGCAAAGACAACATCTTCAAGAGCTTCCGGATGGAAAAGGGGGATGTGGACAACGCCTGGAAGAGCGCCGCCTGGATCGTCGAAGGGGAATACAGTACCGGGGCGCAGGAGCAGTTATATATCGAACCCAACGGAGTGATCGCACAAGCCGGCGCTACGGGAGGCTTGACCATCTGGGGCTCGATGCAATGTCCGTTCTATGTGCACAAGGCCCTGGTGGCCCTCACCGGGTTGCCGCCGGAAAGTGTTCGCGTGATCCAGGCTGAGACCGGCGGCGCGTTTGGCGGCAAGGAAGAATATCCTTCCATGCTTGCCGGGCACGCTTCGCTGCTGGCCATGAAGTCTGGTCGCCCGGTGAAGATGATTTACGACCGCATGGAAGACATGGCGGCCACCACCAAGCGGCATCCTTCCCGTACCCGGCACCGCACCGCGGTCAGCGCCGACGGCAAGCTGCTTGCCGCTGAGATCGACTTTGCCACTGACGGCGGCGCCTACGCCACGCTATCGTCTACGGTTCTTTCCCGCGGGACTATTCACGCGGGTGGTCCATACTTGTGGCCGAATATCCGGGTCAACTCAAAAGCGTACGCCACCAACACCCCGCCGCACGGCGCTTTCCGTGGCTTCGGCGCGCCGCAGAGCTTGTTTGCCCTGGAGCGCCACATGGATGTGGTAGCCAAAGCAATTGGCATGGCTCCCGACGAGTTTCGCAGGCGCAATCTGTTGCACCAGGGAATGACGACTGCGACCAACCAGGTGATTCACGATCCGATCGTTCTGGATCAGATGCTCGAGCGCGCGCTCGAACTCACTGACTATCACACCAAGGTGAAGCAGTTTGCCGAGCACAATCTGACCAGCACACACAAGAAGGGCATCGGCATGGCTGCCTTTCTGCATGGCGCTGGTTTTACCGGGTCGGGCGAACGCTACCTGAACGCGCTGGTGGGTGTGGAAGCCGCGGCAGCAGGTGGCGTGCGCGTACTGGTCTCGAGTACCGAGTTCGGTCAGGGAACCAACACCATCCTCTGCCAGATTGCTGCCGAGACGCTAGGACTCGAATACGACGACGTCAGTATCGCGCCCGTGGATACCAGCACCAGTCCCAACAGCGGGCCTACTGTTGCTTCGCGCACGGCGATGATCATCGGCAGAATCTTGCAGACAGCGGCTTTGAAGATGCGGCAAACGCTCATTGATAGCGGGCTGCTGGAGCCTTCTGCGGGCCGTGAGCAATTTCTCGCCGCGTGCCAGGCTTACCGCAAGCAATTTGGCGAACTGCAGTCGTTCAGCCGCTACGAGGCGGCCCCCAATATTTTCTGGAATGATGAGCTGTATAGCGGAGAGGCCTATGGCGCCTACGCCTGGGCCGTGTACGTGGCCGAAGTTACGGTGGATACGTCGACGTACAGTGTCACCATCGATGACTTTGTCGCCTTGCAGGAGATTGGCAAGGTGATCCATCCAATCCTTGCTGCCGGGCAGATCGAGGGCGGCGTCGCACAGGCAATTGGCTATGCGCTTTATGAGAAAGTAGTTTGGAAAGACGGGCAGATGATCAACAACCAGATGACCAACTACATCATGCCCACCGCGGAAGACCTGCCCCCGATCCGCGTCTTCTTTGAAGAAGTACCCTACCAATATGGCGCTTATGGGGCGAAGGGAATCGGTGAGTTACCCATGGACGGTCCTGCACCCGCAATCATCAATGCAGTGGTGCAGGCGACCGGGATCAACTTCACCTCCATTCCGCTTCTGCCGGAAGATATCTTCCGCGCAATGACGGCGGAGCCTGAGCGCCCGGCGGAATCGCTCGAGACCGCACTGGCAGCGGAGGGAAGCCAATGAGTAAGCGCGAGGTTTCTTTTACCGTAAACGGCGCGGCGCACACGGTGTCGGTGTATCCGATGGAAAGGCTGCTCGATGTCTTACGCTGCGAGCTTAGGCTTACAGGAACCAAGGAGGGGTGCGGCGAGGGAGAGTGCGGTTCCTGCTCGGTGCTGATGAATGGCCAGCTGGTAAACAGCTGCCTGGTTCCGGTGCTGCAGGCAGAGGGGGCTACCATCGCCACCATTGAAGGGCTTGCGGGGGAGAGTGGCCTTCATCCAGTGCAGCAGGCGTTTCTTAAATGCGGAGGCGCACAATGCGGCATCTGCACCCCGGGGATGGTGATGGCTACGGTTCATCTGCTGGGCCACACCCCGGCGCCCACGATGGAGCAGGTGCGCGAAGGCCTGGGTGGAAACCTATGCCGTTGCACAGGATATACGCGCATATTCAACGCAGTGTTGGAAGCAGCGGGTAGCCAGAAATGAGAGCCCGTCCCTCCGAGTACGAGTTAGTGGCGCCGGACAGTTTACCCGCGGTGCTCGAATTGCTTGCCAGTGAACCAGGATCGTGGATGCCGATTGCCGGCGGCACGGAACTCATGGTGCAGTATGGCGCGGGCAAGCTTGGGGCACGGAAGCTGGTCAGCCTGTGGGGCCTGCCCGAATTGCGAAGTATCGAAAGCACCGCGCAAGAAGTGCTTATCGGCGCCGGATGCACTTACACCGACCTGAGAAATGATCCCGTGGTGGCGCAGCAGTTCCCCCTGCTCGCCCGCGCGGCGTCCTGGACCGGCAGCATCGCCAACCAGAATCGTGGAACCCTTGGCGGCAACATTGTGAATGGTTCTCCCGCCGCCGATTCCCTGCCCGCGTTGTTGGTCTACGAGGCGGAATTGCTGCTGGCCTCTGCTCGGGGAACACGCCGGCTACCGTACGTTGAATTCCACACCGGGTATAAGCAAAACAACCTGGCGGCCGATGAAATCATCCGCGCGATTGCGCTCCAACCACGATTCGCTGCCTACCACTCGTATACCCGGAAGGTCGGCACCCGCAATGCGCAAGCCATCGCCAAGCTCTGCCTTGCTGGGCTGGGCAAAATTTCCGGCAACAGGATTGAGGACGTGCGGCTGGCCATTGGCAGCATGGCAGTCACTCCGGTGCGGCTGCGGAGGACAGAAGAAATTCTTCTGCGTCGTCCGTGGAGTGCAGCATTGATCAGCGAAGCCCGGCAAGCTCTGGAAGCGGAAGTTGCTCCCATCGATGATATTCGCTCCACTGCTCTTTACCGGCTGCACGTGGCGGGCAATCTGCTGCAGGAATTTCTCGAGGGCCTGTTCGCGTGAATTCCATACTGGCGCGGTGGCACGCTCTTCCAGCGGAGGAGGCAGCGGCCGAGATCCTCTCCTGCTGCGGCTCGCATACCTGGGCTCGGAAGTTGACGGCGATGCGCCCCTTCGCCGACGAGCAAAGATTGTTTGCCGCCGCGAATGAATGCTGGCAGCGTCTGCCCCCGGCGGATTGGCTGGAGGCATTCCGCAGCCATCCTCGCATCGGAGAGCAACATGCGCAGAACAAGACCACAGCAACGTCGGCCGCGTGGTCAAAGTCGGAGCAGAGCCAGATGAAGGACGCCGACGCTGCTATCCTAATGCGCATGCGAGAGGGTCACCGCGAGTACGAAGAGCGCTTTGGACGAATCTTTATCGTGTGCGCCAGCGGCAGACCGCCGGCGGAGCTTTTGCGCATCCTGGAGCATCGCCTGAAGAATGACCCGGCGCAGGAGTTGGTGGAATCCGCCGCGCAGCAGCAGCAGATCATGCAGCTCCGTTTGCGCAGATGGCTGGGCACCGCATGAGCCGAATCTCCACGCATGTACTGGACACCGCGCTTGGGCGACCGGCGGCGGGCGTGATGGTCCACCTGGACTACGCAGAGCCTTCGGGCGAGTGGCGGGAAATCTCCGCGGCCGCGACCGATGACGATGGCCGGTGCGCCAATCTTCTGCCTCCGGATCACGCGTTCATCCCAGGACAGTACCGGTTGAGCTTCGAAACCGGGACCTATCACCAGGCGCAATCAGTCAAAGGGCTGTATCTGACAGTTGACATCACGGTGACCGTGCGTCCCGGCGATACCCATTTGCATGTACCGTTACTTCTGAGCCCCAATGGCTATACGACGTACAGGGGGAGCTAGCCGGTGATTGCCCTGGCAGAGAATTCCTACGGAAAATCCAGCGTACGCGTCATGAAGGTGAAGCGCGACGGTGCTTTGCACACGGTGAAGGAATGGAAAGTCGAGGTGCTGCTCTCCGGCGACTTTGAAACCTGCTTTACCGCGGGCGATAACAGCGCGATTTTGCCTACCGATACGATGAAGAACACTGTGTACTCACGCGCCCGCGAGAGCAAGGCGGAGTGCATCGAGGATTTCGCCCTGGAGCTGGCTGACTTTTTTCTTGAGCGTAATCCACAGGTCGAGCGCGTCGAAATCAACATTGCAAGCACTCTCTGGGAAAATGCAATCGTTGAGGGTGAGCCGCATCCCTCTACCTTCATTCGCGGCAGCAGCGAAGCGCAAACTACGGTGGTTACGTGTGTTCAGGGGAGTGGGCCTTCGGTCACTTCAGGACTGGAAAATCTGGTCATCCTGAAGACAGCCAATTCGGGATTTGAAGGATATCTGCGCGATTCGCTCACGACCCTGCCGGAAACGGCGGACCGCCTATTCGGGACTTCGATGAGCGCGCAATGGAGATACAAGTCCGCGGTGCTTCCCTTCGAGCAATTGCGCGGCAAACTGCGTGCAGCACTCATCGCAGCATTTGCAGAACACGACAGCAAGTCAGTGCAACACACTCTCTATGCCATGGGCCAGGCGGCGCTTGAGACCGTCCCGGAGATCATGGACATCGAGCTGGCCATGCCGAATAAACACTGCCTGCTGGTTGATCTTTCGCGCTTCGGGCAGACAAATCCCAACGAAATTTTTGTGCCTACCGATGAGCCCTACGGCAACATCTTGGCCCGTATCCGCAGAGAAGATTAGAGTATAGGGATGCCGAATAACCTGCGAGAGCAGGCGGACAACGTGATTGCCCGCTGCCGCTATCTCGCCCAATTCACCGAAGAGCCGGGCCAGATCAAGCGTACGTTTCTTTCCCCCGCCATGCGCGACTGCATGCACGCAGTGCAAGGATGGATGAATGCCGCCGGCATGGCAGTCGAGACCGATGCAGTGGGGAATCTCCGCGGGCGATATGCCGGAAGCACCGGCACCTGCCTGATGATCGGCTCCCACCTTGACAGCGTTCCCAATAGTGGCGCCTTCGATGGCGTGTTGGGCGTGATGCTGGGGCTGGCGTTGGTTGAGGCGCTGAATGGTGAGCAGTTGCCGTTTTCGATCGAGCTCATCGGTTTTTCCGAAGAAGAAGGTGTGCGCTATCGCCTTCCTTTTATCGGCAGCCGGGCGCTGGTTGGACGCCTGGAGCCTGAACTGCTGACACTCCAGGATGACAACGGCATCTCGCTCGCCGGCGCTTTGACATCGTTCGGATTGGACCCGCGGAAGATACCATCCTGCCGGTTGAATGAGGACGTGGCCGGCTTCCTGGAGTTCCACATCGAACAGGGCATCGTGCTTGAAAGCGAGGACCTCTCCCTCGGGGTAGTGCAGGCGATCGCCGGCCAGAACCGGGCGGAAATTACTTTTACCGGCCGGGCCAGTCACGCCGGCACCACCCCGATGCGGCTGCGCAACGATGCGGTCGCCGGCGCGGCGGAGTGGGTGTGCGAGGTGGAGCGGCTGGCGCTGGACACTCCAGGCCTTGTGGCAACGGTCGGCGATCTTCGCACCCACCCGGGCGCCGGAAATATAGTTGCCGGGCAGCTGCGTGCCAGCCTGGATGTGCGCCACGCAGACGACGCCATTCGTCAGCGGGCCGTGCATAGCCTGCTCGCCAAGGCAGAGGCGATTGCCACCCGGCGCGGGCTCACGGTTGCCAGTAGCATGCTGATGGACCAACCTGCAGTGGCCATGGATCCAGCGATGTGTACGATGGCTTCCGATGCCATTCGCGGCTTGGGGATAACACCGCTCTCCATGGTGAGCGGAGCCGGCCATGACGCCATGATTATGGCGGAGCGGGTTCCGGCAACTATGATTTTTCTGCGCAGTCCTGGAGGCATAAGCCATCATCCTGAGGAATCGGTCCGTCCCCAGGATGTGGAGAATGCCTTAGCCGCCGGTCTTGCCCTTTTGCGTCACATCTCAAAGGAACAGAGCATTCCCCATGCATAACCTGGGACATACCCGAAGCGATCGCCAACTCACCCACCTGCTGCAGACTCCGGATACGTTCGTAGGCATGCCGCTGCCAGGGTTTGATTCTGTAACCGTTATTGTGCACGCGGCGCCGGCGATAGGCGCCGCGTTTACCCAGTACACGGCGGAGTTCGAGCCTGGGGGCTCGCTGGGACCGGCCTACGGCCAGCGTTTCCTTTACGTGCTCGAAGGCGGCATATCGGTGACCCTCAATGGTCAAACGCGCCAGCTTGGTCCCGGCGAATATGGCCACGTGCCCGCCAACCAGCAACATAGCGTGAAGTCATCGGGAAAAAGCCGCGTGGCGGTGATTGAGAAGCCCGCGATATCTCTGCTGGATGAAGCCCCGGCTCCTGCTTATTTTGGAAACGAAGCCAAAGTCGTCTCGCAGGCTCTGGCCGGAGACGCTGATTTACAAGTAAAACAGTTGCTCCCCACCATACCCGGCCTGGACTACGCGGTGAACACCATGACTTATCAGCCTGGCGCGGCACTTTCCCTGGTCGAAATCCACGTGATGGAGCACGGCCTATTGATGCTGGAAGGTGGTGGCATCTATCGGCTGGGAAACAGCTGGTATCCGGTGCAGACGGGCGACTTTATCTGGATGGCGCCTTACTGCCCGCAGTGGTTCGGCGCCCTGGGCAAGTCCCCGGCAAAATATCTGATCTACAAAGACTGGAATCGTCATCCCCATGCGCATTGATCGCGATCGGCTGCTGTCTGACCTCGAAACCCTGGCCACCATTAACGACGACACGCCGCCTGGTATATCCCGGTTGGTGTTTGCCAAAGCAGACCAGCAGGCACGGGGCTGGCTCAAGTCTCAATGCCGCGCGGCAGGATTGGCGGTACGCGAAGATCCGGTCGGCAACATGTTCGCGCGCTGGGTAGGCGCCCGGCCCGAGTTGGCGGCGATCGGCACCGGGTCTCACATCGACGCTATTCCCCACTCCGGCAAATTCGATGGCACAGTCGGTGTGCTGGGTGGCCTGGAGGCGATTCGTACATTGCAGCAGAGTGGCTTCGCGCCTCGGCGATCGATCGAGCTGTTGCTCTTTACCGCGGAGGAGCCCACACGCTTTGGTCTCGGATGCCTGGGCAGCCGGATGCTGAGCGGCGATCTCGATTCGTCCGCGGATACGCGATTGAAGGATTCAGCGGGCAACACGCTGGCCCAACTGCGCGCGGCCGCCGGCTTCGATGGTGCTCTCGACCAAGTGCGCCTGCCGGATGGCTACTATGCCGCATTCGTCGAATTGCATATCGAACAGGGACCGCAGCTCGAGCGGGAGGGTTTGGCCGCGGGCATCGTGACCAGCATCGCCGCGCCGGCAGCCTTGCGCATCACAGTCGAAGGCGAAGGAGGCCATGCCGGCGGCATGTTGATGCCTGACCGCAAGGATGCTTTTTGCGCCGCCGCGGAGATTGTGCTCGCGATTGAGCAAAGCGCGCTGGCCACCGGCGCGATCGACACCTGCGGTACGGTGGGCAAGTGTCACATCTTTCCCGGAGCAGCGAACAGTATTCCCAGCCGGGTGGACATGGAGGTCGATATCCGTGACACCGACGAGCAGCGTAGGAATGGGGTGCTGCGGGCAATAGAGCAGGCCTGCACTCGAGTGGCTGCTAAGCGGAACGTCCAGGTGCGGGTTACGCCCATCAACGCCGATGCTCCCGCCGCCTGTTCACCGCACATCATTGAGGCTGCGGTGCAAGCTGCGACGGAGAATGGGCTCGCTTACAAGAAGATGGTCAGCCGCGCCTATCACGACTCGTTGTTCATGGCTCGGATTGCTCCGGTTGGGATGGTGTTTATCCCGTGCCGAGGTGGGGTGAGTCATCGTCCTGACGAATATTCCGCTCCGCAAGAGATCGAGAACGGCGTCAAGGTATTGGCTTCCACTCTGGCGAAGTTGTCAATGCTGGAGAGCTGAACCGGGAGAGAGTTCTGGCGTGGGTAAAGGTGGCTTCTGTAAAGCAGCTCTTCAGGGGTGCCCCACGTTCGCATCAGCGTACGTGGGACGAAAACGATTTTCTTCGATTGCTTTTGCTCGCCTATAGGGACCGTAACAGAAAGCGTTGAGGGGGCTTTGCCCCGTCTTTTCCGGCCCACGTACGCTGGTGCGAACATGGGGCACCCCTGAAGAGCTGGTGTGGGTGGAAGAGGAGGTTAGCAGGGAGTCCCAGGCTACGCCTGGCCTTCCACATCTGGCATCACCAGGTAAAGCAAAAGAAGCCCTACAACCGCAAACATGTGCTGCGCGGCCACCTCGCCGCTCCACTCCTTCGATTGCCACATCAAAAACCACTCATTGCCCACACTCAGAAACGCAACCAGCCACATGAGCATGCTAAGCGTAAGCGCCACCACTCCCAGTCTTTTTGCGCTATTGAACGTAGCTGCGCTTGTTCGCAAATTAGCAATAAGGCGAAATCCAGCTACCCACAAAAGAACGCCAGTCAACGTCTCCCAGCAAACAATCGACACAAAAAACAGCAGAGGAATCGCAGGCGAATGGATGGCGCGCCACATGCCATGGTTGCCGGGATAGGTAGTGTCCATCAGCAGAACGTGGCGCACAAACGTCAAGTTGGAGTTGTAATCGTTGGTGTTGTTAAACACCACCAGGGCGTAATAAAAACCAAGCGCAAACAGCAACAACGCCTTCGAGAGACGAATCGTCATCATTTTCCTCCTGCAGCAAAGGTAGAAAAATAGGCCTGAAGAGCAGCAATCGTCAGGTCGTCATATTCAGGGCTGCCGGCCATTTTGCTTTGCGGATTAAGCGCCTGCGGATTGCGAACGTAGCGGGCAAAGAATTCGGGGCTCGTCTTCGCCATAGCGCCCAGCACAGGCCACGGGATGGATGCCATCTGGCCGCCCTCAGCGCCCATGTTGTGACAGCGAAAACAGTTCTGCCTGGCGATCGTATACCCGTCCATGACCGGCGAACCGGGAGCAAAGTCGCCGTGCGGCGCGATCGCGCCGAAGACCTCGCGCTCACTGCGGAACGCGAGGTGGACAACCCTGAAAGGAATCTGCGCCTCGTCGCTGTGCGCAAGCACTTTGAACGATGGAACAAAATCCGGGTTCGAGACCACGTAAGGACCCAGCTCACCCCCGTCGTGCGTTTTCGGCCAGCCATCCTGCGCTTGGCCATCCACCTTCAGCACCAACACAGGATGGTGCGCCGCAAGGTACGCGGCCGGGTAGCTGCTGCGATAGCCGTCTGCGCATATCGCCACCACCATGTCCGCTTTCGGATCCAAGGAACGCCGCAATTCATCGAGTGAGACGCCACTGACCCGCACGGGCGCAGGAAAATTAGAGTCGCCGGAAGTAAGTGAAGCTGACCTGGGGGAAACGAAGCAAATCCTGGTAGGAGATGAACTGCCCTGTCCCCACCTCGAGGTCGGTCGGAGCCTGCCGATTGTGCGTTGGCACAGCAAACAACCACGTGCCGGCGGCAAGGAGAGCGGCAACTACTGGTTTCATTGGCACATACTAACAAGTGATATAGATTACGAACACATGAGTGCTGAGAAACGGCTGCTGGAACTCGGGATTGTTCTACCGCCACCACCCACGCCCGGCGGCAATTATCAATCCGCAAAAGCTGTGGGAAACCTGCTCTATCTCGCGGGTGCGATCTCTACCGGCGGCAATGGGGTGATCACCGGTACCGCGGGCGCCGATCGCAGCGTGGCCGAGGGCTACGCCGCTGCTCGCGCCTGCGCCTTAGCCCAACTCTCCGTGATCAAGAATGCCCTGGGTTCGCTCGATAAGATACAACAGATTGTCAGCGTGAATGGCTACGTCAACGCGGTTGCGGGATTTCCCGATTCTCCCGCAGTCATCAACGGGGCTTCCGATTTGTTGCTGGAAGTGTTCGGCGAGTTGGGCCGCCACGTGCGCGCCGCCGTTGGCGTGAGCGCCTTACCGCGCAATGCCCTGGTTGAGCTGCAGATGATCGTAGCGATATAAGGAACCCATGGCCGAATACCGGTTGACTGCTGAACCCACCCATTCGCGCTGGAACCGTGCACTCGAACCGCGGCTGACGATCTCTTCCGGAGACACCGTGCACTTGAGCTGCCTCGACGCCAGCGGCGGCCAGGTCACACCCAGCTCCAGCGTAGAAGACTTTCTGGCCATCGACCGGAACCGGATTCATGCCCTGACCGGCCCCATCCGCATCGACGGCGCCAACCCCGGTGATGTGCTGGAGATCGAGATCCTGCAAGTGGAACACCTGGGCTGGGGCTGGACGAGCGTGATCCCCGGGCTCGGCTTCCTGAAGGATCAGTTTCGCGACCCGTATCTGTTCCACTGGGCACTGGATCCCGAGGTAAGCCGTTCGCTGGGAACCGCCGTGGTGCCACTGCGTCCTTTTTGCGGCGTGATGGGCGTTGCTCCGGCAGAAGATGGCGAGTTCCGAACCCGCCCCCCGGGGCCCTTCGGAGGCAACATGGACGTGCGCGAGCTATGTGCCGGCGCCACGCTTTACCTGCCGGTGCTGAACCCCGGAGCGCTGTTTTCTGCCGGAGACGCGCATGCCGCGCAGGGCGATGGCGAGGTCTGCATTAACGGCATCGAGTGCCCGGCAGAAGTGACTCTGCGTTTCCGGGTGCACCGGCACCAATCACTATCCGGGCCTTTTCTTGAGTCTGCCGAATCACGCAACCCGGATGCACCCCAGGACGCGTGGATCGTGGTCGAGTCTGCTCCCGACGCAATGCAGGCCGCCCGTGCAGCGACCGAGCGCATGGTGGAACTGCTGGTCGCCAAGTGGTCGTTTTCACCCGTCCACGCTTACTTGCTATGCAGCGTCGCGATGAAGCTGCGCATAAGCCAGGTGGTGAACGAACCGATGATCACGGTCTGCGCCGCCATGCCCAAATGTGTTCTGCCCACGCGGAAAATATTTTGAGCATCATGCTTATCAATGACCCCGCCACCGTAGCCGAGCTGTGCGAGCTCTATCCGCGTTACGAAGAGGCCCTGGTTTCCAACGACGTCGAGACCTTGATCTCCATGTTCTGGCCCTCTCCCTACGTTGCGCGGTTTGGGCCCACCGAGACACTGTATGGGATTGAGGAGATCGAGGCGTTTCGCAAAGGGCGTTCTCCGGCCAACCTGGCGCGCACCATCACACGGCTCGAGATCGTCACGTTCGGCAAGGACTTTGCCAGCATCACGGTAGCCTTCGAGCGCGAGGTCGCGGGCCAAGTCACGCGCGGCCGGCAAAGCCAGACATGGGCCCGTCTCCCCGAGGGGTGGCGCATCGTTTTCGCACATGTTTCCATGCTTGTCTGAGTGCACCATGCACGGTACAGAAGTTATGGTTAGGTCTAAGCGCATTTTTGCTTGGCTCCGCTATCGACTTTGGGCTATCCTCTAACAACGCAGATCCTCTTTCCCCGGTTGAGTTGTTTGGGCTGTCACCCTGTCGTGACCTTTCTGGTTGCACCGACCGCGTCGTCGCTTAAAGAAAAAATCTAGAGTCTGGTCCCAGCTTCTCTCTTCACGCGAGGCATATCCGAGATGTATCCGAATTCCAGAAAGCTTTTCTCCGCATTTGTCGTCCTCTTTTCGATCCTGCTGTCGCAGCCCGAGCCGATGCAGGCGCAACAAACCCTGGGCGGCATTACAGGGACTGTGGTGGACCCTGCCGGCAGCGCCGTTCCCGATGCTGAGGTGAAGGCCACATCGGAGGATACAAAGCTGGAGCGCGGTACTCGCAGCAACGCGCAGGGAGTTTACAACCTCAACGATCTGCCGCTGGGCAAATACACCATCACGTTTACCAAAGACGGCTTTTCGTCCGAGCGCTATCCAGGAATCCTGGTACAAGCCAATCGCACGGTCTCGTTCCAGGCCCAGCTCAAAGTGGGCACGGTGGCTGACTCGGTTGAGGTCGACGTCAATCCCCTACTCAACGCGGTCGACACCACGAATGGCTACGTTCTGGACAGATCACAGATCGAAGCGATCCCGCTCCCCACCGGCAGCTTTACCGGTGTTGCCATCCTCTCGCCCGGCGTCAACGCCGAACTGCCTGGCGGCACTGGAGTCAACTCCGGCCTGGGCAACGCCCCCATTTGGGCCAATGGCGAGCGCGACACCAGCAACAGTTTCCTGCTCAACGGCGTCGACGGCAGCAACCTATTCAACGGCAAGAGCACCAGCCAGGTGGCCTCCGACCGCGTGACGCCGAGCACCGGTGTAGGCAATTCCGGTGGGGGCGGCGTCATTCAGTCAAGCGCTTCTGTCTACCTCTCCATCGGCAACGCGCTACCGAGCCCTGCTCCTGAAACCATTCAGGAAGTCCGCGTCAACGCATCGATGTATGACGCACAACAGGGCGCAACCAGCGGCGCGCACATCGACCTCAGCACCTCTTCCGGTACCAATGATTACCACGGAAAGCTCTATCTGCATCGCGCCACCAACTGGCTCAATGCGGACCCCTTCTTCTTCAACCAGGACGAGGCTGTGCCGCAAAGCGACAAGAATCCGCAGCTGCACCGCTACACTCTGGGCGGAACATTCGGCGGCCCCATCATCAAAGACAAGCTTTTCGGCTTTGTGGCCTATCAACACCTGCATGTGAGCGATGCCGAAATCGGCGACTCCTTCCTGGACGTGCCGGTCGGCCTGACGGACGATCGCAGCCCTCAGACTCTGGCCGCCATCACCAATGCCTCCACCGCCTTTGGCTCAGGAGCGGTGGCTGGCGCCATCGATCCGGTGGCCCTTGCCTTATTCAATGCGCCTGCGGTTAAGGGCGAACCGGGTAAATATCTCATCCCCGATGCCAACCCGAACCTCTCCGCGAATTTGAACCCGTCGCTTCTGTGGAACGCCTTTGTTCCCGGAACGGCCACCTTCATCGGCGACCAGGCGATCGCCAACCTCGATTACAACGCCACCAGCAAAGACACCCTGGCGCTTAAGTATTACTACCAGCACGACCCCACGGTCGCACCTTACGCCTACTCCAACGTTCCCGGGTTCACCCAACAGCTCGACGCCGGCTCACAGGTCTTTTCCATCAACAACACTTACCTGATCGGGTCCAACCTGAGCACGCAACAGACATTGGGCTTCTTGCGGGAGAAGCTTTACAACACCAATCAGCAGGCCTTTGGACCACAGGACATCCCGGGGGGAAGCTACCCGGATGCTTCCATGGACACCTTCGGTTCGAATTACTTCCCCGGCGTTACCATCGTTCATGTGCTTGGCAACTTGAAAGTGCCGGGATACAGCGACAGCTTGAATATCGGTCCTGGCGCCGGCGCACAAGGGTCGTTCACGGGCGTCTTCCAGAACCGCCTGCAGCCTTCCGGGAACGCCATCTGGGTACACGGAAAACACAGCATTGGCTTCGGCGGCAGCTATAGCTTCACCCAGCTCAACATCAGGGATCGCCGCACAGGCATCGGCAGCGGTGTCACCAGCCCGGACCTTGGCCAGTTCTTCCAGGGAGTCGTCACCCCCAACGACGACTACAACGTCACCACTTTCCTGCAGGGTAACGCCAACCGCTACTATCGGGCCAATCAGCTTGGGCTCTTCGTGCAAGATAAGTTCCAGATAAAGCCGAATCTCACGCTTACCGCCGGCCTGCGCTACGACTGGGACGGCGGATTCACGGAGAAGAACGGAAACATCTTCAACTTCGATCCTTCCCTTTACTCCTACGCCACGACGACCGGCCCGCTGCCGACCGGCGAGACTGCCGGATTCCTTGGACCCAGCCAGAGTGGCTTCGTCATCGCCGGCAATAATAAGAATGGAACCCAAGGCGTCAGCAACACCACCCTCACGGGTCGCCAGTGGGGCTTCGCTCCGCGTATCGGCGCGGCATGGGAGCCGTCAAGATTTAACAACAAAGTGGTTGTCCGGACTGGCATGGGCTTGTACTACGATCGCGGAGAGCTCTTCAGTTACTTCTCGCCTGGCTACGCCATCGGCCTGGTCACAGGGGGTCCGTTCGGCGTGGCCCAGCAGGTTCCCTTCGTCACCGCCCAGACCTGCCCCGTCACGAGCGAATACGAGGGTTACATCCCCGTCTGCGGCGGAGGCACGACAGGCTCGCTGGAATTTCCTTACACCAATGTCAAGAACCCTGCACCCACCAACCCTAAGGCATCGGATTTCGCGGGGTATCTTCCCAACGCAACTTCGATCATGAATGGAGTCGCGCCGGTCTCCCTCGGTGTTTACGATCGGACAAACAAACTGCCCTACTCCATTAACTACACACTCGACATCCAGTGGCAACCGCGCAACGATCTGGCCTTTGATTTCGGCTACGTTGGCAATCTAGGCCGCCATCAAATAGTCCCTGTGCCGTTCAATCAACCCAACATCGCCTCGCCCACAGCGCCACTCCACTCGCAAAACTACTCCTACGGCTACACGACGACCGTAACCCCCTATGGGGCCCCCATTACCCTGGGCGACGGCACGAGCGCGCAGGCTAATTACGAGGGCGGCAATATCGATCTGCGCGTTCCCTACATTGGGTACGCCGCGGAGTCCATTAGCTATAAAGCGGCTGGCGATGCTGCCTATAATGCCTTGCAGGTCCACGTGGAGAAGCGCATGAGCCATGGGTTGCAGGTGGGCGCTTCCTATACTTATTCCCACGCACTGGATGAGCAGAGCGCACTGGGTCTCTTCTACAACGGCAACAACCCGCTCAATCTGCGCGATGGTTATGCCTCCTCCGACTTCGACCGCACGCATGTCCTCAACTTCAACTATGTCTACCGTCTGCGCGACTTTTACGGCAAATCCACGCTGGCCGGGCGTTTCACCGACGGATGGTCGTTGGTCGGCCTGACCGTGCTGCAGAGCGGGCAGCCCTTCAGCGTGGTCGATTTTAGCGGCGCCGTAGGCAGCCTTTACTACAGCGTCTTCGACGGCATCACCAATCCCATCGTGCCTCTCAACTACGCTGCGTGTTCGCCGAAAAAGGCTGAGACCGGGCACTCCGGAGCCTTTACGGTCAACAATGCCCCGGCCCTCAACCCCACTTGCTTCACTGTTCCTCTTATCACTTCGTCAAGCCCTCTGGCTTCCGCCATCCCAGCAGGAGACACCTTCGAGACGAACTTCACCACCGGTCAGCGCAACATCTTCCGTCAAGGCTCGCAAAAAAGGGCAGACGCTTCGCTGGTTAAGATGACCAACATCACGGAACGGTACACCCTCAAGTACACGTTTGACGTGTACAACCTGACGAATACCACCAGCTTCGACGTGCCGGGCAACGAGGTGTTTCAGAACCAGTACTACAATAATTTCCCGGTCGAGGGTACTACGGTCTTACCCACCGGATGTAACTCGACAGGAAACCAGACCAACTCCAGCTTCTACAACTGTCCGGCCGGCCTGGGCTTTGTAACCCATGCGATCGGCAGTCCACGGCAGATACAGATGTCGCTGCAGTTGACGTTCTAGATTGGTACGACGTTAAGTAAGAGCCGGATGGCGTAGTTAGCCATCCGGCTCTTTTGTTCAGGGTCTCTCCGCCAGATTTTGGGTGCGTAGCCTAGGTACGCTGTGGCGAAACTTGGGCACCCGCGCGCATCTGTGGGGACCGCAACGGGCTTGAGGGATAGGCCTGTGGTATCCCACATCTCGCAAAAAACGAGCGAGATGCCCCGAATTTCCTGTACGCAGCTCTGGACAGGACCGCGTGTGCGCCTTTCGTTAAGGAAAGGCGCAGGAAGTTCAGGGAACCCACGACACTACACAGGAAATCGGGGGTGTGGGGCACCCGGCTGTTGGTGGCGGGATAGAGCCAAAGCGCGTTGTCTACGGCTTGCCTTCGACTGAACTGGCGGGGTCGTAGTATTCGCGCCAGGAAGCGATCTTTCCTCCGACCAGATCGACGATGATGGCATCATGCGAGGTGCCGCGTTTTCCGTCTTTTTTCCGGGTTACGGCCCAATCCCACTCGATCGCCACCTTTCTGCCATCAGGGGATGCAAAGACATTCTTGATGTTGACATGCAGGTCGCTAAAGTCTTTGAAATAGTCCTTCATCGAAGCCGGCATTTCGCCGGCAGGCGTGTTTCCTTCGGGTGAAATCAATACCGCGGTGGGAAGCCAGTCGGACGCAGCCAGGGTGAAATCCTCCTTCTCCCATGCTCGGGCCTGACGCTCCACCAATTGCCTGACGGAGGTTTGCTGCGCCAAGCCGAGCGTGGAAAACAGCAGGGTGCCTACTAAGAACAAGCTCTTGCTTCGATTCAATTTCCCCCCTCATTAGCGCGTGATCGTAACCGCCAACAATGCCGGAGCGGCCTGGTGAAACTTCGACTGAAGTTCTTCCGCACTGGTGAATAGCTTGCCCTCTACATGACGCGCGGGCAGGTGAAACACCAGGGGTGAAGCGACAAAGGGATAGGGAGCGAGCCGAAAGTGGCGTTCGCCTAAAGGCTCAACCGCAACCTCGGTTTCACCACCGTCGCACAGAGATAGCCGGTGCAGCAAACTTGCAGGCTTTTGAAAGTCGACACAACTCAACAGCGACAAGTTGTCCATTGCCTGCAGCAGTCGAAAATGATCTTCCACCAGTGTCGTGGACGTTCCTTCCGCAGCGAGCCGATCCTGCAATTGTTGCTGGAACTCCAACTGGCGCGTGAGGAAGGCATCGAGTAGCGGAAGCTGCTGCGGTTGAATCGTGCTGCGATCCGCACGAGCCGTGAGCAGGTTGTAGGTGTGCATGGATACCAGCAGAGCGGAGTACGCATCCGCTTCGGCCACCATGCGGACGGCGCGCTCGCGTACCGCCAGGTAATCGGTGAGGTCTATCTCTTCAAATGCTGAATATTTCCCCACCAGCTCCACGGAAAAAGCGCTTGGTTTCCCCTGCCGGGTTATCTGGGGCTGCTGATCCCGTGCAGCCCAGCCGTCGTCATGGGCGTTGATTCCGCGCAGCACACGCTCGCGCGGCTCAGGCAGCGGGAAAAGATCGTTCCCCCATTTTTCGGCGAAGGCTCCGGCCAGATGCGCATGGTCGACATGGGTCACCAACCACCACCCGGTTTCAGTTTCCAAACGAAGCATGGCTCAAGTCTCCTATTCTTCCGTCATTGTGCGCGCCGATTCATGCCAGTTGTGCAGGAAATACCACTCCAAGAACATGACTGCGAAGAAGAAGGCAAAACCCAGCACAGTAGCCGCGAGAACCAGGGCAAAAAGATAGTCCGTTTGCAGTTGCGAGCTGGCGTACAAAATGGAGTAGCCCAGTCCTCCTTCGCCCACCCTGCTGGAACCGGCAAAAAGTTCGCCGGTAATCGCACCGATCACGGAAATGCCCGCCGCAATGCGGATACCGACGAACAACGAAGGTACGGCATGCGGCAAACGAAGCCGAGTAAGGATCTGCAGCCGCGAAGCATTGTGCATGAGGAATAGATGGACCAAGTTCGGCTCCACGCTGATGAGTCCCTGGGTGGCATTGGCAATAATCGGCGCCAGGCAGATGATGAAGGCGACAAGTGTAACGGACAATGTTCCTGGACCCACCCACATAAGGATCAGCGGAGCCACTGCAAGGATCGGCACAGTCTGCAACAGGATGGTGTAGGGATAGAACATGCGCCGTATCCAACGGAATTGCGCAAAAACCAACGCAATGAGCAACCCCACCACGATGCTCGCGGCGAGGCCGCCTGCCGCCTCTTCCGAGGTAATGGCCAGCGATGTCACCAGCGACGGGAAACGCGAGACCACCGCTCTGCCCACTGCCAGCGGTGTGGGCAGCATGTAAGGAGGCAGGTGCAGCAGCAGGTCAAGCCCCTGCCATAACAGCAGCAGCGCGGCGAAGACAGCGAGCGCATTCAGCAGGGTAATGGAGTACTTCTTCATGCGCTATGGACTCCGCGAAGAGCTCTCGAAACCTCGGTCACGAACGACTCGAACTGCGAACTTTCGCGGGTGACGCTGGTTCGCGGGAAAGGCAAAGGGATCTTGATTTCGTGAGCGATACGCCCCGGCGATGGGGCCAGAACAATAATGCGCGTGGAAAGGAAGACCGCTTCGGCGACAGAATGGGTGACGAAGACGGCAGTCCAATCTTGTTCCGCCCGCAGCCTGAGCAATTCCTCGTTGAGCCGATCGCGGGTCATCTCATCCAGCGCGCCAAAGGGTTCGTCCATCAGCAGCAGGCGCGGTGTCGTGGCCAGCGCCCGCGCCACCGAGACACGCATCTTCATCCCACCCGAGAGCTGACGGGGATAGGCCCGCGCCACGTGCGAAAGACCAACCAAGTCGATCAGCGACTCTACTTTCTGTTTCCTGGTTTCACGGCTTACGTGCTCCAACTCCAGGCCCAGCCCGACATTCCTGCTGACCGTGCGCCAGGGCAGAAGAGTCGCATCCTGAAAGATGTAGGAGACGGTCTTGCGCGCCTGCACCGGCGTCTGGCCATCGACCAGAATGCTGCCTGAGCCAGGGCTGGTGAGACCGGAGATGAGTTTGAGCAGAGTGGACTTGCCACAGCCGGAAGGACCGATCAGGCTGACAAACTCGCCTTTGTCGATGACCAGATCGATTCGATCGAGCACCGGTGGGCTACTGCCGTAACGTTTGCTAACGTTGGAAAGCGTCAGCATACGGGCAGCTCCAAGCGCGAGGGATGCTGCGCATCATGCAACACCATCTGGGTCGAGCGCTGCCAGTTCCAGGAATCCGCGAGCCTGGGCTGCACGTCGGTCGATGGATTCCGGTCGTACAAGGGGAAGGCGCTGCTGGCCACTTCCAGGCGAATCGCGTCGCCAGCGGCAAAGACACATGAGGTTGGCTCAAGCGACAACTCCCAGCGATGCATGGAATCCGCGCGGTACCCGGAGTCGCGGAAGAGGTAGGAAGAACGCGCGATGCCAATGCAAACAAAATCAGCTTGCCCACTGGGACGCAGTCTTACTAGCTTGCCGGTGAAATCGGCATAGGCAGCAGAGGTGACACAGTAAAGCGTGAGTTGCGGCGATCCCAGCACATGCACCGGTTCCTGCAAGGGAGCGCTGGTATAGACCAGTAGATTGTTGCCCAATTCGAGCTGGGCCTGATTAGCCGGGCCGATACCAGGAGCAGAGACCGGAACTTCAGGATCATAGACAAACACATCGCGCGGCTCTTCAAAGTCAGGAACTGCAGTCGAAAGTGCACCATCACCTTTGCGCGAGTCAGCGCGGCCTTCGCTGTGAAGATAAAGAGATAGTGTCTCCTGGGGAAAGCTCTCCGTCTCGAACCAGCGATTGACGCCCAAGGCAAAGTGACGGATGCGCGGCTCCCGGTCGAACTCGCCACTCTGTTTAAGCCAGTGATTGAACCAACGCAGCAGCAGCGAATCAGTATCGAGCAGTGCTTCGGGGCCGAGGTTCTGTTCCCCAATCAGTTCGCCCCAGGGGATGTGGACCCACGGACCGGCAACCAGGTATTGGTTATCCGCCTGCGCAGCTAAGGCAAGAAAACCGGCCACACTCCCCGACAGATAGGTATCGAACCAGCCTGAGAGGTGCAGCGCGGGTACCTTAATCTGCTTCAGTGATTCGCTTACATCCAGGGCCGACCAGTAGGGTCCCGGCAAAGGATGCGTGAACCAATCCTGAACGTAGCCCGGCATTCCTTCGTGCTGCAACTGGGGATGTGATCCATAGGGCGTTATGAGCGGTTGGCTGCGCAGATCGGCCCATGCCTTCTCCAGGCCATCGCTGGCCTCACGCAGTTTGCGCCGCCGGGCATCTGCTTTCATCATCTGCAAACCCCAACCAAGGCTTGAGGCCAGCCGTAGCACGCCCTGGTGATAGAACCAGCCGTGGTAGAGATCGCACGCGGTCTGTGCGGGCGCGATACAGACGAGTCCTTCCGGTTGTTCGGCCGCCGCGAGCAACTGTGTCATTCCCTGATAAGAAAACCCGTACATCCCCACATTGCCGTTTGACTCACTCCGCGTCCGTAGCCAGCGAATGGTTTCTGCGCCATCGCGCCCTTCGTTGCGAAACGGATAAAACTCGCCTTCGGAATCTCCGCGTCCCCGCACATCCTGGATAACGACGTTGTACCCGTGGGCGGCAAACCAGACCGGGTGGGCGTAGACAACGGTCGACGCAATGTCCCTGCCATAGGGTTGACGCATCAACAAGGTAGGGTGCGGCCCGGGCCCAGCAGGGTAATAGTGATCGGACACCAGCACGATGCCGTCCGACAGAGTGAACTGCTGTGCGCTTTCCAGACGAACGCCTGAGCCGCAATCAATCATCGTGCCCATGTGCTGGTATCCATTCAGGGCTTATGCCAGTTCTCGTACGCGGCCATCGCAGTCAAGGCAGCCGCCAGCTTGTTCGCCGCTTCTTCAATCCAGAGCGTTCCCTTTTCCGCACTGGCCGGGTTGGGGTCTCCCATCACTCCGCTGGGTGCAATATCCCGGGTGAGCCAGGCAAAAGTTGCCGGCGCATTCTCCGGGTGCAACAGCTCAGGCTTAATCACATCCGCAATGTAGTTCACCGTGTACTCGTCGGTGTGTACCAGCTCCGGAACAGCACTTAGCAGAAATGAGGTCTCGACTTCACCTGCGTGAAAGCCATACGTACGCTCTTGCTCCCCCAAGCCGGTGAAGGCAGCACCGCCGGAGCCGAACAGCGAAAAGACTCGCAGCCCAAATTCCGCTCGCAGATCGCGCGCCATCACGTCAACCAGCGATGAGTTGCCCCCATGGGTGTTGTAGAGCACCAGCTTCTTGAAGCCGGCGGCAGCAATGCTCGAACCAAGATCGCGTATCACGGCCATGAACGTGGAGGCAGATACGGAAAGCGTTCCCGGAAACCCGATATGCTCGTTACTCTTGCCATAGCACACCGCGGGCAGCGCGTAGACTGATACATCCTGCGGCAGCCGCGCCATTGCAGCGCCCAGAAGAATGCTGTTAATGAGGGTGTCAGTGGCCAGCGGAAGATGCGGTCCATGCTGCTCTATGGCCGCCGTGGGCAACACCAGAACCGTCGTGTCTCGAGGAAGTGCGTCTACCTGCTTCCAGGTGAGATAAGCGAAGTTACGGTTATCCGGGATCCAACTCTTCACGATATGGGCGCTCCGACGGAGTGCCGTTCGAAGGTGACCATCTTTCCCGGATTCAGCAGGCCCTTGCCGTCGTACTTGTATTTCGCCAGCAATTGCACGTTGTCGCTGCGGTATCGTCCTCCCCCTTCGACGTTGTTCACGTGCGGGTTGGCTACGCTGACCCCAATCTCGCGGCAGTATTCAATCATCTCGTTTAACCGTTCTTCCGTGCTGAACCGGACTATGGGAATGGATCCCGGCACCACCACGCCTTGCCCATTCTTCATAAATTCGATATGAAACAAAAACTCATCGCCGAAGCGCTGTTTGAGACGGGCAAACTGGCTGCGCGCATCCACCGCATCGAAGCCGCACTGCAGATAGGTGTACTCAGGATCGAATTTCATCGCCCACAACGTGGTGTGATTCCAGGTGTAGTCAGAGAGCAGTGGCAGAGTACGCAGGCCCGCATAAGGAGCGGAAAAAGTCACGACGCCGCCAGCCTCGTGAGCTGCCTGCTCCAGGTTTGTCCGCTGGGTCTCAGCAATCATGAAAAATATCAGCGCCTTGCCCTCCGGGGCGAGCGTTTGCACCGGGGCGAAGAAGGAAGGAACGGGCCATTCGAAGGTGGTCACCAACCGCTTGTTCCATTCTTCTGACTTTGCGATGCGCTCACTGAAATCAAAAGCCCGCTCGAAAGTATCGAAGGCGATGGCGCATTGTGCCCAATCCACACTCGGCGCCAGCGCCAGCCAGATACGAGTGATGATGCCATTGGTGCCCCAGGCATGCAGGATCTCGTGAATGGCCTCGCCTTCATGATGGACCACCCGGGGTGAGTCTTCCATGGTGACCACATCCAGAGCGCGCACGGTCGCAAAGTCCCGCAAGGCGCCATGCGCCACGGAGCCAATGCCTCCCGACCCGCCGCCCAGAAAGCCGCCGACCGAGGCCTTGACCACAGTGGATGGGTAGCAGCGCAGTTCCCAACCTACCTTGCGTGCTTCGCCTTCGAGCACGCCCAGGCGGACGCCTGGTTGGACTACGGCAACTCCATCGTCAGCGATCGATTCAATCTGATCCATGCGCGAGAGATCGAGAAGCACACCTCCATGCAGGGGCACTGCCTGCCCGTAGTTCCCTGTCCCAGCACCGCGCGGCGTGACCGGAATGTCGTTGGCATAACAAAAACGAAGTACATCCTGAATTTCCGCAACCGTCAGCGGATGAACAACCGCATCAGCCGTCTTGCCATCAAGCTGCTTGCGCAGCACCGGCGAGTACCAATAGAAGTCACGTGACAACCGATTCACAACCTGGCCCACAGTCGATACGCGCGCAGGATCGCCCACGATGGAGGCCAGGGACACTTCAAGCGGCGTGGTCATGCAGTCTCCTTACGGGTGCCCCAGGTGGCAAATGCCGCGAGCATCCGCGGGTCGGTAAACAGGGTGCAGCAGAGTTCACGCAGGACAGGCCCGGTTACGATGCATTGCATGTCGCTGCGCCGGGCCAGTTCTTCCGCCGGTATCTGAATCTGGCGGCAATGCCGGTTCGCATCTTCGATCGTGGCCCCGTAGACCACCCGGTCGAGACCCGCCCATAGGGCGTTGGCCATGCACATGGGACAAGGTTCGCAGGTTGAATAAAGTGTATATCCCTGGAGCGAGTAACTCTTGCGTTTTTTGCATGCCAGGCGCACGGTGCGCAGCTCGGCGTGGGAGGACGGGTCGTTTTCGACCGCCACGGCGTTGCGCGCCCGCATCAGCGTCTCTCCGCTGTGACTGTCTACGATCAGGGCGCCAAAGGGTACGGGCCGGGGTGTGCGGAAGCTGAGGGCGGTAAATTTGACCAGCGATTTAAGGCGGGCTTCGTCCGATTGCTCAACGTTCATGCGGCAGTGTAAATCATTTTCGCTATGCATTGGCTGCATGGTATACGTGAACCAGGATGTCCCTTCTGACCCCACTCCAAACGCCCTTGTCTGCGCGTGATCCGGTGGCATTCGCAAAGGAAGCGTTCGCCCGCGCCAACAGCAATGCGGGCCGAAACGTGTATCTGGCGATGGACCAGCAACGCACGCTCGAAGAAGCAGAAGCGCTCAACGCTCGTTTTCCAAAGCGTCCGCCGCTCTTCGGAGTGCCCATCGCTATCAAGGATTGTTTCGACGTCGCGGGCTATCCCACTACCTGCGGCTCGCGCTTTTATGCGGCTCAAAACGGTTTCGCACAAACCGACTCAGCCGTGGTTGCGCGGCTGCGCCAGGCCGGCACCGTGATCATGGGCAAGACTCATTTGCACCAGCTGGCGTACGGCATCACCGGCGAGAACAGCGAATACGGCAATTGCGTTCAGCCCCGCGATGCGGCATTGCTCACCGGAGGCTCCTCCAGCGGCAGCGCCGCCAGCGTACAGGAGGGCTCCGCCTTGGCCGCGATCGGAACCGATACCGGGGGATCCATCCGTGTCCCTGCGGCTCTCTGTGGGTTGGCCGGCTATCGCTCGACGCTTGGCCTCGGTGGTGCTCAGATGTGGGACGGTGGCATGCACCTGGCTGTCTCGTTCGACACCATAGGCTGGCTGTTTCGCGACCTGCGCGATGGACCTGCTCTGGCCGCCGCATTGTTTGGGTTAGAGCCGGTCGCCCAGCCACAGAGCGTAAGCATCGCGGCTGTGGGGGATTCCTTTCTGCACGACTGCGAACCAGCGGTGCTCGAGGTCTACAAGGATTGGCGGAC
>CAWBRJ010000048.1:0-133075 GCA_963790935.1 uncultured Acidobacteriaceae bacterium | reverse complement strand
TACCTCGAAAATGGCGTAGTTTCGCGCTTGGAATCAGGTGGCATTACGAGTAGGCTTGATGAATTCGCGTAGCCATGAGGGGATGGGTTTTCCACAAAGTGAATTGCGGTTAAATGGGCGGAGACTTTGTTGGAAAGAGGGGCTTCGCCTAGCCGGTTGTTCGGCCAGCGTTCGCCATGAATCAAACGCCATTCGGATCGTGTGGATTACTTTCTACGGGTGTGGATAAGAGAAGAGCGTGTATCGGTTCTACCGACGATGTCAAACGTTTCTATTACAAATGACCAGGATAACCGACTATGCGGATAACAGCGGATGCTGATACGTCAGCACCGGTTCGACATCAGATTCCGTGACGCTGGCGGCGACGGAACGCTGGATCATTTCGATTGAGATGACCAGCTTAGACTGCGACCCACAACGGATTAATGTGCCTTCGATGCCCGCCGAGGTCCACGCACAACGTGGACCCGGTCACCAGCCTTGAGAAATGGGTACGGGCAACATCCCACAGCGCGAGAGAGCACTGCGCGAACGTTTTCAATTTCCATGTCTGGAACGGTTAACGGGCCGCTGCGGCTGCGGACGAAGTCACCACCCCGGGCACCTTCAAGACACGGAGCTGAAACTCACTGGATGTCGTGATCCGAACAAACACATACCCTTGAAATAGCGGCATCGCAACCATCTGCTTGCGATCGCTCCAACGACGCTCCTCGTTGACCAGAGGGAGAAAGTTGCAGACTTCCAGGTACTCCAACATGGAAGCTACAACCTTTTCCTGACGCGACTTGGTTGTCACTGCATACCAGTACGCTTGGCTATGATCGGCACTCATCTTTATATGCCCCCGCTCCCACGCTTTTGCGCCGGACATAGCTCCGCTTCTTCGGTCCCAAAGGGGTTCCCCAGCCGAACGGAGCTTCGCTGTCATTATTTAATTGATCGCGCGCTGACTTTAACGCGACCTACGAGTCAAAACCTTCTACTGTTTACAGGGGCCCATGGTAAGGCCGCAGCATACAAACAGGCGAGTTAACGGTACGCTCCGCCCATCTGTCACACACACTTTACAGACAACAGATCACGGGCGCTTAAAGGGTTGAGTGTCATTCCGCATTTTCCTGTTCCCAGACGATCTTGCTGAAGTCACCTTCTGTATCTCACCGCGTAGAACCACTGGCAGGTGAAATATGCCTTTGGCAAGTGTCGTACGCTTGGTAGCCTTCCAAGTAATTGTTCCAAGCTACCATTCATCCCCAACTCCGAATCGTGCAACACGGAATCCTGTCTAGCGACAAGCACAAATTGGGGAGACGTAAAAGCCTTCAAGTACAGATCTAGGCTTCGTTCATGGAAATAACAATGCCAGCCTAGCGCACAGTTCATCCTTCATCAAACTAAAATAATAACTTTGCAGTACTTTGGTAACCGCCATTTATATAGTTGCCGTCGGCTGTAATGGCATACTTTCTTTCAGAAGCGGTTGCATACTAAGACGTCAGTCGGACTTGCATTGCTCTACTGAGCTAAGTGATTAATAGAATGGAAGTAGACCATCGCAAAGAATCGGCGGACATGTTGTGCGCCGATAAGGGCGTTTTTTAGTGGTTAGGTGGTGCTCTTCGCTCTTATTGGTCTGCCTCCATAGCTCCGTTTCTTCGTCCCAATCCTTTTTCGGCGGATGCGGTTTCTTATGCTGCACTTACCTGTCTTGCTGTGAGGCCGAGGTGCACCTGGAGGATCATTCCATTGGTCGCCGGGAACGGGAAATGCCGCCAGCGGTCCCCATCGCCTCCAGCATGCGCAGCACCATCAGTGCCACAGTACGCTGCCAAATGTCGGCCTTTTCGAGGTTGTAGGCAAAAAGTCCCAGCACGACACTGCGACTCACCGGCCCGTGACTCTCCTAGGACGCGGATATACTCCTTGCACAGCGGTCTGGATTCCCGGGAGATCCGTTCATGAAGAACCGGCTTCACAAACGGCTGTCGGGTCTAGGGTCTGCCTTTTCAGCGCCCTCAGCCCTTACTGGCGCACACTTCCCATAGCGGGAATGAAGCTACTTCTAGCGGGGAGCTTCCTCATCGCGGTTTTATGCTGTTGCCCGCTGTCCACCTACATGTCGTTGTTGCGGGAGCGTTGTTGCCACAGCCTCTGGTCAGGAGGCCAGTTCGCACTCCTCAGATCGGCCCGACGCAGCGACTCTAGGTATTTGGGTCCCTTTTCGGCGACGCAAGTGAACTTATCTTCGCGCGTCCTACCAGCGTCTCCGGTTTGGCAATGTGGAGCTTACGCTTTCCTGCCCATTACTCCTGGATCACCGCCCATTCGTCAATTACCAGTTGATTAACAGCTGACCGATTTCAACTTTTCATTCCGGGATGTGGGACGACTCGTTTTGACGTGGTCCCAGATCCTCGCGAAATCTTGCCTAACTTGCAACCGAATCATTGCCCCACTTGCATCTGAAGGCTCAGGCTGATTATGCCGAACGAAATGACGGCGAACGCGTAATGACAATGCACACAACGCCTATTGCGGCATAGTCCAGCATTCGACATTGTCGGCTAAAGCCCGAGGTCGTCGCTCAGATCGAGTTCTTGGAATGGACGGGCGCCAACCACTTAAGGCATACAAAGTTCATAGCACTACGCGACGACAAAGACCCGAGAAAGGTAGTAAAGGAGGCTTAAACGGGACGGTACACGGTTTGTTCTGCCGGGTCTTGTCCGCGGGCTTCAAGTGCGCACCTAACGTTCTTCGCTAAAGAGAGGAACCGGCAGTGCAGGCTTACCCTTCGTCGTGAAGTCAATCATTACTTGCTCGTGACCCTCTGGGTGCTGTTCCCGCCACAATACCAGAAGTAGTGGGGGCATTTCTGAGAGAACTACCCTAGTCCGTCCGACTTTGGCGTGGCAGCCAGGGCACAGAGAGATCATCAGGTTCAGTTCTGAGCGTCCAGGGACGCGATGATGCACCACGATAGATCGCTTGCGCCGACCCGAGGCTCCGCATACCCGACAACAGTAGCCGTCGCGCTGCAAGACAGCCTCACGGAGGCCGCCGAAGTATTCCTCATCTTGCCGCTTGAGTGTGTAACACGTCGAACAGAGGCCATGGGCGAGGATCTTCTCATTCCCGCACCGGCAATACATTGCTCTCTGTATACCCTTCGGCATTTGACTTATCAGAGTTTAAATCTGTAAGGCTGGTGTTTGCCAGTCGAGAGAATCTCAACCCGCTCGCGTGCGCCGGTAAGCTCATCGCCAGTCAATCTCGTCGATCTTTCCTACATGGCCAGGCTCAGCAGAGTGAGCGTGGCGACTTTGTCACTTTGGGCTATCTTCATCCGTCGCTTTGTACCAGGGCTCCATTCGACTAGGAAAGATGCTCTCGTGACGGCCGACCAGAGCCGCCAGGACTCGGCCGGCCAGCTGAGCCGCGTAAGCAATCTCTCTGTCCAGATCCATCTCACTGCATCGTTCGTCGAAGATGGCAGGCCACTTCGCAGTGCGGATCGCCAGAATCAGGCATGTTCCGATCAACAGGGAAGGACCCATCTTTGGCCAGTCCGGCCTTTGCTCAAAACCGCCGATGTCCAGCGCCATTCCTACCTCGTTCGGCCGTCAGCCGTTCGCACCGGCTTCCTCATGAGTTGGTGAGAGAGCCGTCCTTGGAACACCTCCGAGGGCAGGTATCGACGGTGCTCTCCACACAACGGGCATTTCGCCGCGATCCATGATGCCGGCAGTGTCTTAACCGGCGCAGGGATATTTTCTGAACACCCTTTGCACCGGATAACAAAGTCGTGGCGACTTTCGGCAGCCGGGAACATGAGAGACAGTGTAGGCGAACAAAAGGAGAAGATCAAGGACAACCGATTTGGTGCACTATTCAAACCAGAGCCCTTGGGGGGCAAATCTGAGCATCTGCTTGGCACGCATTTAAGGCAAAGTTCCTATACGTCGGCGAACTCGCAACGGAGCATTACGAGATGTGTGTGTGTTGCTTGGGGCTCCTGGCTGTAAATTGATCCGTTCTTAGCAGACTGGCCTTCTCATCCCATCTGTTCCTGCCCGCAACGCCGCCCCTGAAAAGCAACAGCCAAAGCCCCTAAGGGGAGCTTCGCCCCTCGCGCCCGACAAGCCGCGTCCCCAATCTTCCGCGCTGCGCTTGTGCAGACCTCCGCTGCGCTCCGCCCTTTCCATTCCGCTGCGCTGCATTGCAAGGGTGGGGAGACCCCTCGGCTTGCAGTTGCTACCCCCCACCTTCGCCAGGAGGCGTTCGGCATGTATGTACACGCCGCTGCCAATTCAACGGCAGAGGCTAAGTGCAACAGCCAACGGAGGAACCACCCATGAAGAACAACGCAGGATTCCAGACCATCGCCCTCACCCGCATCCACGAGTCCACCACCAACCCCCGCAGCATCTTCGATGAGAGCAAGCTGGCCGAGCTCGCAGCAAGCCTTCGCACCCAAGGACTAATCCAGCCCATCACCGTTCGTCCCAACAGTGACGGATACGAGATCGTCGCAGGAGCAAGGCGCTTCCGTGCCGCGCAGCTTGCGGAATTGACGGAGTTGCCCGTTCGCATCGTGCAACTGTCCGACGAGCAAAGCCTTGAGTGGCAAATAATCGAGTTATCTATAGTTGGCAAGAGTTTTCGTTGTCTTTATGCGGCCTGGCACGTCGTTTATATGTAATCGACGTGCAGGCCGAGCTTGGGATTACCCCAAATAGAGATACGTCCGAAAAGGAACGTTTGGGCATGAGGTCTCTGGCTTAAATCGAAGTTACGAGATCCGTTTTCATGCACACCGTAGAGGCACTACCTAGAACGTTGCCCGAGTCGTGGTGTGGAGGTCAAGCTTTCCGGCGCGCTGAACAAGACTTCTTGTCTCAGCTCCAGGGTCCCTGTTTGTCCTCCGTCTTGCGCCAGGATGATCATCCGAACACTCTCGGTATGACGCGGCACGGGCACCGTGATTGTTACCGGCGTTTCTGTCGCCGCTAACCCTGCCGGATCCTGGCTGTTCGAAAAGATCGTTAGCCGCCGCATTCGAGAAGCCAGTATGTCCCTCTGTTTTGACAGGCTGACGGCTGCAACCGTGATATCTGCCGTACTCCGCCCATCGCTCGTCGGCTGCCAACGCAAATGTTTCGACTTGAGCAACGTTCGCACCTCTACGGTTTCACTATCCGGATGCCGCACCACATGCACCAGCGACACGCCCAGAGAATCGAATACGGCTCCCGATTGCGCCGCTTCTTCTATTTCGTACATCGGGTCCAGGTGATACGGCGTAGAATCGGCGCTCGTCGTTACTTCGGGCGCGAAGTAACCGGATTTCGTCATCGCCCGCAGGTTGGGATCTCGCAGGACAACCTTGATCTCGCGGAACTCGCCGTTACTCTCGCTTGCCGGTGGCTGGTAAGTCAGCGTGCAGTATTTCGATCCCATTCCTGTACTTCGGCGATTGCGCGATCGATGTCGTTACGTTCACTGAAAAATCGTCCACCCGTGCCGTTGATGAAGAGACCGAAATTTACGGTTCCTGCGAAAGGATCTTCGTTCGTGCCCTTTTTTGTGCGAGACTGCCTTCAATTTTTGAAAGGTTCGCGTGATCCGGGTTTGACGTAAGTGAGCCCAGCGCCTCTGGACGGATCAGGAACAAGCTGATGCGAGCATCCACCAGCATGTTTGTCGTCCCGCGCACGTAGAAGCGCATGTCTTTGTCCCAAAGAGGGTTCCCCGGGTCTACCGGAATACTGGGTCCACCGTAGCCCAGCCACAAGATGTTTTTCCGTCCCGCCTGTCCTCTGTTTTGCAATGCGATCTGTTGCAGAGCCTCGATTGATTGTGCAAGGCTCTGGTCAAACCAGTCCTGGTTTTTGCCCTGCATGCTCCCCAACTTGTAAGGCGTCTCCGGCGGTACGTGATTCAGCGCGCGGACCAGTTCGTTTCGGTTGTGGGTGTAGGGCTGGGCCAGGTTGAGGGCAGTATTATTCAGCACCATCAGTTCGGTCAGAGATGGTAGCCGCTCGGGCTGCAGGGCAAGATATCGGCGTATCGAATCGCGAGCGTAAGCAGAGTCCTTAGATGGGTATTCATGAGATCGAGTACCAGAATCGTTGCCGGTGCCCCCTCTCCAGTCTGCGCAACGTGAGCAGAGGCCGCATCCGGTTCGGTGACCGGTTGGGGTACCCCAGATGTCGCACCGCCGGGGCCCGGCGCGTCGAAGGAAAATATGCGTTGCGGCTTTCCGTTCTCCATGATGGTGAAGTCATCTTTGGTGAGGCCGCTCACGACCGGCTGTCCCTTCCTGTCAATCACCGTTACGTCGAGGAAGACCAGGTTCACGTCACCCGGAGCGCCGTGGTGGGAGCCGCGGTTTGCGATCTTGCGTGGAGAGACAGGCCAGCGACGACGCAAAAAAGGAACACGGCGCGCACAAAAGACCGAAAGGCTGGCATACCTATGCGTCCTGCAACCATAACTTTATGGGACAACGGTACATTGTGTGACAGCTTGTTCGGCTCAACCATGGTTGGTTCCCCCACACCTCATCGATCTTTCACGCAATGGGCGAACGACGTGGGTCGCCCCTTGGCATGTGACCCAGTTCTACAGTATGAGAAGCGTTGCAAGAAATATGACCCAAATTGCTCACCAGGCTGCCGAGGAGCCACGCCGCGCGTCCTACAACTTCACGCCCAGAGTGGGACGGCGAGGGGCGCGGCGCAACTGTGCGGCGGGCGCAAGGGTGCACAAAATCAGGCTATGCAAGGAGTAACTTCCGGATTGGCGACAATCCTCCCGGCACCAACAAGGCTCCCTGTTCAGGGCTCAATGGAGTCGCCCTGATTTGGAAATGGATAATCACCTTCGGTTTTAGCTGTGACCCAAGCTAAATGAAGGGTGCTTTTTTTGACGAACCCATTGTCGAGCGTTTGAGATTAGTAGGACATTCGTCCTCAGTTATGCTGACTCTGTCATGAGAAATTGCAGGCCACGGCCAACCGCCTTTCCAACAGCCGATACCTCCAATACCTCTGTACCAAGCGATAGTTGTGTTTCGGCAACTCATTGGTTTTCTTCGCTTCCTATATGCCCTTTTCCTTGCTGAGGCGGCATAACGTTTCGTGGTTCGCCTGTTTCAACTTAACGCTTGCGGCACCCATGTTTGTGCTCGTCGCGTGTGCCCTGCTGGCATATGCCTGGGAAGGCAACCCGCTTCGCTGGCATGATCTACGCGACCGATTTCGTCTGCGTAGGATGGACCTGAGCTCCTGGATTTGGACGGTTGGCCTGGCGATCTTTATGTTCGGAGGCCGGTACTCGAGCCTTGTTGCATTCGCGTGCGTGTTGTTTGCCTTGGGTCTCGATCGCTCTTTGGGGTGGAAGCAGAGAATAATTGTTTCTTTAGGTGTGGCGGCCTTCCTCACGCTCAGTTGGTTGATCTGGCAAACGCGCTCGTTTTTCGCTGGAATACAGCTGCACTCATTGCCTTTGACTTTGCAAGAGTTTCTAGCGCATTTGACTGCCCCCGACGCATTCATGGGCATTCCACTGCGGCATGCGTGGTGGGTGGCCGTTTACTACACGTGTGTTCTCGTATTCGGGAATATCGTCGGCGAGGAACTCTGGTGGCGGGGATATTTGCTGCCCCGCCAGGAAGCAGCTAGTGGTGCGGTCGCATGGCTGTACCACGGTCTCCTCTGGGCGGCATTTCATCTATTTTTGCAGACGACCGCATGGGACATGATCCACATGATGCCGACATGCTGCGCTCTTGCGTTTGTAGCTGTGTATCGAAAAAACACGTGGCCGGGCATCATAGCCCACACCGTGGGGAACAGCGGAATCTTAATTGGAATAGTTCATGGTATCGGGAGCTAACAGGAGTCGCTCTCGCCAACCTTCGATTGCACAGTGGTCTCCTTGGCTGTAAAGTCGTTCGGCGCAGACATCTCGCCAGCCGAAATATGCCGGTTCATTCTCGCTTTTGCGCTAAATCGCCATGCACTCAGCGAGCGCTCCAGTGCGTCCGAGCACCTCCAATCCTCCGGGTTTCGGCTGGATTACCGCCCACCCGTCAATGACCCAATTTTGGTGCAAATCGGGGTTGGGGAAGGGTGGTCTACAATTCGCCCGGAACCCGACGTCTACAATCACCCTTAGTTAGAGGTCTGCGCACCCCGCCTGAATCCTCGCGGCATTCGCTATCATCCTCACGGTGTGAGTGATTTTGCCGATCTCGGCGCACGCCTGCTCGTCATCTACGACGGCCGCTGCGGCTTCTGCAATCGCAGCGTGCGCTGGTTCCTGCGCCGTGATCGCCACGACCGCCTGCGCTTCATCCCCTCCGAGTCGCCGCGCGTCGCCGATCTGCTCGCCCGTCACAGCCTGGCTGCGTTCGACTCACCCGCCAGCCCTGACACCATGGTCGTCGTGCGTAATCCCGGCACGCCCGCCGAGCAAATCTATCTCCGTTCCGATGCCGCCGCAACTCTTCTCGCGGAGCTGCCGCAGCAGTGGCTGCTTCTCGGTGGCATCTTCCGTCTCATCCCCCGCCCCATCATCGACCTTGTCTACCGCTTCATCGCGCGCATCCGCTATCGCATCTGGGGCCGCTATGACACCTGCCCCATTCCCACGCCCGCAGAGCGCGCCCACTTCCTATGACTGTATGCAGCGCCGGTACTGTATGGTGAGATCGTCGTCGAATCTACGAGGATCGGAAAGAGCATGCCACTGCCGCGCTTCCAACTTTTTGAACTCGAAGATTTGACATGGTTCCCGCATACGCTCCGGGATCTTGCGACAGATTATCTCCACTTTATGGAGACCCGCTTCGCTCTGCACAAGCCAGTCGTTCCCCTGCTACGGGCGATGCTCGAGAATTCGAGGACCTCATGCGTAGTGGATCTATGCTCGGGCGGAGGCGGCCCCGTGCTGGCCATATACGAAGATCTAGCAGCGGATGAAATCCATGTTCATTTCACATTGACGGACAAATTCCCAAATACTACTGCGTTTCAACGTCTTTCCTCACAGTATCCGTCAGACATTCAATACATTGCTGGTCCGGTCGATGCCACAAACGTGCCAAAGAACTTGGTCGGGCTGCGTACCATGTTCAACGCGTTCCATCACTTTGCACCGAGGTCGGCCCGGCTGGTGCTCGAAAGCGCAGTTCAAGCGCGGCAGCCAATTGGCATATTTGAAATTCCGGAACGCAGCTTGCTCAGGATGGTTCCGTTCTTGTTCACGCCGATTTTTGTTGCATTGGCCACGCTTTTCATAAGGCCATTCCGATGGAAGCGCTTGCTCTGGACCTATGTGATTCCCCTAATCCCGCTCACATGCTGGTGGGATGGTCTAGTATCCGCATGCCGCGCGTATACGGTCGCAGAGATGCTGGCAATGACACAAGGCTTCGACGATTACGAGTGGAAAGCGGATCGCATTGGAGTTCGCGGCAAGGCCGGGCACCTTACCCATCTTCTGGGTATCCCGCGTTCTTCGCGCACTTAGTGCTGGTGGCCCGATTGTCGCTTATTCAGTTGAAGGTTAATCCGCCGAAGCGCGTTTCGCGATCGTGCCAAGGAAAAGCGTACGGATTCCGGGGTTCGGGTGATAACCGCGCACCCGGGAAGTTACCCCAAAACGGGTGTAGTCCGGGTTGGCGACGATTCGCCCGGAACACGCGATTTGACCTTCAACCCGTCTGGGTGAGTGCGTCTCCCTATTAACATCAACTGACGGATTCACGCATCCCAGCAGTATTCACATGCCCACTCTCGAGCAGAGTGGAAGCGGGATGAAAGTCCTACTCGGCTCGTAACGCCTCTACGGGATTCACCGAGGCCGCGCGCCGCGCCGGGATGTAGCTTGCCGCAAGCGCCGCAACCGCCAGCACCAGAGCCACGCCCGCCAGCGTCGTCGCATCCCATGGGCTCACGCCGAAGAGTAGCCTGCGCATCAGGTTCGCCGCAGCAATGGAGCAGGCCAGCCCCGCGCCGATGCCTGCCGCCGTCAACCATCCTGCTTCGCCCAGCACCAGCCGGTAAACTTCTCTGCGCTGTGCTCCCAGAGCCATGCGCACGCCAATCTCCCGCGTCCGCTGACTTACCGAATACGCCGTCACACCATACAGACCCACAATACCCAGCATCAGCGCCGCTGCCGCAAATCCGCCCACCAGATACGCCGACGATCGGTGCAGATACGCCGCGGGCGAGTCATGAATTCTCTCCCGCATGGTAATCGGGTCATACGTCGCCAGCCCCGGATCGATCCCGTGAATCGTCGCCGTCATCAACGGCAGCATCGAGTCCTCATGCTGCGAAGTGCGCACGATCACCGCGAAGTCGTTGGGGGCATTTTGATTGAAGGGAAAATAAAGCGCCGGGGCCGGTGCAGCATCCAGTTGTCCCTCCTGAATATCGTTCACCACACCGACGATTTCGAAATGCCGCTTCGGAATACCCTGCGGGTATATCTGTTGGCCCACCGGATCTTGGCCGGGGAAATAACGCTTGGCCATCTGCTCATTGACCACCACCACAAGAGGCTTGGACCCATCTTCTTCTTCCATGAAATAGCGACCTCGCAGCAGTTGCGCCTGAATCGTTGTAAAGTAATTGGAGCTGACCACGCGATCGGCTATCTCGTTCTGTTCCCCGTTATACGGCCGCCCAACTACCCAGAAATTATCCGCATTGCCGCCGGTGCCCAAAGGCAACGTATCCGCAAAAGCGACAGACTTCATGCCAGGCAGGCCCGACAACTTTTCCTGAATCTCACGCTCCAGCGCAATCAACTGCGCGTCCGTGGCGTGTTGCGCTCTCGGCAAGCTGACCTGCAGAGTCGCCAGATGGTCAGGCTCTAATCCCGTATCCACGTGCAACAGCTTATACAAGCTCTTGCCCAGCAGCCCTGCGCTCACTAGCAGGACCATGGCTGCAGCTAGCTCGATCACCACGAGGTTCGCTCCAAAGCGCCGCCATGCAACACCCGCGAAGTTGCGGCCACCGCCGCTCAGATCGCCCCGTAGGTCACTCAACGAGAGCCGCAGCGTGGGAGTAACGGCAAAGACTGCTCCTGTCGCCAAAGAAACGGCAACGGCGAATAGAGCCACGTGCAGGTTCAACCCCAGTCCTCGCAGATACGGCATCTTCGCCATCATGTCCACCGGAATCAACCGCAAAAGCAGTTGCATCGCTCCACACGCTGCGGCCACGCCCAGCACGCTTGATACCGCAACCAGCACCAGCCCTTCGGTCACAAACTGACGAAGCAGCCTTGCCTGCGATGCTCCCAGCGCGCCTCGCACTGCAATCTCGCGCCTACGGTTCTCAGTACGTACCAGCAGCAGACTTGCCACGTTCACCGTTGCAATCAGGAGCAGCAGTCCCGCTCCCGCCAGCAGCGCCAGCAGGATGGGCTGGATATCGCCCACCACCACATCGGTAAGCATCATCATGAAAGCGCCTCGGTTGCGGTCTGCGTCCGGATATTGCCGCGCCAGTTGAGCCTGGATCGTCTGGACATCGGCTAGCGCGGCCTGGAAAGAGACTCCCGACTTCAGCCGCGCCACTCCGAACAGGTTGTCGCAGTCGCGTGCCTTTGCGCAGGACCGCGATGATTGATAAATTCTCCAATAGTCCGCCGGCTCCGCAGGAGCAAAGGAAAAGCCCTTCGGCAGCACACCGATGATCGTATTGACCGTGTTATCCAGAACTACCGTCTGCCCCACCACATCCTTGCGTCCTCCATACCGCTTCTGCCAGTTTGCATAGGACAGCAATCACCACCTCAGGATTCCCCGGCTGATCGTCTGCCGGACGAAAATTCCTTCCCACCACTGAAGTCACGCCAAGTTGCTTGAAAAATCCCGCGCTCACACTTGCGCCGTCCACCGCCTGCAGGCCTGTTGGTGTTTTCAGCGTGAATCCATCCGTCCCATAAACTTCGATCGACTGGAAGACCGTGCTGCTTCGCTTCCAGTCCAGAAAATCGGGATAGGAAAGATGAAATCGCTTGCCCATCGTCGTGGTCTCGTACAGCACCACCAGCTGGTTGGGATTCTTATACGGCAATGGCTTGATCAACGCCCCATCCACAAACGCAAAGATCGACACGCTCGCGCACAGGCCCAGCGCCAGCACCAGCCCCGCCGTTGCCGCAAACCCCGGATTCCGTCGCAACTGACGCAGCGCAAAACGAAAATCCTGCGCCACGCTCTCTATCCTGAATCCCACCGCCTCGTGGCTCTGCTCCTTGAGCTGTGTCGCGTTGCCGAACTGTCGCGCCGCTGCATAACGCGCGTCTTCCGGCGTCATGCCGTCGCCCGCCAGCTCCTGCTCAATCTGTTCGTGGTGAAACGCCATCTCTTCGTCCAGCTCCCCGGCGAATCGGCCTCGATGCATCAGGATCGCGACCTTTTTCAGGAGCTTTCTCAATGCGCTCATCATGCCTCCTCCGCATCTTCCAGCACCCGGCTAATCGCCGCCATCATCTGCCGGAACTGCGACACATCCAGTCCCAGATGCTTTCTCCCCGCCGCCGTCAGCGTGTAGAACCGCGCGCGCCGGTTAGTTTCCGTTGTCTTCCACTCCGCCTTCACCCACCCCTGCAGCAACAATCGCTGTAGTGCCGGATAGAGTGAACCTTCTTCCACGGTCAGCACATCGTCCGAGATTCGCTTGATTGACTGCGCAATGCCGTAGCCATGCAGTGGGGCGCGCTTCAGCGTCGTCAGAATCAACATGTCCAGAGTTCCCGGTATTAGGTCCGCCTTGCTCACGGAGTATAACCATAGTCTTTCTATGCATTGGCGCGTCAATGGGTTGGCTACAGTCCGATGATTTTGTCGCAGCGATTCCGTTATCAGCGGTCGCCTATGGAAGAAGTAGCACGTTGTATCGGCGAGAAGGGCTAGTACCTAGAAAGAGGTTCTAACCTCACCCAAGCTGCGCTCCCTACGAGGGAAATCGCCATAAGCGGCCAATCGCTTCCCATTCTGAATGTGTGTTCGCAAGGGCCAAATTCCTGGACCCTGTTGCCCCCGGACCGCACCAGATCACGTGCTCACACCGATGACACGTGCTGAACGGAACACGCTCTAGCTCGCGGGCTTGAAGGTTAGAAAATCTGGCTGAAGAATAATAAACTACCTCTCTAAGCCGCGCTGCATCGGGCGATTTACAATTCCACAAGTCAAAACGCATTGGCCGGTTATCTCCGCCGATGCGCTCATCGATCAATTCAAACAGAAAAACTCCAACTGTCCGTGCTCCGGGCGAATAACCGCCTATGCGGAAGTAATCCCGAAAATGGAGTTCTGTCCGGATTGGCCACAACCCTCCTGCGATCGTGCCAAACTACGTGTAGCCTGATGTTTTTCAAAGGCAAAAAGCGAATTCCTCAACAGTGGCCGACTTCCCGTACCGATCCGCGAGTTCAGTGAGTCGGGGTGGAATGTAGACTGATAGCGAATTGGCTTTCCGAACACTGGAGCATTGCCATGACTACCGTTCAGTCTTCTGGAATCGAGCCCGGTCAACGTCGGCTCAACGGTCCGCAAACTACAGGACGCGAGTATCGCAACCTGTCGCAACCTGCTTATGCGATGGCACACGATGACGATATTGCGGTGCCCATGCGTGACGGTAGTTACATTGCTGGCAGATGTGCATCGCCCAGCGGAACCGGGTCGTTATCCGGTGTTGGTTGCCGCCTCCCCATATCCGCGACAGATTCAGAACCTTGGCGCACCTGCAGGCTTCATCGAAGCGGGCGCCAGCGATTTCTTCGTCCCTCGCGGCTATGTGCATGTCATCGCGAACTGCCGCGGCACCAGCGGTTCCGGCGGAACCTTTGGTTTCTTTGACAGCCAGGAACGCCACGACATGCACGACCTCGTCGAGTGGGCCGCGCAACAAGCCTGGTCCGACGGCAACGTCGGCATGATCGGCATCAGTTACTTCGCCGGAACGCAGATGGAAGCCGCAGTGGAGCGGCCTCCGCACCTCAAAGCCATCATGCCCATCGCCGGAACATTCGATCTCTATGAGTCGGGGACGCATCATGGCCTGATGAGCAGCGGCTTCATCACGCCGTTCCTCTATCATGATCGGCATGACGTCCGGTCATACCAATAAGCTCTGGCGCAGCAAGTTGATGGACGCTATGCGCGCGATTCTGCTGACGCCGGGCATCCATAAGAAGTTTGAGATGGCCAATGGTGAGGCCGCGATCGCTGGCCTCAAAGTCTTGCTCAATCTTCACCACGACCCTCATCCATGGGACGATCTCTGGCGCGCCATCGCCGCGGAGCATCCATTTCGCGACGCCTGGTGGGAGGATCGCAATCTACTTCCGTTGCTCGATCGTGTTGAGATGCCAGTTTATCTTGGCTGCGACTGGCAGAACGTGCCACTACATCTGCCGCATACCTTCACCGCCTATGAGCGCCTCACCAACTCCAAACATCTACAGGTCGCGATGATGGGAGAGCACGGGCTCGCATGGCCGTGGGAGAGTCTTCACATCGAAGCGCTCGCATGGTTCGATCATTGGCTCAAGGGGCAAGACACCGGCATTCTCGACGGCCCACACTTCCGCTACGTTATACCCGAGGCCGAAGGCTGGCGAACCAGCGACACCTGGCCGGTCCCCGAAGCGATGCATCATGCGTATGCGTTGAGGGCCGACGGAGCTCTTGGTGAAGACGAAGGCGATTCTGGTTCAAGGACATACATGAACCTTGGCGGCGGTCTCAACCGTCCCCGTGCAAGCGAAACCGACCCTCCATCGTTCTTGGAGTGGACGACTCCGCCGTTGGCGCATGATCTTGACGTGATTGGTCCGATTGAGCTGCAGTTGGATGCCGCCTGCACCGCACCGGATACGGCCTTCATTGCGGTCCTGCAGGATGTGGACGAAGAGGGAACGCCACCAACATCACCGCGGGCTATCTTCGTGCTGGATTGCGAAGAGTGGATGAAGCTGCGAGCAAGCCTGGCGTTCCCGTGCTTCCGTGCCGATACTTCGAAGCAGTGCCAATCGGCGAGAGAGTTGACCTATCGCATTCCGTCTCGTGCCCAATGCTCGACGTTTTCGAGCCGGCCACAAAATTCGGCTGTATCTCACGACAGACGACCAAAACAAAGACATCCCGGCGCCACTCGAATTCAGACATGCGAGCATCGGTACCAGTTCTTTCAACACCGTCTTTTCATCGTCACGATTGTTGCTACCTGTGGCGAATTAGGCTGGTTCGCTCAATGGTCCCAGTAAACGGGCATGTCGCCGGGAATGCTGCTGAATTTACACAATCGCCTAGCTATTATCGAGCCATTCAGTAGGCTGAATTCTGGATTCCGGTCGAGTAACCGACAATCCGGAAGTAACGTCGAAAATAGAGTAATTTCCGGGTGGGCGACCACTCGGGACCGTTTGCAACCGTATACGGTTTTTCATTCGTGCGATCCCGGATCTGCAGAACGCATGCGGCCGCTTCACACCGCCACTGGGATTAGAGAAATCGTGCCCGTCCACGCTTTCGAATGGTGACCGGTCGGAACTCTATTTTGCCGGCTCCTGAACGCACGTGAAGTTTTCGGCGGCGTTTGTGTCTCCCTTGCCCTTGTATCGTGCGACGGCGGGGTACGCGCAGAGCGGTCGCGTCAACGGTATCCCCTCAGTCTTGGTCTTGGGATCGGCCCCGATCTTGCCGCTGGCGATCAATTTGTCCGGAGCGACGCCCTGCGTGACCCATCGATCGAGCGCCAGGAGGATATCGTGGTTGGCGTCGTCGGGCTTCGCATTGAGAGACTCAAGTTCATCGTTGCCGAAGCTGATGGCACCCGGGCCGCCGGTGCAATGCTGCATGCCGGGAACCATGAACAAGCGGTAGAACGCTTGGATGTCTGTCGGCGCTGTGGAACGCGGATCAGGGTAGCGCTCGAGAAATGTCCGGACCTTTTCGTAGAAGGCGATCGAGTCTCGCGGAGCGATGGCGGCATCGCCCCACCCGTGGTACTGGATCAGTTTGCCGCCGTGATCGCGAAAACTGCGCAGGTCGGGGTTATCCGAGTTGAGGATGGACGCGGTCTTCTCATCGGCGAGGCGCAGGTCGCGGTCGAAATCCATCGTATGCCAGTCCCAATGTGGGTCTTCGTGCACCGCACCCGAGTAGAAGCTGTTTCCGAAGAAGGACTGCACGGAGAGGCCCACAATCCAGATCGACCAGGCATCTGGTTCAGCCTCGGTCCCAGGTTCATAGCCGGGGTAGATCTGATCTCCTGTTTTGGGATTCTTCGGGCCGGCATAGATCTTCTGGAGCGTCTCGATCTGGGGCTGGGTCAGACAATCCGCGCGGGGCGCACCTTGGCACAGGAGTACAGTCGGATCGAAGTGGCATTGCCGTGGATCCTGAATCAAGCCGTCCTTGACTCCATCGAGCGCATCGCACGCGGCTAGGGCGGCTTTCTCAATTGCCGGAAGGTGCTCGGGTGTAATTTTGCTCTCGGGCTTGGCGTTGAGCGCGATCTCGTTCCATACGAAGCCGGTGAAGTGATGGGTCCAATCGTTGGCAGGGGCACCTGCGATGATGCCATCGAAGTCCTCCGGAAAGCGCTCGGCTTCCATGAGCGCTTCGCGTCCGCCGTCGGAACATCCGGAGAAATACGCGTGATCGGAGGGTTTGCCATAGTAAGCCGCCAGGATTGCTTTCGAGAGAGTGGCGGTCTCGTGCAGGGACCGATAGCCGAAGTCGATGAGCTTCTCGGGATGGCCAACGGCCCAGCTTGCGTCGGGCATGATGCCCTGGGTGCGATGACCATCATCAGTGGCGGAGACCGCGTAACCACGGACGAGGGGCGCGGCGAGAAGCAGCGGCTGAATGGAGCCTGCCCACCCGCCATTGCCGCGCTGCATGTATTTGCCATTCCAGACTTCTTTGGGAGGAAGCCACAGAGTGAAATCGATCTCCGAATCCGCAGTGGGACGTGCGATGGCTGTCACTTCACAATGACGCGGAACAGTGAAATCGGGCGGCACTTTGAATGGCGTTCCTGGAGACGCCTTCAGGGGAGCTTGTTCCAACGCTGCAGCGGTAACGACTGTGGCGTGATCGAGCTTCAGATCTTTTAGCGACTCGCAGGCCTGCTGTGCGATTGCGAAGCCGGGACTCGCCAGGACAAAGGCGCACGCTGCAGACAGAAAGCCATTCCATCGACGCATCGTTTCGTTCTCCCGAATTGCATTCTCCGATTCGGGAACCATTCTTCCACATGCGGGTTCAAGATGCATGGTAATTGCGCTGAAGCCGCCAGTCCACTAGGAGGGCGCAACACCGCAGAAGACAGGCGTTTGTTTTTGGGCGCTTAGACCGCCGATTCGAGCGATTTCTGAGACTCTGGCGGTGTTCCGAACGTGTGACCGCCTATCCGGAAGTTACCAAAACGGGTGTAACGTCCGGGTTGGCGATAACTCGACCGGAACCCGCGAGTCGGCCCTTAGGTGGCCTGGATGAGTGCTTTGCCCTGTTGTCGATAGTCGAAGTGAGCCAGATTGCCACGTGCACAGGAAGCAGCCATTCCATTGTCCGAGCCAATGCGATGTTTTGATACTCCGAAATCAACGGGACTCCTACCCTGCTATTCGCCGACTAGCGGCTGAAGGCATGGAAGGAACTTTACCGGGCTGCCTCATCCGCGTTCTCACCAGCGACAGCCAAGCTTCAGTAGCAGGAATTGGCACATAGCTCGTAGATCGAATCATTCCGATATGCCGGAAGAGACGCGGCTTCAATGGCAGCGTGCGACAGGCCCGGCCTCCGGCGAAAGACAGGTGGGGAATCAGGCTGACCCCGAGCTCTTCGGCCACCATTGCGTGAATTGTAGGCATCTGCTTCACCATCATTGGTTCGGTAATCGCGATGCCTGCCGAGGAAAAGATCCGCAGGATATGACGCTCGCATCCACCTCCGGACATTAAGAATTTGGGGAGAGCGAGTTCGCGGAGGGTAATGGAGGTTTTTCCGGGAAATGCCTTCTCAGGCACAAGCGCGAGCCACTCATCCCGTGCGATCTCCTCGCTCTCTACGCCATCCACCGGCAACGCGGCAAATCCGATGTGCGCAACCCCAGACCTGATCCACATATGGACCTCGTCATCTGTGCCTTCGAAAATAGACAGTTCTACACCCGGATAGCGATTCGCAAATTCACGAAGTATCGGAGGCAGAATTGTGCCTAGCAAGCTGGCTACGGCTGCAATACGCAGGTTTCCAGTCTCAAGCGCTGGCAGGCCGGCCGCTCCTATGCGAATCCTTTCCAGGCTCGATAGCGCCGCCTCAATCAGCGGACATAGTTGCTGGCCCGCTTCGGTTAGACGGAGTCCCTCTCGCTCGCGCCGGAATAGCTGCGAGCCCAATTGTGACTCGAGCGACTTGAGCGCGTGGCTGGCGGCTGACTGCGACATATGCAGCTCGTCCGCCGCGCTTGTAAGCTTTCCAAGGTGCAAGATGGTTGCGACGAGCCGCAGCGAGGATACAGATGGTTCGAAATATTTCATCTCTCACATCACAACATTCGATTTGACACATGACTATTCTCACTCAATTCTAAGTTCATGAAGACGAAAAAGAGAATTGGCATTATTGGAGATTACAATCCTGATAATCCCACGCACGTGGCGACGAACGAGGCCATCCAGCACGCCGCCGAAGTCCTTGGAGGGTGCTCATTCGAATCCTCCTGGTTAGCCACGGATCAACCTCAGCAATTTGACGAGTATCAGGGATTGCTCTGCAGCCCCGGCAGCCCCTACAAGAGCCTTGAAGGCGCGCTGCACGGTATCCAGTTCGCACGTGAGCAGAAGATTCCATTTCTCGGCACGTGCGGCGGTTCGCAGCATCTGGTACTTGAATATGCGCGAAGTGTGATGGGAATTCGCGAGGCCGCACACGCGGAGACTGATCCCTACGCATCCTGCCTGTTTATTACTCCGCTGAGTTGTTCGCTCGTTGGAAGAACCATGGAGGTGCGCGTGAAGCCCGGGACGCAGGCCGCCGAAATATATCGAGATACCCGAGTCACCGAGAGATACTACTGCAATTTCGGACTGAATCCTGCATACGAGGAGCAGTTGGTTCGCGCGGGCCTGGAGATATCCGGAACAGATCAGGCCGACGAAGCACGGATTATGGAACTGCCGTCGCACCCATTCTTCATTGGAACTCTGTTTGTTCCACAGGCGAACTCGTCCAAAGAGAAGCCGCACCCGATCGTCTTGGCGTTCCTCCGCTCTGCCACCCTCCACCACCGCTCTTGATGTCTCAAAGTCTTTTCGGTTTATTCAAAATCGCCTGAGCGCGTTTCCAAGTCGATGGAGGGCTGGAATCGCGGGTTGTTCTCGCGAATAGAGACTCAACTTCTGGATAGCTGTGATCTGGCAGAATCGCAAAGTGACAGGGTGGCCACACACATTCCTGCTAGTCTAAGAAATATCAGCCCTGCGGGACAATGCACCCATGCCAGCACAAACGCGCCACAATCAAGTTCATACGGATTCAATGAATACCATCCCATCGCGATGCAGGTCCCCGCTGAAGTTCTTCTTGTTGGTTTTCGCTCTTTCCCTTCCGTTCTTGTTGGCCGGCCCCTTAGTCCGATATCAACTAGTACCTGGCGTTCCGGTGACTGCGCTTATAGTGGTCTTCTGTCCGGCCACAGCCGCCATCATTCTCGTTTACCGTGAGAGCAAGACGGCGGGCGTGAGAGACCTGCTGAAGAGATCCTTCGATTACAAGCGAATCAAAGCGAAGATTTGGTACGCGCCGATTCTCCTTCTGATGCCTGGCGTCACGATCTTGTCGTGTGGATGGATGCGCTGGATTGGAGTGCCACTCCCAATCCCCCAAGCCCCGGTTGTTGCGACGTTGGCCATGTCTCTTGCGATATTCATTCTGGCGCTGGGTGAGGAACTGGGCTGGTCAGGATATGCCATCGATCCGATGCAGGATCGATGGGGTGCGCTCCCTGCCAGCATTCTCTTGGGGTTGGTGTGGGCCCTATGGCACATCGTGCCGTTGGTGCAGGTTCACCGCTCGCCAGCATGGATCGCCTGGTGGTGTCTCGGTACAGTGGCGGCTCGGGTTCTCATGGTATGGCTCTACAACAACACAGGCAAGAGCGTCTTCGCTATGGCTGTCTTTCACACCACCATCAACGTCACCTGGCAATTGTTTCCGATCCACGGTTCGTACTTTGACCCGCGTGTCAACGGCGTGATCATGGCGATCGCAGCCGTAGTCGTGGTAACAGTTTGGGGGCCGCGAACTTTAGCCGGATACAAAATGGCTGAGTAGGTCGATTGCGCGGCGATCGCTTTCCAGTGATTGGCAAAAGGAAACTGCGCAAGCATTATCGCAGTCAGTTGATGCCAAATCGCCAAGTCACTCATTGACCTGTTCCGAACGGTTCACCGCCTACCCGTCAGACCAGTTGGTTAACAGGCTGATCAGCGTCAACTATTCATTTCGGCATGTGGGGACGATTCGTTTGACGCTTGCCCCAAATCCCCTGGAAATCTTGTCTCACTTGCACGGAATCAGTACCCCACTTGCACCTGAAGACTCAGTCTGATTATGTCGAACAAAATAGTGTTGAAGGCAGTGATAACAACGTTCGCAACACCCTATGCGGCATAGTCCGGCATTCGACATTGTGGCTGCTATGCCGGATGCGGCATAGCAGCCAAACACATTCCTTCATCTTCTCCGCTTTAAGACCTGAGGGTGAACTTCCAGGCCGTCCCCGAGTTCCCCAAAACAGCTTTGGCTGGTACCGGGCTCCGGACACGCCGACGCTCAGATCATCGCGAAATCGCAATACCAGTCCAAAGTAACGAGTTTTTTTGAGGCGGCACTTCGCTGAAGTTCTGAAGACTCAGGGGAAAACTAGGGGACGGGGAAACTTGGGAGTTTCGTGGATAGGCAGGAGGTTCCCTTAGAATTAACTATCGCTGTGCATTGGTAAACGGCGGACTGTCCCCGTGTTTCCCGAGCACGACAAGGGGTTCGCGTGGTTTTGCACTGAAGGATGGCAGACGATGTGCATCTTCCGTTGATGTTCTGTCAACTAATGCTCTTGTCAAGAGGTTCAAGGGCTTCAGTCCCTGACCCACCATAGCGTGATGTTGTAACACTTAATCACCTTTCGCTTCGAGCTATAACTTTATTCAAGCGGAGCGTGGAAGGCAGTCTTGTGTAGAGCTTTCTAAGCCACTACCAATTCTTCTCCCACACCTCAAGCACCGGGTACCTGTTTGCGGCAGAAGGTTGGTAGTTTGAACGGGAAATCCACCAGGAGAGTCGGGCCTGCGGGTCGGCGGCGAAGGTTGCGTCGTCCTTCAGTTTGGCCTGAAACTGCTGCATGAGTTCGGGCCGCTCTTCGGCAACCTTGTTGGCGATCGGCACGGTCAAATACTCTCCTGCGCCGATCCGGCCCATTGTCTGAAAGATGGAGCCGGCAAACCCCCAACGAATCAGGGCGTCGGGAGCGGCGGGATGGAGCAAGGCCATGATCAGGCGCGCGCGCCGCTGATGCATCGGGACCCAGTACGATCCAGCCGGCACGTCGACCTGCTCCTGCACCGGATGCAGCGTGTAATCCACCATCATGCCCCCCTCGGACGCGGCGGGAGCGTATCTCACATCAGTCAAGCGCCATGTATCGAACAGCTGATCGAGCGGCTTTGTGGTGCGCTCCATCTGTACGCCGTGCAGCGCGAGTTCATCCGCGATCTCCTTCCACTCGAGTGGAATCAAAAATCCCAGAGGCTCCTGAGCCTCAGCCGTGGTGTCGATGCCGTCATGGATGAGGGTTGCGAAGTCATCCTTCTCCGCGGTGTAGCGAGCTACCGCGGTGCCGGTGATCTCCGACTGGAAGGCCGCCGTCTTCAGGGAGTGATAGACGAGCGGGTGCGAAGACTGGCTCGTCTTGCCGGCGAGGTAGATGGGCGGCGCGTTGCGATCACCGGCCATTGCCGCGTACTTGGCGTCTGCCGCGCGAACTGCCGTGCGGAGTTTTTGCGGATCCTCGGTGACGATATCGATCGCATGCACCATGATGTCGTAGTTTGACCACGCTCGTGTCTTCGCATCTTTCAAGCTATGTGTCTCAACCAGAAGGCAAGGGCGATTCAGCGCCGCGGCATAAAGATGCGAATAGCGAGGAGAGAAGACCTCCACAAAGAATTCGCGGCCGCCGTCAGCCGTCTTCCGCAGTTCTCCGTAGGGAGAAACAAGGTGGCCATCAGCCTCCATACGCCTGTTCAGCTGCGGGATAAAACGTTCATTCACCCAGTCGCGTGCGGGTTCGCCGATATCGCCATGATGCGCCATGTCCCAGGTCACGTCGTATTGGTAGTCCGCTCCGTCGGTCACATGGTTGTCGAACATGAAGTCTGGCATCCAGGCGTGGTAAAGCTTTAGCCATGCGCGCATCTCCGGGGTGGCCGCCTTCACATAATCGCGATTGAGATTGACCAGCTGTGCCTGCTGCCGCGTTCCAGCGATCGCCGGACCGTTCTGGTTCGGGCGGTTGAAAGGACTTCGCGCTTCGTGTCCATCGACGTTGAACACCGGCATCACGATAAAGATCGCGTTCTTCAGCCAGGCCGCCTGGTGCGCGTGTTTGGTAATCACCATGTCGCGTACCAGCATCAAGGCCGTGTCCTTGCCTTCAATCTCGCCGGAATGAATTCCGCTCTGGATAAGGATGACGGCCTTTTGGGTCTTTGCCGCAGCCGCAGGTGTGAAGGCACGCTCTGAGGAAACAACCAGGACATACATGGCGCGGCCTTGTGCCGTAGCGCCGAATTGCTCCATCTTTACCATCCGCGACATGCGCTCCATTCTGCGCATCAACGCAACCGTCTCCCCATAAGTGCCAGTCTCATGCCACTGGGTCTTCTCGCCGGTGGTCAACAGATACGGGGGAACATTCTCGCTGCTGGCGGCGAGCGAAACGGCAGCCTTCGCCGCAGGCGGCTCATACATCGAGTGAGGCGACAAGGCCTGCTGCTGTGCCATCGCTCCGGGGATGAGAGCAATGGCGCCTGTAACAAGAGCGAGGCTCACTGCATGCTTGCGAACGCAATCCATAACAAGGCTCCGACAGATAAAGATATTATTTAGCGAACGTCTTACAGGAGGAAATCGGCCAAGTCTCTGTCGCAAGCTAAGATAGCATCCTGCTCCTTGGCAGCTGTTCCGTGCATTTGCGTCCGAGTGTGGACGTTACGCTACAAAGATGGCAGCGTACGTTGGGGGTTACTCCTTTTACTTCTCCGATGGAGCCGGTGTTTCGATGCGCGGCAGCATCCCGGCCCGCGTGGCTGCGTTGTAAGCAAACCATGCTTCGATCATGGCTCCCTGCATCACATCGCCTTTCTGTACACGGTCATACAGATCCATGTTGGAGTGGTGACTACGCGTGCCATACTCAAGCGGATCCTGCATGAAACCGATGCCGTTCAGACCGATCCACGAGAAGCTGGTGGAGTCTGTGCCACCGGGTTGCAACGTGGGCCCGGCGGTCTGGCCTATGACAGCCTCGATACCCAGATCTTTAATGGGAGCAATCCACGACTGGAAGATCGCGGCGAGCTGCGCATCTCCCAGCGCCGATACAGCGCGGAACTTACCCGAACCCGAGTCATCATTGAAGTAGACATCTAACTTGTCGTACTCCGGCGTCTTCTTCATGGTGTCGCGCGGAGCAAAGTGCTGCTGCACATAGGCCAACGAACCGTACAATCCCTCTTCTTCACCGCCCCACAAGGCCACGCGGACAGTGCGAGCCATCGGCTTGTGGAGCGTAGCCAGAATGCGTGTGGCTTCCATGGCGACGGCCGAGCCTGTGCCATTGTCGGTAGCTCCCGTTCCACCCTGCCAGCTATCGAAGTGGCCGCCTAGCATCACTACCTCGCCGGCCTTGGTGGTGCCAGGAATCTCGCCAACCACGTTGAAGCCCATCAGGTCATCCTTCTGGTATTCGGTTTCGATGTCGAAGGTCAGCTTGGGGGTGATGCCGTGCTGGAACAGGCGGCAAATGCGGTTGTACTGCTCCGGCGTAATGGCAGCCATCGGCGGCCCGACTGGATCCTTGGGATCCTGCGATCCACCATAGGATGCAAAGATTGTGCCACCGTCGCCGTTGTAACCCGGTGTCAGAGCCACAGCCACACCCTCTTCCTTAAGGAAGGCGTTGACCTGGTTACGCAGGATGCGGCCACTGGGCGCCGCCGTAGAAAGCGACTGAGGCGTGAACTCACCCGGGCGGGGCGCTGGGGTTCCTGGCCGGCCACCGCCTGCAAAGCCGGGTTGCGAAGGGTCCGGCGTCTTGGTGCGTGCCTCAATCTCCTCGTCGGAGAGGCGATGCGCTTCTGCCTCCGTATGCAGCGATAGCTCGCGCGGATCGAAGATCAGGACGATCTTGTCCTTCAGCTTGCCTTTGTATTGGGCAAAATCTGCCTGAGAGTGCAGCGGCGCCAGCATGGCCTCAGCCGTTACCGGTCCGTTGGTACCCGGCGTCCATGCCAGCGGGAACCCGATCAGCGAGGCGTATGCAGGTGTTTCCAGCGCACCGTAGAACTTCTTAATCTGCCACCCGTCGCCGAATGGCCCCCACTTCTCCAGGTGCACGTTCTGTAACCCCCATTTCTGCATCTGCTGCATGGCCCACTCGGCAGCTGCTCGATGATTGCGGCTATTGTTGACGCGTGGTCCGTAAACCTCGGAGATGTAGAAGAGGTTCTCCATGACCTGAGAGTGCTGGAAAGCTTGATTCTTGATCTGGGTCAAAGCGCCCAGATCAACCTTGTCGCCACCCTGTTCCTGCGCGGATACGACCGCAACGAATAGCAGAGCAATCGTGCAGGCAGCGACGGCTGGCCTGGAGTGGAGCAGATTCACGATATTCTCGCTTTCCAAACGATGTTTAGTCTGAGTGAGATTTACGCGCCAGACGGGACTGACAATTTTAGAGACTGTCTCCTTAAAGTACCAGTCCAGTCTGATGCGTAAATCCCCAACCTTCGGTGACGGTGTGTTTTCCGTCCATGGTGAGCCTACTTTCTTTTCCTATTGCGGCTAAGTCCTTTATTTCATGAAGGTGCTCAAACTTTGCAGCTAAGTCATTTGTTTCATGAAGATGCTCAAATTTCTGGATTAATTAATTTGAGCGCCTTGCCTCCTTATGGGTGATTGCTGGTCCGCAGTGGCAGGTAATGACCAGTACCAGAGGGCTTTGATTCCGTCTTTAACGCTGCGAACGCCCAGATCGAATTTGACGCGGCGCAGGGTGGCGATGCTAACGCCATCACGCAGCCATTCCCCGGCAAACTTGCGTAGGGGAAAGCCTGCGCCGGTGGGCCGGTCAGCCAACATTTCCTCTCGCGTTAGCTTGCTAAGCCCAGTCCAGAAGAAGGTTCCGGCATCGTCAATTTCGTAGGAGAGCGGTGAAGCGAGAGGCCCCAGGTTGGACTTGATCTGCAACAAAAGGAAGGCTCCAGTGTGTGTGTCTTGTCTGTCGATGGTCATTTAGTTTCCCCCTCTTATGGAATCGGCTTGCTGATATTTGCACTTAGAGTGCCGTGCAACAAACAGGTGGCCGCGATTACGCAAGAGCATGCGATTACCCTGACAGCCAAGCCTGGCAGACGCACTCGCGGCCCATAGGCGCGTTGGGCGTGCATCCCGCAGCATCGACGGGAGAGGGAGCCATGCGTGCCGGCCGACTGGCGTAGAGTTTGTATTTTTCGCGCACAGTAAGGATGCATTTTGACGTACTTTTATGTCAGTCCGCTCAGGATTTATTTTCGTTATTCGGATCCGCTCAAGCTCCCTCATAAGCTTTCCGCTCAAAAGTTCGCGGCGGGAACTACAAGTTGCTCCACTTTCGTGTCTCAATCACCGGACCTTAAAGCGTTCATCCACATGGTGGGCCTCCCTTTCTTTACTTTTGCAGCTAAGTCCTTTGTTTCATGAAGGTGGCCAAATTGTTAATGAAGTAATTTTTGGCCATCTTGCCTCTTTCATAGGTGGTCGCCACTCCTCAATTGCAGATAAAAAACAGTGCCAGACGCCTGTAACTCGCTCTTTGACGCTGCGAACGCCTGGATTGAATGGGCGCGTCGCCGCTTGCGGATTCCCGGCCGTCGGGACAGCGTGATCTCGCAGCATCGACGAGTGAGGGAGCCATGCTCCGGCCGCCTGGAGTGGGGTTTGTTTCTCTGCACGAAGTAAGGGTGCAGTTTGAGGTGCTTTTGTCGAGTGCTAACCCGGATTTATTTTCAATTTATTGGGATCTGCCCTCACCCCGCCGCAAACCTCTTTTACCTAAGTGACAGTCCCGTCTGACGACTAAATTGAAGTACCAGTCCCGGCCATGCAGTAGACGAGTCGTGACAGATCGGCAAAGGTCTGGTGGCTAGTCTGATACTTCCTCAGGAACGGCCAGTACGACTTGAAGTCAGTCAATGTCCACGAGCTCTGTGGCGATAACACGCCACCGTCGTCCTGAGTAAGATTGATGAGACTTTGGAGGCTTATCGGATCCATTGGGTTTCCTCCCGCTCAGTTCCTACCGCCCTCGGATCGCCCATTGTATCCTGCGAATTTCCGGGACATATAGCTTAACCCCCAACCGAACCGCTGTTCGTTGCGGTGTGCCCATCGTGACAGATCAATCTCACTGAACCGGATGGGGACTGAGCAGTAAGACCCTTTCGGCCACCGACTCCACTTTCGAGCGAGTGTAAAAGATCGGAAAATATTCTCCCCGGGCCCATAGCGCATACAGGTCTCGATAGTGAGGACTATCAACGTCTCCAGACTGCCCCGGGCTATTCAACCCGACGGAGTTATCCCAGTCTTCGGTGTCAGCGACAATTTTGAAGGACCCGCCCGTAATCTGGTTGTCGCCGGGACCGGCGGTTGCGGTCACGGTGAAGGCATCCCCGCCCCGCGGAGCATGCCCGACGTCAAACTTCTCCTCGAGATCCGGAAGCAACGCATCGGTCATCGGGCTATAGATGCGTGCATAGTGATAGGCGCCCAGCTTCCATTTCTCCATCTCTGGACCGAATCGCCTGGATAGCTCCGCCACCCCTTCCTCGAGGCTCTTGCTAAGAAGCGCGTTCCTGCCGGCGAGCGGGTCCGCCCCGAATCGGCCGTCAGGCGCATACATCCAGCTCACGATTTTCACCATCGGAGGCGTCATCGGAGGAAAAAAGTCCTGCGCTGCTTTCGGGATCACCAGCGCTCGCACGTTGGCAGTCAGCCGCCGCTGCCACATCTCGTAAATCCCGGCCTCGACCGAATCCTTATCCAGCACGTAATCCCAATGGAGCAGCCGTGAAGCCGCCTGTTGTGTAGCCGCATCCGGCAGCTCGATTCCGCGCAAAAGGGGAACCAGGCTGCGTGCTGGAAGGGAGAGATCGCTGTTCTGTAGTTGGACCATGTCGGCGACGGCAAACTTCCGTCCCGATCCCAGAAACTCAGCCACACGTTGCCCCCGGTAGGGATCGGCCCACACGTAATGCAGAGCATCGCGATGGGGCCAGCCGGGCGGAATCTGGTAGTCGTTGGACGTGTTATAGAAACCCTTTTCCGGATTGAACACATGGGGCAGGTCCTTGATGGGCAGATACCCGTTCCATTCATAGCGGCCATCTCCAGGCACCGGCACCAGGCCGCTCCAGTTAGGGCGTCTGGGTGCGATGGCCACCGCCTGGTAACCGATGTTGCCATCGCGATCGGCCCAGACCATGTTCTCCGCGGGAATCCGGCTATAACTGCAAGCCTCCTGAAACTCCTGCCAATTGTGGGACTGGTCCATGCGCAGGCTTGCCAGGTAGGGCGCCCCGCCGGTCTCGCGCCACGCCGCGCGCACCGCATACGCCTTGTGATGGTGGGTGTCTTCGAACACCACCGGGCCGTGCCGCGTATATTTCAGTTCCACCGCTCGCGGCGCTTCGCCTTTCACTGGAATGGATTCCCGGATGACCTTCATGGCCTCCCATCCACCCGCGTATTTGTACTCCGACGGGTTGGCGGGGTTGGTGTCATAGACATAGAGGTCTTCGCTGTTGGTGCCGAAAATGGTGAGTCCCCAGGCGCCCGATTCGTTGTGACCGACGGACACTCCCGGCAGCGCAGGCTCGCCGGCTCCAATCACGTTCCAGCCAGGCGCCACCAGGTGAACCCAATAACGCAATGACGGCGCGCTCAAATCGCGATGCGGGTCGTTCATCATCATCGGATATCCGCTGGCCGTAAGCTTTCCGCTGACCACCCAATTGTTGCTACCGATGCCTTGCCGGATGTCCTCGAATGAGGGAACTTCACTATTCAGCCGTGCCGCTGCCGCTCGGCTGCGGTATGGGGGCACTAGCTCATCCGGCGTGAATCGCAGCGGGGTGCGAAAAGCGCGAAAAGTAGCCAGGATCTCTTTCGTGAGCAGCGACGCATCGATGGCCGGATCCAGTTCCAGCTTGGGATCGGAAGGTTGGAAATACATCACGTCCTTCACTTGTTCGACGCCCATTGCCCGGATGGCCAGTGCGAGCATCAGTTCCTGATCGGCGCGTCCCAGCAGGCCGTTAAAACGGGAGACGACGACGGCCGGGGTCCATCTGCCGGGCCGGATGCCCAGCATTTTGAACTCCGGGGTGAGCAGGGCGGGATGGGTCTCGGTTTCGGCGATGTAGGCGTTGATGCCATCGGTAAACGCTCGGATAATCTGCGCGCCGTGTGGGTGATACCAGTTCATCTCCTGCTCCAGATCGCCGCGGAACAGGAACAGCCGATTGCCGATGTCGCGCTCGAGCTCCTGGGGTCCGAGGATCTCGGCAACCGTACCGGTAGCCTGCCTCCTCCACATCTCGAGCTGGAACAAGCGGTCGCGGGCCACGTTATAGCCTTGCGTGAAGAACAGGTCTCCTTCGCTTTTGGCGTAGATATGCGAAATACCCCAGCGGTCCTTGATGATCTCAACCGGCTGGCTCAAGCCGGGGCAGAGTAGGGTCTCTGAAGCGGAACCAGAAGCAGCTGCGCCGACGGGCAGCGTTATCGCAACTAGATAAAATCCGATGCCCCAAAGCGCTCTCTTGGAAAGCTTTCTCATGCTGCAGTCCTCAACCGTGCGCTGTCAGACTACACCGCGGATGCTTCCGAGAGCCGCAGGCCAGCGCCGACAGCTCGTATCATGGACGCGAGAGTGAGCGAAGGGGTCTGAGCAGCGAGTTTGCCGCGGACGGTTATAGACTCTTCTACAAACGCGAATGACCGCTGCAAAGGAGTACCAGATGCCAGGTGAGACGGTTTCCCCGAAACACGCGGCCAGCCTCGTCCAATCCGGTATGTGGCTGGACTATGGCGCATCGCATTGCCAGCCCGATGTTTTCGATAAGGCGCTGGCTGCACGTAAAGACGAACTGCAGAACGTCAAGATCCGCTCCTGCCTGTCGTTGCGTCCCCGAGCTGTGATCGAGGAGGACCCGGAAGGCAAGAGCTTCCACATGTTCAGCTGGCATTTTTCAGCCTACGACCGCAGAAAACACGACGCGGGCCGGTGCAACTATGTGCCGCTGAATCTGGGAGAAGTGCCTGATTATTACCGACGCTTTCTCAATCCGGTGGACATCGCCATCCTCAAAACCTGCCCAATGGACGAGAGGGGGTTATTTCAACTTTGGCCCGACAAATATGTGGCAACGGGCCCTCGTCGAACGCGCAAAGGTGATCGTCGTCGAGTTCAATCGCGAGATGCCATATGTATTCGGCAAAGAGAACGGCGTGCATGTGTCCGAGGTCGATTCCATCCTTGAGGGAGATGATCAACGATGCACGGAACTGCCCAACCCGGACCCGGATGAGATTGACCGCACGGTAGCACGGCGCATCGCAGCGGAAGTGGAGGATGGCTCCTGTCTTCAGATCGGGATTGGCGGTATGCCGAACGCCGTATGCTGCTTATTGCTCGAAAGCGGCGTGAAGGACCTGGGCATCCACACGGAGATGATGACCGATGGTCTCGGCCTGCTTTACCGTTCCGGCCGGGTAACCGGATCGCGAAAGACGCTGGATCCGGGCAAAGTGACCTATACCTTTGCGCTGGGGTCGCAGTCCCTTTACGCGACAGTCAACCGCAACCCGGACATGTACTGCCACCAGGTGGACTATACGAACTCGCCGTACATCATCATGCAGAACGAGAAAGTAGTGTCGATTAACAACACGACGCAGGTCGATTTGCAGGGACAGGTAGCTTCGGAATCCGACGGCCAGCGCCACCTGAGCGGCACCGGAGGCCAGTTGCAATTTGTGCGCGGCGCATACGCGTCCAAAGGGGGGAAGTCGTTTATCTGCCTCTCGTCAACCTATGAGAAGCGCGGTGAGCGCCGCAGCCGGATCGTGTTCAGCCTTACTCCCGGCAATATTGTGACCACGCCGCGCTCGGACGTGATGTATCTGGTTACCGAATTCGGACTGGTGAACCTGAAGGGAAGGTCGGTCGCGGAACGCGCCAAAGCAATCATCTCACTTGCGCATCCCGATTTCCGGGAGGATCTGGAACGGCAGGCCTACGAGAACCGGTTGATTCCTCGCGGTGTTTCGTTTTCCTGATGCGGAAGGCATGGGCTTTAAGGGGATGCCGGCAACATCCCTATTCCGACACGCGTCTTCCTCTGTCATGCGGACAACTTCGTGGTGCTGGAACCGTGATGGCATCTGTACCCCAAAGATGGGCGGCGCAGACGCTGCATCTGGTACCTTTCGTTCGAGACTGGGCGCGGGCGAGTATCCAAAGGCCGCCAAGGTGTTCCTTGGTCTCAAAAGCATGGTCCATTCGGAGCGCTAAGAGTTCTGAAGAATCGGTGCCGGTTTTGCCCGCCAGCAAAGTTCCAGTCCCCGTCCAAAAATCTGCAATTGACCACAAATCTGCAATTCCTTTCATGATTCAATGGGGCTGTCGAGCCGGAGGAACTTGGATGACCCGTGAGCCAGCACCGCTGCCCCAGGAAGAGGATAACGAAGCGCCCGGCGGAAGGTTCTTTTTCCTGTTTATGTTTCTCCTGGTCGATATCGTCCTTTATCCTTATGCCGGCGATCGGGGGCTGCGCTTTCAGCTCTTTCGCTCGATAGCGTTTTTTGTGACGCTGGCGAGCGTCTACGCCGTCAGCTTTCGCCGCTCGACCTGGATCATCGCTCTGATCTTTGCCATCCCCGTCCTTTGGCATCGCGTGCTGACAATGGAAAGAGGGGACAGTAAGCTGGCCTTGGTCGGGCTACTGGTCAGCTTCTCATTTGACGTTTTCATTCTCATCGTGGTCTTTCACCGGGTCTTTCGCACGCGGGTTGTCACTTCTGCGACGATCTTCGGAGCCGTCTCGATCTACCTCATGGCGGGATTTGCTTTCACCAGGCTCTATCAATTTCTCGCGGCGGTTCAGCCCGGTGCCTTCTACCTGGATCCGGTGCTGAACCATCACATCGTTCTCAGCCGCTCTGATCTGGTCTATTACAGCTTTGGCGTTATGACCTCCCTCGGGGCAGCAGGCATTGCACCCGTAAGTGCGCAGGCGCGATCGCTTACCGTCATCGAAGCCATTCTGGGCATTCTTTATTTGGGAGTTCTCGTTTCTCGTTTGATCGCGATGTATGTGCCCCAGATACCGCAAAGTACCTCGCAGAAATCTTAGCCGGACAATCCAGACGGGCTTAGCCTGGCACCTCGGACCAACTTTCCACGTAATGAGCAACATGAGACAAGACCCCAACAGTGCAGTCCGCTGGCCACAGACGGGGGGACGGGGGTTAAGCTACCTGCCCCGAAACTCCTCTGTCCCCGAAACTCCTCCCGAAACTCCTGGATTTCAGTAGGGTTAGGCGCCTGTATCGTCCGTTGCACCATCGACACAGTCACTGCATCACATCCACCCTTTAGGGCCAGGTTCCTTCTCGGACTGGAATATCTGGTTTGGCTGAAGCTCTCTCTGATCATAGAGAAACTGTGCCGGAAAGAAGACCGACACGCCTCCCTTGAAGTGCACGATCACGCCAGTGGACAGCCATTCTGAGAAGACGATGGTTGATTCATACATTGGATTCCCTGCGTGCTATGAGGTGAACGTGGCGTCAAAATCCGCGTAGTTGTCTAGGTAACTCTTGACGACGCGATGGCACTCGCACGCCCTCCCTTCGAGGCCGGCCTGGGTCAAGGATGCGAAGCACCCCACGGCTATATTCGATCAGCCCCTCTTCTTTGAGAGTCCCGGCCGCAATCGACACCGTGGGACGAGTGCTTCCGAGCATGTCAGCGAGAAATTCCTGCGATATTTTAAAAGTCTCAGTGTTCGCTCGATCACTGCAAAGCAGCAACCATTTGGCAAGCCGCTGCTCCATGTTGTGCTTGGCATTACAAGCCGCAGACTGGGCCGCCTGGTCGAGCTGCGCCTGAACGTAGCGCAGCATCAGTGCCTGGAAAGCATCTCCGCGGCCAAATTCTGCGCGAGCGGCCGCGATCTCACAACAGTAGCCGGAGCCCTCGATTTGCGTGTAGACCCGGTAGAGGCTGAGCTTGGTTCCCATCAGAGCAGATACACCAATCACGGATGCATACCCGAACATGCCCACCTCGACCTGAGAGCCATCCTGGAACGTTGCTGTCATGGAGGCCATCCCTTCCTCGACGAAGAAAAGATGTTCGATCGGACGGCCTGGATATTCAATCTCATGCCTCACCTCAAAGGTCACCGGTTTGAGGGCAAGGCGCTCAATGATTTCGTCGTCCAGATGCTGCAGCAGCGTGTTCTTGAACTTGCTCAAGTGAACGAATTCTCCAGTCCAGTAGTAAATCTCACGGCTTGATCTGGTAATCGTACTCCAGCGATGGTGGTAGCCGCTATGTTCGGTATCGAACATAGCGATGTGAGCTACTTCGTAAATTGGATGCCAGAAACGAAAAGGTAATAAAAGATTCCAACATGATTGAGTGGTAGCAACCTGTTTTCAACTACCAGCCTCCTAGAACAGGGTGTGGGAGGCGTTGTGAGGCACGCTCCACGACGCATTACTCTCAGCGGTTATAAAAGTACACAACTCAATCGAATCGAGCATGAGGCGATAGCATGACAAGCGTTGGCTCTAAATTTTCAGTTTTTCGTTTGCTCGGCGGTGCAGCATTGGCGTCTGTGCTCTTGATGCCCGTGTCGTCGCTAAGCCAGCAGCAGAGCAGTACACCAAGCAATAGCAGTTCCGACAACTCAGCTGTTAACCAGACCCAGAGCAAAACAGCGGACCAGCAATCCGATGCAACCTCTGACCGAATGCTCACCAAGAAAATCCGCCAGGCACTTATAGCTGATAAATCGCTTTCAACCTATGGCCACAACGTCAAGATCATTACGAAAGATGGATCTGTGACGCTGAAAGGACCAGTGAAGTCGGAGGAGGAGAAGCAGACGATTGCTTCCAAGGCGGAATCCGTCGTAGGTAGCCCAGATAAGGTTACCAATCAACTCACAGTTAAGCAGTAGAGACCACGCTTCCAAGCGTCGACAGAAGGAGATCACCATGGCAGGAAAGAACACAGCAGCATTTGGTATTTATGCGAGCAGAGCGACTGCAGAAGTTGCAGTCGATCAGCTTCTATACGCAGGTTTTTCGCACGGCGACGTCTCGGTCCTGATGGCCGACAACCAGGGAGCGAAGGATTTCGCGGCTGAAAAGAACACGAAAGCTCCGGAAGGCGCTGTGACCGGTGTAGGCGTCGGAGGAACGGTAGGGGGAACACTTGGATTGCTCGCCGGCATCGGCGCTTTGGCCATACCCGGCGTGGGTCCGCTTATCGCGGCCGGTCCTATCATGGGCGCGCTCGCAGGCCTTGGTGTAGGGGGCGCGGTGGGCGGTCTGGTGGGTGCTCTTGTCGGGATGGGAATTCCAGAGTATGAGGCGAAACGGTACGAAGGTCGTGTCAAGGCCGGCGGCATTCTCGTCTCGGTGCATTGCGATAGTTCCGAAGAGGTATCCAGGGCTAAGGAAATCCTCAAGTCGACCGGAGCAGATGACGTCGCTTCCTCGGGGGAGAAAGCCGTGAGCACCCACGGAGTGGATCGGGACGCGGATCGCATAAGTGCGGAAGCGCGCCCAGTAAGTCAACCATATAACAACACCGTCGAACGCGATTTGGGCGCCGACCCAGTTGTAAGTGCGACCAATCCGCCACGACGCCGGATTTGAATCTTCCCAAGCCTGCGCACCTTTGCCGGGCGCAGGCTTGAAGGAACTAATGCTTCGCGAATGGAAAGGGAAAAGGAGGGGGTATGTTCATACTTTGGTGGATTATAGTCGGGCTCATCGCAGGTTGGTTGACTGGCAAAATCATGAGCGGTGGAGGCTACGGGCCAATCATGGATATCGTAGTCGGTGTGATCGGCGCTATTGTCGGCGGCTTCTTAATGCGTTCCGTCGGTTTCGCAGGCCAGGGTGGTCTCATCTACTCGATCTTTGTGGCTGTCATTGGAGCGGTCGTTTTGACGTTGCTGCTCCGCCTGGTGACACGCGGACGGGTTCGACAAGTTTGACCCTTTTCGGGGACGTGACCCTTTTCGGGGACGGACGGAACAATCACCAGCCCATCGCGCGAGTAGCTCCGAGGGATTCGAGGCAATCAATTCTTGTAGAGGCTGGGATCTGACCGGCACGCTTTAGGGGTTAGCCCGTCCCCGAAATACTCACAAAGTACCAGTCCCGTCTGACGACTAAATTTCGACGACTAAATTTCTGGACGACTACATTTCCATGGTCACTGAGCTTAGCTACTGTCTTTCGAAAATCGACACATGCTGGCCTTTGTCGGTGGTTACAGCATTCGTCAGTGTCTTCCCATCCTTCGAGACCGAAGACGTGAGCACTGAAACTACCTTCCCATTTTCCTTGAACGTAATCTTTCGATCTCCAGCAGGGGTAATCTCGCAAATCTCGGTCCCTTGAGGTGACAAGCCATCTCCAGGTACCGGGCGCTCCTGACCGTCATATATGCGATTCATTTCATGGTGCGTTTTACTCCCGGACTTCCCAACTATGTCGATTGTGGTCCGGTATGCGTTTGGTCCGGTTTGTTCGAGTTTCATCGTGTCATAGGCGACCTTACTATTGTCCCCTGTTGACTTCTCCAGGTTCATTTTCCATGTGCCGGTGAAATCAGCAGCCATGGCTGTCCCGCTCAGGAAAAGGGCGGCCCAGAACGATGCTGATTTATGCATGCATCTACCCCCTTTTGACCCGGCCCATTTTTGGTCGCGACCGGTCGCGAAAGTCGTACGCCCAATAATCAACGTTGTCAAGCTGTTTAATTGGGCCGCACCCCGGGTTCAGCTCTGCGGACAGGACGTCTTCAAAACCGTTAGAAATAGGGGCCACAGGTCGGCCATCTAAAAGACTATCGGTGGGCTGAAGTTTCGGGGACAGGCTGGAGGTTCCCTTAGAATCGACCATCATTGTGCATTGGTAAACGGGCGGACTGTCCCGTGTTTCCCAGGCTACCATTTGCAGCGATGTATTCTTTCGATGATGAGGACAGTCAACTGGGTCGTTTCCGGCATAGGCGACATTGCGCGGAGGCGTGTGCTTCCTGCGATTCTTGCGGAGCCCCGCAGCGCACTTTACGGCTTGGTGACACGCGACGAAGCCAAATCCGAAGACTATCCGGGTGCGAAGGCCTGGTCCACGCTCGAAGAGGCGCTCCGCGACAACGCGGTGGATGCAGTCTATATCGCGTTGCCGGTGGCGATGCACGCTGACGCGGCCATCGCCGCGCTTCGCGCGGGCAAGCACGTGCTCTGTGAAAAGCCCATGGCAATGAGCGACTCGCAAGCCGGGAAAATGGTGGCCGAGGCACAGGCGAGCGGGCGCCTCTTGGGCGTCTCTTACTATCGCCGGCTTTATCCTAAGCTCATTCGCACTAAACAGCTGATAGCGGCGGGAGCTATCGGGCAGCCGCTGCTAGCCGAAGCTAACTGTCACAGTGAACCGCCGGCGGCGGAGCGCGGCTGGCTCTTCGATCCGGCCATGGCGGGTGGCGGGCCCCTTTACGACATTGCATCGCACCGCATCGACGCGATGAATTTCCTCTTCGGGAAGGCCGAGAGAGCCTGCGGAATACTTTCGAACGCCATGCATCGGACGGATGTGGAAGACTCCGCTACTGTGGTAATGAAGTTTCAGGGCGGTGTGCACGGTATTGTCGATGTGCGCTGGAATTCGCGCGTCGCACGCGACCAGTTTCGCGTGATCGGCTCGGAAGGCGAGCTGGGACTCGACCCGCTGAATGGCCCGGAGCTGCGCGTTGGGGGCCAAGTTGAGATGCTCCCCCCTCACGCGAATCTGCACTATCCGCTGGTATCGAACTTCGTCGACGCGATCGTTTCCAATTCGCCTGCCGGGATCACCTGTTCGGGTGAGCAGGGGCGGTGGGTAGACTGGACGATCGAGCAGGTTGTGCGGTCGCAGAAGTAACTCCCTTCTCAGACAAAAGCGGCGTTCGCCGATCGCCGAGGTGCTCGCCGAGCTGTCTGAGCAGGAATCGCTCGTTCAGGTCGAGATAACCGCGCATACAGAGGTAGCCAAAACGGGTCACTTCCGGATCGGCCACGACTAGCCAACGGCAGTCCGCCAGCCCTGCATCGGCCCAAGAATGTCGAGATTGGGAACCTCGAGCATCGGCCGTAATGGTAGCGTCAATATATTGCGCAGATGAACAGATTCAGAGTCCTTTCGATTGCCGTGGGACTGATTTTGGTTGGACTGGTGACTGTCGTGGTTTACCTGTCTGTTGGGGGGCTGCGCGAGGGGATAAGGATCGCCACGTCAACTGGCTAAGATCGAGCAGCAAATCGGCGTAGCATCAGGATCAGCGATGCCCATCTACCTGCAATGACGTGGCGCGAATATCACGAAGCAACGAAGCATAGCGTTGATTCGCTGAGGCGAATGCGGCAGGTTCTCGACTGGGCAAATATGCCTGATCCGTTTCGTCATTACGAGGGCGTGCCGGTCCTCGATCTGCCAGCGGATCCGCCCGTCCCTACGATGTCAGCACTTGACGTGCTCCGGGCCACCTCTGGCACCACGCCAGTACGTGACGGACCGACTCTCCTTTCGCAACTCCTCTTCTACTCCGCCGCGATTAGCGCGTCCAAGCGTGTCCTGTCCACGGGATATAACTACGCGCTAAGAGTGAATCCGTCCTCTGGGAATCTGCACCCAACGGAATTCCACTTCCTCACGCGTGGTCTGAAGGGGTGGCCAGATGGGCTATATCACTACGATCCATCCAGGCACATGGCGGAGCAACGCGGGCGCGGTGATTTTGAAATAAAGCTAGCCAGCGGCTATCGCCAGTTGTGTTCGTTTTGACCAGCATTGTTTGGCGCGAGGCGTGGAAGTACGGTGAACGGGCATATCGATACTGCTTGCACGACATAGGGCACGCCTGGCAAGCGCTTGCACTTTCCGCCCGGGCTATCGGATGCGACAGTTTCGCCGTGGGATACTTCCCAGACGATGACGTGGCGCGGATGTTTCACCTTAACAGTGACGAGTGGCCAATGCTGATTGTCAGCCTGCACGGCAAGTCCATTCCAGTGCGCGAAGCAGACACCGGCAAGACCGTCTGGTTCGGCGGGCAGGCGAACCAGCTTTCGAAGGAGACGATTGCCCACCCGCTGATTGACAGCATCCACTTCGCCACGAAACGAGGCAGCAGCGGGAGCAGTGGCACCTCCTTCGCAGAGTCGGCGCTAACTGGTTCCGGTGAGATCAAGCTGCCTCCTCCGTCTTCGTCGACTCGCAGCTTTGGCGAGGTTGCCCGCATGCGACGCTCGGCGCTCGACTTCCTGGGTGGAAAACAATCGATGTCATTGGCGCAGCTCTCGGCCATCCTCGCCGTCACAGCCCAGCCATTGTCGGCTGATTTTGCAGGCACACGTTTCATCCAGCTTTACTTGTATGCTCATCGCGTCGATGGGCTACAACCCGGCATCTACAGGTTCCTGGCGGAGCGTGCCGAGTTGGAGCAGATCAAGAGTGGCGACCAGCGCGTGGCGGCCGCTGGTCTGAGCCTCGGTCAGGACCTCGCCGGTAACGCCTGCGTGACCTTTTCGATGATCGGCGATCTCGATCGTGCCACTCGTACCTATGGCGACCGTGGTTATCGCTATGTGCATTTTGAAGCAGGCGCTATTGGCCATTGCCTTTATCTCGCCGCTGAAGCACTTGGACTGGGTGCAACCGGCATCGGTGCCTTCTACGATGATGAGGTGCACCGTCATCTCAACCTGATACCCAACCAGGGACAGGTCGTATACCATTTTGCGATCGGTTATCCGGTTCCCGATCCGCGCGTCTCAGCATCCAATGAGCCGCAGGAAATCACATGGTAGGCATACTCGTGCATGGCGACAATCACTTCGTTGTGCTTGGCCCATTACCGGATCGAGACGCTGCACGGGCACTGATTCGACACTGGTCCATCATTCAAATTGGAGCGACAACGCCGCCTTCGCTCGAGAGATGGCGTATCAGCACGAAGCAGTTCCGAGAAGATCTGGAATGGGCCGTGAATGTTCCGGGAGACAGTGAGATTTCTCCTGCAGTAGCGCAGTTGCTGGATGAACTAGTCGGCGCGGGGAATCACCATCCACAATTCCAGTGTCGACTACTGGTAGAATTTCTTCGAACGTCCTCCGACGCAATGTCAATGAGTCCTCGCGTAAACCGAAACGCGCGATACCAAAAATACTAGGGCCTTTTCAGACGGAGTTTCCCCTAATACCAGCGAGGCCGTATTTGACCTTCGTTTGAACCGTTTACCAAGCATCCAGAGATGAGACGCCCTGTCTTGAGTCAGCGCTAGCGTGCAAGCGACGCTATTTATGGGAAATTTCGTCCGTCCCCGCAAAGGGTCCTGGGATTTGCCTCGATACCAGGTCTAGTGAAGGGCACCCAACACAGGACGGAAGAATGAGAAGACGAAATCAGCGATGGAGGGGAATTGAGATGCCACAATTGCCAGCAGCGGCAGCCCACCCACGGTCAACAAGTGCAGGGCCAATTGCCCATAGCTCACTTGCCCGGGCGTGCTCCCTTCCAGTCGGCTCAACATGCCATTCCTTTGAAACTGGGCCATCATCACTCCGATCCAGATCAGGAGCGCCACGAAGGTCACGATAACAAGTACGCTCAGTGCCTTTCTACCCTGGAACGCGTAAAACATCACGGATACTACCGCCAACACGTATCCATAGCCAACAAAGCAAATCAATATGCCGGTGTGCAACATGGCATACCGAATCAGCGCAACAATGCGCAGAGCCAGATAACGTCGGAGTATCTCCACATCGACAACTCGATCATCCCCGTAAATGGCGCCAACTGCATCATCGATATGCACATTCAATGCACGACTGAGAAGCTCGATCCGGCCCGGCGGTAGCTGTCGCCGATTAGCGTCAGCACGCAGGATATACTTCAGTTGGTTGTCTGCCTCTTTCGCACGCTCTGAATCCACTCCATCGATTTGTTCAATGCTGTCTACGGTTCGGCTCAAAACGGTGAAAGACCGTTGCGGCTTCGCAAGATCCCAGACTTTGATCTCCAGCAAACCGTCGCCGCCGAGTTGCGCGAAGGTCTCCCGCATGGGCGTGGTTTCCAGCCAGGCGAGCAGCTTCTGCAGTGGTACCCAGATTGACCACGCATCAAAACAGGTCAACATAACCGTCAGCAGCAGCATGACGACGCCCCAGACCACGAGCCACAGACGGAATCCATCCCCATCGAAGCCGTTCAAGCTGTTCCATAACGAACCTGCGACCGACACTGCAACGAGGAGCCCGATAACCCGCGTAGTCGTCTTTTCCGGACCAGGCACCTCCAGGTTGCTTTGGAGGGACTTCACACGAGAGTGGAAGTAATCCTCAACGCACGGGTCCATTTCCAGCTCGGCTTTGCGCGACACTGTCCAGCCCAAGCGTTTCAGATGTACAACCCCCCAAAGAAAATAACCCAGCAGGATAGCCGCTATCGGCAACACAGGCGACAGGCCATCGCCTAGACTCGTAATCCGTTCAAGAAGGGTGCTATCGCCGGTGCGCAGGACTGGTAGTGAGAACAACATCCAGGCGCTCCAGCAGAAGTAAACAAGCGCGATCCCCATGTTTATGCTTACGGCCGTGTCTGTCTTCCACGCGCCCGAGCTACGGATGTAAATGAAGAAGACGATAAGCAAAGAAATCGAGAAACCGAGGGCAAACACCGCAAGCGGAACCACGCAGCAGAATAGGCAGATTAGCCACAGGTCAGATATTTTATTAGTGCCGGCGGCTACTAATAAGGCATAGCCTATCGCGGCTGCCAGGATATTTAGCAATGCCACCTGATTGTTAACAACAAATAGCAGGTGCAGGCGGGTCAGCTCCATGCAGTTGAGGAGCGGGCGTGGATAACTCAATATTCCATCGAAGCAACGCCTGGATGCGGCCACACAGCGGAAATGGACGATGCTCAGAAGGATAACGAATACCAGGAAACCCAGGAAAGGGGTCGGCGCAGTGGTGTTTCCCCCGACGGTCAGGTAGATCGCCGGCGCAAACGGGGAGTTGACCGGTGGAGTTTTCGGATCAGTGAGATCGCTGGGTAAGCTGGCATAGAGACTGCAGGGAAACACGGCCTTTCCTGCCTCTTTGCCGGATGGAGAATATTGCAGCAAGCGAAAGCCGCTCTCGCCCACCACGCTGACGGAGATGCAGGGCTGCGGAGGTGGCAAGGACCCATGATCCCAATTGTTGTCGAGAAGCATTTCCAGTGCAAGAAACTCGCCTTCCTGCCGGCTGCTCTTGAAGGTTCTAGGTGGGCCGGGCCTGGGCTCGGTAGCCGGTGGAGAAAGCGGAAACACGTTAAGCATTCCTGTAAGGGTCGGCAACGTGGTGACTGCGATGGTTCCGGTGAGATCAACAAAGTGCGGCCTGTCCAGTTCAAGCTCGTCTGCCTGCGTGGTGACGACCCGCACATCCGGAAGTTGATTGTGCAGATACTCAAGCAGATAGATTCGGTCGAGTGGGTTGGTAGCTTCGATAACCACGGCGGCGACGCGGTGCGCACGCATGGTCTGCACCGAGTCGGCAAGCGATCGGGCCACCTGTGTCTCCTCCTGCTCTAGCCCAAACGCGGCCGGTGAGTCACGGTCCATCGGCTGGCGCGCGGTGAGCCGGGTCGCCGAGCCCTCGGGAAGAGCAAAATACTTCGATACGGATTTGGCGGCCTTGTCACTTTCCTGGTCACTTAAGCTGCGCGCCGAAGAGAGGTCCCTTGGAAACGACAGCCTCAATCCGTATTGGTGATTGATATCATTGAATTCGCGAGTGCCAAAGGCACTTTGGTCTTCGACCCAATCGGCGATAGCACCCCATCGATAGCCAAGCTGCGTAAGGTAGCCAATCGCTGTCGTTGCTACATCCATCGATGTCTGAGACAGGGTACGAAGAGTGCATCGAGGAGACTGGGATGCGCAGAATCTTCTGAACTCCTCCAGGTACTCAAGTCCGGAGGCGTCCGGGGATACGAGGGAGACCGCTGGCACAGGAGGAGCAGCTTTATAAATGGCTTGCGTGAGGACATCCTGGATGGCCTTAAAGGAGGCCGAAAAATGAGGCCCTGCGAATTTGACTACATCGCGGTCCGCATCCACGATTTTATCGCTGCCCCCGTCGGAGCCTCTCAATTGCCGGCGATAATCCAATGCGTGGGCGAGCTGCAACCTGTTGACGCCGGAGGTAGGCGTCTCACCTACTAGTAGGACGAAAAGGCGCTCCTCGCCGAGTTGGTGATCGTTCTTACGAAAGCATAGAATTCCCGGTTCTTCGCGTCTTCGGACTTCAGCCGCAGGATCGGCGGACTTGTCGGGTGTCCAGTCAGCGGAGCGCCAGGGAAACCAGAACCGAGTGTAGTTATACTGCTCCGCCGCTGCGGCGGACTGAATTGCTTCGATGTCCCGGTCGAATTCAATCGGCATCTGGGTCGCGTTTGGGTCTGGCACTAATGCAATCACCAGCCGAAGTTTGGCGTTGGGGGCCACACAGTTGGGTAAGTCTCCCACCATATGGCTTCTAACACTGAATTTTTCGATTTCGTCCCCGCTCTTGAGTTTGCGGGTCACTTCGACGGTGCCCTCCTCTGCTTCCCGGGGTACCCGATGACCTTTTATTCCGCGTTCCTGCGGGGGATCTTCGCCGTGATCAAACTCTGTAGTGGAGTACTCCTGGCAGAACGCGTACCAAGGACCTTCCTGGTTGGAGGTCATTTCAGTTTGAGAGCCGGGGGTTCCGGCAACCTGGGCGCTTGTCACTTTAGATCCGGCGTCTGGCAGGGGAGATAGTCCGCCGATGGACAAAACAGCGGCGATCACAGCAGCTCCACCGATGCCGGCAATCACGGGAGTGCGTTTGTCATCCAAGAGCTTTCCTAAATCGTCGCTGTAAGGTCTCAATGGTTATGCAACGACGCGCCGTTAACGAGGCAGCGAGTCTGTCGCAAACATCCCTCAAGAAATACCGACCGCATATCCAACCGCCGCCCCGGATGGTTGGTTTTGCCTTCCGCCTGCACTTAAGCTGCGGTTGTTTGTCGGTTTCATCGTCCCAGCTTTGCCGGTCGTTGATAATAGTGTCTGTTCTGTAAAGTTCGTTACAACTTATGGGAAAAAAGTAGGACAGAGGTTTCGCGGACAACATCCAGGCCATCGAGGCCGGCGACAAAGAAGCCCTGAGCGACCCGGCCAAGCTGAGGTGTCCGATCGCTCCGTAACACCGCACGTGGTAAACGGGCAGACTGTCCCCGTGTTTGCCGTCAATCGAATGCGCAAGGTGGCGTAAGTTGTTCATTGGCCAGCAGGAAGCGGCCGGGGCTGTTCCACCTTTGTCTACCAAAGGAGTCGCCTTAGTGGTAATGACTAGGCAATTCCGTAATGTTAAAGTCGACTTCCGTGAGCCTGCCCGGGAGATCGATATGAAGACAGCAATTCTTTTGTTGCCATTGCTATGCCTACCCGCCTACGCAAAGACCAAGCACGCCCCTCTTCCAGATTCACTACTCCGAGCCAAGACGGTATATCTGTCAAATCAGACAGGCACTCAAGGAGTTTTGGACCGTGCATACCAGAACTTCGAGAAATGGGGCAGATTTAGGATCGTCCAAGAGAAAGACGCGGCCGATCTGGTGGTTGTCTTTTCGCATAAGAGTGGCATGGACGAGGGAACGACAACAGGCTTTACGGAAATGCAAGTATTCGCCAAGGGTGATCCGGAATCTGTCTTTCAGACGACGGAACCCTTCAAAATAAAGCTACTGGGTGGGAGTGCAACGAAGAGTTGCGTTGAAGACTTCAGGCACCGCTTAGCCGAGCCCTGAATTAGCTTCGCCTCATTAGTTTTAATACCCGGTGACGGGAAGTTTCCGTGCCAAAACCTAATATTGGGTGAACTTCCCGTCCTTTCACCAGGTTTCCAGTAACATTCCGTATTCGGTATCTGGTTTAGTGGCAATGTTCGGCGTATACTCAACCCCACCGTCCAGCTAGCAATCAAGGTATTGGCTATGGCAGCGAGCATCTTAGGTGCCCCCTCCGCGGCTCCAGGTCCCGGAGGGTTGACAGATACCGCGGGTCGGGGAATCCTGTCCTTTCTAAAACAGCTTGCCGAGCTGTCTCTGATTGCAGGCGCACTTCTTTACCTGTCGGGTTGGAGCTACCTCTTCGGATATTTTCGGGCCTTTGGTCTCACAGTCGGTGATCTCACTTTGCCGGTCCAGGTTGCCCTGGTATTTTCGGCACCCGTAGTTCTGAACTTTACTTCCATCTCGCTAATTTCAACCGTTCTTGTGGTAGGCAGCCTAGCGCTTGGGTGGATCACCAAAAAACTTCAAAGCGGGTGGATACCAGGAATCGTGCTGCTGATATTGTTGCTGGTCGCTGGAAGAACGCTTTCCGACTATGGAATAAGCAAGGGAGACGAGAAAGCACGCCTAAATATCGTTTCTACTACGTCGGAGTTGCCGATCATTATACTCTCGCTTAAAAACAATGACGTTCCCTTCTCATGCAACGACGGTGAAGATCGACTGCTATTGCACGCAAATAGCAACTACTACGTGTTTAACATCCTGCCAACAAGTATCAACCATGGTTCTGAACCGAAGCAATTAAGCGTCTGTATCGTGCCCGAGAGCAACGTTCAAAGTGCAAAGCTAAGGGCGGCTCTGTGAAGCGGGAACTTGCGGTGCTCTGGATCTGCTCGATTATTTTGGCTCCATTTTCGCACTCAGACACCCTTGATCTGACAAATGGTACCAACGTCAATGGACATGTGACTTTCGATGCTATCTCCTTCTCCGTACGCGCTGTGCAACCCTCTGGCGCGGAAGCAGTCCTACACTACACTAGGGACGAAGTAACAACTGTTGAATTCAACCAGATATTCACAAATCCTAACCGCCCGGCGCCGCGACTTGCGCAGTCTATCAAAAACCCTGATGCAGAGACAGCCGTCCTCGATGCTCAAGATAGTGGCAAATGTGAATCGTTGCTAGCGACCGCTAAACAGGCGAAGATCTGGCCTCCGCCATCCCCCTCTTACCTCAAACCTGAAGCAGCTAGCGGCAGCTGTGTTGACGTCGAAGGGGCAAGTGGCAAACTCAGTGCGCGAGATGAGGGAAAGCTATCGTCACTAGCCAGTCAATACAAGAAGGGCGATGATGCGGCGCTGTTTATATACACGAGTGGAAAGCAGTCGGGTGCGGGCCAGAGTGTAAAGCCGATCAAAGATTATCTTACGTCCTCCCAGGGTGTCCCGGCTGGTAAGATAACGATCACTAATCTCGATGACTATGAAAGAGTCGATAGCCATAAGCAAACCTGGCCGCCCCAGCGCTTGTGCTCCAATTGCGCGTTTGTTGAGGTAATCTCATATCCGCCTAGGGACAATACTGTCCCGAAGAGAGCCCCCCGTCCCAACACGTCTGACGAAGTCATACTTTTGCACTCTCAGGCCGAATCTGGAATTCTTCAAGAGATTACCGATCAGAACCTTCGCTTGAAAATCGGCAAGAGCAGCAAATCATTTCGGAGGTCAGATGTCAAAAAGGTTTCGATTAGTCACTAGTGGCATCAGCCTGTGAAACTTAGGAGGAATTGGAAGTTTCCGAAACTTCCCGTCGGGTCTGTCCAGGACTTCCCGAAATCGCAGCAATAGGTATCATGTCGACGCATTTCTGTCCGGGTCAAGCAGAGTCCGTCCGCGTGCACAGTCTGGTTGAAGAACGGTTCGAGCAACTCAAAGCTGACCACGTGAACTCCAAAATCGTATTCCAACGAAATTCCCAGTCTACGGTTTAGAGCCCACCATCGTGGGGGCCACACAAATACTACATAATCTGCCGCCGGACACGCGATGCGCCACGATCAGCTTGTGAAGTAGAACCCCGTAGGTTACGGAACAGGAAATAGAGCGAAGTTGGGGTCAGTTCCGTCTGCTGCGCAGACGATCCTCTTCAAGAGAAATGCTTTCAGTAGATACACCGCATATTGTTTTCAGGAGCCCAAGCGTCGATGACCGAGATTCGACTCGGGAGACAGAGCTGGTATTTTGATGAGGATCAACCCGTAGGCCCGGAATGAGTTGGAGCCGTCTTCACTGGTCAGTCCACAGATGGGCAGATTGTGGCGATTAAGAGACTCAGGCTAGGCGCCGAGCTCTCAGCTAATCGTGAGCTGCGCGTCGCTTCATAATCGCAGCTGCTTGATGATGGTGAACTTCCCGTCCCCGGGTTTTCCCGTCCAATTTAGGTGGAATGCTTAGGAGGTCAGATGGTAGTGAGTGCCTTGTCCCGTTCGCCGAGGCTTGGGTCGATACGAAGCTTCGTCGGCCGCGCATGTATATGCCGTCACCGAAATAGGCCCGAAACTTTTGGAATTGTCGAAAGGACGAACCGTGCAACCCGTGTGCTATGCGAACCGTAAGGACCTACACTTCCTCTGGGGCCCAAATGGGTATTTGAAGAATGACCTCCCCGATTTTATTCCAGCCATGAAAAATGCTTTTGCAGCGCTGGGGTTGAAATACGAGGCAAGCTTCGTTTGTTTTTCGGTTCTTCCGGATTGTGATGATCCATATGACTTTACCAAGCAGGTGACCGTCTTCGGGGATACTCCACTGATACTGTCCTCCAAGATCACGTGCGAGGTGATGCTCACGTGCACCAAAGACCTTCAGACGACCGCTTACAATGCATGGAAAAAGCGCCATGGGAAACACCTATCCGAGACTTATCGGAGAATGGTGCGGGATTTGAGCGGAGCAACAGACCTAGAGAAGCGTGATCATCTGAGCGATCTTGCTCTTCAGTTCGGCAAGGGAAGCTATGCTGAAGCGTGAATCTACCGGGCGATTACCTGGCTTGATATCGCCGATGAGTGTCGAGAGCGACTACAGAGCGAAGGTCTGTGGGGCACAAACGCCACTTAAAGGGCCGGCTTGTCTATCCCCTGTCTCCTTCTATTAGGCAGTTGGTTCTGGGACATGGGCCGTTCGCCATTTACGCTGAAGAAGCTCTAGGATGGAGGTTACTCCTTTTGGTCCCTCTAATGTCACGCGTAAGATACTGACTGGGCCAATAATGCTACGATCATTAATTCCCTTGTAGAGAAAATGGAAGTCCGATGCGGTACACAATAGGTAACACGCTAACCGGCGAATGGCAGGCAACCAGTTTGGGAGTGTGCCAGTGCATCTGAACTATTTGCCACTGCGTTTCACATCCGATGTTTTCCACGGTGGGGTCATCTCTTTTCCGGGAAATCCCAGGGATCTGGCTGAAAAGGAGAGCGCCCTCTCTCTAAAACTTCGGGAACTTCGCCAGAACCATGGCACGACGCATTTGTTCTACGCATACGGTAATATCATCGCCTGCATCCCCCTGACTTCGAATGCGCCTCTGATCGGTGACGAGAAGCAATTCACCACCATCACCGACTTTCAACTGGCAAACGCACTGGCTCGAAACGCCCTCTTTGAGTTTTTTAAAAATGCGAACCACACCGTAGTGGCGCATAGACCCGTAACCGTCTTGCTTGAGAAACATAATCTTGCGAATGCTCGACAGGACGTGTTTGGCGTTTTTCCGGAGTACACGCTGGACGTTCGCCCCCTTGCCCCGCATGAAGGAGAGATCACGAGCGGCGTGCTCATCGGATTCGGCATCCGTTACGTTTTCCTGAAAACCGCCGCGGAAGTGTTCGCTGCCGGAGTTCCCGTCGAGGGGCTCTATGTCGTACGCGTTCTCGAGGAGGATACCGAAGTTCCAACCCCATTCGAGAGGCGATACCTAGGCCGCATCGCTGCTGTCCGAGATGGAAAGGCGACCCTCTCCGATTCGGATGTCCCGGAAATCGCACTGGAAAGATGCTATCTCGAAGGCAGCCGCACCAATATCGAGGTCGTAGGCATGGCTCTTTTGGAGGACGGCTACGATGCCTTCTCCGACGCTATCCACGAGGAGACGTACCGGGTCATGGGCGCGGAGCATCAGGTCCAGCGCCTCAACGAACTCGGAGCCTGGCTCGAAAAGAAGTCCCCGTTACCGTGCTGCGCGGGGCTGAATATACGTGTACACAAAACACCACATTCATGTCAGCGCGGCTCTGACGCGGGAACATCCCACGTCTTCAACTCGCCTAACTGCGTTCTTCGTCCGGGCGGTTCGATTACCGTACCGTGGCCCGTCGATAAGCAGATCGACCAGCACGGACCTTATGACGCGGAGTCGTTCCCGGATAAACGAGTGAAGATCGCGGTGATATGCCCGCAGGAATTCGTCGGCGATGTTGGACAGTTTCTCCGGCAGTTTAAGGACGGGGTTCACTCTACCGACGACAAGACACCGTTTCGGCAGGGGTTCATCCGGAAATATCACCTGAACGGATGCGATTTCACGTTCCATGAGGTGACAAGAACCACCGCAGCGCTGTCACTCGAAGACGCTTATAAAGCCGCTTCGCTGGAAGCTCTCATGGGCAAACCCAATCTTGCAATCGCAGTTATACGCGAGCAGCACAGGAAACTGCCCGATTCCTCGAACCCCTACTACACCACAAAAGCGCGGATGATGGCGCAGGGCGTTCCCGTCCAGCTGATCGAAATTGAAACAATTCGCCAACCCGGCAGCGCATACATTCTCAACAATCTTGGGCTTGCGATCTACGCCAAGCTCGGAGGTATTCCGTGGACTCTCGCACCCAACCAGGATCTCGCGCATGAAATCGTCGTGGGTATAGGGAGCGCGAAGCTGGGAGACAGTCGCAGAGGCGCCGGCGAGAGAGTGATCGGCATCACGACCGTCTTCAGCGGAGACGGCCAGTACCTGCTGGCAAATAACACGCAGGAGGTATCTTCCGAGCAATATATCGACGCACTCACCGCCTCCTTGCACGAAACCGTCAACGAGCTGCGAAGCCGTTTCGGATGGAAGCCGCGGGACCGCGTGCGTTTTATTTTTCACCAGAGCTTCAAGAAATACAAGGACGTGGAGGCCGAGGCAGTGAAGCGCTTCGCCGCGTCGCTGTCCGATTTCGATGTACAGTACGCTTTTGTGCATGTGAGCGACTCTCATAACTGGATGTTGTTCGATCCCACATCGAACGGCGTCAAGTGGGGCAAGTCCACGAAGGGAAAGATGGTGCCTCAGAGAGGGCAATGCGTGCCGCTTGGCCCGCACACCGCGCTGCTGACGCTATCAGGTCCATATCAGGTCAAAGCAGGACACCACGGCTGTCCTCATCCGGTTCTTGTTAATATCCATGAGGATTCCACGTTCAAGAGTCTCGACTACCTCGCTCGACAGGTATTCAATCTGAGCTTCATGTCCTGGCGCGGGTTCAATCCGTCCACACTGCCCGTGTCAATTTCGTATTCCAACCTGATCGTCGACCTGCTGGGACACCTGCGGCACGTCAAGAATTGGAACCCCGAAATACTGGCAACTGCGCTGAGGGAACGCAGATGGTTCCTGTGAAACAGAATCTCTACCTCCAACCGAGTCTGGACAGGCTTCGCATCGCTGTGCTTGAACAGAACCGGCCGGGATCGGTGGAGGGACTACTAGCCCATCATGTTCTCAAAGAAGATCCCAGAATCAATATCGAATGGCAAGTGGGATGCACACAGGCCTGGATGGAAACGGAATTCAAGCCGACTAACCTCGATCACGTCGCGGCGCTGGGATATTTTCTCTGGGCGCACCGAAACCCGCAGTTCAAGGCCCAGCTCCAAGAGGGTCTCAATCGCGTGCGGGAACGGGACGCCTTCAAGGGGGAGCATCTGAGTCTCGCCCACAACCCGTCGCGGATGCTCGGGATTATCCTCGGGTGCCTAGCATTGGGAGAGTCGGCCTCCGACACTTTGATGTGGTGCCGAGCTGTACTCGAAAAGATGCAACAAAAGGGCGAAACGGACTTCGATCCACTGGTGGCCTATCTTTTCTATCGGGCGTTCGGAACCAAGATAAAGGCCACGTCCCACCCTAAGGGCAATCTTTATGAGCTCGCGCTGCTGGATTGGGTATCGCGCCATCAGATGTACGACAACGAGTCCTCGCTGAAACAGCAGCAGGAAGATCGGCAGAGGATTCTGTTTCAGGCAGCAACGGACCTGCGCTTCGAATCCGCGTCCCAGGCGGCGTTCATCTGGTCCAGTGCGACCTCGATACTGTTTCATGCCATGGGAGAGGCTTCTCTTCAGGCGACAGATGTCGTCGCGGTGCTGGAGAATTTTGAAGCCGCGATGAAACGATGGCGCTGCGACGGCGACGAACTGCAGAAACCGATCCGGTGGCCGGTCACCCAGGAGCGCGAAGTGCAGGACATTCTTTGGCTTATCCTGCGCTCCTATTTCCCGGACCTCGTCGATGAGGACGCGTTGCCAAAACTCGGCCATTCCACGTACAAGGCGGACTTCGGCATTGGGTCGCTCAAGCTGATCATCGAAGCAAAATTCGCCTCATGCAAAGAGGATTTCAAAAAAATAGAGAAAGAGGTTCAGGAAGACTGCATTCCTTATCTGCGTGATCTCCGCTATCAATCGCTTGTGGTCTTCATCTACGACGACTCTGCCAGTGTGCAGGAACATGAGATCACCCGGCGCGCGTTACTGGAATTTCCCGGAATCGCGGGTGTAGTTATTGTCAGTCGCCCATCGCAGCTCGCCCCGAAACCATCAGTCGCTCGCCGAGACAAAGCGTATTCCAAGAAGACCCCAGCCAAGCACGCCATAGAAGCTGTCACTAGAGGCGGGGAGTGAAACCGGTCTCTTATGTCACGTCCTTCCGGAAGTTGATACTTACGGAACCGATCAACGGCGCTGCGTTTTTGCGAGTAGCGATGGAATCAGGAATCAGCTGGACCGCCGAGCGCAGGATAGATAAACAGCGTTCCGTGGTGGTTACCAAAGAAATCCTCTTACCCTCAGTCTCGACAGCGCCCGAAAACCGTACTAATCTTACGAGTAAGATCCAGACGTCGGGGCTGCCTTGCCATCACGGCCCTGCTTGGCCTTGCACCGGTGGGTTCTCCCCGTGCATGTGCCGCCAACCACCGGGGAACATCAGCGCTTGCGCATGATGCTTGGGTGTAGCAAACAGTAAAGTGACATCAAAGTAACGGATCACGCCTGTCCGCAGCACTCCTGCGCCCCGTGAGGGCGCCGCCTGCGGAGAGCAGAATTCACGTCCTAAACAGGGTGCGCTTAGTGCGTCCTCTTGATTAGCATCTTTGAACTTGGAAACGCCACACCGCCGAAAGCCCAGGCCAGTTGAGGCTAGGGGGCAACGGACCCCAGGGGGCAATCCCTGATACGCAGCGCGTATGCGGAGATATCGTCCCGTTTGTCACCGCTGAAAGTGGGGCCACTTTTTTTTGAGGCTACGTGAGCGGGCGGAGGCCTATACGTCGACAGGACAGTTCCGGCAGCCCCTTGATAACGATAACAAGCATGCTCATACACCCCCTTATCGCGCTTACCGCGCTTATCGCGCAGCTTTTCCGGACGACCGAATGCCGATCGCAGAACCAACTCGCTTCCCAAACTTACCTCGCTTAGTTCGCACATTTTCTACAAAGGCAACGGCAAACCGAGCCCTTGGGGCGCAAGGCACACCCCTTTGCCCACCACGAATAGCAGGCCAAAAAGCAAGATGATCAAATTAATTAATTAATTAATTAATTAATTAAAAAATTTGAGCACCTTCATGAAACAAAGGACTTAGCTTTTTTGGGAGCCACCTAAAGCCGCTCCAACCGGGTCGACGAATCGCCAAATTGCTCCAACTTCACCCCAAATCGATCCATCAGCGACAGGTACAAACTGCACATCTTGCGATTGTCTTCGCTGTCCTTGAGGTAATCCAGAGTCCGGCCAGTTTGCAGCGTCCCGCCCAGGCCGCCGGCCAGCACCAGCGGCAGGCGGAAGTTGTCGTGTTTGCGGCCGATCCACATATTGGATAGGAACATCAGGCAGGTGTTATCAAGCACCGTGCCGTTCCCTTCCTTCATGCTGTCCAACTTAGTCGCCAGGTAGGCGTACTGCTCGACATGGAAACGAGAGATGCGCTCGTATCCATCCGAATTGTTGTTGTGCGAGGCGGAATGGTGACCCTCCTTCACATCGAGGAAGGGATAATACATGGCCGACAGATCCCGCGAGATGATCAACGACGCAACCCGCGTCTTATTGGTCTGGTAGGCAATGGCAATGATGTCGCACATCAGCCGGGCGTGATCGCGTAAGTCTTCCGGCAGTCCGTTGGCCGGCCGGTCCATGGTGGCGGCGACGGTGTTTTTGGCTTTGGCTGCGTCGTCGGCTTCGGCCTTGTCTTTGCGCATGCCCTCGACGCGCTTTTCCACTTCGCGCACGCTGGTCAGGTATTCATCGAGCTTGCCTTTGTCGCTCGAACTGATGCACTTGGAAAGATCCTGGGCGCGATCTTTGACGCGGTCGAGAATGCTGAGGTTCTGCAGGCTGCCACGGTTGTCAAACAGGTTGTCCCAGGCGAGCGATGGGTACACTTCTACCGGGACAGGCGAGTCAGGACTTTGCCAGGAGAGGTGGGAACTGTAGGCCAGGGAAAAGTTCGACTCGTGGTAACCGGTCATGGGCTGCTCGCAGGCCAACACGATGCTCGACTGCTGCGTCTCTTCGCCGACGCGGTTGGCAATCATCTGATCGACGCTGATGCCGGAGTGGATGATGGCGCCTTTCGAAATGTGCGCGCCGGATAAAAGACTGCCGGTCTGGGCGGGATGAATTCCCTGCCCCGTGAGCGCCTGGACGTAGAGTCCATCGATCACATTGATTTTTTCTTTGAGCGGCTCCAGGGGAGACAGCGTCTTCGAGAGTTTCATGGCCGCGCCCTGGCCCTCGGCGCTCCAGTGATCTTCGTTAATGCCATTGCCCAGGAAGACGATGCCAAAACGCTTGGGGAAGGCGGACGGTGGTGGCACATCCGCTAAGGCGTGCAGCGACTCAAGCCAGGGCAACGCCACGGTGCAACCGGCTCCGCGGAGTACGGCGCGGCGGGAAACGGGAAGCGTGAATTTTTTAGCCGACATGCTAGTTCACCTTTCTGGATGCTATCTGAGTCGGAGCCGGGGGCGCCGGTATTCGTTTGTTCCGGAACTGCGGGCTCATGACAATGGTTTCGACCATCGTGTCGAAAGCGATCGCCTTGCGCGGCCAGGTTGGTCTGCATGGTATCGACCAACGCTTCATCGGAGAGTTGCAGCGTGCGATTGAGCGAGTAACTGAGCAGCTTGCGGCAAAGGTTGTTGAGGAATTGGTCTTGCCGGTGATCGCGGATGAAATCGCGCAGACCCTCAAAGCCAACGCCGTTGATGTCGCCGGGATAGGTGACGGCGGTATCGACGGGCCGCCCGGCCAGGTCTTTGGTGCGCACATCGCCGATTGGTCCATAGCCTTCGTAGGCCAGGCCAAACGAATCAAAGCGTTGATGGCAGGCGGCGCAGAAGGGATTGGACCGATGCTGGGCCAGCATTTGGCGGATGGGAAGATCGGTCTTCGACTCATCGCTCGGCAGCTCGGGAACCACCGGTGGCGGCGGAGGAACGCGGATGCCTAACACCTTTTGCACTACCCAATTGCCACGCTTCACCGGGCTGGTGCGGAGTCCGGGTGAGTTCTGCGTCATGAATACCGACATGGGCAGCAGACCTCCCCTTCCATATTGGCCGGCATTGTCGACGCGCACCCAGTGGTCGGCGTCGCCCTCGACCGCTGGGATGCCGTAGTGCTTGGCCAGCACCGGGTTCACGAAGGTGTAATTGCCATAGATAAGGTCGAGCACGGAACGATTGTTCTGAATGGTGTCTTCGACGTAGCGGATGGGTTCCTGGAACATGGCTTCGCGCAGATCGTTGTTGAACTGGGGAAAGCGCTGACGATCGACCGCGTTGTTGTTTTCAAACAGACGGAAGGCGAGCCAGTTTCCGGTGAACTCCGTGGCCAGGCCGCTCACGCGGGAATCTTTCATCATGCGGCGAGCCTGGGCCAGCAGGACTGCCGGTTTTTGCAGGTCGTTGGCTGCCGCGTGGCGCAACAATTCTTCATCGGGCATGCTGGCCCAGAGGAAGTAGCTCAGGCGGCTCGCCAGGGCGTAGCTGGATAAGGGCTCTGCGGGGATGGCGGTTGAGGCATGAACGACGGCGGCATGGGAGCGGGCTCCTGAAGCCATCAGGCCGTTTGAGATGTCCAGCCGGTAGAGGAAGTCCGGCTCCATCAGCACGCTGGTGAGCGCGTCGCGGAGAGCCTCTTCGTGGGATAACTGATTTTGCGCTCGGGCCTGGTGATAATAGGCGAGCAGATCAGCCCGTTCCGCATCGGTAAGTGGCCGCCGGTAGGCTCGCGCGGCAAATTGCAGCAGCGCTTCTAATTGCCGCGGCTCCGCCTCGGCGCGCTCCTTTTCAAGGGCGCGGAGGGTGGCGTTGGTCTGGTCGAAATGATCGCGGATGGCCTCGGCAGCCGCGGGGTCGTTGATTGGATCCGCCGCAGCCTTGGCCAGGTAGGTGTCTCGCATTTTGAAGATGACTGCGGCATCGGTCACGGCGTGATCGGTGGGGCGCTCTGAGCCGGCTTCGTCGCCTTTGCCAAAAACTTCTCCGCTCTGATTGAAGTAGTACTGGGTCCAGGTGCGGGCGGAAAAGTCTGCAATGTAGTCGAACTCGTTCCACAGACGGTCCAGTTCCCTTTTTCCGTTGTCATCGAGGATGAGCTGGATGAGCGGGAGATCGTCGCGGTAATAGCCCATGATGTTGTGATAGCCGGCGCTCAGCAGGCGGCCTTTGTCTTCAGAGTCGTCGGGGAAATAACGGCCGCGTTCGGAGATGTAAAACGCGTCGGGAAACACGGAAGCGAAGCGGGAAAATGCAGCCTCGTAGCGGGCGCGCTGGGCGGCGGGCACGATCAGATCGGTATCGTTGGCGCGGGCCTTTGCCGAGAGAGCGGCCCAACGGGGCGCGGCTTCCTCGTGAAGATCGGGGTAGTTCGGGATTTCCGGAACCACCGGGGGTGGATCGGTGTCGTTGCGCAGATCTTTGGGATCGCTGTCACGCCGGTGCTCGGCATACTGCTTCAGCTTCCAGTTCAGAAGAGGCTCGGATTGCGCGGGCAATCCTGCCACCATTGGGGCGGCAAACTGCATCGCGGTGTGGGCGCGGATTTTCACCACGAAATCACGCATTTCTGCGCATTTGGTGCGGAGGACGGCGGGCTGAGCCGCCGCGGGAGGGGGCAGGGCCAGCCACATTTTCTGCAGCTTGAGTACAGGGCCGACCGCATCCTGATCGTGCAGGATCTGCCACACTAGGGGCAAGTATTTCGGGCTCAGTTTTGACTCCACCGCGATGCGTGGCCAGGGTGGCGTGGGGTTTCTTGAGAGCTGACGCGATACTTGTAGCGCCAGGCGGCCTGGAAGTAATCCGCATAGTCGGTGGGCTGCGCGGCGTAAAAGCCCACAATGCGCTGGATGGCGTACTTTTCGCGATCGGTCTCTACCAACATGGGATAGGGCGCGAAGTCGATTCCGTCTGGTTTCAGAACGGCATGATCGGCCACTTCGCGGGCCGCTTTCAGATACTTGTTCAGCAAAGCCGGCGACATGGTGAGGGATTCGCCCGAATTATCGAAGCCCGCCTGGTTGGCGGGGTCCACCGGAAATTGCTTGGCGACGTGCATGTCCTGGCCGGTGAGGTCGCGGATGGTGTAGTCGTACTCGGCGTTGCTCAGGCGGCGGGCCAGGACGACTCCCGGGTCGCCGGCGGTCTTCTTTATTTCTTCCGTGCGCAGGGCGGCTACCCAGTCGATGACCTGCTGCGCTTCGGCGGCGGGCGGGGGCGGCATCGGCTTGGGCGGCATTTCATGGTTCTTTAATCTCTCCGCCAGCAGTGCCCAACGGGCAAAGTCGTCCGTAACCATGTCCACGCTGGTATAGGACTTCAGATCGAACTGCGCCGGGGCCATTTTGCCGCTATGGCAAGCCACGCAGTACTTGCCGACAAAGGGTTTGACTGTCTGTTCAAATCCCTGGTCGATCGGGGCAGTTGGAGCGGTGGCGCCATCCGCCAGGGTGGCAGCGGTGAGGGAGAGGGAGAGGAGAAGGGTCCGAAACATCATCAAAGCGCGCCTCTGGCCTCAAAGTTGGGGGCAAAAACCAGTCGATAAACATGATACCTATTGATAGCCAAGAATGCCCAATTTGCGTACGGGTTACCGATTCCTCGGGCGGCCTGAAGAGCCGGGTGCCCCATACCTCCGATTTCCTGGAAGGGTCGGGTTCAGCCGCCTAAATGACTTCCTCCCGCCTTTAGCCGTGATCGACAAGGCGTTTCATCGCGCGAAATTCTCTTTCGCCGTAGATGCCCTGCGGGCAAACCCGGGAGTGTCTCGCCAGCTACGCGCGGCTGGAGGTGACCTTCAGGTCGTGTTCTCATCCCTCTAAGCCTTCCCCTGCAAAACGAGATCCCTCAGGGCGTAAACGGGTCAACCGTTTGGATCGAACCGTCCGCATTGAAGTGAAGCTCCGTCACCTTCACATTACGCAGGTGATTCTTATTGGAAAGCTGCGTGTCCGCATAAAAGAGCCACCACTTCCCTCCCCACTCCATGATGGAGTGATGCGTAGTCCACCCCTGCACGGGAAGCAGGAAATGACCTTTGTACTGGAAGGGCCCCTTCGCCGACTTCCCGGTCGCATAAGCAAGAAAGTGGGTATCGCCCGTCGAATACGTGAAGTAGTAAACCCCGTTGCGCCGGAACATCCAGGAAGCCTCGAAGAAACGGCGCTCATGGTCGCCACCCAGCAACGGTTTGCCATCATCACCCAGGATGACCACATCGCCAGGTGGCTCCGCAAACTGCTTCATGTCGGGAGTCAGCCTCGCCACCTTCGCCATCAGCGCGGGCTTATCATCCTGCTGCCGATCGGTGGTTGAGCCCGCAACGAACTGTCCGCTGGTCCAGTTCTCAAGCTGTCCTCCCCAGATGCCACCGAAATACATGTAGCTCTGGCCATCCGTATCGGTGAACACCGCGGGATCGATACTGAAGCTGCCTTTGATCGGTTCCGGCTCCGCTTTAAACGGACCCAGGGGATTGCTCGAGGTTGCCACCCCGATGCGGAAGACTCCTTGCTTGTCGCGGCCGGGAAAATAAAGGTAATAGTTATTGTTACGATAAGCCGCGTCGGGAGCCCACAATTGCTTCGCTGCCCAGGGCACGTCCTTTACGTCGAGCGCGACGGGACCCACGCTCACCGGGCCGCCGATCCGATCCATACTGAGCACGCGATAATCATGCATCGCGTATTCGCTGCCCAGGTCATCGTCGGGAATGTCCGTTGGGACGTCATGAGACGGATAGACGTAGATCTTGCCCTGGAAAACATGGGCAGACGGATCCGCGGTGTAGATGGAGCTGACCAGCGGCTGAGACAGATAATGCCGGCCGTTCGGCGCCGTGGGCCCGTCTGCCAGGATAGCGGTCAATGGCAGCGCACCCAGGAGCGCACAACAAGCAGTCCACTTCACGCGATCACCTCCGGGCGCCCCGATTTTCGGGACCATGATACCGCGCCTGCCCAGCAAGCCAGCCCTGGGGGAGGGGGCTTTTATCGCTTTTATCGCGTTTTTGGCACTTTTTTGCAAAAGGAGATTTTGATGTGACCTGTGCTCGTTACTGTCCGGCGGCGACACCTGAGTGGGCTACCTGCCTGGCCGGGCTTTTGTGATGCTTATGGAGGGTGGCGTCGTGCATCGGCACACTCGAGCGATGCTGGTCCGAAGCCAGTTGCGTGGAGTCAGCCAACACCGGGGTAAGGCCGGCGAGATAGCTAAGCAGATCGTTGCTGCCACCGAAGAATTTCGGTCCTTCATGTCTGCCATCAGTGGCAGCAACAAATATGCCAATTCGGCGCTCCGGGATGAGCGCGATATAGGTGTTGTAACCGGCCCCGCCGCCGGTCTTCTCCATGATCGTGGCTGGATCCTCGGGCTGGTTGATGCGTATCCATCCCAGGCCGATGCCGGTGGGAGCACCGGCGCGGGCGAGGCCCTGGGTCCAGCGGAGTTGCGTGACCTGGACGTAGGTCGCCGTCGCGGATGGATCCTGGTGCATGGGGACGCCGGGCAGATCGAGAAGGTATTTCAGCCAACGCGTCATATCATTCGCGGTCGAATACATACCTCCCGAGCCGGCGGCGGCAGTGGTATCAGTGCATCGGCCCTCATTCCTGGCCCCAATGAGAAGTCGAGCGCACTCACCGGGGGTCGGGACTCACCGTCGTGTCCCGCAGGCCAAGGGGTTTTGCGATGCGCTCGGCAAAGAGCTGCGGGTAAGGCTTGCCGGCAGCGGCAGACAAGGCGTCGCCGAGCAGATCGAACCCGATGTTGGAATAGTGTGCGGCGGTTCCGGGAGGAAAGCGCAGCCGATAACCAGGAAGCCATTGCCAGCGAAAGCTGTAATCGGGAAACGTGAAATGACCGCTGTCGGCCGAAGGGTAGGCGATTTCGCGGGGAAAGCCGGCAGTGTGCGTGGCCAGGTCAAGCAGGGTGATGGGGCGGCTGCTCTGGCCACGCACCGTGAGCACGGGAACGCGAACGTTGGGGGGAGCAAACTTCTGCAAAGGATCGGAGAGGGACACGCGCCGATCCGCAACCAGCTTCACCAGCAAGTCCGTCGTCATGATCTTGGACAACGAGCAAAGACGGATGAGGGAGTCAGCGTTGGGTTTCTGGTGGGAGCCAGGATAGGTCTGGCCATAACTTTGCATCCACGTCTGATTGTCGCGGACAAGCACGACTACCATTCCTGTGGACCCGCTATGGCGGAATAGCTCAGCAAGAAAAGGATCGGCGGATTGGAGCTCAGGGAGAGGTGCGGTCTGGGCCTGCACCCTGTGCACGGAAAGGGTCAGGAAGAGAATGAGGGATGCGACCAGGCGAACCCAGAGCGTGCGTCGATCCCGTCGCGCCATCGAAGAAGCCATCCTCTATATGAGAAACACGACGCTGGCCCTGCGTCCAGCAGATTCGACCCACGAGACAAACCAGTTACGGGGTGGAGATGCGGGGTGGGCTGGATGGGCAGGATCCGATAGCATGGATGAGAATCGCAGCAGAACGAGGCAAGCCGGATGACGATGGACGAGGTTCCTGTTCCGCAAGAGGTGCTCGCACCGCTCACGCGCGCAGCCATCTTCCTTGTTGTCACGATCAAGCCGGAGGGTTACGAGACCCTGCGCTCGTTTTGCGGTGACCTCTCCGGCCTGATTCGCGCCGTCGAGTTCCGCGACATAGACGCCGGCCTCACGTGTATCGCGGCCTTCGGATCGGATGCCTGGGACCAGCTCTTCGGCAAGCCCCGGCCGGCTGAATTGCATCCTTTCCGGGAATTCCGGTCGGGCAATCGCTATGCTCCGGCTACTCCGGGCGACGTGCTGTTTCACATCCGTGCCCAACGAATGGACATCTGTTTTGAGTTGGCAACCCAGATCATGGAACGCATCAGCGACGCAGTTTCCGTTGACGACGAGGTGCAGGGCTTTCGCTACTTTGAGGATCGCGACCTGATTGGCTTTGTCGATGGCACGGAGAATCCAAGAGGCGCCCTGGCCCTCGAGTCTGCGCTGGTGGGCGAAGAGGATGCGGGCTTCGCCGGCGGCAGCTATGTGTTGGTGCAGAAATACCTGCACGATATGAAGGCGTGGAATGCCCTGTCCACGGAGGCGCAGGAGAACATTATCGGCCGCAGGAAACTGACGGATATCGAGCTGGCGGATGGGGTAAAACCTATCTCGGCCCATAGCGCCCTGACTGTCATCGAAGAGAATGGGAAAGAGGTCAAGATTCTGCGGGACAACATGCCCTTCGGGCAACCGGGCCGCGGCGAATTTGGTACCTATTTCATCGGCTACTGCCGTACACCGCGGATCACCGAGCAGATGCTTGAGAATATGTTTATCGGCCGTCCGCCGGGCAACTACGATCGGCTGCTGGACTTTAGCCGGGCCGTTACCGGGGGCCTGTTCTTTGCACCTTCGGCAACTTTTCTTGACAATGCCGGTGACACAGAGCCCGCAGCCATTGCCGCGCCGCCGGTGGCGCCGGATCCGCCGGTCACCCCTGTAGCGGATGCTTCACTTGGGATAGGATCGCTGAGAGGAGAACGAAATGAATAACCTCCATCGCGAGTTGGCCCCGATCTCTGACGCCGCGTGGGCAGAGATCGAAGAGGAGACCACTCGAACGCTCAAGCGTTATCTCGCCGGCCGGCGCGTCGTCGACGTACCCACCCCCAGCGGCGTTGGTTCGGCGGCAGTGGGCACGGGCCATTTGCTCTCGATCGCGCCCCCTGCGGAAGATATTCTCGCCAGGCAGCGGGAGGTCAAGGCCCTGGTGGAATTGCGCGTTCCCTTCGAGCTGACGCGCGCGGCGATCGATGATGTGGAGCGAGGCGCAGAAGATTCCGATTGGCAGCCGGCCAAGGACGCCGCGAAGAAGATCGCGTTTGCCGAGGACCGGGCCATCTTCAATGGCTACCCAGAGGCGAATATCCAGGGCATCCGCGAGGGCACCAGCAACCCGATCATGACTCTGCCCGCCGACGTTCGAGACTATCCGGACGCTGTGGCTCAGGCGTTGAGCCAACTCCGCCTGGTCGGTGTGAACGGGCCCTACTCGGTTTTACTCGGAGCCAAAGCTTATACGCAGCTGGCGGAAACGCGCGATCACGGCTACCCCGTCCTGGAACACGTCAAGCGCATTGTCGATGGCAACATCATCTGGGCTCCGGCGATTGAGGGCGCGTTTGTCCTGACCACGCGTGGTGGCGATTTCGAACTGAACCTTGGGCAAGATATCTCCATCGGTTATCTCGCGCACACGGACACGACGGTTCGGCTTTATCTTCAGGAGTCCTTCACCTTTCGCCTGCTCACGAGCGAGGCGTCCGTCGTGATTGCGTCCTCGTGAGGCCCCTCCGCCTGAAGCCTTCGTCTACCGCGCCGCGGTCAGTTCCCTCTGCTCGTAGCTAGCTTCCCTGGGGGTTGAAGGACGCGGCGTGGAGCTGCCGCTGTATTGTTTCGGCGAACAGCCCATGACCCTTTTGAAGGCCTTCCCGAAGGCGCTCTCGGATTCATAGCCAAGCGATAAAGCGATATCGGAAAGAGAGTCGCCACCAGTCTTCAACTTATCGCCGGCCAATAGCATCCGCCAACGTGTCAGATATTCCATCGGTGTCTCGCCAACCGTTTCTTTGAACTTGAGAGCGAAGATCGAGCGTGACATCCCAACCCGCTCCGCCAGCTCCTGCAATGTCCAGCGATGCCCCGGATTGTCGTGCATACAAGTGATCGCCACCCGCATCTGTTTATCCGCCAAGGCAAAGAGCCATCCGACGCCGCTTCTCGCTCCATCTGCCAAATGCAGTCGAAGAGCCTGAATGAGCATCATGTAGGCGAGTTGCTGTGCAATCAGAGCGCCGCCCGGCTGCGGATCGCGCAGCTCTTCCCTCATCCGTTCCAGTGACCAGCGCATCGCCGCCTTATCCGACTCTTTCCGGATATGCACGATGGGTGGCAGAAACCCCAACAGCATGTCGGCATCACTGCCGGGAAGCAGGAAGTGCCCGCCGGCAATGTAGCGCCCCGCACCTTCATGATTCGGGACCGCACCACCCGACTTCCGCGCTGCGAGAAGTATGTTGAAGTCGACAGGTGTGAGCGACAGATCGGTTGCGAGCGAGAAAGGCAGCCCGCGCGGCAAAAGAAAACAGTCCCCCGCCGTGAGCAGCACCGGGTCGGGAACGCCTTCCACCGACAGCCAGCACTGGCCTGAGAACACGGCATAGCACTTGATGCCTTGATGTTTTGGAAATTGGATGGCCAGCTCTCCATCCAGATTGAAGGCGCCCGATATATAGCTGCGCGGTTTGAGCAACGACAGCACATCTGAAAGCGGGTCCATGCAGCCTCCGGACGCTCGAACCAACAATACGGACTCTCAGTATAGATCGTATCGACCGCGATTAGCGCCAGCTGAGAGCTGGGGCGACCGTAGTCAGAATTGCTTCCATGACATGTGCATTGTAGGCAACACCTAGTTGGTTAGGGACGGTTAACAACAGCGTGTCCGCCTCGGCGATCGCCTCGTCTTGCTTAAGCTGTTCGATCAGGACATCCGGTTCCGCAGCGTAGCCACGGCCGAAGATCGCCCGTGTGGTTTCGTCAAGGAAGCCAATCTTATCCTCTTCCTGACCTCCTCGTCCGAAATAGGCACGATCACGGTGGTCGATCAATGCGAAGATACTGCGGCTGACCGAAATGCGCGGGGTACGAGTGTGGCCAGCCTTTTTCCAGGCTGCGCGAAAGGCGCGAATCTGGCCGGCTTGTTGGATGTGAAACGGCTCACCGGTCTCGTCAAATTTGAGGGTTGAGGTCTGCAGGTTCATTCCGAGCCTGGCGGCCCAGGCAGCTGTCGCATTGGTAGCTGCCCCCCACCAGATACGATCACGCAATCCTTCGGAGTATGGCTCAAGACGCAGCAGTCCTGGCGGATTGGGGAACATCGGACGTGGGTTAGGCTGAGCGAATCCCTTGCCGCGCAGCAGCTCGAAAAATTCTTCGGCGTGCCGCCGGCCCATCCCTTCATCGTTCTCGCCTTCTATCGGCCGCTGGTCGAAATAGCGCCAACCATCGATCACTTGCTCGGGAGAACCGCGGCTGATTCCCAACTGCAGGCGCCCCCCAGCAATGAGATCGGCAGCGCCAGCGTCCTCCGCCATGTAATGCGGATTCTCATACCGCATGTCGATGACTGCGGTGCCAATTTCAATCTTTCGTGTCTTAGCACCGACCGCCGCGAGCAAGGGGAACGGTGATGCAAGTTGCCGCGCGAAGTGATGAACCCGGAAGTAGGCTCCATCCATTCCCAGGCGCTCGGCCTCTACGGCGAGGTCAATGGACTGCAGAAGCGCGTCAGCCGCCGACTGCGTTCGTGACTGCGGTGAAGGCGTCCAATGGCCGAATGAGAGGAAACCAATTTTCTTCATGCAAGATAAGTCTACTGGCTCGGCTCGGACTCAGTAATGAGAAAGCCTGCTGTGAAGCCGGCTATGGCGCGTCGGTTGTGTGCTGCAGAGTTTTGTCCGTCCCAATCTAGGACGCGGTGATCGACCGTGTAGAGCGCTTGCACCCTTAGGACGTGAACCACCGCCGGTGTATCCTCGACAGGCTCACTCTGAGCCCGCACTCGCCGATACTTCATTTGGGTGCACCCGCGAAGCAGCCACCGTTAGGAGTGCGGCCAAATCCTGCCATGTCAAACCAGCTGGTTGTATTCAAGCTCGACGAGCGGCAGTACGCTCTTCCTCTGGCCACAGTCCAGCGAATCGTTCGTGTGGTGGAGGTAACTCCCCTGCCGAAAGCACCAGACATCGTGCTGGGAGTGATCAACCTGCAAGGAAACATTATTCCCGTAATGAGCATGCGAACTCGGTTCGGCTTGCCCGAAGCGGAAACCAGTTTAAGCGACCAGATCATCGTTGCGGATACAGCCACCAGGACCGTTGGTCTCCTAGTGAACTCGGTCACCGGGGTCATCGAGCGGACATTGGAGGAAGTTACCGTGACAGAGAAGATCGTACCGGGCGCGCAATACGTGGAAGGCATCACCAAAACGGAGGACGGTATTTTGTTCATTCACAATGTCGACCGCTTCCTCTCGGCGAAAGAAGAGCAGCAACTGGACAGGCTCATGGCCCAGCCCGCGGGAGACCAATGACCAGAAAGATCCAAGATGCTGAGCTGTCCCGGTTCAACGAGTTGGTGGCCGGTCACCTTGGGCTGCACTTTCCTCGAGAGCGCTGGCCCGATCTGGAGCGGGGGTTCTACGCAGCTGCCGAGGAATGCGGATTCAACCAGGACGTGGAAGGTTACCTTCAAACATTGCTCTCATCCGTGTGGACTCAAGACCAGATGGAAATCCTGGCCGCCTATTTAACAATCGGGGAGACGTATTTCTTCCGCGAAAAACGCAGCCTGGAGATCCTCCAAGAGCGTATCGTGCCAGAACTAATTCGGGCACACGCGAGCCGAGGCCGCCCAATCAGAATCTGGAGTGCAGGTTGTGCTACGGGTGAAGAGCCGTATTCCATCGCCATCGTCCTCAGTAAATTGATGGCTGGTCTGAAGCACGGGGAGGTTGAGATTCTCGCAACCGACATCAATACCAGGTCGTTGCACAAAGCGTTCCAGGGAATCTACAGTTCCTGGTCGTTTCGGGGAACTCCGGCATGGGTCCGGCGCACATGTTTTGAGATCGCCGCAAACGATCGCGCTGCGATTAACTCCAACCTCAAGAAGATGGTCCGGTTCGCGCCCCTCAACTTGACGGATGACGACTACGCGCCGCTTTCAAACTGCACCGGTGGCGTTGACGTGATCTTTTGCCGGAATGTGCTTATGTACTTTACCCCCATGGGCATGAGGAAAGTCATCCGGCAGCTGTACCGTTACCTGGCGGCGGATGGATGGTTGATTGTCAGCGCAACAGAAACGTGCCACGAGCTTTTCTCCGAGTTTGCCACCGTCAACTTGGGAGACGTTACGCTCTATAGGAAATCGACTGCACGCTTGCCCGCAGCACTTGCTTTGCCTGTGGGCGACGTGACTGGCTCAAGCACTCCGTTGCCTGAGTGGACCGTTCAGGCCGCGGGGCAGATGGCGGCTGTGCCGGTGTCACAAAATGGAAGAGACGCACGAGCGATGTTCTCGCTGGCCCGGATTTGCGCCAACCAGGGAAAACTGGCCGAGGCGCTCGCCTGGTGTGACAAGGCCATTGCAGTGGACAAGCTGGCTGCCCGCGTCCACTATCTTCGGGCCACGATTCTGCAGGAACAAAGTTCTATACCAGAGGCCCTCCTCGCGCTCAGGCACGCAGTGTATGCCGAGCCCCAGTTTGTGTTGGGTCATTTCGCCCTCGGCAATTTGACTTTGAAGCACGGAACGCCCAAGGAATCGCAGAAGCACTTTGAGAATGTTCTGCTGCTGTTGGCACGGTATAGGCCTGAAGAGATTGTGCCGGAATCGGACGGGCTATCGGCAGGGATGCTCATAGAAATGGCGGTTACGCTGAGCACCCTCAAAACTCCGCCCATGCCGGCGAGCTTATTCGGGGCGCCGAAGCAGGTTGGCAAACTCGAATTGAGCGGCCGGTAGGCCAATGGGTGAAGCGACATGAAACCGAACTCGCCCTTTACTCCAGACGCGGGAGGTCAAGGCGGTCTGGACTGGGCAACCCTGCATCGCCGTCTGGATGTGTCTCAGGCCGCTCTGAAGCGGAAACTTGCTCCCGGCCTGGAAGAGAAGCGCAAGATTCTCCGCCACCGGGCCCGGCTTCTGGCAGCAAGCAGCAAAGCAGATGCAACCGCACCACGGTTACTGCTGGAAATCGTGGAGTTCGTCCTGGGTCCCGAACGTTACGGCATCGAATCGAGCCGTATACGCGAAATCTATCCGCTCAACGAGTTCACACCGCTGCCGTGCACACCCGCTTTCGTCCTGGGACTGGTCAATGTGCGGGGGCAGATCCTGTCCATCATCGACATCAAGAAGCTCTTTGATCTGCCGGAGAAGGGTCTGACCGACCTCAACAAGATCATCATTGTCCACGCCCACTCCATAGAACTGGGCATTCTGGCCGACGCCATTGTTGGCACGCGGTCGATTGCGCCGGAAGAACTTCACCCAGCCCTTCCAACTCTGACGGGCATCCGGGCGGATTATCTGCAAGGGATCACGAAGGATTCTCTGGTGGTGCTCGATGTCGGGAAAATCCTGGCGGACGAAAGAATCCTGGTGAACGAAGTGGTGAACGGGGCAACGTAAGGAACACGGTAGCAAGGGGATCCGCAATGACGTGGTCGATTGGGAAAAAGATCGGGAGTGGCTTCGGGCTGGCGCTGGTGATGCTCGCAACGGTGGGGGCCGTGTCCTATGACAGCACAACCAAGCTCGTCGAGTCGGCCGGATGGGTGCAACACACCCACCAGGTGCTCAACGGGCTGGATGACGTGTTGTCGGGGATGAAGGATGCCGAGACCGGGCAGCGCGGTTACGTGATCACCGGCGAAGGGCGTTATCTCGAGCCCTACCAGGGAGCGCGGCGATGTGGTCGATCAGAAACTGAAATATGTGCGGGAATTGACCGCCGACAACCCTATCCAGCAGCAGCGGCTTACGGCGATGGAACCACTGATCGCAACCAAGTTCGCCGAGTTACAGCAAACCATCGACCTGCGGCGGAAAAAAGGGTTCGCAGCGGCAGCGCAGGAGGTCCTGACCGATCGAGGCAAGAACGCCATGGATTCCATCCGCAAGCTGGTTGGCGAAATGAAAGAGGAAGAAACCGGATTATTGGCCAGGCGGTCCGCGGAGGAAAACCACCGCGCCCATCGGACGGAGATGACCATCGTCGCTGGGAACCTGTGCGCATTCGTGCTCCTGAGTCTGGCAGGAGTATGGCTCACGCGAAACATTGCCATACCACTGGGCGAAGTATCGGCGGCGGCGCAAAAGATTGCTTCCGGAGACCTGTCGGTCAGCTTCGTTTCCAGCTCCCGACGAGATGAGGTCGGGATATTGGCGGCGACATTTACGGAGATGACAAGTTCCCTGGGACAAATGGCTCGTGTGGCGCAACAAATCTCCAGCGGCGATCTCACGGTTGAGGTGAAACCGAAGTCGGACAAAGACATTCTCGCGAAAGCCTTTGCCGCCATGGTGGCGAAACTCAGGCGGGTTACCGGAGAGATGCAGGAGTCCATCGGCATTCTTTCTGCCTCCGCACAGCAGATTGTCGCCACCACCACGCAAGTAGCTGCTGCTGCCTCAGAGACTGCAGCGGCAGTTACAGAGACAACCACGACCGTGGAGGAAGTGAAACAGACCGCCCAACTCGCGACGCAGAAAGCGAAGTATGTATCCGAGAGCGCCCAGAGGGCGGCACAGGTTTCCGAGAACGGGAAAAGATCGGCTATCGAATCCATCGATGCAATGAAGCAGATCCGGGAGCAGATGGAGTCGATCGCTGAAAGCATCGTCCGTTTGAGCGAGCAGAGCCAGATGATTGGGGAAATTATGCTCTCCGTGAATGACCTCGCCGAACAATCCAATCTGCTCGCCGTCAATGCCTCGATCGAAGCGGCCAAGGCCGGAGAACAGGGTAAGGGCTTCGCGGTGGTGGCCCAGGAAGTGCGAAATCTAGCCGAGCAATCCAAGCAGGCGACCACCCAGGTGCGGAGCATCCTGAACGATATTCAAAAGGCGACTAATGCGGCGGTGATGGCGACGGAGCAAGGCAGCAAAGCGGTTGAGGCGGGTGTGAAGCAGTCTCTCCAAGCCGGAGACTCGGTTCAGAAACTCGGCGAGAGCATCGCAGAAGCGGCCCAGGCGGCCACTCAGATCGCCGCCTCAAGCCAGCAGCAGATGGCCGGCATGGACCAGGTCGCGCAGGCCATGGAGAACATCAAAACCGCAAGCACGCAAAACGTCGCCAGCACCAGACAAACGGAAGTCGCGGCGAGAGACATCGGCGAACTGGGGCGGAAGCTGACAGAATTGGTAGCCCTCTACCGGGTCTGAGAGGAAGAGGATGACTGCATTGAAGTGGTCTATCGGGAACAAAGGAGCAGGGTGGCTAACGCCTCCCGACCACCGACATGGGCCTTAAGGACAAAGAGCTTCTGCAAAAGCTTCTCGCGACTTTCAAGGTTGAGGCAGAGGAGCACCTCGGGGCCATTTGTACTGGCCTGATCGAATTGGAGAATGCCTCCTCGCCTGAAAAACATGTAGCGATCATCGAGAGCATGTTTCGTGAAGCGCACAGCCTGAAGGGCGCGGCGCGCGCCGTCAACATGGTAAAAGTCGAGCGCAGCTGTCAATCCCTGGAGAGTGTTTTTGCCCGGCTGAAGGCCCAAGAGATGACCCTCTCGCCGGAGCTTTTTGATCAGCTCCATCATATGGTGGACACCCTGAGCAAACTATTTTCATCGAGCGATGGTGAAGTCGCGCGAGACGATGAGTTGCCGGCATCTGGCCCACGCAAAGCTCCGGATACTGCGACGCTGCCCACATCGCCGCCCCATTTCAAAGATGAGAAGCAAGGGCTGTCTGAGACGTTAAGAGTCCCCGCGTTCAGAATCGATTCGCTCCTTCGCCAAGCCGAGGAATTGATTCCGGCGAAGGCAACCGCAGCCCAGCGGTTGACCGAGTTGCGAGAAATCAGCCAAGCGCTGGTTTCCTGGGACACAGAGTGGAGAAAAGTGCGGCCTCAGGTGCACGCCTTGCCGGGGCTTCTTAATGGAGAGCATCGGTCCAACGGCCGCACCCACTCCTCCAACGGACAAGCGGCGGCACGCGAGAAGATGGGGAAGGTTTCCGCCTTTCTCGACCGCAGTGAAGCTGCCCTGCACGCTGCGCAGAGCAAACTTGCAGCCTTGACCAAGCGTCTCGAAAACGACCGGCGGGCACTCGACCGCAGAGTCGACGATCTTCTGGAGGACGTGAAGCAGGTGTCGGTGCTCCCTCTTTCTGTGCTCCTTGAATCCTTTCCCAAGTTTGTGCGCGACCTCTGTCGCGACTGCGGTAAGGAAGCGGATCTGACCATCGTTGGAGGCGAGATTGAGACCGACCGGCGGATTCTAGAGGAAATGAAAGACCCGTTGATTCACCTGGTACGAAACTGCATCGATCACGGCATCGAGACTCCCAAGCAGCGGGAAGCAAGCGGGAAACCGCCGCGGGCGGTCATCCGTATCGCTATCTCGCCCCAAAGCGCGGACAAAGTGGAGATCGTGGTCTCGGACGATGGTGCGGGTATTGATGTCCACAAGGTGCGGGCGGCGGCGGTCAAGCTCGGCGTGCTGTCTGAACAAGATGCCGCGCAGATGAACGAGCAGCAGGCGTCGTCGCTCACCTTCAGGTCTGGAATTTCCACCAGTCCGATCATTACTGAGGTCTCGGGCCGCGGCCTGGGCTTGGCCATTGTTCAAGAAAAGGTCGAAAGAGTCGGCGGGACGGTCTCGGTCGAATCTCAGCCGGGGGTTGGGACAACTTTCCGGCTCGTTCTGCCTCTTACCCTTGCCAGATTTCGAGGGATCCTGGTTCGAGTAGGCGAAAGCTTTTTTGTGCTTCCGACCAGGCATGTGCAAAAAGTACTTCGAGTGAACCGGGACGAGATCAAGAGCGTCGAGAACCGGGAAACCATTCAGATCAACGGACGTGTCGCTTCCGCGGTGCGGCTGAGCACTATTCTGGGAATCGACTCAGCCAAATGCCAATTACTGACCCGAAGAGCAAGATACCGGTGCTGGTTCTCTTCTGGGCAGGGGAGCAAATCGGATTCCAGGTGGATGAGATCCTCGACGAGCAAGAGGTGTTGGTCAAGAGCCTGGGCAAACAACTTCCGCGCGTACGCAACATTACTGGCGCCACGGTCCTCAGAACCGGCAAGGTGGTGCCCATCCTCGATGTCGCAGACTTGATGCGGTCTGCTGTGAGCATGACCCCTGCCACTGCTTTACACGAAGCGGAGGAGAGGCCCAAGTCCATCCTGGTTGCGGAAGACTCGATCACCGCGCGTACGCTGCTGAAAAACATCCTGGAGCTCGCCGGGTACAAAGTGAAGACAGCGATTGACGGCGCTGAAGCTCTCAGCGTGCTTGCCGGTGAAAGTTTTGACTTGGTGGTCTCAGACGTTGAGATGCCCAGGATGAGCGGATTCGATCTTACGGTCAAGATCCGGTCGGACAAGAGGTTGGCCCAATTGCCGGTGGTGCTGGTCACGGCGCTGGATTCTCGCGCTGACCGGGAGCGCGGAGTTGATGTTGGGGCGAATGCGTACATCGTGAAGGGCAGCTTCGATCAGGGCAACCTGCTGGAAGTTGTCCGTAGGTTGATCTGAGCGGCGGTCAGGAGTCGAGGATGATTCGAGTTTTGGTAGTCGAGGACTCACCTACAGTGCGTGAGCTCTTGGTTGGTATTCTCAGCTCCGATCCGGCCATCGAGGTTGCCGGTACGGCGCAAACTGGAGAGGAAGCGGTGGAAGCCGTCCAGCGCATCCGGCCCGATATCGTCACCATGGACGTTCATATGCCCAGGATGAACGGGTTCGACGCCACGCGCCGGATCATGGAAACTTATCCCACGCCGATTGTCATCGTGAGTGCGGCCGACGACAAGGATACGACCAAGGCCTTCCAGGCGATCGAGGCGGGGGCGCTCGCCGTCTTGCAGAAGCCATACGGGCCGAACCATGCGGAGCATGAACGTCATAGCGCAGATCTGCTGCAAACCGTAAAGGTGATGTCAGAAGTGAAGGTGGTGAGAAGATGGCCGCGTCTTCGACCAGTGGAGACCCCGCCTGTGGCTATCATGTCTAGCGAATGCCAGTTCCGGCCGGCCCAGACATCCATCAGTATGGTGGCAATTGGAGCTTCCACGGGTGGTCCCCCGGCTCTGCAGACGATTTTGGCGGGCCTGCCCACAGACTTCCCAGTTCCCGTACTGATTGTGCAGCACATTGCGGACGGTTTCACGCGGTACTTCGTGGAGTGGCTGACGCAATCATCGAAGCTGCCAATTCATTTGCCCACCCACGATCAACGGGTTCTTCCAGGACACGTGTATGTGGCTCCAGACAGATTGCATATGGCAATCACAGCGGATGGCCGAATACAACTCGTCGGAGCCGAGGTCGAAAATGGTTTACGTCCTTCGGTCTCCTATTTGTTTCGTTCCGTCGCCAAGGCGTATGGTCCGTGTGGCGTCGGCGTGCTCCTCACCGGCATGGGAAGGGATGGCGCGTGGGAGTTGAAGTCGATGAAGGAAGTGGGGGCTGTGACCATCGTGCAGGATCGTGACACCTCAGCAGTGTACGGAATGCCGGGCGAAGCCGTAAGACTAGGTGGAGCATGCTATGTCCTCTCGCCGGAAAAAATTCATCTGCTGCTGGCACACCTTGCCGCCCGCCAAGGAGGTTACAAACAGCGCACAATGACAAACGAACAGGAAGACGCCATCGACGGTCGCGCCTCGGGACACGATCTCTCCAGGAGCTAACCAGGAAGCAGCGGACCCATGGGCCGAACCGAGATACTTATAGCAGAAGACAGTCAAACCCAGGCAGAGAAGTTGAGTCATTGCCTGAACACCCGAGGTTATGCCGTAACCGTCACTAAAAACGGTAAGCAGGCGCTTGCAGCCGCGGCTCAAAGAAAGCCGGCGATGGTCATCACCGACGTAGTGATGCCGGAAATGGATGGTTATACGCTCTGCAAGGAGATGAAATCTTCACCGGCACTCAAGGACGTGCCAGTCGTCTTATTGACATCCCTTTCCAGTGCCCAGGACATCATGCGAGGCCTGGAATGCGGTGCCGACAGTTTCGTTCGCAAACCATACGACGACACATACCTGATTGCGCGGGTCGAATACATTCTGACCAACGTGGAGCTGCGGAAGTCCGAGCGATTGCAGGTGGGCGTACGGCTCCAGTTTGGTGGGAAATCGCACTTCATCACTGCGGAGAAACAACAGATTCTCGATCTGCTGATCTCGAGCTATGAAGGCGCTGTCCAAATCAATGAGGAACTCGAGATCAAGCAGCAGGAACTGCTGGAAGCAAAGGAGACACTGGAGGCGAGGGTTGCGGAGCGGACGACTGAGCTGGCAAGTGCCAATGAACGGCTGCAGACAGAACTCGCCGAACGGAAACGCGCAGAAGATCAGGTCAAGGAACTAAACCACGATCTGGAGCGTCGTGTGGCTGAGCGCACGGCGCAGCTCGGGGTCGCCAACAAAGACCTGGAGGCCTTCTCCTACTCGGTGTCCCATGATCTCCGAGCCCCCTTGCGCCATATCGATGGCTTTGCTCGCATATTGATAGAGGATCATAGCCTTGAATTGACCCCCGATGCCCAACAACACCTAAACTACATTCGCGAAGGCACACAGAAAATGGGCAGGATGATAGGCGATCTGCTCAATCTGGCCCGCCTTGACCGTCGCAGCATGGCTTTCGAGACGACATCCTTGAGCTCGTTGGTGGATAGCGTTGTGCAAGACCTCAAGGCTGAAACCGTCGAACGGGAAATTGAATGGCGTGTCGGTTCGTTATCTACAGTCCAGTGCGACCCAGGATTATTGCGGCAAGTGTTTGCCAACCTCCTCTCGAATGCCGTCAAATACACCCGCCCGCGTGAGCGAGCCGTCATCGAGATTGGCGAGTCGACAATCGATGGCCAGACTGTATTCTTTGTCCGCGACAACGGCGCGGGATTTGATCCCAGGCATGCGGACAAGCTCTTTGGAGTATTTCAACGGCTCCACACCGACCAGGAGTTTGAAGGCACAGGCATAGGACTTGCCACGGTAGAGCGCATCATTAGAAAACACGGCGGCCGTGTCTGGGCCGAAGCGGAAACCGACAAAGGAGCGACGTTTCACTTCAGCCTGGGCGAATCCACAGTGGCGAGCGGCACAGATCACAGACAGACTCCATCAACGAGTTCGCTGGCATGAAGTTCCGTTTGGCATCACACCTCAAAAAGCCGGCACTGTCGCCAGGTTCCATAGCGTAATCCTCTGGGTTTACCTCTTCAGTTCTAACCACTTTCTTTCGGAAAGCTGGGATCAGGAGATGCTCTGCCAGAGGGTCGCCGATCAGGAAAAGTTAAACTTGCGCAATACGTACGTACGTATTAAGATGTCCATATGAGCAAGCCATCCCTTCGCGAAGAGCTTCTCAACGCCGGTCTCAAAGTCATGTATCGATCGGGCTACACGGCAGCGAGTGTGCGCGATATATGCGAAGCCGCTCAAGTTCCGCTGGGTTCCTTCACCAATCATTTCCGTTCCAAAGAGGCGTTTGCCGAGGAAGTTCTGGACCGCTATTTTGCGGGCACCAAGAAACATGTCAAAGAGGCTCTCGACGACAAGTCCTTGACTCCGCGGCAGCGATTGCTGCGGTATCTGGACATCATCAGCGGGGCAATTGCAGATCGTAAATGGAACCTGGGTTGCCTGATCGGCGATTTCAGTCTTGAGACTTCCACACAGAGCAAACTCCTGCGGCGACGACTGGAAGCAATCTTCAAGGAGTGGCGTGCTCCGTTTGCTGCGTGCATCGCCGAAGCTCAAGCCATCGGCGAAATCGATTCACAATTTGATGCAATTGATCTCGCCGAATTCCTCCTGGCTTCCTGGGAGGGCGCAATCCTCCGCATGAAAGTCGAACGCAGCCCTGCTGCTCTTGAGCGTTTCAAGACAATCGCTTTTCAAACCATATTCAAGGAGTTGAAATGACCGTCGTCTCTGATGTTGCATTACCGCAGCTAAATGTTCTGGGTTCCACAATGGCCTACCGGGAAGCAGGAGATCGCGAAGCGCCGGTTGCGCTTTTTCTGCACGGGAACCCAACCTCGTCGTACATATGGCGGAATGTCCTTCCGTTGGTGGCGCCGGTGGCACATTGCATCGCACCGGATTTGATCGGATTCGGCCAATCGGGAAAACCGGACATCGAGTACCGGTTTGCCGATCAGGCGCGCTATCTCGATGCGTTTCTCGATCAGGCTGGGATCTCGTCCGCATTCGTCATAGCGCAGGACTGGGGAACCGCGCTGGCATTTCATCTAGCAGACCGCAAGCCCGAGTTCGTCCGTGCGCTTGCGTTCATGGAGTTCATCCGGCCCTTTCCTACATGGGATGACTTTCACCCTGATATGGTCAAAACCTTCCAGAAGTTCAGGACACCCGGAGTCGGCGAAGAGATGATCCTTGACGGCAACGCCTTCGTGGAGGCGGTCCTTCCTCGGGGAACCGCACGAAAACTGACGAAAGAGGAGATGTCCGTTTACAGAGCGCCCTTCCCTACTCCTAAATCGCGGCGGCCTACCTGGAAATTTCCGAATGAAATTCCGATCGCAGGAGAACCAGCCGACGTGCATGCGACCGTGGAAAAAGCACATAAGGCGCTGGCACAGTCGACTTACCCGAAGCTGCTTTTCGTGGGAAATCCAGGCGCGATCATATCGCCGGCTTTCGCCGAGAGCTTTGCCAAGGGACTTAAGAACTGCAGAGTGGTGCAGCTTAGCTCCGGGATTCACTACCTGCAGGAAGACCATCCAGATGTAATCGGCGCCAATATCAAAGACTGGCTTATCGAGTTGGGGATCGGTTCCTGCGCAAAGCAGAAGCTGGCACTCGCAACGGCTCAAAGGCCATAGCCACTTCGATTTCTGAAAGCAAGACAGCCATGAGGTTCTTTTCAGATGTGCGGCAGGTTTGAACTTCGCATCAAGTCGACGGAACAATACGCCGATAACCATTGCTGAGCGGTATGTCTCAAATGGCGACAACTCTAAACTTCACGGGTGCGTCTCGCACTCTGTTGGTGACGGCCACGATTCTGGTGGGTGCTCATGCGACACTCCTCGCTCTTCATCCGGAGGCAACCCTACTCTCCAACCTGTTTATCCTTTGCCTGCTCCTTCTGGCGACTACGATGTGCCTGGTTGGCGCTCATACCGAATGCGACGAGACCAGGTCATTGTGGCTCCTGCTTGGAGCCGGTTTTCTTCTGGCAACGGTTGGTCAGTTGGCATGGACGTACTCTGCCTATGCCGCGCAGTTACGCACCCACCCCCAGGCCTTCAACGGCGACTTCTTCTTTTTCGTCTACGGAATCCCGATCCTACTGGCCATCTGTTCCAGGGACAAGGATGCCGGATTAAGGACGTTCGTATGGCTGGATGGAGCACAGGCGCTCATCGCTGCCGTGCTCGCCTACCTGCTGCTTTTTTCGGTACTACCCTCGCATGCCCGGCCGCGGCCAATCCCGGCGAGCACACTCAATTATTTTACCGATGTGGAAAACTGGATTTTGGTCGCAGCTGTGAGCTTGCGCTTTTTCTCCAATCCGACCTCGGCAAGAAGACGCTTCTATCGCATTCTCTCCATTTACTTGTGGGTCAATGCGGTTGTGGTCCTGATCCTGGGATACCTCGAACTGGAGCTCGGTTGGCGTGACGGACTGCAAGACGCCGCGTGGGGGCTCCCTGAACTGGCCCTCTGCGCTGCGTTTGCCTTTCAACGCAGGGACCTGGTGGAGGACGGTGAACCCAGCAGCGGCGGCCGGTCGTTTGTAAACCAATCAGTGCCGAAGCCGTCGAGCAAATAACATTGTCGCGTTCACTGCGGCTTTGCGGCAAGGGCTGTCGCGAGCTAACTAAATGGATTATCACGCAACCGAATGGCAGGTGAAGTAAGATTGCGTGAGTCTGACGCTCACCGGCCTGGCCTGGCTTTGTGCTCCAAGGTTCGAGCGGAGGGAGGAATGATGAGAATCGTACTGAACATAGTTGCCAGTCTTATGGTTTTAGCAGGCGTGATTTGGTTCCTGCAGGGGATCAATGTGCTTCCAGGAAGTTTCATGACCGGACAGATTCGATGGGCGGTTTATGGCGGTATCGCGTTTGCAGCGGGCATCGCCTTGTTGTTGTTAGGTAACCGGCCGCGAAAAGTGCGTTGATAACAGAAAAAATCGAAACTTCTGACCGCTGCTCTTCACGGCGCGGTGTGCACCAAATCGAAATGAACTGCAAATCCGCACAATCTCCCGCCACGTCGAAAGCCTGACCGTACAACCCGATGAACAGCAATCAGGCGGCCTTTATGAGCCTCGATTCCGATGGCCCGCAATACATAACCAGCAACACGCTGGATGAGATGAGCCACGCCGTCTTCCTGAATGCATATCTGGAATCGAAAGGGGCAGAACCGGTCAACCTGGACGCGCTCCGCACACTGCAGGGAAGCAAGGCTACAGGAGCTCAGAATATCGGCCGTCTGACAAACCTGATGCATTTAAATGTGGACACGAGCTGGTTCATTCGTTATCGCAGCACGACCAACCCGGATTTAGGTGCCACATTTCCGCAGGCCGTCACCATCACCAATTTGATTACTGCGTGATTTGCTTTTTGCGGGCACAGATCGCATAAACACTTTCCAGGGGGACCGCCTATCCCAGGGACACATCCACCCTGACGACGGAGGCAGGTGGAATACTAACGTTAAGCAGGCCACCGCCCAAGGCTACCGGCAGAGTTGCCGGCATCACAGTATTCGGTTGATCGAAGGTGTTATGGGCGTGCATGTCGCTGCTTGCCAGAACGGTACCAGATACACGGGCTACGGTGCTGCCTCGCAGTGCGATTTGTGTCTCCATCGTCTTCGAGAAATCGGGATTCACGATGGTGAGTGTCACAGTCTGGCCATTGCGCGATGCAGAGCCGTTAAGCCCCCAGAACCGCGCCGGTTTGTCATCGCGCGTGTACTGCACATCCGGAGCCGAAAACTCTGCCCGCAACGCCTGCCCTCCCTGGTGCGCGGCATACATCGCAAAGACATGGAAATTCGGGGTGGCGATGAAGTGCTCTTCATGCGCTAAGAAGAGCGCATTCAGGTTGTTGATCAGCTGTGCGCAGGTGGCCATACTCACCTTCTCCGGATTGCGGTTGAAGGCGTCTAATGTCAGCGCGGTGGCAAGCGCATCGCGCACCGTAACCTGCTGACCGAAAATGTGAGTGGGATCGAGTTCCGTTCCCTCGCGATACCACGGACCATACTCATCCACCACTAACTTCACGCGATGATGCGTGTCGTACTGCCCCATAACCGCCCATTGATCCTGAATGATCTGCTCGATACGATTGCACTCTCGCAACAGCTCATACCAATCCACGGAATCAAACTGGAGGGCGTCGCCCTTGCTGGCGATCCAGTCCGTGGTTCTGCCGCGGCTCAGGTTCGACGCGTAATGATGCACGGACCAGCCTGTGAAGCTTGGATTGTTGTAGGTGTGGCCGGAGTAGATCTGTTCGAAGAAACGATGTGTCCAGTCGATATCATTGCCGTTGGGTCCGGAGCCTATGAGCTGCAGGTCGATTCCGTAGCGTGGAATCCAGTCGGTGTAGCGGCGGAACTCAGATGCATATTGTTCAGGGGTAAAGTTCCCGCCGCAGCCCCAACTCTCATTGCCCACACCCCAGTAGCGGACATTAAAGGGTTCTGGAAAGCCGGCGTTGGCCCGCTGCTCGGCCAGGGTTGTGCTTCCGGCAGGAGAGTTGCAGTATTCCACCCAGTGATCGAAATCGAGCGCGGGGAGACTGCGCACATTCGCTGCGATGTACGGTTGTGCCTCGGTGAGCCGGCAAAAGCGGACGAATTCATTGGTGCCGAAAGCGTTGGATTCGAAGATTTGCAGGCCTTTCTCATGCAGTCTTAGCGCATCACGATCAACCTCCCAAAAGTTAGTGCGCCGCGGCCGCTTCGAGGGCTCGCCGATACCATCCTTCCAGTCATAGCTGTCGGCGAAGCAACCTCCCGGCCAACGAATGACAGGAACATGAATCTGCTTCATCATGGCCACCAGTTGAGAGCGTATGCCGTGGTCGTTGGGGATCTTCGATCCCTCTCCAACCCAGACGCCGTCGTAAATCACTCCCCCGATGTGCTCGGTAAACTGGCCGTAGATGTTTGGTGAAATCTCCCCCAGCGGCTCGTCCAGAAGAACCTCAATGCGAGCGTCGGCGTCCTTCGCCCAAACCTTTACGCCAGAAAAGGCAAGCACCGCGCCCGCCATCGCCGATCTTTTGAGAAACTGTCTCCGTTGCATTTCAACTCCCGCCCTGATATAGATTTTTTCCTGGTTTCAGTGCCGCTCCACGCTCATTTTGTTTCCAGACGACTCTGCAGTTCCTCAAGGGTAAAACCTTTGGTTTCCGGGAAAAACCAAAGCACCACTACAAATTGGAGCACCATCATCGATGCGAAAAAGATGAATGGAGCAGCCGCTGTGTGGACAGCGACAATGGGAAAAAAGTTAGAGAGGACTGCACACGCCAGCCAGTGGGTGAAGCTCCCGAGGCTCTGGCCCCGGGCGCGCACCGAATTGGGGAAGATCTCGCTGATGTAGACCCAAATCACAGAACCTTGCGAAACGGCGAAGAAGGCGACGAAGCCCACCAGCGGCCAGAGTAAAAGATCCTGGTGCTTTCCGGTCTGGAAAAGAATACTGATCACGGTGAGGCATACACAGGTCCCGACCGAACCGGCAATCAGGAGCTTCTTGCGTCCTACTTTGTCTATGATGGACATTGCGACCATGGTGAAGATCAGGTTGGTCGCACCGATGGCGACCGCCTGCAAATCGCCAGAGACCTTGGTAAACCCCGCCTTCTCAAAAATGTCGTTCAGGTAATACAGGATCGGATTGATCCCTGAAAACTGATTGAAAAGGGCGAGCACAATCGCCAACATCACCGGAACCCGGTAGCGCCGCGAGAACAGTGGCTGGCTGCCTACAAGACGATCGCTGGCAAGCGATTCTTCGATCGCAGCGAGTTCTGAGGATGCCGCCGCCTTTCCTGCAGTTTGCTTGAGCGCACGCTCTGCCTCTTCCACCCGGCCTTTTTCCACCAGCCATCGCGGGCTGCGCGGAATGCGAAACAGCATAAACAGGAACAAGAAAGCAGGTGCAGCCGAAACTCCGATTTTCCAACGCCACTCGGCCGGGCCTAGATTCAGGGTGCCGATTACGTAATTGGAAAAGTATGCGACCAGAATTCCGAAGACAATGTTGAGTTGGAAGGACCCGACCATGCGGCCCCGCCAATTCGCCGGCGCAATCTCGGCGATATACATAGGTCCCAAAACGGACGAGGCGCCGATGGCAACACCCGCGACACAGCGAAATATGAGAAAGGAGACCCAATCCCAGGCAAACGCGCAGCCCAGCGCGGAGGCGATAAAAAGAAGCGCCAACGCACGCAGGCTGTCTCGGCGGCCAAACCGGCCACCAGCGTAACCGCCGCAGGCGGCGCCTACGATCGTTCCCCAGAGGGCAATCGCCACGGTGAATCCAAGGGAAGTGGGCGAAAGGTGGAATTTTTGAGTGAGGGCCCGGGTTACACCGGCGATCACGGCGGTATCGAACCCGAAGAGAAGGCCGCCCAGAGAAGCGGTCATTGTGCTCTCTACGACGGTTCTGTTGAGAGGAACCTTTGCGGCGGTGCGAGGCGCGATAACGACATTAGCAAGATCCACGAAAGGCCTCACCGGTGAAAATTGTCAAAAACTCGGAGGTACACAGCTCATCAAGTTGAAGAACGGCATTATCCATTCCTCAGAACACCCATGGGAAGAATGAGGGCTTTGCAGACCTGCCCCAAACGGAACTGCTTGAATGCGGTAGCCACATCGTGCAACGAGAACGCATGAGTCACGATCGGATTGAGCGGAAGGCGCATCGCGAGATCGATCGCCGTCTTGAAGTCCTTGCGTTCATAGACCCTGGAGCCAAGCAGCTCAATCTCTTTGAAATTGATGGCCTGCATATCAACCTCAACCGGCTTCTTGAAGACTCCCAGGTTGACGATCACCCCACGCGGACGTACCAGAGCGGTCATCTCCCTCGCTGAAGAGGCAGCTCCCGCGCATTCAAAAAGCACATCCGCTCCGTTCCAGTCCGATAACTCCATCACCAGGTTCCGCAGGTTCTCACCCGCCGATACCACGCGCAAGCCCAGGCTCGCCGCAAGTTCCAGGCGAGACGGCAGAATATCGCTGACAACCACATGGGGGACCCCGCGGGACTGCGCCACCAGAGCGGTTAAAAGTCCTATTGGGCCCGCACCCAGAACTGCCGCGACGTGCACATCATCGAGACTCGTCCGTGCGACCCCGTGCACGGCAACCGCCAGCGGTTCGATCAACGCCCCGATCTGCCCTGGCATTTCCTCGGGAAGCTTCATCAGCGAAGAGACCGGCAGTTTCACGTACTCGGCCATCCCTCCGTCCACGTCAAAGCCGAAGAGACGGAGCCGGGAACAGACGTGGGGATTGCCGTGTCGACAGGCCTGACATTCACCACAGGAAATGAGGGGATACGTGGTGACCCGGTCCCCGGGCACAAAGGCGCCAGTGGAACTGCGAATCTGCACCACGCGACCGGAGAGTTCGTGACCCAGGGTAAGCGGCGCGGTGGCCCGCGGGTGCGTTCCAGCAACAATCGAAATATCGGAACCACAAAAGCCGCACGCTTCCACCTGGACCAGCGCTTCTTCATTCCCGATCACGGGTAGAGGAATCTCCTCAGGTTCGAGACGGTTGGGGCCGAGATATCGTGCAGCAAGCATCGTTTGCATTACGTCTCCCTTACTGCGCTGTATAGCCGCCGTCCATCATGACGACCGCTCCGGTAAAAAACGTCGCCAGATCTGAGGCCATGTACGCGTAGAAGCCGGCCACCTCTTCGGCGTTGGCAATGCGGCCGATGGGATGCGCATTCCGCAACATGTTCCAGTACCCTTCCGGATCGCCTGAGGCTTGCGCCGACTGGTGGACGATGGGCGTATCCACAGTGCCGCAGGCTATGGTGTTGACCCTGATTCCAAAGCGGGCATACTCGATAGCCATCTGACGCGTCATCTGGTGGAGGGCACCCTTTGAAGGCGCATAGGCCCCCTGGGTTGGGATACCCGCTTCTCCGGAAATGGAGCCGCTGATCAGGACCAGCCCACGACCCTGCTTCATCATGATGGGGACCACATGACGTGCGGCCCAGTAGAGACTCTTTACGTTCGCGTTCATGACCGAGTCCCACTCCTCAGGCGAATGAAGATGGATGGCCTTGACAATGCTGACGGCAGCGTTGCTGACCAGAATGTCGAGCCGCCCGAAGTGCTCTAAAGCAGATTTGGTGTAGTCGATAGCCGTTTGTTCTTCCGCGACGTCGCCGTGAACGATGTGGAGTTTTCGGGGATAGAGTCTTTGCGCTTCCAGCAGCTCTTCTGGTACCTCTTTCCTACGAAAGACGGCGATGATTCCTGCGGCGCCACAGTCAAGATAGGTGCGTGTGATTGCCAACCCAATGCCGGAAGAGGCGCCGGTGACGACGACTACTTTGTTTGCAAGGGATATTTGCATGGATTAGCCAGGGTCCTGCCTGAGTTCAACGGTGTTTGATTCGCTGCGCGTGTAGAGCCAGGGTCCGTAATATTTCATGGTAGAAAAGCCGTCATCCCTCGTAAGGCTTGGGGCGGACTTAAGATTATAGATTATAGTTTTTATGCGCAAGCACCTTCTAGAGTGAAGGCTTTTAGAGGGGCAGGGACTTGCCTTAACTGTCCAAAATCGCGCTTTGTCCGCCTCCCACAGGAACCATTGGGTAAAGGCCTGATAGAAAAAAACCCCGCTGTGAGCAAAATAGCGATTGACACGAGTTCAGAAGATAAATTATAGATTATCGCTGAAATTGGGAGGTACTCATTGTTCCGGTCCAGTAACGATTGGCCGGAACACCCAACCCAGGCTCGTTTTGTCCGTGACCGGACTTGTTTCGTGCCGACCTTTGCAGAGAGCCCATACCTTCAACCGAATGTCAGAGCTCGATAAACCGCTGAACGCGCACAAGTCCGGAATAGATTCTTCGAATACAGCAGGTCCAACTACTGTCCTGGGTGAGAACCAGTTGGGGTGATCGCACCGCTTCAGGAGGAAATCATGAACTACGCTCGTTTTCGCCTGCTCAGTTTACTGCTGCTGGGCTTTTTGTTAATCCCGCCCGCGAAGGCGCAAGATAATGCAACCATCAATGGAACCGTACAGGACTCCACGGGAGCAGTCGTTGCGAAAGCCGAGATTATCCTGACCAACACCGCAACTGACCAGGTAAGACAAGTAACTTCGAACGACGCGGGCGCATATCGCTTTGCGAACGTGGGTGTGGGCCATTACACGCTGAGTGCTTCCTCCACAGGCTTTCAGAAATACACCAAGACGGACATCATCGTGAACGTTGCTCAAACTCTGGAGGAAAACATTAGCCTAGAGGTTGGCACCACAGGACAGACTGTCACGGTACAAGCCGACGCCCTCCAGGTCCAGTCGGAAACCAGCGAGCTTAGCACGCTCATCAGCGGCCAGCAGGTCACCCAGCTGGCGACGAATGGCCGTAACCTGACAGCGCTGGCCGCGCTGGGTACGGGCGTCTCCAACACGCTACCGGATTTCAACACGGTGAACGCCAATACTTCCGGCAACTCCATCAGTTTCAATGGAACACGCGCCAATCACAACGTCTACCTATTAGATGGAGGCGAACTGAACGATCGCGGCTGCGGAGGATGCTTCGACATCCTGCCCTCACTCGATGCGCTGGCCGAGTTTCAGACGCTTGACAGCAACTATAGCCCCGACTACGGCATCGGCTCAGGCGGGTCGATCGTGATGGTCGTGAAGTCGGGTACCCATGACTTTCACGGAGGAGTTTGGTATTTCAATCGCAACGAAGATTACGACGCCAACAACTATTTCACCAACCTTGCCGGGCAAGGCCGGCCAGTGCTTCGGCTGAACGAACCCGGTGGCAATATCGGCGGTCCGCTGTGGATTCCACATGTGTATAACGACGCCCGCAAGAGGACGTTCTTCTTTGTGAACGAAGAGTGGCGGAGACTGATCGTAGGCAGTACACCATCGATTGTAAATACCATCGCAGCCGCCAATTTCCCCGTGGCCGGGCAGCCATTGGCCTATACCACGCCCTCGAACGGCACGCTCCGGTGGTCCCTTCTACGACTGATCCAGTCAGACTGGCGATCTATAAGGCTGATGGGTTGACGCCCGGCAAGCCCTTCCCGAACAACACGATTCCGGCCAACCTCATCGATCCGAACGTACTGCTCGAACTGAGCGCCGGAACATTCCCCAAACCGAACTATGGTGCGAGTCAATACATCTCGTCCGTCCCTCAACCGACCAACGTCCGTGAAGACGTAGTTCGCATCGACCATGCCATCAACAGCAAGCTACAGTTGATGGGCCACTATGTTCATGACGGAGTCACGCAAACAACCTACCCGCCGCAATGGAGCGATGGTAACTATCCAACCTCAGGCTCGACGATGCTCAATCCCGCCTGGATGGCAGTGTTCAAGTTGACGCAAACGTATTCCCCTTCGTTGCTCAACGAAACGGCCTTTAATTACGCCGACAATACGGTCAAGATTACTCCTGTCGGCGTAGCCGCTCAGCCATCCGGATGGTCCGCTAGTACATTCTTTCCGCTCTCTGACAATGTGGGCAGCCGGATGCCTGAAATCGACCTGGGTTCACCCTATGGCACCAACTGGACGTCTAGTTACTTCCCCTGGAAGAATTTCTATGCGGCCTACCAGATTCGGGACGATGTATCTTTTACCCGGGGAAGACACCAGTTCAAGTTTGGCGCGGGCTATCTGCGTGTTGTCAAGAACCAGCAACTGCAGGCAAATACGCAAGGAACTTTCGCATTCAATTCGGGAACATATTCCGGAGATTCCTATATCAATTTCCTACTGGGAGACGCGGCGAGTTTTACCCAGCTCCAATTTCTGGCGGACAAGCATTGGGTCAACAATAACTACAGTTTTTATGGCAATGACAATTGGCATATCACTCCCCGGCTGACTTTCAACCTGGGGCTACGTTACGACGCGTTGCCGCATGCCTATGAGCGATTTAACCAGTTTGCGAATTTCGTTGCCGCTGACTATGACAGAACGCTGGGCAATCCTGTCACCGCGGACGGCACCCTGAACCCGGCTGCGCTGACAGAGGTGAACGGTCAGTCGTTTTACCTCAACGGCATCAGGGAAGCCGGCGTCAATGGCTTTCCGCGTGGCGTGGTGGAGAACAAATACAATACCTTCGAACCAAGAGTAGGTTTTGCCTACAGTCTCAAGGGAGATGGAAAGACTGTAATCAGGGGTGGGTTTGGAATGTTCTTCGAGCGTGTTCAAGGCAACGATGTGTACAACGCTGCGTTGAATCCTCCGTTTGCGTACCAGCCTTCGGCGACCAATGTCTACTTCTCCAATCCGAACACCAGCGCGTTAACCGGGATAACCACGTCGCAGACGTTTCCCTCCACGCTCACCAACCTGGCGTACAAGTATTCGCCGCCCGGGACCGCGATGTTCAGCCTGGGAGTTCAACGGGAGATCGCACCATCCGTGGTGGCAGTGCTGCAGTATGCCGGGTCGTTGGGTTGGGACCAGAACGATGACCGGGCGATCAACACTTTACCCTTGACGGATCCCAACAATCCGGCCAATCCTTACGACCTTAGACAGGGTGTGGCAAATGGATCACTCAACGCGAATCTCTATCGCATCTATCCTGGCTTCAGCTCGATTCAGCAAGAGGAGAACGAAACCAACTTTAACTACAACTCGCTCCAGGCGGGCCTTCGCGTGGAGAACCGGCACGGGGTTACTGTGCAACTCGCCTATACCTGGTCGCACGAAATCGATGAAGTGAGCGGTGACCTAAGTTCCCTTTCCAACCCGTTCAACCCGCGATATGACCGTGGCTCGGGATCACTGGACCGGCGCCATATCTTCAACGCCAGTTACATCTACAGCTTTCCGTTCTTTGCCCACAGTTCCAACGTAGCAGAACGAACGCTTCTTGGAGGTTGGGAATTCTCCGGGATTACGATCGCTCAATCGGGAACGCCGCAACCCCTCAACTATAACGGCGCCGACGTTCTCGGTCTCGGCGGCGGCGACATTACCAACCGTCCGGACGAGGTGGGAAATGTTTCTTACCCGAAGAAGAGAACGGCCTGGTTTAATACCAGCTCATTCGCCAGCCCAACGGCGCCGTGGAACGGCGGCGCAAACCAGGGCTTTGGCAGTGCCGGAAAAGATGCGATTGTCTTACCCGCACGATTGAACTTCAATTTATCTCTTTTTAAGACGTTTCCGCTTACGTCCGGTGAGGGTCCCAGTTTTGAAGTGCGATTCGAGACGTTCAATACTTTCAACCACACGCAATTTAACAACATCGATGCGAATTCTACCGATTCGAACTTTGGAGAAGTAACCTCTGCTTATGATCCTCGAACGCTGCAGCTGGGCGCGAAGTTCCACTTCTAACCTGCAACCTACGCGCGACAGGGTCATACCTGTCGCGCGTTTTCGCTTGTACAGGGGCTGCCGGTGATGGCGCTTAGTTTTCTCAGGCAAGGTGGGTGCGGATGGAGAATTGCGCTTGCGATCATGCTGGCGGCAGTGGCTACGAACTGCCCGGGCCAGGTTGCACCCTCATCGACAGATCGCCAAACAGCAATTACGCTGGAACAACAAGGCGACAATGCTGGGGCTGAAATTGCGTGGCGCGCCTTGCTGAAAGATGATCCCGCAAGCGCGGAAGCGTACGCGCATTTGGGCTTCCTGGAAGCTCGCCAGGGACATTACACAGAGGCGGTGCCGCTTTATCGCCAAGCTTTGTCGCTCGATCCGGCAATGCCGAGCCTGCGTTTGAATCTCGGGCTATCCCTGTTTAAATCCGACGCTCTGAAGGAAGCAATTGAAACGCTGATCCCGCTGCTCTCGAGCGAGCCGCCATCCTCACCCGAGGTCCAGCGCCTGAACGTGTTGATCGGGATGGCCTACTACGGTTTGGGGGAGAATGCAGCCGCGGTTGCTTATCTAAGGGCGGCCGCCGCCCGCGATCCGCAGAGTCTACAGTTGCGGCTTACCCTGGCGCAAAGTTGCATGAAGTCCAAGCAGTTCCAGTGCGTCCTCGACGTGTACCAGGAGATTCTGATGTTGAATGCCGAGTCGGCCGAGGCGGACATGCTGGCCGGCGAGGCGTTAGAAGAGATGAAGGACGATCCCGGCGCCATTCAACAGTTTCGAGCAGCCGCAAAAGCCAACGACAAAGAGCCAAACGTTCACTATAGCCTTGGCTATCTCTTATGGAAATTGAAGCAGTACCGGGAGGCTGCTCACGAGTTCGAAGCGGAACTCGCTAACGTTCCCAATCATGTCCAGGCTCTGGCTTACCTGGGGGACGCCGAGATGCGATTGCAGGATCCTCAGGCTACACCCCATCTTCTTGAGGCCGTTCGCATCGACCCTGGAATGAAACTGGCGCATCTTGATCTGGGCATCCTGTATTCCGATGCGGGCCGTCGAGACGACGCCTTTCGAGAACTGCGGGAAGCCGCCGCGTTAAGCCCCAATGATGTGGATGTGCACTGGCGGCTGGGACGGCTCTATCAGGCCGCCGGAATGAAAGACGAGGCGAAAGCTGAGTTCGATAAGACTCGCAATTTACAGAAAGCCGCTGACAACCCAATTTCGAATGAGCCACACGACGCCCAAAACACCACCACGCCAGCACAGAGAAGCGCGGCTCGAGCGCCGAACGATTAAGTGTAAAGGCAACCAAAAGGGATACTGTTGAAGGACACCCCGCTTAGGCTTTGTGTCGGACGATTGGCACTCCCAAGCTGGCTGGGAAAGGAATTCGCGTTGCTACGGTCAGGTTTTGGCGATCTATCGGAAAAGTCTATAGAGTATATGTTATAGATTGCACTCATTCTGAGGCGAGAAACTACATGGAAGGCCGTTTCGGCAAGGCAACTGTTGGTCATATCAGGCTACAGACGGCCCCACAGGCTGCCGCTCAGGCCATTCGCGAAGCTATCATCTCTGGCGAGTTGCATGGCGGAGACCGCATCATCGAGCAGAAATGGGCCGCGCGTCTGGGAATCGGTCAACCCACCTTGCGTGAAGCGTTGAATGAATTGACTCATCAGGGTCTTCTGCGAAAGCTTCCCCAACGCGGCACTTACGTCGAGCAATTGAGCCCAGAGGATTATCGTCTTATCCAAGAAGTCCGCATTCCTCTGGAGGCGATTGCAATCGGGAAGGCGGCAGAGAATTTTACGGCGGCGGCGGACGAGGAACTGACCGCTCTTGTTGCGTCCATGACAGGTACGGGCATGGCCGCAGGCGACGTGAAAAATTTTCATGAGTGTGACGTTGCATTTCACCGCAAGATCTGGGAACTGGCCGGCAACGACTACCTGAGGGACACCCTGGAGGCAGTCACTTTCCGCCTATTTGTTTTTTCCGTGGTTGACCGGTGGCCGGGTAATTCGAAGGCAATCAGTGAGCGGATCGCCTCAGTACAGCAGCACCTGGCCATTCTGGAAGGCCTGCGAAGCCGCGACAGGCATATTGCCCGTCAAGTATTCGTGAGGCAGACCGTTCAATATTGGAACATGCAGTATGGGCTTGGCCTTAAAGAAGACGAAGTAACCGTAGCCGGATGGGCAACCTCGGAACCCAAGGCAGAAGCTCGAAATGGTAAGACACGGAAGGTTTCCTCTCCGTCGCTGATTCCGTCATCCAAGCGCCGACGGAAATAACTCAATACGGCTTTCCGGGCACCACTCCATCGACTAGTTCTCCGAAGGCATCTCGGCGTGATCGATGACGAGAACCTGGACTGGCGCTTTCGCCGGTTGCAGCTTCAGTCCGAGCTGTTCCTGAACTGCGGTGAAGATGGAGGGACCGGAATCGGCTGAGGAGGCAACGCCGGCCGTCGCAATAGGAGCTGCACCGGTATCCGGAGTCCACTTGAGCGTGAGATCGTATCTTCCTTTGATTTCGGTTTTGTCGATGACGTCATGGCCCAGTTCCCTGGACAACGCCTGCGTCAGCGCCTCGGCAAGTTGAGGCATCGTGACGGCCTTGGCAGTAAATTGCAAACCGGACCGGGAACCGTTCGACGATATATTGGAATCTTCCGAGGAGTCCTTCGCCGGCTGCAGTTTGGGGCCTTTCCTGGCCACGATGAGGGCAAAGACCGGCAGCTCTCGCGTCTCCCAGTGGACGGCTAACTTGAAGCGGTCTGCGAGCAGCTGTTGAAACATGGCCTGCGTCTCGAATCTTCGCTGGTCACGGGGGAGCGTTCGCAGACGATCGGCTGCGGAGTCGTCCATCTTTGCTTGTATATCGAATTTTGTCGAGTCCAGCCACTTAGGGCCGTCGAGGATCCTGCTCCCGGGAATTCCATAAGCGTCGTACTGCATGATGTTTTTTAACGATACGTTCGTTGCGGTAAAGCGGCCGTTGTTGGTGTCGGAATCAGAGCTTCCGCTGAGAGACTTATTCAGCTTGATCGCTGCCACCTCGAAGGCTGGAAGCGAAGTGGAAACGGGCGCCTGCGGGGACGACGGAGCAGAAGTCTGGCCTAAAGACGTGACAGCCAGCAATGCGGTTGCGATGAGTAACAGCTTTGTGAGGAAAGACAATTCGAAAGCGATCGGTTTGGTTGACATGGATGCGATGCTTCTTCTTGCGATGGGCACACCGAGCTTCAATCCTGGCTATACAGACGAAAACCTGGTCGAAATCGCTCTTGTCCATTGTAGGTGCCATTCTGATTTCGGTTGTAACATGGTGCACATGAAACTGGCACCCAATGGCAATCGCGTGGCCGCACTGAGGGCCTCGAGCGAGGCTGTCGACGCCTACATTGCCGCGGTCCCCGAGCCTGCTCGAACCGGGCTGGTCCAGCTTCGTGAGATCATCCGCTCCGCCGTTCCCAAGGAAGCAGTCGAGGTCATCTCCTACGGCATTCCGGCTTTTGCCTTATCCAAGGCATTTTTTGGCTATGCGGCCTTCAAGAACCACCTAAGCGTCCTGCCGTTCAGTGGATCACTGTTCAACAGCTTCACCGAAGAATTGAAGCCGTATACCCGCACCAAGAGCAGTCTTCATTTGCCCTTCGACCAACCAATACCGGCTGCGCTCATCCGCAAGCTGGTACGCAGCCGAGTAGCCGCAATACCCAACTCAACGCGGTGAGTGAGACGATCAGAAGATTGCCTTTGCATTATCCAAACCGTTTTTTAGTGTTGCCCGGATCAAGCTGTAGCCTGCTACGGAATTGGAATTTGGTGGGCAGGGGGAGCGGCAGAGCTGAGATCCGCAGGGGCTAAAGAGGGTGTGTAAGTACCGGGGAGAGAAACCGCAGGTCCTTCACTGCTTTCACGGGATTTTTGCGTCCGGGCGAGGCGCACTGCAGATCCCTCGGCTACGCTCGGGATGACAAGGGGAGAGTAATTACTCACCTTAAAGTCTGCGAGTCGGATCGGGAGTTCTTCTGCGCCATCCGACTCGCGGAACTGTAAGTCAGTAACCGCCCTCCCCTTGTCATCCCGACCCGGATTTCCTACTTCGCGCTGCTAGCGACGACCACGTGTGCGGCTCTCCGTAGAGAGCCGTGCAGATTATCAAAGCCACGGGTCTCCACAGGAAATCGGGGGGAGGGTAGCCGAGGGATCTGCAGCGCGCCTCGCCCGGACGCAAAAATCCCGTGAAAGCAGTGAAGGACCTGCGGTTTCTCTCCCCGGTACTCACACACTCAAGCTACGGCACGGCTGAAGCCGTGCCCGGACACAAAGCAAATGAAGTCCAGAGCCGCGCCGCAGGCAAGCAATGCATTGGCGCAATTGCTCCCACAACGCCGGATCGCGGATTGTGAGGGCCTTCGTTCTTTTAGGCACAATATTTTTGTTTCTGAAACGTTACTACCTACAGTGCCGTGCCGGACCTGATTACAAGTTGAGCAATCAGAAGAAGGGGAGGATCATGGCAAAGTTGAAAGGCAAAGCAGCGGTTGTTACAAAAGCGTCGAAGGGCATCGGGGCCGCCAATGCGAAGGCACTTGCATTCTGGGGTGCATGTTGGATGATCGGCTTGGCCGTTCCGGCGCCGTGCGGAGGCCGATGACGAAGCCTGACCCCAACTGCAAGTTTGATGCGGGCGTTATGGTGCCTGTCATCGACCCCATGCGCTGCGAAGCAGCAGGACCGTGCGTTCCGATTTGTCCTTACGACGTTCTCTTGATCCGCCCCGTCCCGGCTGAAGAGAAAGCCAAACTCCCCTTGATGGGACGCTTCAAACTGCTTGTACACGGCGGAAAGCAAACGTTTGTCGTCGACCCTGATGCTTGCCGGGGCTGCGGCCTCTGCGTGAAAGCCTGCCCCGAGAAAGCGATTAAGCTGCAAAAGCGATCCGATGGCTTGAGTGGTTGAGTTTCACAGGTCCCTCACCTAATGGCAGTCGCAGACGACGACCGTCAAATCGTCCATCTGTGTCGGCGCCCAGTCCTGTACCGTAGAAAGGATCCGATCTGCCACCTCTTCCACCGTCATACCGGCACTCGAGGTGAGTAGATTACCCAGGCGCTCCTGACCAAACTCTTCCTCACTGCCATTCGCGGCCTCGATGACTCCATCGGTGTACAACAGCAGACGATCCCCTTTGGCCAGGGATCGTTTTGTAGAGCTGTAGGCCGCTGACGAGAAGACCCCCATCATCAAACCGTTCTCTTCGATCGAGTTGACCTCGCCCTGGCGAAGCAGAAGCATGGGCGGATGGCCGGCAGCCGCATAGCAAAGTTCGCCCCGCTTCGCGTCGAGGTAGACGTACGCTGCCGTCACAAACTGACCCTGGGTGCTTCCGCAGAGCGCCTCATTCACGCCCGCCAACAATCGCTCTGGACTCGCTGCGTGCTGCAACTGGGAGTTGATCGCTATTTTCACCATCGAGGCAATCAGGGCCGCCGGTACTCCATGCCCCGAGACATCCGCAACAAACAACCCCGCCCTGGGACCAACGGTCGAGAGAAACTCGTAGAAGTCGCCTGCGACCGCAGTCATCGGCGCATAGCGCGCTGCAACGGTAAAGTGCTCCGACGCCGGGAAGCCGGTGGGGAGAATCGAAAGCTGTATGCGCTTGGCGATCTCCAGTTCCTGGTGCAGCGAGGCCAGCTGCTGGTCGCGATCGAGCGCCCGCTTGGCCGCAAGATAGCCCACACAACACAGAAAAAGACCAAAGCCATAGGCCTCCACCGTGGTCCTATAGCCCATAAGGTCTCGCGTGTTTGTCCAAAGCACAAAGCCGACAAAGATGAGCAACCCGGCGCGAAACACAACCACATCCCTGCCTGCGTCCCTTTGTCGAAATGCCAGGATGACGAGCGGAAGTATCGCGGCAATCAGCAGGCCGCTATTGATATTGCCGAGCAGCGGCAGCGGCACCCCGATGAAGATCGCCGCAATCAAGGCCATCTCGAGCAAGCAGACCGTATACGAAATCACGCGGCCTGCACGGCCGACCAATCCGGTTTCCTGGAAGAACAGGAAGGCCGGGACCGCCACCAAAAAATTCAGCGCCGCGTCGAATTGCAAGCCGAGAGGGGACAGCGGCTCTATAAGACGGAGCATGCTGGATTGCAGCCACAACCGTTCGCCGTACAAAACGGCGAACCAGGCGAAGAACGAAAGCAGCCGATCGAACCTGCGCCGGATCAGCAGGAACCCAACCACCACGAGGCCCACCGTGATCGAGGCCGCACCAATAAACAGGTACGGCTCAGCTCTGCGAAAGGCGCGTAACACGTCAGTCGCGCTGATCTGCATGCCTGAGGATAATACCGGGCCCCGCAATCACTCCCGCCGCAGAACAAGGCGGCCGACGACCTATATCGAGATCAGTTGGCGGAGCAGACGCGCAAAGCCCTGTCGTATTTCCGTTTCTGGGTTAGAATCAGGGGCCACCCAACAAGACACGCGGAGAACACAAAATGAGGTCTCATCGCCTGGCCCTTCTCGTAACCTTGACCTGCGCCGCGATTCCAGCCACCGCCCAAAGCCTTTGCGACCTCGTCCCTGCCGCAGTGGTGCAATCCACTCTCGGCATCTCGGCAACCCTCACCGCCGCCCCTAATACCCAGGGTGGCAACGGGTGCGACTACAAAGGCGCCTCCACCGGGCCCATCACCCTTACCGCCGACACCATCTCCGACGCCGGCGTGTACAAAACCATTTTTGACCAGCGCCTGCATAGCCTCGGCCCCACGGAGCAGCTGGTTTCCGGCATTGGCGGCGCCGCCTACTACGCCTTCAAACCGGACCAGCAGATCCCCAAATACCAAGGCATCAACTTCACCCAGCAAGCCATCGTCTTCCGCGCCAAGGGCAAAATCGTCAACTTCATCCTCGTGATCCCCGGAGACGGCGTCCCCAAGGCGTCGATGCTCGCCCTCGCAACCTACACTATCTCCAAACCTATCGATACCCTAAAGGACCCCACTTAACCACTAAGACCACCCATTTAGGTCAGGTATACGGGTTACAGGCACGTGAATTAAGGGGACAGCATCAAGCAGACATCGAAAGATAGATAACGAGGGATAACAAGGCTGGAGCAATCCTTGTTTCTCAATTCGCATGTTTCAAGGCCGCCCGGCAAAGAACTGCAAAGATGTCATCATTCCGTAACAATACATTTGCTACCGTGGTGCGAAGTTCTCACTTCGGAATCCACAGGCGGCTGCGATCTGCGCCCCCGCCCTAAAAGGAGTGGCCTATGATTGGTCGCCGTACCAGCATGGTTCGCGCAACGGGACGCGCCGCGGTGTTGACCGCCGGCATTGCTTTGGGGACGTTCGCGGCGCACTCGGCTTCGCTCACCATCTCTGAAACAGGTTCCACCCTTATCCTCCCGCTGTTCAAAGCCTGGGTTACCGGATACGCAAAAGTCGATCCTGATCTGAACATGACGCTTGGAGCTACTGGCTCGGAGGCCGGCATCCATCAAGCCATTGCAAATCAGGTTCAGATCGGCACGTCGGACGCCTACATGTCTGACAACGAGGCACTGGCTCACCCGCACATCCTGAATATTCCGCTCGCTATCTCGGCGGAGACGGTAGTCGCCAACCTGCCTGAGCTTCGAGGCGCCACACTGAAACTGAGCGGCCCGGTGCTGGCCCTCATTTATGCCGGCACGATTCGCGACTGGGATTCGCCGCGAATCGCGGCCATCAATCAGGGCGTCGCTCTGCCACACCACGCGATCGTGCCCATCCGTCGCGCAGACGGCTCGGGAGACACCTTTGTCTTCACCCAATTCCTGACCTTCTCTACCCCCGATCAACAACACCTTTCGTCAAGGGATTTCAACTGGGAAGGCAAGATCGGCTACGGCACGACGGTGAGCTGGCCGTCGGTAGCGGGCAGTCTGACGGCATCGGGCAATCAGGGCATGGTGCAGACACTTGCCAGCACGCCGTATTCCGTGGGCTATCTTGGGGGGAGCTTCCAGGCAGATGCGGATAAGGCTGGTCTCCAAACCGCAATGCTAGAAAACCAGGATGGCAAGTTTTTGCTGCCGACGCCGGCTACGGTGACCGCTGCCGCCGCGTCGCTCACCCCGCGCACGCCGCCCGATGAGCGTCTTACCCTGGTGTTCGCTCCGGGGCCGGATTCGTATCCGCTTATCAACTACGAATACGCCGTTGTCTCGGCCAAACAGCCGAACCCACAGATGGCGGAGGCTATCAGTAACTTCCTTCTCTGGTGCATTGGACCGCAGGGCGGCAATGCGCGGAGCTACCTTGAACCGGTACATTTCATCGCGTTACCAACGCCCATCCGTGCCCTTAGTGAAATGCAGATTGCCAAAATCCAGTAGGCGCCGGATGCGCCATCCGTAGAGGAGATCACCATGCCGAATGTTGCCCAACCCGCGCCGGGCGGGTCTCGAACAGTGCAGGACTATATAGATGAGCTGCCGATGTGGCCTGACGGTACCCGGCTGCACTCCAACCCCATGACCTCGATGCAGTGGCGCATATGGATGTTGGCCGCCGCCGGCAAGTTTTTCGAGGGGTTTGTGGTTTTCATGACCGGCGTCGCATTGCCGCTGATCGCTCGCCAATTCAATCTCACCGCCGGCCAGAACGGCTTCATCAGCGCCGCGAGCTTGTGCGGAATCCTGATTGGCGCAGTCGGCCTGGGCAGCTTGTCGGATCGGTACGGCCGCAAGTCCATGTTCATTGTGGAGATGATTATCTTCACCGCGTTCCTTGGCGCTGCCGTGTTCTGCACAAATTTCGTGTCCCTGGTGATTTGCCTCTTCGGGCTCGGGGTGGCCCTGGGTTGTGACTATCCCACGGCGCACATGATCATTTCCGAGAATATCCCCAGCACCAGCCGGGGCAAATTGGTGCTAGGCGCGTTCGCCTTCCAGGCAGTGGGCGCCTTGGCCGGCACGGCGGTCGGGTATGCGGTGCTGGTCATTATGCCTAGTCTCGATGCCTGGCGCTGGATGTATGCGACTGCGGTCGTTCCCGCTCTTCTGGTCACCATCGGCCGTTTCTACATTGCGGAGAGCGCGAACTGGCTCCACTCTCGCGGCTCCATCGACCGGGCCACGGTCGCGGCGGGCCGGCTGCTGAAGCGAACCCCGCAATACCCAGCGAATATCGTCCTGTCGCAGCAAGCGGCCGCCGGTGAGTCTCATGGAGGAGGTTCCTTCATGGATTTGTTCAAAAAGCGCTACCGCCGGGCGACCATCCTCGCTTCGGTGCCATGGTTCCTGCAGGACCTCAGCACCTATGGCATCGGCATCTTCACTCCGACCATCCTGGCCGCAGCGCTGGGCAAGGAGGCTGACCATGTCCGGAGCCTTCGCGACCTCATCGCTAACGACATTCTGGCCGCCAGGGGAGCGGCGATGATCACCATCCTGCTCATCGTCGGCATTGGTTTTGCCGTTTTACTTGCTGACAAGTTAGGCCGGATCCGGCTGCAAATTATCGGCTTCATCGGCTGCGCAGTTGGCTTGTTGCTGGCTTCGCTTTCGGTTGATGTCAGCGGTGGAACTTAAGACCATACTGATCTTCGCCGGCTTCATGTTGTTCAACTTCATGACCAACCTGGGTCCGAATGCGCAGACCTACCTGCTCGCCGGTGAGGTGTTCCCAACGGCAATCCGTGGTAAGGGCGCAGGGTTCGCGGCGGCCTTTGCCAAGATTGGGGCGGTCGCGACCGCGTTCTTATTTCCTATTTTGCTGGTCTCCCTCGGCACACGGCTTCTGCTTTATGGCCTGATCGCAGCTTCGCTGCTGGGTGCAGTGGTGACGTGGATGTACCGCATCGAGACTACCGGAGTGAATCTCGACCGGATCGGCGAGGCCGCAAGCGAGCCGGAGACTAGCCGGCGAGCAGTCGCTTAAGGTTCGCGGGGTTTTGGGCGGGACGCAACCAAACGGCTGTGGGGCTTCGCCCATCGTTTTCGGCCCAGGTACGCTGGTGCGAACCTGGGGCACCCCTGTGGATTTGTGAGCGCGCAACAGGCTTGAAGGGGAGGTCCGTGGTATCCCACATCTCGCGAAAAACGAGATGTGGGGCGCCCGGCGAGTGGTTAGGGGATAGAGCCTAAAAGCGCGGTGCGGGAACGTGTGCTCGGCCCCGGATTTTCGCGGTGAGAGAATGGCTGCAAGGATGGCTCGTGGCCAAGATCAAGAAAGTTGTGATTACCGCATTCGGCGACGAAAGCAAGCTCGCGATCGTGGAAAGCGATCTCCCCAATCCGGATCCCGCGGAAGTTCAACTCTCGGTTGAGTACAGCATTGTCTGCGGCTCCGACGTCAACATGCGCCGTGGCACGTATCCACTGCAGAGGAAGCCGCCTCTGACCCCCGGTTACAGCGTCATCGGCAAAGTGCGCGTGAACGGCAAAGGCTGCTCAAAGTTCACCATAGGTGATCGCGTCGCTTGTCTTTCAAAGTATGAGGGACAGGCGGAGCTGATCAATCTTCCTGAAAAATACCTTGTCCGAGTGCCAGACGACGTGGACGGGAAAGCGGCCGTCTCGCTCATTCTTGATTGGGTCACCGCCTACCAGATGCTGCACCGCGTGGCTCATGTTAAGCCGGGGGAGAAGATGTTTGTTCATGCATTGGGTGGCGCCGTGGGCGGGGCGCTCCTGCGGCTCGGCCTGCTGGCGGGAGCGAGTGTCTGTGGCACCGCCTCGGCAAAGAAGCACGACGAACTTCGTACGCTCGGTGCTGTCCCTTTCGAATACGCGAACAAAAACTGGATCACCGCCATCCAGGAACTTGGGGGCGTCGATGCTGTCTTCGATCCGCTTGGTTTCGAGAGTTTCGATGAGTCTTATTCGGTCCTGAGGAAGGGAGGGATTCTCGTGGGATATGGCATGAATTTGCCTGCATGGACAAAGACTCCGCAACGTCCTTTGATCCCTTCATTGTTAAAGCTGTTCGCGAAGAACCTACTCTTTGGGTCTGGCAAGCGAACCACTTTCTTCGGGATCACCCGCTCCTCGAAGAACTTCAGCCCAGACCTGGAAACGCTGTTTGAGTGGCTGAAGGCTGGAAAAATTTCGGTGCCTGTAAAGTCCACCTTCACGCTCGACGAAATCCAACAGGCCCACCGCGAGTACGCCAGCAGTCAGCGTATGGGATCGATCGTGATCAAGGTTGCTCCATAGCATCATCTTGCGCGGCGGCCAAACGAATGGAGGCCCGGATATGCGACCAAGGGTCATCGCAGCAGCAAGCTTTGCCGGTTTTCTGGCAGGGATATTCGTAGCTTTGCATGGAGCCATGGATGCGAAGGTCAGCGGCGCGCCGCGCATGCAGGGGACAGCCGCCGGCCCGGTAATTCGCTACGTCGTTGGCTCGACGGTCAAAGTGGAGCAACTTCTCGGTGAAGAGGACAAAGAGCGACATCAACCGACGCTCAGCCGGACCGAGACACGTTACGGAATTCGCGGCACCGACCTTGGCAACTCCTTCGAACACGACGGGCGCGTGTATTTTCTTTTTGGCGATACCGTGGGGCGGCTCGACCACGCGCTAGACACAATTGCAACCACGGATGCGACTGATCCGGAGCAGGGAGTACGCCTGGATTTCCTCATGGCAGGCAGCGACTATCTGACAATCCAGCCTCCCAGCATCAGCATGGGAGCGTTTGAGGTACCGGTGGCAGGGTTGAGCCTTGGCCGCCAGATGTATGTCGCGGTCAGCACAAACCATTCGGAGGATCGCAGTACAGACCGTTCGGTGCTCACGAGATTCACGCTCCCCGCGACCTTTCAGCCGCTGCGCACAATTTCACAGCTTCCTGCTGGACACTTCGTCAAGATGTCGGTGCATATCGAGCCAGGACCGATTGCCGGAATGCCTTCCGGCGGACCCTTCGTCCTTGTCTGGGGCACGGGCGCCTACCGTCAGAGCGACGCTTATCTTTCCGTTGTCCCGGTAGCGCAATTCGAGAACGGCAGGGGGACGATGTATTTCGCGGGGTTGGATGCGGCGGGTGCACCCACCTGGAGCGGCAACGAATCGGAGGCGAAGCCCATCGTGCAGAACGGCACTCTGGGCGATCTCTCGGTCACGTGGTGCAAGGATCTCGGCTTGTGGCTGATGACTTATGACAGACGAGCTCCCACGCGTGGGATCGCCTTCAGCTATTCTCGCACTCCGTGGGGGCCATGGAGTGAACCGCAGATTCTGTTCAATGCTGCCAACGACGGTATCGGCAGGTTTATACACAATCCCAACGCCAATCCGCCCGACGGGCTCGCGGGACCAGTCATCGGCAAAGCCCAGATGAATCCGGAAGCTGTGCGCGGTGGAGCATACGCTCCGTACGTGGTGGAGCGATGGACAAAACTAAAAGGCTCCGACCTGAGTATTTACTACGTTCTCTCCACGTGGAATCCCTATGTCGTTGTGCTGATGAAATCGCGTCTGAAGGTCGACTAGGGAACACGCGGGAGTGCCGGTCTGTTCGCGCAGATCCTGCTTGGCGAGACCCCGTCCATTAAACTGAATCCCATGTTCCTGGCTCGCGCTACTGAAGATGACTACGCTGCGATCGTAGACTTGGCTAATTTGGCCTTTCGCGGCGTCGGTCCCTCATCGAGTTGGAACTCCGAAGCAGATTTCATCGAAGGGCAGCGGCTGACCGAATCCCTTCTCAGAGAAGACCTGGCGGCAAAGCCTGACGCCGTGTTGCTGACCTATCGGGACGATGCGCATGGCAAGTTATTGGGGACGGTTTGGCTGGAGCCGAAGAAGGACGGAGTCTGGTATCTGGGCCTGCTGACGATCCGGCCCGATCTACAAAAAAGGCACATGGGCCGCGCCCTGCTGAGCGCTGCAGAAGGGTTTGCCAAGCAGCATGGCGCCAGCCGCATCCGTATGTCGGTGGTGAATGTACGAGCAACCCTGATCGCCTGGTATGAACGCCGCGGCTACTCTTTGACCGGGGAAACAGCACCCTTTCCCTATGGCGACGAACGCTTCGGCAGGCCGCTTCGAGACGATTTGCACTTCGTCCTGCTTGAGAAGGACATCGGATGAGACAGCGTCGGAGCGGATGGGATCCTCAGGGTAAGGCGGCCTCCGGAGTCGTCTCCTTCAGGCAAAGTCGCAGATAACGGACCAGGGCGTGATTATCCAAACCATCCGGATCAAATAAATGATTCAACGCAAGTCCGTCCACTACGCCGCAAATGGCAAGGCAGTCAATGAGCTTTGCGCTGGCCGTCTTCCCATCCAATTGCGGTAGCAACCGGCTGATCTCCGGGATCGACGTGCGCAGACGCATAGCCCGCAGCAGGTCTGCCAGCCGCTTGCGCTTGTGGGGATGACGTATCGCGTAAAGTTTGAATTCCACGTTTAACAGCATGCGCTCAAGATCATTGCTCAACCGCACAAGATACTGGGCCAAAGCTTCTATGCGTTCATTGATTGTCGGCAAAGGAAGCAGGAGCGAACCCAGCTCGTTCAAATCGCGAACCACATCCTCTTCAAAGATGGCAAGAAATACGTCCTCTTTGTCCTTGAAGTTGTCGTAAAACGCACCGCGAGTTTTCCTGGCGCGCAAAGCTATGTCCTCGATGCGGGCGTGTTCGAATCCGTCCCGGGCAAAAATATGTCTTGCAGAACGAATGAGTTCGCCGCGGGTGACAATGCCACGGCGCTGCCTCTGGAATAGCACCGGCTCACGTTTAAGCACTCTTTTTGCATCCGCCATACGCATCCCAGAGTCTGATCATAGAACATACATGCACGAATGTTTTAGACCGACGCATTTCTGAAACGTTATAAGGGGAAACCGGTAATGATCCAGTGGCTTAGATCTGCGGCAGAAGCAACTGGCCGCAACAAATTGAATTGTATTCCCGCGGCAGGCATGCTGATGCTCGGGACCGTACTCTTCACCGGCTGTGGAAAAGCGCCCGCCTCCTCAGGCCCTCCGCAGGCCCTGCCCGTCTCTGTGGTTCAGATTGAGGCGTCCGACGTGCCCGTCTCCAATGAGTGGGTCGGCACGCTCGACGGCTATGTCAACGCGCAGATCCAGCCCCAGGCCAACGGCTATCTGATCAAACAGAATTATCGGGAAGGCGCCCAGGTGGCCAAGGGCCAGATCCTGTTCGAGATCGATCCTCGTCCCTTCCAGGCCGCGCTCGACCAGGCCAAAGGCCAGCTGGCCCAGGCACAAGGACAAGTGCTTCAAGCACAGGCGCAACTCGGCCTCGCCGAGATCAACGTGAAGCGGGATACTCCTCTGGCCCAGGCGCATGCCATCGCCCAGAGCCAGCTCGACAATGATGTTCAGACGAAAGCGCAGACCGAGGCCTCGGTGGCGTCCGCAAAGGCTTCTGTCGCCGCGGCGGAAGCTGCGGTCGAAAACGCTCAGCTGAACCTTGGCTTCACCCATGTACGGTCGTTGATTACCGGCGTCGCCGGGCAGGCCACCACGCAGGTCGGCAACCTGGTCAACACCCAGTCGGTGCTGACCGCCGTCTCCCAGCTCGACCCCATCAAAGTCTACTTTTCCATCAGCGACGCCGAATACCTGGCCCTGATCCAACGCGCGCGGAGCGCCGGCGGCGACCTGCTCAAAAATGAAACCGCCATTCCCCTCACGCTGACACTGGCCAACAACGAGACCTATCCACTGAAGGGCCACATCGAGTTCGTCGATCGCCAGATGAACGCACAGACCGGCGCCATCCGTATCGCTGCCGTGTTCCCCAATCCCAACAACGTTCTCCGCCCCGGGCAGTTCGGCCGTGTGCGAGGGGAGACGCAACTGCATCACGATGGTTTGCTCGTGCCACAGGTTGCGGTGCAAGAACTGCAGGGTCTGCAGCAGGTCTACGTTGCCGGCAGCGACAATAAGGCCCATCTCACCACGATCGAACTCGGTCCCCAGATCGGCAACAACTGGCTGGTACAAGGTGGCCTCGCACCCGGCGCAAAGGTGATCGTCGACAACCTGCAAAAACTGCGCGAGGGCGCTCCCGTCAACCCGCATCCGGCTGCGGCTACCGTCGCTTCGGCCAGCAACACGACAGGGAGGTAACCGATGTCGAAATTTTTCATTCGGCGACCGATCGTCGCCATTGTTATCGCCATCGTGACGGTGATTCTTGGCACGGTGTCGCTGGTAAGCCTGCCTACGGCGCAATATCCTGATATCGTTCCGCCGGAAATTCTGGTTACCGCCACCTACCCCGGCGCGGATTCAAAGACCGTCTCGCAAGCGGTGTCGACGCCGATCGAGCAGCAGATGAACGGCGTCGACAACATGATCTACATGGACTCGGTCAGCGCCAACAACGGCGTGGTCCAGCTCTTCGTAGACTTCGATGTCAAGACCGATCCCAACATCGACCAGGTGCTGGCCCAGCTGCGTGTCGATCAGGCACAGTCACAGTTGCCGGCACAGGTCACCACCGCCGGCCTCACCGTGCAGAAGGCGCTTACCTCGCCGCTGATGCTCGTCTCCGTCAACTCGCCCGGCGGCAAACTGAGCCAGGAATTCCTCACCAACTACGCCATCATCAACCTGCAGGACCAGCTCGCCCGCGTCAAAGGCGTGTCGCGTGTGCAGGTGTTCGGCGGGCAGTACGCAATGCGTGTGTGGGTGCGCCCCGACCAGATGGCCAAGCTGGGCATCACGGCGCCCGAAGTCATTCAGGCTATCCAGACCCAGAACAACGTAAACCCTGCCGGCCAGATTGGCGCTGAGCCGATCCCACAGGGTCAGCAGTTTACGTACACCGTGCGCACGCAGGGCCGCCTGGTCACGCCAGAGGAGTTTGGCGCCATCGTCATCCGCGCCAACCCCGACGGCTCCATCGTGCGCCTCAGTGACATTGCCCGGGTCGAGCTGGGTGAGCAGGCCTACACTATCTCTGCCCGCTACAACCAGGCGCCCGCCGGCGTCATGGCCATCTATCAGCTACCCGGCTCCAATGCTGTCCAGACCGCCGCTGCCGTCAATGCACGTATGAAGGAACTGTCGGCGAGCTTTCCCGCCGGCATCACCTACGATGTACCGCTCGACACTACCAAGGCCGTCACTGCAGGTATCCACGAGATCGTGCTCACGCTGCTGGAAGCTCTTGGCCTGGTCGTCATTGTCGTCTTCATCTTCCTCCAGGGGTGGCGCGCCACGCTGATTCCTTTGCTGGCCGTTCCCGTCTCGCTCATCGGAACCTTCATCATCTTCCCGGCGCTCGGGTTCTCCATTAACACCCTCTCGCTCTTCGGCCTGGTGCTTGCCATCGGCCTGGTGGTCGATGACGCCATCATCGTTGTGGAAGCGGTGGAGCACCACATCGAAGAAGGCATGGATCCCACCTGCGGCGACCATCAAGGCCATGGAAGAGGTTGGCGGGCCGGTGGTCGCCATCGCCCTTATCCTCGCCGCCGTATTCATCCCGACGGCGTTCATTCCCGGCATCACCGGGCGCATGTATCAACAGTTTGCCGTCACCATCGCGATCTCGGTGCTCATCTCCGCCTTTAACGCGCTGACGCTTTCGCCCGCGCTCGCATCCCTGCTGCTCAAGCCCAAGGACGAGGAGCGCAAGACCGGCCTTCTCGGCAAGGGCTTCGGTCTGTTCAACAAATTCTTCGGACGCACCACCGACAGCTTTGTCCACACTTCGGATGTTCTGATTCATAAGTCCGCCATCGCCATGGTCGGTCTCGCCCTGGTTGCGGTGCTTGGCGTGTTCCTCTGGCAAGGGTCTTCCAGGCGGCTTCATCCCCACGGAAGACCAGGGATATATGTTCCTTGCCCTGCAACTCCCTGACGCCGCATCTGCCCAACGCACCGACCTTGCGGAGCAAAAGATTACGGATGCGTTGCTCAAAACCGATGGCGTGCAGGGCGTGATCGCAGTCAACGACTTCTCCCTCCTCACCCAGGTGCAAAGCACCAACTCCGGCTTCTTCTTCGTGGCGCTCAAACCGTGGGATAAGCGCAAGACCAAACAGCAGCAACTCGAGTACATTCAAAGCCATTTGCAGAGGCAGCTGATGGCCAATCCTGCGGGCATCGCCTTTGCCTTTCCGCCGCCATCGATCCCGGGTATCGGAACCTCCGGCGGCGTGACCATGATCCTGGAAGACCGCTCCGGCGGCGACGATCCCATGGTCCTTGCCAAAAATGTCTTTGCCTTCCTGGGCGCCGCCAGCAAGCGGCCTGAAATTGCGGCCGTGATCCCGTCGTATCAGCCCGCTGTACCCCAGCTCTACGCCGATGTCGATAAGGCAAAGGCTCTCCAGCAACAGGTACAGCTCTCCGATATCTACACCACCATGTCGACCTTTATGGGCGGCTACCTGGTCAACTACTTCAATCGCTTCGGACGTCAGTGGCAAACCTACGTCGAAGCCGAGGGCACGTCGCGTCAGAACATCGCGAACATTAGCCAGTTCTATGTAAGAAGTGCGAACGGAAGCCAGGTTCCCGCTCGCCTCGTTGGTTAAGGTAAACCAAACTACCGGCGCCGAATTCATCTATCGTTTTAATGAGTACAACGCCGCGCAGCTGAACATCACGGGCAGTCCTGGTTACAGTTCCGGCCAGGTTCGCGGCGCTCTCGAAGAGGTCTTCAAACAGACCATGCCGGCGGGCGCAGGCTTCGACTACTCGGGCATGTCTTACCAGGAGCAGCAAGCCGATAAAGGAGTGCCGTCGTGGGCCGTCTTCGGTCTATCGCTACTGTTCGTCTTCCTCATCCTGGCGGCTTTGTATGAAAGCTGGACGCTCCCCTTCAGCGTTCTGCTTAGCACTCCGGTTGCTATCCTGGGCGGCTACCTGGCTCTGCATATCCGCTCGTATGAGAATGATATTTTTGCCACCATCGGCCTGGTCATGCTGATCGGTTTGTCGGCCAAGAACGCTATCCTCATCGTCGAGTTTGCAAAGGCCAACTACGAATCCGGCCAAAGCATTGCGGAGGCCGCCCTCGCCGCTGCCCGGTTGCGCTTCCGCCCCATCGTCATGACGGCGCTCGCCTTCGTCTTCGGCTGCCTTCCGCTCTGGGTAGCGTCGGGCGCGGGCGGCGCGTCCCGTCGCATTCTTGGGACCGTGGTTGTCGGTGGGATGTTTCTATCGACCGCGATCGGCCTCATCTTCATTCCCGTCACCTTTTCCGTCGTCGAGTACCTGTCGCATCGCTACGCGCGGGGCGGGAAAGGCACGACGATGGACTCGAAGGGGGATCTGGATCCGGTGGCCGTGGGCGCGGCTGCCGGCGGCGGTCCCGGCCGTTCGACACGAGGAGGCCGAGCATGAACAACTCTTCGGTATGGTTCAAGCGCGCGTACGCGATCATCTTTGCCGCCGTGCTGTTGGCCGCGGCGGTGGGATGCACGGTTGGGCCGAAGTACAAGCGGCCCGACTATCCCACGCCGCCGGCGTTCCGTGGCGCGGACGATGCCGCGGTCATCAGTGACGCCCAGGGCTCTCTTGGCGATGAGCAATGGGCGCAGGTGTTTCGCGAGCCTGAGTTGCAGGATTTGATTCGTAAGGCGCTCACTAACAATTACGATCTCCGCATCGCGGCCCAGCGCATCCTTGAGCAACAGGCACAGGTACAGATAACCCGTTCGCAGCAGTTCCCTACCCTCAGCGTTGGCGGCACCGGTCTGGGCGTGGATGTCCCCGCGCTCAGCAACATCACGGGTGGATCCAATTCGATCAGCAGCCCGATCGTTGCTGGATCGTTTAGTCTCTCCGCCGCATGGAACCCCGACTTCTGGGGCCTCTATCGCAGGCAGACGGAAGCTGCCCGCGCCACCCTGCTGGCCCAAACCTGGGCGCAGCGCGCGGTGCGCCTGACGCTGGTGCAGGAGGTAGCGACAACCTACATTCAACTTCGCGCACTCGATCTGCAGGTGGAGATCACCAAGCGAACATTGAAGGCCAGGCAGGACTCAGTCGACCTTACGAGGCGGCTGGAGAGTGGCGGGTCTGTTCCCCTCTCTGATCTGCGCCAGGCCGAACAGCTGCTTTACACTGCAACCTCGGAACTGCCGCAGTTGGAGCAGCAAGTGCAGCAGCAGGAGAACGCGCTGCGGCTCTTGCTGGGCGAGAATCCTGGTCCAGTCGCTCACACGGATCCAAACGCGCTCACGCCCCCGCCGCAAGATCTGCCAACCGGCATCCCGTCGCAATTGCTGGAACGCCGGCCGGATATCCAGCAATCGGAGGCACAGCTCAAAGCGGCCAACGCGAACATTGGCGTGGCGCGTGCGCAATTCTTTCCCCAGCTATCGATCAGTGCTTCGGCCGGTGTTGGGGGAGACGCCTGGTCCAATCATCTTCGACAGCAGCTCTCGGACCATTTACGGTCTCGGCTCGCTGACCCAGCCGCTCTTTGAAGGCGGCAAGCTGCGCGGCCAACTAAATCAGGCCAAAGCTACCGACCAGGAGATGGTGATCACCTACCAGAAAACCATCGCTGGAGCGTTTCGCGACGTATCGAATGCCTTGATCGCGCTGAACAAACAGCGCGTGCTACCGCGAGCAACAGGAGAAGCTGGTGGAAGCCGCACAGGATTCCACTCGGCTGGCCCGCCTCCGGTACGAGGGTGGATCGACGGCATACCTCGAGGTCCTCACCACCGACACCAACCTCTACTCGGCGCAGCTGAACCTGGCAACCGCGCAACAGGGCGAAGCCCTCAGCCTGGTGCAGCTCTACAGTGCACTGGGAGGCGGCTGGCAGTAATCGCTCGGCAATAGCCCTCAGGATTTATGGCCCAGGCCTCGCTTTTGAGACATGGGTTTTCCGGTATACCCAATTAGCCCGAGGAACCCAGGTCTCAAAAGCGAGACCTGGGCCACCCACTATTGCATCGATCGATCCAATGAGAGATGTGAGTGCCGGGGGAAGAAACTGCAGGCTCTCCACTACGCTCCCGATCATGAATTTTGCTTCATGAAACGCTGTGCCCGCATGTGGCACTATCGAGGTTAGCACCTTCAAGCCAGCAACCCCCTAGCCACCCCACCCAACCCCCAAAAGCAGGTGTCTATGTCGACGCAAAAACCGCAGCACAGCCCATCACGGGTGTCCTTTCCCAAGAGCGAACGCAAAGCCGTTCCGGGCGCAACGGTCGCGGGCAAGACCGACCCTCAAAGCAACATCAGCGTTTCGGTGATTGTGAAACGCAAGACCCCCCTGGACCTCGAAAAACTGATTGGCCGGCACCTTAGCCAGCAGGAATTTTCAGAGAAGTACGCCGCCGATCCGGCTAATTTCGAGCACCTCCGCGACTTCGCCCACAAGCACGGCCTCACCGTCGACGAAGGCGCATCCAGCCTGGCGCGGCGCACCCTGGTCCTGCGCGGGCCGGCCAGTAAGATGGAGGCCGCCTTTGGCGTCACCCTCAGCGACTACGTAAAAGACGGAAAGAAATTCCATAGCTACATCGGGACCATCTCCATGCCCCAGGAGCACGCCGAACCCGTTGAGGCGGTGCTCGGGCTTGATAACCATCCCATTGCAAGGCCGCACTTTCGGCTGCTAGACAACAAAAAAAAGAGTAAACCGGCCCAGACCGCGTCTTTCAACCCGCCCCAGGTCGCCCAACTCTATAACTTCCCGACCGGAGTCAATGGCGCGGGCCAGACGATCGGCATTCTCGAGCTGGGCGGCGGCTACAACTCCAGCGATTTGTCCAGCTACTTTGCCGGGCTCGGCATCGCAGAGCCGCGCGTCACTGCCGTCTCAGTCGATGGCGCCACCAACTCCCCTAACCTTCCCAGCAGCCCCACCGACCCAAACGCCGACGGTGAGGTGGGACTGGACATTGAAGTCGCCGGCTCCATCGCTCCGGGTGCGAATATAGCCGTCTACTTCACCCCCAATAGCTTCCCAGGGTTTCGTCGATGCCCTAACCACGGCTATTCACGACACCACCAATGGTCCGCCGTCGGTCATCTCCATCAGTTGGGGCAGCCCCGAGTCGAACTGGACGGCGCAATCCATGACCGCCCTCGATGAGGCCTGCCAGTCGGCGGCCGCGCTGGGCATCACCATCACCGTCGCCTCCGGGGACAATGGCTCCAGTGACGGCGTCAGCGGCAACAATGTCGACTTCCCCGCCTCCAGCCCGCATGTGCTCGGCTGCGGCGGTACCGAACTGGTCGCGGCAAACGGCGCAATCCAGGAGGAGGTTGTCTGGAACGATCAGCCGCAGGGTGGGGAGCGAGCGGCGGCGGCATCAGCAGCGTCTTCCCACTTCCATCCTGGCAGACGAATGCCAACGTCCCTCCGTCACCAACCAGTGGCGGCGGACGCGGCGTACCCGACGTGGCTGGCGATGCCTCGCCTGAGACGGGTTACAACGTCTTGTTTGATGGGCAAGCTACGGTGGTCGGCGGGACCAGCGCAGTCGCCCCGCTCTGGGCGGCGCTCGTCGCCCTGCTCAACCAGCAGCGCGGCAGCAATATCGGCTTTGCCAATCCGGTGCTCTACCAGAACGCCGAGAACGGCTTCCAAGATATCACCCAGGGCAACAACGGCAGTTTTTCGGCGGGACCAGGCTGGGACCCCTGCACCGGTCTTGGCTCGCCCAACGGAAACCAGTTGTCGCAGATTTTTGCGGCACCCGCAACCAGTGCCGGCCAATCGGTACCCGGCTCCCGCGCAGGAAGGGCGACTTAGGGCGGGGATTAGTCAATTCCGCATGAGCACTACAAATCCGGAGGCCCAGGTTTCATTTTGAGACCTGGGCCTCCGGGCTCACTGCACCTTGCTCGCATGTGCCTTTTGCAGGGGAAATGGGTATCCTGTAGCCGCACCTCCTTTTCCTAATGCGTTTCTCGTCTGTTCCGCTTTCCGCCAGACCGGAGGCACCGATGAGGCTAGCGGGTCTGCTGTCGAAGAGTATCGTTTGCGCAGCAATCAACGTGTTGGCGGCTACACCTCTGCGAGCTCAAGCCCCGTGCGAGCAGATAAGGACGGCCTGCAAGAACGCCGGCTTCGTCCAGGGTGGTCCGATCGGGAACCGGCTGGTCCTCGATTGCTTTAATCCCCTTGTTTTTGGCGAGCAGCCGAAGCGGGCTTCCAGACCCCTGCCGCAAATAACTCAGCAGTTGGCGGCCGCATGCAAGGAGAGGAGTCTCGCCAGGCAATCGCCGGAAGCGAATGCACAATTGCCTCCCGCAAGCAGGACCGCGCTGATCGCTGCTGAAGGGGGTCGTACTGTACATGATGCCCGCCTGGGAGTCACTTGGCTGGCGGACGCCAACCTGGCGGCGACGCAAACCTTTGGCGTCCCAAACATCAATAAATCGGGTTCGATGACCTACGCAACCGCGGTTCTCTGGGTTGCGGCGATGAATGCGTTCGATCACGGTGCGGGTTATCTCGGCCACAATAACTGGCAGCTGCCGACGACGCCGGAGGTCGATAGAACGTGCGGGATTACCGGGCGTCACGGCGAGTCGTTTGGGTTTAACTGTTCCGGCAGTACCCTGGGATCTTTGTATTATGTCTCCCTTGGCCTCCGTGAACCGGATTCGGCCGTGCCGAGTTCTCAAAATCGAGTCGGCCTGTTCCAGAACTTCCAACCCTATCTTTATTGGTCCAAATCTGCGGCCGCTGATCCAAGACAGGGCTTTGTGAGTTTCTCGTTCAGCACAGGATTTCAGGGAGCCAACGTCTTTCGGAACTATCTTTATGTGCTGCCGATGATCAAAGGCAAGCTACCCGGCACTCCGCCGGCGACAGGCAGCCACTTGCAGGCAAATCCAGGCGGAGCAACCGTATACGACCCCCTCGCCGAGGTCACATGGCTCGCGGACGCGAACCTGGCCGCAAGAGAAACGTTTGCCATCGCAGAGATCAACCGCGACGGTGCGATGGATCACGAGACGGCGATCCGCTGGGTGGCGGCCTTGAATCAAGCCGATGGCGGCCATGGATACCTCGGTCAAACGAACTGGGATCTGCCCGAGACCGGGCCGCCTGATCCATCATGCAGTATGAAAGGGACCACCGGCTATGGCTGCACCGGCAGCGCCATGGGATCGCTCTTTTATCGCCAGCTTGGTGTTCGTCAGGGCGAGTCCGTCATCCCGCCGTCAGAAGCGCGCGCCGGTCCCTTCTACAATGTGCAACCCTATCTCTACTGGGCTTGCTCTGGACAATCCGCTTCATCGCCTTGCCTGCCCAGCGGACCGGGCGAGGGCTTCGAATGGAATTTTTCCTTTGGCAACGGCTTCCAAGGTACCAACCTGGTGGGGAATGCCCTTTATGTTGTCGTGTATTACCCGGAGAATTCCGCCGTACAACCAGCGCCCAACCCGCCACCTTCTCAATCCCTCCCTCACAACGAATGACCCGCTCTAATCCTGCTCGCCGAGCGTTTGCGCATAGGTCTTGCCATATGGATAAAAGAGCTCTTTGCGGCCTTCCTTCCAGGCGGCCTTCATTTCCGGCGTCGTGATATCCCAGTCCGGCCGGCACTTTTTGGTGACGGCACGGAGGTCCTGACGGAGGTCATCAGGGGTCGGGCGGCCAAAGAACCAATAGCCGTTGTAGATCTTGTAAACGATGAGACCTGGTTCCAGAACGATAGTGTGCGGAATCATCGGGTTGTGGTCCGGATCAGTGTATTCGGCGATGTCCAGATCCTTTTGAACGGTTCGGCCCACATCGGAAAGAAACGGCCAGTGAGCACCAACGCCTGTGCGGTACTCATTTGTAACAGTGATGTTGTCTGTGCTTATGGTCACCAGACGGCAATATCCAACTTCCAGTTCTCGATGCAGCTCGACGAGGAGTTCTGCCTGGCGGCGGTCCTTGGGGCAAAAACCTCCGCGACTGAGCACGAGAACCAGGGGATGCTGACCCTGGAGTTGGGAGAGCTTGCGGCGTTTGGCAGTGTGGTCGGTAAGTTCGTAGTCGGGAAAGAGGGCGCCGGGCACAATATCGGATCGCATTAAAGGTTTCCTTTCGCTGTCTCGCTTTCGGCGGACGCTGCTTGCTTTAGAGATTCCCGTCAGACTCGATCCGATTCGACGTCGGTTCGGGAGGACGACTGTCAGATTATCGCCTGAAAGGTACGATCGTTTTCAAACTGGGCTCGCATCCGCCAAACCCCAGCCTGCATGTAATACTTGCTGACGTCAATAACTGGACGACAGTTCTCGGATGAGGGCTTCGGGGTGTTGATTTTCGTCTGACGGACGCGCCTCTCCTCACCCCGCCAACCTAAGCAGAGAAGGAAAACTCAGATGAAGAGGTACATCAGAGGATTGGCCATCGCAGGTTTCATTTTGCTCAACGTGGCCGGAGTGAGGGATGGACGATGCCAACTCACGGAGGACGAGCGGAAGCCGGTAGTCGGCGATGCACCCGCCGATCCGGGACCATTGGCCACCGATCTCTCAGGCGAACTACAACCCCAGGCAGTGAAGAATGCAATGCGAAGAGTCGCGGATTGGCAGCTGTCCCGGATTCAGGACACCCCAAGCCAGAACTGGACGTTCGCGGCCCTCTATGTGGGACTGTTGGCTGCCTCCGATACTCTGCAGGATGCCCGATATCAAGACGCCGTATTCAAGGTCGCTACTTATTTCGATTGGAAGTTAGGCCCCAGGAAAGCTCATGCGGATGATCAGGCGATTGGCCAATCCTACCTTTGGTTGTATAGGAAAGACCATATTGCGCAACACATCGCTCCGCTCAAGAGCCAGTTTAACGAAGTCATCCAGATTCCGGACGATCCCCAAAAGCCTGTCTGGTGGTGGTGTGATGCGCTGTTTATGGCCCCTCCGTTATGGGCGGGGCTCGCCAGGGAGACGCAGCAACAGGATTACCTGGATTACATGGACCGCGAATGGAAGGTCACAGCTTCTTTGCTGTGGGATCCTCAAGAGCACCTGTTTTTTCGTGACAGCAGTTACTTCAACCAGCGTGAGAAGAACGGGCGAAAAGTGTTCTGGTCTCGAGGGAATGGCTGGGTCATGGCAGGTCTCGCACGGACATTGGACGAGATGCCATTGAAAGATCCCCGGAGGCCGTTTTATCTAGCGAAATTTAAAGAGATGGCAACCGTGGTTGCTTCGATCCAGGGGGAAGACGGACTTTGGCGGCCGGGCCTGCTCGACGCCGCGGATTATCCCAATCCCGAGATTTCCGGCTCATCGTTCTTCGTGTATGCCATGGCCTGGGGAATCGATCACCATGTGCTGGATAAGAAGGCTTATCTGCCAGTGGTAGAACGCGGTTGGCGAGGCACGGTGAAGCATATTTATGCCGACGGCAGGTTGGGTGACATTCAGCCGATAGGAGCTGCGCCCGGCGCGTACACTCCGAGTTCGAGTTACGTCTTCGGGACGGGCGCATTCTTACTTGCAGGCTCGGAGGTTGAGAAGATTGCATTGCATGTGAAAGCCAGTGGGGGCCGCTGAGAGAAGCGGACGAACCTAAGCTACGCTGACCTCGCTTATGTTGTTATCGCGCAGGCCTTTGATGTCGCGTATAGGCGGCTGGCCGAAGAATCGGCTGTACTCGCGGCTGAATTGACTTACGCTCTCGTAGCCCACCTCATAGGCAGCGGTGGTCGCGTCGAGTCCGTCCATCAGCATACGTTGACGGGCTGTCTGGAGCCGCAGCTGCTTTTGATACTGCAGCGGGCTCATCGCCGTAAGAGCGCGGAACTGGTGATGCAAGGTTGAGACGCCCATTCTTGCTGTGGATGCGAGCTCTTCCATGCGCAAGGGCTTGGCGTAGTTGGCTCTGAGCCAGGAGATCGCTCGTGCCGTTCTTTGACCCAGGTCCCCGCTCGTCGCGATGGCCCGCAGCCGTTCCGCCTGCGGTGTGCGAAGAATGCGGTATAGAATCTCGCGGTGAGCCAGCGGGCCGAGGAACGGTATATCTTCCGGCGTGTCAAGAAGCTCAAGCATACGCATGGAGGCGCCCAGCAACCCGACCGTCGTCTCGCCAACCACGAGACCCTGGCGGTGTGTTGATGGCGGAGCCTCGGGTATGTCATCGCGGCTGAGTACCTCCCGAACCGTCGGCATGTCGAGGCGCAGAAAGATCGACAACAGCGGTGTCTTCTCAGAGGCTTCGATAATCTGGCTTTGCGCGGGCACGTCGATCGACGAAAGCAGGAACGAGGAGCCGTCGCACAAATACTCCGTTCCGCCGAGCAGGATACGCTTCCGTCCCTGCACAAAGATGCTCAGACCCGGCTCGTACGACCTCCGAAAGCATGGGGTTGGGGCCGTCCGGTGATAGAGGAAGAGTCCCGGTATCGCCGTGGAGTGTTCTCCAGGCTTAGCCGCCAGGAGCTTGATTCGCTCTGCAAGAGCACGCCTCATTTCGATCACTGTTGAACGCGGCGATTTAGCGCTTGTTTTCTCCCTCAACATCCTTCGCCTCCACCAATAGCCTAACGCCCGGCCAACCGTAGGGTGCGCAAAATCGTTAGGGCAGACAGGATCAGGCAAAGAATTGGCAGGATTAGGAAAGCGCCCCCTGGGTAAGCTCGCTAGCTTTGAGAGGTGGGAGAAATGAAGATGAATATCTCGTTCGAGAACCAGGTTGCATTAGTGACAGGCGCTGCATCGGGCCTGGGACTGGCTACAGCGAAGGCGTTTGCGGAATCCGGTGCGTCGGTGGTGTTGGCGGACTGGAACGAGAAAGAAGTGCAAGCGGCGGCCAAGGATCTTGCCAATCAGGGTCACAAGACCCTGGCGGTCAGATGTGACGTTTCGGATGACGCGCAAGTAGAGGCGATGGTGGCGCAGACGGTGGCTACGTTTGGCCGGCTCGACGCAGCCTACAACAATGCCGGAGTACAGGGTGTCCTTGCCGAAACGGCTGACTCTCCGCGCGATGACTACGACCGGGTCATGGCAATCAACCTGCGCGGCGTGTGGAGCTGCATGAAGTTCGAACTGCAGCAGATGCGCAAACAAGGAAGCGGGGCGATCGTCAATTGCTCTTCGCTCGGAGGTCTTCTTGGCGGAGCACGGCGAGGGACCTACCATGCGGCGAAGCACGGCGTGATTGGCTTCACGAAGAGCGCCGCTCTCGAATATGCGACGCGCGGGATTCGCGTAAACGACGTGTGCCCGGGAATGATTCAGACGCCCATGTCAGAAAAGATGATCGCGGAGGGCCAAGGCGAGGAGTTGGATAAGATGCTCAACACCTTCGTACCAATGCGCCGTCTGGGACGGCCCGAGGAGATCGCCGATGCAGTGCTGTGGCTATGCAGCTCAGCTGCCAGCTACGTTACCGGCCAGTCCATCTCGGTCGACGGTGGCTATGTGATGCGTTAGAGCCTCTCGATTCAGGACACCGCCGCGAGTGATCTACTATGGTGTCTTGATGAAAACTTCTTGCCGTTTTTCGCGAAGGGACTTCCTGACGACCGCAGTGGGTGCCGGTGGTGCGATGCTGCTCGGGCCAGCATGGCTGAATGCGGCAGGTGAGGTGGTCGACCCGCGCATTGCCCAGGTCATGTCACGGACCATTGGCATCGACATGCACAACCATGTCTATCCACCGGGGACGGAACCGCATCCACATGGCCAGCCGCCACAGCAGGCAGGAGCAACCGCATGCTCCTGACCTTTCCATCGGAGAGGAGATCAAACGGTCAGGGCTTACCGCCGTCTGTGCGAGCTTTGGGCTGGATTTCACGCCGATTGAGCGGCCCGGCGATGCGAGAGACAACTACCTTCGCTGGCTCACGGCGATGGACGCGCAACTGGAAAAGGGGCATATCCACCGCGCGCTGACGGTGAAAGACCTTCAGGCCGCGCACGCCCATGGTCAACCAACCATCGTCCAAACGGCCGAAGGGGCACAGTTCATCGAGGGACGCCTGGACCGAGTGGAGGAGGTGTACCGACGCGGTGTGCGGAACCTTCAACTGCTTCATGAGCGAGACGACATGGTGTCGCCGTTGGGCGACGTGATCACGGCGCCCGCTCACCTTGGTGGTTTGACGGCTTTTGGCGCAAAAGTCGTGCAGGAGTGCAACCGCCTGGGGATCCTGGTGGACCTCGCTCACGCCAGCCCCGAGACTGTGCTGGGCGCGTTGAAGGTGGCCACCCAGCCGCTGATTGTGTCGCATACGGGACTCGACAGCCGAACAGGCAGCAACCCCAGGATGGCGGAAATGATGAAGCCGCACCTGATCAGCAAAGAACACGCGAAGGTCGTGGCCGACGCCAACGGCGTGATCGGCGTGTGGACTAAACTGGCAGACTCCCCGAAAGACTTCGTGGAAAACATCAAGGCGATGGTGGACGCGGTGGGCATCGACCACGTCGGTATCGGCACCGACACCGACCTGCTCTCCTCGCGCGATGGCCAGGGCACCAACAGCGCCTGGCCGAGCCTGACTGGAGGATTCTTCCACGCGGTTGTGGGCGAGATGCTGCTGCAGGGCTTCACGCCCGACGATATCGGCAAAGTCGGCGGCGGGAACTACTGTCGTGTGTTTGGCAAGGTCACGGCCGGCCACGCCTAAGCGGCGCAGAAGTCGCTTTCGGCTGCGCGCGACGAGTGACTCACCAGAATGCTGTAGCTTCCACCTTGGGTTTGCCTTGCATCCCGTTGACCACCTGCGAGCTAAGGACGACTTCGAAGTTTTTTAGACCCCAGTCGACGCCGGCGCCATCTGCCAACTTTTTCAGGCTCTCTTCATCGGTCAGGAATTCACCGGCAGCCCTGGTTCCGCTGCCTGCAATTCCTGCCGCGACCAGAACTACCTGGCCGGTGCTCTCGTCAGTGAAGCGGGCGGCGATGGCATAGTCTTGGACAACATGACTGCTTGGAGCCTGTGCTCTGACTTGCCAAGCGCGTGATTCGGGGTGCTGTGTGTCCGTGATCCAGTAAACCGGATCCGGGCCCTCAGGCACTTCCAGATGAAACCTGAGTGAGGACGTTCTGTTCAGCGTCCAGTCATTGTTCAGCGCTCCAATCAAAACGACCGGCCCTTCCCGAAGCTGAGAGGAAATTGTCCTCCGAGAACTCTGAACCCTGAAAGCATGTCCGTGAGCTCCGATCAGAGACACGAATCTGCTAAGAATCTGCACGTCAGAAAAAGGAATAAAGTCGTTCTTGTCCGCGAACGACTGAAGAAATGAGTCGTCATCGGCACCCCTCTGGAGCTGAGTCAGGGTGGAATCATGAGGGGCAACCAACTCGGTTTCGGTTTCGCCCACACAGAACAAGACAGGCTTGCTGCTGGTGAGCAACGGAGACCAGACTTCTTCGAGAGCGGATTTCTGTTTCCCGAAGTGTCTCCAAGGCCGAGCGCCCAAGAACAATATCACCGCGATGATCACGCCAGGAGCTATCAAACCCGCCGGCCAATAGATATTTCTCTTCCTGCTGGGGTGGCTGACCTGCTCCGCCTCAGAGGGAATATCAGGCGCAAGCAACTCCGGCGGAATCGCCTCAACGACAGGCGCATCCGGTGCAAGCTGCGAGAAAACGGGAACATAGGATCCCGGATTCAAATCAATTCTTAGTTCGCCCCCGTGCGCCGGTGACTGGTAATACTGGGCCAGTCGCTTCCTCACCTCCGCGGCACAGAGACGCACGACAGGATCGGCATTGGTATCGTAATCCGGCGGCCGATGAAATACCTCTACCCCGAGGGTGCGCTCTTTCAAGTCGTCTTCGTTTCCTGCAAGAGTCTGTTCCACGATGTACCGGAGCAGGTACGGATAGCGTTTACTGGCAGCGAACCGGCCGTCGCTCACAATCTTTTCCAGTTGCGAGCGTACGAGCTGTCTTTCCCCTTCTGACCTGGGGTGCCAAGCACCTGTCATTGAGCCAATGGACGCCATGGTCTCATTCCGCGGCCGGTAAGATTCGGCCAATCTCAACGTAGCACCGCTTTGATACGCCTGGCTACGTGTCCCGAAAGCCCCCATTATAGCAATGACTTGCGATGCCTAACGAACCCGTCCGCGCGTATTAGACGCTTAGCTACCGTAGCAATCTTGACCAGTTCGGGAGTGAACCGTATGAATGCGAGGCTGAACTGGAAAACCGTCTTCTCAGACCACAGAAATTTCGGATGAGGGAAGGTGGCTACAAGTTCTTGGCGATCGGCCGGAGGGAGGTCCAAATGAAAAGTGGAAGGTTTCTACCGAATTGGGGCGGAATCGTGGTTCTGTTTCTTTTGGGGGGGTACAGTACTCAGGGGGCTCATGCACAACTGGCAGTAACGACGGCAACACTGAGTGGCACTGTTACCGATTCGGCCGGGGCGGTTGTGCCTGAAGCTAAGGTAACCCTGACCAGCCCCGAGAGAGGTATTACAAGAACTTTTACCACAGGTGCGCAAGGGAATTATTCATTCAGCCAACTTGCCCCTTCCAGCTACCAACTTGAGATTCAGGCCAAGGGGTTCAGTGAGTACATCCAGAACGGAATAACGTTGGATGCAGGGCAGTCTGCCAGCCAAGACATCAGGTTGACGGTGGGAAGAGTGGATCAGCAAGTGGTTGTTTCGTCCCAGGCATCCCTGCTTAACACTGAAAATTCAAATATATCAGCGGAAGTGGACAGTAAGCAGATAGTCGAGCTTCCCCTCAATCTGCGAAACATTTACAACCTCGCAACCCTCAACTCCTCCGTAAACAACAACGCAGAATATCAGGTATTGCTGGGGGGAGGGGGAAATACCACCGATAGTGCAGATCAAGATGTCTCGTTTATGAATTTTTCCGGTGGTTTTTTTGGGACTTCAGGCTTTCTGCTGGATGGAACGTTTGATGTCTCTCCCGACTGGGGAGAAGTCATGTATGTTCCCTCCGTGGATGCTGTCGAGGAATTCAAAATTCAAAACAGCTCATTTACCGCCCAGTACGGATGGAGCACAGGGAATATCGTCGATGTTACTACAAAATCGGGTACCAACACGTTCCATGGCGACGCGTACATGTTTTATCGAAATGCCGCTCTGGACGCCAATCTTTGGTTCAGCAACCACCACGGCCTGCCAAAGCAGGACGTCACTCGGGAGCAATTCGGAGTAACGGCCGGCGGCCCACTCTATATTCCACGCCTGTACCAACAGCGAGACAAGACGTTCATTTTCGGCGTCTACGAGCGTTTTAGCGCGGCATCTCCGTCGACCGGTATTTTCACTGTTCCCGATGCCGAGTATCGAGCCGGTAACTTCGCTCAACTGCTTGGTACTCAAGTGGGTACAGACGCTTTAGGACGTCCCGTTTACTCCGGCCAAATCTATAATCCGCGTAGCGGTCGGCCAATTACCGCGGGTGTGGTTGACCCAACGACTGGTTTGGTAGCCAATTCGACTGGTTATATTCGTGATCCGATCCCCAATAATAATGTAGCCGCTCTTGGCCCCTTTGACGCTGTAGGAGCGAAACTTCTATCCCACTATCCTACCCCAACGAATTCAGCGCTTGCCAACAACTTAACGGTGAATGGGAACGCCCCCGCAGCCTCGGATGAGTATTTGGTGCGGCTGGATCATAACATCACCGACGCTTCACGCTACTTCGCTCGCGCCTCCTACAAACAGGAATATAAGACTGGGGAGCCGGCATATTATGGTGCCACAAATCCTGCGGGTCCAGGCGTTATTGTATCGGACAATCGGTGGGACTTTGTCGCAGGCTATAGCCATGTCTTTAACCAGACTTTCACCATGAACGCGGTTGCAGGCACCCAGTATCACCGCGAGCACGATGTAGGCCAGTCGCAGGGTTTCGTACCTTCCTCCCTGGGCTTACCGAGCTATCTGGATGCAGATCCCAATTTCCCACAGACCACCGTTACCGGACAGTCTAATTTAGGTAATTCGACGGGTGGCGCCAATGCCGTCCGCGGCCCAGTAACTACTGTCGCCGCTAACTTGGAGAAAATAATAGGAAAACATACCCTGTCCTTCGGCTTCATGGGAGTTGACATGTTGTACGAAGACGAAGGCGTTTATCGTAACACGTTGGATGTCTACGGTCACTTTACGTGTGGTCCGAACCCATATCTCTGCACCGCTAATACCGGAAACGCTGTAGCGCAAATGCTGCTGGGGCTGCCTGACGGTGGATCGGCGGGGATTGCATCGCAACCTGCGACTGCGATGCATTTCTATGCCTGGTATTTACAGGACGACTGGCATGTTATTCCCAAGCTGACTCTGAATCTAGGAATTCGTTATGAGATTCAAGGCGCGCCAACTTATCGCCATAATAGAGGAGCGTACTTTGATCCCAATATTGACAACCCGATTGGACCAGCGGTAGGCGTACTCGGAACGCTACCCGGCGCGCTTCAGTACATGTCCTCCGGAAATCGGGGTATCTACAAAACTAATTATGACAATCTTTCCCCGCGGATAGGGTTTAGTTATCAGGCGCTTCCAAAGCTCATCTTTCGAGGGGGATATGGAATCTTTTTCCCAATTTCAATAAGTCAGGAAGAAGCCACCACGGATGGCTATTCTCCTAATACGGCGGTGGTCTCGTCTCTAAACGCAGGCGTGAATGCGGCCCCTGGCCTTTCTCTTGAAAATCCATGGCCAAACGGTTTCGTGCAGCCGACAGGCAATTCGTTAGGGGCGCTTCAGGACGTCGGATACGGTACGGGGGCTGTTTTTCGGCAGCGCCCATCCAGCTATGTTCAACAGTACATGTTTGGCTTGCAGTACGGTTTTACGCCCAACGATTCACTCGAACTGAACTATTACGGAAGTCACGGAACTCACATGTTGAGTGGCAATGGTATATCTCATACCCAGGTAGCTCCAAGCTATCTGCCTTTGGGTACGCAGGTATTGAACGCTCTGGTCCCGAATCCATTCTATGGGCACATTGCTTCGGGAAAGACTGGTTGCGGCATGGATCAGCCGACGATTGTGTATTCGCACCTGTTGCAGCCATATCCGCAATACTGTAGCGTTAATGAAAACCAGCCCAACAACGGTTTCTCCCTGTACGATGCCTTGGAGGCAACCTACAATCATCGGTTCCATAACGGGCTGAGTGTGTTGGTGTCCTATACGTTTTCCAAGTTCCTGGACAACGTCGAAGGCGTCAATTCCTGGGCAATGACTGGTAATTCCGGCCCAGCTAATAACTACAACCTGGCGGCTGAAAAGAGTGTGGATGGGGGCGATACCCCTCAGAGTCTGGTAGTGAGCTATATTTACGACCTGCCGATTGGCAGAGGCAAGGCGATCGGTTCGGGGTTCAACCGTAAGCTCGACGCAGTGCTTGGCGGATGGGAAGTAACTGGAATCGTCACCGCCAAATCGGGAATTCCGATCGCTGTGAGTGGAAATAACATACCTTCCTATGGGGGAACTCCAAGGCCGGATGTCATTGGTAATACCCATGCCGCCCACCAGAGCGTCACGGAATGGTTCAATACTGGAGCATTTGCATATGCGCCCTATGGAACCTTTGGCACTGCCTCTCGCTACCTATCCTACATGCGGGCTCCAGACTACAATAATTTCGATACTGGGATCATGAAAAATTGGTCCCTTTTCAAAGAGACGCGCCTTCAGTTCCGGGCGGAAATGTTTAACACCTTCAATCACCCTCAATTTTATTCCCCAAGCGGAAGCCTATCCTGGATGTGATCCGAATGTGACCAGCACCTGCCCTTCAGGCTTTGGACAGATCACGAACGCTTTTCCCGGTAGAGAGGTTCAAATATCGGGTAAGTTTTATTGGTAATCCGCCGGTGAAGATCTGTCTTAAACTTCTGCTGCTGTTCCTGTTGGCCATACCAGCCCCCGGGTTTGGCCAACAGGAACAAACCGAGGAGTTCGCCTCGCTTTTGGCTGTGGCCCAACAGGCCCAAGCGGGGAAAGACTATGCAGCGGCTGCAGATGCTTACAAAAAAGCCGTGAAGCTACGCTCCGACATTCCCGAGCTGTGGGCGAATCTCGGGCTCATGCAGAACGCCACCGGCAGCTACCCGGAGGCCATTGAGAGCTTCCGCAGGGCAACTCTGCTCAAGCCCGCCCTGTATGTGCCTAATTTGTTCCTGGGCATCGACTACACCCACATCCATCGCGGGCAGGAGGCGATTCCGTTCCTCGTCAGGGCGGAGGCGATCAATCCCCGCGATCCGCAAGCGCCGCTCTCTCTGGGCCGGGCTTACCTGTCGGTGGGCAACTTTGCGGCCGCCAGGAGCGCTTTCCGGCGCGCGGTCGCGCTCGACGGAAAGAACAGTTCGGCGTGGTTCGCCTTTGGTGTTGCCGCGCTCGACGAAGTTGAGGCGGATGGGCGCAAGCTCTCTGCCGAAGGTGCAAATTCCGCTTGGGCGAAGGCGCTCTTTGCCGAATCGCTCCAGGAGCAGTCGAGATTCAAAGAGGCGGTCTCCCAGGAACAGGCGGTGCTTGCGGCCGACCCGCGCTTTCCTTGCGCCCACTCCCAGCTCGGATTTTTATATGTAGCGCAGCAGCAAAATGCCGCCGCCGCCCCGGAGTTCGCCGGCGAATCGCAGGGCTGCGCCCTCGCCGCTCTCGGTCGCGTGCGGCTGCGCATGGATGCGGGCGACGACGTGGGGGCTTTGACGGTGCTCAGGACCTTGTGGGAACACGACCCGGGCTTTGTCCGCTCCCACGCCACTCTCCTGACCGACGGCCTTGCCTCCGAGCGTTCGGCTGCTTTCTCGGCGTTTCTCGACCGGCAGAACGGCGCCCGTGCTGTAGACCCCGATCTGTACGAATCGCTGTCAGCGGCGCTTCAGGGCGCGCCTCAGCCGGTCGACGGATTTGCCCTCTCCGCGGACGCGAAGAGCGCTGAAATTCACGGCAACGCCCAGGCGGCGGAGGCGGATGATCGCGAAGAGCGGTATGGCCGCTGCGCTGCGGAGCTGGCCGGCGGCATAGCCAGGCGAAGCGATCGCGATCTTCTGCTGCTTGCCACCTGCGCCTTTATGACCGGCGACTACAGCCTCTCGGCCACCGCAAGTGATCTGCTCGCGACTAGGTCGCCGCACGACATGGCGGCGCTTTACTGGTCCGTGAAAGCGAATGAGAAACTCGCCTTTGTTGCATTCGGGCACTTCGAGCAGCTGAAGCCGGATTCGGAGAGAACGCATCTGCTTCTTGGCGATATGTACCGCCAGCGGCAGCGCTTTGAGCAGGCGGAGAGCGAGTACAAGACGGCTTCGACGCTCGCCCCTCAGGATCCTGCGCCGCTCTTCGGCCTGGCGTCGGCTTACTCTCAGGACTCAAGAACGGATCAGGCTCTCAGCACCGCGAAGACCGCCCTGGGGATGAGCCCGAACGACCCCGACCTCAACCTGTTGGTCGGTGAAATTCTGGTATCGCGCCACGAATGGACCGAGGCGGAGGCCTTCCTGAATAAGAGCTTGGATGCAAAGCCTCAAACGCTCCCTCACGTGCATATTTTGCTAGGTGAAGTTTACGAGGGGACAGGCAGAACACAGGATGCAATCCGCCAGCTACAGATGGGGCTGGCAGGCGATGATGATGGCAGCGCTTATTACCGGCTGGCCCGCATCTACAGCAGGATGGGAAACAAGGCTGCGGCCAATGCAGCGATCGAACACGTAAAGGCCATCCAGGAAAGCAGAAGACAGCGCGCCGTAGTTGCAGTTCAAGACTCTAGTGCGGCGATGCAAGACGATATCCAGTGACGACCGGGGCTTCATGGTACGACGCCGTTTCTGCAGTCAGTCGACCTTGACATTCCGTCTTAAACCAATGAGAGTCCAAGAGGCAGAGAAAACGGAATGACCCCTATCTCCAGACGTGATGTTTTAGCTGGGCTGGCCGCTTCAAGTGCTGCCTCCATCGTGACCGCTCGCAGCGAACAGCGCCAAAGCTCCGCCGGCGGCAACGCGGCGCTCCTCTCCGCTGACGAGCGCGGTCAACACGCAGATGCACTACTCCGCTATTTCGCAGCGGATTGCGCCGCAGCTACTGCGGGCTCCCGATGGAATCTTGAAGCATCCTAGCGTTGCACCCGCTCTGCCGGGCAAAAGGTATTCAACGAACCTTTGGGATTGGGATACGCTTTGGACCAGCCAGGGACTTTTTCGACTCGCGGCGTTGCTTCATGACGATCAGCTTAGGCGGAAGCTCTGCGAACACGTCTCCGGGAGTCTCTTGAACTTTCTCGAGCATGCTTCACCGGATGGGCAGATTCCAATCATGATGACCGCAGACGACCCGGACCCCCTTGGAGCGACGGGCAAGAACCCGACGTCGAAAAACCAGGCCAAGCCTGTTTTCGGTCAGCTCGGGCTGCTCGCCTGCGATCAACGCGGAGACGCAAACTGGTTGAAGCCGCATTTCGATTCGATTCTGCGTTTCTACGATTCCTGGATAAGGCACAACTCCTCCGCGATTGGCCTGCTGGTGTGGGGCGATGATGTCGCCATCGGTGATGACAATGACCCAACCACATTCGGCCGGCCTTTCTTTTCCTCGGCAAACCTGCTTCTCAATTGTCTGTTCTATCAAGATCTTTTAGCGTCGGCAGAACTTGCACGACGGCTCGGACGCTCGGCGGATCATGATCGGCTTTCAAAGCCAGGCGGAAGAGTTGGCGCAACGGATCCAGACGTTCTGCTGGGATCCCCGAGATAGTTATTACTATACCGTCGATGTTCAGTGTGTCGATCGGCGGGCTGAGCTCATCCGAACAGTGCCGCGAGGAATGGACATGTCATGGAAATGCCTCCCGATGAGGATCCAGATGTTTACCGGCTTCCTGCCGCTCTGGTGCGGCATCGCGCCGCAACAGAACGCACAGAGACTGGTGAGCACAAACTATCTCGCGGACGACCGCCTCTGCGCTCGATGGGGCGCCAGGTCGCTTTCGGCCCGCGAGACCATGTACTCTCTGGAGTTTAGTTCCAATCCGAGCAACTGGCTTGGGCCAGTCTGGATCATCGTGAACTACTTCGTATGGAAAGCTTTGCAGCGATATGGATACAAGAAAGAAGCGGATGCGCTGGCCGACAAGACTCTCCTTCTGCTGTCGAGGGACCTCGAAGCAAACGGCTCACTGAATGAGTACTACCATCCCGATACCGGGGCAGCACTGAGTCACAAGGGATTTATCGACTGGAATCTTCTTGTCCTGGAAATGATCTGAAGGCGACAGTTCGGCTGGGGGCAACAGTTCTTCGAAGGACACCTGGACCGAGTGGATCGCCCGTTCCGAAGCGAAGCCGCATCGCCGCGTCTTCAGCGTGCGGGGTGTTTCACTCGTATCGCAGCGCTGCAAGTGGATCGATGTGCATGGCGCGGTGTGCTGGAAGAAAGGCGGCGAGTGCGCTCAAGAGCATAACAACGGCGAGGATAACAGCGTAATTTTCCGCGTTCCCCGGCTCTACACCATACAAGAGGCGTGCGAGCAGCGGCCCTACTGCCAGCGAGAGCAGGAATCCTGTCACCAAACCTGGCACGACCCAGGTGAACCCGTCCGCGAGAACCATCTTCATCACGTGCGCGCGACGGGCGCCAATCGCCATGCGTATCCCGATCTCGTTGGTGCGCTGCACTACGGAATACGACAGCACTCCATAGATGCCGATGCAGGCGAGCGAAAGCGCAATGAGCGACAGTAGCGTGGCCAGAAGTGAGGTAAAGCGGCTTTCCGCGTGCGCCCGGTCAACGACCATCGATAAGGGCTCGACGTGGGTGATCGGCATGTCTCGATTTACGAGGGTCACCTGCCTCCGCACGGAGTCCGCGAGATTTGAGACAACACCGGCAGTGCGAATCACGATCGACATCGACGGCCGCGGCGCCAGTTGGTACGGCACGTAAATTTGAGGACGGATGATCGCCGTGAGCGAGTGGTACTGAACATGGCGCACGACTCCTACAACGACGGCCCAGTCGCGCTGGAATTCATATGGACCACTGGGAGAGTCGGAAATATTTAGCTTTCTGCCGATCGCGTCGCCATCAGGCCAGAGCTGGCGCGCGAGGACGTCATCAATGATGACGGCATGCTGGTGCGCGGCATCATCGGTCTCGGTAAAATCACGGCCTTCGATAAAACTGGCGCTAATGGTACTGAAATATCCGGGCAGAATGGAGCGGTGATCCGCCATTTCGGTGTTCTGCAATTCAGCGGGCGCACCCTCTTTCCAGTAGTAGTCATACCAATTTCCCGCGTCATCGAGCGGAATGTGGGATACGGCTGCTGCGGATTTAACGCCGGGAAGAGCCTGGAGCCCTTGCTGCAATCGGCGTAAGGGAGCGTATCCCGGCGCGGAGATGCGAAAGGTGAAGACATTGTCAGCGCGGAATCCCGGGTCGAGGCGCAAAACATTGACAAATGTGCGCATGAGCAGGCCTGTTGCCACCAGGAGGACGAATGCCAGGGCAACTTCGGCGGAAACCAGAACATTGATCCAGTGCCGGCGCCGCCACCCGCTCTTCCGGACACCCTCCTTGAGGTTGCGGGTCAGATCCAGGCGCCGTACGGCAATCATGGGCGCGAGGCCGAAGAGCACGCTGGTGCCAATTGCTACGGCAAAGGTGAACGCGAGAACACGCCAGTCGAGGCTGACGTCACCGAGGTTTACGAACGAAGGAGGACGAGCTGCCAGGATGGCACGGATTGCGACCCAGCCAAGGCCCAATGCCACGATGCCACCGAAACAACCGAGCAAAAGACTTTCGGTGAACAGCTGACTCACCAGCCTGCCGCGCGATGCTCCGAGCGCGGCGCGAACGGTGGTTTCGTGCTGGCGCTGCCGGGCGCGTGCCATCAAGAGATTCGCGATATTGGCGCATCCGATGAGCAGCACGAACGCTACACCGCCGAAGAGAAGCAGCAAAGTGCTGCGGACCTCGCGGACGTCGTCTGCTTGAAGGGGGAAGACATAGAAGCGGAAGTGCGCCATCTCCGACCGCCCTCCGAGCGCATTGATTTGCGTGGCGATGGCATCCCCTTCTGCCTGGGCGCGTGCCGTGGTGCTGCCATTGCGTAGCCGTCCAATTACATGAAGAAACGCCGGACCCTGCGGATCCCAGGGTCCGACAGGGATTGAACTGAATACGTCCACTTCGGGCGGAACACTGGCGTCGTCAGGGAAGCGCAGCCTGAAATTCCTGGGTAAAACTCCAACGACAACCGCGGAATGTTTGCCGAAACGCACTAATTTGCCGATGATCGCCGGATCAGATCCGAAACGGCGAACCCAAACTCCGTGGGAGATGATGATGGTGTTCGCTGAGTTGGGCGCATCTTCTTCTGGACCGAAGAGGCGGCCCAGAGCCGGCCGGGGACAAAGCAGAGGCAGAAAATTCGAAGTGACATCGCCCACTTTGACCTGCTCGGCGTCACCTTCTCCGGGAAGGGGTCCGTTGGTGACCCAGATGCCGGCGACCTGATCGAATTGTTTCGTTCGCTGGCGAATTTGATACACCTCGAAGCTGGAGAATGGCGCGCGATTCGAATAGCCCAAGCCGGACCAGAGGATGGTGAGACGATCAGCGTTAGGGTACGGAAGCGGACGCAGCAGAACAGCATTGACGAAACTGAAGATGGCAGTGTTTGCTCCGATGCCGATCGCAAGCGTAAGGATGGCGAGAGCGGTGAAGGCTGGGCTCCTGCGCAATTGGCGCAGGCCATAGCGTAAATCCTGCCCCAGAATTTCAAACCTCATACCGGCACGGCGGTCACGCACTGCCTGCTTGATCTGCTCGATACCTCCGCAGTCAGCCTGCGCAGTGCGCTGGGCTTCGGACGGAGGCATTCCCGCGGCGACCTTTTCGTCCGCCAGCATTTCCGTGAAGGTGCGAACCTCTTCGTCGAGTTCTCCCTCCACGCGTCGCTTGTGAAACAGATTGCGGAGGATTGCCTGAAGATGTGAGCGAAGTTTCACTTGTGTCTCCTGAGTAGCCTTGAGAGCACTCGCCATCGCAAAGGCGATATTCGTCACTAGCAGCTTCGGGTCCCGATCGAGAGTGCCCTCGAGAATCCTGGTCTATTGGGGGTTCTGCAGATCTCCTATCGAACTTCTATACGAGTTTGCGTTGACTCACGCGGATTGTCAATAGCTTGCTGGCTTTGAAACATGAGATGATTGGCCCCCTTGCGCCGAACAGATAGTCGGGACAGGGGCCGGCGTCGACCTAATACGGTGACAGCTTACCTATTTGCCTCTCTAATAAAATCGTGCCGCACCGGGTAATCCACAATAATGGCCCGGCCATCGGTGAGAGCCTTGACCGAGTGGTGGACATTGGCCGGTACAATCGCGACTAAACCAGGCCGGGCGATCTGGGCTATACCGTCAATCGTCATCTCGAGCTCGCCTTCGATCACCTCGTAAACCTCTTCCTGGAGATGGGCGTGCTCGTGAATGGACGAACCGCGGACAAAGTCGTAGTGCGCGAATGTCATGCTGGGCGAGTGGAAATAGCGTCCGTGCCAGCCCGGCAAACGCTCAATGACATCAAGGGTACTCGTGTCGATGAAGGGCATAGGACACCTCCTTCGCCCCAAATGCTAGCACGAACGGCCTGGATAAGAGGCAAAGGCTACTCTGGCTTTCAGATGGCCGAGATCGAGGGGGTGCACATCTTATCCTTCCCGATGCTCGGGATGAGTGCACTCCGGAAAGGCAGCAAGGTAGGTGTTGCCGACGTATTCCATCTCCTTGTGTATGCCCGTCGCGGAAGTATAGTAGCCGTTGACCGTCATGAATTTCAGCGATACGAAGAACCTTTCCAGATCCGTCTGGGGATTGTCTTCGTTGGCCGCGGCTTTGCGCAGTGCCTCGTCCATTGATGAGCGCACGGCCTCCTCGCGGATCAGGCGGATTCCGTCTTTCCACTGTTTCTTGACGTCGTCGCTGCTGGCAGCCACCATCAGGTCGGCGAATAGATTGGTCTGGGCCTCGTGCGCGCCCGGAGAGTGGTCGTCGGCTGGAATGATCATCTCCATGAGTTGGTCAAGAAGGTGGCTCTCCTCCTCAGTGAAAAACTGTAACGTGTACGCAGTCGCCGTCGGCGCCGCTGGGACTGCCTGCATATGGCTCATCGCGGCGCCCGGCAGGGCGTTCAGTTTTTGCGATAACGCGGTGAGGGCGACTATTTTAAGCAGCGCTCTTCTTTCCATATCCGGTGCTCCGGAGGGTGTCTCAGTACCGGGAAAAGAACCGCAGGTCCCTCCACTACGCTGCGCTCCGGTCGGGATGACAATTTATCGAGGCGGCAAATATTTGTTCCTGAAGCTCTTGCGGGCACACGTGCTCTCTCGCCCGTACCCTCCGCAGCATGCTAAAGCCCGCCTCTTTTTCGTTGCTCCTTTATATAGTCGGCAGCGCGCAATGACAGGGCCATGATGGTCAGCGTCGGATTCTTCTCGCTGGAGGTGGTAAAGCAGCTGCCGTCGGTGACGAAAAGATTTTTTACATCCCGTGCCTGGCAATAGCTGTTGAGCACCGAGGTGCGCGGATCTTTTCCCATGCGCACCGTCCCCACTTCGTGGCTGGCAAAGCCAGTGGGCCCCTGACCGAAACTCGTGAAGACCGTGCCTTTCATGTGTGACGAAACTTCCAGCATGCTCTGTTTGGCGGCTTGCCACAATGCATGATCATTCTCGCTGAAGCGAAAATGCACGACCGGCGTCGGAATGCCATGCGCGTCCAACCGGGTTGGATCGACCGTCACACAGTTCCGGTTGTCTGAGGTGACCTTGCCCCATCCCCCAAAGGACAAATAGCCAGGCTGCATCCTCCGCACCTGCTGCTTAAAGGCAGCACCATAGCCGGGCAGCCGGGTAGCCTGGTGCGGAAACATGTAACTGGAATAGTTCACTTGAAAGCCCCAGCCGCCGATGTAATCGGTCTTGCCAAAAAGATGGTTGTACCGAGGCACGTACACATGATCGGTGGCGCCATCCTGGTTGGAAGGCTTTTGCCCTTCGAGTTCGTCCAGATAAATGATCACCGACTCATTCAGGTGACCGTTAAGATGATGCCCTACCCTGCCGTTGCCATTGGCCAGGCCCGCGGGATGTTTGGGGGAGCGTGAATTGAGCAGGAGTCTCGCCGACTCCACGGTGGAGCAACAGACCACCACGATCTTCGCCTTGACCTGCTGTTCCGCGCTCGTCTCCGTATCGATGTAGGAGACGGCGCTCGCCAGGCCCTCGCGATCGACCAGGACCTCGCGGGCAAGGGCGTTCTGACGCAGGGTGAAATTGCCGGTAGCCCGGGCCTTGGGCAACATGCAATCAGGCGAGCTGAAGATGGACGCGACGTCGCAGCCATCCATACAGTGGCCACAATAATGGCAAGGTAGGCGCTTATCGTAAGGGCGGGTGAGGACTGCCTTGCGGACGGCAATGAGGGGGATGCCCATCGCGTCCGTGGCCCGCTTCATGATGTGTTCGCTGCAGCGCCATGGGATGGGCGGCAAATAATTCTTTCCCGCGGGCAGAATTTCCAGGTGATCGTCGTTGCCGCAAACACCGATGATCTGCTCGATGCGATCGTAATAGGGTTCGAGTTCCTCGTAGGTCAGCGGCCAGTCTTCTTCAATTCCCTGCACGGACCACTCTTTGAAATCTCTCGGGGCGTAGCGCAGGGTGACCGCGTTCCAATGCATGGTTCTGCCGCCGAGGACGCGCACTCGATCGATCGTGATGTGATCGGAATCAGCATACGCAATGGATTTTGCTACATCGCCTTGATAGAAGGGGGCTTGCTTCTCACCGCGGAAGCCGCGAAAAGGCAACTCGTAGGGCCACTTGTGGGAGAGCAGTTCCCAGGGTTGAATTCCCTTCCCTGCTTCCAGCATCACTACTTTGGCGCCGCCTTCGCAGAGTTCTTTGGCCATGACGCCACCAGCGGCGCCGGAGCCGATGACACAGACGTCGAAGTTTTCGTCTTTGCTCAATCGTTCTCCTTCCACCAAAGGAAGGTTACGGCGACAGCATGGCTATTGCAAATGACTGTCGTTTGGCGTCGGATCAGTTTGCGACTGGGCCTTGAGCCCTTACTCTCTGAAGCAGGGGCTGTTTCGTCAAAGCGATCAGTTGATCCCGAAGCACCGCTAGAATCTCACGAGATAACGCCTTGTCGTTGACCGCGCGGGCGAGAGACAGGCCTCCGATACCAGCGCTAAGCAAGAGTATCGCTCGCGCCCGGCGCGATGCTGCGTCCCCACCCTTTACCCGATCAGCGGAGTAGCCAAGACTGTGTTTCACACGCTCTGTGAAGACAGTCCTTACACCTGTGCTCGCATGGCGAACGTCGCCAGCCAGTGCCGTCATTGCGCAACCCGTTTCAGGGTGGTCGCAGTGCTCTTCCCCCAAGTAGAAGCGCAACAGTGCAGGCAGGTCTTCCGCCTGCTGCTCCCATCTGTCGAGATCCTTGAACGCCTCCGCGAGTGCTTCGATGACCAGTTCGTCACGGGATTCGAAATGCTTGTAAAAGCCGCCGACGCTGCTACCTGCTTCCTTCATTACGTCTGCGACACCGATCCCCTCCAACCCGAGCTCGCGGAAGCGCTTGGCCGCCACGGCAACGACCTTGGAGTGGGTTACCGCCTTTTCAGTCCTCGAGTGTCTCATGGTTCTACCTCCCAGAACTCCGAGGGAACGAAATCCCGTCGCAAACTATTAGAGTACATTGCTACTCCAAATGATTCACCGGTCACAGAAAAGCCAAGGTTCATAAAATGGCGTTGTTTGGCGAAAGAAACAAAACTTCAGAGCACACAGAAATATTTCCGAATCTTTAGGAGTACGATCATACTCTATTTTGTTGAGCACGGAGATGCGCGGAGTAGCTTTCCATTTCGCAGATAAGACAGAGGAAATATGAAGCTGACGGGAAACACGATTTTGGTGACGGGTGGCGGATCTGGTATTGGACGGGGTCTCGCTGAAGCATTTCATAAGCTGGGCAACCAAGTGATCGTCGCGGGACGCCGCAAGGCCAACCTGGCTGACGTCGTGCAAGCAAACCCAGGCATGGATTCCGTGGAGCTGGATGTCTCGAATCCGGACAGTATCGCCTCGGTCTCGAAAGAGTTGATCACGAAATATCCAAAGCTCAATGTGCTTCTGAACAACGCAGGCATCATGATGGCGGACGATGTCTCCAAGCCCATTGACGACAAACTCTTGACATCGGAATTCGAAACAAACTTCTTTGGCACGGTGCGGATGACGAGCGCGTTGATCGAGCACCTCAAGCGACAGGAATCGGCAACGGTCTTGAATGTATCGTCTGTGCTTGGCTTCGTGCCGCTGGCATTTGCGGCACTCTACAGCGCCACGAAGGCTGCCACCCATGCGTACTCGATGGGTCTCCGCTATCAGCTCAAAGGAACATCGGTACAGGTTCAGGAAATCGCTCCGCCGTGGGTCCAGACGGACCTGCTGAACAGCAGTGAAGAACCCCGTGCGATGCCTTTGAAGCCCTTCATCGAGCAGACGATTGCGGCGTTGGGAACCAATGACAGCGAAGTACTGGTGGAGATCGCCAAACCTTTCCGGGCAAATCCCGGAGTAAACGAAGCAGCCTTCTTCCATCAGATGAACGATTGGTTTTTGCAGGGATAATACAGGGCTTGCAGCTTGCCCATGGAGATGAAAATGTCCGATCACACTCAAAATCCTCTTCTGACTCCGTATCGACTCGGAGACCTCCTATTGAAGAACCGTGTCGTGATGGCTCCTCTCACGCGCACGAGAGCCGAAAATCCCCGGCACATTGCAAACGACCTCATGGTTGAGTACTACTCGCAGCGTGCCAGCGCCGGCCTGATCATCACCGAAGGAACCTGGGTGAGTGAGGAAGCACAGGGCTGGTATGGAGTACCAGGCATCTACAACGAAGAGCAGGGGCAGGCGTGGAAGAAGGTGACCGATGCAGTTCACGAGCACGGTGGCCGTATCTTCGCCCAACTATGGCACCAGGGTGGTGTCTCACATCGCAGCTTCTATCCGGACGGCCACCAGCCGCTGGCTCCCTCCGCGATCAACCCGGAGCAGCTGATTCATATCCGCGGCGGCTCGGTCATGAGCGATCTTCCGCGCGCAATGTCAAGAGAAGACATCAAGAAAACAGTTTCAGATTACAAACACGCTTCGTTCATTGCGCGCGAGGCAGGGTTCGACGGAATCCAGTTGCAGGCCGGATACGTGTACCTCATCAACCAGTTCCTGCACGAGACAACCAATCGCCGCACAGATGAATACGGTGGAACCATCGAAAATCGCTCACGGTTTCTGTTTGAAGTGCTGCATGCGGTTCTCGAGGTATGGCCCAGCCAGCGAGTGGGCGTGAAGTCCGGCCCCATGATGAACGAATCGGGTGTCTTCAAGGCCGTAGATTCAACACTTGCCGTCAGCGAGTACGTCTATGAAAGGCTGCGCGCCTACAACCTTTCCCACGTCCTGCTCATGCGGCAAAACGCAGATTTGACTGGCACCCCGATCGAAGCGCTGTCTGGGGATGCTTTGATTCATCACTTCCGGAAGCGTTATGACGGTCCTCTCATTTTGAACGTCGGAATCAACCCGGAACACGGGGCACGCCTGATCAGCGAGGGAGCAGGCGATCTGGTGGCGTTCGGGCGAGCGTTTATCGCCAATCCCGATCTGGTGGAACGCATTGCCTCCGGCGCACCGCTCAACGAGGGACGGCCAGAGGGATACTACGGATCCTCTCCCATCGGATATACGGACTATCCCTTCCTTACTTCACAGGTGCCGAGCCTGGTTCCAGCAATGAGCAAGGTGTAACCATATGGACGATCTAAGTTTCTACCGGAACCGCTTCCAGGCCGAAGCAGGGTTTACCCGGTCCGTCCTTGAACAGCTGCCGCCCCATCGTCTGGATTTTCGTCCGCACCCAAAGGCGCCATCGGCGGGTGAGCTGTTCTGGACGATTGTTCGCGGGTTGCAGATACGCCTGGACATCGTGACAAGCTATGAATCGGATGGGCCTCTCATCGAACCTCATCCCTCTCATCAGGAGATGCTGGCCTCGTATCTCCACCTGACTCAACGGATTGCCGAAGAGCTGGGTACTGTCTATGAGAAACGCTGGACCACGAAGGCCCAGTTCCGGATGAATGGGCGGGTCGCATTGGACTGGCCCGTTCGCGACATACTCTGGATGTTTCACTTCGATATGATTCATCATCGTGGCCAGCTCACAACCTACTTGCGGCCCCTAGGAGCCCGAGTACCTTCTATCTATGGCAAGTCGGGAGATGATGCAGCGGAAGTGTCTAGACCGGTGATGACCTGAGTTGAGATAAGGCCACGGAAAGCTTATATGTTTATGGCTCGGATGAAGCCGTGCCCAACATATAGAGGCTTTCCGCAGCTTGTCAGCCTGTAGATTGAGTTTTTTCGCAGGCTAGTGAACCGTCGAAGCAACGACGGCGGAGGCAATGACGCCGGTAGCGACAGCAGCCAGGACATAGTTGCCATCAACCGACCGCCATTCATACCCGCGTGGTGGAGGGCTTAAGTGGTACTGCCGATAGTCTATCGGTTGAGCCCTGTGCCAGTCTTCCTGTTTCATGTGGTAGCCCTTCTTCCATTCATCATGGCGCACATAGGCGTCATGATGATCGTCGTCGCGATGATCCTGGGCAAACGATATCGGGCCGATGAGGCTTGCGCTTAGCGTGGTGACGGCTAGAATCCTGTAGATCTTTGTCATGCAGTTTCCTCACGAATCCAGTAGATATGGATGCCGGGCGAAGTGGCGAGGTTGGCCTATTTCGATGCGGGGACTTCTTCTTATCTGATCCAGCAATGGCAAGCGCTGGTTATTGCGTAATAGCTTCAAGTCACCGTTGGACGTTAACTGACGGGCTTCTGCAAATCCGACATTTTCGGTGGGAAACGAGATACTGAAACGGCCGCCAGCGCATCTTAGCGGCGAGCATTCGAGCACTCACCGAACATCGTGGAGAAGGACAGCCTCTGAGGTCGGCGCCTCAAGGATGAGGCCAAGCTTTTTGCCGTCCGGTGATGGCCGAATCCAATTCACCGTCCTCCCTGGCAGAGTTGCCACCTTCACGGGAGTAGCTGTGTCCAGTGGTTGCCGCCAGATGGTTGCGTCCGCGCCTTTCCTGGTGACGTAGAAGATGCTCCTGTCATCGGCTGAAAATGCGAAGCGGACAAAATCATCAAAATCACGGGTGGCGAAGCTTCGAATCGTTTGCAAAGAATCAAGCGCAACGATCTGCAGGGGCGCACCTTTGTCGATGGCGGCAGTGGCGAGCAGTTTGCCATCCGAAGAAACGTCAAACCATATACGCCCCTGCGCTAACTTCTGCGGAGCCCCACCCCGGAGAGACTGCCGCATCAGAATCGGATTGTTCCCGTCAGCGTCATCGGCATAGAAGACCCATTCCCCATCCGCCGTGCACTTCGGTAATGAATCCATCGGTCCTTTCGTCACCTGCGTCAATCCGCTGCCATCGAGGTGAAGCGTATAGACGCGACGAACATCCCCCTCGAGAGCGGCGCCGACAAGGACCATCGTGTCCCGCCCACAAAAAGACGGCTGGCCGAACAAGAAGCCGTTCTTTACATTCACCGCAGTGGCTTCGTGTTTGAGAAGATTGATTACCCTCAAATTCCCGGCGCCGTTGGCCACAATTGTGTCGTTATCCAGCCAGGTGAACCACACCAGTTCGCCGGTTTGGTCTTCCTCGAGCGAGCCCGCGAGAGGGAGTTCTGCGAATCTTGCATTCAAGTCGTTTTGCGTGGTTGCGATGGTTCTGCCATCGGACGTGAGACTGATGCCTGAGTACACGCTCAGGTCGTTCGTGATTTGTCGCACCTTTCCCGAGGGATAGGAAAGAAAGCTGACGGGGGCAAAGTCGACCTTTTCCCAGCTGGTGATGAAGAGACCTTTCCCGTTTGGGATCCACTGCATGTCACTGAGGTATCCGCCCAGCGCGGCCGAGGAAGCTACGGTCCGCGTCGATCCCGAGCCGAAATCGAGGCTCTCGACATTGCCAAGCGTGTCTTCGAGAACAGCGAATTTGCCGCTCGGAGAACAAACGGCAAGCACGGGAAATGGCTTTTTCCCGTGCGCCAGAACCTGCTGGTCGCTGCCGTCCGCGTTGGCGCTGAGGAATTGGTACGACCCCGCGGTGAGGTCCTTTCGATAGAAACACACTCTCTGGCCACCATTGATGAAGGCGAGAGGGAAATCGACACCGGTAATCACTCGGGTGAGCTGACCGCCAAGAACCGGT